>JAUICG010000017.1 GCA_030427485.1 Gammaproteobacteria bacterium
CCGGGATTGTGGAGGCCAAAGGCTACGGCGGTTTCCCGGTAAGCGGCGTCTGGCTGCGGTGCGGCAGGCCGGAAGTCGCCGAGCGCCACG
Source organism: Gammaproteobacteria bacterium (assembly GCA_030427485.1). GTDB lineage: Bacteria > Pseudomonadota > Gammaproteobacteria > Pseudomonadales > Halieaceae > Marimicrobium. The sequence continues at coordinate 91 of JAUICG010000017.1, forward strand.
CCGCCAAGGTCTATGGCATGGCGGCCACGGGTTCGCCGCCCATGTCCGTGCCGCACCTCGATACGCGTATCATCGACAATAAACGCTGGTTACTGTTCGGCCCTTATGCCGGCTTCTCCACCCGCTTCCTCAAGCACGGTTCGCTGCTGGATTTGCCGAGGTCGGTGCGTCCGGACAATATACTTCCGCTGCTCGCGGTCGCGCGCGACAATTTTCCGCTGGAGGAATACCTGGTCGGGCAGGTACTGCAGAGTTCCTCCCATCGCTTTGACGCACTGCGCGAGTTCTATCCCCAAATGGAGCCCGCAGACTGGGAACTGGCGGTCGCCGGACAGCGTGTGCAGATTATACGCAAGGACAAGGCGCATACCGGCAAACTCGAGTTCGGTACCGAGATTGTGCATTCCGCTGATTCGTCGATTGTCGCTCTCCTTGGCGCGTCACCCGGCGCATCCACGGCCGTCTGGATCATGACGCACATGCTGGAGAACTGCTTTCATGAGCAACTGGTCGGTCACTGGGTGCCGAAGCTCAAGGAGATGATCCCCTCCTACGGGCACAATCTGAAAACCGATGCCGCGCTGTCCGCGCGGGTGCGCGCGGAAACCGCAGAGGTACTGAAGCTGCGCACAGTGTAAAGGCACCCCAATCAATAACGCATAATATCCCTGTAAACGGAGTCTCACCGTGTCCTCATCAAGCACAACAGCAATAGCCCGCGGTGTCCTTGCAGCGCTCGCGCTGGCAGCCGCCGCCAATGCGGATACCAATCGGATGCTCGAGGAAGTCATCGTCACTGCTGAGAAGCGCAGTGAAAACGTGCAGGACGTGCCGATCTCCATAGCGGTCGTCAGCGGTGAAGAAATCAGCGCGTTGAACCTGTTCGATTTTGTGGAAACCGCGCAGCTCACACCGGGCATCGCACTGAACAGTGGTCTACAGGCCGCTGCGATCCGCCTGCGCGGTGTGGGACCTGGCTACTTCGCGCTGGGCCAGCCGCAGAGCGTCACAGTTTTCGTGGACCAGGTGGCGCAATCGCAGATCGGCGCGGTCTTTACCACGATGGTGGATATCGAGCGCCTGGAATTGCTGCGCGGACCGCAGGGAACACTGTACGGCCAGAATGCACCCGGAGGTGCGTACAATATCACCACCCGCGCTCCGAACTTTGATGGCTATCACGGCTATGTCGAAGGGACTTACTCTGAATGGGACAGCAACGGTGAAGGCAGGGTGGATACGCGTGGCGCGGTGAACATCCCGGTGATCCAAGATAAACTGGCGTTCAGGCTCGCTGCTGTTTACGCCGATTCGGACGGGTATATCAGCATGGAAAACCCCGCGGCGCGTGACGATGCCACCGGTGGCCAGGATGTTCAGGCCTGGCGTTCGCGCATGCTGTGGCAGGTTGACGAAAGTATGGACGTCAACTGGACAGTGAACTACCAGGACATCACCCAGCACCAGGAGCCTTTCAACTACGATGGTCTGGTGCCGGGGACCGGCGGCAGCAATACGGTGCCCGCCGAATACAACAGTTTCAGGGACCGCCAGAACTACGGGGATTTTCGCAGCACGGTCACGGGTGATATCAAGGATACCAATCTGCACCTGCAGTGGGGTGACGAAACCTCACAGATCGACGGCATCGCCTTTTACCAGAGCTACGATAGCCAGTCTGACGATAACCGCGAACCCTATCCCGGCGGTCTTGGCTTATTCAAAATCGGCCTGGACACGGATCTGACCACCTTCGAGCTGCGCTATTCCAGCGAGGGGGAGCGCGTCAGTTACCTGACGGGTTTATACTACCTGCACTCGAAGGCTGTAAGCGATACCGTGGTGACGCTTACCGGTATTGAAGTGACGCAGGATGCGAAAGGCACCACCGATGGCTACGCCGCCTATGCCAATGGCACGCTGCACATCAATTCCCAGTGGGATTTATCCCTCGGCGCTCGCTATGATTACAACGAATCCGCGCTGGATTCCAATGTCGGCTTCCTGACCTTCGCCGGCGCGATTGATGATTCGGTGGATTTCGATCATGTCTCCTGGAGCGTGAAACTGCAGTACTACATCACGGATACGCTCAACGCGTACCTGGCGATAGACAACGCCTACAAGCAGGGCGGATTCAATACCCTGACCTCCGCTGTATTGCCGTTTGGGGATATGTTCCCGGTGCAGGTCGCGGCGGCGGAAGATGTGGTGCCTATCAAAGAAGAGGTTTCAACGGCTTATGAAATAGGACTCAAGGGCACTGTCCTTGACGACACCCTGCGCTTTGCGGTGGACGTTTTCTACCAGGAGTTCCACGATCACCAGCTTACCCAGCCGGGCAATGTGGTTGCGCTCGCACCGCTGGAAGGCCTGTTCCAGGGGGCGGTGGTCAACGCCGACGAGGTAGCGACCAGGGGCATAGAGTTCGAACTGACCTACCTGCTTGGTGAGCACTGGGATATCGATCTCAGCGGTGCCTATTTCGACGCCACGATCGAGGATTGGTCCAACCGTTTTTGCGAGGGCGGGGAGGAACAGACACCGGAGCAGTTATTCTGTCCCAGGGGAGGCGGCGATCCGCTGAACGACCTGCCGCAGTGGAATACCAACGTGCAACTGGGCTACCAGCGGCCGCTCGCCGGGGCCTGGACACTCTACTCGAGGCTCAACTGGACCTGGCATTCGAAAGCCAACTACACCCTGAACACCGATGAGTTCAGTACTGATAAAAACCTGTTCGGCCTGAACCTGGGCTTTCTCGAGAGCGATCTCGGCCTGGATATCCGGTTGTGGGGAAAAAATCTCACCAATGAAGACTTTAACATCGATCCAGCGGTGAAGCTCAATGGCGCGCCAGGGCAGCCCTCGGCCTGGGAGGGAACTTACTGGCCGGGGCGTGAGTACGGCGTGACGGTGAGCTATGTTTTCTGAATGAGTAGACGCGTTGGCGGTGGGGGCGGGCGGATGCCCGAGGTTATCGTTTACGCCTGGGCAGTCTTTGCGCCGCTATCACCGGCAGCAGCCGTCACCTCGACAATCACACCGTTCATGTGCGCCATTCCCGACGCCGGCTCTATCGTGTCCGGTCCGTCGGGCATGATGATATTCACGTTGGCGCCCGCTGTTTGGCTGGCCACTGACAGCCCCGTCGCATGTTGATGACCCCAACCGTGGGGTACCGACACCGTACCCGGCATCATGTCGTCGTCGATCCGGACCGGGACATCGATGTGATCGCCGTTCGCGCTGACCCTTGCGATGTCACCATCACTCAGGTGACGTAGCTGTGCGTCAGTAGAATGAATATAGAGGTAGTTGCTGGCGCGGCGCCCCTGAACAAACGCCTGCACGTTGTGCGTCCAGGTATTGTGAGAAAAGCGTTCGCGCTTCTGGATGAGTTTCAGCGCCGATTTTGCCGCGAGTTCCTGCCGGAAAACGTCTTCCAGCGTTTTTGCGCGCTCCACCAGGTCAGGTGGCGCCAGCTCCACTTTCCCCGATGGCGTCTGTACACGCTGTCCGAGGTAATCGCCGGGACGATTCGGTGTCAGCAGGCGACCGTCGGGATAGCGGCGCATTTTTCCCAGCCCACCCAGTTTCGCAGATCGGGTCAGCACGCCCAGGAACAGTTTGTCCAGGCTGGTCAGTCGTCCGAGATACGGCACGTTTGCCAGTAACTCGGAGATGTTGGACAGCCACTGAAGCATTCTTGAACCGGCCAGCGACACACCCGCGATGCGGCATAACTGCCTGAATATCAGGCCCTCGTCCCGCGCTTCCCCGGCCGCCGCGACCACCGCATCCGTATAGGAAAAACTGCGCACCGGCATCAACCCCATCATCGTGAAAAAGTAAAAGGGTACGTCTGCGCGTTCCAGGCTGTGCAATGTAGGGAGGATATAGTCGGCGTACTCGGCGGTTTCATTGCGTACGATGTCCAGGCAGACAAACAGTTCCAGTTGATCGAAAGCCGTGGCGAGCCGGCGGCTTCCCGGGCACGTCAGCAGCGGATTCCCGGACATATTGAACATCGCGCGCACCTGCCCGGCGCCCGGTGTCAGTATTTCGTCAGCCATAATGGCGGCCGGTATCGTGCTGTTGACGTAAGGGGTGTTACCGATGCGGGATATCATCGGCGCCCCGGCAGCGGGGGCGCGCGGAAAAACCGCCCTGCCGGCGAGAACGCCGCCGCGCTTGTCGAGGTTTCCGGTGATCGCGTTGATCGCCTCCTGTAACCAGTAGACCATTAACCCGAATCGCCCCTGGTTGACACCGGTAGCGGAAAAAATCGCGGCGCCGTCTGCCGCCAGATAGTCGGTCACCATCTGCTGCATTTTTTCCTCCGGAATCAGCGTAACCGCCGCGACGCGCCGCGGCGGCCAGGCCGATACGGTCTGGGCGAGCAGGTCGTAGCCGTTCATGTACCTGGCCACGTGTTCGCGGTTCACCGCATTGCGGCGTATGATCTCGTGCAAAAACCCGAGCATGAAGAACACGTCGGTATCCGGGCGGATGGCGACATGCTCACCGGCGCGTTTCGCCGACTCGGTGTGTCTTGGGTTTATCCAGTAGACTTTCCCGCCGCGCTCTTCGATCGCCGCAATGCGGTCCATCGGGTGCGGCGCAGAAATGAAACTCATCTTCGAGATTACCGGATTGGTGCCTACGGCAATCAGCAGTTGCGTGTGATCGATGTCAGGGAAGACCTGGTCATTGGGGCCTCCGAACAACCGTTCGCCCCCCGCGAACTTGTTGGCGCAGTCCTGTGTGCCGGGTGTGAACAGTTTGTGTGCGCCGAACGCCCTGAGAAAGAATGCCATGGTCATCGAAGGCCAGAGACTGAAGCCGATCGGATTGCCCATATAGGCGGCGATCGACTCGCCGCCGTGTTGCCGGTGGATCGCTCGCAGTTTGTCGCCGATCTCGCGCAGCGCCTGCTTCCAGCTGATCGCCTCAAACCTGCCATTGACCTTCTTCAGGGGCGTCTTGAGACGGTCTGGGCTGTGGACAAAATCCCCCATCTTCAGGCCCTTTATGCAGGCGTAGCCACTGCTGGCCACATGTTGTTTGTTGGGCTCGATACGTATGATCTGCTCGTCACGGGTAGTGACGACAAGGCCGCACTGGGCTTCACAGATCCGACAGAAGGTCTTGTGCTGTTTCACGTGGCGCTCTCGTGCTTGCGTGGTGTCCTGACTCTGCGTCCCGGCCCGTGGACAGTGCCCTGTTCACGCGTTAGGGCGGTTCAATCCCAGTATCTCCTCCAGGTCGGCTATGGTTTTCATGCCATCGCCGTCGACGAGGATCGATTGGATATTGAGCGCGCTTGCGGCGATGACATTGCCCTCGAAGTCGTCCAGAAACAGCGCCTGCTCAGGCCTCAGTCCGCCCATTTCCAGCGCTTTCTCGAAGATCGCGGGGTTGGGCTTGCGCATGCCGACTTCGCTGCTGTCCACGACGAAATCAAACAGTTCATCGACCGGCAGCATGCCGCGCCAGTGGTCCCTGAACTCCACCACGTTATTGGTAATGATCCCGGTGGCCAGGCCCGATGCGCGGATTTTGCGCACATAGTCGACCAGTTCGTGGCGCAGGCCGCCGCCGTTCTCGGCCATGGCCATGAACACTTCCCAGATATCGACATTAAGGCCCTGCTCTTTCCCCAGCGCCAGTATATCTGCGCGCGCGTTCTCCAGCGATATTTCGCCGCGCTCGACCTGGTGCCAGGGATGGTCGCCGTCGATGCCGTAACCGCCAAACACGATATCGGTTACCTGCTCGTCCGAGGCGCCGATTCTGGCGGCATAGGCGCTGAAGGCGTGGAATGGCGAATCGGTGAATACGCCGCCGAAGTCGAACAGTACTGCTTTCAGTTGTGATGTCATTTGCGTCCTCGCCGGGCACTATAGCAGTGCTTGGTGCCGTGGAAACAGCCGCGGCGGACTGTTTCGCCTGACACCGTGATCGCCCAGTCTGTCTGGATGAACCAGGTAATGCAAATGCACGGGCACTCAGGCTCGTACTGCACTATGTCAAACCGAACCGCCACCGGGCGAATCTGTTGTTTCGCGCGGTGCCCGCTAGCTGCTATTCTCTGGGCTACTTCGGAATCCCGGCCGCGAATAGCCATGCAAGCAAAAAAAATTATCAAGCGAACCGTGCAATCCCTGGTGGCGATTGGTTGCGTGGCAGCGCTGTGGGTACTCACCCGACCGGATATGAGCGAGGTGGGTATCCCGTACGTGGATCCCGCACCGGACGGCTCGGCACTGACAGTGACCTGGCTGGGCGTGGCCACCCTGCTTGTCGATGACGGCAGAACGCAACTGGTGACAGACGGCTTCGTGTCTCGCCCGTCCCTGTCCGATCTGCTCTTCAGGCGGCCTATCGCCCCGGATACCCGCGCTATTGGCCAGGCGATAGCGGCACATGGGGTCGATCGTCTCGCTGCAATTATGACCGTGCACTCACACTATGACCACGCGATGGACACGGCGGATTTCGCGCGACTGGCCGGGGGCGATGTCCTGGGCTCGCTTTCGACCGCTAATATCGCGCGCAGTTCAGCATTTGATGAGTCCCGCATTGTGGTCATCGAACCGGGACAAACCTATTCCTACGGTTTGTTCGACATCCGTTTCTACGAGTCCAGGCACGCGCCCCTGGCAAGTAATTCCGCGATTGAAGGTGCGGTAGAGACGCCCTTTGATTTGCCGGCGCCCTATACGGCCTGGAAAGAAGGGGGAAGTTACGCGATTCACATCAGCCATCCCGAAGCTTCCATGCTGATCGTGGGCAGCGCGGGGTTCGTACCCGGTGCGCTGGACGGGGTAAGCGCGGATGTCGTGTTTCTCGGCACGGGTGGAATCATGAGCCTCGACCCCGACTACCTGTCGGCATACGTTGACGAGACCGTGCGAGCGGTTGGTGCGCAGGCGGTGGTGATTATTCACCACGACAACCTGGTGGGCAGCTTTGGCGATGTGGAACAGAGTAAAATCCTGCCTTCTTTCGACAAAACGTCCGCTCTGGACTTGCAACAGCTGGTGTTGCCTGCACAGCTCCTGCAGCCCTCATTTGGTGTTCCAATGGCGATAGATCGTGAGCGTTCGAGTACGCTTCAGCCAGCATTGTAGCCGACGGGATTGGCGCACCGGATAGCGTCCCGGTTGCGCTCTTACAGCACCTCGTCAAAAAAGTTCAGCATGGACTGCCAGGAACGACGATCCGCAGCGGCGTTATAGACGGTGCCAAATGACGGGTCATTGGCGGCCGGCCGGGTAAACGCGTGTACGGTATGGCCGTAGGCATGCAGCTGCCAGTCCGCCTGTTTGGCATTCATCTCGGCTTTGAACCGGGCAACAGTTTCCGCTGGAACCAGCGGGTCATCTTCACCGTGAAGCACGAGGATTTTTGTCGCCACGGTCTGGGGGCCCTCCAGGGTATTGCCGTCCAGTGAACCGTGAAACGAAACCACACCCCTGACGTCGTCACCGGCCCGGGCCAGGTCGAGCACTGCCATGCCGCCAAAGCAATAGCCCATCGCGCCGATGCGTGACGCATCTGCGCCGGGTATCGCCCTGGCTGCCTCCAGGGCTCCCCGCATCCGTTCAAGCAGTAGCGCACGGTTTTCCAGGTATGGCGCGAGCGTGGGCATTAACTCCGCGAAGTCGGTGATGACCCTGCCATCGCCGTGTACGTCGATGGCAAACGCAATGTAACCGGCATCGGCCAGCTTTCGGGACTTCTCGCGCACTTCATCGTTCAGTCCGTCCCAGGCATGGCAGACCAGCACGACTGGCAGCGGGCCTGCCGGTTTGTCGGGCGTGTAGTACTCCCCCCTGCACAGGGTATCCCCCGCGCGGTATTCGAGTGTGGTCGCGGCGCTCGCCATTCCATTCCCCCCGGTATGCGTTGCTTGCTAAGCGGACTGTCGCAGGGCATTACCTTACACCATGAGGGTGCTCAGTACTCGCTTTATCGGTGGGATCGATGATGACAAAGATTTTGTTAACTGCCATAGTGCGGTCCTTCTCCGGAAGTGATTGTTGTATCTGATCAGGATCATCCGACCTGCGGGGCGAATGTCCTGGATCTGGGTCAAGGAACCGCGTCTGCCTCCCTGGCAGTCGAAGCTGCTACACGATCAAAGGCCGAACCGCAACAATTCACTGAAGCGGCGGAATCAGGGGCACGGTTTTTGCAGTGTTTTCTGGAGAGGTGTAGCGAGAGGCGTTGCACATACCCATCCTGCCCGGCTGGCGGGCACCGATGCACTGTAGACGGCCGGCTGCTACCTACAATTGAACACGGGAGATCCCATGACCACTAAAATCCAGGTGACCGAACCACTGGTAATCCTGCATGGCGACGAAATGGCGCAGGTCGCGTTTGAGCGTATTCTCGACCAGTTTGTCCGCGAGCGTCTCGATATTGACCTGGTGGAGATCGATCTGTCCGCCGAGAATCGCCTTGTCAGTAACGGGCAGGCGGTGCTCGATGCGATAGCGGCGCTGAAAAAGTACGGCGTGGGTATCAAGAATGCCGGTATGACGGTGAACCGGCAGCAACTGGATGAACTCCTGCTCAAGCACCCGACCATAAAGGAGGCGGAACTGGACAAGCTGGCCACCAAGTCGCCCAATGGCTCCATCCGCAAGGGAATCGGCGGCAATATCACGCGCGAGGACATCGAGTTCCGAAACCTACAGGTTCTCCAGCCCGAGTGGATCGGCCGCGACATCGAGGTCATGACGATGGAGGGTGGTGGCATCAAGCACAGCCATAGCGAGCTTTCCAGGGTCACCGGCGTCATCAAGCTCCTGTTCGTCGGCAGCAGTGGGGAGTCGGTGGAGTTACACCGCCGCCGCGTCAACAAGGGCGACCCGTGGTTGCTCGCCACCAACAGCATTGCGGAGGTGAAAGCCTGGGCGCACGCGCTGTTCCAGCGGGCCCTCGATGAAAGCAGGGATGTCTACCTCGGCCTGAAAGATACCGTGATTCCGGGGTATGACGGGGTTATGCGCGCGGCGATAGAGGACGTGTATGAACAGGCCTACAAAGCGCAGTTGCAGCAGGCCGGCCTGAAATATCACTACGAACTGATCGACGCGCAGGCGGCGCGCATAGTGTCCAATCCGCCCGAACGGGCCCTGTGGGGCGTGCCCGACAACACCACGGGTAGAAAGCTGTTCAAGTTGGTGGGCCAGCTCAAGATCTACGGGATTCCCAGCCGCAAGCACCATGTTTCGCTGTCACGCATGAGCGCCGGGGGGGGAGACCAGTACGGCAGCTTCAATATGCCGGCGCAGGAGGATGGCATTTTAAAAGTGGTCGTTGACGGTGAGGAGAAATATGCGCGTGAAGTCCGCGAAAACGACCCGATACTGCTGATGTCCAACGACAAGGAGGCGATTACCGACTGGGTTGGCCAGGTGTTCCGCGACGCATCGAAAAAAGACAAGGAGGTGTACTTCGGCCTTAAACGCGAATACATGGAATACGACGAGGTCTTCAGCACGGTTATCACCGATGTGCGGCATGCGCTGGCCAAGTCCGGCACCCGTCCGCCCTCGTTTATGATAATGCGGCCTTCCAGCCAGTTGAAGAAAATGATCACCGACCCGCCCAGGAACGCGCTCTATCCGGCGCAGAACCTGGACGGCGACATTTTCTCCGACATATCGGCGGCGCTCGGAGGCAGCCTGGCGACGGCCAGCTCGATTATAGAGAGCAAGGACGGCACCATGCTGTACGAGGCCCCGCACGGTACCGCCCATGACCTGTACCTGAAGTATCTGGAAAGTGGTGGAGAGGAAGCGCTCTTTAATTCCTCGGCGCTGATCTACGCCCTGGCCAACGCCCTGGAGACACTGGCGCAGCGCGAGCATAACGAGGCGCTGATCGACTATTCCAGCGCATTGAAGGAAGCGCTGATCGAAACCGTGGCGCAGGGCAAAATAACGGGCGACCTGAAGGGCAAAACGACGGATCCCGCGGCGGAAACGGTGCTCGATATGTACGGTTTTCTGGATGCGATCGAGGCCAACCTGGGCTGAAGCGGTGGCTATCAGCGCAGGGCATCATCCGAAGTCCGACAGGCTCCCGGCCACCCCGAAATCAGGGAAAAGTGCTGGCGCGAATGGCCGCCCACCACCAGGCTTGAGCTATGCGCAAGACCGGCGGGATTGTTAGCCGAACTTCGCATTTTTCGCGGCTGCCATCTTGCGAAGCAACTCGTCGATACGCTCCTGTAAATCGTCCGGGTGGTGCTCGAACTTCAGCCCCGCGCGATACACTTCCACCCGTCCCATTTTGATCGGGTCCTGGCGCACGACCCGCGCGCGCAGCTTCAGGCTGCTGGAGCCGTCCAGCGCACTGATGACCGTCTGTAAGGACTGACCGATGTGCAACGGTTCCGGCACGGTAATACCCATTCCTCCCGCTGAAATATCATCCAGCGTGGCCTGAAGTTCCTGCAGGCCGTCAAACTCAATATCCAGGCGCTGCGTCAATCGGGCGTGCGAGCGCTGGCCTTCTCCATCGGAGGATTCCGCCAGTAGCTTGAGTAATTTTTCAAGTTCCATTTCATCGCGCGTGCTGAGACTGGAAAACCGCGTCGCGACGCCATGACCCTTGCCGTCCGGCAGCGCCCAGGTACGCAGTATCTTAGCCTCGATGGATATGGTCTTGCCCTGGCTGACGGGAACCATGACCTGCACGGTATCGCCGCCGTCTGTTCTCAGCTGGTCCACGTGGATCGCGGCGCCGCCCCATGAAATATTCTCCAGTTTGGCCGCAACGGGGTCGGTGTCGCCCGGCCACAGTATCCTGATTGCCGCACTGACATGAATTCGCAGCTGTCGGCGTTTCTCCGCCGGCAGGCCGCTGGATTCCAGTTCCGCGTGCGCCAAGCGCTGTGAGGCGAGTATCCTGACTAACTCAAGCGCGTCTTCGACCACCTTCTCTCCCTGCACCCGCAGCTCCTGCTGTTCGGTCGAGTCCGCACCGGGGTGAAGGCTCTCCACTGAATCACTCAGCGTGACGAAGCCGTTTTTGCGACGGTGCTGCGTGACACTGATCGCGAGTAACAGGAGGCAGTCGAACAACTCGTCCTGCGTCGTTCCATCGAGGATTTTATGTAGTTTCTCTTTCATGGCATGTTGCACCGGTCAGTTGTGGTGTGTTTCTTCCTTCCCGGACCGGATGAAGGCAACAGCCCTGTCCATCCAGGCCGAAATGCCCGGGGTAAACCGCGGCTCGCCGAAACGCGCTCTGAAATCGCCCAGTTCAATAGTGTAGGCATCGGCCTGGTAAAACTGCTGGTCGTTCATGCCGGGTTGCTCACCGGCTTTATACCAGGTGGCGTACTCCGACAGTTCCCCGGAGAAAACATTGTAGTGGGAGGAATACGTCCTGACCTTGATGGTCGGTACGGTCGCTTCGGTGTCGAATTCCATCAGGCGAAACCAGCCGTCGCCGATGCCGACGATACGGCCGTCCCCGGTGCGCGCCTGTCCCGCGTCGAGGCCGGCCTGGCCCCTGTCCTGGTAATCGGCGAGTACCTGGTACACCTCGTGCCCGGCGGCATTGTTGTCGATGCGCATCGCCTGTCCGTGATGGTGACCGCAAAGTACCAGGAATACCTGGTCGTTCTGCCGTATGAAGTCCGTCCACAGTTCCTCGGCGCTGTTGTGCGCCAGCGGGTCAACGCGCTTCAGGTCGATAATGGGGTTGGCCGCGCGGCGGCCACGAGGGTCAAGATAGTCATGCGTGGTGATGATGGTGGGCAGGCCCGCGTATTGATCAAGGACGGACTGCGCCCAGGCCAGCACCTCGTCTGAAGGCTGCATTTCCAGCGCGATATTCAGAAAGGTGTACCCGCCCGCATCGAACAGCTGGGCGCTGTTGGCGCCGCCGTTAAAACTCGATACATACCAGTCCTTGTTGTCGAAGAAGGCGGTGTGCGCCCCGAACACGCTGTTAAAGTTTGTCAGCCCACCGATGTGCAGCATCCCCATGATCCGGGGATCGTAGACTTGCAAGCGGCCGTCAGGAGAGAGCAACTCTGTGATGCGCGTGAAATCCGGTGTGAAGGCACTGTCGCTCCACATCGCGTCGTAGTCGTGATTGCCGGGGGCGACCCCGAACGGGACGCCCGTGGCGGCGATGAGTTTGTAGCCTTCCAGGGCCCTGGGCATTTCCACGGTCGCGGTCTGTTCGGTGACCAGGATCTCTCCGGCAAACAGCGGGTTTTCGATCGCCTGAAAGCCGCGTTTCATGTGGTCCGGGTCCATCACCAGTGTCTGGTGCTGCCAGACATCTCCCACCGAGGCGACAAATGCGATCTCGCCACCGTTGCTCTCGGTGTTGTCCGCAATGTATTGCATTTGCCCCATGAACAGTTCAGCCGAGTCGATCGCGAACCCCGCGGCCTTCTGGTGCTTGAAGTCCACCATATTCTGGGTGTCCGGGATGACTGCAATGGTGAATCTGCCGTCGGGGGCCTGGCACCCGCTTGCCAGCGTATAACCGATGCCGAGGAGAAGTGCGGTGGCGAATTGCGTCAGTTGCATGAGATTGCCAGTGCTAGAAGAGGGGCTGGCGAGTATAAAACCGGGGCGCGATTCGCCTCAGCTCTTGTTCGCCTTGTGTGTGCCCGTGATGCCGGCCAGCGAGAGATTCTCGGTTTTGCACGTCGAAAGCCTGGCTGTGCCTGGCCCGTAGGCGTAAATGAACTGGCCGAATTTCAGTGTGTCGATAATCGGCTGCGCGACCTCGGTACGCACCGCCGGGCATCCCCATGAGCGGCCGAGCCGTCCCAATTTCTGGGCGGCGGCGGGGTTCACATAGGGAGCACCGTGCATCACGATCAGGCGGTCCATGGCTGACTCGTTGAAGCCCCGGCTGAGGCCCTGCAGTCGCAGGGAGTACCCGTTGCCCCCCTCGTAGGTTTCATCGGTGAGGAACAGGCCCAGGCTGGTCTGGTGACTGCCGTTACGGTTGGAAAACCGGTTGGGGATATCCTCCCCCGATCCCTTCCCATGCGCCACATGCTCTTCGAACAACAATTTGCGGTTTTTCAGGTCCAGCACCCACAGCCGCTGATTTCGCGAGGGAATGGTGTAGTCGATAATCGCGAGACGGCTGGCTTCTTCGCCAATGCCGTTCTTCTGCGCGCATTTCATCGCGGACACGGCCTCGGATATGGCAGACGGGTTGATATCGGGAGCCAATTCACGTATCAGGGCCGCCTCGTCAGCGGTCACCCGGGTACTTGCGAGCAGGCAGAAGACCAGCGCGGACAATAATCGCATGAGAAAAACCTAATGGGGTGCTCGATTATTTATTCTGTCGGCAACTGTACACAAGAAGTGTGCAGGAAGTAAAGAAAAAAATTTATAAAGACGAATAAATTCAACAAGATAGTGCTGAATGCTTAAGTCCGGCTCATGATGTGGCCGGGCGCTCCCCGGCCGGGGCGGACAGAACAGCCCAACTCGCGCACTGGCACTGCAATCGTGTCAGAATACGGGGGTCGGTTACAGGAATGAGTCACAGAAGGAATCACGGCCATGGACACCCCGCATGGAATCACCCGGCGGCCAGTCAGTGTGCGAGCCACCTGTCTCATTGTCGCGGTCTGCGGCGCGCTGGCCGCCTGCGATTCCCGGCGGCAGGACGCTGCGGCCGTTGCTGTCGCGCCTTCACCGGGTCCTGAAACGGTGGTGGCCGCGGCCGCTAGCCGCAGCGGGCCAAAAACCCTCGAAGACATAGAGGCGGCGGTGCCGGATGAACCGCTCAAGTCGGCTTACTTCGGCGAGATTCATGTCCATACTTCCTATTCCCTCGATGCCTATATAGCGGGTACACGCCTGACTCCGGACATGGCGTACCGCTTTGCCCGCGGTGAATCAATGACTGTTAACGGCCAGGAGCACACCCTCGCCCGGCCGCTGGACTTCGTCGCGGTGACCGATCACGCTGAGTATCTCGGCGAGATGTACTCTACCCAGGTCGAGGGCGCCAAAGGCCATCATCATCCGCGCTTGGAGGAATTGAGAAACCTGGCGGGGATAGAGGAGCGCGAGGCGTGGTTCCTGAAGTACGTGGTGGGCCCGGCGCGCTCGGGGAGGGGCGGCCACCCCCCGTTCCATGCCGGTCGTGAGACGGCGGTGAGCGGCTGGCAGGTCGCTGTCCAGGCGGCGATCGACAACTACGAGCCGGGCGTGTTTTCCACCCTGGCGGGTTTCGAGTGGAGCGCCGCGCCCGACGGCGGAAATATGCATCGCAACGTTTTGTTCCGGGACCTGGACGTCCCGGAGGTGCCGTTCAGTGCGCTGGACAGCAGCGACGTGGAAAAACTTTGGGACTGGATGGAGGAGCAGGAGGCCGCGGGCCGCAGGCTCACCGCGATTCCCCATAATTCCAACGCCAGCAAGGGCTTGATGTTCAAACTCGTCGATAACAGCGGCAAGCCGATCGACGCGGTGTACGCCGAGCGCCGCAGTCATTTTGAGCGGGTGGTCGAACTCATGCAGGTCAAGGGTAGCTCGGAGGTGCATCGCAGGTTCTGGCCCGCCGATGAGTTCGCCGATTTTGAAAATGCCGACAGTATCCAGGCCTACAGTGACCGCAGCTTGCAGAAGGGTAACTTTGTCCGCGCGGCCCTGGTCGAAGGGGTGAACTTCGACCGGCTGCTGGGGCAGAATCCGTTCAGGTTGGGGTTTGTCGGTGGCAGCGACAGCCACAATGGTACGCCGGCGGATGTCGCCGAAGATACTTACATTGGCAGTCACGGCGGTGCGGACGACACAGTGCAACGCCGGCGCGAGGAGGATATCGCGGGATGGGTGTTGGTCCGGGAATCCAATCCCGGGGCGCTGACCGGCGTGTGGGCCAGTAAAAACACGCGCGGCGATATCTGGGACGCGCTGCGCAACCGCGAGACGTTCGCCACCTCAGGCCCGCGGATAAAGCCCAGGTTTTTTGGCGGCGTGGGGCTCGAGGCAAAAGATCCGCAGGCACTGGTCAGGCAGGGTTATGCGCAGGGCGTACCCATGGGCGGGGAGCTCTCGGGGCTGAAAACGCCCCTGACCTTCACCGTGCATGCGCTGAAAGACCCCGATGGCGCCAACCTCGATCGCATACAAATCATCAAGAGCTGGATCGATGTCGCCAGCAACCCGCAGGAGAAAATTGTCGACGTGGCATGGTCGGACGATCGCGAGCCGGATCTGTTCGGGATTCTGCCTCCGGTGGGAAATACGGTCGACCTGGACAATGCCAGCTATACCAACACCATCGGCAGCGCCGAATTGATGGGCAGCTGGATCGATTATGAGTTCGATCCGCAACTCCCCGCCGTGTACTACGCCCGGGTGCTGGAGATACCCACGCCGCGGTGGAGTACCTACGATGCGGTGAACAACAAGCTGCCCCTGCTGGATGACGTTCCGGCCACTGTCCAGGAACGGGCCTGGACGTCGCCGATCTGGTACACGCCGTGAATCCGGGCAGGGCGACCATGCGTCGCCGGGATCGATATTACCAGCACCGCAATTCGTCGTTATCCGGCGATCCGGTGTGCCCGCGCTGCCCTTTGCTGTTAACAGTCAGTGTTCCGCAGGGGTCTTTCTGTTGCTCGCCCAGCGGCGCTGCCCTGAGCTCGTAGCAGCTATCGAACTCATCGGGATCGAATCCCGCGCATTCCGTTACGCTGAGCGTGTAATGCCCCTCGGAACTCACCGTGGGGTCATCGGCGTCCTCGTCGGGCCGGAAGTTCAGGCCCGCCGCGGTGTTGATGTTGTCGGTATACCGGCTGTTCTGTGCGTAAAAGCGTTCCTGTCGCGAGACCAGTTCCATCAGGTCCCGCATGCCGTCGGCGCGGCGTGACTTTCTCATACCGTCCTGGTAACCCGGCACGGCGACCAGCAACAGCACACCGATAATCACCAGTACGATCATCACCTCGATCAGTGAGAATCCCGCGTTACCGGCCATGCTTCGCCGTTCTGGCTCGTGCCCGCTCATTCTGTCCATACTACTTGACAACGTCGGTCCAACTCATACGGCCGGGTTCATAGGAGGGGCCCTCGGTGAGCGCGCCATCGCCGCCATCGCCGCGCAGGCCGGCGCCGGTGCTGCCGCCGGGGACGACAACCGGCGGCTGGTCAATCGGCAGCGGTGGAAGACCGATGGCGGAATCCAGTCGCTTGCGGGTGTAGTCCGCGCTGATGTCGAGTATGGTCTTGAGCAGCGTCCACTCGGCATTGCAACTGGACCCGGAGACGTCACATCCCTGGAGTCGCAGTGCTTCCACCGCCGCGGCGAGGGAATCGACATTGAAATCGTATCCCAGCGCTTCGAGCGTGGCGGAGATCGGGTTGTTGCTCTGCTCGAAGGCGACAGCGGCGGCCCAGCCGGGCTCGCCGTAACACGGACGGCCGAGGCCGGCGATATCGGCGAGGGCGCCGAAATGCCAGAACAGGGTGGATTCCCAGATAAGTTCCGCGTCGTTGCCGGCCAGCAGCCCGCCGACGGTTTCATACTGGTTGTCGTCGTAATCGATGTGGGTATACACCCGCTCGCCTGTTGTCGTGGTCACGAAGGGCGGCAGGTCATCGGGTAGCTGGACATCGACCATCGAAATCGCCGGATTGACCGGGTTAGTGGTGAAGTGGCTCTTTTTCACCAGTTGCGTGGTGAGGGCCCCGTTGCGCCAGCGTGACGTGGCAGGCCGGTCGCCATCCGTGCCGCTGACGCATCGCGGCTGGGTGGGATGCAGGCCGCCGTCGAGAATGGCGCGGTCGTCGAAATTGTGGCTGATGCTGCGGCCGGCGGTCTTGAGTGCGTTCCAGGTAAACACCAGCGATTGGCAATCACCGTCGCCGTCACCGTCGCTGACACACACGCCGTCGAGATAATAATCACCATCGCCATCACTTTCCTGTGGATACGAATTGGGCACGGTCGGATCCCAGTGCTTCAGTGCGTCGTGAATCCGCCTCTGGTATTCAACCACGTTCCACTCCCTGCGGTTGTTATTGAAGAAATTGCCAATGACCAGCGTGCTGCCTGGCGACAAATCCGCATTGGCGAGCAGTACGATAAACTCTTCATTGCCATTGATGCCGCTGCCCGTTGGGGGGTTGGCCGGTGCGCCACTGCCGTTGGAGTCGATCTCGACCTGGTTAAGCACGCTTTTGTCCGGGTCGATGATCGATGTGTTGGGCCGGTTCACGGGCCAGTACAGGTTGAAAAAGTCGACATAGACCTGTCGCCGCTTGCTGTCGAAGGCGTCGGTATCCGCAGTGGCCGCGCCGCCCGGCGGAACGTCCCCGCGGTAGGTCTGTACATCGATATGCCCGCCGAGGAAGCCGTTTTCGCAGATATCCCGTCCTCCACAGGGCACATCCGGCACGATCGGCGGCTGCAGATAATTGATGAACAGGGTATCGAAGCCAGGGGCGAGATACGCGATGGTGACCTGCGACATGATACCGCTGGCCTGCTGCCACATCATCGGGACATGCCACTCCGTTGTGTCCACGCCCGGGTCGTCGTCATACAGGTCGGCGACGTTCAGTTCCCTGTCCACATTCAGATCGAAGATCGGCGCTGCGGGCGGGTTGGGCCCGCCATCGCTGAGCAGCGCTTCCACCAGCCAGTTTTCTCCCTGCTCGCTGGCGCTGGGTTTAAAAACCGTCGCCGCCACCCGGTTCGCCCGCACCTGTACCGGTTGCAGCACGCGGAAACCTTCCGGGAAATCGACTTTCCAGCCATGATCCGTCGTCCAGTCCGGGTCACCGGCATCCTCGTTGTAGATTGCGATGGTCTGCGTGGCGGCGCTGCCCTCGCTGTCCGTGTAGTTGTAGGTTTTGGGCCCGTCCCAGGTCTGCGTCAACAGGGACTGGTCGTTGGCATCGGGCGGGGTATTCCCCGAATCCCAGATGCCGTACAGCGACTGTATCGAGATGTCATTGACGTCGGAGGCGGTAATCAAGCGGCCGGTGGCAAAGTACAGCATGTAGCCGTTCAGCGGGTGACGCGTGATCTGCGGCGCGTGCATGATCGCCTGGTTGCCGGCGCCCGGATGCAGCGGGCGGCCGTAGGCTTCGAACCACTCATCGGGTTCGGTATTGGACAGGTCAAATTTCCACAGATTGCCGTCGATATCCCCGGCATAGGCGTAATCGGCGGTGCCGTTGCGGTCGGTATCGACCAGGCCGGGCGATGACAGACCGTTGGGGTTATCGGCCGTGCCCGAACCGGTGGAGAGTTTGGTCAGAGCCAGGGTCTCGAGATTGACGAGGTACAGCATGGCCACCCCGTTCGTGCTGCTGTAGCCATTGCCGACGACAACATACCAGTCGCCGTCGTTCAGCCTGGCGATCACCGGTCGGCTGAAGGAGAAACCCAGGTCCGCATCCGCGCTGGCGTCGAACTCAAACAGTACCTTCTTGTTACTGCCGGTATTCGCCGTTTCGCTCGAGAGGTTCGGGTCGGTGATGTCGAGGCCGAAGAAGCCCTTGCCGCCGGCCCCCAGCGAACCGACCAGCAGCGTATGCCAGGCACCGTCGAAATACGCGTCGCGCACGCTCAGTTCGCCGTCGACAAAATACCGGTGGCTGTAAGGGCGCGCGGTGAGCGTGGCCAGGCTGCCCATCAGCATCGAGGGTATATAGGCATACACCTCGTTGCCGTTGGCGGCATCGAATACATGCAGCATGCCGTCGTTGGCGCCCACGTAAACGCGGGGCGCGCGCTCTAGCCTTCCCGCCGCCCATTCGGCGTAATCATTCTCTGTCCGGGCACCGTTGGGCGCGCCGACGTAGACCGGTTTGGAATGAATGATATCACCGAGAATTGAGGTGCGCGGGCGCAGGCGCACGCCGTCGGGATACTCATTGCTGCGCTCGCCGCGCACGTAGTTCAGTATCGTGGAGGCGCCGTCCTCCGCAGCGGGGTCGAGCAGCGCCTTGTTGGCGGCGCCGATGCCGTCGTCGGTAAAGCGAAACGGCACCTGCGAAATGCCGTTGAAAGTGATGATTTTGCGCCCGGCATCCCAATACGTGCTCGCATCTTGCGCGGCGAAGCTCAGCAGCGCAGACCAGTTGGACCCGCTGTTGGTGGGTGAGGGCGAGCCGAAGCGGACACTGGTGCTCAAGGCGCCGGTATCGGTGACCGTGTATTCCACGAGATCGCCCTGCCAACTGCCGTTTTCAAACCAGGGTCGGTAGCCCCTGGTGGCATTGCCGCGCAGGTCGCTGTTGGACAGCACGGTGGGCGCTATCGAGCCCAGCGGCTGCTCAATCGGCGCAAATAACCTTTCTGCACTGAAGCCCTGCAGGGAGACAGCCATGGCCAGCGTGGCCAGGCCTGCGCGTGCTGCTGTTGTCGAGAAAGTCATCGCTACATTCTCCTGGCGCCGTCTAGGGCGCCATTGGGTTGTACAACTTCGTATAGATCGATTCAATGATGCGCACGGCTTTGCCGTCGTTTTCACTGCGGCTGGTGATTCGGTAGGCGTTAACCTTGTCGCCGGCTATCGCGTCGCCGCCATCGTTCAGGGCACTGCCGGGCAGTGTCACCAGCCCCTCGTACTCCACGATGAACTCGTCGTGCTCGCCCAGTTCACTGACTTCCGCCGCCCCGAGGCTGAGGTATCCCGACCAGTCGGTTTCGGAGGTTACCGGCTTGTCTTCGTCCTCCGCCAGATAGTGGCCGTCGACGAGGTCGTCAAACGCGCCCACCGTATCTTCCGTGTATCGCTCGGCAACGGAGAGCGCTCGCTCAGCGCCGCGCAGCGCCGCTTCCTCGCGCTGCATCATCCCCGCCATACTGACTTCCAGTCGCGCGCTGTTCATCGCGGAAATACCGATAATGGTCATGATCAGCAGCAGAATCAGGCTGACGATCAGGGCTGCGCCGCGTTCGGTGCTTCGGGGCCTGTCTGTTCGATCCTGAATCACGGGCATGTTCAGTTTCTCAATTGTGTCGTCGTGGTGAAGACCTGGCGTCTGAACGCCAGGTCCGCGGGTGTGTATGAGGCGTCCGCCAGCGCAAAGGTGCGGTTGATATCAAACCCTGTTTCCGGGCACTCGGACCGCACCAGTACGGTGATTTCAACCGCCGCCACGCGCGGCCACTCGCCGCTTGCTGACAGCGGCACCTCATCCGCGTCGTAGTAGCGATTGTCTACCAGGTAACGCAGCTGCAGGTTCTCGACTCCCGCAAGCAGTTCCTGGGTTTCCGGCAGCCCGTCATCCCCGATAGTTTTACGAAACAGGGCGGGAATCACAATGCCCCCGCAGGTGCGATCCGTGGCGCCGACAAAGTAGGTGTGGGCCGTCAGGTTATAATCGCGTGCGGAATCATCGTTTACCTCGTTCGCGGTATCATTGACTTCGCTGCCCAGAAACAGCCTGCCGTCGATCAGGGTTGCGCGCAGGTAGGGCCTGTTGGGGAGCATGTCCGCGACCTCGATGTCCGGGGTGGGGGCGTAGCGCACGGTGAGCACATCGCCGCGCAGCCACTCAATTCCGTCCTCGTCCGCGTCCGCGACGCAATCGTACGCGATGGCGCTGCTGTCATCCGGCGCGTTCACGCCGACAATCGGTTGATTCAGCATCAGCGCCCAGTCACCGGTGTCGGCGACGCAGTTGATCGCGTAGGCGGGTATCTCCCGGGTACCGCTGATCATGTCTGCCGCGTCCAGCAGATCGATGTTGCCGCCGAGGTAGCCGGCGCGGCGAATATCGGCCGAGAGCAACTGGATTGCGGCGCGCCCGCTGTCCGCGATTCTCGCCAGAGCCCCGGTGGCGTTGGCGTTTTGTGAATTGGTGACCACCAGTTGCGACAGGCCGGCCATCAGCAGGCTGAGAATCACGACCGTGACCAGCAGTTCCATCATGGTCAGTCCGCGTTCGCGGCTGCCTGCAGGGGCGCATGCCTGGCGGACGCGGGCGCTCATGGGCAGGGCGCCCCGAGCGCGTCCAGGCAGCCGAGGTTGAGTGCGTAGCCGTAGCAATCCAGGTCATCATCGGGATCCTGGACGTCACCCGGATCAAGCGCGTCGCAGGCCTCACCGGTGGCGAGATCCAGGCTGTCGTTCCAGCGCACCATAATGATGTACTCGCCGTCTTCGAGGTACACCTCGCCGCTGGCATCGGGCAGCGAACCGGGGCCCTCATCGCGCAGTTCCGCCTGCCAGTACCAGATGTCGTAGGCGGCCAGTTGAGCCGGGGTGCAGGCCGCGCTGCTGCAGTCGGGACTCGGTACCCCGTCGGGTGCATCGTCGTGCAGGTAGGCGTCGGCGGCGACCTGTCCCTGGTTCGCCAGCATGCGATCCGCCATGTCGCCCGCGAGCATAGCGGCCCTCGAAAAATTCTGCGAACTCTGCAGTTGCTTGTAGGTCGACGTCTGCAAACCGATGATGCCCATCACGCCGATCGCCAGTACCACCAGCGATATCATCACTTCCAGCAGCGTGAAGCCGGGTGCCGGGCGCGGGGCGGCGACCGGGGCCGAGGGAGCACCTGCTACTCGCCCTGGCATTCGTCTTCCTCCACGTCCTCATCCCGCAGTATGCTCGCTTTACCGAGAATGGATACGATAAGCACCCGGGCTGTGACACCGTATCTCGCGGCATTGCAGATAAATATCTCGCGCGTCGCGGTCAGGTTGGTGAGGCCATTCGGCTGGTAGGTGACGCTGTTTTCCAGTGTGCCTGTACCAGTCCTGGAGCTGCGCGCAGTCACATTTTCGGCCAGTGGGGGGCGGATTTGTAGCACCTCCTCACCAGCGTCCAGGCTGCCGTCGCCATCGGTGTCGACGAAAGTAAACCAGCCGCCCTCCCACTGGCCGTTGGCAACGCACTCAAGAGCGCTCTCATCCGGCGCATTGTTACTGATGCAGACCGTCACCGGATAGTTGCGGCCAATGGCCTCTGATTTGGCGGACATCATAGTGCCCAGCAGGTCGGTGGCCGCCGCCGACATGCGGCTATTCTGGACCTGGGTTCTGAACATGGGGATTGCGACTATCAACAATGTACTGGCAATTGCGAGCACTGCCATCAGTTCAATCAGGGTATAGCCTGTTGCATGCCTTTTGCATGTTGCCATTCATTCCGCCCCAGCCCACATATTGAACCCGTCCGTTTTGTGTGCGCCCGTGTTTCGCAAAAGCGTACAAGCTGCGCTGTACCGGTAAGTGCAGTCTGCGGGTGCATATCTGTTTTGCAGTATAGTATAGGGCCCTGAGGAGGCATAGTAGCAGGCGGTTGGCTGTGATGTGGGTCGCATTTTCCCGACAATCCCTGCCAAAACCGCCAGTTTTCTCGACTTATCGACGCGCCTTTTGTTGACAGGCCGGGTCGCTCGCTAGTAGCGCAGTCACCGGCCTGTGACGGAGAGGACTACAATTCGCGCACGCGAATATTGCGGTACCAGACCGGGTCACCGTGATCCTGCAGCGCGATATAACCGGCTTCGGACTTGCCGTAACCGGGCATATCCGCAAATTTGCTGGCGGCTACCAGCGCATCCCACTCCGCCGAGCCACGCTCGATGCTGACCACTTTCACGCCGTTCAGCCAGTGCTCGATGTGGTTGTCCTTTACGCGGATCAGTACGTCATTCCATTCGCCCGGCGGACGAACCGTTTCGGGATCGGCCGCAACCAGGTCGTACAGGTCGCCGGCGCGATGGGTGTGTATTTTGCCGTCCTTATGGCCATCGTTGTCCAGCACCTGCATTTCGATACCGGTGCGCCAGGCAACGCTTTCCGTTTCGTCCTCCACGAAATAGAAGATACCGCTGTTACCACCGGGAGAAATCTTCCACTGCAGGCTCAGTTCGAAGTCGCGAAACTTCTCGCGGAAGTAGATCAGGTCGCCGCTGGCGCCGCCGAACACGGCACTCTTTATCATCTCCCATGCGGGCAATACGCCGTCCTGAACAAGGGTCAGTTCGCCGTTCTGCACGGTCCACTTTCTCACGTCGTCCTCGTCACCGCCGACATTGCGCCAGCCGTTCAGGGTCTCGCCGTCGAACAGGTCGCGCCAGCCGTCGCCGGAGGCTGTGCTGTGCATGCTGGCGGTCGGTGCGGCCGGCGCACCCTTCGGTATGCGATTGAGTGTGTACCAGGCCTCGGCCGTCCACAGGTCGTCGCCGCTCGCCGAGCGCAGGTGGTCAGCGAGGCGCAGGTAAACCACGTAACCCGGCTTCAATCCGGGAATTCGCAGGCGGATACTGCGGCGATCCGGTGCAACTTCCACCGCTGAGACAGTCAGCGGAGTTTCGTCATACTTGGGCCCACCGTACTGCTCGTTCGGGTAATAGAACCATTGTCTGGCCGTCACATCGGCAGGCGTCAAAGCCAGCCCTTCAGCCAGCGGCTGTGTCAGTTCGATCACGAAACCGTCGCTCTGCGCTTTTACGGCGAGCATCTCAAAGGCATTGTTGCCCTGCCAGGTCATGCGCTCCAGTCCGTACCAGGATTTTCCGTACTCACCCCAGTTGGGCGGATTGCCCACTTCACCGAGATAGATGGCGCCATCGGGGCCGCGCGCCATGCGATTGATTCCGCCCTGGAAACCCGCGCTGAAATGGAAGGCCGCGCCCTGTAAAACTCCGTCCACCTCGTCCAGGAACACGCGCTTGATCCCGCCGTTGTACACATCACCGTGAATCATCTGACCGGCATAGGGCCCCTCAGTCAGTACCAGCGGCTGGGTGGGTGAGTTGCCTACCTCATCCTGTGGCAGCCATACGACAGGCGGGGTTTCCTCACGCGTCATCACCCCGTCACCGGGTACCGCACGCGAGCCATAAAAAGCGGCATTCTCGATACGAATGAGTTTGCTGGAGGGCAGCCAGTCACCCTCGTTGTCAGTGACGTAAATCTCCCCGTCCGGGCCGGTGCCGATGCCGTTGGGGGTGCGAAAGCCGGAGGCATGGACCTCCACGTTCCCATCGCGGTCGGCACGCAGCAGCTTGCCCTGCGTCGGCAGTTGCTCGGGACAACTGGCGCCGCCGGGCAGCACGCATATCGACAGCAGGAAGTAGAAATCGTCGTCCCTGGGCAGCAGGCCGAAGGCAAAGGAGTGAAAGTTGCTGCCACTGGGCCAGTCGTAGGAGACAGCGCGATAGCGGTCAATGACGTCGTCACCGTCCGTGTCGACCAGTTCGGTCAGTTCCTGCTTCTGCAGTACAAAGGTTCGCCCGTCAACAACGGCAAGGCCCAATGGTTCCTGCAGCCCTTCGGCGATCCGCTTGACGCGCTGTTCTGGCGGCGCGTCGGGATCGAGGAGGAATACAGCGCCGTCACTGTCCCAACTCGCCACCAGCAGCTTGCCATCATCACGGAATGCCAGGCCGCCGACCTTCGGTTCGAAACCCGGTGGCGCGAGGTTCTCCAGGGAAAACGAGGGGTGGAGTGAGTCCAGTCGGGGCAGCACTTCGTAGCCCCGGGTAGCGGTATACGGCTGGCCATCGCTGTTTGTTGGCACGTTGAGATTGGCCGCCTGTTCGTCGACGCTCAGGATATACCGGACCGCTTCGGTGGCCTGCGCTTCGGAAAGTTGCGGGTGCGCGGGCATCGGGACCGGACCCCATGTGCCCACGCTGCCGTCCAGGACACTTTTAGTGAGTGCCGCGACCACCTCGGGTTGTGTCCGGCCCCGGAACTTTCCAGCGACCTGCGCCCAGGCCGGCCCGGCGATCTTGTGCCCCTCGGCGTGGCAGCCCAGACAATCGCTGTTGGCGATCACGGATTTTCCCCCGGCGTGCTCAGACGTCTCCCCGGCGCTGGCGTCGGCGCTCCCGTCGGTTTTATCCGGGATCGGGGTGGCCAGGGACAGCGGAATTGAAAGCGTGCCCTCGGCGAGGTGGCGCTTGCCGTCACCGCTGCGAAACCCCACCTTGATCTCGGCGGTGGTATCATCCAGCAGCGGCAGCATCTGGGCGGAGAGTTCACCGAACAGTTCGGCGCTTTTATCATCGGCCGCCGGCATTTCGGATACGCGTTCGAAGTGCCGTGCCAGGCTGCGGGCCGCCGCGGTCTGCTCCAGTTCGGGGCGCTCGGTCATTTCCACGCGGTGGGAGCCGGCGGTGAGTGCAAAGCGCATCGCCGCGCTATTGCGCCCCGCACTGTATTCATGCCCGAGGTACTGCACGCTCGCCGGCAACTCTTCGCCGTCCACCTCGAGAAACCACTGAGCACCCGTGGTGTCACGCAGGTACCAGGCACCCTGGCTGGTGGGCTGCGGACCGTGTTTGTAGTCGTAGACCGAACCCTCGAAGAGTATGTCGCCTTCCCAGACCTGGTACAGCGATTGCCGCTCGGTGTCATAGGCCGCCCAGATTCCCGGCGCCAGCGCAAACTCCAGTACCCGCGGCCTGCCGTCAAGGTTGCCGCGCAGTACCCAGGGCGCATGCCCGCGGCCGGCAACCAGTTCGCGACCGTAGGAGGGGTCGGACACCAGCGAGGGGTCAACGCCGTACAACTCGGCTTTTATCGTCGAGACCACCGCGGCCAACCCCTCTCGTTTTCCCAACTCGATCAGGAATGCGATGTCCGACCTGGAGGCGATGCCCTGCTGCATCGCAATGCCCGCCGCGAGCGCCGCAAGCAAAACCAGAACAACCGGTATCGACAGCAGGAAGATCAGGGTCTTTTTCATGATTGAAACCAGGGGGTGTGAAGGCGACTTCGGGGTCAACGGGTGGCTTATGATATACATCGTGGCTGCGCGTGCAAGCGAGCTTTCGGCCAGCTTTCGGCGAGAGTTCTCTGTGGATAGCGGGTTAGTTTGAGATTTGGATTGGGTGGAGAGACTTCAAACTGATACATACAACTGCGAGACATTGCTGTCAGCAGCCAATAGTGCACTCCCGGCCTGGTATGCTAGTCTGCGAACCTGTTCCGGCCGCCCGGACCAGGCAGTCCTGTGATCGCCCGGGAGAACCTGAATTTGCCCGGCTTTGGGAGAGCGGTGAATGACAGTAAAAGCAATCGACCCGTGGGTGAATGTCAGCATGGGCGCCATGGCTGATGCGCCCTTCATGCAGAAGGTCAAAGAGGAATACTTCAAGGCGGGCGATGATTTCTTCCGCGATATCGAGGCCGATGAACTGATCGCGCGCATGGATGGCCTGGGGGTCGAGAAGGCCTTCCTTACTATCGATCCCCAGCGCCCGGAGCAGCGCGTGCTGGACTTCACCACGAAGTATCCCGGCCGTTTCTACCTCGCCGCGCAGCCGCGGCTGAAAAAAGGTATGCGGGCGATGTGGGCGCTGGAAGACCTGGCCCGCGACTACCCGCTCGTAATGGCGAGGGTGACGCCGTTCGAAATCGATCTTCCACCCAGCGACCCGATATACTACCCGCTCTATGCCAAGTGCGTTGAGATGGATATCCCGGTCGGCGTAAACACCGGTTTGCCGGGGCCGCCGGTCGCCGGCGAGTGCCAGAACCCGATGTACCTGGATCGCGTATGCCTGCACTTTCCCGAGTTGAAACTGATCATGCAGCACGGGGCCGACCCCTGGTGGGACATCGCTATCCGGCTGATGATCAAGTATCGCAATCTCTACATGATGACCTCTGCCTATTCGCCTCGGTATCTGCCGGAATCGCTGTTGCACTATATGAACACGCGCGGCAAGCACAAGATTATGTTCGCCTCCGATCACCCCGTGTTGTCCATGGATCGCTGCCTCGCCGAAGCGCAGGCACTGGAACTGCGGCCAGGCGTGCTCGAGAAGTACCTGCACGACAACGCGTACGCCGTACTGTTCAGTGAGCGCAAGCCGCGCTACGGAGAATTCCGTTAGCGGCCCTGTTCAGGGCGGCTCTATCGGGCGCAGTCGCATCCTGTCGCTCACTGCTCAGTGGATCGCGGCCGGCTGGTACCAGATGGGCGACGTATAGGCCCTCTCCTGTAAACTGCCCGGCCAGCGGGATTGCAGCGATTCGCCCAGTGCGACGGCGTCGTAGAGCGAATGCCGCGGGGTCGGAATTTCCAGGACGCGCACGTAGTAAAAAGCCGCTTCACCGGGGTCGAACTGCGGGTCCAGCCAGAGCGTCCGCAGGGCGGGCGCGCCGATGGCGTCGCGGTATCCGGCAGTAGCGGTGTTCACTGTGTTGCCCACGTCAGCCGGTGTGCCGTCGCTGCGCCGGTCGCGCGGTTCGGACCAGGCGACATCGTACACCCGTTCATGACTCTCGCCCTGCGCGTCCAGCCAGCCCTTGACGATCTGGATGCGATCGAGATTGGCGCCCGCGGGGTCTTTCATCGCACTCACGGAAAACCCGGGTCGGTGTTGCGCGCCGGGTTGCGCGGGCAGTTCAGAACCCATCGGAACGGTTGGGGGCGATGGTGGGTCCGTGGGATCGGCACCGTCCGTGGTATGCGGCGCGTCGGTCTGTTGCAGTGCAGAGGGGGAACTCGCGGGGGGATACCAGCCACCGTCAAAGCGCACCACGATTCGCGGCCCGGTGGTGGCGTAGACCTCGCGTCGCAACATGGCCTGTACAATGGCCTCGCGAGTGTTGTCCTCGGCCCAAACAGCCGCGCGACCGGAGGCGGACACGTCCCAGGCGGTGGGGTTGCCGTCGCCGCCAAAATCCGGGGGCTGGCTGTTCGGACTCGAGTCTGCGGGCTGCCCGCCCTGGAAGTTGCGCTCTTCGGCGGAGGACAGCCCGGTGTGGGAGTCGGTGGAGCCTATGAGCCCGAACTGGTAGGGGTTTATGCCGGTCTGGCTGGCGATACGAAGGCCGCGGTTCAAAGCCGGGCGAACAAAATCTCCCGCATCCGGTTTATACGGGGTGGGATAGGCCTGAATATAGAACGTGTAGCGTTCGAAATTCGCAAAGCCGTCCTCCGGCGAAAGTATTGGATGGGTCTCCGAATCACCCTTGGTCTGTGTTGCTTCCACCAGTGGTTCCCACTTGCGACGCAACTGCAGGTATTCGCTGCCCAGGGGTTTCCCTTCCAGGGTCTGCAGCGGAAACATAAAGCCCTTGGATAGATTGGAGTTGTGCGGGATCGCGATGAAGTTGTCGCCGGTCGCCGCGCTGGTCGCGTCCAGCCAGCGCCACAGGTCTTGCGGATAGGGGCTGTCGTCGCGAGAGTAAGGCAGGTAGGTCGTTGCGGAATCCGCATTACCATCGGTGACGACGACGCGGTGCAGGTTGGCGCCCCCGGGCGCTGCCGTCCACTCCCAGCCGATCAGTGCGGTGAACTCGCCGGGCCTGTTATTGGCGTCCGCTGTCAGGGCGACTTCTTTCCAGGCGGAGGCCACGATCCGCGACTGTCCCGGTATCGACAACGCCGTTTCCTTCGACAGTTGCGCCGCGGCTTCACGGGGATCCATCGGTGTCGCGCTGAATGACTTGAAGTATTGCATGCCGCTGCCGCTGGCGAGAACGAAGTTGAACATCAGCTTCGCACCCCAGTTGATCAGCCTGTCGATCGGCCCCATATTCGCGGTATCGACGCCGTACCGATGTAGTTGTCGAATACCGCCGAGGAACTCGGCGTGATCCGATACCACGAGAAAATCCAGTGGTGTCTCTATCTGTACGCGGGCGCGGTGAAACGGGTGGACGACCGGTTCGCCCCGGGCGTAGCGGTAGGCGGTATGCGGGTCAGCGGTGAAATTGCCCTCGAGGTAGGCGTCCGCCGAGTAGGAGGTGTGCAGGTGGGTGTCGCCCCACAACAGTTTCTTGGTGCCTGATGGCGACGCCGGCGCTGCCATTGCCAGGCAAGCGCTGCAGATCAGGGCGGGAAAGCGGACGGTGGCAGTCATGCGGATAATGCTGTCCGCAGTCCGCTGCGGTGTCAATTGCCCCCAGTCACCCGGAGGGTACATGCCACGGGTTCGCCTATCTGGTATACCGGTGAAAAAACGCGGCTGCAGGGTGCCTTGCTGTCGGGTATCTGGTATATACCAGCGGCACTATCACTTTTCTACTACTCCAGGGGCTGCAAGCATGGCGGACGATATCCAACCCTACACACAGAAACAGGAAAAATTCGGTAGCTGGATCATCAGCAAGGTCGGGCGCTGGCAAACCGCTGTCTACGAATTGAGCGGGGGGCGCCTGTGGAACACCTTCCTGGGCGGACCGGTCGCCATCCTGACCACGGTGGGGCGCAAATCGGGCCTGGTGCGCAAGGTGCCGCTGCTCTTCCTCAAGCACGGCGACGACGTGGTGATGACGGCGTCCAAGGGCGGCATGTCCAAACTCCCCGTCTGGTACTACAACGTGGCGGCCGCCGAGACATCGGACATCCAGATCGGCCGCCAGAAGAAAACCTACCGCATGCGCGAGGCCACCGCCGAGGAGGAGGCCCTGTTATGGCCCAAGCTGGAGGCAATGTACCCGGATTACAGGGAGTATCGTGCGCGCACCGCGGGCGTGCGCAATATTCCTGTACTGATTTTCTCCCCGGTCTGATGGCAGACCTGAAGCCCGGTCGATACCGGCATTTCAAGGGGGGTGAGTACACCGTGCACGGTGTCGCCACACATTCGGAGACCGGCGAACATCTGGTTGTCTACAGTCCTCTCTACGGGGATGGCGGTTTGTGGGTCCGGCCGCTGGCGATGTTCCTGGAGCAGGTGGAGCGCGACGGCGTGGTGCAGCCGCGCTTTACCTGTATTGACGAAGCACCAACAGGGTTTCCCCCGGGATCGGGCGGCGAGTCGTGAAAACAGCGGTACAATCAGGGGCGGTCGGCGTTTTCCCGGTGCCCGCTTATTGATTGCGCCGCGTAGCAGATTCCGCAAGCGATTGCCTTTTTCACCTGATCCGTTTGCAATGGGTTCGCGTAGAAACGCGTGAGCATTGGGTGGGGCGCGCGTGCGTGGCAGGGTCCGCGACGATGCAGTCAGCGGAAACAATGGGAGAACCAGTATGAACAAACCCGCGAGCAAGGGTGCGCGTTCCGGTGCCGATAGCACGGCGCTCGCCAGGATTGAGCAAACGCTGTTTCGCAGGCTGAACGCGGTAGTGGAGCCGGCGGTGCGCCTGGGGATCGGCTCCCCGAGCCTGACGCCAGCCAGCCTGATTGTACTGGAAACCGTGGGATACAAGAGCGGCATGCGGCGCCGGACGCCGTTGTGGAGCGTTCGCCTGGGGCGCTACCGCCTGATCAGTACCGTGCGCGGCGAGCGATCATTCTGGGTGAAGAATTTGCTGAAAAACCCCACCGTGAGCTACTACCTTGGCGGTCGGCGGCGGCAGTCCCTGGCCGTCGTCATCGCAGACGGTAAATCCAGGCCGGCTTTCGAGGAGATGACACCGTTGTTGCGTCGCCTGTCCAGGGTGCTGGAGCAGTATGCCCCGGGGGGCTGGACCTTCGCCATACTGGCGCCGATTGGCGGTCGGGAAACAGCGTCTGCACAGCGCTGGTGCAAGCAGGCCGGGTGATCCATACAGGACGATATCCCGTATACAGAGTGTCCGTAGAACACACTTTGGGAGAAACGTTATGATCGAACGCAACCTGGGTAATATCGAACGTGTCGTAAGGCTGTTTCTGGGAGTCGCATTCGCGGCATGGGCTTTTTCCCAGCCCGCGCTGAACGTGATCGA
This sequence comes from Gammaproteobacteria bacterium, assembly GCA_030427485.1. Taxonomy (GTDB): domain Bacteria; phylum Pseudomonadota; class Gammaproteobacteria; order Pseudomonadales; family Halieaceae; genus Marimicrobium. The sequence goes on from JAUICG010000017.1 coordinate 30,700, forward strand.
GTGGTTTGTGACGTTTGTTGCACTCGCGCTGATTCTCAACGGCATTTTTTCGCGTTGCTATGTCTGGTACCTGTTGGATATTGACACCAGCGGGACGCGCAAGCGATCGCCCTCCACCACGATCTGCTAGGATTGCAGGGGAGGGTGGTTGTAAGGGAAAGCCGGCGATGTTGCAAAAAGCAGTAGCACTGTCTTTCGCTCTGGCGTCAGGCTCAGTTGCCGCCGGCTGCCCTGATTTTCTTGATCACGACCTGCGCAAGCTGCATTCCAGCGAGTTGGTCAACCTGTGCGAGTTGAGCGCGGGAAAACCCCTGTTAGTCGTTAACACCGCGAGTCACTGCGGATACACACGCCAATTCGAGGGACTGCAGAAACTGTACGAAAAGTACAGGGACGCCGGTCTGGAAGTGGTAGGCTTCGCAAGCGATGACTTCCGGCAGGAAGCGCGTGACGAGGAGGAGGCGGCGCAAGTGTGTTATGTCAACTTCGGTGTCACATTCACGATGATAGCGCCCACCCATGTGCGCGGCGCAAACGCCAATCCTGTCTTTCGCGAACTGGCGGAGCAAACACAGGCACCCGCATGGAACTTCAACAAGTACCTCGTCGACGCTACAGGAAAAGTGGTCGGCCAGTTTGGCAGCAGCACAGTGCCCCAGAGTCCGGAAATGGAAAAGGCGATCGCGGCAGTATTGCGGCAAACACCGGGTAACTGATGGAGAGGGTAAAAAATCCCAACCCTCAGGGCAAGGGGGTTGTGCCCCTCCTGCGGGACTGGGAGGGAGTGCGCCCCGGCGTGGCGGCGATCAAGGCCCCCGAGACGGTGCTGCGCGACTATTGCATATCCTCCCTGGTGCTCGCAGCCCGCTTCCACTTCAAACCGGTGATCGGAAAAGACTACTATCTCTACGCCAGAGGGAGGGACTGGACGATGTCCCTGATCGGGCCGCTCGAGTGGGGGCAGCGCGAACCCGGCGCGTTCCTCGGCCGCTGCCGGCTCCGTCAGGATATGACGTGGGAGATAGACGTTTCGGCGGAGAGTGGAGCGCACGCGGCGGCGATGGAGAAAGCGCAGGAATTCGTAGCGGGGTTTGTTGAGTCGCTGGCTGAACGGGGCGCGATAGACGAAGACCTGCCATTTTTCGTGAGAGAGTTGCCGTACTACCAGAGGTTACTGGCGACCGCGCTGGCGACGTCGTTGCAGCGGTCATTGCCACCGGACGGAGGGGATGAAATCGTCAAACTGCTGCGGGCGCCTCGCGAGTGGATGCTGGCGGGTAAAGCAGCGACAACCGCAACGGGGTGAGGTAAGCAGCGGCAGGCGCGTGAAGCGCCAAATCAATGGCGCGGTGGACGTCGTTCAATAACCAGCAACAGGTCGCCGACGCGTACACCGAACTTGCTCATACTGGATTCATTGATCAGGACGTCGGGCGAGACAAGATACATCCTGTCATCAACCCGAACATCGACTTCGCTGCCGCGATAGGGGAGTCGCAGCACGTAGTCCAGGAACAGCGCGTTGCCCGCCTGTTGCAGCGCCGCCTCGCCGACGACATCCCCGGCCGTACCCGTGTACTGTCCGTTACCGTTGCGCTTCAGCGTCCAGATGCGCTGCTGGGTTTCACCGTCATCGAAGACGAAGTCCTCCACCAGGGTGCCAATCCCATTGTTCCACTGTGCGGCAATATCCGCGTTGAACGAGCGGATCACCCTGCCGTCGCGATCCTTGACGACGCCGTGTGCGGAGAGCGCGCCGTTGAAAAACTGCTCGATATCCAGCTGTGGGCTGGCGTCGGCATAGTCCGTGACCTGGACCTGGGTGCAGGCGGCCAGGGCGGCAAGCAGTGTTGCCCCAAGCAGTGTTCGTAGCATTGTCTTTCTCCTTGCAGTGGTCGGCTATCAGGACACCGTGAAGAAGTGTCCTGATACCAGTACGTCAATGAAGGCTATCGGGATCATTCTTTGCCGTTACCCCTGGCCGGCGTAATCCAATCAGGCCTTGCCGGCGTATACAGCGCCGTGAACAGCAAATTTGGACATTCTGTCGCTGGCCTCCCCGAACCCGCCCCGCTGTGCGCCGGCAGGGGGAGCGGTTTGCGCTGTATTCGCCCCGGGCTGCTGCTGTGCGTGCTGGCAGCTGCAGGCAATGCCCAGGCCGGCGAGTATGTAGGACAGACGATCGGCGAGGCCTTCGACCAGCGCAGCCATACGCTGCTTTATAGCGAAACGCATTGTGTCAGCCCTGATGCACTGGCGCGCAAGGTCCTCTACCGGGACAGGGAACAGCGGTTGATCGCCCACAAGACCCTGGATTACCAGAGCGGCCCGCTGACCCCTTCATTTGTGCAGCACAACCTGAGTTCGAACGACTCTTTCGGCGTGCAATTGAAGGATGGCGAGGTCATCGTGAGTACCACGGAAGGTGAGGGCGCTCCCGCGCTGGTAGCGCTGCAACCCGATACGGGGTACCCGATAGTCGTCGATGCCGGTTTCGATGCGTTTGTGACCACACACTGGGACAGTCTGGTTGCCGGTGAGAGCAGACGGTTTCAGTTTCCATTGGCGTCCCGCGAGACCCTGGTCGAGATGAGCATCGAAAGAGCTCATTGCAGCTATGACACGGATTCCGACCAGTGCTTCAGCCTGGAACCGGGCAATTGGTTGCTGCGCATGCTGGCGGACCGGATTGAACTGGGGTACGACGCCAGCCTGCAGCGCCTGACCCGCTTTCGCGGTGTTTCGAACATCAGTGATGAGTCTGGTTCGGGATGGGTGGTGGATATTCACTATCGCTACGATGATGCGGCGGGCCTGCGGTGTGACAAGTCGTAAAGGGAGCCAGATATCCCTGGCGGGAGAGTGAGAACAATGGCTTCCGCACTGAAGGGTCCGTGGGACAGGGAACAGGTAGATGGCTTTCTCACACAGAGCCGCTTCCCACTGCGTCTGGGCTGTGTAGCTGAGGACGGCTTTCCGCGCGTCGTCTCGGTCTGGTACGGCTACGGAGGAGGGCAGCTGCATTGCGTGTCGCATCGCTCCTCGCAGCTGGTCCAGTGGCTGCAACGCTGCGAGCGGGTTGGCTTTGAAGTGGCCCCCAACGAGCCGCCTTATTACGGCGTGCGCGGGCAGGGCATCGCCCGGCTCGAAGCCGATGCAGGCGGTGAGATGCTGGGCCAGATGTTGCAGCGGTATCTGGGCGGTGCCGACTCGGCATTGGGAAAGTGGTTGTTATCGCGATCCGAGGACGAGGTGTTGATTACGATCGAGCCTCAGCGCTTGTTCAGTTGGGATTACAGGGAGAGGATGGCGGGTGTTCGAGGTCGTGCTTGAGCCGCTCGAGCGTGCCCTCGAGCAGGGGCCCGGCCAGGGAGGGGAGTTTGAACCGGGCCAGCGGGTCAGCGCGTGTAACGCCCGGGTTCAGAAGGACCACGGGCTTGCCCGACCGATGCGCCCGCCGGCAGAAACGAAACCCTGAGAACACCATCAGCGAGGTGCCGATAGCGAGGAGGGCGTCAGCGCGCTCCAGCGCCTGGTGGCAGGCTGCTACGCTGGTGCGGGGCACGGATCCGCCGAAGAACACCACATCCGGTTTCAGGTCGCCACCGCAGAGGGGGCATCGCGGAAGTACCAGCTGGCGCAGCAGCTCATCGGGGATATCCATATCACCGTCGGGACGCGGCCTGTGACCGACGGCGACCGGCCAGTGGTTGGTGTCATCCAGTTGCTGCTGGACAGTCTCCCTGGGGTGCATCGCGGCGCAGCGTAGACAGCGCACGCGGTCGACCGCCCCGTGCAGGTCAAGCACTTTGCGACTACCCGCGCGCTGGTGCAACCCGTCGACGTTCTGGGTAACCAACAGTTCGATGCGACCCTGCGCCTCCAGATCTGCCAGCGCGTGATGAGCCGCATTGGGCAGCGCATCGCGTATCAGCGGCCAGCCGTAGCGGGAGCGCGCCCAGTAGCGGCGGCGCGTGTGTTCGTCGTCCATGAAAGCCTGTTCCTGGATGGGCGCGCCCTGCTGCCAGGCCCCTTGCTGGTCACGATAGGTCGGTATGCCGGATGGCGCGCTGATGCCCGCCCCCGTCAGCACCACCAGGCGGGGGTGCTCGACAATGAAGCGTGCCAGCTTGTCAATATCCTGTCGCAGAGTACTCACGGGCCAAGTATACGGGGCCGGGCGGAAAATGGATGCGGTGCTGGCAGGTGATCCGTTGCGATTGCCTGGCGTACACTGTTGCAACAGCAGGAGGGAGTGTTCATGCGGGTTCTTCTTACCGGAGGTACAGGCTTTATCGGTACAGCGGTCACACAGGCGCTCCTGGCTGCCGGTAACGAGGTGACGATTCTCAGTCGTCACGGGCACACGGACCAGCCGCACTGTCGATATATCGGTACGCTCGACCAGATATCGAGGCGTACCAGGCTCGATGCGGTGATCAATCTCGCGGGCGCCTCGCTGGCCGGCCGTCGCTGGAACGCAGCGTACAAGCGCGAGATCGTCGAGAGTCGTCTCGGCACCACCCGACAACTGCTCGCTATGTTCGGCAGAATGGAACACTGCCCGGCCACGCTGCTCAGTGCCAGCGCTGTCGGCTACTATGGTCATCAGGGCGATGACGTCCTGGTGGAGTCATCGCCGGTTGAGCCGGGCTTCGCGCAGGCCTTGTGCAGTGACTGGGAGGCCGTGGCCTTGCAGGCCCGGTCGCTGGGTACGCGTGTTTGCCTTCTGCGCCTGGGCGTCGTGCTGGACACTGGCGGTGGCGCACTGTCGGAAATGGCAAGATCATTTTCAGTCGGGATCGCCAGTTGGCTCGGTACGGGGCATCAGTGGTTGAGTTGGATACATCGCCGGGATGTCGTACGCGCACTGATGTTCCTGCTGGAACGAGAGGATGTGCAGGGGGCGTTCAATATCACCAGTCCGTCACCGGTTACCAGCCGCGGTTTCGCCGCCGCGCTGAACAGGCACTACCGTACGTTTATCCAGGCGGGCGTGCCGGCGCCGGTGATGCGCCTGCTGGTCGGGGAGATGGCGGGGGAATTGCTCTTGCAAGGGCAGCGCGTAATACCCGGGAGGCTGCAGGCAGCGGGGTTTGAGTTCAGTTACCCGGATCTCGAATCCGCGCTGGCAGCCATATATGCCGCTCACACCTGATTGCGCACGCGCAAGTCATCCGGATAGGGATCGAGAAACACCTGCCCGTCGATATAGGCGTTGGGGTTGTCGGCGAAATGGTGCTTGAGCAGGGTGACAGGCACGACCAGGGGCACCTTGCCGATCCGGTAGTCCTCTATCAGCGCCGCCAGACGCTGTCGTTGGGGTGTGGTGATAGCGCGCTTCAGGTACCCGGCGAGGTGGAACAGGACGTTGCTGTGGCTGCGGCGGGTGGCGCGGTGGGACAGGGCGGCCATCAGCGTACGAATGAACTGCGTCGACAGCGCCTGTAGTGGCAGCTGGCTGGCGTTGGCGACCAGCGGGCCCAGTGCTTTATAGCTGGGCACATGGTGGGCCATTACCAGATATTTGTAGCGGGTGTAGAAAGCGATCAGCCGGTGCGTGGTCAGTCCCTGATCCACGAGCAGTTTCCAGTTGTGGTAAGCGCAGGCGCGGGTGACGAAGCTTTCCCTGAGGCCCGGGTCGTTGAGGCGGCCATCGTCCTCCAGCGGCAGCAGCGGGTCTGCGTCGGCAAGTGCATCGGCGAAAACCCCGTTCTGGTCCGAGGCGAGATGCCGGCCCTCCTGCGAATAGCGTTTCACGCGTCCGTATCCACAGCTCGGGCTGCCCTTGACGAGGATATATCCGCACAGGGCCGGCGCTTGCTGCAGCACCTGCAGGGCGAATTCCCGGATGGGCCCGGTATAGTCCTTGCTGTGGGTCTCCACATCCACGATACGGACGCTGTCTTCGCTGCCAACCAGCCGGATGGGTGGGCGCGGTACACCCATGCCAACGCCCATCTCCGGACAGAAGGCACGGGTGTCGAAATGTTCGCAGATACTGCGCACATAGTCGTTCGGTTTCTTGGTTTCACCGTTGTAGCGCACAGCGTTTCCCGCCAGACAGGAACCGATCCCCAGCAGGGGTTTCTTCGCCACTCTGTATTCGCCTTCGGTCATCCAGCCCTCCCATGTCGATCCCTACAATACGCGTGCAGACGTTATACGGCAAAAGAACCGGTATGGTTTGGGTGGGATGCGCAGTCAATCACCGTTCCCCGTTTCGCCTGTTTCACCGACCGGTTTCAACCTGAGCCGCTACATCCCGAGCGCCGGCTTGAACAGCGCCTGTGTTTCTGCCATTCTGAATCGGTGGGCTTCCGCAATGGCTTTTCGCGTACCCCTGGAGAGCGTCCCAGCAGAGAACGCGCGGGGAGTAGAGTCAGTCCTCCCCCAGCGCACCAGGTGTGCGACAGAGACCTTGCCGATGGCTCGTTGATGGCGCCAGACCCAGACCGAACCGGGGATACTGTTATGCGACGCTTGCTTGCCTGTTGCCTGTTCCTGAACCTGCTGTCCCCGTGTTCATTCGCGTCCGCAACCGATGCCGACCCCCGCGGCGCGGGGTTTTTCTACGGTAATGTCTCCTCGGGCGGTGAACCCGTCGCCGGCGCCATGGTGACGTTTTTCCACGGTGAGCCCATTCACTCCCTGAGTATCTTCGCCGATGAGCAGGGCCGCTTCCTGAGCCCGGGGATGCCCTGGCCCGATGGCTACAAAGTCCGTGTGCGTCGCGCTGGGTGGAAGGACGTGATCCTTGAGAACCAGGGCCCGGCACCCGGTGGGCGCTGGTTGAGCTTTGCTATGACGCGTATCAGCGATCCCGGCGAAATGATCCAGCAACTGCCGAGCAATTACTGGATGAACCTGGTGCTGGAGGAGTTCGACACGCGCGAGCATCTGCTGGAATTCAAGATGCAGTGCACCTACTGCCATCAGCAGGGGTCGCCGTTGACCTCCCGGCGGCAGTATACGCGTGACCAGTGGGTCGAAATCATTCGCGATATGGCGCGCCGCAGTGCGATTACCAGCAACAGCCTGCGGGAAGTGTTGCCCGACCACCTGATGGCGGCTTACGACGATGCCAATGTACTGCGCAAGCTGCCCGCGTACGACGGGAAAGACGGGCCGCTGCCGGTGCCTTCGGCAGAGGTGCGCAGGGCGGTTATCGAGGAGTGGGACCTGGGCGGCCCCCTGTCCGGACAGCACGACCTGATGGTATACCACCCCGACGGATCCATCTGGACGGTGGATGGTCCGATGGACACCCTGCACAAGATCACCTTTGATGAAAACCCCGACGGGGAGCGCACCAGCTACCTGATTCCACGCGGTGATCACAAGCCGGGCGGCGTGTACTGGAAGATGGAAAAAGCCAAGCGGCGTGGGGTGGATACCTACCTCGCTCCGCACTCGCTGCAGACAGCGCCCGACGGGAACATCTGGTTGACGCTGGCATCCGGAAACCAGCTTGCGGGTTTCCACCCGGCCACCGAAACCTGGGATATCGTTGACCTCGAACAGGGCGTCAACCCGCATACGCTGCGCTTCGACAAGAAAGGACGCTTGTGGTACACCGTTACCGCAACCAACCATGTGGCCATGTTCGATCCGGCCACGCGCGAGCAAACCTTTATCCGCCTTGAGTTTCCCGATTTTACAACACGCCTCATAACCTGGTTCACCCCGTGCTTTATCGCCCATGCCGACCTGTTCAAACTGGAAGATCGTTCGGCGGATATGGACGGCGTCACCATGCCCATGCCTTATGGCATCGACATCAGCCCCGTCGATGGCAGCGTCTGGTTCAGCCAGCTGAATATGCGGCACATCGGCCGGATCGATCCGGACACCCTTGAAGTCACATCGATTCCCACCCCGTTCGATTCCCCCCGTCGCCTGCGCTTCGATTCCAAGGGAAACCTGTGGGTGCCCAGTTATTCCGAGGGCACCATCAACCGTTTCGACACCCGCACGATGACCTGGGAGGAAAGCCTGGAGATTCCGGTGATCCCTCGGGGCAGTGAGGTACCCTACGCGGTGTTTCTCGACCCGCAAACAGACCACGTATGGATTACCGGGACCCAGAGCGACTCGCTGATACGGTACGAACCCGAGAACGGGCAATGGACCATCTATCCGCTGCCCACACTGGTCACCTACACGCGCGAACTGGATATCGATGGCCATGGCGATGTCTGGACATCTCATTCCAGCGGCCCGGCCTGGCACGTGGAAGGAGGCATACCCAAGGTCACCCGGCTGGACCCGACTGGAGCGCCTGATATCGATACCTCCGGCCTGTTTGACGGTCCGCGTGCAGCGAGCAGCCCCGGCGACGATGACGCCGCCACGGCCGACACCGGGCACGGCAAAGAAGACGGGGAAGACCACGCGGCGGAGCCTGGCGCAGTGTAGCCAGGGCCGGAATCAAAGCTCCGATGAAGCAATTGCTCCTGTTAACTGTGTGCCTGTGCGTTGCAGGCGTGGTGGCGGCCCGGGACGGCGCAGGCGGCTGGCCGGTGTGGGGCGGCGATGCGGCGGGCACCCGTTTCTCGGGATTGCGGGAAATCAGCAGGGAGAACGTGAATGACCTCCAGGTCGCCTGGGAGTATCACACGGGCGACTCTTCGGAACTGCAACCCGCCATGCCGCCCAGCTCCTTTCTGGCGACGCCGATTCTGCATGACAACACGCTGTATTTCTGCTCCGGCTTTGGCCGCGTCTTTGCGCTGGATGCGGAGACCGGGCGGGAGCGCTGGGTGTTTGACAGTGAACCGGCGACGGGCAGTTCCCGGACCAGCAAGTGCCGCGGCGTGGCCCTGTGGCAGCAGAGCGGCGCAATGGCGGGTGGCGTGCAGCGACACGATGCGAACGCGCCCTGCCTGACCCGCGTTTTCATGGGTACCCCGGATGCGCGGTTGGTGGCAGTCGATGCAAAGACCGGCAAGGCGTGCCGCGATTTCGGCGAGCGGGGCGCGGTGGACCTGACCCGTGGTATGGGCGCGATCGCCGAGGGTGAAATCGCGATGACGTCTCCCCCGCTGGTGATCAACGACCTGGTGGTACAGGGCGCGATGGTACGTGACAACCAGCGTATAGACTCGGCAGGAGGCGTTATCCGTGCCTGGGACGCGCGGACCGGAGAATTGCGCTGGGCGTTCGACCCGGTGCCGCCGGGAGCGCCCTCCCCGGCGGCAGTAGGCGCACCACCCGGCCAGCACTATCACTTCGGGACACCAAACTCCTGGGGCGTGTCATCCGCGGATCCCGCACGCAACCTGGTATTCCTGCCCTTTGGCAGCCCGGGGCCGGACTTTGTCGGCGGCCACCGGAAGCGATATGGTTTCGATCTCGGTTACTACGCCAACTCCGTTGTCGCGCTGGATGCTTCCACTGGTCGCGTAGTCTGGCATTTCCAGGTGGTGCACCACGATCTGTGGGACTACGACCTGGCCGCGCAGCCGGTACTTATCGACCTCGAAAAAGACGGCTTCACGATTCCCGCGCTGGTGCAGGCAACGAAGATGGGGCACGTGTTCATCCTGGATCGGGAGACGGGTGAGCCCGTTTTTCCCGTAGAGGAACGACCGGTCCCGCAGACCGAAATACCGGGAGAATACACGTCTGCTACGCAACCCTTTCCCACTTTTCCACAGCCGCTGCACCCTTATGGCCTCGCTGCGGATGACGCCTGGGGGCTCACGTTCTTCGATCGCCAGGCCTGCCGCGAGAAAATAGCGGCGGCGGATAACAGGGGGGTTTTTACCCCTCCGGCACTGAACAGGCACAACATTGAATATCCCGGTGTTGCCGGCGGACAGAACTGGGGCGGGCTGGCATACGATGGCAACGACAATCTGCTGATCATGCCGCAGAACTACGTGGTGACGCACAACAGGCTGGTGCCGCGCGCGCAGATCCCCCTGGCAGACCTGCAACTGGAAACAGCGGATTACTCCCCCAACACTGGAACGCCCTATCTGGTGAAGCATGAGGTGCTGCTCTCCCCATTCGGTATTCCCTGTGTGGCGCCGCCCTGGGGCACACTGTTGGCTGTCAGTCTCGATACGGGCCGCATCGCCTGGGAGGTGCCGCTGGGCACGCCCAGGGATATGGTGCCGGGATTCAGCTGGTTTCCCTTTTTCCCCGACATGGGGTTGCCGAGCGCGGGCGGCCCGATTGTCACGGCCAGTGGCCTGGTGTTCATCGGCGCCTCCATGGACAACTACATCCGCGCGTTTGATGCGCGAAGCGGCGCACAGTTGTGGCGTCATCGCCTGCCCGCCGGCGGGCAGGCGACACCGATGACCTACAGGGGGCGCGAAAGCGGCCGGCAGTTTGTGGTGATAGCCGCCGGCGGGCATGCCTTTATGCAAACGAAAGTCGGAGACACACTGGTGGCGTTCAGGCTCGCGGATCAGTGACAATCGGGCGCTGGTATCCGGATGAGGGTTAGCGATGGAACAACTTGATCACTTTCGCGCGCAGGTGCGCGCGTGGCTGGAGGAAAACTGCCCGGCGAGCATGCGTACACCGGTCGTCGCCGACGAGGATATTTGCTGGGGCGGGCGCAGGTTCGTCTACCAGAGCGAAGACCAGAAACTGTGGCTGGAGCGGATGGCGGCGCAGGGCTGGACCGTGCCCCACTGGCCGCGGCAATACGGTGGCGCGGGGCTTGATCGCGCCCAGTGCAAGGTGTTGCAGCAGGAAATGGCCGCCCTTGGCTGTCGCGCCCCGCTGACCAGCCTCGGTGTCATCATGCTTGCACCGGCGCTTTTCAAGTTCGCCAGTGAGGCCCAGAAACTCGCACACCTGCCCGGGATTGCGCGCGGTGAAATCCGTTGGTGCCAGGGGTACAGTGAGCCGGGCTCCGGTTCTGATCTGGCCAGCCTGCAAACTGCCGCACAGGATATGGAGGACCATTACCTGGTCAACGGGTCCAAGGTATGGACCTCGTACGCGAATATGTCCGACTGGATTTTCTGCCTGGTGCGCACGGATCCGCGGGCGCCAAAGCGTGAGGGTATCAGTTTCCTGCTCTTTGATATGACCTCGGAGGGGGTCAGCACTGCACCTATACGACTGCTCAGTGGCGCTTCGCCGTTTTGCCAGACATTTTTCAGCGATGTGGTGGTACCCAAGGCCAACATGGTTGGTGAACCCAACAAAGGCTGGGCGATCGCCAAGTATTTGTTGCAGCACGAACGCAATATGGCGGCGTCCCTGGGCCGCCCGGGTTCAGGCAGGAAAAAGCCGATGGAGCAGGTGGCGCTCGAGACGCTGGGCGATGATCACGGCAAGCTCGCTGACCCGGTGTTGCGCCAAAGCCTGGCGCGGCTGCAGATTCGCGAGCAGGCATTTGCGCTGACCATGCAGCGTGTTGGTGATGAAATGAAAGCAGGCGCCGATCCGGGGCCGGCTTCGTCGATACTGAAATACTGCGGCTCGGAGATCAACAAGCAACGGCATGAACTGAACCTGGCCATCCACGGTATGGCAGGCCTGGGCTGGGAAGGCGAGGTGTTTGATGAGGGACGGATTGCGCGCAGTTGGCTGCGCAGCAAGGCGAACTCGATCGAGGGCGGCACTTCTGAAATTCAGCTGAATATCATTGCCAGGCGGGTGCTGGGCCTGCCTGCGACTTCCTGAAGACAGGTTCTGCGATATGCCACTGGTCCTGAGCGAGGAACAACGACTACTGCAGTCGACCGCGGAGAGTTTTTTTCGCGAGAAATCGCCGGTCAGCGCGCTGCGTCAGTTGCGCGACACGCGGGATTTCGATGGTTTCAGCCGTCCCGTGTGGCGCGAGATGGTTGCCATGGGCTGGGCCGGGGCCGGCCTGCCCGTGCGTTTTGGCGGTCTGGGTCTGGGGTTTACGGAATTGGGCGTGTTACTCGAGGCCAGTGGCAGGACGTTGGTGGCCAGTCCGCTGTTTTCCACGGTGGTGTTGTCAGCCACTGGCATCCTGCTGGGTGGGAACGAGGCGCAGAAGTCCGCGCTGTTGCCGCGGATCGCCAACGGCGACTTGTTGGTGTCGCTGGCACACCAGGAAGGCCCTCGCCACGACCCGGACGCGGTGGCTGCCCGCGCCGTTGCGCGCGGCGACGGCTATGTGCTGAACGGGACAAAAGTTCACGTTGTCGACGGCCACGTTGCTGACAGGTTTATCGTTGCGGCGCGCACTGCCGCGGCAACCGCCGGGGCGTCGGGAGTGTCGCTGTTTCTGGTGGAGCGCTCCGCGGCCGGCGTATCTGTGGAGCGGCGGATCATGGTGGACAGCCGCAACATGGCCGAAGTTCGCTTGCAGGATGTCGCAATAGCCAGTGCCGATCTGCTGGGGGAACTGCACCAGGGCGGCCGCGTACTCAATGCGATTCTTGATCGCGGAAACATTGCGCTGTCGGCCGAGATGCTCGGTTCGCTGCGGGCAGCCTTCGAGCGCACCCTGGATTATCTGAAACAGCGCGAGCAATTTGGTCAGCTGATAGGCAGTTTCCAGGCCTTGCAGCATCGCGCCGCGAAGATGTTCTGCGAAATCGAGTTGTCCCGCTCCGTGGTACTCAAGGCGCTGCAGGCCATTGACAGTAACGCGCAGGATATCGCGCTGCTGGCCAGTCTCGCCAAGGTGCAGCTTGCGGAAACCTTCAGGCTGGTCAGTGACGAGGCGATCCAGATGTTTGGCGGTATCGGGATGACCGACGATGAGGATATCGGTTTCTACCTCAAGCGCGCCCGCGTGGCGCAGCAGATGCTGGGTGATGAGCACTACCACGTGCAACGCTATGCAGCGCTGCGGGGATACTAGTACGCTTTGAGGTAATTTGCACAGCAATCAACAGGTGTGTTGAGTTCCCTTTTAACTTATACTGGTCGCGGACAGGGATGTCGGATTGGGAGTTGAAACGGCTTCGGCACGCACAGGTCGCGTCTCGCAGCATCGCGGGAAACCGGCAGATGACGTGCATGGGGCATAAGAACCATAAATTGGGGGCTGGCGGCAAGATTCGGGTGCATGATGTTCTGCCCTGTGTGGCCGGGAAGTCGTATAGACCCTCATCGGTGAAAGAGGCAGGCGTATGATATCTGTGATGATACAGTTTGCAGTGTTCTTTCTATTGTTGTTTTTTCTGCTGCCCTCATTGCTCATTTTTCTGATGATAGTGCGTGAGCTTATCCTGCAGGCCCGCAGGCGTGCAGAATGGCAGAAAGATGTGAGCGGGGAACTGGCCAGTTAGGCGAGTCGAAGTACTCGCCCCGCACGTTCCTCATTGGCTGTCAGTCGCCGTAATGTGCGCCTGTCGCGTACATCGGGGTGCCGCTCATCCTTCGGTAATTGGAGGATCCGCATCACCCGACAGGACGTTTTTCAGAATCTTGCCCGCCGCGTTGCGCGGCAGCGGTAGGTGGCGGAACTCCCATTGCGTGGGAACTTTGAAGCCGGCGAGACGTTTGCCGCAAAAGGCCTCAAGCGAAGCGATATCTGGCTGATATCCCCGGGCGACCACGAGTATCGCCCGAACTTCCTGGCCCCATTCCTCATGTGGCTGTCCGAGCACGGCCGCCTCGCTTACGTCCGGGTGCAACTCCAGGCAGTGCTCGACCTCTACCGGGTAGATGTTCTCCGCGTTGCGCAGAATGAGGTCGCGGGCGCGGGTGTTGACGTAGAGAAACTCGCCGGCAAAGTGCCCGATATCGCCAGTGCACAGCCAGCGGCCGGGCGTAATCACCGCCTGTGTCGCTTCCGCGTTGCGCCAGTAACCGAGCATCACACAGCTGCCCCGGATACAGATTTCACCCTGCGCGCCGGTGGGCAGAGCCCTGTTATCCTCGTCGCGAATGCTGATCTCTACTCCCGGAAAAACCCTGCCCACGGAATCGGGATGTTGCTGTAGCAATTCGCCCCAATTGTGCGTACCCACACCCGATGACTCGGTCAGGCCGTATCCCAACGCCATGCGACCGCCCGTGCCGGTAAATCCGCGCGTCATGCGCTGCTGAGTGGCCGCGCTCGTGGGGGCGCCGCCTGTGCCCAGGCGATTGACGCTGGAGACGTCGTACTGCGCGAACTCCGGATGGCCCAGAACCAGGGCCGCCATGTTCCCAAGCGATGGCCAGGTCGTAACTCTTTCCGCCTGGATCAGCCTCAGAACCTTTTCGGGATCGAAGCGCCCCAGGGTCCACACGGTCTTCATGCCCACGGCGAGGCTGGTCACCACGCCGCTGAACAGGCCCGAAAGGTGAAACAAGGGCGCTGAAAAAAGGCCGCAGTTGGGTAGTGAGTTGCCCGTGACGGCTGCTCCGGATTCCGCTTCCATCATCATCATGCGAACGCCACTGAAAATGGCTGACGCGAGAAAAGTGATCAGGCAGCGGTGGCTCAGCAATGCGCCCTTGGCGCGCCCGGTCGTGCCGCTGGTATAGAGAATGAGCGCGGGATCGTCTTCAGCGATCGCACAATCGGGCAGCGCGTGCGCGCGGCCATCCCTGGCGTCCCAGCCCTGCTCAAGGGTAGTGAAGTCATCTTCGATACAGATCACCGGGCAGGACAGCCTGTCATCAGCTACACGGGCCAGCCGCTTGCGATCCGCAATCAGCAGGCGCGGCTCGGCATCGTCCAGCGCGTAGAGAATTTCCTGCCGACTCCACCACCCGTTGAGTCCGGCGCAAATACCGCCGATGCTGACCGTGGCCCAGAACGTGATGATCCACTGCGGATGATTGTCAGCGAGTATGGCGACGCGGTCTCCGGGTTGTACGCCGTAGGTGTGGCGCAACTGCCAGGCGACCGCGCTGACACGAGCCAGGTGATCGCGAAACGAAATACGCTGCCCCTCACAGACGATGTATTCGCTGTCGCCGTGGGCAGCGGAACTTTCCACGATCTCACGCAGGGAGCGATTGCGGTTCTTGAACACCTTGACCTGCTCGCCGAGTACCTCCTCCTCTCCCAGTTCAAACATGCCGCCGGGAGCGATCAATTCCGCCTCGATTTCGTCAACAGATCGCATGTTCTTCTCCTGCGGATGGTGGTCTCAGGCGACGATATCGCCCATTTTACGGAAGTAAGCAACCGCATCCGGCGGCAGTACCGGGGGTTCCTTGCCCACGGCGTAACAGCCGAGTATGACCTCGGCGGAGCGCTCGATAATCTCCACCATGTCTGCGGCACGGCGCAAGTTGCGACCGGCCACGATAATCCCGTGATTGATCATCAGCACGGCCCATTCTCCATCCATCGCCTGCGCCACCGCATCGGCCAGTTCCGGCGTACCCGGCATCAGAAACGGGACCCGCGGGATATTGCCGAAGAACGCCGCCTCCGTCGATATGGGTAGAAACGGTAATCCGCAATTGGCCAGGATCGTGGCGTTGGGCGCATGCGCGTGGATTACCGCTTTGGCGTCTTTTTTCCGTTCGAGTATGCGGGTGTGCATGCACCACTCGCTGGACGGCGAGCGCGCCCCGGGAACGAGACTCTCGCCGCTGAGATTGATGCGCACCATCAACTCGGGGCGCAGGTCGCCCTTGAACAGACGGCTGGGCGTAATCCAGACCTCGCTCTCCGTTCCGGGCACGCGCACACTGATATTGCCGCCGGTAGCCGTGATTACGCCGGACTCGTATAGCTCCTCCATGATCGCAACCAGTTCGTCGCGAATATCCCCGGGGGCGATCTCCGGTGCCGCTGTTGCTTCGCCGGGCGGTGGCGACCCACGCAAATCACCCGGGTCGCCGACCGCGCTTCGCGCCGCGCGATAGTTGCGTTCCATGTCCTCCTGGATATGTTGCAGCGTCATCGCCCTGGCGGCATCCCCCATGAAGGACAGCTCACCGTTCATTGCGCATTCCATGGCGTCGACGGTGCCGGTAAACATGCCGTCAAGTATCTCGCCGCGCATTTGCAGTTGCACCTCCGCGGTTGCAGGCGGCGGCCCCAGCGCGCTGATGACCCGGCCCTGTTGCAAGCCCAGGTGGAAGTCCAGTCCCAGGTCATGCGCGGTGAAATGCAGGGTGACATCCTGGTCAACACTGAAGGCGTTCAGTTTGGGATCAGCCGCCATGCCGGCGCAGAATTTCTCCAGGATTTCGCGCATCTTCGCAACCACATCGGCAGCGACAGCTGCGGTGCCCGGCTGCACGGCTGCCGGTACAGGGCTTGTTGCACTGCGCGCCGTTTTGGCATCGCGTTGCAGGTCACTGACAGCGGGGCCGCTTCTGCCGGCGAGCCGCGCCAGCTCCGCCTCGTCGGGCTGGCGCCTCGCGCCCCGCCAGCTGAAAGCGTCAAGGGTTTGCGGGTTGACTATGTTGCGCGGAATTTCCCCGCGCAATAACTGCAGCAACGCGGCCGACACGCTCGCGCCCTGGTGATTCGCTACTTCGACCGTGTTGCCGGCCGAGTGGGGAGTGGTGATTACCGCCGGGTGCCGTACCAGAGGGTGGTCGAAACCGGGGGGTTCCACTGCAAAGGTGTCGAGTGCGGCGCCGCCCAGATGGCCGCTCTCCAGGGCGTCGACCAGCGCCTGCTCCTCGATCAGCGCGGCGCGTGCGGTGTTAATGAAAAACGCGCCCTGCTTCATGCGGCCGAACTCAGCCGCGCCTAACATTCCTGTGGTCTCGGGCGTCACGGCGGCGTGTAAACTGACGAAGTCGCTGTCGCGCAACAGGGTGTCCAGGTCTGTCAGGCGACAACCAGCCAGCGCCGCCTGCTCCGCTGTGATGAAGGGGTCGGCCACCAGTATTCGGGCCTCGAAGCCGGCGAGGCGTTTGGCAACCGCGCGCCCGACTGCGCCCAGGCCCACCAGGCCGATGGTCTTGCGCCACAGTTCGATGCCCTGCAACTGGTTGAACGCCTGACCCATTTTGCCCATGTTGCCGGCGGTGCAATCCTCCCGCTGCAAAAAGCGGGAGGCGGCGGGCACTCGGCGCGCGAGGTTGAGAATGAAGGCGACGGCGAGATCGGCGACCGCTATCGCATTGCGCCCCGGCGCAAACAGTACGGGTATCCCACAGGCCGAGCAGGCTTCCACGTCGACATTGACGGCATCGCCCCGACAGGCGGCGATCACCCGCAAATCGGGTAACTGGCGCAGCGCGTGGATGTCGACTACGTCCACCTCAGTCACGAAAACCTGTATCCCCTGCAGGGCCTTGACCAGGTCCGGGCCGGTGAGCAGGCGTTTGGCCTCGCGAAAACTCGCGTACTCAACGGTCATGTGCTCGCGCAGCCTCGCCAGCGAGCCGAAGTCAAAGGAGGCGGTTACCAGGGCGTGCAACCCGGTGTCTGGCGCGGTTCCAGTGGCGTTGCTCTGCTCCGGCTCTTTGAGTACGCGTGGCAACAGGTGGTCGACGGCGATCGGCGCGGTGGTGCTTTCGGAGCGAGAGCGAAATCGTGACCACACCTCGTACAGTTGTCCGTTCAGGACGGCATGTTCGCGCTCTGCCTCGAAGCGGTGACGCAGCTTGCACAGCATCGCACAGCCGCTGTCAAAGTCGGCAAAATCGCCGATTGACACACCTGCACAAAGGGCCGCACCAAGCGCTGCAGTCTGATGGGTTTGCGGAACGCGTACCTCGCGCCCCGTGATATTCGCCAGCAGCTGGCTGAAGAGATCGCTGCGCGAAATGCCACCGCAGAGCGTCAGGGCATCGCCAGTGCCAGCCATTGAATTGAGTGCAAGCACGGAATCCAGTTGCTCAAGATTGGCGCGGACGGCGCTGGCACAACCTTCGATCACCGCGCGTGCCAGGTGGCGCCGCACAGGGGTATCGCCGCCGGCGACCAGGTGACTCAGGGTGAGCTGCCCCATTGGCATCGCGGGAGCGCGCATGTTCATCACCTCGGCTCCCAGGGTGGAAAGCATCCCGGCGGCGCCGGGCTCCGAGAGCGCGGCCTCCGCCATGAGTCGCAACTCCGGTTCGGGGGCGTCTGGAAACAGCATGCCGGCCACGAGGCTGATCGAATAGCCCATGCCGCCGCCATTGCTTTCCAGTATCCAGCGGCCGGGCACGATGTGGTAACTGCCCAGGGATTTTCCCGTCGCATCGCAGGCCGGTTGCGCCAATACAACCTGTACCGGCGCCGTGGTGCCGGCGACAACGGCGACGTCACCAGGCGCGATGACGCCGCCGCCCAACAGGCTGCACTGGCTGTCGGCGCCGCCCATTGCCAGCGTGGTGCCGGGCTGCAATCCGAGGTGCATCGCGGCTTCATCGCTGAGCGCGCCGATCACACGTCCGGCGTCCGTCAGCGGCGGGAATATCTCACGCGGTAACCCCAGTTCATCGATGCGCTGCCAGCACCACTCGCGATTTCTCAGGTGAAACAGGCCCGTGGCGCTGGCCTGTGTCGGGTCGATAGCGCGCGCGCCGCTGAGTCGGAAATTCAGCCATTCGCCAAGGCCGAATAGCGTACCTACCCGCTTGAAAGTATCCGGTTGTTGGTTTCGCAGCCACAGCAGGCGCGCCGAGGCGTGCAGCGGCAGCGGCCATGAGCCCGTCTCCTGCAGTAGTTCCTCGCCCGTCGTTTCAGCAATCTCGAAATACTCCGCGGCGGCGCGTGCGTCACGGTTGTCCACCGCGAGCAAACACTCTCCGTCAGCATCGAGCAATACGGTACTGAAGCGCATTGCCGAGACCGCAATGGCAGCGATGGAGGCAGGCTCGATCTTTGCTGCCTGCAGGGCATCGCGACAGGCCTGGCCGACAACATCCCACACCAGCCCCAGGTCGATATCATAGCCGGTGCCCATGGTGCCGGGGGCGATGGCAAATTCCCAGCGTCCGGACGCCGTCACCAGTTGCCCCGAAGCGCGGTTTACCAGTACACAGCGAGCGCCACTGCCGCCCAGGTCTATTCCCAATAACCATGGTTTTTCCATCGACCGATCCTCTGGTAATTGCGTTCCTTCACAGTTGTGGGAGCCGGCAATGGTATCATCAGCTGGCCGGCGCATTGTACATGGTAGGCCCGGAAAGCTTTCGTTATACTTTTGGAGGTCCCTGCGCATGCCAACGCTAATTCAATCCGGCAGGGCGGATACGAGGCTATTCCCATGAGCGAGAGAATCCCGTTGCCCATGCCTTTCGGCTGGTTCAGAGTGACGGAATCGAGCGATCTGCCGGTGGGCGGGCTGATGACGGTGCAGTACCTGGGCGGGGAATTCGTCGTGTTCCGCACCGAGGACGGGTTGCCCCATGTGGTCGATCCCTACTGTCCTCACCTGGGCGCGCACTTCGGTTACGGTGGCGTCGTGGAGGGAAACGCTATCCGCTGTCCGTTCCACCACTGGAAGTTCGAAGGCAGCGGCCAGTGTGTCGATATCCCCTATGCAAAACGTATTCCCGCGCGCGCGCAGATCAGGTCCTACCCGACCTGCGAGAAAAACGGCATCGTGTTCATGTGGCATCACCCCAATCGCGAGGCGCCGAAATGGGAGGTTCCCGAGGTGCCCGACTGGTGTGCGGAGGGCTGGATGGAGCCGATATTCCACACCGCCAGGGTGCGCAGTCACCCACAGGAGATGGCGGAGAATGTCGTGGATTCCCCGCACTTTCGCTTTGTACATGGCACACCGGATATCCCTGAAAAAACCTTCACGTTTGACGGTCACATCATGCGCGCATTCCAGGGGCTAACGTTTACCACGCCCACCGGTGAACTGAAGGGCAGTGTCAATATTGAGTCTCATGGCGGCAGTGTGGGCATCACCCGTTTCACCGGCATTGGCGAGACCCTGATCATTGTGACCGGCACACCGGTAGACAGCGAATACCACGAGACTGTTATGCGGTTCAGTTTCAGGATACTGGACGGTGACGTCGAGGCGACCAGGGGGCTCGCCAGGGCATTCATCGACGAGGTGACGCGGCAGCACGGCCAGGATGTGCCCATCTGGGAGCACAAGACCTTCCACCAGAACCCGGTCCTGTGCGATGGCGATGGACCGATTCACCAGATCAGGAAGTACTACCAGCAGTTTTATGCCGCACCCACCTGAGGCATGGTGCCTTGAAACCCGAATACAATGCGCGGCATCGCAGCCGCGCGGCAAATTCGACAGCACGGCCCGCCTGACGGATTTCAGGCATTCCAGGCAGAGACCACGAATCGAAGTTTACCCTTTATGCCGGGTATTGTGGGTGAAATCGTTCCGTCGTCAGCAAGCGTGCGACTCTCGAAGTCAATGGGCACTTCCACGCTGCCGTTGACCAGTTTCTCCGCGTCGACCTCGGTGGTGGCCGTGGACACGCCCGAATCCTGCCTGGCATAGCTGACCTTCCATTTCTCCCGCGCGCTGCGTGGGGGTACCATCTCCAGAATGAAGGAGTTGCGATACAGGTATCCGCCCTCATAGTGCTCATTCACCCATAGTTTGCGTTCAATTTCGTAGTCTGGAACACGGACGCCGAGTGTCATGTTGTAGGCGAGCGATCTGCGCCTTGGATTGACTTTGGCACTGTTGGCCAGGAATACGCTGGAGAGGTACACAGAGGGCGTTTTCCGCCATTCGCTGTGCGTGATGCACGCGACGGAATCCTCCTCTGTTGTACGCCGCGTGAGATACCACAACTTGCCGCGCGGTGAAGCGAGCACTTCGATCTGGTAGAGGGCGCCAATCTCCCTGCCTGCCTTCTCCTCCCTCGCTACAACCTCGGGGAGACGGATATCCTCGATATCCATCCACAGGTCCACCCGCACGTCACCGAAAAGAAAGCGGGACAGGTTCTGGTAGCCCTCCTCGCTGTTGACGATACCAAAAGGCCCGGAGTGTGAGCGAAAGCAAAAAGCCTTGGCGCACTGCGCCCCTACAGAACCGTCAGCGTTGAGGCCGCTTAGAGTCGCGTTACTGATGCGTACCAGGCCATCGCTGCCGTGGCCGACAAATGTGCGCGACAGGCCGGCACCGGCGTCGTAATCCATGCGGTTGGTGCCGACCATGCAGAATACGCGTCTTGATGAGAAGCGATTCTCGGGTATCAGGTCGACACGCCTGTGCTTCTTGCTCGCCTGCGCCAGGTCGAGATATTCCGGCATGCGTTTGTCACGGTCAAAATTGTTGATATCAAACAGGCTCAAGCCGCTGGGTATATTGAATCCACCGACATCGATTCCGTTGTGCGGTGTGGCGTAGGTAAAGAATTTGTCGATGTACTGGCGCGTGTCGTGGGGATCCAGCTCGGGGTTCTGCAGGAATGCCCGGCACACGAGTCCGCCCATGGAGTGCGCCACCAGGTAACAGCGAAAGTTCGCCGGGCTGACCCCGTTGGCCTTGTTGCCGCAAACAAGATCGCGTACCCGTATCACCAACTTCGACAGGCCCTTGGCAAACACCTCTATTCCGGGTGTCTTGCTGTCGCCAAGCAGGCTGGATGCCTGATCATAATAGCGATAGACGATAATTGATTTACCGACTAATTTGTTCGGGGTTCGCTTGCCCTCCGCGTCCGTTTCCCATTCGGGATCGACGATGTCGTAACCATCTTCGTAGACATCTGTATATCCGTGTTGTGACGCCAGACGTACAACGGGCGATTCAAAGACATATTTGCGGGGTTGGCGCTTGGCATCCGGGACGGCCCTGAAAACGGTTGATCCGAGATTGAAACCGCAAAACGGGTCCGCGCTTGTCGCGTCAATTTCACCCTTTGTCATTGCGTAGCCACGCACATAGATAATCGGATAGTACGGCGCTCTCATCTTGGCCATGTGAACCTCCCGGTGTGGTCACCACTGCCCCGGAATAAAGATAGTTGTCATCGGGAGACTGTCAATCGATGCACCACAATACATATTGGCGTGGTGAGTGAAGTTCAGTCGATTTTCTGCTCATTGCAGGGTAGAGTTATGCGCATGGTGCCCCTGCATTTGCGGGCATCGCTGATTTTTTCCGGCCCGTACGGTATACGCGTTTCACGCCTGGTTGAGGTGATCCACTATGTCCGCTCCCGCTAAATTCTCATTACTGTTCATTGTTTTCGTTGATCTGCTGGGGCAGGGGTTGGTATTCCCCATTATCAACGCGCTGATTATGGATCCGGGTTCGACATTTTTGCCACACGACGCCACAGACGCGACGCGCCACCTGAATTACGGTCTGGTCATCGGCGTCTTTTTCCTGATGTGGTTCCTGGGCGCGCCCTATATCGCAAAGCTGTCAGACGTGATAGGCCGCAAGAATGCGATTCTCATCTGCCTGTTCGGCGCGTTTGCCGGGTACGCCCTGACCATTGTTGCGCTCTATTACAGCAGCCTGTGGATGCTGATTATCGGCCGTGGCATCACCGGGTTTACCGCCGGCAACCAGCCGATTGCCCAGGCAGCGATGATCGACGTCAGCGTCGACGATTCCGATCGTGCGCGCAATATGGGCTACATCATTACCGGAGTCAGTTTCGGCCTGGTGGGTGGTCCGATTATCGGCGGTTTTCTCTCGGACCCGGCCATTATCGGTGCGGCCGCCAGCCTCGCCCTGCCATTCTATGCCGCCCTGGTCCTGGTCCTTGTTGCGATTATTCTTATAGTGGTGTTTTTCAGGGATACCGACCGGCAGCGACAACCGTTTGCGTTTCGCCCCGCGGAGATCTTTGAACTGTTGTGGCGTATCCGGTCGTACCCGGTGGTTATGCGTCTCGCAGCGGTACTGGTGCTTTTCCATGTAGCTAATGTGACTTTTTATATCTTCGTGGACAATTACCTGACCAGCCGTTTCGGTTATGGCACGTTGGGTGGCAGCATGGTGATGCTGACGATAGGCGTGGCCCTCGCAATCTCCAGCACCTTCCTTGTGGTGCCGGTACAGAAGCGCATGGACAAGCAAACGATTCTGGCGCTGACCTTTCTGGTCTGGGGCTTGTCGACAATCGTGTTTATCGCCTCCCCGGCGGCTGTCCTGTGCTTCCTGCCGGTATTCACGTTTTACTTCATTTTTGGTGTCGGTTACCCCACTTTTCTCGGTCTGTTCGCGGCCAGTGTGGGTGATGAGGAGCAGGGCTGGGTCATGGGTATAACAACGGCGGTTTTTACGCTGGTAGCGGGCCTCATGTCACTGCTGGGCGGTGACCTGATGTCTATCGATATTCGTGCACCGTTCTATATCGTCATCGCGGGTACGGTGGTTGGGGTAGCCCTGCTCTATGGCTTGTGGAGGTCACCGCTGATCAGGGAAATGACGCGCTGTTGACGCGCGGTGGTCGACTGTTGCGCAGCCCTAATACATAGTTTTTTTAGGGTTAATATCCTGCACTTTGGAAGCTGTTTTTGTGGACTGAGTCCAAAGTTGTCAAAAAAAGGCAGCGCGTATCACCCGCTGTCCTTCCCACGTGGTCAATTGGGGGGATATGATATAAGGTGAAGTGTAGTGGGAAGAATACATCGGTGATTCCTGCTGGATCATATCCCTGGAGTTGAGTAATTGACAATGGATCAAATCGCAGCCCCTCCACTAAGGCTCACCACCAAGTGCATAGTGAAATTGGGGGCAGAGGGTGTCCACCTGCATAGCCCGTATGGTTCGGAAGTGAAACGTCTACAGTTTCATGAACTCGTGACATTGCTGGAGGTGCAGAATGGCGACTACTCCGACGCGGGAGAGGTAGCCGGTATCGTCGCGCGCAAAACAGGCGTCTCGCCACCGGTGATCGAGAAGTTTATCAAATCCCTGACCGTTCGCGGCCGCGCGCGACGCAGACCGCACCGCGTTCCACTCGTCAGGTTACCGCCTCCGAAAACACTGGCTCGCACCGATACCGCCGCGCTTGACAAGGGCCTGATTGTCCTGAAGATTCCACAGACGCTCAGGGTTGCTCGCGGAACGTTTCAGTTGGTTGATCACGACGGTCATCTCCTGATGGGGCTCTCCGCGGCGGAAGTCATCGCGGTCGCGCAGTTTGTGACCCCGACTTCCCTGTCCGACGGTCAGTTCAATCAGCGGTCGATGCTCGGCGGCCACGCCGTGGAAGACGACAGGTTCAGGGAAATACTGTCGCACCTGGGCGCGGCCGGCCTGTTGTCAGTGGCAGAGCCAGCAGTGAGTGAGACCAGGGTCCGCGGTTACCGGCAGACCCTGAAGGAGAACATTGCCCGGCAAGCCGCCGAGCAGGACAGGAACGAGGCGTTGCGCCAGCAGCGAACCGGCGTGTATCGCACCAAGGTGATACCCGTCGCCTTTGGAGACGCCATTCCCGCGGCACTGGGCCTGGTGATGGCCTACAGCAAGGCATATAACGGTGGCGCTCTCGAGGATTTCTATGATTTCCGCCTGGACTGGATATGGGATGAAGAGCGTACCGCGGGTTTCACCGCCAGGCCGGCGATTTACCTGTTTTCAAACTATTTGTGGACACATGGGAACAGCATTGCCGTATCCGAGACGGTAAAACGCCTGAGCCCGGACAGCATCACCATCCACGGCGGCCCGGACACGCCGAAGTATGCCCAGGACGCACAGGACTATTTCGAAAAGTTCCCGCATGTCGATATCATCATTCGTGGCGAGGGTGAGGCCAGCGCCGCCGACACACTGGATAAACTGCGCAGTGTTATTGGGCAGGAAAACCCCGATCTGTCGGTGCTGCAAGACGTTCCGGGGATTACCTACCGTCATCGCGGAGAGATTTTCCGCAACCCGGACCGCGAACGCATCGTCGATCTCGACACCATTCCCTCACCCTACCTGACGGGCCTGTTCGACGCCTACCGTGGGGTGCCGCGAATGCACGCGACCCTGGAAACCAATCGCGGCTGTCCCTACGGCTGCACATTCTGCGACTGGGGCAGCGCTACCACGAGCAAAATCCGCAAGTTTGACCTGGACCGGGTGTTCGGCGAACTGGAGTGGTGTTCCAAGATGAAAGTCCAGTCGGTGTCGCAGTGCGATGCCAATTTCGGCATTTTCGAACGGGATGTGGAGATCGCGCAACGCGTTGCCGATCTGAAAGCAGCGACCGGCTATCCCGAAACCTTCGGCGGCAGCTACGCCAAAAACTCCACCAAGTACCTGCAGAAAATTATCAAGATACTGGCCGATGCCGGGATCCTGGCACAGGGCGTATTGTCTCTTCAGACCATGGATGCCGATACGCTTAGCGTGATCAAACGTTCCAACATCAAGGTTGAGAAATACGATGCGCTGGCGAATGAAATGCGCAATTCCAATCTCCAGTTGACCGTGGAACTGATGATGGGCCTGCCGGGGGCAACGCTGGGAAGCTTTATCGAAGACCTGCAGCAGTGCATAGACCGCGATATACAGGCGCGCATCAATCACACCACGATGCTGGTCAACAGCCCGATGAATGCCCCCGATTACCGGGAGGAGCACCAGATCAAGACCGGTACGGAACTGGGGCCGGGAAAAATGCCGGTTCTGGTCTCCACCAGAACCTACACCAGGGATGACCTGGACAGGATGCTGGATTTGCGCAACGTGTATCTGCTGTTTGATACCTTCGGGGTCATGCGCTTGTGTTCGCGGTTTGTGCGCCAGCAGGTCGGCATGACGGAAATGGCGTTCTACCAGGCCGTGCTCGACAAGGCGGGCGCCGACGGCCGACAGCATGTTTGGCCCCTGCTGAACACCCTGGTGAATTACGGTCACGACCTGATGGCGCCGCCCTACAGCTGGGCACTGGTTTTTGCAGAGCTGCGTTCATTTCTGGTCGAGGAGTGTGGTGTCCCTGACGATAGCGCGCTCGATGCAATCCTGGCGGCCCAGCATGCCATCCTGCCTGCCCACGGGCGGGAGTATCCGTACGCGATTGACCTGCCACACGATGTTGTGGCCTGGAATGCCCAGATGCTGGCGGCGAAAGGGGCGGGTCACTGGCGAGACTGGCAAACGGTGGTGCCCCCGCTGGCCAGCTTCGGTCCCGGCCACCTCGAGGTGAACGACGTGAACGGCGCGGCGACCACGCTGCTGGGCTGTGATATAACGATTGCCTCCGGCGGGGCAAACTGGGAAATGGACTCAGGGATAGCGCGGGCGAGCGTGGCTGTCGCATTCCACCCGGGGGCCCTCACGGACAACGATATCATCCACGTGGCGTGAGTCCCATCTCCCGGCCTCTTGCAACCGGTTTTCAACCCGGGCCGATACTAATTTTTCAACTTGATTGAATCGCGGCGTATGATAGGCGAGGATACGCAGTTTTATGCTCCACGCCGTCACCATACGGGACATCCGGGAATCGAGTAACTCATAATGGACAACATCGCCGCCCTGCCACTGAGGTTGACCACGAAATGCATTGTGATGCTGGGGACAGAGGGCGTGCAACTGTTCAGCCCCTACGGAGCAGTTCCCCACAAACTCAAGCTGCATGAACTGGTGACCTTGTCTGCTGTGCACCGGGGCAACTATACGGACGAGGCGGAAGTGGCCGGCGTCGTCGCTGGTGAAACAGGTATCTCGAAGTCCGTTGTTCAGAATTTCATCAGGTCGCTGATACGGCGCATGCGCCTGCGGCGGCGCGAGGAGGCGCTCCCGTCGACCAGGCTACTGCCCCACCGAGTTCCGTTGAGCAGCAATACCCCTGATTTGAGCAGGGGTTTGATTGTATTGAGAATTCCCCAGACATTGGGTATCGGCGAAACGGGTTTTGAACTCGCCGACCACGACGGTCATTTGTTACTGGCGCTTTCCGGCGCGGAGTTGCTTGCCCTCGGAGAGTTCGCTGCACCGATATCCCTCGACGAGGGCCTGCGGCGCCAGCGAGGTCTCCTTGGGAGTCAGGCGCTGGAGGAAACCCGGCTGAAGCAGATACTGTCGCGACTATACGCGGCGGACTTGCTGACACTGCTCGACCAGCCCGCGGTCAGCAGCCAGCAGGCGCCGGGTTATCGGCAGACCCTCAGGGCGAATATCGCCCGCCAGGCGGTCGAGCTGGACCAGCGGGAAGCGTTGCGCCAACAGCAGACGGGCATCTACAGGCCCAGGGTGATTCCGGTAGCGTTCGGGGACGCCATCCCTGCCGCGCTGGGATTGGTCGTGGCCTACAGTAAGGCTTACAAGGGGGGCAGCCTGGACGAGTTCTACGATTTTCGCCTCGACTGGGTATGGGATGAAGAGCGAACGGCTGCCTTTACGGCCAGACCGGCGATTTACCTGTTTTCCAACTACCTGTGGACACATGGCAACAGCATCTCGGTATCCGAGACGGTAAAGCGCCTTAGCCCCGATAGCATCACCATTCACGGCGGGCCGGACACGCCGAAGTATGCCCAGGACGCACAAGACTACTTCGCCAGGTTTCCGCATGTCGATATCATTGTGCGTGGTGAAGGAGAGGCCACCGCGGCGGATACCCTGGATAAACTGCGCAGCGTCATCGGCCAGCAGGACCCCGATCTCTCCGTGTTGCAGGGCGTTGCGGGTATTACCTACCGCTATCGCGGCGAGATCATCCGCAATCCCGACCGTGAGCGTATCGCAGACCTCGATACGATTCCCTCACCCTACCTGACGGGATTGTTCGACGCCTACCGCGGGGTGCCGCGTATGCACGCGACCCTGGAGACCAATCGTGGCTGCCCCTACGGCTGTACCTTTTGCGACTGGGGCAGCGCCACCACCAGCAAAATTCGCAAGTTTGACCTGGACAGGGTATTTGGCGAACTGGCGTGGTGTTCCGATATGAAAGTCCAGTCAGTATCGCAGTGTGACGCCAATTTCGGTATTTTCGAAAGGGATGTCGCTATCGCTGAGCGGGTCGCCGAATTGAAAGCGACCAGCGGCTTTCCCGAAACCTTCGGCGGCAGCTATGCCAAGAACTCCACCAAGTACCTGAAGAAGATTATCAAGGTGCTGGCCGACGCCGGTATCCTGGCGCAGGGCGTACTGTCGCTGCAGACCATGGATGAAAGCACGCTCAACGTGATCAATCGATCCAATATCAAGGTTGAGAAGTACGATGCACTGGCGAACGAAATGCGCAACTCCAGGCTCCAGTTGTCCGTCGAGTTGATGATGGGATTGCCGGGTGCAACGCTGGAGAGTTTTATCGAAGACCTGCAGCAGTGTATCGACCGCGACATTCAGGCGCGAATCAATCACACCACCTTATTGGTCAACAGTCCGATGAACGCCCCTGATTATCGTGAGGAGCATCAGATCGAGACCGGTACGGAACCGGGACCTGGAAAAATGCCGGTTCTGGTCTCCACCAGAACCTATACCAGGGATGACCTGAGCCGGATGATGGCGCTCAGGGATGTGTACATGGTACTCGACACCTTCGGCGTAATGCGATTGTGCTCCCGATTTGTGCGCCAACAGGTCGACATGACAGAAATGCAGTTTTACCAGTTGTTGTTGTCGGAAGCGGGGCCCGCCGGCAAGGAACCGGAGTGGCCGCTGCTGAATACCCTGGTGAACTACGGGACCGGCCTGATGGCGCCGCCGTATAGTTGGGCTCTGGTGTTCAAGGAGTTGCGCAGGTTTATGATCCAGAAGTGCGGGGTGCCGGACGATAGCGCGCTGGATGCCGCCATTGCCGCCCAGCACGCTATCCTGCCCGCATTCGGACGGGCATATCCGCACGTGCTTGAGCTGCCGCACGATGTGGTGGCCTGGC
Organism: Gammaproteobacteria bacterium; assembly: GCA_030427485.1. GTDB lineage: Bacteria > Pseudomonadota > Gammaproteobacteria > Pseudomonadales > Halieaceae > Marimicrobium. The sequence continues at coordinate 59,272 of JAUICG010000017.1, forward strand.
ACGCCCAGGTACTTGCCGTGAAGGGGGACGGCCACTGGAGGGACTGGCCGTCGATCGTGCCGCCGCTTGCCAGTTTTGGACCGGGTCGTCTCGAGGTCAACGATGTTGATGGCCTGGTGACCGCGTTGCTCGGTTGCGATGTTGCGATGAGCTCGGGAGGAGCGAACTGGGATATGGACTCGGGAATCGCGCGGGCCAGGGTGGACCTGGTGTACAACTCCCTTCGTCTGGCAGATAACATCATTCACGTCGCCTGAGGTGGCCTGCCTTGCGACTGTCCGCCGCTGAACCAGAACCTTACCCCGCATCCTACTATGCGGCTACCCGCAACGAGGCCATGGAGTTTCCAGCGCTTTGCGCGGACGTACGCAGCGATATTTGCGTGGTTGGCGCCGGTTTTACCGGCATAGCCACCGCGCTTACGCTGGCCGAGCGCGGTTACAGTGTCACCGTACTGGAACAACACCGGGTGGGTTGGGGCGCCTCGGGTCGCAGTGGCGGGCAGATGCTTGGTGGTCTGCCCGGTGAGGCCGCACTGCAAAAATATTGGGGGCAATCTCGCGCCGACGCCTTGTTTGAACTCGGTTACCGCGGTCACGACATCATCGCGCAACGGGTGCTAAAGTACGGTATCGAGTGCGACCTGACTTACGGCGCGATCGACGTGGCGCGCCGGCCGCGACATGTGGAACGGCTGAAGCGAATGCATGAAGCGCTCTGCGCGCGCGGCATGGAAGGCCAACTGCGCCTGGTGACTGCAGTGGATTTGCCGGAATTGATCGGTACGGACAAATACCTGGGCGGCCTGGTCAATACGCGCAACGGTCATCTACACCCCCTCAATCTGTGTCTGGGCGAGGCGCGTGCAGCTGTCGGTCTCGGTGTCACTGTTTACGAGTGCAGCGAGGTCACCGCCATTGAGCACGGTCCCCAGGTGCTGGTCAGGACCGCACAGGGCAGTGTGCGAGCAGACAGTGTGGTGCTTGCCGGGAACGGGTATCAGCATCTCGAGCCCGCGGTACTGGCGGGTATGGTATTTCCCGCTGGCAGTTACATTGTGGCGACCGAGCCACTGGAATTCGCGGAAGCAGCGCAAATCAATCCGGATTCTCTCGCTGTCTGTGACATGAATGAAGTGCCCGATTATTTTCGGTTTTCCGCCGACAGGCGATTACTGTTTGGCGGCCGCTGCAGCTACTCGGGTCGCGAACCTCGCAATATCGAGAAGGCCATGTTGCCGCGCCTGCGAGACATCTACCCGCAGCTTTCCCTGAAACAGGTGGATTACGCGTGGGGCGGCAAAATTGGCATCGTCGTGAACCGGGTTCCGCTGATGGGCCGTATCGGCCCGAATGTGTTTTATGCACTGGGTTACAGCGGGCACGGTGTGAGTTTAAGTCACGCCTTTGCTGAGCTACTGGCCGATGCGATACAGGGCGATTCCGAAAAGATGGACATATTCGCCAGTATTCCCCATCGAAAGATACCCCTCGGGAAAAAATTCGGCAGCCAGATTGTGGCGTTGGGTATGCTCTACTACCGTCTGCGGGACCTGTTGTAGCGGGCATCGCTTTACTGCGCGAGTAATCCCTCTCGCAGTACTCGCGCCTGCTGCTTGATACGGCGGAGGTTATCAGGACCTGCCCTCAGCAGCTGCTTTTGCAGTGCGGGAAGACTTTCCAGTGCCGGATCTTCGAAAATGTAGACCACGGATTTCGGTTTCAGCGCGATCGGCTCGGGGATTTCAGGCGTTGCCAATACCATATCCAGCGTGCGTATGACCGCGTTGTCGAAATCGGCGGGATCGAGTCCCAGTTGCTCATAGGCTCGCTCATACAGTGGTCGCAGCGTGTGGAATGTCTCCACCAGCACGCTGACGTTCAGTGCCGTGATGGCATCCGTGTAACCGTCATAGCGGTTGTAGCTGGCGGGACTCATGTACAGCTTATCGCCCTCCCGATCTACGCTGAAAGCTTGCGTGGGGCGATCGAGCGGGACCATTTTGCGCAGGATTATGCCCCGACCCAGGCCGTCCACCAGCGCCGCGCTCAAATCCAGTGGGTGATCACCGGCAGTGAGTTTATTCAGCTTTGCGTCCGCACCGGCAGCCGCCAGCTGTTGCTGAAGTATTGCGTCGCCCTCGGCAGGTGTCAGGGGAGCAGTCTCTTCCGCTGCTTCCTCCACGGTCTCTACTTCAGGGTCGACAACCACTGTTTCCGCAGCGACAGTGACTTCCTCGCGTACCGGTATATCCGGGGTCGGCGGCAGCGCGGCCGGTTTTGCGGGGACCACGGTCTGCGGCATTTCGGCAACAGTTTCTTCAGGCTTTTTCTCCTCCGACCAAAACCAGAAGATCACCAGTCCGGCGATAATGCCGACGGCGAGCAGCAATTCCACGACGGGGAACTTGCTGCGTCTTGACTGATGGCTCAAAATTTCCTCAGGTTCTGCTCTCATGTGCAGTTCTCCTCCACTGTCAATCTGCCCAATGCAATGATGCAATGGTAGCCTGTGCCTTGTACTGGGACAGAATACTCTTTGCGGAGTTCGCCAGCCAGTAGTGCCGGGATTTAATTGGCGGGGTGGGGAATTTACCGGGATCGGCGCGCCGGTCGCGACCGTGAGTGCGTGCGCGAGGTATTTTGCGGTAGTCGGTAGCCGAGCACGACTTGGGGCAAAGCCGTGTAGATTCGCTGCCTCTTCGGGGGGTCAGGCGTTGGAAGCGCCTTTGCGCACCCGGTTCGACGGTTCGCTTACCACGCTGATTTTCTGTCGCATCATGGCTTTCTTCAGTTTCTTGCGGCGCGCTTCCTCGACCTGGATATTGGTTGAACAAAAGAACTGATCCAGGGCCTCACCGGTTTCGGTGTTGCACCCGAAGGATTCCCGACCCTCCTGGATCAGGGCCATTACCAACAGCAATTCACGTTGGTCCAGGTGGATGGTGGCGCCCTGGGCGTCGTGCTCCAGTAAACTAATCATCACTATCTCCACGTAACTAAAAATTAGAACATAGACCAGTGTGCAGCAGCGTTACTCCGAGTATAGCGCAAGGCAGCCAAAACCGATCCAGTGAGTTTTTAACAGTGGGCGGGGGAAAAGCAAAACAAAAACTGGAGAAAAGTACAGAAACCCGAAGTTTTACTCCCAGCAGCTGGTCGGACTCAGGTGTATGCCGTTCCAACCTAAGGCCGACAGGCTCCTGGTACTACGTCAATATCATGTTGACGGAGCACTAGTGGTCCTGTAGCCAGGCCCTGGCCTGGGATTCACCCAGTGCCACCAGGTCGCCCATCGCAAGGACCATATCCTCCAGGTGCATCCCAAACCGGGTGCCGCCGAGAAATTCACCGTTGATATCGTCCGCCCTGGGATCACTCGGGTCGGCATTCACGGTAATCTCAAGGTAGCTGATGCCCTGCGCATTCACCGCGCATTCCCCTCGCACCAGTCCGGGCACGGAATAGAACGGCGTCGTGATCGCCGGCGCGCCTGCCGGGATTGCGAACGGCCCGTTCGCCCTGGCGACGATCAGGCTTTCCAGAACGGGGTCGGGCGCCAGCGGGAAGTAGCTCGAGAGTTCGGCGGATCCGCCGGATAACGCAGCGGGGTTCGTGCAGATCGCCGGCTCGCCATCGAGTGGCGCACCGAAGAGAACCTGTCCCGCTGCCAGGTAGGCGTCGGTTGCGCGGTATGTTGAATAGCTGATCACACAGGCGGTCTGGTCCGGGGTGCGGCATACCGGTACGCGCTGGAACTCGCCGCCGGTATCCACACCCTCGGGTGTGTGCACCGACGTGCCCAGCAAGTGCGCGGCAATCATGTGGCGCAGCAGGTACTCGTCGGTCTCGATGGTTTGCGCGATCAGGCGCTGTAGATGAACGCTGCCCTGGGAGTGCCCGATCAGTATGAAGCCGCGGCCCTTGTTGTCATTGGCGACATAGTGCTTGAAGCTGTCCAGTACGTCTTCATAGGCGCTGCTGAAATCCGGCTCCACACCGGAGAACAGCGCGGAGATTGTGGTCTGGCGGTACACCGGTGCGAACACGCGGCAAAACCGGGAGTAGCGGGCCGCCTGGCTTAGCGCGGCGTAGATCTCCCCAGGACCCGCCTGCAGGTCTGAATTCGCGCCCGCATCGGTACTGTAGGTGGGGTAGATATAAAAGCAGTCAACCTGCGGGTCGGCTGCAGGGAGGAAGGGTTCGATCTCGGTCGAACCATCGGCATATACACGGGTGGCATCCAGGTTGGCGGCACAGACATTCTCGCCGGCGCCGAGCGCGGGGTGGCACAGCCAGTTTGCGCTGTCACCGTAGATGGCGCTGCCATAGCCGTCGAATGGATGACTGTCCGGGAAGTTGAAATCGCTACCATCGCTGCAGGCGGTGAGCAGTGCGACAAGTAGCGCGGTTGCAGCGTTCCTGCGCATCGTGTGGTGCGTCCTCCGGGAAAACTGGTCGGTGCCGGGCTCTGCGCTGCTGCCGGCACAAATTGCGCCGACGCGGCTCGCCTGCGGCGTTCCCGGGAGCCATGATAGCAGGACGCGGCGGCATTCGCGGCGGGATTATTGGAGGAACGATGACGGAATTCGACAGTGCGCCGAAGGCGGCGTTGCCATTTAATCAGGGCGCCCCGGATACCTTTGGGAGCCAGGGTGCGGGAAATGTGGAATATTTATCAGTTTCGATAGCGGCGCGCACCGTCAAGGAGGCGTATCGTGCCGTCGATTGTGCCAGGGGTTACCCCTGTTCCGGTAATTTACTTTATGGATCGCGCTCGCTAGAGTGGCACCTGCAAATACTGATAGTGCTGCCAGGCTTGGACTTTTATGATAATTCGAAATATACCCGCATTGTGTTTGGCGTTTGGGCTCTCCTCGCTGCTGGCTGGCTGCGTCGCCCAGCCACAACCTGAACCAAAGCAGGATGCGCGCCTTGACACGGTGGTTTCGCAACTGGATCAATCGCTGGCAAACCAGGCTTCGACGAAAGCGCAATTGCAGGCCCAGCAGGAACAGTTGGAGGATCAGGAACAAAACCTGCTCGCGTTGAAAGCCAGCCTGGGCAAAGTGCTCGAGGCGCCGGCGGCCCAGGAGTGTCCCAAGGCGGTAGCCTGTCCGCCAGTCTCGGAAGTATCCAACAAGACAGTCGTCGGTGGGCTGGAGGAAGTGTGGTTTTCCGAGCTCGGGCTGGCGCTGACGGCGAGAATCGACACCGGTGTGGCGACAGCTTCCCTGGATGCCAGGGATATTGAGCAGTTCGAGCGCGACGGTAAGCCCTGGGTCCGCTTCAATATCGCGAACCCGGAAACCGGCGAGGTCGAAATCCTGGAGCGCAGGCTGGTGCGGACTATCGGCATTCACTCCTCGGGAGGTGGCGAGACGAAAAGGCGTCCAGTGGTAAAGATGGCTATAGTCGTCGGCCAGAATGAGCAAACGGCGGAATTCAGCCTCAGCGGTCGAAGTCACAAGAGTTACCAGCTTACGATCGGCCGCAGCATTTTGAAAGATGTGATGGTGGTGGATGTGAGCAAAAGGAATATCGCTCCCTACGTCCTCCCGGATGCCGACACGGATCGCGATGGAGTGTCCCCGTGAACCAGAAACGGACATTTTTCGGTATCCTGATTGCGATGGCGCTAAGCGGTATTGTGATCGCGGTGCTGCGGCATTTTGCCACCGGGATACCGTTTTTGCCGGGGCAGGAGCAGTCAGTCTGGCTGGTCGAGGCCAGGGTTGATTTCGAGGCGGATGGCGGCCCGGTCACCGCCAACCTCAGTTTGCCGGATGCGCAAATGCCGGGGTTTGAGGTGTATGAGGAGCAGGCTGCCTCGCCGGGCTACGGCTTTGCCATTCTTGCGAAAAATGGCAACCGGCGCGCGGAGTGGACCAAACGCAATGCCCAGGGCGGGCAATCGCTCTACTACAAGGCGCAGCTGGTCGAAACCGGGAGCGACAACACCGGGGCCGCAGACGACCCTGGCATCGGCGAGGAACAGCTGGATTACTGGGATGACGCCCAGGAACTGGCGGCAAAGGAAGTGCTCGATCTGGCCCGTGAGAAGTCCAGCTCGCCGGAAAGCCTGACGCGCGAACTGGTCAAGCTGCTCAACAGCCCGGGCTCGCAGAATACCGCCCTGTTGAGTTCAAATTCAAGCGATCAGGCCAATCTGCTGATGCTGTTGCTCAACCGGGCCGGTATTGCGACTCGGTCGGTGATGGGCTTGTACCTCGAGGACGCGCGGCGCAGGCAGACTTTGACGCCTATGGTCGAAATCTACACCGGGGAGCAATGGTTGTTGGTGAATCCGGTATCCGGTGAATTCGGTGTCCCACGCAACCTGCTGCTCTGGCATCGCGGGGGCGTTTCGGTGCTCGATATCACCGGGGGCAAGAAATCGCGCGTGCATTTTTCCATGATTCGCCAGACCGTGCCCGCGCTGCAACTGGCGCAGGTTAAGAACAGCGAGAGCGCGTTTACCCGTCTGGGTGTCCAGCATCTGCCGATCGAGGAGCAGAGCATGTTCAAGTTGCTGCTGCTGTTGCCGCTGGGTGCGGCTGTGGTGGTATTCATGCGGGTCATCATTGGCTTGAAGACATCGGGTACATTCATGCCCGTGCTGATCGCCCTGGCATTTCTGCAGACCTCTCTGGTGACCGGACTGATCAGCTTCGTGTTGATCGTGGCTGCGGGTCTGGGCCTGCGCAGCTACCTGTCGCGCTTGAACCTGCTTCTGGTGTCACGGATCGCCACGCTGATCGTACTGGTCGTTTTCATGATCTCCGCGTTCAGCATCATCGGCTACCAGCTTGGCTACAGCACCGGAATGACCATAACATTTTTCCCGATGATCATTATTGCGTGGACCATCGAACGGATGTCGATTCTGTGGGAGGAAGATGGTCCCAGTGAGGTTATGCGGCAGGGTGGAGGTAGCTTGTTGGTGGCGGTCATCGCGTACCTGCTGATGCAGACACCGATATTTGTTCATCTCTCGTTCAACTTTCCGGAGCTCAATCTGGTGCTGCTGGCCGCTATCCTGGCGATGGGGCAGTACACCGGGTACAAGCTCTCGGAACTGCGGCGCTTCCGCTCCATGGATGATCTCTGATGACACACGCGTGGGTTTCGACCAGGCGCCTGAAGGAGTTCGGCATGTTGGGCATGAACTGCCGCAACGTGGATTTCATCAACCGCTATAATGAACGGAAACTCTTCCCGCTTGTTGACAACAAGCTGAAAACCAAACTGTTGGCGCAGGAATATGACGTGCCAACTCCGGCACTGAAATTCGTTGTGCGCGAGCAGCACGAGATCAGCCATATCGAACGAGAGCTGGCCGACCTGGAGAGTTTTGCCTTGAAACCGGCGAAGGGATCCGGTGGAAAGGGCATCCTGGTCATCACCGGTCGCAAAGGAGACCAGTTTGTCCGCAGTTCAGGCGCTTTGATGGATATAGCCGATATTCGCCGCCACATGAGCAATATTCTCGCCGGGCTGTATTCCCTGGGCGGCACTGCGGACGTCGCCATCATCGAGGACCTCATCGCCTTTGATGACTGTTTTGATGGCTATTCCTATGAGGGCGTACCCGATATCCGCATTATCGTGTTTCGCGGCTACCCCGTGATGGCAATGCTGCGCCTGGCGACGGCCGCATCGGACGGAAAGGCCAACCTGCACCAGGGCGCCGTCGGGGTGGGGCTGGCGCTGGATTCCGGGCGCTGCCTGAACGCCGCCCAGTTCGGCCGCCCCATCAAGCTGCACCCGGACACGGGGCGCCCGCTGAGCGATATCCAGATTGCCGGTTGGCGGGATATCCTGATGCTGTCATCGCAGTGCTTTGAAATGACTGGGCTGGGCTATATTGGTACCGATATCGTGCTGGACAAGGTTGCCGGCCCGCAACTGCTGGAACTCAACGCCCGCCCCGGGCTGGCTATTCAGATCACCAATGGCCGCGGCTTGCTGCCGCGCCTGCGTCATATCGAGAATATGACCGTGAACCGACGCTTCCGTACCGAGCACCGCGTGGATTACGTGATGCGCCAGTTCGCAGAGGCGCTCCCTCCGGCGCAGCCTGCGGAATAACACCGTGTGGCGCGACGCGGTAGGCTGCACCCGCCGATGACTGCGCCAGTAGAACTGGACGAAGCGTTTTTTTCGATTGACGCCGACAGCGGCAAAATCCTCGCTTGCAATGATGCAGCCGCCGGGCTGCTCGGAGTCCCGGCCGCGCCGTTAGTCGGTGAATCCTGGAGCCGGGCGATTCCTCTTGCAGTCGAATCAGCCAGCGTGCTTGAGCACGCGCTTAAAGCGGGTCGGCGCGTGATGCTGCCGCCGTTGATTCTGCAACGCACCCGGTCGCCGGATATCGCGTTGGGTGGCCTGTGTTTGCCGGCCATGCGGGATCCGGGGGATGCAGTTCGCCGCCTGTTGCTGTGGCGGCTGCACGATGAAAACCAGCCTTTGGTCAGCGACGATCTGGCCCTTTCTGATGTGCTGGTCGTGCTGGGTATTGACCAGCTCCGTTACGACGCCCGGTGGGGTGCCGGTGAGACAGCGAGCCTGATGGCTGACATCCGGGGCAGCCTGCTCGAGATAGTGCGTGCGGGCGACACGGTGGGACAACCCGTGGCAAGCTCGATCCTGGTAACGCTGCGCGATGTGGATATTGATGGCGCCCGCGATATCTGCCGCGCGATCCTCTCCCATCTTCACCGCCAGCATACGGTTGCCGGCAGCGGCACCGCAGATGTCCGCATTTGTGTCGGTCTGGCGCACAGGGAACCCAACGCAAGTGCACTGGCCACGCTGCTGGCGGCGAATAACGCGCTGTTGCGTGCGCAATCCGTTGGTGCGCAGGAACCCGTTCTGGCGGCAACGGAAGATGACCACAAACGGCTTATCGGTGCGGTGGTGAACCATGCGGGGATATTCAGCGAGTCATCCATTGCGAGTGACTCCGGAACGCGGGAGGTCGGAGCCAGCACAGACCCCCGGAGTTTGTCGGCATCGAAGAAAGTCCTGCCCCCGGTGGCGCCCATTGAAAAGGATATCGAGGGCTATGTGGTCGACAATATGGAAGGGGCGGTGGACCAGGCCATTTTTCTTGCGCAACTGGACGTTCCCGTGGCCATCATCGGTCCCGCCGGCACGGGAAAAATGTATGTCGCTCGCATTATTCACGAGCAATCGGACAGTGCCGGCGACATGCTCGTGGCCATCGATTGTCGCGAGTTCCGCAGTCGCACAGTGGCGCACAAACGTATCGCGCGCGAGTTGGCCCAGGGCGAGGGAAAAACCCTGGTCTTCAAGTCGCCGCACCTGATGCACGCGGAAGTGCAGCTCAAACTGGCCAGGCAGATCAGCTCCCGCACACTGGCCGATGTCAGCCCTCCGCGCTATCTGCCCCGGCTCAAGCTGATTGCGCTGTTTCCCGAGAAATTGGAGGTGTTGATCCGGCGCGGACACCTGGTTGCGCCGCTGGCCAGCGCGTTTGCCGGCTATCCCATTCATGTGCCTCCGATCAAGGATCGGAAGCAGGCCGTATTGCGCTGGGCGCATAAGATACTCGGGCAGGAAGGGGTGATTCGCGATCGTGACATGAAAGGGTTTACGCCGGACGCGGAGCAGGCGATGCTGCTGTACGACTGGCCAGGTAACATCAGTGAAATGCGCCAGTGTATTCACGACGCGCTGGAAAAAACGGACAAGGACTGGCTGACGCCGGTCGATCTTGGCCTGTTTACCGGTATCAACCCGGACGGAGCGCCCTATCTGCCGGAGCCCAAACCGTTCCTGTCGGTAGCGACGACACAGGAGAGCGAGGACGACAGCTACACTCCCTCGGCGCAGGAGGCGTTGCACGTGGTGCTGGGTGAGGCGGTGCACAGTCTGCTGGAACTGAATGTTGTCAAGCCGCTGGGAACCTGGCTGGAGGATGAACTCGTGCTCGCAGCGCTTGATCGATATCGGGGGGACCTGCGCCAGGCGGCGGAGTTCCTGCATACCAAGCCGCGCAATATCAGCCGCTGGCAGCCCAAGATTGCGGCGCGTGAAAGCGACCGAAACGGGAGCGCACTGTGGCAGAAGCCGCGCCGGTTATTGCGCGAGTGGGTGAGGGAAACAAGCTATTCCGACGAATCGCCGCTGACGCGATTGGCTGACAATTTGATGGCACACGTGAATGAGCAGGGTGGCGCACTGGGTTCGGCGGCTCGCGCCCGCATTATGGGTGTATCAACACCCACCTATTTGAAGCGTTGCCGGGAAGCCGGGGACACTTGACGGGAGGTTGGTGATGGCCGAGAAAAACAGGGCACGCGGCAAGGCGGCCAGTGCGGGCATGCGCAATCCCCGGACCGTGGAAGACTATGCGCGCGCGTTTGATGAGGTCAGGGACAAGGACTTGCCGGTCAGCCTGGGTTTTTCCGCGCGCCTGAATATGTTGTGGGACCTCGCCGGGGCGGCACCGCCACAGACCGAGGGGCGCGTGATCAGTGTACTGGGAATAAACCGCGACTGGCGTGAATCGGATGTGCGCAAGTGGCTGCAGAAAGACGTCCTGCCGCCGCGCATCGACCTGCACAATATGGTCAAATTCCTGGTCGCGGAGCTGGATCAGGGCCAGGATGTGCGCCGCTGGGAGGCCTTTCTCGTTTACGGTTCTCCCATTGTGTCGTCGCCAGTCAACCAAACCCTGTATCGCGAAGACCAGACGCGCCGCGAGATCGCCTCGACGATTTTTGCCCAGATCACCGATGAGTACGGGATTCCGCCTTCCGCCTATGAGGCAGACCAGGTCTTCCAACGCTGTCTGACCCTTATGCACAAGTTCAATATCTATGAACTACGCGACTTCCAGGCAGGTCACCTGGAACCCTTCAAGAGCTATCTGTTTCCAGGGGTCTAGCGCTCCATCAACATGATATTGACGGAGTACCAGGACTTTGGCCGATCCCACTTGCCTCGCTACGCACGCCTGAGTCCGACAGGCGCCTGTAGAACGTCTTCAGGTGTTTTTAGCTGACGGCAGCGGAACTGCTTCACAAAACCCCGTTTTCCCCGTCCGGCGGGTGTCCTTCGGATAAGTCTATTTATATCAACAGCATAGATTGATCTCTCGCGGGCGCCCTGATTTTTCCAACGCAAAAAATCCGATTTCTGGAGAAATCTCCAGTTTTCGCTTGCCGCTTTTTGTGGGTATGGAAATACTGTCGATGCATAACCCGGCGGAATAACTAACAGGATGTGAGGGAAGTCATGAGCAATGAAACAGAACAGTTTGATATCCGCGGCGTAAAAATCGCCGTTATCGATGATGCGAAAACCATCCGTATGATGATGTCCCATACCCTGCGTGGTATGGGCTGCGAAGTCGAAAGCGCGGAGGACGGTTACAAGGCGCTGGGAATGCTGCGTCGCTTCAAGCCCGACCTGATATTCCTGGATATCACGATGCCGGAACTGGACGGCTACCAAACGTGTTCCCTGATTCGCAATGCCGAGGAAACGCGGCACACGCCGGTCGTGATGCTCTCGTCTTCAGATGGTATTTTCGACATCGCCAAGGGGCAGGCGCGCGGAGCCACGGCCCATGTCACGAAAATTCCACCCGAATCTGTACTGCGTGAACTGATCTACAACCACACGAACAGAATGGCCGCTGCCTAGCGTACCGGAACACCATGCGAATTCACCGGAGAGGAAACTAATGGGTATCTCTGCCTTTCAATCCCTGGAACTGCTGGAACGCCTGCACGCGTACGACAATGTACCGGCACCCGCAGTTGCCCCGCCCGCCGTGACCTGGGTGGGCAGTTCCCTGGGAATTGCCGGTGTCCCGCTGCTCATCGGGGCCGGAGAAATGGACGAACTCATTGAAACACCGACGGTGACGACAATCCCTGGCACCAAACCCTGGGTGCTTGGTGTGGCGGCTTACAAGGGCGGCTTGCTGCCAATCTTCAGTGGGGACGTTTTGTTCCGCAAGCGCCCCTACATCGGCCGGGCTCGCGATTACTGCATGGTAGTACGTCGCCCGGGAATGTATTTCGGACTCACCCTGAGCCATGTCCAGCGCGATCTGCGGTTCCCGATCGAGGAGCGGATCATGGAGCATGAGGTTGATCCGGATTTCGTCGGATACACGCTTGGAGGATTCAACTACAAGGGTCAATTTCTGGCGGTTCTTGATATTGATAAGTTGGTAGCGGATGACGAGTTGTCCAATGCAGCCGCGGGGAAAATTTCTTCAAGCAAGGGGAAAAGTGATGAATAAGGTATTGAATTTTGGCGTTCCCAATCTGTGGTTGGCAGGCATCGCGCTGGGTGTTGTCGGTTGCCTTGCAGGGATAGGCTACACGTTGTCCAAGACGCAACTGGACGCGGGTATGCTGACGGTGCTGATCGGAGCGCCGGCCGTGTTGGCGGCGGCCCTGTTGGCCTACCGTGGACAGCGGCGCCGTGTGGAGTATACAGAAAAGGGCGTCGCTGAAATCAGCAGCGCGTTGATCAAGATTGCCGAGGGCGACCTGACCGTGCGGGTGCCGGAGGACAACTCGGTCACTCGCGATATCGCCCGGGAAATCAACGCATCCACGCAGCGTCAGCGCGAGCTTATTCGCAATATAAAGACGCCGTTCAAGGTATCGACCGAGGGCATCACCAAGATCGGCGGGATTGCCGAAGGCCAGGTTGAAAAAGGCCGTGAACTGACCCGCTCCGTGGTCGAGTCGACCACTGCCGCTACCGAGATGGTGCGCACCAGTGAAGAGATCAAAAAGTCAACGGCGGAAGCGGCCAGGACTTCCGAGCGTAATCGGCAGCGAGTCGCACAGGGCTATGAGTTGACCAAAGACATGTCCAAGGCTTCGGCGGACGTGCGGGAATCGGTGCAGGAAACCTCCAAATCAGCCAAGCGACAGGGTGAACTTATCCAGTCGGTAACAGCTGCGGCGGAGTATATACAGGCGCTCAACACGAAAATTTCAGTGGTTGCCATCAATACCCGTATCGAGGCGGAAAAGGCCGGAGAACACGGCCGACCTTTTCTCGGGATTGCCGAGGCCATAGGCGACCTGATGCGCGAAGCGGAGGAAGAGGGACGCAAGATCATTTCACAGGTGCGGATGTTGCAGAATCTGTCTGCCGACAATCTGTCCAGCATGGAAAACACCGTGGGTACCGTGGTCACGATACTGGAATACATCGATCGCCTGGACAGTTCGCTGGAGGAGATCAACGCGGGCTCCTCCGCCATCACCAAGATTATCACCTCGGTCGATGACGCGGCGGGCCAGTCGGCCAACACGGCGCGCCATATGAACAGTTCGATGGACGCCATACGCGAACGCAACCTGGATATCAGTGAGTTCAGTGAGTCCACACTGGTAGGCGTAAGCAGCCTGACAGCCTCCATGCGTGAAGTGGCCGAGAGTCTCAGTCAGTTCCGCATCGAGGAGATCACCGAGGCCGAGCGTACGCTTGCGGCGATTGAAGATCTGAAAAAAGTACAGGGTGAAAGGAAAGTCTATCGCGAGGAAGAGATGACGGCCCTGGAGCACGGTAAAGTCGCGCGAGTCTCTGTGTGAATACAGCCCTCGCTACTCGCGTGCCCGAACTTCGCCGCGGCGAACTCGATCTGCTGATGCAAAGATTGCATACCCATGCTGGCATCCGGATTGACAGCACGGAAAATGTCGTCGCCGCGACGATCCAGGAGCGAATGACCTGCCTGGGCCTGCGTGAAGTGGACGAGTACCTGTCGACTTTTGACGAGAGTATCAGTGCGCGCGCGGAATGGCTGGCGCTGCTGGACTTGCTGACGGTGAAAGAGACGCGATTCTTCCGCCAGCCCGATGCTTTCAAGTGCATGGCAACGTTCCTGGATGAACTGCTCACCGCTGGTCCTGCGCCAAGTGAACTCTCTTTCTGGAGCGCGGGCTGTTCGCATGGCCAGGAGTTGTACTCTATGGCGATGGTGGTTGAAAGTGCGGCTTCCCGGAGTAAACCCTGGCTGCAATGGCACGGTATCGGAACAGATATCAGTTTCAATGCGGTAAACCGGGCCCGGCAGGCGAGTTATCCGGAGCGGGAGGCGCGGTTTATTCCCGGTGAATACCGAGAGCGTTTCGTGCGTACCGGGGACAACGGACGCTGCGAAATTGGTGCGGATATTACTGGCAGGACGCATTTTTTTCACAGTAACCTGATGCATGTCGACAGCGCGCCCTTTGCCGATTTCAGTATTATTTTTTGTCAGAACACGCTGATTTATTTTGCGCGGGAACGGCAGCGCTGGATCATTGATCAGTTGGTAAAACGACTCCGGGTTGGCGGCATGCTGATTCTCGGTGCCGGTGAAGATGTGTCCTGGTTGGCCAAAAACGTGCGTCGGTATCAGTGGCCGGGCGTATGCGCTTACGTGAAAACTGGAGGTTGAGCGAGTGAAGATGAAACCGGACATCGTGTCCCTTAAATGGGTGATCGGACTGATCAATGAACAGGCCGATGCTGCCGAGGCGGCGTTGGTAGAGTATGGCCAGGACCCCTCGCAGAAGCAGGCCCTGTTGCGCTGTATGTGGTCAGTGCACCAGATAACGTCGACGCTCAGGGCACTGGGTATGCGCAAGGCGGAGATGTTGACGCTGGAGATGGAGCGCAGCCTGAATTTTCTCTACAAGGATAAGGTACTGGGGGAGCGGCGCAAACTCGCCATGGGTGGCCTGATGCAGGCGCTCAAAATAGTACCTGCCTACCTGGAGCACACTCAGGGTCAGCGGGTGGACACCGGTCGCGGGCTGGAGAAATTTGTTAACGACCTGAGGCGTTGGGTGGGGGAGCGCCCACGCCCGGCGGCATTCTTTTTCTATATGGAGATCGCCGCGGATGCCGGCATCACCAGCGACGGGGTTGTCGCCAGCGATGAAGAAATCAAGAGCCGTGCCAATGTAATGCTGGCGCTGTATCTCGAGATGGCGAAGCAGGCCTTGCGCAAGCGCAATGTTGCCGAAAGCATGAAAACCGTCGCGCGGATTGCCAGAAAAATGCAGGTGCTTTTCGCGGGCACCGAGCAGGAGCGCTTCTGGTTCACGATGATTGGATTGTGTGAGGGAATAGCCGGTGGCTTGATCGCACCGGATGAATGTATAGCGCAAATCTTCAAGGCGGGCGCTTTTTCCATCAAGTTCGCACGGGAAAACGGCAGTGCGGTTGATACATCCATAGACTATGAAAGCTACCTGCAACAGATGCTCTACTATATCGCCTCCTGCCGCTCCAGGCCTGTGCATATCGCGTCAATTCGGGAGGCTTTCGGAATCAGTGATCGAACCATAAACGACGCCAGCCAGGGTCTGGTGCACAGTGACGCCATCATCATTACGCTGAAAGGGGCATTGCGGCATCTGGACAGCGCTGTGGAGTACCTTTCCACTCACGACCTGGTGGCGGTTGCAAGGCAGAATCCGGAAGAACAGGATGCCAGTGTGCTCAGCGCGATTGAAGCGGCAGAGCAGCGCCTGGTAGCCGCCGGACAACTGCACCACGCGGATTCCCTGAGGAGGGTCCTGCAGCAGCTCAGGCCGTTCTTCAATGGCCGGGGCGTGGATGAACTGCAGCGCGTGGGCGACACCGTGCGCTCGATTACGCTGGGCATTACCGATGTCAAATCGGATATCGAACACAAACTGCAGCACGGCCTGAGCAGCTCCTACACCGGAAAAGACTTCGAACTGCGTGAGAGTATAGCGACAGCAACCTTCAGGCAGATGGGTCTGGTAGAGAACTACCTGCATCAGGTACTGCGGCGCAAGGCGCTGAAGAGCGCTCTGGACAAAAAACCACTCGATCGGGAGAGCGTGCTGCGTTTGACGACCGCTCTGCAGCGCCACCTGAATAAAATCGATATCGGACACGAGGAATTGCGCCAGGCAATTCGCGATGCGGACAACGGCGATCCCGATCTCGATCTGCTCTATGGTCTGGCGCTGGAATTTCTTGCCCGCCTGGAGTCCATTCCCGACCGCAAGGCGATCGGCGACTCCCTGCAACTGCTCGATGAGATTGCCGGTGCGCTGCAGTTCGCCGGTTTGGCGCGAGAGGGCGCTGTTATCGCGAAGTGTCACAAGTGGCTGTCGGCGGCCAGCGATGCCGGCAGCGTGCATGAAGACGATGCGTTCCGCTGCTTCGCCGATGCCTTTGCCCAGGTAGAGATGCACTTGCAGCGCTCCATACTCGATCCGCTGGATGATACTTCCCATATCCTGGCGCTCGCAGAGCAGCGCGCGGCGGAACTGGAAAGACGCATTTCCAGTCTGTCACCCGGACGTAAGATTGCGGAGATGGCGACTTCCGGGAGCGCATTCGGCATACGTGAGGACATGCTGGTACAGGACGTGGAAATACCCGAGGAGTTCCGCGATGTATTCATCGAAGAGTCCGAGGAGATGGTCGCTGAACTGGCCAGCCTGACGACGGACTGGCTGCAGGACCCGCAGAACAGGGAGGTATTGCGGGACATCCGTCGCCACTTCCATACGTTCAAGGGCAATGGTCGTGCGGTCGGCGCCAATATCCTGGGAGAACTGGGCTGGGCTGCCCAGGACATGCTGGATCGCTCACTCGATGGCGAACTGGTGCCGGGACCCAATGTGCAGTCACTGGTGCATGAAGTCGTGGATGCGCTGCCCGACCTGGTTCGGTCCTATATCAGCGATACCGGGCCGGATGTTGGTCGTATACGCCAGTTGACCAACGCCTGCTTCTCGCTTGCCGCGACTGCCGATGCAGCCGGCGGGGGCGGGCAAACCGAGTTCCCCGGCGCAGTGGGCGCAACGGGTGGGCCGGCGGACAATGTCGCAGCTGCAAACAATCTGACGCACTAATCCGGCAGGGCTGCATGTCAACCGGATGGGGAGAATAACTGTGCAAACTGATAAAAACCTGGGCGAAGCGAGCCTCAATCTCGGCGCCGAAGCGGAAGAAAGCGATCAGGAAAAAAGCCTTCGATGGTTGCTGGATATGGACCTCTCCGAGCCCGAGGAGAAGCTGTTTACCGTTGCCGACGACGAGTACCTGGATACGGGGTTGTCGGCCCATGAAGCCGAAGTCGCCGGGCGGCCGCTGGTTCGGGGCAATGCCAATCGCGATGACCTGAGTACTTATGTGGAGGAGGAGATCGTCGTTTCCTCTGCCGGGGCTGGACCGGATATCTACAGCCGCAATGAGTCGGGGCCAGTGTCGGAATCTCCCCGCATAGCGCGCGATGCGTTCATGGCGGTGGATTTTTCCGGGCGGCGCAGCGGTGTAGATACCGGGTTTACCACTGATGTGGAAGAGGGAGCTGATATTCTCGGTCTGGCCGGCGAGGATGATATCGGCGAGAAGTTCGTAGCGATCAAGCGCGTCAAACCGGCGACACAGCCGAGTGTGGTGCGATCCGAGTTAAAAACGGCTGCACCCCCCGCCAATGTCGTGCCGAGAGAGGTTGGCGACGCTACTCCCGAGCAGGCGCAACCGTACGATCTGCAGAGTACGGAAAATCCGACGAGCGCATCCGATTATCCGAGTGTGAGCGAGTATGTCGCAACGCTGCCGCCGGCCATGGATGATGACGCGTTTGACAGTTACCTGCTCGCGGGAAATCATCTGCCTGAGGGAGACGCTGCTCCGGAAGACCTGGTTCTTCAGTGTGATGGCGATGTCGGGTCGCAGGATTCCATGGACGATGTTGGGATTGACTTTCACGAAGATTTCCATGCACTGGGTGAGTTTGAGCCGGCATTGCCGGTGGAAGCCGTGGAGCAGGCTCAGCCGGAGTCATTGCTGACTGCGGTGGAGCCGGTCACATTCGAGGCTGCGCAAAACTCCGGGGGCGCGTTCGACGAAGGTTTTGGCGAGGACATTTTTGGAGAGGGGTTTGCCGAGGACTTCTCTGCGTTATTGCCAGGGAATGACAGTCTGGACGCCGCTGATATCGATGCGACGTTTGCCAGCGTATCCCGGTTCCAGGACAGCCGCGACGAGATTTGCGGCGTGGGTGTCGATGCGTTTGAGTCCGCTGAAGTCACGGCTGAGAGTGCGGAGCTGGTGCAGGACGTGGTGGAAGAGGATGCGGTTGTCGCCACGCACGTATTGCCTGAAGCCGTTGCGGATATCGAGGCCGCGGTGCGCCCGGCTGCGGGAGAGGACAGGGACCTGGCCGCTTTCGATGGCACCTGCCTCGACAGTTTCGTGCCCGATTACATTACGTTCAGTCACTCCACCCAGAGCAATGCGGAGATCTTCACGGATTTCCTCGACGCCTTTATCGAGGAGGGTACCGCCGAGGTAGAGAGACTCGAAAACGAGATGGGTGAGTGGGAGAGGAATATTGCGAGTGAAAGCCTGTTCGCCAGTGTCTCGCGCACGCTGCACACCCTGAAGGGTATTGCCAAAGGCGTGGGCCTGCAGCGTCTCGGCACGCTGGTGCACAACTTTGAAACGCTGCTGGAGAAAATGCCGCGCCCGGTCGACGGTGAAACGCAGACCTATTTCCGTATTGTCAACGCCTGGCTGGATGCCATAGTCCGCGGCGTTGAGTTTGTCGTGGAGCAACGGGCTGATGTCGCCAGTGAATTCCCTGTGCCGCTGGCCAAGGCCGTGCAGCCTGCTCAGGACTCCGGGGCCGAGCCGGCGACGGGAGAGCGCGAGCGGGTCGAAACAAAACCCGTTAGCGCGGAGATCAGGTCAACCGCGTTCTCGGCGCTGGAGAAAAAGCGCGACCAGCAGCTGGCGGATGAAGGTGCCAAGGTGTTGGCGGCCCAGCAGTCGGTCCGTATAACGTCCGAGAAGCTGGATCACCTGTTGAACCTTACCAGCCAGGCGCAGCAGCTCGGTGTTCGCGCATCACAGAACACCACGCGCAGCAAGCGCTCATCGGCAGAGCTGCAGGCGCGCTTGTCGTCTGTGCGAACGCATATCCGTAAGATTGCCGATCGCGCCTTGCTGGATGTCAATGCCCGCCCCGGCAGTTCCAACCCGGACATGGATGCCCTCGAGATGGATCAGTACTCGGAGTTGCAGGAGGCCGCCAGTATTCTGCGAGAAGGCGTCGAGGATCTCGCCGACCTGGTCGATGTGGTGAGCCGCCAGAATATGCAGATCGAGACGCTGTTGAAGCAGCAGTCCTCGGTAATCTCAAGTATCTCCTCTTCCATACAGGGCGCCAGGGTGGTGCCTGTATCACGGCTCATGCCGGGCCTGCGGCGGATCGTACGCACGGTGAGTACCGATCTTGGCAAAATAGTATCCTTTAAATCGTTGAATGAAACCGGGGCGCTGGACAGGGATCACTACGCTCGCCTGCAGGTGATACTGGAGCACATGGTGCGCAACGCACTCGATCACGGAATCGAGTCTCCCGATGAGCGAATGGCGATGGGCAAGCCGACCAGTGGGCGAATCACCATCGATGTGCGTAAATCCGGGGGCGACTATGTGGTGCGCCTGGCTGATGATGGCAGGGGGATAGACCCTGACGCAATCCGGGAGTCCGCTTACGAGAAAGGCCTGGATATCGACGTCGATGCGCTCAGCGATGACGAGGCGATACGCCTGATCTTCCACAAGGGTTTTTCCACAGCCAACACGCTGAGCGAAATCTCTGGCCGTGGCGTGGGCATGGACATTGTCCTGACCGAACTGCAACAGATTGGTGGCGATGTGCACATCCAGTCGGCGGTCGGCCTGGGGACGGCCTTCGAAATTCGTATTCCCAGTAATGTTTCGGTCAACGGCGCGTTGCTGGTCCGTTCCGCCGGAGAATCCTATGCGATACCGCTGAATGGCCTGGTCTCCGTAGAGCAAGTCCCGATCGATGAATTCTTCGCCGCCATCGAGGAGCGCAGCCCGCTGTCTATTGCGGATATGCAGTGTGAAGCGACCTACCTTGCAACCCTGTGCCAGGGCGTGGGCCTGCCGGATCGCAGTGTCTGGGGCCATTCAGTTCCGGTGATAGTCGCGGGGACAGAGGAGCGCTACATGGCCATAGCCATTGACAGTCTGGAAGAAGCGCTGGAACTCGTGGTTCGGTCACTGGGGTCGCAGTTCTCGACTGTACCCGGCGTCGCCGGTGCGGCGACCACGGCAGAGGGTGAGGCAATTATTGCGCTGGACCTCAACCTGCTGGTCACCACCGTGGGTGCGGACGGTATCGCACCGGTGGCCGTGAAACCGGCCCAACCCACGACGCTGCTGGCACTGGTGGTCGATGATTCCAGGACGCAGCGCATGGTCGCCACCAGCCAGTTGGATACTGTCGGAGTCGAGACCGTGACGGCGGAAAACGGACTGGTGGCGATAGACCTGCTCAACGCAACCCACCGCCTGCCGGATGTGGTGTTACTGGACGTGGAGATGCCGGTGAAAGACGGTATCCAGACGCTGCGCGAAATCCGCAAGTCGCAGCGCTACGGCCACCTGCCCGTCATTATGGTCACCTCCCGGACCGGCGCCAAGCATCGTGCACTGGCCGGTGAGGCGGGCTGCAACGGTTATATGGGCAAGCCCTTCAACTTTCCGGAACTGATTCGCCGGATAAACGAGTTGACCGGGCATGACTTACATCTTTCCTAGGGGGTAGCGATGCAGGACAACGCGAAACTGTGGTGTGTGCTCATTCCATGCTCCAGTACTGAAACCTGGGCAGTACCACAAAACTGTCTTGCGGAGATTGTCACCCTGCAAACGGATGCGGTGCTGCCGCCGGATCAGATGAACTGGCGGGAGCACACTGTACCGCTGCTGGATCTTGGCCGCGAAGACGATTCGCAGTGGCAGCAGCCGAGCCGGGATGCGGGCCTGGTCGCGGTGTTTCTGGGGCTCAAGGGTGAAGGCTGCGAGTACTGGGGAGTGGCTATTCGCGGCCAGGGTTTGAAGGTTGTTGCGCTGCAACCCGAGGAAGTCGAGGAGGTGGCGGAGGGCGTTCGGGACTACGCCTCGGCAGCTTTCATGTTCAATGGTGTGCTGTGCCAGGTGCCGGATCTGGACAGCTTTCAGAAGAAGGTTGCTGTCAGGCAGATGGTCGCCTGAGCCAAACTATGGAGAACGAAGCGTTGCATTTGGATGAGATAGTGAATTGGATCGACTCGGCTTTCGGAGAGGAGTTACCTGCTGCGGCAGGCGAGGATGTGGAGGCTATGACCAGAATTGTGGGAACCGCGGGCTTCCAGCGCTATTTCAAGGATCAGGTGAATCGCCAGATCATTCGTGATTATCTGACCAACGCGGTAGTGCTGGGCGAGATTACGGAAGGTGGCCTTGCGGCATTTGCCTCCCAGATGGTTTCCGAGGAGAGTCGCGCCGCCCTGGCGTTGTTCATGTTGATGAGTTCAGTCGAAGAAGCGGGCGATCTGCCGGTGGCGAGCGGTGACCTCGAAGTGCTTAAACCGCTGGCGCCGGTAGCGAAACCCCGTCCTCATATCAAATTGGTGACCAGCTGAGTCATCGGGCTCGGGAGGTCAAATTTCCCTGTCGCAATTTTGATTGGACATGAAATCCGGCGCACGACGCCAGCTGGAGGGCAAGATAGTCGGCCGCTGGAACCATCCGGATTGGGCTTCAGTCACTCCAGTATTTTGCACTTCAATCTATAAAAAAATGGCATTAATACAAAAATGATCTAGAAAATTAAAATAATAAATAAAAAAATGGCATAAAAACTACCTGTAATTGCAATTCGATAAAAAAATGGCTGAAGTTCTGTTGTGGCGGCCTCTCCCTGGATTTATAACTTTGTTGTCACCGCGAATTCCGCGGTGGCCCGGTGGGACTGCGCCGTGCTGACGCAGGTTGACCCCGCCGGTGGGCACAAACATAAGCAGAATTGTGATCAGTGGGGTATGCGCGATGTTGACTATAACTCCGACGGCAGTGTTGGACACGGTTCCCGCCGAGGGACCGGAAGTTTTCGCAGTAATTGGCGGCAAAAAGGTGTTTCTGCCAGCCGATGCAAAGTACGTGATGCAGGATGTGCGTGGGCTCTGGTACTACAGCTCACGCAAGCCGCGCCCCAAGGAAGGCGACTGGACACCCAATAAGACCAGTATCGCCTGTCGGACCGAGCGCGGCTATGTGCGCGCCCTGAAAACCGACACTGTTCAGGAGTGGCTCGATACATGCCAGCGAACAGTGCGCATGGTGAGAACAGGTAACGGAGGCGAGCGCCGCCCCTGTGAGGATTGACATCAGCGCCGCGGCAGGCGCTCCTCGCGTAGTGCCTGCCGCTCAAGGTTAAGCCCTGGTGCGGGGTAGCCGCGTCGCCCAGGTTTGTTAGACTGGGGTAATTTCAGAGCCCAAAACCCCAGATGGCGAAAACCTCTCCGCAAATAGTGGCAGTCGCGCCGGAAGAATCCGCACGCCTGATGCGCATGGCGACCTACGCCTCGATCAGCGTCGCGCTGATACTGGTGCTGGCGAAAACAATCGCCTGGGCGATTACGGATTCGGTGGTCCTGCTCGCCACACTGATCGACTCCACCCTCGATGGACTCGCTTCGCTGATTAACCTGTTCGCGGTGCGGCACGCGGTTATGCCCGCAGACAGGGAGCACCGGTTTGGGCATGGCAAAGCGGAAGCGCTGGCTGGACTTGGCCAGTCCGCCTTCATCGCCGGTTCCGCAGGTTTTCTGTTGTTGGAGTCGGTGCGTCGCCTGTTGCGCCCGGTACCGCTCGAATCATACGGGCCAGGCCTGCTGGTAATGGCTATCTCGATTGCGCTGACATTGATACTGATGATATTTCAGCGCTATGTAATTCGTAGAACGAACTCCACCGCTATCAAGGCGGATGCGCTGCACTACCGAACGGATTTCATGGTCAACGGCTCCGTTATCCTCGCCCTGGTGCTGGCCATCGAAGGCTGGGAGGGGTTTGATGCGTTGTTCGCGATTGGCATAGCACTTTATATCCTGTACAGCGCCTGGGGAATAGTGCGCCAGTCGCTGGATGACCTGATGGATCGGGAACTGCCGCAGGAAGAACGCGAAGAGATCAAGCGCATCGCACTGGCGCATGCCGGTGTGCATGGCCTGCACGACCTGCGTTCGAGGCGGTCTGGAATTGCGACGTTTTTGCAGTTGCACCTGGAGGTCGATGACAATCTCACGCTGTTACAGGCCCACAGGATTTCCGACGAGGTGGAGTTCGAACTGCAGCAGGCCTACCCCGCGGCTGAAATAATCATTCATGTCGACCCGGAATCGATCGTCCCGCTCGAACCGGTCCCTAAGTATCTCTAGGAGCCTCTTGCCGCTATTGACGCCGGCGGATATCGCGCTCGACTGAGATACTTGAACGTAATTAAAACATACTGTATGTTCAAATCCGTTTTTCCGGGTGGCAGGGCGCAAGCGCGTTCACCCCTGGAGACTATACTGATGCGGTATTCTCCCAGCGGTGCGATGACCGCTCGCCAGTAATTCAACCGACAAAGAGGTAAACCCGTGAGCGACCTTGAACAATTCCGACAGGACACCCGAGCCTGGCTGGAGGAAAACTGCCCTGAGTCAATGCGAGTGCCGGTCCGCGGCTTTGAGGATTTATACAGCGGTGGTCGTAACCCCGAAATCGCGCACCCCGATCAAAAACTGTGGTGCGATCGCATGGCGGAGCGCGGCTGGACGGTTCCGCACTGGCCAAAAGCCTACGGCGGCGGCGGGTTGAGCAATGAAGAGGTGAAAGTCCTGTCCCAGGAAATGTCCCGGATAGGAGCGCGACGGGCGTTGGAGAGCTTCGGTATTTCCATGCTGGGGCCGGCGCTGCTGCAATTCGGCAGCGAGGAGCAAAAGCTGGACCACCTGCCGAAAATTGTGCGAGGCGAAATTCGCTGGTGCCAGGGCTACTCCGAACCCAATGCCGGTTCCGATCTCGCCAGCCTCGCCACCAAGGCGGAGGACAAAGGCGATCACTACGTGATCAACGGGCAGAAGATCTGGACCTCCTACGCGGATAAGGCAGACTGGATTTTCTGCCTGGTGCGCACCGACAACTCTGGCAGCAAGCACGAGGGTATCAGTTTTGTCCTGTTTGATATGGACCAGCCCGGTGTCACCGTACGCCCGATCAAACTCATCAGCGGCAACTCGCCCTTTTGTGAGACCTTTTTTGATAACGCCATCGCCGACAAGAAAAATCTGGTTGGCGAGGCGGGAAATGGCTGGACTATTGCGAAATACCTGCTGACCCACGAGCGCGAAATGATCTCCGGCTTCGGTGCGGCGCCAAAGCAATCCGTCGGGCAACTCGCGCTGGAGACGGTCGGTTCTGATGCCAGCGGGCGCCTGGCGAACTCGGCGCTGCGCCAGAATATCGCGCAGTACCAACTCGATACCATGGTCTTTGGCGCGACCATGGCGCGCGTGGGTGACGAAGCCAAGGCCGGGCAGGGCCTGGGCGCCGCGTCTTCCATCTTTAAATACTACGGAACGGAGCTGAACAAGCGTCGCAATGAACTGAACCTGGCGGTGCGTGGTGAGCAGGCGCTGGGCTGGGAGGGAGAGGTATACCACGGCGGTAACCTCAGTCGCGACTGGTTGCGCTCCAAGGGCAACTCCATCGAGGGAGGCACATCCGAGGTGCAGCTGAATATTATCGCCAAACGCGTGCTTGGACTTCCCGACGCCTAGCACCCAACACACGAAGGATATCGAATCATGGCACTGGTATTGAATGAAGAGCAGCTGATGCTCAAAGAGTCTGCCGCGGGATTTTTGGCGGAAAAAGCGTCGGTAGCACAGTTGAGAGCGCTGCGGGATAGCGGTAGCGAGCGCGGGTTCAGCGATGATGTATGGCGTGAAATGGTGGAGATGGGCTGGTCGGGAATCGCCATTCCGGAGGCGTTTGGAGGCCTCGGTTACGGGTACACCGGACTGGGCCTTCTGCTTGAGCAGGCCGGCCGCAATCTCAGCGCGAGTCCCCTACAGTCTACCGTGCTGGTGGCGGCCTCGCTGATCGGCGAGTTGGGCAGCGTACAGCAGAAAGAGCAGTTGCTGTCGGCGATTTCCAGCGGCGACAAGTTGCTGAGCCTGGCGCTGCAGGAGAGTGCGCACCACGCGCCGCTGCGCACCGCATTGAGTGCAAAGGCGCAGGGCGATGACTATGTGCTGGACGGGGAGAAAATACTGGTGCTCGATGCCGCGGCGGCCGATACCTTCATTGTCATCGCACGAACCGCGGGTGAGCCGGGCGATGAACAGGGCTTGAGCGCGTTCCTGGTGGATGCCGGCACCGACGGACTGAGGATAGAGGCTCGCAGCATGGTGGACTCACGCAGCGCCGGCGCCCTGTGTCTGGAGAATGTTCGTGTGCCGGCCGGCAACCTGTTGGGGGAGGCGGGCGCCGCATGGCAGGGGCTGACGCGGGCGCTGGATATTGCCAATATCGGATTGGCCGCGGAACTGCTTGGACTGTCCACGGAGGCGTTTGAACGCACCAACGCCTACCTGAAGGAACGCAGGCAATTTGGCCGGGTGATCGGTTCCTTCCAGGGATTGCAGCATCGCGCCGCCCAGATGTTCGCCGAACTGGAGCTGGCGCGCTCAATCGTATTGCAGGCCCTGCACGCGGTCGATAACGGTGAACCGGAGCTGGCGCTGCAGGCCAGCGCCGCCAAGGCCAAATTGTGCGAGGTGGCGCAACGCGTGACCAATGAAGCCATCCAGATGCACGGTGGCATCGGCATGACCGACGAGCACGAAATCGGCTTTTTCATCAAGCGCGCCCGCATGGCCCAGCACCTGTTTGGCGATTACAACTACCACCTGGATCGCTTTGCGCAGTTGAATGGCTTTTAACGGGACACCTAACAGGAATCTCCGATAATAATGAACCCCGAGATAGAAAAGTTTGATGAAGTGGTTGCCGGCCTCACCGCTCCGGGGCAGCCCTTTGCACTCGATAGCGTTGAGCTGAATGGCGTGGTGTACCGGAATTTTGCCGGTTTGCCCGCCAACCTGGGGCAGTACTTCCTGGTCATGCAGCGGCATGCCGACAAGGACTTCGCGGTCTACCTGGAAGAGCGCTATACCTTCGCCCAGGGCTACCGGCACAGTAGTGAATTCGCCGCCGCCCTGGTGCAGCGGTACGGCATCGGCAAAGGTGACCGGGTGGCCATCCTCAGTCGCAACAACCCGCAGTGGATGATGGCGTTTATCGCAGTGACCGCCATCGGGGCTGTAGCCGTCCCGATGAACGCCTGGTGGACGACCGAGGAGTTGGACTACGGTATTGCCGACAGCGGCGCAACTGTTGTCGTGGCGGACCGCGCGCGCGTGGAGCGATTGGCGCCGCTTGTCGAAAAATTCGGACTGCGGCTCATCACGATTGACGATTGCAGCGCGGTGCCTGTGGCGCATACCCCGTTCGCAGAGCTGCTGGAGGCATACAGCGGTGCCGCGATGCCGCAGGTGGATGTCGCCCTGGAGGACCACGCCACCATCATGTATACCTCGGGTTCTACCGGTCACCCCAAGGGTGCGCTGTCCTCGCACCGGGGCATCCTGTCGGCCCTCTACAGTTGGATGTGCCTGGGGGTCGCCACCAAGATGGCTGCGACCCAGGCCGTTCGGGATGCGGGCCTGCCCCCGTCTGCACTGGTAACGATACCGCTGTTTCACTGCACTGCCAGTCATTCGGCGTTCCTGTTGTCGCTGGTGGTGGGACGCAAGATGGTAATCATGCACAAGTGGGATGCGCAGGAAGCGCTGCGCCTGATCGAAAAGGAACGCATCACCTGGTTCAACGGGGTACCTACCATGTCGGCGGAGCTGCAGGCAGCCGCTGAGACCACCGACAGGGATATATCATCATTGACCGAGATCATGGCCGGCGGCGCGGCCCGCCCGCCCGAGCAGGTGAAGAAAATCAGCGGCACGTTCAAGAATTCCGCGCCGGGTATCGGCTACGGACTGACGGAAACGAATGCACTCGGCTCAGTGAACGCAGGTGCATTTTATGTCGCGCGCCCGGGCAGTTCCGGACGGGTTGTGCCCGCAGTGACTGAATTTCGCGTGATCGGTGAAGATGGCCGCACGATGCCGGCGGGCGAGCGGGGCGAGTTATGCATCAAATCTCCCGCCAATATTCTCGGTTACTGGAACAAGCCGGAGGCGACCGCCGAGGCGTTCGTAGACGGCTGGTTCCACACGGGTGATGTGGCCTACCTGGACGAGGACGGCTTCGTCTACATTGTCGACAGGATCAAGGAGATCATTATTCGCGGCGGCGAGAACATCAGCTGTCTGGAAGTGGAGGCGGCCATATACGCGCACCCGGGCATTCACGAGGCAGCCGTTTTTGGTCTGCCGGACGAACGCCTGGGTGAAATCGTGGGTGCCGTCGTGGTATTGCGTGAAGGGGCGGAGCTCAGGGCGGATGATTTGCGCGCCTACCTGTCCGAACACCTGGCGTCATTCAAGATCCCTGCGCATATCTGGTTCCGCACCGGGCAGTTACCGCGCATTGCCTCGGGTAAAATATTCAAACGCCAGATCAAGGCCGACTACGCGAAGGAACTCGCCGCAAACCGGGTCGGGGAACTCGCGGAAAAAGTAAACCATTAAGAGCATAGACAGGAGAATAGCAATGGACTTGGGAATCAGCGCCAACGTGGCACCGCTGTTGGCGGAGGTCAAACAGTTTATCGAGGCGGAAATCCAGCCGCTGGAGCACGAATACTTCGCCGATATCGCGGTGGGAGATCGCTGGGCATTCACCGATCGCCAGACAGATATTCGCGAAGGCCTTAAAGCAAAGGCGAAAGCCCGGGGCCTGTGGAATTTTTTCCTCACCGGTGAGTCGGGTTCCGGCCTGAACACGGTGGAGTACGCCTATCTGGCCGAGGAAATGGGCAAATCGCATATGGCGGCAGAAGTGTTCAATTGTTCTGCGCCGGACACCGGCAATATGGAGGTCCTGCACAAGTACGGTACCGAGGCGCAGAAAAAACAGTGGCTGGAGCCCCTGCTGAACGGTGAGATTCGCTCGGCGTTTGCAATGACCGAGCCGGAGGTGGCTTCGTCCGACGCGACCAATATCTGCACCTCGGCCGTTCTTGAGGGCGACGAATGGGTGATCAATGGTGAAAAGCACTACATCTCCGGTGCCGGTGATCCCCGCTGCAAGATTATGATCGTCATGGTGAAGACCAACCCGGATGCCGCCAAGCATTTGCAGCAGTCACAGATACTGGTGCCCATGGACGCAGCCGGATTTGAGAATATCAGGCCGATGAACGTGTTCTCCATGGACGATGCGCCGCACGGACACATGCACCAGAAGTACACCAATGTGCGCGTCCCGAAGGAGAATATTCTCCTGGGCGAAGGTCGCGGTTTCGAAATTTCGCAGGGTCGCCTCGGGCCGGGCCGCATTCACCACTGTATGCGTGCAATCGGCGCGGCGGAGAAGGCGCTGGAACTGATGTGCGAGCGCGCGGTGTCGCGCACCGCGTTCGGCAAGCCGCTCGCGCGCCTCGGCGGTAATATCGACATCATCGCCAATGCCCGTATGGATATAGAGCAGGCGCGCCTGCTGACATTGAAAACCGCGTGGATGATGGACAACGTCGACGCCAGGGAGGCGCGGGTCTGGATATCCATGATCAAGACCGCCGTACCGAATGTGTCCATACGTATCGTCGATGAGGCGATACAGATGTTCGGCGCGCTGGGCGTGTCACAGGATACGCCGCTGGCGGACATGTACATGGCGCAGCGCACGCTGCGTTTGGCGGATGGGCCGGACGCTGTGCACCGCATGGTCGTGGGTCGCAACGAGTTGAAAAAGTATGTTCCGCAGGAAGGGGTTCGCGCGACTTTCAGGGACGGTTGAGCGCAGGTGTTCCGGGCGGGGCGGGCGGGCTTTGCGGTTCACCCGCTTCTCCCCGACTCTAATTTTCGTCGCCCTCTGTATAATTGCGCCGATCTGCGGTAGCCTGTCAGCAATAACGAAATAATAAGAGTGCTGGCGAATGGCAACATGCGGTGGGCGCTGTCTTGCGGTATTGATCACATTGTCTCTGTTGTCGGCGGTCCCCCGGGTCCTGGCGCAGGGCAATGGGCTGGAGGAAATCATCGTCACCGCGAATAAGCGGGAGGCGTCGTTGATGGATAGCGCCGCTTCGATCAGTGCGTTCGATGCAGCTACCCTGAACCAACTCGGTATAAGCGATGCCCAGGATCTCGTTGCGCATACGCCGTCACTGTCGATTACCACTTTCCGGGTGAGCATCCGGGGTGTGGGTCGCCCCAACCTCGCGGTGGGCTCTGAACCGGGCATTGGTATTTACTGGGACGGGGTGTACAACTCCGAGAATGACGTGTTCGGCCTGTCCGAGTTCATGGACATTGAACGTGTGGAGATCCTGCGCGGACCGCAGGGCATCCTGTACGGGCGCAACTCGGTGGGCGGCGCCATCAATTTTGTCAGCAAGCGTCCCGGCGAGGTATGGGGCGGCAACGTCACTGCGCAACTCAGTAACTACGATGGCAGATTGATCCAGGGGCTGGCCAGTGGCCCGCTCACCGACAAGCTGAAGGTCCTGGTGGGGGCCTCCTACATCAGCCACGAGGGCTACCAGAAGAATATCTACAACGGCAAGGACTACCAGGAGCAGGAGACACCCTACGGCACGTTCAGCCTGGAACACCAGACGACCGACCGCTGGAACACCGTGCTCAAGGTATTGGGGACAGACCAGGATTACCGCCCCGCCAACGGCTATATTCTCGAGCCTTTCTCCCGGGAGCTGAACCAGATTGTGCGCAGTCAGGAAACGAACGCGCCAATCAGTTTGCCGGGGATGTTCCCCGCCCAGAACTTTGTGAATATGCGCCAGGGCCTGGCGATAGAGAACCCCGCACTGGCCAACGAGGACAAGGTCAGGCAGGACCATGACCCGAGGGTCAAGATTCGTCGCTGGGCGACCTTCCTGAACAGTGAGTACAGCGCCGATACCTATTCTCTGAAATACACCGGGGGCTATTCACGCTACTGGTTTGATTCCGACACCGATGCCGATGGCAGTGCCGCAGAGGATTCCGGTGTGGACTGGAGCAAGCTGCTGTTTATCACGGGCCAACCCGTCTCGCAGGTCGCCGGCTCTCCCGGCTATGAAATAACCCCTGCTGAAATGACCTACGTGGTAAACCAGGAAGCCACGTTCGAATCGCATGAACTGCAGTACTCGTCGGAATGGGACAGCGATTTCGCGCTGCTGGGCGGACTCTATTACTACCACAGCGATGAGGAGCAGGTGGTCAGCTACCGCGAGTGGAACGACGAGTTGATGGAGATGTATGCCTTCCTCGCGCCGTTTGTCAACGACGTAGTCAGTGATGACAATTACCTTTACCGTGGCGACGCGCATGTCGACACACGCTCGTATGCGACCTACGGGCAATTGTCCTGGGACTGGACGCCGGAAACGGTGCTCACCTTCGGTCTGCGCTATTCCTATGATGACAAGAAAGGTGAGGACAATACGTTCGTGCAGTTTGTCGGTGACCCCGCCGATCCCACGGTTTTCAGGAAACAGGATGACGACTGGGACAAGTGGACCTGGCGGGTGGGCGTGGACCATTTCCTCACCCCGGAACAGTTTTTGTATGCGTTTATCGCCACCGGCTACCGTTCCGGTGGGTTAAATTTCCAGAAGCCCACGGCAAGCCCTCTCGTGGACGTGGTCAAGCCGGAGGAAATCATTTCCTACGAAATGGGTTACAAGGGTTCGATGTTGGAAAACCGCCTTAACCTGGCAGTGTCGGCCTACTACTACGACTACACGGATTTGCAGGTGATCAAGCAGGACGTGGAGAACGGTATTGCCCTGAATACGTTTGAGAATGCCGATGACGCCCGTGCGATGGGTCTGGAGATGGAGGCGTGGGCGTTGCCGGTTCCCGAGGTGATGCTCAGCGCCACGTATTCCTACAACTATACCGAATTCAAGGACTTTTACAGCAAGGATGCCAATGCCTGCACACTGGGGCCCTATGCCCAGGGGGATACCCAGTCACCACTGTGTACCGAGGAGCAGGACCTCAGCGGCAACGAGTTCGCACTGACGCCGGAGAACAAGGTGTCGCTGAACGCCACCTATTTCTGGCAAATGTTCGAACTGGACTGGTCCGTTACCGGTAGTTACTACTACCAGGGGCAGCAGTGGATGTCGCCCTTCAACAACCCGCTGTACGACAAGGTCGGTAGTTGGGACCGCTGGGATGCGCGGCTCACCGCCGCTGCGCCCGACCTCGAATGGGAGGTGACCGCCTTTATCAAGAATATCGCCGACAATCGGGAAATTATCAATCTCGGCCGGCCCAGCACGGTGACCCAGAACGCGCAAACCACGCTGACTGACCCGCTTACCTACGGCATCAAATTGCAGTACAACTTCTGACAGGGCCCTGCGGCCGATACTGGCAGCGCTCCCCACAGGGGAGCACTCCGGCCACGTAACCGGTGGATGCACACCGCAGCAGCCTGGCGTGTGGCTGTGCCCCCATCTTTGGTGAATCATCCGACGCCCGCAACAACGCTTCCCGGGTTCGTCCCGCTCGATTTCGAAGCGCCTCGCCAGCAAAAAAATACTTGAATGGCATAAATACATACTGTATGTTCAAATCCCTTTTTTGAGCGGCTTGCTTCGCCCCGCCTCTTCTCTGCCACCGATTGCCCTGAAGAACGGTAGCGCCGTATGTAAACGGGGTCGCACTGGGTGAATGTTTGCGGTTCAACTACACTAGATGGTTTCTTTTGCAACATTATTGATGAGGAGCACACCATGGCGGTAAAAGTCGTACCTAAGGAAGAAATGCTGGATGCCATCGGCACCAAATTTGAGCCCGGCCCGTGGATAGAGGTGACCCAGGACAGGATCAACACCTTTGCCGATTGCACGGAAGATCACCAGTTCATCCATGTGGACCTCGAAGCGGCGAAGAATACACCCTTCGGGGGTACTATCGCGCACGGATTCCTGACCCTTTCGCTGCTGTCGAAACTGGTTGAGGGCAGTGGTGTGGTCCCCGAGAATATCGTGATGGGCTTGAATTACGGCTTTGACAAGGTGCGTTTCCTGACGCCGGTGCGCGCGGGAAAGCGCGTGCGGGCCAATTCAGAGATTTCCGACGTCACACGCAAGGAAGATAACCGTTTCCTGGTGAAACAGACGATCTCCGTGGAGATAGAGGGCGAGGAAAAGCCGGCCTTGATCGCGGAGTGGTTGACCATGGTTGTCTGCGCCTGAGCACACTACATTTTTTTATTGAAGGGAGTTTCAGCAATGTCTATTCGATTCGACGGAAAAGTGGCGATTGTCACCGGCGCCGGCCAGGGTCTCGGTCGCAGCCACGCCATTGAACTGGCCAAGCGCGGCGCCAGGGTGGTTATCAATGACCTGGGCGGCGGTGTTGACGGCACAGGCGGTTCTTCCGAGGCCGCCAAAGCGGTGGTGGCGGAAATCGAGGCGCTGGGTGGCGAGGCGATCGCCAACGGCGCCAATGTCGCCAGGTACGACGAGGTCGAGGCCATGGTTAAACAGGCCATGGATAAATGGGGCCGCGTGGATATTCTGGTCAATAACGCCGGTATCCTGCGCGACAAGAGCTTCACCAAAGGCACTCTGGAGGATTTCAAACTGGTGCTGGACGTTCACCTGATGGGCAGTGTGAATTGCACCAAGGCCTGCTGGGAAATTATGCGTGAGCAGGCGTATGGTCGCATCGTGGTAACCACCTCGTCCTCCGGTCTGTACGGTAATTTCGGCCAAACCAACTATGGCAGCGCCAAAATGGGCGTTATCGGCATGATGAATACGCTGTCGCAGGAGGGGGCTAAGTACAATATCCACATCAATGCGCTGGCGCCGACGGCCGGCACGCGGATGACGGAAGGCCTGATCCCCGAGGAGGCTTTTGCGCTGTTGACGCCGGAAACCGTGACGCCTGCGGTGCTGTACATGGTCAGTGAAGACGCCCCCACCAAGACGATTATCTGTGCCGGCGCCGGTGCCTATTCCGTAGCCAAGATAGTGGAAACTGACGGTGTCTGGCTGGCCCCTGAGGACCAGACCCCGGAAGGCATCGCCGCCAACTGGGAGGCGATCTCATCGCCTGTGGGCGAAACACAGCCGCAGGCCGGGTTTGAGCAGACGGTCAAAATGACGGGCAAGGCTATGGAAGGTTTGGGCCTGAACAAGTAGCGAGCGACGCAGTGGCGCCTTCGCAACACCCTCAAAATTGGAGAGTAACGACATGAGAGAAGCAGTAATTGTATCCACCGCGCGCACACCGATCGCCAAGGCCTTCCGTGGCGGTTTCAACAACCTCGGGGGTGCCACGCTGGGTGCGGCCTCGGTGACCGAGGTCGTCAAGCGCGCCGGCATAGACCCGGCACGCGTCGAGGATGTCATCATGGGCTGCGCACTCGAGCAGGGTGCCACCGGGTCCAATATTGCACGCCAGATCGCGCTGCGCGCCGGTCTGCCCAACACCACCTCGGGCATGACGATGGATCGGCAGTGTTCCAGCGGCCTGATGGCGGTGGCGACTGCAGCGAAACAGGTGATGTACGATGGCATGGACTGCGTGATTGGCGGTGGCCTGGAGTGCATAACCCTGGTGCAGAACGAGCACATGAACCTGCATCGCATGGTGGACGAGGAGTTGCTGGCTATTGAGCCCAATATGTTTGTACCCATGTTGCAGACCGCCGAAATCGTCGCTGACCGCTACAACATATCCCGCGATGCGATGGACGAGTACGGCCTGCAGTCGCAGCAGCGAACCGCGGCCGCCTACGAGGCCGGGAAATACACCGACGAACTTGTTGCGGTCACCTGCCAGCGCACTGTCTGGGACAAAGAGACCGGTGAAGCGTCATTGGCCGAAACCACGGTTTCTGCCGATGAAGGGGTGCGCGCCACCACGCTGGAGGGCTTGCAGGGCCTGAAAACCGTGGTCGAGGGCGGCACCATTACCGCCGGGAACGCATCCCAGTTGTCCGATGGATCGTCGGCGCAACTGGTGATGGATGCGAAAACCGCTGAAAAAGAAGGCCTCCAGCCGCTCGGGTACTATCGCGGTATGGCTGTTGCCGGCTGCGCTCCCGATGAGATGGGGATCGGCCCGGTCTTCGCGGTACCCAAGTTGCTCAAGCAGCACGGCCTCAAGGTGGATGATATCGGCCTGTGGGAACTGAACGAGGCATTCGCGGTACAGGTGCTCTACTGTCGCGACCAGCTGGGAATCGACAACGACAGACTCAACGTCAATGGCGGTGCAATTTCCATCGGTCACCCCTATGGCATGAGCGGCTCTCGCATGATCGGCCACGCGCTGATTGAGGGCAAGCGTCGGGGCGTCAAGTACGTGGTCATCACCATGTGCGTCGGCGGCGGTATGGGCGCGGCGGGCCTGTTCGAAGTGGCCTGATGCTTATGTCTGACGAGCGGCGCCTGCGGGCGCCGCTCGTTTTTCTGGCGCGCTCTACTGGTCGCTTGTCGGGGTTCGATGAACGCAGTGGGACAGCGCGGGTTTTGATTTTCGTCGCACAGAGGGGGCAGGAATGAAAGCAGTGGTATGCAGGGAGCACGGTTTGCCGGAGAAGCTGGATCTGGTGACAGACTGGCCGGAGCCGGAGGTAGGCGAGCACGACGTGCTGATCGAGGTCAAGGCCGCCGGTCTCAACTTTCCCGACGTATTGATGATTCAGGGCAAGTACCAGATGCAACCGGAGATGCCCTTTGTTCCAGGCGGCGAGTGCGCCGGGCTTGTCGCTGCAGTCGGGCCAAAGGTCAGCCGCTTCAAGGTGGGCGACAAGGTGCTTTGTGCCGGCGGCTCGGGCGCGTTCTGCCAGAAGATTGCGGTCAATGAGCTTACCGCGTTCCCGATGCCGGACGGGCTCAGCTTCGAACAGGCCGCCGGCGTCAGCATCACCTACTTCACCTCCTACTACGCCCTCAAACAGCGCGCCAATCTGCAGGCGGGTGAAACGCTGCTGGTGCTGGGCGCTGCCGGCGGGGTGGGCACCAGCGCGATCGAACTGGGCAAGCAGATGGGCGCGAAAGTGATTGCGGCCGCCAGTACCGATGAAAAACTCGAACTGTGCAGGAAATTGGGCGCAGACGAGGTCATCAATTACAACAAGGAAGACCTCAAGGACGCAATCAAGGTGCTGACCGGTGGCAAGGGCGTGGACGTGGTGTACGACCCGGTGGGCGGGGATTACGCGGAGCCGGCGATTCGCGGCATGGCCTGGAACGGGCGCTACCTGGTGATTGGCTTCGCCAGCGGTCCCATTCCCAAAATCCCGCTCAACCTGACGCTGCTCAAGGGCTGTTCGGTGGTCGGCGTGTTCTGGGGACGGTTTGTCGGCGAGGAGCCCGAGGTCAACCTGGCGAACATCGAGGAGTTGTGGGAGTTGTTTGGCAGCGGCAAAATCAGCCCGGTGGTGACCGACAGCTTTCCGATCGAGCGGTATGAGGACGCGTTTAACTGTATGATTGAACGCCGCGCGCGCGGCAAGGTAATCATCACAATGTAAAGTCACTTTTCCATGAAAGGGGGGCTAACATGCAGAGTTTTGAATTCAATACAGTGGCGCGCATCATCAATGGTGCCGGAAGCGCCCTGGAACTGGCAGCGCAGTGTCGACAGTTGGGTGTGCAACGGCCGCTGCTGGTAACGGATCCCGGATTGATGGCCATCGGCCTGGTACCGCCCGTGCTGGCGCGGATGGAGCAGGCGGGTCTCGCACCTCAGGTTTTTGACCAGGTGCGCGAGGATCCACCAGAGGCGACAGTGCTCGCAGCGGCGGACCTCGCGCGCGGCGCTGGCGTAGATGGTGTCATCGCCGTCGGCGGTGGCAGCTCCATGGACGTGGCGAAAGTCGTGGCCGTGTTGTTGGGGGGTACCCAGGCCCTGCCGGACATCTACGGCGTTGGCCAGGTAAGCGGCGTCCGGCTGCCGCTGATCCTGGTGCCAACCACCGCCGGTACCGGGTCGGAGGTGACGCCCGTGGCGGTAATCACCACCGGTGAAACAACCAAGGCGGGCGTTTCCTCACCGGTACTGTTGCCCGATGTGGCGGTGCTGGACGCCGCCTTGACCCTCGGCCTGCCACCTGCGGTGACGGCCATGACGGGTGTCGACGCAATGGTTCACGCAATCGAAGCGTACACATCGCGGCACAAGAAAAACCCCCTGTCCGACAATCTCGCACTGCATGCATTACAGCTGTTGTCGCGCAATATTCGCACAGCGGTGCGCGACGGCTCGAACCGGCAGGCGCGCGAGAATATGCTGCTCGGCGCCTGCCTCGCCGGGCAGGCCTTTGCGAATGCGCCCGTCGCCGCCGTGCATGCGCTGGCCTACCCGCTCGGTGGTCATTACCACATACCGCACGGATTGAGTAACTCACTGGTGCTGCCCAGTGTGCTGGAGTTCAATGCGCCCGAGGCTGTCACGCTGTATGCTGAGCTGGCGGAGGTAGTAACGGGCGCCGCCGTTGCCGGTAGCGCCGAGGCCAGAACCCGGACCCTGATCGCGGCCCTGCGCGAACTGATTGATGACGTGGCGCTGCCGGCAACCCTGCGGGAAGCGAAGGTAAAAGAGAGCGACCTGGAGATGCTGGCCAGCGATGCGATGTTGCAGCAGCGCTTGCTGGTGAATAATCCGCGCGATGTCGCCTACGAGGATGCGCTGGCGATTTATCGGGCAGCCTACGGGCATGTGGCATGAGCAAGGCGACGCGCCCCACGCGGGCTGACTACAGGGTGTTCTATCCCATCACCACACGGTGGTCGGACAACGATATCTACGGGCACGTGAATAACGTGGTCTACTACTCGTACTTCGATACCGCCGCCAATCGCTTCCTGATCGAGGAGGGAGGTCTGGATATCAGCGACGGCAGTATTGTTGGCTATGTGGTGAACTCCGGCTGCGAATACCACACCCCGATCACCTACCCGGAAGCGGTGGAGGCCGGCGTAAGGGTGGATCGCCTCGGCAACAGTTCCGTGCAGTACGGGATCGCAATCTTCAAAGCCGGCGAGCAGGAGGCGGCTGCGCACGGACATTTCGTGCATGTATTCGTGGAGCGCGCGGAAAACCGTTCCGTATCAATCCCGCAGAAGCTGCGCGCCGCCCTGGAACGCCTGGCATAACGACTGCAATACGGCAGCCATTGCTCAACGGTCTTTGATAATGAAAATAACCAGTACGGCGAGAAAGACCGCTACGCTGAACAGCGGTGCCAGTGGACTGTGAATCTGGTATAGCCAGCCCGCACAAACAGGTCCCACGACAAACCCGATAGCCGGGCAGGAACTCACCAGTCCCGCGGCGCCACCCTGCTCCTCCGGCGTCACGGCCAGCGAGGCGCTGGAGGAGATCGAGGGCATGCACAGCGCCATACCGGTGCCCAGGAAGGCCATTCCCACCGCCAATACCTTGAAAGTTTCAAAGCTGGATACCACCGCGGAACCCAGCAGCAATGAACACAAACCGATGCGGATAAACTGCGTCGGCCGCAGCCGCAGGCGCTGCATAACGGTCACCTGGATGATGAAGGTAAAGATGGCGGAGACCATCAACGCGGCGCCGGTCATTTGCGCGGTCTCAATGCCGCTCAGCTGCAGCTTGTCCTGCAACTGAAACCCAAGTGTTTGCTGAATCGCGGAGAAACCTATGAATAGCCCTACCGCCGTGGCCAGCAACAGTGCGATGCGGCTGTCCCTGTAGCGCAGTTTCATCGCGGGCTTGCGACTGGTGAGCTGCGCCGAAGGTGTGGTCGGCAGCTTCCGCCACACCAGCAGCGCGGCTGCGGCCGCGAGCGCGCCCGCGAAATACAGCGGCGCCAGCAGCCCGAACGTGGCCAGCGCGCCGCTGATGGCGGGCCCGAGGATGGTACCCAGGCTGCTGGCGGTTCCCAGCTTTGCCATGGTTTTGGTGCGTTGATCGCGGCTGGTGTGGTCCGCCGCATAGGCCATGCTTGCCGGACTCGTGGCGGACATCACGATCGACTGGCTGCAGCGCGTTACCAGCAGCACGGCGTAGAGCACGGCACCGCTGAGCAGTCCGGCCAGGCCGGCGTAAAAGACACTGGCGAAAAGGACGGTGCCGACCGTGTAGCCCACGAGCCCGGTGATAATCACCGGCTTGCGGCCAATGCGATCGCTGAACCGTCCCCAGTACGGTGCCGCCACGCCAAAGATCAGTGCAGAGACCGCGATGATGGAGGTAATCTGCAGTTCGCGTAGATGCACTTCCCTGCCGAGCGGGGCGAGAATTGCGAATACCAGCGACTGCCCTATCGCGGTGCCCATCAGCGCCATGATCAGCACCGCGAGTTGCTGTAGTGTCAGTTTCCCTGTTGAAGCCGTTCCCACTGCACCGCGCTACTTCAGGTCCGAGGAGGATTTCTCGAGCACCCGGCGCGCGACGATCAACTGCTGTATCTGCTGCGTACCCTCGAAGATATCGAGAATCTTGGAATCGCGGGCGAACTTTTCAAGCAGTGAGTTCTCGCTATAGCCCAGGCTCTGGCACAGGGCCACGCAGCGCAGGGTGATATCGTTCCCCACGCGTCCGGCCTTGGCCTTGCACATGGAGGCTTCCAGGGAGTTGGGCGCCTTGTTGTCCGCCATCCACGCGGCCTTAAGGACCAGCAAGCGGGCGGCGTTCCACTCGGCTTCCATGCGGCACAGTTCCGCTTCGATCGCGCCTAGATTGCAGGGCTTTCTGTCGTACGCGAGTTCCACGCCCTCCGCTGCCAGCAGCTCGCGGGACATATCCAGCGCCGCGCGCGATACGCCGATCGCCATCGCCGCGACGGGCGGTCGGGTGTTGTCGAAGGTCTGCATTACGCCGCCGAAGGCTTTTTTGCGGCCCTCCGCGTCGGTCGCGACTTCGGCGCTGCCCAGCAGGTTGTCCTTCGGAATACGGCAGTCATTGAAACTGATTGCGGCGGTATCCGATGCGCGGATGCCCAGTTTGTGTTCGAGTCGCGTCACTTCGCAGCCCGGCGTGCCCTTCTCCACGATGAAGGATTTGATGGCCGCCTTGCCCAGTGATTTATCCAGCGTGGCCCATACCACGAGGGTGTCGCTGCGCTCGCCGTCGGTGACAAAAATTTTCTCGCCGTTGAGCACCCATTCATCGCCGTCGAGTACAGCGGTGGTACTGATGTTCGCGGAATCGGAACCGGTGCCCGGTTCGGTGATACACATGGCGGCATAACTGCCACCGTACTTCTGCTTCTGTTCAGCGGTACCCACGGCGTTGATGGCGGCATTGCCCAGGCCGCTGCCCGGCATGCCGAGAAACAGGCCGACATCACCCCAGCACAGGCCGAACAAGCCGACGACGGCTCCCATGTTGCCGCCATTGACCACCGTGCCCTCGGCGGCTTCCTCGCGGGTGCCGCCCGGGTTGGAGCGCGCCCCCCCGATCAGCTTGCCGACTTCTTCCATTTCCCTGGGATAGCTGTGTTCTTCCTTGTCATATTTGCGCGAATAGGGGCGGATCATGTGCTCGGCCAGCATCATGACCTGGGCGAACGTGTCTTCGTGTTTTTTTGCAAGTTCCAGGTTAATCATCGCTTGTTCTCCTGAAGTTGATTGTCGGGGCTCAGACGCTGGCGACGCCTTCCAGTGTGTCTGCGGCGCGCAGGTTGCGATACCACATCTCCACCGGGTGCTCGCGGCAGAAGCCGTGGCCGCCCAGTAACTGCACCCCGTCGGTGCCGATCTTCATCGCGTGTTCAGCGCAGAATACTTTTGCCAGGTAAGCCTGCTCGTGAAAATCAAGGCCCTGTTCGGCGCGCGCCGCCGCGCGCCAGGTCATCAGGCGCATGGCCTCCAGTTCAATGGCAATGTCCGCCACCATGAAGGCGACTGACTGGCGATTGCTGATGGGTTCGCCAAACGCCACGCGCTCATTCACATACGGTTTGACGTAATCCAGAACGGCCTGGCAGGTGCCGACAGCCAGTGCGCAGACAGCAATGCGACTCAGGTCCACAAAGCGCTGCAGGTTAAATGCGCCATCGCCGAGCAGTGCGTCCGCGGGCAACTCCACACTGTCGAAGGTGAGTGTCGCCAGTTGCGCACCCAGAAGCCCCATGTTTGACTCCTCCGTGCGTGTCATGCCGGTGGGTGTACCCTCAATAATGAAAGCGGCGTTGTCGCCACTGTCCAGGCGGGCAGCGACCAGTACCAGGTCGGCATCCATGCCCAGTGGCACCATGGACTTGGCGCCCGAGAGGATATAACCCTTGCCACCGGCCCTGGCGGTTGCGGCGGGCGCGGAAGGTTCAAAGGTTGCCCGCGGCTCCAGCAGCGCGGTAGTGGCGGCTTTGAAGTCGCCGGTGCAGAACAGGGGCAGGTACTTCTCGCGCTGCGCCTCTGATCCCTGGTCGAGCAGGGTGTTTACAAATCCCATCGGGCTGACCGATCCCAGGGCCAGGGACATGTCGCCATGCGCGAGATCCTCCAGGATCAGGGCGTTTGACGTGGGTGAGCGTTCAACGCCCGCGCCGCCCAGCGCCTCGGGAATGGGTAGCAATGCCAGTCCCAGTTCTGCGGATTTCGGGTAGAAATCCCGCGCTGGAACAGTCCCTTCGTCCACGTCTTTTCCCTGCTTGCGCATTTCCGCGGCGGCAAAGCGCTGCATGCTCTCGCGATTCATGCGCTGCTCATCTGTCAGGGTCAGGTCAAACAACAGGTCGTGTGCGGTATCGGTCATCGTCTGTACTCTCAGCTAGGAATTTACGGCGGTCCTGCAGGGGGCCTGCAAGCCGCCGATCAGGTAGTCCACCAGATGGTCGATCAGGGTGTCCTCGTCGAAATCGCTCAGGTCGCCCAGTGGTGTGTGCGCCAGCCAGCCGACCTCCGCAACACCGTGCAGCACGTTGGTGGTCATGAACATGAGTCGCAGTCGGCGAACCGGGTCTGGCAGGTCTGGCAACTGCGTCGCCAGCGCCTGGTCCACACGCTGCCAGAAGGGCGCGAACATCGTGTTGATCATTTCTGCAATATCGGCGTCATTTTCGCTTATCAGCCGCGACAGAAACTGTACAGCGTCGGACCCCCAGCTCTGCCGGCCCGGTAGCAACAGCAAGGGCCGCAGCGTGTCCCGGCAGGCGCTGCGCAACGAGCGCTCCGGGACCTGTTCAGACCGCAGGTCGCCGGCGATATGTCGCAGTTCCCTGGCGATCCGTTCCACCAGTGCCTGCACCACGCCGAGTTTGTTCTGGAAATGATAGTGCATCGCGGCGGAGTTCCTGGACCCGGCTTCCGTGCTGATACGCCGCAGGGATACCGCGTGCAAGCCCTCGGCCGCGTACAGGCGCAACGCGGTCAGCAGCAGCCGCTCGCGGGTATCCGCGCCTTTCTCCGGAACAGTGCGAGCGGCTATTGTCATTTCTTGAGGAGTTTATCCGGGTTGCCCAGTCCGAGGATAAAACGCGTATAGCTGACCGGAAAAAGACGGCTGATCAGGGAGATGATCTGCGCATCGAGGCCAATAAGCAGGCGTGGTTTGCGTTTCGCGATGGCGTCGATGATCTTTTGCGCAGCCACCTCGGGGCTCGTCCTGGCGAGCTTTTCGAACTCCCGGCCCCGTTCTTCGGGCGTCAGGGACTCGTCGCCGCCGCGCGCGACGCGTGCGATATTGGTTCGTATGCCGCCGGGGTGTACGCAGCATACGTGTACATTGCTCCCCGCCATTTCCTGGCGCAGGGCCTCGGTGTAGCCGCGCACCGCAAACTTTGCCGCGTTGTACGCGGACTGGGTCGGTACGCCGATCAGGCCGAATATCGAGGAGAGGTTCACCAGGTGGCCCTGCGCGGCTCTTTGCAACAGCGGCAGGAACGCCTGGGTGCCGTAGACAACTCCCCAGAAATTGATGCCCATCAACCACTCCTGGTCGGCGTAGTCACTCTCTTCA
This sequence comes from Gammaproteobacteria bacterium, assembly GCA_030427485.1. Classification (GTDB taxonomy): domain Bacteria; phylum Pseudomonadota; class Gammaproteobacteria; order Pseudomonadales; family Halieaceae; genus Marimicrobium. Next base: position 101,264 of record JAUICG010000017.1, read on the forward strand.
ACCGTGGCCATCAACGCCACGCCCGCGTTGTTGATGACGATATCCACATGGCCCCTGGTGTCGTCTATGCGCTCAGCCCACGCATGCATGGCGGCCTTGCTGGCGACGTCCACCACCTGGCCGTCCGCGAGAATTTCCTTGCGCGACAGCATTCCGATGGTGTCGTTCAGGGCTTCGGCATTGATATCGCTCAGGAAAAGCTCACAGCCTTCGCGGTTCAGTTGCATGGCCAGGGCACGGCCGATGCCTGAACCAGCGCCGGTGATAACCGCAATCTTGCCTTGTGCATATGCCATAAAAGCACTCCGTTACCCGGGGGAGGCATAATAATAGGTATTTTTCTGATTAAAGCAATTGCTTTACAGGCGATTTCTTTGCCGTGCGAAACGAGGCGCGCTTCTCGTCCACCAGCCCTGGGGGGGGAGGTATCGGGGGATTCGGGGGCTGGAGTCTGGACACCCCCAGGCCCTTCGCCTACAATGCCACGCCAGATTACACACACTCGGCGAGCGCACCGGGTTGCAGTGTACCCCTGTGGTAATCCTGAGTTGTATTCATATGAAAAGGGCGAGATGCGGTTCCCCATCTCGCTTTTTTTGCGAGCGCGCGACCGGCATTTGCCACTGACCGACGGAGGTTTTCTTGTCCATTGCGGCCATCTTAGCCCTTGAAGACGGTAGTATTTTCAAAGGCTTGGCAATCGGAGCTACGGGTACCTCGGTGGGCGAGGTGGTGTTCAATACCGCGATGAGCGGCTACCAGGAAATCCTGACCGACCCTTCCTACGCACGCCAGATCGTCACCCTGACCTATCCCCATATCGGCAATACCGGCACCAATGCGGAGGATGAGGAGTCCTCGGCGATCTGGGCGACCGGCCTGGTGATTCGGGACCTGCCGCTGATGGCCAGTAATTATCGCAATGAGCAGGGGCTGTCCGAGTACCTGGAAAGCCGCGGCATCGTGGCCATAGCCGGTATAGACACCCGCCGGTTGACGCGTCTCCTGCGCGAGAAAGGCGCCCTGAACGGCTGCCTGATGGCCGGCGAGGCGCCGGACGAGGCGCAGGCCCTGGCCCAGGCGCGGGAGTTCGCCGGCCTGAAGGGGATGGACCTGGCCAAAGTCGTCACTGCGCCCTCCAGTTACACCTGGCGCGAAGGCAGCTGGGTGCGGGGTGCGGGACACCGCGAACGCGCCGAGGCCGACCTGCCGTGGCACGTGGTCGCCTACGATTTTGGCGTCAAGCGCAACATTTTACGCATGTTGGTCGATCTCGGTTGTCGCCTCACGGTCGTGCCCGCGCAGACACCCGCGGACGAGGTGCTGGCAATGAATCCGGACGGCATCTTCCTGTCGAACGGCCCCGGTGACCCTGAGCCCTGCGACTATGCGATAACGGCCATCCGGGCGTTTCTCGACACTGATATTCCGATCTTTGGAATCTGCCTGGGTCACCAGTTGCTGGCGCTGGCCAGCGGGGCCACCACCTCGAAAATGAAGTTTGGCCATCACGGCGCCAACCACCCGGTACAGAATCTGGATGACGGGACGGTGTTGATCACCAGCCAGAACCACGGGTTTGCAGTGGACGAGGCGGGTTTGCCCGCTACCCTGCGCGCCACCCACAAGTCACTGTTCGATGGCAGTTTGCAGGGCATTCATCGCACCGACAGGGCGGCGTTCAGCTTCCAGGGGCACCCGGAAGCCAGCCCCGGTCCGCACGATGCCGCGCCGCTGTTCCGACACTTTATTGACTTGATAACCGCACGGGCCCAGAAGAAGTAAGCCATCATGCCGAAGCGTACCGACATACAAAGCATCCTGATCATCGGCGCCGGTCCTATCGTTATCGGGCAGGCCTGTGAGTTCGATTACTCCGGCGCCCAGGCCTGCAAGGCCCTGCGCGAGGAAGGTTACCGCGTGATCCTGGTGAACTCCAACCCGGCGACCATCATGACGGATCCGGCGATGGCGGATGCCACCTATATCGAGCCTATCGAGTGGCAGACTGTAGCGCGCATTATCGAAGTGGAAAAACCCGATGCGCTACTGCCGACAATGGGCGGCCAGACCGCGCTCAATTGCGCCCTCGATCTGGCGCGCGAGGGTGTGCTGGAAAAGTTTGGCGTGGAAATGATCGGCGCCACCAAGGAAGCCATCGACAAGGCCGAAGACCGCCAGCTGTTCGACAGGGCGATGAAGCGCATCGGGCTGGCGACGCCGCGTTCGGCGATGGCGCACAGTCTGGAGGAGGCTTTCCAGGTCCAGGATTCCATCGGCTTTCCCTGTATTATCCGTCCCTCGTTCACGATGGGTGGCTCCGGTGGCGGCATCGCTTACAACCGCACTGAGTTCGAAACCATCTGCCGGCGCGGGCTGGATCTCTCGCCGACCAACGAGTTGCTGATCGACGAATCGCTCATCGGCTGGAAAGAGTTCGAGATGGAGGTGGTTCGAGACAAGAAGGACAACTGCATCATCGTCTGCTGCATCGAGAACTTCGACGCAATGGGCGTGCACACAGGGGATTCCATCACGGTGGCCCCGGCCCAGACGCTGACCGACAAGGAGTACCAGATCATGCGCAACGCCTCACTGGCGGTGCTGCGTGAAATCGGCGTGGAAACGGGCGGCTCCAACGTGCAGTTCGGGCAGGATCCGAAAACAGGGCGCATGGTGATCATCGAGATGAATCCGCGGGTCTCGCGTTCCTCGGCGCTGGCCTCCAAGGCGACCGGATTTCCCATCGCCAAAGTCGCGGCAAAACTGGCGGTGGGTTTCACGCTGGATGAATTGCAGAACGATATTACCGGCGGCGCGACACCTGCCTCTTTCGAGCCCTCAATAGATTACGTGGTAACCAAGGTTCCCCGCTTCGCCTTCGAGAAATTCAATGGTGCCGATACCCATCTCACCACCCAGATGAAGTCGGTGGGTGAAGTGATGGCGATTGGCCGCACCTTCCAGGAGTCGCTACAGAAGGCGCTGCGTGGACTGGAAGTAAGTTCGGCGGGATTTGAACACCAGATCGATGTTGACGACGCAGAGCAGCGCGACGAACTGGTCGCGGAACTGACCAACCCCGGGCCGGACCGCATCTGGTACATCGGCGATGCCTTTCGGGCGGGTATGAGCGTGGACGAGGTCTACCGGCACTCCGGGGTCGATCCCTGGTTCCTGGTGCAAATACAGGACATCATCGCCACGGAAGATAAACTGAAGGCGGTCCGGCTTGAGGAGATCGATCACGCGCAAATGTTCGGTCTCAAGCGCAAGGGTTTTGCCGATGAACGCCTGGCGGTACTGCTGGGCGTCTCCGAGGCGCAGGTCCGTGAGCGTCGTCAGGCGCTGGGGGTGCGCCCGGTGTACAAACGGGTGGACACCTGCGCCGCGGAGTTCGCCTCCGCTACCGCCTATATGTACTCCACCTACGAGGAGGAGTGCGAGGCGGCGCCCACTGACCGCGATAAAATCCTGATACTCGGTGGCGGCCCCAACCGCATCGGCCAGGGTATCGAATTCGATTACTGCTGCGTGCACGCGGCCCTGGCGCTGTGCGAGGATGGCTACGAGACCATCATGGTGAACTGTAACCCGGAAACGGTTTCCACCGATTACGACACCTCGGATCGCCTCTTCTTCGAACCGGTGACGCTCGAGGACGTGCTCGAAATCGTCCACCTGGAAAAGCCCCTGGGTGTTATCGTGCAGTTTGGCGGCCAGACGCCGCTGAAACTGGCGCGTGCGCTGGAAGCGCAGGGCGTGCCCATCATCGGCACCACCCCGGATGCGATCGACCGGGCGGAGGATCGCGAGCGCTTCCAGAAAATGATCCAGAAACTGGATCTCAGGCAGCCCGTGAATACCACCGTGCGCAGCATGGAGGAGGCCATTGAAGCCGCCAACGCGATTGGCTATCCGCTGGTGGTGCGGCCCTCCTATGTGCTGGGCGGTCGCGCGATGGAGATCGTGTACCGGGAGGAGGACCTGCTGCGCTATATGCGGGACGCGGTGCAGGTCTCCCATGACTCGCCCGTGCTGCTGGACAGCTTTCTCAGCGCCGCAATCGAAGTGGATATCGACGCGGTCAGCGACGGCGAGCAGGTGGTGATTGGCGCCATCATGCAGCATATCGAACAAGCCGGCGTGCACTCCGGAGATTCAGCGTGCTCGCTGCCGCCCTACAGCCTCGAAGCCGGCCTGCAGGATGAAATGCGCGAACAGGTGAAGCGAATGGCGCTGGAACTGGGCGTCAAGGGCCTGATGAATGTGCAGCTGGCCTGGCAGGACGGGGAGATCTACGTGATCGAGGTGAACCCGCGCGCCTCGCGTACCGTGCCCTTCGTCTCCAAGTGTATCGGCGTTTCACTGGCCAAGGTGGCGGCGCGTTGCATGGCGGGCAAGACGCTGGCCGAGCAGGGGTTTACGCGCGAGATCGTTCCGCCCTATTTCTGCGTCAAGGAAGCGGTGCTGCCGTTCAATAAATTCCCGGGGGTGGATCCCATTCTCGGGCCGGAGATGAAATCCACCGGGGAAGTGATGGGCGTGGGCGATACGTTTGCAGAAGCCTTCGCCAAGGCCGAGTTGTCCGTCGGCAGCGGCACTCCCACGGAGGGCACGGCCCTGATCAGTGTCCGCGACGTGGACAAGCCCGGTATTGTCGGAGTGGCCCGCGATCTCGCCGAGTTGGGGTTTTCCCTGGCGGCCACCAGTGGCACAGCCAGGGTGCTGGAGGAGGCGGGCCTGACGGTGCGTCGCGTCTATAAAGTCCAGGAGGGCCGCCCCCATATTGTCGACATGATCAAGAACGACGAGGCGGATTTTATTATCAATACGACAGAGGGTCGCCGCGCTATCGAGGATTCCGCGGCTATCCGCGCCAATGCCGAGGCGCACAGGGTTTTCTATACCACGACCCTGACCGCCGCGCAGGCCATCTGCATGGCGCTGAAATTCAAGGGTGAAAAAACGGTGCGGCGCCTACAGGAACTGCACGGGAGAGTTGGGGCATGAACAAGTTTCCGATGACTAAGGCGGGGGAGACCGCGCTGCGAGAGGAACTGGAACGCCTGAAGAAGGTGGAGCGTCCGCGCATCGTCGAGGCGATTGCCGAGGCGCGCGAACACGGCGACCTGAAGGAGAATGCGGAGTACCACGCGGCGCGGGAACAGCAAAGCTTCACCGAGGGCCGGATCATGGAGATTGAGGGCAAACTGGGCAATGCCCAGGTCATCGATATCACCACGATTCCCAAGTCGGGCAAGGTGATCTTCGGTACGACAGTCGACCTGATCAACCTGGAAACGGACGAAACGGTGAGCTATCGAATCGTCGGTGAGGATGAAGCCGACATCAAGCACCACATGATCTCGGTGGGGTCACCCATTGCCCGCGCATTGATCGGCAAGGAGGAGGGCGAGGTCGTGATCGTCAAGGCGCCCGGCGGCGATATCGAGTACGAGATCGACCAGGTCCACCACATATAGAAAGCTTTCGTTTCGCGCCGGATAAGTTCCGGTCGCGATTGACAGGCGCTCGATTTTATTTGCGCGATACAGACCGGGTCAGACAGGCTCCCGGACCAATCCTATCTCCCCTTGAAGACCGGCGTCCTGCGTTCCAGGCGTGCCGCCATCCCTTCGACGAAATCTTCCGTCGCAATCGTCTTTGCCAGCGCCGCGTTTTCCTGGTCAAGCGCTTGGCCCAGCGCGTCCATATGGGGTTGGTGCAGACAGCGTTTCATTTCCCGAAACGACAGGGCCGGCCCCCGGGGAGGAATAAGCTGTAGCGCCTGCTCCCGCGTGTGAGACAGTAATTCCGCGTGGGGTATCACCTTGTTGGCAATACCCAGTTCGACGGCTTCGCTGGCGCTGATTCGCTGCGGAAAAAACAGCAGTTCCTTGGCTTTTTGAAATCCCAGCAGGCGTGGCAGGAAGAATGTCGAGCCCAATTCGGCCGCAATACCCAGTTTCGCGAATGGCAGTTCGAGCCAGGCGTGTTCAGACAGGTAAATCTGGTCCGCAGCGGCGAGGCACAGGGTAACGGCCCCGCCGATAGCCAGCCCGTTGACCGCGGCAAAGACGGGTTTGTCGCAGGCGAAGAGCTTCAGGGTGGCGCGTTTCTGGGCGATGTCGGACATGTCGATTTCTGCCAGTATCTCTGGCGGCAGTCCCTCGAACGCATCGGGGGCAAAATAGCCGCCACTGCTGAAGGCCTCTTTGCCCGGGTCATCGCTTTTCGGGTCTTTGCCGCCCGTGAGAATCATTGCGTGAGCGGAGTCATCGGCTTGAAAGTGCTCTGCGGCGTAAAATATTTCCAGAAATGTCACGGCGCTGAGGGCGTTTTTGCGCGCGGGCGTGTTCAGTGTGAGCGTCACGATACCTGTTTCATCTTTCGAATAGACTATATCCCTGAATTCTTTCGGTTCCATGTTGTCTTTGTGCTCCCGATGGCGAAAATGTACCAGCCTGCAATTGTTCGGGGATGCATTCTGTAGTGCTTCACCGGGATTGGCAACTTGGCGTATCACTGTCCGGTAGGTATGCGCCGCCGGGCGGGACAACAGTATTGCGCTCACGCTGATTTAATTCGGCGGCAATAATGAAAATAATTCTCATTTAAATTATTATCGGGTTTTCGCTGGAGTGGTAACAACACCATGGACATCAACCTCTGGTCGCTGAGAACCGGCGATCGCTGTGAAATATTGGGTTATGACAATGCCCTGGATGAGAAGTATCGTGTGCGCCTGATGGAGTTCGGCTTTCATCCCGGCGAGTCGGTGTCCTGTTTACAGTCTCTCGCATTCGGTGCTCCCAAGGTTTATCGCGTCAGCAACACGGTGTTTTCGCTGGACGACGAGGTGGCCTCGCATGTCCTGGTCAGGGTGCTCCCGTCCCATGAGTAAGGTGTTGTTGATTGGCAGCCCCAATTCGGGAAAAAGCCTGCTTTTTAATCGGCTGACCGGCTTGCACCACAAGGTGGCGAATTTTCCCGGCATAACGGTGGATGTCAGTACCGGTCACCTGCACGATTTGCCCGGCACGGAGTTGATCGATTTCCCCGGTACCTATTCTTTGCAGGCGATTTCAGCCGACGAACGGGTGGCGGTCGAGCATTTTGAGCGCTCCCTGGACGATGCCGAGGTCAGTCATGTGTTGTGCGTCGTCGATGCCACCCGTCTGGAGAAAAGCCTGTACTTCACGCTGCAGGTGATTCGCGAATGCGCGCGACACGGCAAGCCGGTCACGGTGTTGGCCAATATGATGGACGTGCTGGATTCCCACAAGCTGACACTTGATGCAGGGGCTCTGGCGGAAGCGCTGCAGGCGCCCGTGCTGCCCGTTTCGGGCCGATCAGGCAAGGGCCTGAACGCGGTCGTCGGCGCGCTGCGCGGTGATCAGGCGCTGCCTGCCACCTGGGCAGGACAATCGCTGGACGTGCCCGACGAGCAGTTACGCCTCACAGCACACCAACTCGCACAACGATTTGGAACCCGCGGCGATGTGTTGATCAGGAACCAGACCCGGCTCGACGGGATTTTTCTCCACTCCTGGGCGGGTGGCTTCGCATTTTTCTTTATCATGTACCTGCTGTTTCAGTCCATTTTCACCTGGGCAGCGCCGCTGATGGATGCGGTGGAGTGGTTGATTGGCACGGTGGCGAATTGGCTTGTGCCGATGATTGGCAACCAGACGGTCAAGGATTTTACGGCTGATGCGCTGTTCGGGGGTATCGGCGCTTTCCTGGTGTTTGTACCCCAGATATTCATTCTTACCTTCGTCATCGGGCTGCTGGAGGACTCCGGTTACATGGCGCGCGCCGCGTTGATCTGTCACAGGCCGTTGCGCCTGTTCGGCTTGACCGGCAAAAGCTTTATTCCGATGCTGTCGGGCGTGGCCTGCGCGATTCCGGCGATCTACGCCGCCCGCGCTATCGACTCACCGCGCAAGCGGCTGTTGACCTATATGGCGATACCGCTGATGCCCTGTTCCGCCCGCCTGCCGGTGTATACCCTGCTGATCGCGGCGTTTATCCCCGCAACGACCGGACTGGGCGGCCTCGTAGGCTGGCAGGGGTTGGCAATGTTCACCATCTACTTTTTCGGGATGTTCTGCGGGCTGCTGGTCACGGCACTGGTGTCGCGCACCAGTAAGGATCACTACAGTGACCTGCCCTTCGTACTCGAGCTGCCGCCGTACAGGGTGCCCAGCCTGGTACCGCTGTTGCGCAATTGCTGGAACCGCGCGAAACATTTTGTCACCAAGGCCGGAAAAATCATTTTCGCGGTCACGGTTGGCGTCTGGGTGCTGGGCTATTTCCCCAATTTTGGCAGTGACCTCGGCACTTCGTGGCTGGGTTACCTCGGACATTTGATCGAGCCGCTCTTTGCGCCACTGGGTCTCGACTGGCGCTACGGGGTGGCGATTCTGAGCTCCTTCCTGGCTCGCGAAGTGTTTGTCGGGACGCTGGGGACGATTTTCGGCATAGAGTCGGCCGACGAGCAGATGTCGCCGCTGGTGCAGCACATTCAAGACAGCGATATGGCGCTGGGTTCCGGTATTGCGCTGCTGGTGTTCTTCGCCATCGCGCTGCAGTGTATTTCAACCCTGGCGATCCTTGCCAGGGAAAGTGGCTCGGCTTCGCTGGCGGTGAAAATGTTCGCGGGATACTTCCTGTTTGCCTATGCCGCCGCGATGGCGGTGTACCAATTCACCAGCCTTTTCACCTGAGCCCCGCTGGCGTTTTGCGCGAGGACCGCGGCCGATGGTCGCAAAGTGACGGTCGCTATTCCGGCCGCTCATGTTGAAACAGCCGCACCTGCGCCAGCACCAGTTGCGCGAGCATGCCCACCAGCAGTGCGTGATTCTCCTTGCGAATCCCCTCCAGGCCGGCGTTGATCTGGCGGTACAGGCTGTCGCGTTCCCCGTCATTTAGGTGAGCGGGAAGATCAACCGTAAAACCGTACTGCTCGGATTCGCTCAGCTTGGCGTACATTTTTGTGAGCTGACCGGCCGCGAAATCCACCAGTTGGTCATCCGCCCCTTTGGCGGTGAGCAATTCACGTAGCTGGCGATCCAGGAAAGCGAGGCCCTGCGCCCGCTGTGAAGGGAATTCAAGGAGGTCTCCCATAAAGCTTTGTCCCAAGCTGAGATGCCTCATCATAACGAATGTGTATCCGGAGCGAAAACTGGTGCTGATTTGATGCCTTCTAAACTCCAGCGCCATTTTCCGGGGCTCCGTGGCGGGAACTAAATCGGTTTTATCAGATTGGAAAGCCGCGGATCTGGCGTAGGTGAACGACGCAATAGCAAAATGATGTTGCCAACACTTTGAACCAGCTCAGCACCGAACTGCGCAGTGATCTGCTGTGCCATCTCCGCGCGCGCCTCCCGCGAACCCACCGCCAGCTTCACCTTGATCAGTTCGTGGTCGGTCAGGGCCCTGTCCAGTTCGGCGATCACGCCCTCGCTGAGGCCCTTGCCCGCGATGGTAACGACCGGCTTCAGTTTGTGGCCGATCGCACGCAGTTGTTTGGCATCCTGATTTGCGTTCTTACTCATTACAGTTCCAAGGTACAATGGCTGTCGGCGGGGGCGGGCCATTCTACACAAGGCCTCCCGTGCGCGAAACCGTAATCACAGTGATCCCGTATGGCCAAGAAAAAGTCCTCCAGTAAAGCCTGGCTGAAAGAGCACCGGGACGACCTCTATGTCCAGCAGGCCCAGCGAGACGGCTACCGCTCGCGGGCCTGCTACAAATTGCTCGAGTTGCAGGAGCGGGACGGGCTGTTCCGTCGCGGCATGACGGTACTGGACCTCGGTAGCGCGCCGGGCGGCTGGTCGCAGGTGGCGACGCAGCACGTGGGCGAAAATGGCAGGGTGATCGCCTCCGACATCCTGCCGATGGATGCCCTGGAGGGCGTGACCTTCATAGAGGGCGACTTCACGGAGGACGAGGTTTTCAAGCGGATTCTGGCAGCGCTCGACGGCAAACCCGTGGATGTGGTGATGTCGGACATGGCGCCCAATATGAGCGGCGTGCATGCCGTGGATCAACCGCGTGCCATCTACCTGGTGGAGCTGGCCCTGGACCTTGCGCAACAGGTCCTGCCCCCCGGGGGAACGTTCGTCGCCAAGGTGTTCCACGGGGAGGGCTTTGACCAGCTGTTCAGGCAGGCCAAAGACCGCTTTACGAGGGTTTTCACCCGCAAGCCCAGGGCCTCCCGGCCCCGTTCCAGGGAAGTGTACATGGTGGCGAAGGGATTTCGCGGCGGTTGATGTCCCGCCCGGGATACCGTCAGCTGGCGGGCGTATTCCGGCAACCCTGCCGCTCAGGCTCGTACAGTCGATTTCCAAACTGAGTCACTACCAACGGGCTTGAAATATGGAGTGATTGCCCCAATTGTAGTAGATTGGCAGACATGGCAGGCTCTAAATCTGCCCGACAGCTTCGAGTTGCGCCGGTAAATCGCGCATCACCCATCAGCTTCAAGGGAATTGGGTGTTAAACCGCAGCCCCCGAGGTTGCCCCATCCGTCCCCGATTTCCGCCCTGAGGCGGCGCCAGGATTCAGGTTGGCGTAATTTTTCCGCGAGGAAATGGCTTTGAACACTATGGTTAAGAATTTATTGCTCTGGTTGGTGATTGCCGCCGTCCTGTTGTCGGTTTTCAACAATTTCAATATGCAGGGCGCCAGCGAGCAGGTGGGGTACTCCGAACTGATCACCGAGATCCAGAACGACCAGGTGAAAAAGGTCGTCGTGGACGGGCTGACTATTTCCGGTGAGCGCTACGACGGCTCCCGCTTTGAAACCATTCGCCCGATGGTTGAGGATCCGAAGTTGATCGACGACCTGCTGGAGCACAAGGTCGAGGTAGAAGGCCGCAAACCGGAGCAGCAAAGCGTGTGGACCCAGTTGCTGGTCGCCAGTTTCCCCATCCTTATCATTATCGCCGTGTTCATGTTCTTCATGCGTCAGATGCAGGGCGGCGGTGGCGGCCGCGGCGGCCCGATGAGCTTCGGTAAGAGCAAGGCAAAGCTGCTCGGTGAAGACCAGATCACGACGACTTTCGCCGATGTCGCCGGCGTGGATGAAGCCAAACAGGATGTACAGGAACTGGTGGAATTCCTGCGCGACCCCAGTCGCTTCCAGAAACTGGGCGGGCGGATTCCGCGCGGTGTGCTGATGGTGGGCCAGCCGGGTACCGGCAAGACGCTGCTTGCCAAGGCGATTGCCGGCGAGGCAAAGGTGCCGTTTTTTTCCATATCGGGTTCTGATTTTGTCGAGATGTTTGTCGGTGTCGGTGCGTCGCGTGTGCGCGACATGTTCGATCAGGCAAAGAAACAGTCGCCCTGCATCATCTTCATCGATGAAATCGACGCGGTAGGGCGGCACCGCGGCGCCGGCCTCGGTGGCGGCCATGACGAACGCGAGCAGACGCTTAACCAGTTGCTGGTGGAAATGGACGGGTTCGAGGTCAATGACGGCGTCATTGTGATCGCTGCGACCAACCGTCCCGACGTGCTTGATCCCGCGCTGCTGCGCCCCGGTCGCTTCGATCGCCAGGTCGTGGTGAGCCTGCCGGATATTCGCGGACGCGAACAGATCCTGAAGGTGCATATGCGCAAGGTGCCGCTGGCGGAGGATGTGGAAGCGTCCAAGATAGCGCGGGGAACACCGGGATTTTCCGGCGCTGATCTCGCCAACCTGGTGAACGAAGCCGCGCTGTTCGCGGCGCGCGGCAACGTGCGTACCGTCGGCATGAGCCAGTTTGAACTGGCCAAGGATAAAATCATGATGGGCGCCGAGCGCAAATCCATGGTGATGTCCGAGAATGAAAAACGCAACACCGCCTATCATGAAGCCGGCCACGCGATTGTGGGCCGTCTGATGCCGGAACACGATCCTGTGTACAAAGTGAGTATCATTCCGCGCGGTCGCGCGCTGGGCGTGACGATGTTTCTGCCCGAGGAGGACCGCTACAGTCACAGTCGCCGATTTATCGTCAGCCAGATCTGCAGTCTGTTTGGCGGGCGCATCGCCGAAGAAATGACGCTGGGCAAGGATGGCGTCACCACCGGGGCGTCGAATGATATCGAGCGCGCGACGGAAATCGCCCGCAAAATGGTCACCAAGTGGGGCTTGTCCGACAAAATGGGCCCGCTGATGTACGAAGAGGGCAGTGAGGAAGTATTCCTCGGGCGCAGTGCCGGTCAGCATCACCTGGCGGTATCGGGTGAAACCGCCAAGCAGATCGATATCGAAGTGCGGCGTATCATAGACGAGTGCTATGCCACCGCGAAAAAAATATTGGAAGAGAACGCCGAGAAACTGCACCTGATGGCCGAGGCGCTGATACTCTACGAAACGATCGACTCTGACCAGATCGACGATATCATGGCGGGTCGCGCGGCGCGTGAACCCAGGGACTGGGGTGGGTCCGACAGCGATCAAACGCCCGGTGCCGATGTGGGCGCCGCCTCCCAGGACTCTTCAGACAGACCGATTGGTGGCCCCGCCGGGGAGCACTGACCCCGCGAGCCGGTGCTTCCAGCGAACCTGCCACACCAACCGGTGCTCGAATGCGCCGGGCGCAGCCTCGATTTGACTCGTCCGGTCATTATGGGGGTGATCAATGTCACGCCAGACTCCTTTTCCGATGGCGGTACCCTCTATCGCGGCTCGCGGCTCGACCTGGAGCGTGCCGTGGCGCGGGCGCGCGACATGCTCGCTGCGGGCGCGGATATCGTCGATATCGGCGGAGAATCCACTCGTCCCGGGGCGCACGCCGTTTCTCCGGATGAGGAGATGGAAAGGGTTTTACCGCTGGTGCGGCGCATCGCCGAGGAACTTCCGGTGGTCATTTCGGTCGATACCAGCACACCGCAACTCATGCGCGAGGCCGCTGCCGCCGGTGCGGGTCTATTGAACGACGTGCGCGCGCTCAGCCGCGATGGGGCACTGCAGGCGGCGGCCGCTACCGGCCTACCCGTTTGCCTGATGCACATGCGGGGTGAGCCCGGCAATATGCAGGATGCGCCACAATATGCTGATGTTGTGACGCAGGTCAGAGATTTTCTGCTGGACAGGGTGTCAGCTTGTGAGCGACTGGGTATAGTGCGGGAACGGTTGTTGCTCGATCCCGGCTTCGGATTCGGCAAGTCCGTTACCCACAATTTGCAGTTGCTGCAGGGCCTGCCCCGGATGGCCGCGTTGGGTTTTCCGCTACTGGTGGGGCTGTCGCGCAAATCGATGATCGGCAAACTGCTGGGTCGGGATGTGGGGCAGCGCCTGCCTGCCAGCCTGGCGCTGGCGGTGATGGCGGTAGAGCGGGGCGCCACGATCATAAGAACGCACGATGTCGCGGCCACTGCGGACGCTGTCGCAATGTGGGCTGCACTACAGGAGCTTGGGAGCGTATGACGAAACGTTATTTTGGGACCGACGGCATCCGCGGCAAAGTGGGTGAGTTTCCAATTACACCGGATTTCATACTCAAGTTGGGCTGGGCCTGTGGCCGCGTATTCACGCGGGAGTTTAATCGCGAGGGCGGTTGTCTTGTGCTCATCGGCAAGGATACGCGCGTTTCCGGCTACATGTTTGAATCGGCATTGGAGGCCGGGCTGGTAGCCGCCGGAGTCAACGTGAAGCTGCTGGGGCCGATGCCGACCCCCGCCGTTGCGCTTATGACCCGCAAGCAGAATGCAGAGGCCGGCATCGTCATCAGCGCTTCACACAATCCTTTTTATGACAACGGCATCAAGTTTTTCGGGGCCGACGGCTCAAAGTTGTCCGATGAGATAGAGCACGCGATTGAAGCCGAACTCGAACTGGATTTGCAGACGGTTCCCTCGCGCCAGATCGGCAAGGTGGTAAGGGTTGAAGACGCCACCGGTCGCTATATTGAATTCTGTAAATCAACCGTGCCCGAGGGCTTCAGTTTGCGCGGTCTGCGCATCGCCGTGGATTGTGCGCACGGCGCCACTTACCACATCGCGCCGGGTGTGCTCAGCGAGTTGGGGGCGGAGGTGATCACCATGGGCGTGCAGCCCGATGGTTTCAATATCAATGAGGGCGTGGGCTCCACCGACATGGCGGCGTTGTCGAAACTGGTCAGGCAGCAGAAAGCCGATATCGGCATCGCCTACGATGGTGATGGCGATCGGGTACTGATGACGGACAACAAGGGGCAGGTGATCGATGGCGATGAGTTGGTGTACATCATCGCCATGCACCGCCTGGCGACCGGCCGCGCTGACGCGGGCGTGGTCGGAACCCAGATGTCGAATCTCGGGCTGGAAATAGCCCTGAAAAAGGCGGGACTGCAGTTCGAGCGGGCACAGGTGGGCGACCGCTATGTGAAGGCGGCGATGGAGGCGAACGGCTGGCATCTCGGAGGCGAGTCTTCCGGCCATATCATTTGCTCCGATGTTACCACCACCGGCGATGGCATCGTCGCTTCCCTGCAGGTGCTGATGGCGCTGCAGGCGGCGAAGGGTAACCTGGCCGCGCTGCGCGCCGGTATTACCATGTATCCACAAACCATGATCAATGTCGCAATCGGCGGCAAGGTAGACCTGGCGGCCTATCCTGCCCTCGGGACGGCGGTGGCAGCGATGGAACAGCGCCTGGGGGCGGAAGGCCGGGTCCTGTTGCGCCCCTCCGGAACCGAGCCGAAAGTGCGGGTGATGGTGGAGGGCAGGTGTGCCGAACAGGTGCCGCAGCTGTGCGCCGAACTGGCCACGGAAGTCGAGCGGATTCTCGCTTGAGTCAGCGGCCGCGCCCAGAACGCCACGGTCCAAATCCAGCGGTATCTTTCTTGTCACCGGCAGCTATCTTCGTTAAGATTGCCGCCGCTTTTTTCACCGGGAGGCCGAGATGCGCCAGCTTCTGGTTGTAGGTAACTGGAAGATGAACGGATCCAGGGCCAGCGTCGCTGCGTTGTTGGAGTCCCTGGTGAGTGCTCCGGCAATGGCGGGGCCTGAAATTGCTGTTTGTCCCACGTATGTCCATCTGCCACAGGTTTTGTCGCTGTGCGCTGAGTCGGCGATTTCCGTGGGGGCGCAGGATTGCAGCCATATGCAGTCCGGGGCGTATACCGGCGAGGTCGCCCCGGCGATGCTGGCCGATCTGGGTTGCCGCTGGGTGATACTGGGGCATTCGGAACGGCGCCAGTACCACGGAGAATCGGATGCGCTGGTCGCTGCCAAAATCGCGGCGGCGGTGGAAGCGGGCCTGCAGCCGATTGTTTGCGTTGGCGAAACGCGCGAGCAGCGGGAGGCGGGCGAGGCGGAACACGTGGTCAGCGCGCAACTGGATGGTGCGTTGCGCGGCCAGGTGAACCTCGATTCACTGGTGGTGGCTTACGAGCCCGTCTGGGCAATCGGTACGGGGCTTACCGCCACGCCGCGGCAGGCCCAGGATATGCACGAGTGCATCCGCGGCTACCTGGATGGCATTGAAGGCGTGGCTGCCGGAGCCACCCGGCTATTGTACGGCGGTAGTGTAAAGGCCGATAATGCCGCCGAGTTATTCGCGCAGCCGGACATAGATGGCGCACTGGTCGGCGGGGCTGCCTTGAAAGCAGCGGAATTTATCGCGATTGTAGGCGCTGCAGCAGCGTAACACGCGACTGGACACTGTCCCCTGGAGGGACCGGATTGTATGGAACAAATCATTCTGGCGGTGCACCTGATTATCGCACTGGCGATCATCGGCCTGATCATGTTGCAACAGGGCAAGGGTGCCGACATGGGCGCTTCGTTTGGCGCCGGGGGCTCGCAGACCCTGTTTGGCAGTGATGGCGGCGGCAATATACTGACCAAGGCTACCGCCTGGCTGGTGGTGCTGTTCTTCGCCAGCAGTTTCGCGCTGGCGCTGATGGTAAACCAGCGTTCTGTCGTCGAGGATGATCTGGGACTGGATATTCCCGTGACAGTGAATGCCGAGGCCGAAGCGCCCGTAGCCGATGAGTTGCCCGTGCTGGACGATACGCCGGCAAGCGCCACGGCAGGCGGTGATGATCTGCCGGAGCTGGATTGAATCAGTAAACATTTTTTTGCCGAAGTGGTGGAATTGGTAGACACGCCATCTTGAGGGGGTGGTGAGCATAGCTTGTGCGGGTTCAAATCCCGCCTTCGGCACCAAATTCCAGCGGGCGCTGTCCCTGCTGGATGCCAGGGAGTACGCGGTAGCGGATAGCCTGTCTTCTCCGATATTTGTCCCCCGCGATTGCATCCCCTCAGGACTTTCACTACAATCCCCCACCTTCAAATGGGGCAGCTCCAACACACCCCTGTCTGATCATGGCTGGCGTAGCTCAGTAGGTAGAGCAGCTGATTTGTAATCAGCCGGTCGGGGGTTCGATTCCTCTCGCCAGCTCCATTTTCAGGCAGTGCATACCGCTGGAATTAGCACTTGAAAACGGCAATATCCCCGGGCGCGAGCCAGCGGCGACCCGAGGTGGCCACAGGCGGAATCCGAGGCCGTCTAAGTTAATAATTTTATTGGGATATGTGGTTGACATTGGGGTGACCCATCAGGACAATATGCCGCCTTTCGGAGGGGTTCCCGAGTGGCCAAAGGGATCAGACTGTAAATCTGACGCGCGAGCTTCGGTGGTTCGAATCCACCCCCCTCCACCATGACTGTCTGGGCCGCAAGTGGTGCGCTATTCGGGAGTTGGGTTCAGGAGTGGATGCTGGGGTTGTCGCACGGGATGGTGCGCGTGACTACAGCGATACGATACAGGTCGAAGGTGATTGCCGGATTAATCCGCTGCCCGAGGCCATTGAAGAATGGTTTTGAGTGAGATAGCAGCGGGTATAGTTCAGTGGTAGAACGTCAGCCTTCCAAGCTGAATATGCGGGTTCGATTCCCGCTACCCGCTCCAAAGTTGGGAAGGATGCGCTCATATAGCTCAGTCGGTAGAGCACTTCCTTGGTAAGGAAGAGGTCACCGGTTCAAATCCGGTTATGAGCTCCACTATCAGCCTGGCTGGTTGTGAAAGTAAGAGAGTTTAATTTTTGAATGATTTGGCCCCAGGGCTTTATCCGGTGTTTGATAGGAGACCGTCGTAATGTCGAAGGAAACATTTGAACGTAGCAAGCCCCACGTAAACGTAGGAACGATCGGTCACGTTGACCACGGCAAGACGACGCTGACGGCGGCGTTGACGCGCGTCTGCTCGGAGA
>JAUICG010000018.1 GCA_030427485.1 Gammaproteobacteria bacterium
GCTTGAGAAAAACGCCAGGCGGATTATCACAGTGGGTGCCCTGGGCACAAACCACGGCGTAGCCACCGCTATGGCGTGTCGGCATTTTGGTCTCGATTGCGTGGTGTATCTTTTCGAGCAACCGCTCACGGCCACAGTGACGCAAAACCTGCGCCTGATGCAGTCCTACGGCGCCCGGCTCATCTACAAGGGCTCCCTGTTCAACGCAATGCTGGCGTACTACACCAGCCCCTACCGCCTTGAAAGCGGCTCCTATTTCCTGTTTGCCGGCGGCTCCAACCTGCAGGGTACGCTGGGATTTATCAATGCCGCCTGTGAACTACAGCTGCAGATTGAACAGGGAGACTGCCCGCAACCGGCGGCGATCGTCTGCGCTACCGGCTCCGGCGCCACGCTGGCCGGACTCAGCTATGGCTGCCAGCTTATCGGCCTGCAAACGGATGTTATCGGCGTGCGGGTTGCACCGCGCAAGCTGGGTCCGTTTCCGGCCTGTACGGCGGGCACGGTCCAGCAGTTGATGAGGGAAGCCCATCGATTCATCGCGAAGCATGGTCAGCGCGACATCCCCGCGCCCGCACCCGCCAATTTGGTCGGCGACTACTATGGCGACGGTTACGGAGTGGCTACGGAGAAAGGCTTGCTGGCGATCGAGCGTTTCAAGGCAGCGGGAATCACACTGGAGCAGACCTATACCGCCAAGGCCGCGGCCGCGTTTCTCGACCAGTTGGACAGGAATCGCGGAACCGTACTCTTCTGGGACACGTACAATTCCCGCGATATGACCGCGAGGGCCGCTGGGGTCGCCCCGCAGGCACTACCGGAAGAGCTGCGTGGCTTCCTGCTGTGAGCGCCCGGCACCGGAGTCAACCACACTAATAACCGAATAATTCGAAATCCCGCTTGAAGATTCTTCGTATACGTTCCCTGGACGAGGTACTGAGCGAATCGATCTGGCTTTGCGCCTGCCCACTGACATTCAGTTGTGGGAGCGTGATCGAAGTGACCCCCAGCCGGCTGCACACATGATCAAAATCGGATTGCAGTGATTCCAGCCTGCCGACGAAATCAATCATTACTTCGCCCTGCTCGTCACAGATAAAATCCGATTGCTTTAACATGAGTTCGTTCTTGTTAAAGGTCTGGACGAACTCATCGAAGCTGATGTTACCGGTATAACGGTGATGAAACCTGTGCGCGGGATCCTTGAGTGCATCGCGCTGGCGAAACCGGTACCAGGAGTACATCCAGTCGAACGGCTCGCGAACCATCGCCACCTTGAAGCTCCGGTTCCAGAACTCATCGCCGAGCTGTGCCTTCAACATCTTTGCCGGGGTATGTTTCTTGACGCCGGCCGACAGGCGCTCACTTTCATACGCCTTGAACGCGGCTTCCATACTGCTACTGCCGGTTTTGGGTACGGCGATATAGATAAACTGCAACGATTCGGAAATGATCAAGCCCTGAACTCCAGTCCGGCGTACGCGGGAATGAACAAAGAATTACGCGTAACTAACTGTTTCAAAGGGGGAATTTGGTCGGGACGGCAGGATTTGAACCTACGACCACCACACCCCCAGTGTGGTGCGCTACCAGACTGCGCTACGCCCCGAGATCGGCCGCGCTTTGAGCAAGTGCGGCGAGGGCGGCATTATACTCAATACCGCGAGTGATACAAAGGCTATTTGGACGGCGTGAGCACCTTCAGCACGTCTTCCAGTTCCTTGATGGTTTCCTTGATCACTGCCATCAGGTCGGTGGAGGCGAGCGTCCTGCCGTTCTCGTCCGTCATGCGCTGCCGGGCGCCGCCGATGGTGTAGCCCTGGTCGTACAGCAGGCCGCGTATCTGCCGGATGGTGAGCACATCGTCGCGCTGATAGTAGCGGCGGTTACCGCGGCGCTTGACGGGTTTCAGCTGCGGAAATTCCTGCTCCCAATAGCGCAGGACATGGGGTTTTACCGCGCAGAGTTCGCTGACTTCACCGATAGTGAAATAGCGCTTTCCGGGGATTGCGGGCAATTCATTGTTGTGTGTCGGTTCCAGCATAAGCTTCCACTCGCGCTTTCAGCTTTTGCCCAGGTCTGAAGGTAACCACCCTGCGGGCGGAGATGGGTATCTCCTCTCCCGTCTTGGGATTGCGGCCGGGACGCTGGCTCTTGTCGCGCAAATCAAAATTGCCGAAGCCCGACAATTTCACCTGCTCGTTGTTCTCCAGACAACCGCGGATCTCTTCGAAGAACAACTCGACGATTTCCTTGGCCTCCCGTTTGTTGAGCCCCAACTCTTCAAATAGGCGTTCTGCCATTTCCGATTTCGTCAGAGCAACCATCGTCCCTTCTACCTAATTCCTGAGCTCAGCATTATAGTTTTTTTCCAATAGATCAACGACTTGACCCATCGCCAGATTGACTACTTCCTCGTCAAGAGTGCGCGAATGATCGCGGAATGTCAAACCCAGTGCAAGACTTTTTCGTTTAGGATCAATACCTTTGCCCGTATAGACATCAAAAAGCCTTAAGTCTGTGAGGTAAGTCCCACTTGCGGCCCTCACCGCATCCATCAATTGCCGCGCCGGGACCGTCTTGTCGACAACTACAGCCAAATCGCGGCGAACTTCGGGAAACCGGGATATTTCCCGGAACTCGGGCCGCGCGCCTTCCAGCAGTACCGCAAGGTCGATCTCGCACAGGTACAGCGGCATACCGAGGCCCAGGCGGGCGCCCGCCGTGGGGTGCAGCGCGCCGATGTAGCCCACGGCCTGCCCCTTTCGGGTTATCCGCGCAGTCTGCCCCGGGTGCAGCGCCGCTCGTTCGGCTGCCTCGAACGCACAGTCCGAGGGCATCCGTGTCAGCGCCAGCAGGCTCTCCAGGTCACCCTTGAGGTCAAACAGGTCGACCGCTTCAGCGGATGTCGACCAGGACTCCGCGAAACGCTCGCCGGCGCAGACCATGGCCAGCGTGGGCACCTGCTGCAGAGCGTCGCGACCCGGCGCGAAGCGCAGCCCGGTTTCAAACAGGCGCACCCGCGACTGTTGCCGGTTGACGTTGTGCACTACCGCACTGACCAGGCCGGGGAGCAAACTGGTGCGCATCACCGCCATTTCCGCGGAAATGGGATTCTTCAGGGCGACCGGCACGAGTTCCGGATCGAACAGCCGCTGCAACTCGGGGTCGACAAAACTGTAGGTGATGGCCTCGCGGAAGCCGCGCGCACCGAGGTGTCGACGCAGGTAACGGATTGACAGGTCTGTCTCGGGCCGGGCGCGCATCTGGAGGTCGGCGTGGATGTGCCGCACCGGAAGCTGGTTGTAGCCGTACACCCGGGCCAGTTCCTCCAGGAGGTCGACCTCGATAGCTATGTCAAAGCGCCAACTGGGTATCCTGCATGTCCAGCCCTCGGCGCCAGCGCTGACCTCGAGTCCCAACCCGCGCAGAATCCGCTCCACCTCGTCCGTGGCCAGCCTGAAGCCGAGCACCTTTTCTATTCGGGCCGCGCGCAGTTCCACATCGGGCCGCGACGGCAGATCGGCCCGCGACACGACTTCCCGCACCGGCCCCGCCTCGCCACCGACAATCTCCAGCAGCAATTGGGTGGCCCGTTCCATCGCCGCCACCTGCAACTGGAAGTCCACGCCGCGCTCGAAGCGGTGGGATGATTCGGTGTGCAGGCCATAAGAACGCGCCCTGCCCGCCAACAGGTTGGGCGCAAAGAACGCCGATTCCAGGAAGATGTCGGTGGTGGTCTCACTGACCGCCGATGCCTTGCCGCCCATAATACCGGCCAGGGCCAGCGGGCCGGACTGGTCCGCTATCAGCAGCGTGCCCGGCTGCACGTCAACAGTCTGCCCGTCGAGCAACGCCAGCGACTCGCCCGGCGCCGCCGGGCGCACGACAATCCCGCCCTGCAATTTGGCCAGGTCGAACGCGTGCATGGGCTGGCCGAGTTCCAGCAACAGGTAGTTCGTTACATCCACCACGGCATCGATGCAGCGAATGCCGCAGCGGCGCAATTTTTCCTGCAGCCAGGACGGGCTGGGACGGGAAACATCGATGTTCCTGATGATGCGCCCGACGTACCGCGGACAGCCGTCGGCCGCCTCCACGGAAATCGCCAGCGTATCCTCGATCGAGGGCGCAACGGGTGCGAGATTCGGCGCGTTGACCTCCAGACTGTTGAGCAGGGCCACCTCGCGCGCGACGCCGATCACACCCAGGCAGTCCGCGCGGTTCGGCGTAATACTGATGTCGATCACCTTGTCATCGAGGTCCAGGTAATCCCGCAGGTCCGTGCCGACCGGGGCCTCGTGCGCCAGTTCCATCAGGCCGGCGGACTCTTCGGACAAGCCCAGTTCCTGTTCGGCGCAGAGCATCCCCTGTGATTCCACCCCGCGCAGTTTCGCGCGCTTGATCTTGAAATCGCCCGGCAGTTTGGCGCCGACACGGGCCAGCGGCGCCTTGAGCCCGGCGCGGGCATTGGGCGCGCCACAGACCACCTGCACCGTTTCATCGCCGGTATTCACCTGGCAGACGCGCAGCTTGTCGGCATCGGGATGCGGCTGTGCACTGATGATTTCTGCGACGATAACGCCGCTGAATTCCGCGGAGACCGGCTCTATCGCGTCCACCTCGAGGCCGGCCATCGTGATCTGGTGTGCAAGTTCCGCGCTATCGAGCGCTGGAGAGACCCACTCTCGCAGCCACTGTTCGCTGATTTTCACTGTCTACTGCTCCTAAAACTGCTCGAGAAAACGCAGGTCATTGTCAAAAAAGAGGCGCAGGTCGTTCACGCCATAGCGCAGCATGGCCAGCCGCTCCACGCCCATGCCGAAGGCGAAGCCCGCGTACTTCTCGGTATCGATACCGGAAAATTCGAACACCCTGGGATGCACCATGCCGCAGCCCATCACCTCTATCCAGCCCGTCTGGCTGCAGACGCGGCAACCCTTGCCGCTGCAGTTGACGCACTGTATGTCCACTTCCGCCGAGGGTTCGGTGAACGGGAAATAGGAGGGCCGGAAGCGCACCGCCAACTCCCGCTCGAAAAAGACGCGCAGAAAATCCTCGATCAGGCCTTTAAGGTCCGCGAAACTCGAATGCTCATCGATCAGCAGGCCCTCGACCTGGTGAAACATCGGGCTGTGTGTCAGGTCGGAATCGCAGCGGTAGACACGTCCGGGGCAGATGATACGCAACGGCGGTTCCCGGCTCTCCATCACCCGCACCTGCACCGGCGAGGTGTGCGTGCGCAATACGGTGTGTTCATCGACGTAGAACGTATCGTGCATCGCCCGCGCCGGGTGATGTGCAGGGATATTGAGCGCCTCGAAATTGTGGTAGTCGTCCTCGATCTCGGGCCCTTCCACCACGTCAAAGCCGATGTCCGTGAAGAAATCCTCCATGCGCTCGATGGTGCGCGTCACGGGGTGCACCCCGCCCGTGCTCTGGCCGCGCCCCGGCAGCGTTACATCGAGCGTCTCCCGGGCCAGCTTCTCTTCCACGGCGGCGCCCGCCAGTTCCGCTTTGCGCACACCGATCAGGTCCTGCAATTCCTGTTTGACGACATTGATCAGCGCGCCTGCCTTCGGGCGCTCCTCGGCGGACAGTTTACCCAGGCCTTTCAACAGGCCGGTGAGCTGCCCTTTCTTGCCGAGGTAATCGACGCGCAATTGTTCCAGCGCGGCGCTGTCCGCGGCGGCGGCAATGGCGGCCTTCGCTTCATTCGCGAGTGGTTCGAGGTTTTCCATCTACTGTTTCTCTCGTTTAAAGCCGGCGCTGCCACGGGAAATAAAAAAGGGAAAGAGCACCGCCCTTTCCCTTGATGTTTACATGCAGCCAGCGACCCGCTGTACCAGCGGTGAGGGTGGGCTTAGGCCAGTGCGGCCTTCGCTTGCTCCACGATCGCTGCAAAACCCTGCTTGTCATGGACTGCCAGATCCGCCAGTACGCGACGGTCCAGGCCGATCTCGGCTTTTTTCAGGCCGTTGATCAGGCGGCTGTAGCTCAACCCGTTAGCGCGCGACTGGGCGTTGATACGCGTGATCCACAGTGCGCGAAACTGACGCTTGCGCTGGCGGCGGTCACGGTAGGCATACTGCCCGGCCTTGGTAACGGCTTGCTTGGCAACCCGGAAAATACGGCTGCGGGCTCCGTAGTAACCCTTGGCCTGCTTCAATATTTTTTTGTGGCGACGATGGGCCACAACACCACGTTTTACGCGAGGCATAAGTCTTCTCCCTAATTATCCAGTGAATCGCCTACCGGGCACGCATCATACGATCAATAAGCACTTCATCGCTCTTATGGATCATGGAGGTGCCACGCAGCTGACGCTTGCGCTTGGTGGTCATCTTGGTCAGGATGTGACTCCTGTGGGCGCTCTTACGCTTGTATCCGCCAGCCGTTTTCTTGAAACGCTTGGCGGCCCCGCTGTGAATTTTTGCTTTGGGCATAGTCAAATACTCCGCATTTGCATGTTGATAAATAAAGAACTCAGGGCATTCACGGGCCGCTAGTTCTTTTTCTTGGGCGCAATGACCATGGTGAGTTGTCGGCCTTCCATTTTTGGAAACTGCTCGACAGCACCCAGCTCGGCCAGATCAGCTTCCACTCGCTTGAGCAGCTCCATGCCGATTTCCTGGTGAGCCATTTCACGTCCACGGTAACGCAGCGTGACTTTGGCCTTGTCGCCATTTTCAAGGAAACGGACCAGGTTGCGTAGTTTTACCTGGTAGTCTCCTTCTTCCGTCCCTGGACGAAACTTCATTTCTTTCACTTGCGTGCGCTTCTGCTTCTTGCGCTGCGCCGCTTTTTGCTTCTTGATCTCAAAGACATATTTGCCGTAATCCATCAACTTGCAGACTACGGGGTCGGATTCGGCAATCAGCACCAGGTCCAGTGTCGCGGCCTCCGCCGCCGCCAATGCCTCTTTAAGAGGTACGATGCCTACCTGCTCGCCCTCTGCTCCAACCAGCCGAACGGGGTCGGCCGTGATTTGATCGTTAATGATCGCCTTCTTACTGGCGCCCTTGCCGCTGTCTTTCTTAATACTAGTTCTCCAATGCAATACGGCCGCGACATGCAACGTCATCTGTGAGGCGCGCCACAAACGCGTCGAGATCCATGGATCCCAGGTCCTCACCATGACGGGCACGCACGGCCACTGTCTGTGATTCTACTTCTTTATCCCCGACCACGAGCAGGTAGGGAACCTTCAGAATCGTGTGCTCGCGGATTTTAAAGCCGATTTTTTCATTTCTCAAGTCCGAAATGACCCGAAAGCCGTTGTTTTTCAAGGAATCTTCCACAAATTGGGCATATTCGGACTGTTTGTCGGTAATATTGAGCACTACCGCCTGTGTCGGCGCCAGCCATGCGGGAAATACCCCTTCATAGTGCTCGATCAGTATGCCGATAAAGCGCTCGAAGGAGCCCAGCACGGCGCGGTGCAGCATCACCGGCACCTGGCGGCTGCCGTCCTCGGCCACATACTGGGCATCCAGGCGGCCCGGCATGGAAAAATCCACCTGTATGGTGCCCAGTTGCCACACGCGGCCGATACAATCCTTCAGTGAAAACTCGATTTTGGGGCCGTAGAACGCGCCCTCTCCCGGCAACTCCTGCCAGGGCAGGCCCTGGGCGTCCAGCGCCTGGGCCAGCGCTTTCTCAGCGCGGTCCCAGTCGGCGTCGCTGCCGACGCGCTTCTCGGGCCGCGTGGACAGGCGATAGATCACTTCACTGAAGCCAAAATCCGCGTAGATGGCATGCAGAAAATCAATGAATGTGGACACCTCTGACTGCACCTGTTCTTCCGTGCAGAAAATATGGGCGTCATCCTGCACGAAGCCCCGCACCCGCATGATGCCGTGCAGCGAGCCCGAGGGCTCATTGCGGTGGCAGGAGCCGAATTCCGCCAGCCGCAGAGGCAGGTCGCGGTAGGACTTCAGTCCCTGGTTATAGACCTGCACATGACAGGGGCAGTTCATCGGCTTCACCGCGAAATGCCGCTCCTCGGACTGCAGCATGAACATGTCATCGCCGAACTTGTCGGCATGGCCGGACTTCTCCCACAGCGAGAGATCCACCAGTTGCGGCGTCTTTATTTCCAGGTAGCCATTGTCCCGCTGCGCCTTGCGCATGTACTGCTCGATGGTCTGGTAGATGCTCCACCCCGCCGGGTGCCAGAACACCATACCGGGCGCCTCCTCCTGGGTATGGAACAGGTTCAGCTTCCTGGCGATCTTGCGGTGATCGCGCTTCTCCGCCTCGGCGATACGGTGCAGGTATTGTTTGAGCTGCTTTTTGTTGGCCCAGGCGGTGCCGTAGATCCGCTGCAGCATTTCGTTGCTGGAATCACCGCGCCAGTAGGCACCGGCAACCTTGGTCAGCTTGAACGCCTGCAGTTTGCCGGTGCTGGGCACATGGGGGCCGCGGCACAAATCACCCCAGGCGCCCTGGGTATAGAGGGAGATCTCCTCACCCTGGGGCAATTCCTGGATGATCTGGACCTTGTAGTTCTCGCCCAGGTTGCGGAAGTGTTCTATCGCCCCCTCGCGACTCATCACCACCCGCTGGACCGGCATGTCGTTTGCCGCCAATTCCTCCATGCGCCGCTCGATTTTCTCCAGATCCTCGGGGGAGAAATGGTGCCCGGTCGCGAAATCGTAGTAGAACCCGTCCTCAATCACCGGGCCGATGGTTACCTGCACCCCGGGATACAATTCCTGGGTCGCCATCGCCAGCAGGTGGGCGGTGGAATGGCGAATGATCTCCAGCCCGGCATCGTCCTTGTCGGTGATAATGGCGAGCGCGGCATCGTGCTCAATGACGAAGGAGGTGTCCACTTCCCTGCCGTCCACGACGCCGCCCAGCGCGGCTTTTGCAAGACCGGGGCCGATATCGGCGGCGACATCGTGTACGGATACGGGTTGCTCGAAAGTACGGAGACTGCCGTCAGGCAAGGTGATAACAGGCATTGTGCAATCCTTTTGTCAGTGGTGGCCCCTACCAAAGGCCACGTGGCGGTTTCAGGCCCGGGGAGTAGAACGGCGCCGCATCGATCAAGTACGCTGTCCAACACCCCGGGCGGAGGCGCATAGTGCCTGAACGGGCGCTAAAAATAAACCCGCCTTGAGTAGCAATTCCTTGAGGCTCCAGCACCGGTGTTTCAGCGGGCCTGCCCCGCCGGGACACGCCGTGAACCCATCCATGGGGGCTTGAGCTCGGCTTCCTACCTCGCACAGTCCCGACAGGGCAGGCCCGCTGAAACGCCTCATTGCATTGATCAGGCTAAAGCAGATGATTTTCAAGCCGCTCGATTCAGTGCCGCGCGCAGGGCACAGCAAAGGTTAGCTAAGGAGTCGACCGCGGGCAGAGGGCTGCGTCGAGATGCCCGGCCTGCACCATCCAGCGCAGGGTGTCGTCGAAGGTATCCCTGGCATCGCGCAGCCGCAGCCCGCGCTTTTCCAGTTCATCGCTGTTTGCGATATTCGGCCAGAGCGTGGCGTAGCGCATGGTTTCCGCCGAGACCGGTGTATCGATCGGCCTGAACTTCCGGGCGATATCCAGCAGTTGCCCGAGCAGGCGCAATTTCCAGCCCTGGGCGGGGATGCGCTGCAGGTGGCAACCGGAGACAGCTTCGATGATATCCGCCTGTTCCGTCCACGTGCTGTAGACGCCGGGCAGCAGGAAACGCCCGCTGCCGCCCTGCGACACCAGCGAGCAGATAAACGCCGCGAGGTCGCGCACGTCGATGTATTGCATGCCGCCCTCCCCGAAAATACGGAAGCCGTTTTCGATGCGATGCTTCACGGCCTTGCAGGAATCGGAAAAACCCGGGTCGTCAGGGCCGATAACCCCGCCGGGGTAGACGATCGCAATCGGTTCACCGCGCGCCTGCAGCTCGCGCAGGTAGACCTCGGCGTCGAACTTGCTCTGCCCGTAGGGCATCCTGGAGGGGCTGGGGGCGGCCTCCGGCGTGACCTTGCGGCCGTCGGGATCGAAAATCGCGGTGATACTGGAGAGGCAGACGATCCGGCCGATGCCGGCCGCCACCGCGGCGTCGACCACATTGCGGGTGCCGCCCACATTGACCGCCCGCAGCTGCGCGGTGGTTGAGCCCATCGGCGTGGCGGCGGCGGCATGCACCACCGCGTCACAACCCGCCAGCGCGCGCCGGACCGATGCCGCATCCGTGATATCGCCAGTCGCCAGCGCCGGCATGCCCTCGCCCAGTGCCCGGAAGTATCTGCCGGCCTTCGCCTCGTCACGCACCAGCAGGCGCACGGCATGGCTGCCGCCGAGCAGCTGCCGGGCCACGTGGGAACCGACAAAACCGGTACCGCCGGTCACCAGGACGTTCATCGTGCGGACACTATTCCTCGGACACGGTAATCACGTGATTGGGACAGTAGTTCGCCGCCAGCATCACCTTTTCGCGCAGTTCTTCGGGCGGGTTTTCCTGCAGGACAACGACCTGTGAGTAACCCTCGTCGGATTCAACCACATCGAATACCTCGGGGCACTCGCCGAGGCAGACGCTGTGTCCCTGGCACAATTCCCGATCCACGGTGATTTTCATCGCCATCGCTGTTCGCCTCCCTATGCGCGCTTCTTGTAGCGCAGCCGACAGGGTGAACTCGGCTTCAATACCATCGCGGAGAAGTCATCGCGATAGGTGTGCGGCGGGTCAACCAGTTCGAACTCGTAGCGCGTCAGCAGGGCCGCGAAAATCGACTTCAGCTGCATCAGCGCAAAAGCGTTCCCGGCGCATTTGTGGGGCCCGCCGCCAAAGGGGATATAGGCCCACATCAGCTCCGGCGTATTGGCCCTCGGCCGGTCCGGGTCGAAGCGCTCCGGATCGGGGAAGTACTCGGGGTTGCGGTGCGAGCCGTAGGTGGAGATCGCCACCGTCTTGCCCGCCTCGATCAGGGTGCCGTTGTAGTCGATGTCCTCGATCACCCGACGCATCAACAACACCAGCGGCGGGTGCAGCCGCAGCACCTCCTCGATAAAGGACTCGAGGCGCGGGATCTCGCGCAGCGCCTCGAACGTCAGCGCCTGGCCGTCGGCAAACAGGGTGTTCAGCTCCTCGAGCACATTCGCCGCATAGTCCGGGTTGCGCGCCAGTTCGATGGCGGTCCAGGCGGCGGTGCCGGAGCTGGTATGGTGACCGGCAAACATCGTGGCGATGACGAGGCCTGTGATTTCATTGTCGGTCAACCGTGAGCCGTCTTTGTAGGTGCCTGACATGAAGGTTTCCAGCGCATCGCCGTACGCCACATCGCTGTTGGCGCGGCGTTCCGCGATAATCGCGCTGATCAGTTCCTGCAGCCGCGCCCGGGCCTTGTCGCGTGCGGCGAACAACGGCTGCTGCAGGTAGGGATCGACAAACGCGATGGCCTGCAGGCCTTTCTCCAGGTCGTGGTAGAGCGCCTTGAATTCCTCGGTCATCTTGTGGCGGAAATCGGAACCGAGCAGGCAGTGGCAGGCCGTGTGCAGGGTCAGGCGAATGAATTCGTCGAGAAAGTCTAGCTCGCCCTCGTCGCCCCACTCCGCCACCCAGTCCTGCACTTCCTGCGCGATGATGTTCGCGTAGTTTTTCATGTTCTGGTAGCGCAGCGCGTCCACCTGGATTTTCAACTGGGTCTTCATGCGGTCCGGCGGCGCGTCGAAAATCACGCCCTTGCCGAATACGGGCACTGTCGCCTGGTAGGCGGCCGCGCGGCTCAGCTTCTTGTCCAGCGTTTTGAGAAAGGCCTCCTGGGCCCGCGGGCCGCTCATCAGGACCGTCTGCTGGCCGGCCATGTTGTACTCGGCCAGTTCGCCGCACTCGGCGTTGCAGCGCATCAGGAATTCGGCGAAGTTGACGTCGAATTCCTCCATGTGACCGACGCCGGGCTTTTCACCGCTTACCTTCGGCGGCAGTTTCAGTTCAGACACGGCTGCTTCAGGCATGGCTAGTCCCTCTTCACCTGTTCAGTGGACATCACCGGCATCTCCTTCAGAATGCCTTTCTCGACACACTCTTTCACCAGGTTGGTGATGTTGGTGTAGTCGTACATATCCAGCTGCTCCGACCACAGGTAATTGCCGCCGTACTTGAACCAGGACGCGCCGATCACCCGCATCGGGGTACCGTCCTCGCGCGTTGGCGCACCCGGTGGTACCTGCCACCAGGTACAGAAGGCCTCACCGCGGGTTTCGTCGATGACGATCTTGTCGTAGGGATAGGTCCAGCCCTTGTAGGGGTCCATCGCCGCACCGACGCAGGTCTCGCGCACGGTTTCCCGGTCATTGTATTCGTACTTGCCGTTGGGCGTGTCCCAGCCGTAAGTGACATCCTCGGTATAAAAGTCGGCCAGGTGGCGCCAGTTGCCCTCCTTCTCCGCCCTGTCGTTGACCGCGAGCCAGCGGCGCATCATTTCTTCCATTTCTTCCCGGCTGTACGTTGACATGATGATCTCCCTGCGATTTCCAGA
Source organism: Gammaproteobacteria bacterium (assembly GCA_030427485.1). Taxonomy (GTDB): domain Bacteria; phylum Pseudomonadota; class Gammaproteobacteria; order Pseudomonadales; family Halieaceae; genus Marimicrobium. The sequence continues at coordinate 12,474 of JAUICG010000018.1, forward strand.
ACAAAGCAGAAGATACAACGATTTTTTTATAGCTTCAACTATAAATATCGGTTGAGTGCGAAAACGGCCTGTGTCACACTGCCCCGCCTTGTCCCTGGAGCCTGTCTATGAAGTTCTGGCAATCGCTGGCCTTTGTCGAAATGGAACAAATGGTGGAACTGGCGCGGTTTTGCGAGGAACTGGGCTTTCACGGCGTTTCCTACGGCGACCACCTGGTCACGACACAGGAGCAGGTCGACGAGTATCTGTACCGCGACAGCGGCAACGTGTTCTGGAGCCCGGACACCCACTGGCCCGATCCCTGGGTGGTGACCGCCTGCCTGGCCCAGGCGACGACCCGGCTGCACTTCCTGTCCACGATCTACATCCTGCCGCTGCGCGACCCCCTGAGCGCGGCCAAGGCCGTCTCCACCGCCGCCTACCTGTCCGGCGACAGGGTCACGCTGGGCGTCGGGGTCGGCTGGCAGAAAGCGGAATTCGACATGGTGGGCACCAACTTTCACAACCGGGGCAAGCGCATCGACGAGATGCTCGACATCATGCCGCGCCTGATGTCCGGGCAGATGACCGAGTACCACGGCGAGTTCTACGACCTGCCGCCACTGAAAATGTCGCCCGGCACGAAGCGGCCCGTGCCCGTCCTGGTGGGCGGCTACGCGCCCGCCGCCCTGCGCCGGGCGGCACGCCACGACGGCTGGATGGCGACCTCGCATACCGAGGAGGAAATCTACCCCCTGTTGGACACCCTGCGCACGGTCCGCGAGGCAGCGGGCGACAGCGACCGCGCGTTCGAGATATGGACCGGCGTCAAGAATCCCGGGGACGGCACCCACGCGCGCCTGGCCGAGGCCGGGGTCACGATGGTCAACGGCACCAACTTCCTCTCCGAGGACGGCCTCACCACGCTGTCGTCGATCGATGACAAAAAGCGCAGGATCGAGGCGTTCGCCAAACGCTTCATGCCCTGACCGCGGCCCGCCTCAGCCCAGGCCAGCGGGCTGCCACGGCAGCCGGGAAAAAAAGCGATGCGGCACGGGCGCCTACCCGACAAACGCGAGTTGCCTGATTTCAGCGACCTGGTCGCGCAGCGACGCGGCCTCCTCGAACTCCAGGTTTTTCGCGTGTTCCTGCATTTGCGCTTCGAGCTGCTTCAGTTTGCGCGACAGCGCCGCGGGCGAGAGTTTGGCGATGTCCTCCGCGTAGGCAAGTCGCGTTTCAGCCACTTTCTGCCCCCGGGTCCTGCCGCGGGTCGGCATGCGCCGGGCGCCCTCCATGATGTCCTGTACAGATTTCTCGACACCGGCGGGCGTAATATTGTGCGCCTTGTTGAAGGCGAGTTGCTTGTCCCGTCGACGGTCCGTCTCCGCCAGCGCGCGCTCCATCGACCCGGTCATCGAATCGGCATACAGAATCGCGCGGCCGTTGAGATGCCGCGCGGCCCGCCCCATGGTCTGGATCAGTGAGCGCTCGGAGCGCAGGAAGCCCTCCTTGTCCGCGTCCAGTATCGCGACCAGCGACACCTCCGGCATATCGAGACCCTCACGCAGCAGGTTGATACCCACCAGCACATCGAAAACCCCCAGGCGCAGGTCGTGAATGATCTCCACCCGCTCCACCGTGTCGATATCGGAGTGCAGGTAGCGCACGCGCACACTGTGCTCACCGAGGTAATCCGTGAGGTCTTCCGCCATGCGCTTGGTGAGCGTGGTCACCAGCACCCGCTCGTTGCGTTCCACCACGGCGCGGATCTCCGCCAGCAGATCGTCCACCTGCGTCGTCGCCGGGCGCACCTGCACTTCCGGGTCTACCAGCCCGGTCGGGCGCACCACCTGCTCCACCGTGCGCCCGGACTTTTGTTCCTCATACGGACCGGGGGTCGCCGATACGAACACACACTGCGTGGCCAGGCGCTCCCACTCCTCGAACCGCAGCGGGCGATTGTCGAGTGCGGACGGCAGGCGGAACCCGTACTCGACCAGGGTCTCCTTGCGCGAGCGGTCGCCCTTATACATCGCGCCGATCTGCGGAATACTGACGTGGGATTCATCCACGATCACCAGCGCATTGTCCGGCAGGTATTCAAACAGCGTGGGTGGCGGTTCGCCCGCGGCGCGGCCGGACAGGTAGCGGGAATAGTTTTCTATCCCCGTGCAGTAACCCAGTTCCCGGATCATCTCCATATCGTAGCGCGTGCGCTGTTCCAGGCGCTGTGCCTCCACCAGCTTGTCGTTGTCGCGCAGCTGCTTCAGGCGGTCCGCCAGTTCTTCTTCTATATTGCCGACCGCATCCAGCAGCACTTCACGCGGCGTGACGTAGTGGCTCTTCGGGTAAATCGTCACCCTGGGGACCTTGCTCTCCACCACCCCGGTGAGCGGATCGAACCAGCAGATATTGTCGATCTCCTCGTCAAACAGCTCGATCCGCACCGCGTCCCGCTCGGAATCGGCGGGGAAAATATCGATCACGTCGCCGCGCACCCGGTAGGTACCGCGCCGGAAATCCACATCGTTGCGGGTGTACTGCAGGTCCGCCAGTTGCCGCAGGATATCGCGCTGGTTGACGATTTCCCCGCGCGACAGGTGAATCAGCATCTTGAAGTAGGACTTGGGGTCGCCGAGGCCGTAGATCGCAGAAACAGTGGCCACCACCAGGCAGTCGCTGCGCTCCATCAGGGCCTTGGTGGCGGACAGGCGCATCTGCTCGATGTGCTCGTTGATCGAGGCATCCTTTTCTATAAAGGTGTCGGAAGACGGCACGTAGGCTTCGGGCTGGTAGTAATCGTAGTAGGAGACGAAGTACTCGACGGCGTTGTTGGGGAAGAACTCCCTGAACTCGCCGTAAAGCTGCGCGGCCAGGGTCTTGTTGTGCGCCATCACGATGGTCGGCCGCTGTAACTGCTCCACCACATGCGCCATCGTGAAGGTTTTACCCGAGCCGGTCACCCCGAGCAGCGTCTGCGCCGCCAGCCCGGCATTCGCCCCTTCCACAAGCTGGCGAATGGCCTCCGGCTGGTCGCCCGCGGGCTGGAAAGCGGACTCCACCTTGAAACGCCTGGACACTGGTTTTCCCCCGCGAGCTGCCAAAATAGCCGTTTATTATCATCCACATAGCGGCGAAATGCAGCCCAAAATCCCGGTGCGGCGAGAATGCCCAAATAGCGGTTGACCGGGGGCCGGTCGATCATTAATATACGCGACCTTCGGTTAACGCCATTCCGCCTTAGCTCAGTTGGTAGAGCAAATGACTGTTAATCATTGGGTCGCTGGTTCGAGCCCAGCAGGCGGAGCCATATACGCAGGAAATATCAAAGGGTTGCAGAGATGCAGCCCTTTTTTATTGCCTTGACCAATACAAATCCGTGACGAGACGGGCCGGCGCGTTTCCACTTTGCCGCGGCCGCCCTTCTCCCCGGTACCGGATTTCACTGCCGCCATCATTTTGGCAAAATTCCGCCCTCCCCGGAGATTCAACCCGGGCGGCTTCCGTGCGAGGATACGCGCCGCTGCCGCCATTCAGACCTCCGGGAGGTCCCGACCATGACACGCTATCGCTGTTGCCGTTTCGCCTGGCCACGGGCCGTTGACTAACGCCATGTCGAACCCGGAAACATTCGGCACGCCGCTGGGTCTCGCGCCGGGCGGTGTCGCCGCCTACTCCTCGGATTACGATTCGGCGTCGGAGAAGGACTATCCCAACCGAACCGCCTTTCGCAGTTACTGCGACGGCATCTACATGGGATACAAGTGGCAGTGTGTGGAGTTCGCGCGGCGCTGGATGTATGTCAACCACGGTTACATCTTCGACGACGTGGCGATGGCCTACGATATCTTCGAACTGCGCTCGGTACGCAACCTCAACGATAATACACTGCTTCCGCTGCAGGCGTTTACCAACGGCAGCCGCCGCCACCCGGAGCCCGGTGCGCTGCTCATCTGGAAGGAAGGCGGCGAGTTCGAGCGCACTGGCCACGTGGCCATTGTCACCGCGGCTTCGCCGACCTATGTCCGCGTTGCCGAGCAGAATGTCGACCACCAGTCCTGGGGCGAGGGCCGCGACTATGCGCGGGAATTGAAGGCGGGCGTCACACCGGACGGGGAGTACTGGATCACCTGCTCCTATGGCAACGCGGAAATCCTCGGCTGGATGATACAGACTGACGACAACCGCTATGCCAATCCCGTCGAGGAAGAGGACCCCGAACTATTGCTGCTGAAGAGCGTGCGGCACGACCTGCCTCCCAGGCGAAACTCCTGGCTGAACATCGCCAACAGCGACGAGGGCGCTTTCGTCGACTTCATGGGGGGACACCGCCTCACCGCGGAAACCGATGAGCAGAACCACTATTTCGTGATCGCCGAGTCGGCGGAGTCGCAACTGGCACATGCGAGCAACGAGTTGCACGGCCTGTTCATGCACGCCACGGAATACGTGCTGGCCCACGAGGAACTCCTGCGCAGGTTTAACCTGCCCGCCTCGGTGCTGCCGAAGATACGGCAGTCCTGGGACAACCGCCTGAACGAAGTGATTACCAGCCGCTTCGATTTCGCGATGACTCCGGGCGGCCTGAAAGTCTACGAGTACAACTGCGACTCCGCGTCCTGCTACATGGAAACCGGCAAGGTGCAGGGAAAATGGCTGGAGGCGTACGGCATCGACGATGGACACCACGGCGGTGCGAATATGTCAGCGGGGCTGGTCGAGGCATGGAAGAACAGTCAGGCGCGGGGCCTGGTACACATCCTGCGCGACGACGACCCCGAGGAAGCCTATCACGCCCTGTACATGGAGGAAGCGATCCGGGCCGCGGGCCTCAAGACCAAGATGCTGATCGGCGTCGACGGGCTGGGCTGGAACCACCTCGGGGAAGTCGTCGATGCCGATGGGGAGCCCATCCGCTGGGTGTGGAAAACCTGGGCCTGGGAAACGGCCCTCGATGAAATCCGTATTCTGCTCGAGCAGTCGGAAAACAGACCCAAGCGCTACGAACCAGACCGGCGCAGGGGAACGGCGCTGCAACTATCGGACGTCCTCTTCCAGAAGCAGGTCATGGTATTCGAGCCGCTGTGGACCCTGATTCCGAGCAACAAGGCCATCCTGCCTGTGCTCTGGTCCCTGTTTCCCAATCACCCGCTGTTACTGGAAGCCTCATTCACCCTGGAGGACACGCTCAAGTCCAGGGGCTACGTCGAAAAGCCCATCGTGGGTCGCTGCGGCTCCAACATCGCACTGGTCGACGCCGACAACGCCGTGCTGGAGCATACGTCCGGTCAATTTGGCGCTAAGGACAAGGTGTACCAGGAATTTTTCCCGCTGCCCAGATTCGAGAACAAGTATGTGCAGCTATCCACGTTCATGGCCTCGGGCGTGTATGCCGGCTGCGGCGTGCGGGTGGATCGATCGCGGGTCATCAACAGGGACAGCGATTGCCTGCCCCTGCTGGTGGTGAAGGACAAGAGCTTTCTCGGCGAATACTGAATCACGGGCGCGCAGTGCGGATGTGAGGCCGGCCGTTTCGCGCGGCCCTCTTCGGCGGCCAAGTCTGGTACAGTAAGCGCACAAGCCGGAGGCTGGCCTCGGCCCGGCACTGCGGCTCTCCCGGTGCGGTACCGGCCACCGCGCGCGTACAAGCAACCTCAATCAACCACGGTGTACCATGGCCTTTACAATCACCTTCGTTAAACTGTTCTTCGCTGTGCTGGCAATGATATCGCCGATACTGCTCACGCTGGCCGCGGTGATTGTGGTGCTCGGACTGATTGCCGGCCACCGGGAGGGCTGGCGGCCGGCCGAGTCCCTGTACTGGGCGGCGATCACCGCGTTCACAGTCGGCTACGGCGACATACGCCCGCGCAAGCCGATGCCGCGCTTCCTCGCCGTTGCGATTGCGTGGACCGGCATCATGTTCACCGGCGTGATCGTTGCGGTCACTGTGGCGTCAACACAGGAAGCGGTGAAACAACACGTCAGCCCGGCCGAGCTGAAGGAAGACCTGAAGCGGGTCATTGAAGACGGCACCGGATGATCATCCAACCGCGTGTACGTGCGGCGTCAGTGCGCTGCGGGTAGAGCGACCTATTCCCGTTCAGCAGGCTGGCCTGAAAACGGCGCGCCGATATCGACGCTTTCAGGCGTGCCGAAGGTCATCCTGGTGTGCTCGACGGACACCGTAAATAACGGTTTTTTAGGCAGTCCGAGCGCGCGCAATTCTTTTGCCAGCGGATGGCTGTCGCCGATCTTCGGTATCTCGCCGCCGAGTGCAAAAGTAAGTCCTGAGCTGCTGTTGGTGCCGTAAGTCTTCCATGCCCTGCCATCGCGAATCGCCAGTGACGCCGCGCGCTGCTCCTTCGCAGTGGCGCTGCCGCCGGCCCTGGCGGCAATGGAGTAGACCAATTCGCCCTCATCGCTGAACGTACCGCGAGCGACACCGGGGCCGAATTCGATATCAATGCGACTCATCCACTTGGGAAACCCCCAGATGAAGCGCCCCGCGTGGGTGGTAAACTCCTGGTCGACCGGCATCCGGTACACAAAATTGCACATGGTGCCGTTGCCCATACGCCTGAGCGCGCCGAACAACGGGAAGGGTTTTTTCTCACCTGGCGTCAGCACCGGAAACATAATCGCACCCTCATTGTAGTCGCCCAGGTGATTTTCCCTGTAGTCGACAGCGAGCAGTTGCAGGATCGCCTTGCCCGGAAAAACTTCCACCACCCGAAAACCGGTACCGGCAAGCATGCCCTGCGCCGCTTTGGCGTTCACCAGGAAGCCGTTCATCAGCATCGCGGCATCCGCCACGATGACCGGAAAGGCGATGTCCCGACCGTCAATCGTGTAGCTGCTCTCGGCGTTTTTCGAGCAGATATCGTTGGTCGCCCTGTCGCCCAATGCGCTGTGGACAGGGAGTTCTTCAAAGATCGCGCCGCTTGCTTTCATGGTAGGCCTTTATGGATAAGCACAAGTACGTGTGCCGGATAATATACAGGTTTCCGCCCCACGCAAGCGAGGCCGCTGAGCTGTGGACGCGGCGTCCACACCGGCCCCGAATAGACCTCTGCCTTATTGGCCGGGTCTTGTGTTTTCCAGGTATTGAAATTAAATGATATATTGTTATAACATTAGTATATAATAAGCTATCGCACGCTGCCTGACCCAACAAAGAGGCCCCTATGAAGTTATTCTCCAAACTGGCACTGTTTGCCGTGCTACTCTCAGACTCGTACCTCGCATTATCCGCTGGCCAGGATGTCAGTTCCGGGCCCGGTATGCGCTATCTGGGCCCCGAATTCATTGCACGGTACGCCCATACCTATGATCCCTATGGACTGGCGTCACTATTGGCGACGCAACCGGGTGTGGCACTGCAAAGCAGCGGCGACCCCGGTGGCGAAGACTGGGTGACCTTCAGGGGCAATCCGCGTGACAGTTCACGCATGACGCTGGTGCTTCTCGACGGCGTTCCATTGAACAGTGCCTCGAACAGCACGCTGGAATTCAACAGCATCCCGCTGTCGATGCTGCACGATATCACCATCTATTACGGCCCCCTGCCGGTGCGCTACGGGGGTTACACCTCGGTGGTGGAGCTGCGCACCAGGCAGGCTTCTGACCGGATCGAAACCACTGTCTACGGTGGGACGCACGATACCCTGGGCGGTGGCTTCACCGCCTCCAGAGCCGCAGGCGACTGGGGACTCACATTCGACCTGCAGGCACAGGAAACCGACGGCCTGGAAGGTCAGGAGTATATTCATCGCACAGTGGATAACTCCGACCCGTTCAACCCCGCGGTACTGACCGATTACCCGGTCTACGAGAACCGCAAGTACCAGCAGGTTGTACCGATGGTGACGGGGCACAAGACGTTCAATGATAGCGTGCGTGTCGGCCTGATGGCGCAGGCACTGTGGACCGAGAAACGCTATGCGGATGGCCACTCCCAGGCAGAGCCCGACCGGCCCGCGAATCGGGAGCGCGAGTTCTACAATATCGGCTTGTCCCTGTCGCCGGCCCCCGGCAGTGACAGGGACTTCGCCTTCCATCTCTATTACAAGGACGAGGATCATGAAACCCTGGCCCTTGATGATGAGTTCGTCAACTACGGTGAGCAGAACAAGGGGCAGCTTGGCGCCCGCGGCCATTACCGCTTTGCGCTCATCGAGAACCTGCACCTGAGCCTGGGCGGCGAGTACAACAACTTTGATGGAGACCTGAAAAACGATACCGCCTGGGATCAGGCGATGAACGATATTATCTACTACGACAACAGCGCGGATTTCGACTCGACCTACTTCGTGTACCAGGATGACCTGGATAACAGCGCGGCCTTCGCTGAGCTCGATTACCAGTGGCAAGACATCGCGAATTTCAACGCCGGCCTGCGCTATGACGACGCACAGGACACGGACAGCAACACCAACTACCACCTCGCGGCGTCGTTCCGCCTGACTGACAGCATCCAGCTTCACCTGTCCGGTGGAGAAAGTGCGCGCTATCCCAGCCTGAACGAATACAACAGCGCATTGCGTGATCCAACTATTCTTGGCCCCCCTATTCCGGGCCTCGTCGACCCCGACGACCTTGCGGCCCAAAATCGCAAGCTGGAGATGGAGACCCTCAAGGGCGGCGAAATCGGTCTGACCTGGACAAGCCTCGGCGGGGCACTGGTCAGCGAACTCGTGGTCTTCGACTACGAGCACGAGGGCGAAATCTTCGTCGATGTACGCACGGTACCAAACAACCTTGACCCTTCCAGCCCGCTGTACGACGTACTCGGGCCGGAGATCAACGTCCTGTTCCGTAACAACCGCCCGACCAGGGATGACTCCACCGGCGCGGAGCTGGCATTCAACTACAGCACGGAAACGCTGGGGCTGTACCTGAACGGCACCTGGAACAAACTGGAGCGACACTACTCCGACGGCCGCTCCTCGCACAACCAGCCCTTCATGCCACCCGAGTACTACGCGAACGCCGGTGCCTGGTACAAGTTCAGCCGCAGCAGGATCGACATGGAGATCGACTACCGCGGCGAGACGGACGACAGCCTGCAGGAGCGCGGCGCACTGCCCGATGTCGAGCTGAAGGACAGCACCCTGGTGCACCTGGGGTACAAGTACCAGTTGACTGATGGACTCGAGTTGTTCGCGCGGGCCTATAACCTGTTCGACGAGAGCTACGAAACCTTTTACGGCCTGCCGATGGTCGAGCGGCACTATACCGGCGGGTTCACCTGGCGCTTCTGACGCCGCAGGGGTCGTTCCTCCACTGCCAAGGGCGACACGAGACGCGCCAGCCCGCGGGCTTTCCAGGGTCTACCCGAACAGGCCCAGCAGCCCGAGCAGGATTGCGTAGCGGGCGCCCTTGCCGACGGCGGTCAGCGCGAGGAATACGGCAAACCTGATGCGCATCATGCCGGCGATGAACGTGAGGGCATCGCCCCCGACAGGCATCCAGGCGAACAGGAGAGACCACACGCCGTAGCGCTGGAACCAGCGCTGCGCCCGCCCGAGGTTGTCCGCCTTGAACGGAAACCACCGGCGCTCGCGAAAGTGCAGCAGGTAGCGCCCCAGTATCCAGTTGAGCGCCGACCCCAGGGTGTTGCCGGCAGTGGCCCAGCACCAGAGTGCCCACGGGTCATGGCCGGCCGCGACGAGCCCCGCCAGCACGATCTCGGAGTAGGCCGGCACCAGCGTGGCGGCCAGGAAGGCGCTGAAAAAAAGACTCAGGTAGGCGTCGACGCTTTCCATTCACACCGCGCCATCCACCGGCTTGCCGTGACTGCGCACAGCGCGGACCAGTCCGCGGAACAGACCCAGCTGGGTGCGGCTCTGGGGCATGTATTCCGGGTGCCATTGAACCCCGATGAAGAAGCGATGGTCGCGTTTCTCTATCGCCTGTATCACGCCATTGGGCTCGCGCGCGCTGACCACGACCTGTTGGCCCAGGCGCTTGATCGACTGGTCGTGCAGCGCATTGACGAAGCAGGAGCGGCAACCCAGCATCCGCCGCAAGCTGCTGTCGGCTGCGACGTCGATCGCCTTCCGGGGCAGGATGCTGCGGACGTTGTTGGTATCCTCGGTGTAAAAATGACCGATGTCCTGGTGTAGCGAACCGCCCAGGGCCACGTTCATCAGCTGGGCGCCACGGCAGATACCCAGTACCGGCAACTGCTGATCCAGCGCAAAATGGATGATGTCCTGCTCCATGCGATCGCGTTCGCGGTCGTAGCCCTGGCGCGAGTGCGTAGCGAAAACCGCGCGGAACATCCCCAACACCAACCCGACCAGCCAGTCCAGCAGGGTACTGTGGCGGGTGTCGCTAAAGTCCTCTCGCAGGCTCTCCTCGCCATAATGCAGCGGGTCGACATCGGTACCGCCACCGATGACCACCGCGTCCAGGCGCGCGGCGACCACCGGCTGCGAGGGCCGAACACGCACGGGCCGGGCGCCGCACCGCCTGAGCGCCAGGGCGATCATCAGCCAGGACATCAATCCACCCCGGTCGGGGCCGGTGACGCCAATGGTAGCGCGCACCCCCACTGCGCTGTCAGCGCTCAAGGTACTTCTGGGCGAGCAGCGTGGTGAGTCGCATCGACCAGTTGCTGCCGGGCGTGACCGAATACGTGGCATTACTGGCACGCCAGGCATCGATCAATTCGGCCAGCAGCGCTTCGTCCTCCGCAACGGTTTCCACGTAGACCCAGCGGTTCCAGGCGCTGGCCGCGCTCCAGCCCAGTTGGTTCACCCTGCAGTCCGGCAGGCGGTAGTGGAACGCCGGCCTGCCCTTCACCAGCCTGCCCTCGTCCTGGTTGATACCGCGCATCACCCGCTCGCGGTCCAACTCGCAGAAAATCGGCAGCATGTCCAGCGCGCGGTTGCGCGTGGGATTGTGCTGCAGGTAGTCCCCGATCAGCCTGTCGGCGTTCGCCTGATAGTCATTGTCCAGTATCAGTTCGGCATAATCCTGGGGAAACGGGTCAATAAATCGGGTGAGGAAGCGGCGCGTCTTGTCGATGTCAGAGGAGTCCAGAATCCAGGTGTACAGCAGCAGAAACGCCTGGAGATAGCGCAGCAGAGTCTGCGCGGAACTGTCGGGGATCGACGGGTTGATATGCAGGCCGAATGCGTAGAACAGCGAGTGCTGGGTGCCCTCGGCATTCAGGCTCTCCAGCGCTTCGACCAGTGAATCCAGACTCGACAACCGGTCGAGGGGCAGCGGATCGGTTACGACCTCGCACGGAATCAGCAGTCGGCTGGCGTGGTCGATATTCGTTTCGATCTCGTGCCCGAGGGAACCCGGGGAAAATTCCAGCCCGACTGACTCCAGCCAGCGGCGATAGCGCACGGATTTCAGCAATTCAAAATCGCGCTCGACTTTCAGCCGCCCCAGGCTGGAGTCGTGCAACACCGCTTCAAACGGGCTTTTCTGCTCGAGTTTCCCGCCAAGTATGCGGTGCAGGGCGTCGGCGGTTTCCGCAATCGGCAGATTGCCGAACTCGAACTCGAAACCCGCCCGGCGAACGCGACCGGATTCATCGGTCAGCCGCGGCGGCAACCGGTATTTCTCTTGCATGGAGGTCATTCCTGTAAGCACCCGGAACAATGGCTACACAGTACCAGATTCCGGGCAGAGAGAGGGATTCGCAGCGCAGGCGTCGTTGACGCTGCTTGCCAGAAGCGGCAACCCTGTGGCAAGAGTATCCTGGTATGTCCTGGCTTGAAACTTGACCTGGGTCGAGAGCCTGACAGGCAGGGTTCAAACTCAGACACCAGCGATATCCGTGATAAGCGCTCGCCCGGCGACCGGTCTGCTACTATGCTTGTTATACACTGCAAGGTTATGACGCATACCGTAACGGCGAGCGTACCCCAACCGTAAACCAGGTCGGTGGTACGATGGAAAACTCATCACATTGACGACGCAATCGGGCGAGCGCCAGTCCGTCCCTGCGCGTCTGGACAACGGGAGTGACCATGAATCCCGAAGGCCGCTTGTCACCGGCTCTTCTGCTGTTTTCGTCCGGCACATTTTTCATGTGCTACCTGGCGATGGTCACGCTCGGGGTGCTCACTCCGACAGTATCGCGCGAGCTCGGGCTCAGCGCTGCCGAGAGCCTGTGGATTCTCAACGCCTACTTCCTGACCCTGGCTACCTTTACCGCACCCGCCGGTCGACTCGGAGACATGTACGGTCATCGACGGCTGCTGCTGGCGGGGCTCGCCCTGGTCGCGGTCGGCAATGCCATCGCGGCGCTGGCGCCGGGTTTCGCGATCCTCGTGGCCGGGCTGGCCATTGCCGGTATCGGCGGCGCCGCCCTGATGCCCTCCACGATCGCGATCGTGGCCAACGCCGTGCCGCCGGAAAAGGTGGGACAGGCGTTTGGCAAGACCGTCACCCTGGGGCTGACATCGTTCATGATCGGCCCGCTGATGACCGGCGCCCTCACCACATCATTCGGCTGGCGGCAGGCACTGGCAGTGAACGCGGCGCTGGCGGGGGTTTTCATTGTGGTGGGCTGGCGTGGCGTCCCACCTTCTGTGAAAAAAGGCGGCAGCTTCGACGCGATGGGCAGCTTGCTGGTCGGCAGTGCTGCGGGGTTGGCGTTGGTCGCGATTCTGCAACTGGCGGCCGAGGATCGATTCTCACTGCCCATTCTGGCAATGGCTGCGGCGTCCGCCGTGCTGGTGGCAGTGTATGCCCGCTATTCAGAGCGCGCGGCAAATCCTGTGCTCGATCTACGCCTGCTGCGCAATCCCGTGTTCCGCGGGTCGACGGTGGCACTGATGGCCGCGCAGTTCTCGATCAACGCCTACGCGGTCTATATCGCCCTCTACCTGCAGCACGTGATCGGCCTGTCGGCGATGATGGCCGGTGTGGGCATGCTGGCCGCGTATACCCTGCCGCCGGTGCTGTCGATGGCTGCCGGTAGCTACACCGACCGATTCGGCGCCCGACCGGTGGCCACTGTCGGCACCGTTTTCCTGTTGTTGGCGGGCGTGCTGGCAATCCTCTTTGCCGACCGCGCGGCCTATCCCTGGATACTGCCCTCCCTGCTGGCCATGGGCGTGGCCAGTACACTGACCCTCACCAGCCTCGTGGTGGCCTCCAGTGCAGCGCTGCCACCGGAAAAACGGGGCCAGGGCGGCGGACTGCAGGTGACGCTGCGCTGGCTCGCCGCCGCGCTCGGGGTATCGGTAGTCGGGGTGCTGGTGCATACGGTCGGACTCGCGGAGGGTCACCCACACCATCTTTCAGTAGCGGGCTACGTCGCCGGCTTCGCGCTGATTTCAGCCGCCGCGGCCCTGTCGCTCGCGCTCATCCGGGCGAAACTACCGCGGTAATGTGTGAGAAACGCGCCCGATCACTCCGGCGCTTTGTTGAAGACCGGCCTGCGCTTCTCTATGAAGGCCAGCAGGCCTTCCTGCGCGTCCGCGGTGCTGCGATTGGCTGCCACCGCACGCGCCTCGTCCTCCATGGACTGTGCCAGCGTCCTGGTCTCGTACCCGACAATGACATCCAGCATCGACTTCACGGCCTGGCGCGGTTGCGCCGCGAGTTCTTCGCCAAGCGCCTGTGCCCTGGCCTTGATATCAGCCACCGGCAGCAGTTCAGTGACAAGGCCGATATGGTAGGCCTCGGCGCCATCGATCTTGCGACCACGCAGGATCATGTCGAGCGCATGGCTTCTCCCCACGGCCCGGGGCAGGCGCGCGGAACCACCCCAGGCCGGTACACTGCCAAGGTCCATTTCCGGCAGGCCGATTTGCGCGCCCTCCGCCGCCGCGATGCGAAAATGACAGGCCAGCGGCAGTTCCAGGCCGCCCCCCAGGCAATAGCCGAAGAGCGTGGCGATGGCTGGCGTGCCGCCGTTCTCGATCATGTCCAGCACCCGGTGTCGCTGCCCGAAAAAGGCCTCGGGGCTGCCCGCGCGCTGCACGCCCTCCGGAATCTGCTTCAGGTTCATACCCGCTGAGAAATGATCCAGCCCCTCGCCGGTAAAGATCATCGCGCGGATACCGTCGTCGGCCAGCACATCCGGCAACTGCTCCTCCAGCCGATCGATATACGCGATGCTCATGAGGTTCCACGGCGCGCCATTGATACTGAACGTGGCGACGTTGTTGGTGACGGAATAGAGGTAGGGATCAGCCATGGGGATGCTCCGTTGTTTGCTTGCTATTCATATCCGAAGTGTTGCACCCAGCGTTCCAGTGTCTCCATAACGGGTTCCATCTGGTTCCGGTAGCGTCGCCATTGCCCAAGGCCGTCCGCGTTGAGCCCGCTCCTGAGTTGCACGTCGCTGGGAGTGTGCGGGTCGGCGGGCAGGTTCCGGGCAAATTCCGTCAGGCCGGGCTCCCAGTCCAGGCCGACAAAGTCGAGCACGGACCTGATCCTGGGCTCGAACGACTGCACGACCTGTTCGTGCCGAACCTCGTACACGGCATTGGGCAGCAGGGCGCGGCAGGCCTCGGCGAGGTTCATCACCGCATCGTAAAAGTCCGCCGCGCCCTGCAGGTCGAGCAGTTCGAACATCGCCGGATTGACCATGAAGCGTCTGCGAAAGGCGCTGAAAACCACGTCCCGGGGATCGCGCACCGCGAAAAGCACTTTCGCGTCGGGGAACAACCTGCTGATAACCGGCAGTGACAATGTGTGCAGCGGCAGCTTGTCCAGCAACATTTTTCCACCGAGTTCCGCGCCGGCTGCCTCCTGGGCACGCTCCCAGTAGCGCGCACGATGATGCGCCGCCTGTTCCGCGGGAAGCCGCGCCAGCAGATCGAGCCCGGCGTCACTGTCGAGCCATTCGCCTGCGCATTCGCTCAGGAGATCCACCTCCTCGAGTGCCAGCACCTGGCTGTGGGCGCTCAGCACTTTTTCCAGCAGCGTGGTGCCCGAACGGGGGAAGCTGAGCAGGAAGGCATGTCGGACTCCCATTTTCGCGCCCACTTCATCGGGGCCGGGTGTATCGGACCAGGCTGAGCGCGGCCGGGCGGCCAGCGAACGGGCCAGCCGGCGCGCCCGGTCCACATACCGCTCCGCCACCTCGCGCTCCATGCGCGGTGTGAATTGCTTGAGCAGGATGGCATTGCGCGCCTTGTAGTCGGCAAAGGCGGCCCCGGCGCGATCCAGCAAATCCAGCGCTTCGGCGCGCAAGTCGAGGATCGCTATCTGCGCGTCATCATCGAGGTCCGGGCGATCGCGCAACAGGTCCATGCGCGTGACCACCTGCTCCGGCTGCCGGTCTATGAGATCAGCCCGGCCCATCGCCATCTCCGCGGTGAAATTGCCCGGCTGCAGCGCGAGCGCACGGGCGGCCAGGGTCCGCGCGTCCGCAGCGCGGTGCTCACGCGCTGCGATGGCCGAAAGTGCGGCCACGGCTTCGGCATTGTCGGGATCGATTGCGCGAACGCGCCGGTAGTACGTTCTGGCGTCCGTGAGGTGCCCGAGGCGGTAACAGGCTGCGGCGATGTTGACCAGAGTTGGCAGCAGGTCGGGATTCAGTGACAGCGCGCGCTTCAGATGCGCAACGCCCTCCTCTTCCTGGCCCTGCCGAATCAGCAGTGTACCCAGGCAGTGCCAGACCTCTGCTTCTCCGGGCGCGCTTCGGGCGGCCCTGCGCAGCAACTCGACACCCTCCGCCCCGCGTCCCCGGGCGTCGAAGGCCTCTGCTGCCAACAGCAGCACCAGTGGCTCATCCATTCCCTGTTCATACGCAGAGACCGCCAGTCTCATCGCGTCCTCGTGTTTTCCTCCCTGGAAACTGTTCACGATGTCTTCAAACAGCGTATCGGCCTGTTCAGGCGACAGCGTCATGTGCTTTCCCCTGCGTGGCTGGCCGAGCAGGCAAACCGGCTCGACTGGATCAAGGATTAATCACTTTCGAGGACCAGCGTCTCCCCTATCTGCGCGGCCTGGATTTCTTCCTCACAGAACGGGAAGCGCACCCACTCCTTCTTCGCGTATAACCTGCTCTGGTCGGCATAGTGCTCCGACGTCGGCTGCACACTCTGCGAGTGCACCAGCATTGTATCGGCAATGGGGCACTCGCTGCCATCCCAGGTCACCGCCTGGATATAGGAGTTGCCCGACCCGGGATTGCGATAGCCGCCCTCGCCGAGCCCCGAACTGATGGCGCCGAAGATTCCCGCCTGGCCCATGCCGCCGTGAATGGCAACCCGCTCGTCGTTGCGCTCCAGGAACTGGGTGTCACCCCAGCGCGCATCCAGCGCCACGCCGGCGTCGGTGAGCCGCTGGTGGGCCCGCAGCAGTTTCTTGATCACGAGGTCGTGGTTGGCTGGCAGGGCGGTATCGATACCGCGGGGCGTATGGATCGGATCCGCGGGATCGTAGTCCACCTTCCAGAAATCATCGCCGACCACGATGTTCTGGAACTGGCTGCCCAGTTCGTCGCGAATACCGCCCCAGAACTCGATAAAGACCTGGGTGCCCCGGCTATCGACATTCGCGTGCCTGTCCCAATTCGCCAGTACATCGCAGGTTTCGGACAGCGCCTCGCGGGTGGCCGGCTCAATTTCCGCTTCCGGGTCATCGAGGTAGTCACCGCAAATTTCCAGCACGTCGTCGAGCACGATTTCCGCCGCGTGCACGCGGTTCAGGTACATCACCGTTTTCAGGGTCTGGAGGTCAAACAGCGGTGCATCGCTGATGCCGTCGGTCCCCGCCAGTCGCTCGCCGATCATGATGTGGGTAATGCGGGTGCGCATGAACTGCTGGTTGCCCTCATGGCCCATCCAGCCGAAGACGACCGGGAAACCCTCCAACGGCATCGTCGGGTCGCTGAGCCAGTAGCTGTTGTTGCTGTTGCCCACCGCGCCGCGTCCCAGGATTTGCGGATGGGCCGCCAGGCCGTACACGTGGGTACCGGTGGGCGCATCGGCGTCTTCACCCCATTCGCACTCCGAGCGGCTGCCGTCCAGGCCGGTGAAGGCATTGGAAGACACGGTGGCGATAATGCCCATGATACCGGTCTGGCAAGTGTCGAGTTGGGCCTGGGTGACGTGCGGCACGGCACTGATCTGGCCGTAGTACATGCCACCGTGGCGGTCCGCCGCGAACTCGTGAAATACCGGGTTGCCGATGTGGCGCAGGGCGTGACGATAGCCCTCCATGTCACTCGCCTGCGCCTTTTCGACGTACTGCGTCAGGGAACGCAGGCCGGTGTCGAGGTTGGCGTCGCGCATGGAGATCAGGGTACCGGCGGCTGTGGGCCACCCGCCGATGGCGGGGTCGACGCCGCCCAGGTCCAGTACCAGGCCGTAGTGAGTGCTGTAGAAGGTGCGTTCCACGGTGGCCAGGGAGCCGTCTTCCTGCAGCACCTGCGCGGCCACGGTCGTGGCCTCGATGTCGCGCCACTGCCCGTCGTAGTCGTACTGCATCGGATTGTCGGGATTCAGCGTTACCTCATACAGCGTGAAGCGGGTGGCGTAGTCCACCGTGTGCGTCCAGGCCAGATCGCGGGTAAAGCCGATGCCGATCCAGGGCAGGCCCTGCAGCGAGGCGCCGGCGACATCGTACTCGCCGGGAATGGTCAGGTGCGCCTCGTACCAGCGGCCCGATCCGTTCCACGGCTGGTGCGGGTTGCCCAGCAACATACCGGCGCCTGACTGGGTGGCGTTGCCGCCGAGGGTTATCGCGTTGCTGCCCACCTCGGTGGGTCGAACGGTTTCCCCCAATGTCTTCAGGCTCTGGTACAGGCTGGGACTGAGTTCCTGCAGATCGGCCGAGGCCACCTGCTGTGCCGGCGGCCCCTGTACCCGGAGTATCGCGTCGCGCACAATACTCTGGTCGGTACTGGCCTGCAGCGCGATTTTGCGCAGGTACATCATCAGGTCCAGGTGGTCGAAGCGGTATACCCAGGGTTCTCCGCGACAGCCGTTTTCGCCCGCGGGCAGCTGGTCGATGCCGGTTTCATCCAGGTAGCGGTTCATGCCGGCGGCGAAACCGGTCACCAGGTCGCGGTCCCGCTGGGGCAGCACGTCAAAAAAGTCTGCCTTGAACGCCTCCCTGTCGCCATTCAGGTAACGCCACAGGTGATCACGCTCTACCTGCGCACCGGTCAGCTCCGCCCAGCGGCCACCGGCCTGTGCAATTTCACGCATGGTGACGCAGAAATTATCCTGCGAGTAGGCGTAACCGTAGCCATAGCCCAGACTACCCCAGTCCTGTGCCTTGATGTGGGGAATGCCGAACTCGGTGCGCCGGACTTCAGCGCTGTAAAGGGGGGCCGGGTCCGGCGGATCGATGCTCTCTCCGCTGTTGCTGTTGCTGTTGCCGCTGTCGCTACAGGCTGCCAGCGCAAGAATGAACGGGGTGACAATCCAGGGTGCAAGGTACTTCACAGGCGTTCTCCGCGAGGTTGTAATGGTTTTATCGCGCTATCATAAGCGCTCGCCTGCCGAATGCCCAGTTATCCGCGTCAGGACTCAGAATCCGCCAGCTGCGCCAACAGTTCGCGGGGCAGGGTGCGCAATCGCTCCTGCCTGAACCTAACGACCAGTTGATCAATATCCTGATCCGGCCTGATACATCGCTTGAACACGTGCGGTGTGATGATCGCGCTGACCAGCAGGCCGAGACAGAAGATCTCCGCATCAAGAGAGGTTTCGGACTTGTTGACGGCCCGGTCGACACTCTCCACGAACTGCTGCCACACCGGGTAGCTCCGCTCTATTTCGTTGCCGGTGACCAACTCCTCTATCCAGAGATTGATCAGCGCAGGATTTTCCAGCACGAACCGGGTAATGTAATCAATGCGATCCTTCCTCGACACCTGGATATCCAGCCCCCTGGATAACTGCTCCGCCGCCCACCCCTTGACCTCCTGGACCAGGCTTTCCCGACTGTCAAAATGGTAGTAGATAGTGCTGCGGTTGATTTGCAATTCGCTGGCCAGTCCAGCCAAAGTCAGCGCTTCAACCCCCTTGTCCGCGATCAAGCGCACCGCGGTTTCAATCATTTCCACATGGGATTTCCGGTAGCGCTGGTTGCGCGTATTTCGAGCCTTGCTGGCGGTTTCCCGGTCCATGGCGGTCCGCTATCGGTCCGCGGCCGACCGGGTGATCGCTATGTACTTTGCCGAGGCAGCGTGATGGTCCTCGTCCGGTCCCTGGATTTCAACGGCCAGCGCTATGTGCGCCAGGGCCAGGCACAGGTTCATCAGGCGGGTTTCCTGTACCGTGTAGTCGCTGGACGGTTTTCGGTCGAGCATTTCCAGCGCGGCGGGCGCGATGTCCTTCGCCGCGGCAAAGAAATCGGCGCGTTCCCTGGCAGTGCTATTCAGTCTCGCCTGCAATCGGTCGCAAGAGCGTCCGATACACCATTGCGGCACGAATCGCTCCAGTGACTCAAAGCCCGCAGGCAATTGCGATTCAACACTCATGCTGTTTCCCCTCCCGCTGCGCTGCGCGATAGCGCTGTACCCGCGCGTCGACCTCGTTGAAAAGGTGGCGGCACAGCACCTCCTGGGACTGGAATTGGATGTGCCTGAGCGCGCCGCTGCGCAGCCCCCGATGGCCCGCCTCGATCACCGCACGATCCTCGGAGTGAATATCCAGTGCGGTAGCCATGGCGTACTCCTGGGCGAAGCGTCGCGATGCCTTGTCGTCATCGCCCACCCAGTAAAGCCGGATCACGCTGCGCGTGCGATCGACGCTGATCGGGTAGATACATTGCGAAAAAGGGGTGACGGCGTTACCCAGCAGGAACAGGTTGGGGAAGATACCAAAGTAATCCCTGTTGGACATGTCCAGGCCGTCCTTAATAGAAACTTTCACGCCTTCGGCAAAAGCGAACAGCTGGAACGGCTTTACGGCAGGGTCGGGATTGCTCCAGATCGTCTGGGTACGGTGCGGGCCGTGGAAGCCGTAGTGCGAGGGATATCCGAAGGGGTTCGATTCGCCCCCCGCCGCCTCGCCCGAGCGCGGGTGGATGAAGCGCAGGTGATAGTTTTCCTGGAAGTTGTCGTAGGTGAGCTTCCAATTGGCCGCGACCTCGTAGGTGTACTCGGAGAAAGAAGTCGCCCGGGCTACCGTTAGTGTGTTCAGTCGCTCCGCCAGCGGCCCGATAAACTCCGCAAGCCCCATCTGCGGCTCAGGGTCGAGGTGCACGAAAATCATGCCCGCGCAGGTATCGACCGGGAGTTCCACCAGGTTGCAGTCGGATTTGTCGATGTAGAAACGCTCGAAATCCGGCGCCGACATCAGTTCACCGTCACCGGAAAATGTCCACTTGTGGTAGGGACAACTGAACAGCGCCCTTTTTCCCGCTCGCTCCTGTACCAGTTGAGTACCGCGGTGTGTACATACGTTGTGGAATGCACGCAGGTCGCCGTTCCTGTTCCGGGTAATCAGAATCGACACATGGGCGAACTCGAGTTCCCGAACGATGAAACTGCCGGCCTCTGGCAACTCGCAGACATGCGCTACCTGCAACCACGACTTCCTGAAGATCGCCTCGACCTCGAGATCGAAATAGTGTGGATCGTAGTAAGGGAGCGCCGGGACTGGCTCCGTGCCGACAAAAGCGAGGTCTTCCTTGGCCACGGGCTGGAAAGTGTCTGTCTGGATGGTCACGTGATGAATCCTCCAAATCGTTTCCCGAGGGACTGGACGTCTTCCCGACTGTACAACAGTGTTGTTGAATTTACTACACCAGTGTAGTAAAAATGTAGCCCGGCCATCGTAGACGCGACTGGGTCATCCGATTGGGCCGCGCAACCGCGCACTGGAGGAAGAAACCTTGCGCCCACTTGGCATGAACCATTTCACGCTACCGGAGCTGGGTCCGCTGGCGTTCATCGATCTCGCCGCGGAGTTGGGGCTGGACGAAGTCTCGCTGTTCGGACACGCGATAGAGGGGCAGTCGCACCTCCCCGTGGTGTCCTGGCAGGACCGGGCGGCGATCCGCGCGCGATTGGACCAGACGGGGCTGAAGCTCGCCAACGTCGAGGTGTTCTTCCTGTCCGCGGCGTCCCGCCTCGACGCGTTCAACAGCTCGCTGGACCTGGCGGCCGAACTCGGCGCGAGGGCCGTGCTGGTGATCCTGTTCGATGACGATGAGGCGCGCACGGCGGACCGGCTCACCCTGCTCTGCCAGCGCGCGCGGGAAAGGGCGCTCAACGTTGCCGTCGAGTTCATGGCTTTCACGCCCTGCTTCCAGACCCTGACGGAGGTCGCCGGACTCGTCGCCCGCCTCGACCAGCCGAACCTCGGTATCGGGGTGGACATACTGCACCTGGTTCGCACCAGCGGAGATATTGCCGGACTGCGCTCGATTGATCCCGACCTGCTCAGCCACGCGCAGATATGCGACAGCCTGTCCATGCGCAGGGACAGCGATTATACGGCGGAAGCCACTCTCGGCCGGGTGGCGCCAGGGGACGGCGTGTTCCCTCTCACAGAATTCATTCGGCTGCTCCCTCCGGGGCTTCCGCTTGAGCTCGAGGTGCCCCAGCAGTCCTCGCTGGATGCGCGAGCGCGCGCAAAACACCTGGTTGCCAACGCGAGGGCGCTTATCGCAGCAGCCGCGCACTGACGGCGGGGCGGTTCACAGGCCCGCACAACCCATAAACAGGCGCGACACCGTCGCGACAATAATCACCGAGGAAATCATCATGACTACAAGCGACGACATTCTCCGCCAGGCACAGCAACAGACCGGGTTGAGTGACATCGACTCCGACTCCTGGCGCGCCGGCCTGGACGTGATTCTCGACCTGGCCCGCGACCCGCGCATGTCCGATGCCGGCGTGGCCAGTGTGCACAAGCGTGCGGTGGATGCGCTGGCCAACCGCCTGCGCGTGCACGCGTATGTGACAGAACACCCCGAGGTGCGCGAGGAGCAAATAGAACGCCCGCTGTTCATCCTCGGCATGCCGCGCACCGGCACCACGGCGGTGAGTTACCTGCTCGGCCAGGACCCGGCGCGGCGGTCGCTGCTGAAGTGGGAGGCGCAGCACTCGGCGCCACCGGCCACACCCGCGACATGGCGCACCGACCCCCGCTGCCTGGCGATGCTGGCGGAAGAGAAGAAAATCCTGGAGGCGGTCCAGCAGCACGGCATCAGCCTGGCGCACTGGGAGGATGCCGACGGTCCCACCGAGTGCATGTTCCTGCACGACCAGGACTTCAAGGGGCTGTTGTGGGATTCCTTCACCCCGGGGACCGGCTATGCGGACTGGATGTTCAATGAATGCGATGTCAGCAGCGCCTACCAATACCAGAAACTCGTACTCCAGGTATTGCAGTCCGGCGTGCCCGGACGCTGGAGCCTGAAAATGCCCTCGCACTCGGTGCACCTGGAAGCGCTGTTAAACGTGTTCCCCGATGCGCGGCTGGTGTGGGCGCACCGCGACCCGTACAAGGCCACCGGCTCACTCTGCAACCTGCTGATGCTGCCGGCTTCGATGACCTTGAAGCCCGAGGCTGTCGACAAGGCCGCCCTCGGCCAGAATTGCAAGCGACAGATGCGCGAACACGTGATGCGCCCGCTGGCGGTGCGCGAACGCATTGGCGACGAGCAGTTCTTCGACCTGCACTACGCCGCGTTCCTGCGCGACCCCATGGGCCAGATGCGCAGGCTTTACGAATGGGACGGCGTACCCTTCTCCGCGGAGATCGAGGCCGGCATGCGCGCGTGGCTCGACGCGAATCCGCAGCACAAGTTGGGCAAGGCAAAATACACGCTGGAGGAATACGGTCTGTCCGTGGCGGAACTGGAGCCGGTGTTCCGCGAGTACCTGGCAGCTTTCGACATCGAACTGGAGGGCTGAGAACTGCCGAGCGGGGCCGGCGTCGTCAGTCCCCCAGCCGCAGCCTGATCAGCGACTCCAGTTCCGCCTCGAAACACGCGTTCGTGTCACCCAGCAGCCTGTCGCCGAAGATCTGCGACAGCGTGGGTTGCGATACCGCAAAATAGTGGGCTGCGCCCAGCAGCTGGTACACCAGCGCGAGCGCCCGGGCGCGCCCGATGTCACGTGTCGCGCCAACGGCCAACACGGTGTCCACCAGGGTTTCCAGGTAGGGTTTCAGGTACCAGTTTCCCGCCTTCGCCGCCCGCTGTTCATTATCCAGCAGTTCCCGCATGATCAGCTGCGCTGCATCGTGGTCGCCCCTATGCCCCCGGTACTGCGCCAGGACCATCGCCACCAGCTGGTCGGCCGGATCCGTTTCCGACGACGCAATCCTGTCGATGGCCTCCATCAGGCGACCGGACAGCCGCGCGAGCACCTCGCCGTAGAGTTTTTCCTTGCTGCCGAAGTGATGCAGCAGCGCCTGCTTGGTCAGGCCGAGCTCCTCGGCGATCGCCGCGATGCTGGCACCGTAAAAGCCCCGCTGCGCGAACAGGTGCTCGGCCGCGATCAAGAACTGTTCCCGGGTCGTTTCACTCATAGTCAGGCACTCGTGGATTGCCGCACCGAGTTTACAGCAGCGCTTGACACCTTACCAGTTGGTAAGTATGCTTTAGTCGTCCTTACCACTCGGTAAGTGTCCTTGACTGCGAGGAATCGGTGATGGAAAAAGCGACCCAGATCGAATTGATTCACGAACTGCTGGAACTGCAACACGAAAATGCCCAGTTCCTCGATGAGCGCTGGGAAAAGACGGGGCCGGAGCGCTACCTGTCGCCGGATTTATTCGCGCGCGAGCGCGAGCGTATTTCACTCGCGCTGCCACAGATTGTTGCTCACGCCAGTGAGCTGTCACAACCGGGTGACTTTCGCACGCTGGACATCGCCGGACGGCCAGTGCTGCTCAGCCGTGACGAGACAGGCACGGTGCGGGCCTTCTACAACGTGTGCCGCCATCGCGGTTCACGTCTCGTGAACGATGCATCGGGCTGCAGGCAGCGTTTCAGTTGTCCCTACCACGGCTGGACCTGGAACAATAGCGGCCGCCTGATCGGCATTCCCCAGGAGAAATCGGGGTTTCCCGGTCTCGACCGCGAAGAATACGGCCTGCATGAACTGCACTGCGAAGAGTACGCAGGCTGGATCTGGATGAGGCTGGCGGCAGGCGACGGCTTCGACGCACAGGCCTCTCTCGGCGGGATGGCGGCTGACATCGAGGGCATGATGGCGGGCGATCACGTGGTGTTCGAAACGACGACCCGGGAGATCGCCGCCAACTGGAAGCTGCTGGTGGAGGGTGGCCTGGAGGCCTATCATTTCCGGGTTGCGCACAAGAATACCATCGCCGGCCTGTTCTGCGACAACCTCTCGTCCTATCGCTGCTTCGGACGCCACATTCGCTCCGTGCTGCCACGCGCGACGCTGGCGGGACTGAAAGAGGAACCGGAGGCAGCCTGGGAACTGGGGCGCCACGCCAATGTACTGTACACCCTGTTTCCCGGCTCGCAGTTCCTGGTGCAGGAAGACCATTTCATCTGGATACAGGGAATACCGGTCGCGCCTGACCGTACACAGCTGCGCCTGTCAACGATGATTCCGCGGGCAGAGGATACAGCCGGGAAACAGGCTTACTGGCAGCGCAACCACCAACTCACGATCACCACCCTGGACGAGGACTTCGCGCTCGCCGAGGGCATTCAACAGGGTCTGGCCAGCGGCGCCAACACGCACCTGAACTTCGGTCGTTTCGAGGGTGCACTCGCCCGCTTCAGCGAATTCGTGGATGACGCCATTGCCTGAGCGGACGGGGCCCCGGCCGAGCATCAGAACAGACTGAGTACCAGGTACACGGCCAGCAATACCGTCACCCAGGTAACCATGGCGCCCGTGCCGACATCGCGCGAAAGCACGCCACCGGGGCCGTGCAGCCGGCGCACGACATCCACCAGAGCGGCAATTACTTGCAGGCCAAATCGCCGCCCCGCCCGCTCCCAGCGTACCGCCGCGTTGCCCGCCGGGCGCAGCAGGCGCGGCAGCAGCCGACGGTAGGTCCAGTCGACATCCAGGTGCACCGCGTTGAGCTCCGGCGGGTAGATGCCCTGCCTGTTCAGCCACACGAAGGCCAGCGCGGAAAACAGCAGCAGCTGCAACTGCGTCAGCACATGGGTGACGTCATAGGGCGTGTACTGCACGTCGAACGGCAGCGCGGCGTACAGCAATTCTGGAAACACGCCGATACCAATGCACAAACTTGCAGCGAGCGTCATCGCCAGCAGCATATTCCACGGCGGGTCGGAAGTGCGAATGCCCGAGTCGTGCGCAAAGAACGCGAAATAGGGAATCTTGATACCGGCGTGGTGGAAGACGCCCGCCGAAGCGAACAGCAGCAACAACCAGATACCGTTGAAGTTCTCCTGCAAGGCGGCCGACATGATCATGGATTTACTGACGAACCCGCTGAACAGCGGAAACGCGGAAATCGATGCCGCGCCGATGATGCACAGGATCGTCGTCTTCGGCATGGTCTTGTAAAGCCCCCCCAGTTCGGAGCCGTTGATGCGCCCGGTCATGTACAATACCGCGCCCATGGACATGAACAGCAGTCCCTTGAAAATCACATCGGTAAACGCGTGCGCCACCGCGCCGTTAATCGCAAGTTGGGTGCCGATACCGACTCCGACGACCATGAAGCCCAACTGGTTCACCAGGCTGTAGGCCAGCACACGCCGCAGGTCGTTTTCCACCACCGCGAAGAAGATCGGGAAGCAGGCCATGGTCACACCGACATAGACCAGCAGCTCAGTACCGGGGAATCCCCTGGCCAGTGCGTAAATAGCCACCTTGGTGGTAAACGCACTGAGAAATACCGTCCCGCTGGGTGTCGCCTCCGGGTAGGCATCGACCAGCCAGCTGTGCAGCAGCGGGAACGCGGCCTTCAGTCCCAGCGCCACCAGTATCAACCAGCCGTAGCCCTGCCCGGTGCCGATAAAATCAAAGCCCAGGTCGCCGGTGGCGCGCCAGTGCAGCATCACGCCAAGCAGCAACAGCAGGCCGGAAATCACCTGGATCACCAGGTACCGCAGGCCGGCGCTGTAGGCAGCCGGCGTGCCCCGCGCCCATACCAGGCAGACCGAGGTGATCGCCATCACTTCCCAGAACAGGAAAAAGGTGAGCAGGTCGCCGGCGAACACCGCGCCGAGCGCGCTGCCCGCGTACAGCAGCGCGCTGACCTGTTGCAGGGTATCGCGCACATGCAGTGCGTAAAGAACGCCGATCAGTGCGGCGATATGGAACAGATACCCGAACAGGGTCGACATCCGATCCATGCGCAACAGTTCCAGCTCCAGACCCAGCAGGGGAATGGTCACCGCGGCATCGCCCGGCAGGTACCAGAGATTGAGCGCGCCCAGCAGCGGCGTCGCGACCAGCACAAGCGCGCGCGGAACACCACGCGTGAACGCCACCACCGCAGCGGCGATAAAAAACAGCAGGAAGGGCGGCAGTGTGATCACGGCAACCGCTCCTCGCCGCCCGGCTGCGGCGGCAGGTCATCCCGGCGGTAGTAATCTTCCGGGCGTATGATCACCCGGCGCATCCACTTCGCCACCACCACCAGGATCGTACAGCCGACGAAGCCGTAGACCGGGTAGAAGAAAGGCAGACCTTCCCAGGGGTGCACGAGGTGTCGATGCACCACCAGGTCCAGCAGCAAGACCAGCAGCGCCGCCGCGTACAGCAACCACAACACGCGCCGCACGTTCTGCGGGCGGTCAAACAGGTAGGTCTTCTCCTGCGCCATGTTATCGCCTCCCCCAGAGCGGTACGCCGGCAACCAGCTCGTACAGGGGTTGCGGGAAAAAGAACAGCGCGATACAACCGGCCCCGGTGACGCCGATCGCCAGGCAACAGGCCAGTGGCGCTTCGCGGATACCCCCCTCCTCGACCGCCGCGGCATCGCCCTCGAAGGTACTGAATGCGCGCACCGGGATCATTGTCAGGTACACGATGCTCAGCAGCGAGCTGAGTATCAGTGCGAAGGCCAGCGGCCAGGCGCCGGCATCGAGGGTGCCCAGCATCAGGTACCATTTACTCCAGGTGCCGCCGGTAGGCGGCAGCCCGACGATGCACAGACTGGCCACCAGGAAAGCGCCCATGGTGAACGGCATCTGCCGGCCGAGGCCGCCGAGCTGGCTGACCCGTGTCTTGTGCGTCGCCACCAGAATCGCGCCGGCGCAGAAAAACAGCGTGATCTTGCCAAACGCATGCATCGCGATATGCATCCCGCTGCCCACGACGCCATCGGGTACCGCCAGCAACACACCGAGCGTAATGTAGGCCAGTTGGCTTACGGTCGAGTATGCGAGCCGGGCCTTCAGGTTGTCCTGGCGCAGCGCAACGATGGAGGCGGCCAGCAGCGTAAAGCCCGCCAGGTACAGCAGCCAGTCCCGGCTGTCCACCGCCGCCAACTGGTCGAGGCCGAAGATGTACACACCGATCTTGACGACGCTGAACACCCCCGCCTTGACCACCGCCACCGCGTGCAGCAGGGCGCTGACCGGGGTCGGGGCAACCATGGCCGCCGGCAGCCAGCGGTGGAACGGCATAATCGCCGCCTTGCCCACACCGAATACAAACAACAGCAACAGCACCGACAGCAATAACGGCGATACGTCCGGGGGGAACACACCGCCGGGCGTAAACGCCAGCGTGCCGCTGGTCCACCAGGTCAGGATAATGGCGGGCAGGAAAAACAGGATCGACGTGGTCAGCAGGATGCCGAGATAGACGCGGCCGCCATGGCGCGCCTCATCCGTCCCGGCGTGTACCACCAACGGCCAGGTGGACAGGCTCAGCAACTCGTAGAACAGGAACAGGGTAAACAGGTTGGCGGCGAAGGCAACCCCCATCACACAACCGATCGAGAGTGCGAAAAAGGCATAGAAGCGCGCCTGGTGCTGCTCGTTATGCCCGCGCATGTAACCGACCGCATACACCACCGTCACCAGCCACAGGAAGCTGGCAACCAGTGCAAACAAGGCCCCCAGCGGTTCCACCGACAGCGCGATCCGCAGGCCGGGCAGGAGTTCGCCGCTGTGCCACTGCGGGGAGTCGCCCGCCTGCAGCGCCCGGTAGACAGCGACGCTGATACCCAGCAGCAACAGGCTGGCGCCGATGGACACGGCTTCCCGGGCATTGGGCCGGTTGCGCAAGCACAGGATGCCTGCTATCGCCACCGGGGCCACGGCGAGACTGGCGAGCAACAGGTTGCCACCGGCCATCAGGGCTGCCCCGCCGCGAACAGGCTTTCGGCGGCACCGCTCGCGGCTTCCACCGGGAGGCGTGTGTCAAAGCCAAAATACACATTGGCCAGCGCGAGCACGACCGACACGGCCAACAGTCCCGGCGGCGCTTCCGCGCGCCCGGCCGGCGAATCCGGGACCTGCCGGGGCCCGGGCACGCCGAGATAGACCGTCTCGACGAGACGCCAGATGTAGACCGCGGTCAGCAGCGAGCCCGCCAGAATCAACGCCACCAGCACCCACTGTTCCCGGTCAGCGACCGCCACGACCAGGTACCACTTGCTGATAAAACCCGCCGTACCCGGCACGCCGATCAGGCTGAGTCCACCCAGCAGCATGCACGCGCAGGTCAGCGGCATTTCCCGGCCGATGCCGCGCAGGCTGCTGAACTTGCCGTCACCGACCCGGTACACGACAGCCGCCAGCGCCATGAACAGGGCGCCTTTCATCAAGGCGTGATTGAACAGGTGGACCAGGGCGGCCTGCAGGCCGATCACGGTGCCCACGCCCACGCCGATCACCATGTAGCCGATCTGGGCGACGCTGGAATAGGCCAGGCCGCGTTTCAGGTCGGGTTGATAGATCGCCACCAGCGAACCGGCAAAGACCGCGACGATGCCCAGGGTGAGAAAGACCGTCTCCAGCGGCAGCGCGAGTGTCGAGAATTCGAGCCGGAACACGGAAAAACTGAAGCGGATCAATACGTATAACGCCACTTTGGTCGCCGTGGCGGCCAGAAATACCGTGACCATGGACGAGGCGTGGGTGTAGGCGCCGGGCAGCCACAGGTGCAGCGGAAACAGCGCGAGCTTCAGGCAGACACCGACTATGATGAACACAAACCCCGCGAAAGCGGTGCGCGACTCAGTGAGGGCCGGAAGTCGCTGTGCGAGGTCCATCATGTTCAGGGTCCCCGTCAGCATGTAGATAAAACCGATACCGATCAGGATAAACGTGGCGCCGATCGTGCCCATGATCAGGTAGTTGTAGGCCGCGACCAGCGCGCGTCGATCCCGGCCAGTGGCGACCAGGGCATAGGTCGAGAGAGACGATATCTCCAGGAACACGAACAGGTTGAAGGCATCGCCCGTGGCGGCGATGCCCTGCAACCCGGCCAGGCACAGCAGGAAGGCCACCAGGAACAGACTGCGCTTTTCCTCGGGCGTTTCTCGCCAGATGCTCGCCCTGCCGCCCAGCAGCACCGCCGACGCCATCCCGGATACCAGGGTCAGTACCAGACCGTTCAACAGGTCGATGCGGTACTCGATACCCCAGGGAGCGGCCCATCCGCCCAGCGCGTAGCTCAGTACACCCTGCTGCCAGGTCTGCGCCAACAGCGCAATGGCGGCGGCGAACGTGAGCAGGGCAACGGTACAGGCGAACAGCCACGCGGCGACGGGCTTGCGCAACAGCGCGCAGATCGGCGCGCCCAGCAGTGGCAGCAGCACCGGCAATATCGGCAGGTGACTCAGCACGCGTTATCCTGCTCCAGTATCTGCGACTCTTCCACCGTCCCGTACGCTTCGTGAATGCGCGCCACCAGGGCGAGGCCGACCGCGGTGGTGGCGATGCCCACCACGATGGCGGTGAGAATCAGCACGTGCGGCAGCGGGTTGGAGTACACCGAGACACCCTCCGTGAGAATCGGGGCCGCGCCGTCGCTCACCTTTCCCGCGCTGATGTAGAGGATGAACACCGAGGTCTGGAAGATATTCAGGCCAATCAGTTTCTTCACCAGGTTGCCCCGGGCGATGACGATGTAAAAACCGAGCATCATCAGCACGATCACTATCCAGTAGTTGAAATAGGACGCGATATCCACTAGCGCTGTGCCTCACTCAAATGTGCAGCAAATGCATAAAAGATGGTGATGATGACGGAGGCGACCGTCACCCCCACGCCGAGTTCGATCGCCGTTATGCCCAGGTACTGCGCCGTCACGGGGTCTGTCGCCAGCACGCTGTAGTCGAGAAAGGGCCTGCCGTCCAGCAGCGCCAGTACGCCCGTCAGGGCGTACAGCAGCACGCCCAGCGCCGCGAGCGCTTCGACAACGGGCGGCGGGATCACGCGACAAACAGAGGGCAGCCCATACAGCAGGCCATAAAGGATGATGCCGGACGCGAAGATCACTCCGGCCTGGAAGCCACCGCCAGGACCGTACTCGCCGTGAAACTGCACATACAGGGCGAACAACAACATGAAAGGAATGAGTATTTTACTTACCACGTTCACCACGACATTCCGCGGTCGCTGCCGCCCGGCGTCATCCGGCACGGAGCCGCGCCGGCCGGGCAACATCAGCACGAGGATCACCGCGATACCGGCGGTAAAGATGACCAGCACTTCACCCAGGGTGTCGTAGGCGCGGTAGCTGGCCAGCACCGAGGTCACCACATTGGGGATACCGATCTCCTCCCCTGACTGTTGCAGATAGCGCGGCGCGACATGCTGCAACGCCGGCGCGTCGGCACTGCCAAACGGCGGCATATCCAGGGTCCCGACAATGAGCAGCACGCCCGTCACCGTCACCAACAGCAATGGAAAGGCGATATGGCGTTTGCGTGGCTGCTGCTCCACACGTCCCACCAGCGCTACCGTCATCAACAACAACAGGGGCGACACACCCGCGCCCACCGCGGCTTCCGTGAACGCGACATCCACGGCATCCATGGTGACGAAGAAACTGGCCGAGAGCAGCCCGTAGATGCTGGTGAGCATGATCGAAGCCACCAGGCCGCGCACGAGTATAAGCGACACCGCCGTGGCAACCAGCATGGAGAGTAACGCAATGTCGACCAGCAATTCCATACGGTACCGGGCGCCGCGCTAACGGCCTGCGGGCGAGGCCGGGCGTTCCCCCGCATCCCGGGTAGCGCGCGGCCGCACACCTCCCTGCCATGCCGCCTTGGCGAGGGCGTGGCTTGCGGTGGGACCACTGAACATCAGGAACAGCAGAATGAACAGCAGTTTGACCTGCGGCAAGGCGGCCTCGGATTTGAGCAGCAGCGCCACCAGGATCAGGCTGGTGGCGAGCGTCTCTGTTACCCCGCAGGCGTGAATACGGGCGTAGATATCGGGAAAACGCAGGAACCCGAGCGCCCCGGTCAGCAACAGAAAACTGCCCGCCAGCAGGCAGGCCTCGCTCAACCAATGCAACACCATGCCTATCCCTTGTCCTCCTGCTGTGCAATAACCCGCATTTCGGTCACGCGCAGAACCCCGATGACGCTGATGTAGTTGATCAGCGCGTACACCACTGCAATGTCCAGAAAGTCCGGCGACCCGAACAGGTAGCTGATCGCGGCGATCAACAGTACCGTCTTGGTGCCGAACAAATTTGCCGCCAGCACCCGGTCGTACACATTGCGCGCAAAAAACGCCCGCGCCAGGCCAGCCAGCATCACGGCGAGGATGACAACCACCGTAAGCGTCAGCATCATCGCTCCAACTCGCTGACCCGCGCGGACATCTCGTCCGTGGCCAGCGCGTCGCAGAGATCGCCGGACAGCGCGTGCACCAGCAGGTAATCCTCGCCCATGTCTATGGTGAGGGTACCCGGTGTCAGGTTGATGGAGTTGGCGTAGATCACCCTGCCGAGATCCGATGACTGCGGCAGCGGCAGGCGCGCGACCACAGGGTCGATGTCCGTCTCGCGCCGCCATACGCGGCGCACGATATCGAGATTGCTGGCCAACACCTGCAGGGCCAGCCAGCCGAGATAACGCGGCAGGCGCAGGACCAGGTGGGCCGGGGTGGACTCGTGATCAAGCGCCTGCATTCGGTGCACAATCCAGGTGACCAGCAATACGGAGCAGGCGCCCATACCCAGCATCGCAGCGTTGTAGTGGCCGGAATTCAGCAGCCAGAACAGGCTGAGCACGCAGGCCATCGCTATTGTATAACGCACTTTCTGTCTCCCGGTCATCGCCACATGCAGCCGCTACCTGCTACGCCCGCCGCCAATCCGGCCGCGCGATCGTCAGCGACATAGTGGTGTGAGAGTGGCTTCGATGCAGTCCGCCGGCGCCCCATCCGCGGCAATGCGCGCCATTGTAGCGCTTTCCGACCGCATTGACACGAATTGCGCCAGACAGTCTGCGATTCAGTTTAAAAATTGTTGATGGCCGAAAGCCTGAGCGGCCCTGTTGCAGCCTGGACCGAGAGGCGACAGGAGCATCTGCCTCATTTGGGTACCCCCGGGACCTTCCCCTACCCGCAGATCAGCCTATCGTCAACCCTGGGGTGAAAGTAAAACTATTATAGCTCCCTCGCGGGGTGGCTGTGCCGAGGCGTTTGGCGGTACGTCTGCTGAGGTGGCAACGAGGACGACGTGATGACAACAGACAACAATGCGGAAGAAATAGAGATCCCGGAAGAAGCCTACAAGCAGAACACCGTGTACCGACCGTGGAGCGATATACAGGCCGGTATTCGGGTGGCCACAGCGTACACCCCGCCGGCGCAGCGCCAGCGCCTCAAAGATGAGCACAGGCCCCTGCAGCGTTGACATCGTTTACCACTGTGCCAGTTCAGTCGTGCAGATGACATCGCAACGCGTGCGCTTACTGATTCTCAGTCGTTGACCACCCGCCCACGGCGACAGGCCGGGGCAGCTTCCGGTCGATACGCGCGGCAGACCCGCCATCGCGCACGACGATGCGCGAAACAACTTTCCGGCATTTTTGAGCACCCGTCTACAAAATGCCTGAAAATACTCCCCGGACGGCCCCGCGCAGACAAGGATTTACTGTAGTATTTTTTTCAGTACACAGGGGACCTGTCGGCAGCCGATTTCCGCGACATGGGTAATGCCGCATGATTAATGATATAGTAGCGGAGCTCTGTGCAAAGAGAGCGTGCCATGCGAAAAATGCAGGTTGCAGCGTTGACCAGCGCGGACCGGCGCACCGCGCGACGGTGGGCCAGCCCCCCTGCACACCGGGTTCGGGGCGCTTTGTGCGAAAATGTGCGCGGCGGTCGCCCGGCGTTGCTTACTGCCCGGCAATGGACATCACGGCAAACGGATCTGCAAACGTGCGCCCGGAGGATTGGCTTTCCCGGATCCCGCATAGCGTGGCATAACGCATGTCGCCCGTTGGTAAAAAACAGCAACAATAAAACTGATGCGTGACGCAAAGAACTTATGAAGAACTGTCTACTTGTATTGGGGATGCATCGCAGCGGCACGTCGGCGTTCACCGGCATTCTCAACCTTCTGGGCGTCAATCTCGGCACCAGGATGCTCGAGACGCAACGGGATAACCCGAAGGGTTTCTTTGAAAACAAATACGTTGTGCTGGCCAACGATTGTATTCTGGAGACATTTGACTCCTCCTGGGACGACCCGCTGCCACTGCCGGACAACTGGCCGGCGAGATTCGAGGATTCACAACTCCTGGAGGACGCCCGCACTTTCCTGCGCACAGACATGCCCGACGGTGAACTCTCGGCGATAAAGGATCCGCGATTGTGCCGGCTGCTGCCATTCTGGCTACCACTGCTCGAGGCGGAAGCTATCACACCACGTGTCGCGCTGGTGGTTCGCAACCCCCTGGAGATCGCCGACTCACTGTCTCGCAGGAACGGCTTTTCCATCCAGAAATCACTGGTCCTGTGGATGCAGTACATGCTGGAGGCTGAACGGAACACCCGGCATCTTCCCCGCTGCTTCGTAACATTCGAGTCCGTGCTGGGTGAGCCGCGACAGGTCATCGAACGCGTATTCGACGCGGTAGGCCTGGACACACCGGATTTCGCAGCGATAGACCCCGAGGCACTCGCGCAGTTTGTCGATCAGGACATGCGTCATCACCAGGTGTCGGATACCGACCTCGATACGCGCTGCCACAAGACGATAGCGGACTACTATCGACTGCTCCGCAACGTGTGTACGGGCGAAATTGCGGCAGACGAATACGCCGCATTTGACGAATTGGGCGAACAATTCGAAATCAACCAGAACCTGTTCTACAACAGCGATGTCGCATTGAAGCTGGAGCGAGCCAAGGAAGAGGATTCTCCCGCCTGGTACCTGGCGAAACTGAACCGCATCAAGGCGCGACTGGATTCAGACAAGACATTCCGCGAATACCGCTACATCGCGAACACGGAACACCTCTACCACGACCGGATCACACTGCAAAACCAGTCCAATGATTTGCGCAACGAGATCAGCAAACTGCACGCAGAGATCACCAATCTGCAGGAGGAGATCGCCCGGCTGCAGAACCAGCTACTCACGCCGCATGTCACCGTGTCGGCCCTGCGCGATCAATTAGCGGCGCAGGCAGGGGAAACCTCGTCACTGCAGCAGGAAGTTGACGCGCAAGCCAGGCTCATTGCGGACTTGCAGCACAACATTGCCACCCAGGCGGACGAAATCACGATTCTGCAGAGTACTGTTTCGAGCAGGCTCGATGAAATGACAGCGCTGCAGGACACCATCACCCTGCTGGAGCAGGAGCGACTCACACTGCAGAATGTCATTGCAGCGCAAAAAATTGTTATATCCGCACAAAAAACCGCGGAAAGTTCGCAACTGCAGAACATCTCCAATCTGCGCGGGGAAATCGACCGCCTGATGGGCGTCGTCCAGGCGAAAGACGAGGACCTGCACAGGCAGCACGATGGCCATCTTCAGTTGCAAGCCCGGTCTGAAGAACTGGAGAAGATCATTTTTCAGGTTTACGCAACGCGGCCATGGCGCGCGTACCAGAAGTATCAGCGGATGGTGGAGGCCACGTTCCCTGAGGGAACTCTCCTGAGGCGAATGCTGCAGCAGATGAAGCGCTGGGTCACAGGTGAAAAGCCTGAACAGCCTGTCATTGACGAAGCCGCTGATACAAACGCCGACAGCGGGTCGCCGGCGTCAGCCGCGGCCACTGACGACGCGGTGGTTCTACCGGGCGAAAACGCGCCGCCGGATACTGAGCAAACCGCGGATGAAACTGTCGTAGGGGCGAGTTCGCCGGACGCAGCACAGGCGTTCGCCGAGCCGGAGTTGGAGCCGGTGCAGGCACCCGTGTCCGAATCTGAACCCGAGCCAGAACCACAGCCAGAACCACAGCCAGAACCAGAACCAGGTCCAGAACGAGATCATGAACTTGAGCTTGAGTTCGAGCCTGAACCCGAGCCTGAACCTGAGCCTGAGCCTGCCCGCGAAGCAGCGCCGGAAGAAACGCCGGAACCCGAAACGGCGCAACAGCCCGAGCCGGAAGCATCGCCGCAGCGAGAGCCGGTGCGCAGACCCGGGCTGTTCCTCGTCACGAACACCGGGATTGTGCCAGGCGTAGTAACCGTTGACGACCCGGAACCCGCCGGGGAAGCTGTGGCCGCCGACGCACAGGCGCCACGAACAAGCGACCCATCCGAAGAGCCGCTCTATCAGGAAGCGGCCTATTCCGCCGCGATGAACCCCGAAAACAGGGCCGGTGCCGTCTATGGAGTGGCCGTGGAGGACGCACCGCGCGAGTCCGACCAGGAAGACATGCGGTTCCCGGTCAATGACAATCCCGATGTCAGTATTATCATTCCCGTGTTCAACAACTGGGACTTTACCCGCAAGTGTTTGCAGTCCCAGTTCCTCCACAATCGCGGCAGCTACGAGATCATCGTGGTCGACAACAACTCCACCGATGAGACGCCGCAGCGGCTGGCGGCCATCGAGGGTATCCAGGTCATCACCAACGACAGCAATGAGGTTTTCGTCAATGCCTGCAACCAGGCTGCAGGCGTTGCGCGGGGCAGGTACCTGCTGTTCCTGAATAATGATACTGAAGTCAGCGAAGGCTGGCTGGAGGCGATGCTGTCACCTTTTTCCGACGCCAGTACCGGCATCGTCGGCGCGAAACTGGTGTACCCGGATGGCACTCTGCAGGAGGCGGGTGGCATCATCTGGAAGGACGGCAACGGCTGCAATTACGGGAACGGCGACAACCCTGACCTCCCCAAGTACTCCTACCGCAAAGCGGTCGACTACTGCTCCGGCGCCTGCCTGATGATCTCGCGTTCCCTGTGGGACGAAATCGGCGGATTCGATGAGCGCTTTGCACCCGCTTATTACGAGGACACGGACCTGTGCTTTACCGCCCGCGCAATGAACTACAGGGTTATCTACCAGCCGGCTGCCAGGATAGTACACTTCGGCGGCGCCTCGGCCGGCAAGGAGACCACGTCAGGTTACAAGCGTTACCAGGATATCAACCGCCTGAAGTTTATCGATAAATGGCAGGAGGTACTCGACCGGGATCATGTGCTGAGTTCTGCAGGCCTGTTTAACGCCAGGGAGAAAACGGGCGACAAACATATTCTGATCATCGACCACCACGTCCCCACCTTTGACCGGGATTCAGGCTCCCTGCGCATGCTCAACATGCTGCAGATCCTGCAGGATATGAACTACAAAGTGTCCTTCTGGCCGGATCAACTCGTCTACGATGCCAAGTACACGCGGGTGTTACAGGACCTCGGCATCGAAACCTACTACGGCGGCCTGCACTTTGAGACGTTTATCCGGGAACACGGCAACGAGCTGGATGTGGTATTGATGTCGCGCCCCAGCACGACCCGGAAGTACATGCACCTCGTCAAAAAATACTCGAGGGCAAAAACCATTTTCGACACCGTCGACCTGCACTATGTGCGTGAACAGCGCCGCCTGGCCCTGGAAGTCCAGCGCTGGAAAAACCTCGAGTTTTTCCTGGCGGAGGAAGCCGACGCCACGCTGGTGGTGAGCCCGGCCGAAAAACGCATGCTCGAACACGAGAAGTTTGCCGACAAGATTGCCGTGGTTTCCAATATTCACACGCTTGAACCCTGCCAAAAAGGCTTCGAAGAGCGCGAGGGCCTGATGTTTATCGGCAGCTTCGCACACCCGCCCAACGAAGAGGGCATCATCTGGTTTATTGACTATATTCTGCCGCTCATCAAGAAGAAGATACCCGATATACACCTGACCATTGTCGGCAGCGAACCGACCGAGCGATTGCTGGGACTGGCCAACGAGTCGGTGACCGTGACCGGGTTCGTAGAGGATGTCTCCGGGTACTTCAACGACAGCAAGGTGTTCGTTTCTCCACTGCTACACGGAGCCGGCGTGAAGGGAAAAATCGGCCAGAGTTTCTCCTACGGCCTGCCCGTGGTCACCACCAGCATCGGCGCTGAAGGGATGCAGTTGACGGACGGACTGAACGTCCTGATCTCGGACAGCGAGACGGAATTCGCCAACAATGTCGTCGCTTTGTACCGCGAGAAATTCCTGTGGCAAAAGCTGTCCACAAATTGCCGCCAGGTTATCCGCGAGCAGTTCAGCACCGACACAATCCGCAGCGCCCTGGAAGGAATCCTGCAGCAGGCGCAACCGCCCCGGCAGGAGAAGAAAGCCGCTGCCGCCCGTCCTGTGATCGTGCATTGCCACCTCTTCAAGAATGCGGGAAGCACCCTGGACTGGAGCCTGCAACGGCAGTTCGGGCCCGCTTTCGTCGATCATCGGGATGATGACAATATGCGCCGCGGTGCGGCCTACCTCAAACCGTACCTGGAAACCCACCAGCAGATTTCGGCGCTATCCAGCCATCATGTCAGGTTCCCGCTTCCCCTCTCGGAGGAGTTACACCTGCTGCCGCTGATTTCGTTGCGGCATCCGATTGACCGGGCGCGCTCCGTTTATGACTTTGAACGGCGCCAGGAGGCCAATACCCCGGGCGCGATCCAGGCCAAGAAACTGTCTTTCGCCGACTACGTGCGCTGGCGCATGCAGCCGGATGTGGCGCCTACCATTCGCAATTTCCACTGCAGTTTTTGCACCAGTAATTTCGACAGCACAATTGGCGAGGCCGCGTATCAGGAGAGCGTGGCGATGCTGATAAAAACCCCGTTGCTGGTGATCGTGGAGCGCTATGACGAGAGTATGGTGCTGCTCGAGCAGCAACTGGAGGAGCATTTCCAGGGCATCGACCTGTCCTATCTGCGTCAGAATGAAACCTTCGGCCGCGAGGTGGAACTGGTGCAGCGCATCGAATCCGTTTTCGAGCAACTGGGCCCCGAACTCACCGTTGAGTTTCGCGAAAAGAATCACTGGGACATGAAGCTGTATGAAAACGCACTGGCGATACACGGCGAACGCATGGGCTCGCTGGGGAACCTGGACAGGTTGATGGCAGACTTCCAGGCGCGCTGTCGCCTGCTATCAGTGGCCACCCTTCCGGGCAATGCGACAGAGATTCCCGAGTCCCAGGTGGGCTGAGCGCCGCCGGAAACCCCTGCACGCGACACACCGGGGCAAAAAGTCGCCCGCCAGAGTAGCCTGAGGCACCGCCCTGCAATTATCATGCGCGTACAGACAGCACGGGATCTTCGACCATGGCCATAGAATTCAATTTCGGCAGTTTCTTCGCGCGATGGCTGTTCGCCATCATACTGGTCTTCGGAACCTACAATCCGACTGACTACTCCTACGCCAGCTGGGTAATGGCCCAAAGCGCGACGTTCGGCCCGGTGATGGCGCTGATTGGAGTTGTGTTGCTGATCGCGTGGATCGTCTACCTGCGCGCGACCTTCCTCTCGCTCGGGGTACTGGGCATTGTGCTGGGTGGTGCGTTCTTTGCCTGTATCATCTGGTTGTTTGTCGATCTCGGGCTGCTCAGCCTGGATGCGACCGGCGCGCTGACCTGGGTCGCCCTGCTTGTCCTGTCATTCATCCTCGCCGCGGGCATGTCCTGGTCGCATATCAGGCGGCGCCTCACCGGGCAGTTCGACGTTGATGAGAAGGATGACTAGCGATATTGACGGATGCAGCGCTCAGGGCTGCCATTGCTGCGTTTAATGGCTATCCGGAAACAACTCCTTCACGTTTGATGTCGCTGTAGACTCCACCGCTACCAGTTTGCCCTGCCTTTTCCAGAGGTGGTCGTGACGGACCTTGTGGCCGCTGAATCCGCTCACCGCAAAGCTCAGTACTGCGCTGATACCATCGCAATCCAGCGTGTCACAGTGCCCGCGAAGTTTCGCCAGCAGCCTCTGCAGCTGGCCAAATGGCAGGCACTCCTCCTCCGCTCGCATGATCATCGGATGCCCTGTTCCGGTCACATTGGTGCCGAGCAACAACTCCTCGTGTAACTTTTCCCCGGGACGCAATCCGATAAACTCGATTTCAATGTGATCGCCCGCCCTGTTGCTGTGGCCCATCTCATAGCCGCTGAGCCTGATCATGCGCTTCGCGAGGTCGACGATACGCACCGGCTCGCCCATATCGAGCACGAAGACATCGCCCCCGGTCGCCATCGCCCCGGCCTGCAGGACCAGCTGCGCAGCCTCCGGAATACTCATGAAATACCGGGATACATCAGGGTGGGTGACGGTTACCGGGCCGCCATCCTCCACCTGCTGCCGAAACAGCGGCACTACCGAGCCGGACGAACCGAGCACGTTGCCGAAACGGACCATGCAAAACAGGGTGGAACCCTCCTGTTGCGCAAGCCCCTGTAGAATCATCTCGGCCAGTCGCTTGGACGCACCCATGATATTTGTCGGGCGCACTGCCTTATCGGTAGACACCAGCACAAAGGTCTCAACGCCTGCCTTGCGCGCTGCCGTCGCTGCATACCATGTGCCAAACACGTTATTGGCCACGCCCTCGGCAATGTTGTATTCCACCATCGGCACATGCTTGTAGGCCGCCGCATGGTAAACCGTATTCACGTCAAAGGTACGGTAAATACTCTCCAGGCGGTTCTGGTCCTGCACCGATCCGAGCAGCGGGACCATCTCCACCTGCAGCCCCATCGCGGCCATCGAGGAGCGCAACTCACGCTCTATGCTGTACAGCGCATACTCGGAGTTATCCAGCAGGATCAGTTCCTGCGGCGCGGCCCGGATGATCTGGCGGCACAACTGCGCGCCGATGGAACCGCCGGCGCCCGTCACCATCACCACCTTCCCGGTAATACATTTCTCGATCAGTTCGGGGTGCGGCGGCACCGGTTCCCGGCCCAGTAGATCATCGAGGTCGATATCGCGAATCTGGTTGACGCTGGCCTCTCCCGCCAGCAACTCGTTGATCGTCGGCACCGTGCGAACATAGACCGGCAAGCCGACCAGCGAATTGATGATTTCCTTACGCCGCTCCTGCGACGCGGACGGAATGGCCAGCAGGACCTGCGTGATATCGTGCTGGTCTATGAGTTGCTCGAGGTCTTCCGGCCGCGCCACCTGCAGGCCGTTGATAATCGAGCGCTGGAGGTAGCTGTCATCATCGACAAAGCAGACCGGGTGGTATTGCTCACCATGCTGCAGTGTCTGCAACAACTGTCGACCCGATTGCCCGGCGCCGTAGATAATCACGTTCTCGGACAGCGCGCGCAGTTTGGCCTGGTAATACGCCCGCACTGCCAGCCGCGTTCCACCGATACCCACCACGAGAAGTATCCAGTAGATAAACGGCATGGAACGGGGGACTTCCGCGCGCGCGAAAAAGACCGTCGCTCCCAGAATCAACGTGGAGTAACCGGCCGCAGAAACGATCGCCCAGATTGCCTGCTGGCCCATGAAGCGAATAACGGCGCGGTACAATCCCAGCCGCAAAAACACCATCGCGCTGACCACCAGGGTGACTGCGCCACAGGCGTACTCCACGGCACCCAGTTGAAACTCAAAATGGCCGTACCGCAACGCCACCGCCAACCACATCGCGGCCGTGACGTACACCATATCCAGCGAGAACAGACAGGCCTGCTTGATATTGCGTGGCAGTTCTACGGCTTTTTGCAGGATATCCCTAAGGCTGCCGACAAAACCGACAACCGAACGAGTCATAAAATTGCCAGGACGATTTAACAAGACACCTCCTGTGCTCCAGGCTTTGGCGAACGCATTTTATTTTGCCAATACAAGCGCGCCGGAAAGGTGCTTATTTTACGTCAGTCTCCCCATTTTCACCATGCCGTAGAGCAGTGGAAGGTATGCCAAAAATACCAAAAATAGTCGCGCGCCGGGCCACCATTGCAGCGCCAGTGCCAGCGGCAGTAACCACAACACGTTAATCGCGAGCAGCAGCAGGTCAACGCTCAGGTGGGAGCGCCAGCGGCGGCTCAAGCGCTGGTACGCGTGCGAGCGGTGGCCCTGGGTGACGTTTTGTCCCGTCAGCAGTCGCCACGCCAACGTCCAACTGGCATCCGTGATAAACACGGCGCACAACACCAGCCAGCACAGCGGGTCGAGTTGTCCCTGCACCGCGCCCAGCACCGCCAGCGCGGCCAGCAAAAAGCCGGTCGGCACGCTCCCGGCATCACCCATGAACAGGCGGGCGGGCGGAAAATTCCACAGCAGGAAGCCGGCGTGAGCGGCGGCCAATAGCAGACAGTACAGCGCGTAGCTGCCATCGTGCCCACCCTGCCAGGAGAGCAACGCCGCGGCGGCGCATACAAACACCGCCTGCAGCGCGGCGATGCCGTCGATACCGTCCATGAAATTGTACAGGTTGAGGGCCCACAGCATCGCAAATGCAGTGAGCAGCACCAGTGCCCAGCGGGTAAA
This sequence comes from Gammaproteobacteria bacterium, assembly GCA_030427485.1. Classification (GTDB taxonomy): domain Bacteria; phylum Pseudomonadota; class Gammaproteobacteria; order Pseudomonadales; family Halieaceae; genus Marimicrobium. The sequence continues at coordinate 54,171 of JAUICG010000018.1, forward strand.
GGCATGCGCTGCCTCCACGCCTTGCAGCAGGCAGACTGCGCTGAACAGGCAGATCGCGGCGTAACCCAGCAGGCGCCAGCGCACGGGCAGGCCGCGCAAATCGTCGAGGACACCGAGCAGGGCCAGGACCAGCGCACAGACGGAGAGCACGACATAGGGCTGCGCCCAGAGCCCGTACAGCCATGCCGCCAGCAACAGGCCCAGCACCAGTGACGCAAACAGTGCAAGCCCGCCGCCGTGGGGGGTCGGTCGCGTATGGGAGCTGCGTTCGTTCGGGGCGTCCAGGATCTGCCGCGACCGGGCAAAGCGCAGATAGGCGCCGCACAGGACTACCGAAAACACCAGCGTCGCCAGCACTGCCGTCATCGACGTTCATTCCAGGTCGCATCGAGCTGCACCGCCACATCCTCCAGCCGGGTGAGCGGACGCCAGGCGGTATCCCTGAGCACCGCTGCGTTGCTGTAGAGTTCAGTACCGAACAGCCTGTCGTACGTGGCCGGCGGGCTCCTCCCGCTGCCGCGATCGATCAGCCAGGCTGCGAGCCGCCACAGCCCGTGTGGCAACCAGCCGACGCCCCTGCCCTTGCCCCGGGCCCGGCGCAGCAGGTCGTAGATATCCCGCGTGCTGTACGCGTCGGCACCGCAGGCAATCCAGGTGTGCTCCCCCACCGGCGGGCGCTGCGCTATCACGCACAATAGTTCGACAAGGTCAGCCAGTGCGATCATGGAACGCCTGCCCCGCCGCGGCGGGCGCGGCAGTCCCCGGCGCACCGCTTTCGCCAGCGACTGCAGATTGCCCTTGACCTGCGCGCCGTAAACCAGCGCGGGGCGCACGATGACCACGGACATTCCGCCCCCTGCGAATTCGTCAAGCAGCGCGCGTTCCGCCTGCCATTTGGACAGGCCATACGCGTCCGTGGGCAGCTCGCAATCGGATTCGCCCCGAACAGCCTGCGACGGCGGTGAGCCCATTGCCTTGACACTGCTGAGAAAGACAAAACAGTTGACGCCGGATGCCGCGCACGCTCGCGCCAGGCGCAACGTACCACGGAAATTAAGCGCCGCGTAATCCGACTCGGGCGCGCGCTGGTGCGCGATACCCGCGAGATGAAAGACAACATCAACGCCTCGCAGAACGGATTCATCGGGTGCGCTGCGCGCCAGGTCGACCGCTGTTGACGGCTGCCCTCCCTCGAGCGGCCCACCGCGTTTGCTCAACGGCACGACGGTATGGCCCTGTGCGGCCAGCTGTTGGCAAAGCCGGCGTCCGATAAACCCGGTGGCGCCGGTGACAAGGCATTTCACTGTTCAGGATCACCAATAGAAAAAGGGGGCGAAAGCCCCCTCATAATACGGATGCGGTAGCCTTATTCCAGTGTTATCACATCGCGGTTCATATCGAGGGTGGAGCTGCCAATGCCCTTCACCTCCACCAGTTCCTCAGCGGAAGAGAAGGGACCGTAGGCCTCCCTGTAACGCACGATTTCCGCGGCGCGGGATTCACCGACGCCCTTCAGGTTCGCCGCCAGTGTCTGCGCGTCAGCAGTGTTTATGTTGACCTGCATCGCAGCTGCCGAGACAGCCGGCGTGGCAGGCGCATTCGGCTCTTCCGCCAGCACGGGGGAAATCCGCAGCAGCATGCCCGCCGCCAGCAACAGCGCCGCGACCAGGGGAGCGAGCGCTGCCCGGTGCCTGAACGAAAGCATGTCCCTCACTGCCAGCGCAGTCCGGGTGTTGGGTATTCGCAAAAGGGAATTGGTCATAATGAAATCTCCGTATAGTTTAACTGCGTCCTTGCAGGCATCCGTACCGGGAAAAAGTCTAGCAGCCTTTGCGGGAAAAGGAGATCGGGCGACCGCATTTGATAATACAGGCCAGCCGCTCACCGGTTTCCGGAGCGAGGGCGTGGTGAAACGTCCGCAGCAGGCAATTGGTGAGCGACGCAGGCTAGGAGCCCGAGAGTTCCTCGTGCACGCGGTGCAGCGCCGCCAGCGGGTCGTCCGCAGCCGTGATGGAGCGCCCGATCACGAGGTAATCAGCGCCCAGCGCCCGCGCCCGCGCCGGGCTTACCACGCGGCGCTGGTCGCCGGCCTCGTCACCGGCCAGGCGGATACCGGGAGTTACCAGGCAAAACGCCTCGCCGCATTGCCTGCGCAATGCCTCGGCCTCCAGCGCCGAGCAGACCACGCCGTCCAGCCCGCTTTGCGCGGCCAGCCCCGCCAGCCTTGCCACCCGCTGTTGCGCGGATTCGCTGTACCCCAGTTCCTGCAAGTCGCTGTCAGACATACTCGTAAGTACCGTCACGCCGAGCAGCAAAGGGCGCCGGGTAAAGGGCGTGAGCGCCTCCACCGCCGCCGCCATCATCCGGCGGCCGCCACTGGCATGCACGTTCACCATCCACACACCCAGTTCGGCAGCGGCGCGCACTGCTCCGGCAACCGTATTGGGGATATCGTGAAACTTCAGGTCGAGGAAGACCTCGAAACCGAGGCGCTGCAGTTCCTCCACCAGGGCCGGTCCGGCGCGGGTAAAAAGCTCCTTGCCCACCTTCACCCGACAGAGCGCCGGGGAGAGACGCCGGGCGAAATCCAGCGCCGCCGGCGCGGAGGGATAATCCAGGGCAACGATAACGGGTGTCGTCATGCGCTCTCGGCAGCCGCAGCGGTGCCGCGCAGCTCACTGGCTTCGTCCAGTGCCCGGTTGAGCTGCTTTCGGCAGGAACTCAGGGAGGCGCGGGTACGCACCAGTATCACAGAGGAGACTATCATGCCCAACACGCCTCCCAGCGCAAATGCGACCAGTACCCACAGCGCGAGGCTCTGCGGCGCAAACGTGTAAACCAGAATATCCAGCGGTACTGGCGTACCGTTCTGCAGGGCAAACAGGACGCTCGCTGCCAGCATGGCCAATATGACGATCACGGTCACAAGGGTACGCAATTGCTTCATCGGAAAGCCCCGTTCAGTATCAGGAGGTTAAACAGTCGCCCGGCCTTTCGGTCAGGCCGCCTGATTGTCGCAGCAATAAACCTAATTCTCCAGCTGCAACCCCATGTTGACACGCTCCCGCAACTCCTTTCCCGGCTTGAAATGCGGCACGTATTTGCCGGTGAGTTCAACCGCGTCGCCTGTCTTCGGGTTGCGGCCGCGCCGCGGCTCCCGAAAGTGCAGCGAAAAACTGCCGAAGCCGCGAATTTCAATGCGCTCACCATTGGCAAGCGCCTGCGACATATGTTCCAGAATGGTTTTCACAGCCAGTTCCACATCCTTTGCCGACAACTGGCTCTGGCGGGACATGATTGTCTCAATGAGTTCACTTTTGGTCATACAGCCCCCGTTCGAGGTGTTCTTATGGCTGTTGTCTTTGAGCGGGTATTGTGTACCGCACTGGAATATTTCGCAAGTCCTTATTTTTTAACGGAAAAGTTTGTCTCTACCGGCGCGGGCGATGTTTTTGCGGTGACAAAAAAAGGGCTCACCGAGGTGAGCCCTTTGCATGTACGAAATAACGCGCTTGCCGCGCGCCCGGATTCGCCGGTCTATTCGCCCATCTGCGCCTTGATAAGGTCGCCGATAGTACCCGGAGAGGCGGTTTCATTCTCACTCTCCTTCAGGGACTTCACAGCCTCCTTCTCATCGTCGAAATCCTTGGCCTTGACCGAAAGCGCCAGGGTTCGACTCTTGCGATCGACAGCAATGATCTTGGCTTCGACGGTATCGCCCACCTTGAACGCGGTGCGCGCATCTTCGACTTTATCGCGGCTGATGTCTGACGCCTTGAGAACACCCTCTACGTCCTCGGCCAGTTTAACCGTAACGGATTTGGCGTCCACTTCCACCACCTCACCGCTCACGATCGCGCCGCGGTCATGCTCGGCAACATAGTTACCGAACGGATCGTCTTCGAGCTGCTTGATACCGAGGGAAATACGCTCGCGCTCGGAGTCAATGGACAGGATGACCGTCTCGATCTCATCGCCTTTCTTGTAATTGCGAACAGCCTCTTCACCCGGCTCGTGCCAGCTGATGTCTGACAGGTGTACCAGACCATCGATATTGCCTTCCAGGCCGATAAAGATCCCGAAGTCCGTGATGGACTTGATATTGCCGGTGATCTTGGCGCCCTTGGCGTACTGCGCGGCGAAAGCGTCCCAGGGGTTTTGCTGGCACTGCTTGATACCCAGTGAGATACGGCGGCGATCCTCATCGATATCCAGCACCATCACCTCGACCTCGTCGCCCAGGCTGACGATCTTGGAGGGGTGGACGTTCTTGTTGGTCCAGTCCATCTCGGATACGTGTACCAGACCTTCAACACCCTCTTCCAGTTCGGCGAAACAGCCGTAGTCGGTCAGGTTGGTGATCTTGGCCTTCACGCGGCTGCCCTCGGGATAACGCCCGGTGATTTCCAGCCAGGGGTCTTCGCCGAGTTGCTTCAGGCCGAGTGACACGCGGTTGCGCTCGCGGTCGAACTTGAGAATCTTGACATCGATTTCCTGTCCCACTTCCACGATCTCGGAGGGATGCTTGATGCGCTTCCACGCCATGTCGGTGATGTGCAGCAGGCCGTCGACACCGCCGAGATCAACAAACGCGCCGTAGTCGGTCAGGTTCTTCACGATACCCTTGACGGACATGCCTTCCTGCAGCGATTCCAGCAGGGCGTCGCGCTCCACGCTGTTGGCCGCTTCCATCACAGCGCGACGTGAAACCACCACGTTGTTGCGCTTCTGGTCCAGCTTGATGACCTTGAACTCGAGTTCCTTGCCTTCGAGATGCACGGTTTCGCGCACCGGGCGAACATCCACCAGAGAGCCCGGGAGGAAAGCCCGGATCGTATTGATATCGACGGTAAAGCCACCCTTGACCTTGCCGTTGATAATACCGGTAACCACTTCGTCGGCCTCGTGCGCGGCTTCCAGGTCCTTCCAGGACTCGGCGCGCTTGGCCTTTTCACGCGACAGCTTGGTTTCGCCAAAGCCGTCCTCGACGGCCTCCAGCGCCACCTGGACTTCGTCGCCGATGCTCAGCGTGCAATTGCCGTTGGCATCAATAAACTGGGCACGGGGAATCACGCCTTCGGACTTCAAGCCCGCATGTACGGTGACCCACTCGTTATCGATGTCGATCACAACGCCGGTCACAATCGCACCGGGCTGCATATCGACGGTTTTCAGACTCTCTTCAAATAGTTCGGCGAAGGATTCGCTCATTGCTTGGCACCTGTTCAATATGATCGAGACAGTGCACTGTCTCTACCGCGCCTCCAGCCGGCCCGGGTCATCCAATGTAAACCGCATCCCCAACCCTGACTGGAATCAGCCGGGAAAGCAGTAAGTCAAGCCATGCAAAAAGGGATTTAAGGGCCGGGGACGGCTAGATTAAACCTCGCTTTTTCACCTCCAGCATCACCCGCTCGAACACTTCGTTAATGGGCGTGGCGCTGCTGTCGATGACGATGGCGTCTTCGGCGGGTACCAGGGGTGCGATGGCGCGGTTGCTGTCGCGCGCATCCCGCTCCTGTATATCCGCCAGAAGGCGCGGGAGACTAACACTTTCCCCCTTTGCAATCAACTGCTTATAGCGCCGCTCGGCGCGCTCCTCGGCGCTCGCGGTGAGGAAGAACTTGAGCGGGGCATCGGGGAATACCACGGTGCCCATGTCGCGGCCGTCGGCGACCAGCCCGGGCGGCTGCATGAAATCGCGCTGCCGCGCCAGCAGCGCCTCGCGCACGGCGGGAATCGCCGCCACGGTCGAGGCGCCGCGCCCACCCTCTTCCGTACGCATGGCCGCGCTCACATCCACGCCCTTGTAGGCCACCAGCACTTCGCCGCTGGCGGCCGCTGTGAAGCTGACGTCGAGATACCGGGCCACCTCGGCGACAGCCGCGTGGTCATCCCAGCCGACCCCCTCGATCAGGCAGGCCTGGCCGGTGACGCGGTACAGCGCGCCGCTGTCCAGCAAATGCCAGCCGAGGCGCTCGGCCAGCAGTTGGCTGATGGTGCCCTTGCCGGCCCCGGAGGGACCGTCGACCGTGATCACCGGTACGCGCGTCACCCGCTTACCCACCCGTCGTGCTGATGCGCAGGCCGACACCGCGCGCGAGCTCGTCGAAGCCGGGAAAGGAGGTCGCGACATGATCGCAGTCCCGCACGGTGATTTCGCCGCCGGCTCGCAGCGCGGCGATCGCAAACGACATCGCGATGCGGTGGTCGTGGTAGGTCGCGATCACGCCGCTACCCAATTCGCCGCCGTCAATCACAATACCGTCGTCCAGTACCTCGTTGCACACACCGAGCGTGTCCAGTCCCTCCGCCATCGCGGCGATGCGGTCGCTTTCCTTCACCCGCAGTTCCCCGGCACCGTGCAGCACGGTGCGCCCGCGGGCGCAGGCCGCCGCAATGAAAATGGCCGGGAACTCGTCGATGGCCAGCGGCACCTGTTCCACCGGGATTTCGATACCCCGCAGGGGAGCGTGGCGGACGCGAATATCCGCCACCGGCTCACCGCCGACTTCGCGCTCATTGAGCAGCGTGATGTCCGCGCCCATCAGCTGCAGAATGGTGATCACACCGGTACGCGTGGGATTGATGCCGACATGCCGCAGCAGCAGGTCGGACCCCGGCGCTATGCTGGCGCCGACGAGGAAAAACGTCGCCGAGGAGATATCCGCCGGCACCTCGATATCGCAGGCCCGCAAGCCACCGCCGCCGCGCAGCGAAATCTCATTGCCGTTCGACTCCACCGGGTAGCCGAAGCCGCGCAGCATCCGCTCCGTGTGATCGCGCGTGGGAGCGGGCTCGGTGACGGTGGTTCGACCCGCGCTGTACAACCCCGCCAGCAGGCAGCAGGATTTCACCTGCGCGCTCGCCATCGGCAAATCGTAGTGAATACCTTGCAATTGCCGCCCACCGCGAATCGACAACGGCGGTCGGCCGCCGGCGGCGGACCGGATGTCCGCGCCCATCTTCGTCAGGGGCTCGATCACCCGTCCCATCGGGCGGCTGCACAGCGAGGCGTCCCCGGTGAGTTCGGTATCAAAGGCCTGGCCGGCCAGCAGGCCGCACAGCAGTCGCATACCGGTGCCGGCATTGCCCAGGTCGAGCGGCTTGCCGGGCGCTTGCAGACCGTGCATCCCGACGCCGTGCACCGTCACGCTGCCCGCCACCGGCCCTTCTATCGCGACGCCCATCGCGCGAAAGGCCGCCAGCGTGGCAAGCGCATCCTCGCCTTCCAGAAAGCCCTCGACCCGGGACGTCCCCTCGGCCAGTGCGCCGAGCATGATCGCGCGGTGGGAAATGGATTTGTCGCCCGGAACTCTCACCTCACCCTTCAGGGCGCCGCCGGGTTGTAACTTGAAATGCATAACGGTAAACCTCAGGGGCTTTTTGAATCGGTACGCCCGGCCAGCAAAGCGGCAAATTCGTCGCGGGCGCGCTTGGCCCGGGTGAAGGTAGCCATCAACGCGTCGGCGTTCCCGGCCTCCACCGCGGTACGCAGCCGACTCATCTGCTCGCTGAACAAATCGATAGCGTCGAGCAGCGCGGACCGGTTGGCCAGCGCAATGTCGCGCCACATGGTCGGGTCGCTGGACGCGATACGGGTGAAATCGCGAAAGCCGCCGGCCGCGCAGCGGAATATATCCTCGCTGGCATCCGAGGACGCCAGCGCATCCACCAGCGCATACGCCAGCAAATGGGGAAGGTGGCTGGTGGCGGCGAGCACGGCATCGTGCCGCTCCACGCTCATCTGCAGCACCTCTGCGCCGGTGCTCGCCCACATCGCGCGCACCAGTTCCACCGCCGCCGGATCATTGGTTTCCACCGGCGTCAGGATCACCCGGTGGTTGACGAACAGATTCACGTCCGCGGCATCCACGCCACTGCGTTCCGATCCGGCGATCGGGTGGCCGAGCACCAGTCGCGGCGGCACGCCGCCCGTCGCCGCCACGGCGGCGTCGCGCAGGCTGCCCTTGACGCTGGCCACATCGGTGATCACCGGGCCATCGCCCCGCTCGGCCAGGCGCGGCAGTATTTGCCCGAGCATCTGAGCGGCGGTGAGCGTGGGCGTACAGATCACCAGAATGTCGGCGCGCTCGACCGCCGCGTCCAGGTCGAGCGTGAATTCGTCGATGATGCCCAATTCCACGCCGCGGCGCAGCGAGGGCTCGCGGTGTCCGCAGCCGATAAAACGCCGGCTGAATCCGCTGCGGCGCAGCGCGCTGGCCAGTGATCCCCCGATCAGGCCCAGGCCGACGATCACCACGGTGTCCGCTGCGTACGTCACGCGCCGCCTAGATCACCGCCTGGGGATAGGAACCCAGCGGTTTCAGCATGATCGACTGCTCTTCCAGTTCAACCATGATTGCGGCAATTTTTTCATCGCGCAAATGCCCTTCGAACTCGATAAAAAACACGTACGCCCACTTCTCGGTGCGCGAAGGCCGCGTATCGATACGCGTCAGGCTGACATTGCCGCGCCGGAACGGTTCCAGCAGGTTGAACAGTGCGCCCGGCTTGTTGCGGCTGGCGACAATGATCGACGTTTTATCGCGACCGCTGGGCAGCACTTCCTCGCGCCCGATAATCAGGAATCGCGTGGTGTTGTCGGCGTAGTCCTCGATATGGGTGGCCAGCGCTTCCAGCCGGTAGCGCTCCAGCGCCATGTCGCCAGCGACCGCGGCCACACCGGGCATTTCCGCGGCCATGCGCGCGGCCTCGCCGTTGCTGCTGACCGCCTCCCGCTCGAGCTGCGGCCAGTGTTTATCCAGCCAGGAACGGCATTGCGCGAGCGCCTGCTGGTGCGCGCAGATGCGGGTGATCTCGCCCTCGGCGGTTCCCGGCGCGACCAGCAGATGCAGCCCGATGCGCATCTCCACCTCGCCGGAAATCTGCAGCGGCGAATCCATGAAATTGTCCAGCGTATGGCTAACCATGCCCTCGGTCGAATTCTCTACCGGCACCACGCCGTAGTGACACTCGCCGGATTCCACCTGGGAAAAGACCGTGTCGATCGTGGCCTGCGGCACGCAGATGGCGGCGTGACCGAAATGCTTGATGGCGGCAGCCTGGGTGAACGTCCCCTCCGGGCCGAAGTAGGCTACCTGCAGCGGTTTTTCCAGGGCGAGGCAGGCCGACATGATCTCGCGAAAGATATGCGCCATATTGGCGCCCTCCAGCGGGCCCTCATTGCGCGCGATGATGCGCGCGAGGACCTGCGCCTCGCGCTCCGGCCGATAGAACACCGCCTCGGCGCCGGTTTCGCCGCGCTCACGGGCCGCCGCGACATCCGCCAGCTTGATATCCGCGACGCGTTGCGCGCACTGCGCGCGTTTGTTGATCAGCGCCTGGATTTCCCGGTCGATGGCATCGATATCCGCCCGGACCTGTTCTAGATTCCTGCTGTCTGCCATAAATGGAGTTAACCGTTACGTTGCTCGAAATCCTGCATAAACGCGATCAGCGCATCCACGGCCTCCTCGCTCACGGCATTGTAGATGCTGGCGCGCATGCCACCCACAGAACGGTGTCCTTTCAGGTTGAGCAGGCCGGCCGCCTCGGACTCCTGCAGGAAGCGTTTGTCCAGTTCCGGATTCGCCAGGATAAAGGGCACGTTCATCAGCGAACGACTCGCTGTTTCCACCGGGTTGCTGTAAAAATCACTGCCGTCGATGGCCGCGTACAACTTCCCGGCCTTGCGCCGATTGACCGCCTCGATCGCGGATACCCCGCCCTGCGCCACCAGCCAGTCAAACACCAGGGCCGCCAGGTAGAGGGCGAAGGTCGGGGGCGTGTTGTACATGGAATCGTTGTCCGCAGCGACCTGCCAGTTGAGCATCGCCGGGCACAGCGGGTGCGCGCGGCCCAACAGGTCGCGCCGCACGATCACCAGTGTCAGCCCCGCCGGCCCGATGTTTTTCTGCGCGCCGGCGTAAATGACGCCGTAATCCTCCACCCGGATGGCCCGCGACAGTATCGTTGAGGACATATCCGTCACCAGCGGCACATCGACCTGCGGCGTCCAGAAAAACTCCACGCCGCCAATCGTCTCGTTGGCCACGTAATGCAGGTACGCGGGGTCGGCACCGAGTTGCCAGGACGACTGCGCCGGAATCGTGGAGAAGTTGCTCTCCCTGGAACTGGCCACCACGTTGATGTCGCCGTAGCGCTGCGCTTCCTCGATCGCCTTTTTCGACCACTGCCCGGTGTTGACGTAATCCGCGCGGCCCTTGTCGCCCAGCAGGTTGAGCGGAACGGCGGAAAACTGCGTGCTGGCACCGCCCTGCAAAAACAGTACCGCGTAGTCGTCCGGGATACCCAGCAGGCTGCGCAGGGTCTGCTCCGCATGCTGCGCCACCCCCACGACCTCGTCGCTGCGATGGCTCATTTCCATCAGCGACAGGCCCTTCCCGTGCCAGTCGAGCATGTCGTCGCGGGCAATCTGGAGGACCGGTTCCGGCAGTGACGCCGGTCCGGCGCAGAAGTTATAACAGCGGGTCATGGTGCTTGTTTCCTTAACAATGGTGGATACTACGGTCGCGTCAATCCGCGGCGTCTTCGTCGCCGCCGGACCCGGACGCCGTTGCGGGTAACTCGTCGGGTTCATCGATACGCTGCACACCGACCAGGCTTTCACCCGCCTTGGTGCGTATCACGCGCACGCCCTGCGTGTTGCGGCCGAGCACGGACACCTCGTCCGCGCGGGTCCTGACGAGCGTACCCTGGTTGGAGATGAGCATCAGTTCGTCGCCTTCGAAAACCTGCACCGCGCCGACCATATCGCCGTTGCGCGCGCTCGTTGACATCGCAATCAAGCCCTTGCCGCCGCGACCCTTGGTCGGAAAATCCTCGATCAGTGTGCGCTTGCCGAAGCCGTTCTCACTCACGGTCAACACCATGCCGGCGGGCCGCGGGATAATGAGCGAAATCATTTTGTGCCCCTCAGCCAGCCGAATACCGCGTATACCCCGCGCCGTGCGGCCCATTTTTCGCACGTCGGTTTCCTTGAAGCGCACCGCCTTGCCCTCGGTGCTGAAGAGCATCACATCGCAATCGCCGTGGGTGATGGCGGTGCCGACCAGCACATCGCCTTCCTCCAGTTGCAGGGCGCGCAGGCCCACGCTGCGCTGGCGCGCAAAATCGGTAAGCGGTGTCTTCTTGACGGTGCCGTTGGCGGTCGCCATGAAGATAAAGTGGCCCTCGGTATACTCCTCCACCGGCAGGATGGAGGTCACCCGTTCGCCCTCCTCCAGCGGCAGCAGGTTGACCATCGGACGGCCGCGCGAATTGCGGCCCGCCAGCGGAATCTGGTACACCTTCAGCCAGTACACCTTGCCGAGATTGGAGAAGCACAGGATCGTCGCGTGGGTGCTGGCGATCAGCAGGTGCTCGACGAAGTCCTCATCCTTCACCGCCGTCGCCGACTTGCCCATGCCGCCGCGGCGCTGGGCCTGGTAGTCGCTCAGGGGCTGCGTCTTGGCGTAACCGCCATGGGAAATGGTGACCACCCGATCCTCTTCGGTGATCAGGTCTTCCACGGTCAAATCGTGCTGCGACGCGGTAATCGTGGTGCGCCGCTCATCGCCGAACTCCGTCACGATCTCTTCCAGTTCCTCGCGAATGACCAGCTTGAGGCGCTCCGGGTCAGCGAGAATATCGAGAAAATCGGCAATTTCGGCCAGCTTTTCTTGGTACTCGTTCAGCAGCTTTTCGTGCTCCAGGCCGGTCAGGCGGTGCAGGCGCAGCTCGAGAATCGCCTGGGCCTGCGCCGGTGACAGCAGGTACCTGCCGTCGTGCAGGCCGTATTGCGGCTCCAGGTCGTCCGGCCTGCAGGCGTCGCTGCCGGCCCGCTCCAGCATCCCGCTGACATCGCCCGGCTGCCACGCCTGCGCGAGCAGTTTTTCCTTCGCCTCGGCGGAACTGGGTGACGCCTTGATCAGCTCGATGATCGGGTCGATATTGCTGAGGGCAATGGCCAGGCCCTCCAGGATATGCCCGCGCTCGCGGGCCTTGCGCAACAGGTACACAGTGCGCCGGGTGACAACCTCGCGGCGATGCCGGATAAAGGCTTCCAGTATTTCCTTCAGGTTCAACAGCTTGGGTTCGCCGTCTACCAGCGCGACCATGTTGATCCCGAAAACGGACTGCATCGCTGTCTGGGCGTACAGGTTGTTCAGCACCACGTCGCCGATTTCGCCACGGCGCAGTTCGATGACGATGCGCATACCGTCCTTGTCCGACTCATCGCGCAGTTCGGTAATGCCTTCGATCTGTTTCTCCTTGACCAGGTCCGCGATCTTCTCGATCAGGCGCGCCTTGTTCAACTGGTAGGGCAGCTCGTGGATCAGGATGGTGTCCCTGCCGCGCTTTTCGTCGTGCACGACTTCGGCCCTGGCGCGCACGTAGATCCGGCCGCGCCCGCTGCGGTAGGCCTGGATGATGCCGGCGCGGCCGTTGATGATGCCGGCGGTCGGAAAATCGGGGCCCGGTATATGCTCCATCAGCTCGTCCACGCTGAGCTCCGGGTCGCGAATCAGCGCCAGGCAGCCGCTGACCACCTCAGTGAGGTTGTGCGGCGGGATATTGGTGGCCATGCCCACCGCGATGCCGGAAGAGCCGTTGATCAGCAGGTTGGGCACCCGCGTCGGCATTACCGCGGGAATGCGCTCCGTGCCATCGTAGTTGTCGACGAAATCGACGGTTTCCTTGTCGAGATCCGCCATGATGGAGTGGGCGATCTTGCGCATGCGGATTTCGGTGTAACGCATCGCGGCCGCCGAATCGCCGTCCACGGAACCGAAATTACCCTGCCCGTCCACCAGCATATAGCGCAGGGAGAACGGCTGCGCCATCCGCACAATGGTGTCGTACACCGCCGAGTCGCCGTGCGGGTGGTACTTACCGATAACGTCGCCCACGACGCGCGCGGATTTCTTGTAGCCCTTGTTCCAGTCATTGCCCAGCTCGTTCATCGCGAACAGGACGCGCCGGTGCACGGGTTTCAGGCCGTCGCGCACATCGGGCAAGGCCCGCCCCACGATCACGCTCATCGCGTAATCCAGGTAGGACTGCTTCATCTCGTCTTCAATATTGACGGGAAGGATTTCTTTGGCTAACTCACCCATTTACTGGAACTTCCTTGACTGGCTGCGAACGCATCTTGGGGACGACGTTTGTTTCTTATTGCAGGGACGTTTTACAGCGACAGGCAGCGTCGCAATGCAGGCTGCCGGGCCCCGAAATCAAACCGCCGATTATACGGGATTTTGCGCTCCTGCCGCCACGTTTTTACAGAAAATCGACGCCATTGGGGGAGCCGCACCCGTTTTGTGGTTATACTGCCGCGCCGGCTGCCCGATTCCCCGCGACCGGCGGGGCTTCAGGCCCGACACGGCCCCCCGGAGGCCCGAGGATACACAGGGAAACTGCATAAGGACGCAAGATGGCACCACCGACCACTGTCGACACACTGATTCACCCCGACTGGATCGTACCGGTAGTCCCGCACGGCGTGGTGCTGGACAGGCACAGCATCGCACTGACCGGCGACACGATTACCGCCCTGTTACCCAGGGACGAAGCCGCGGCCATCGAGGCGAGAGAGGTCATCGAGCTGCCCGGACACGCGCTGCTGCCGGGGCTGGTCAATTGCCACGGTCACGCGGCGATGGCCCTGCTGCGCGGCTACGCGGACGACCAACCGCTGATGCCGTGGCTGGAGCAACACATCTGGCCGGCCGAGGCAGCCCATGTCAGCGAGGCATTCGTCGCCGACGGCACGGAGCTGGCTATCGCCGAGATGATTCGGTCCGGCACCACGACCTTCAGTGATATGTATTTCTTCCCCAACGCCTGCGCGGCCACCGCCCAGCGGCTCGGCATGCGCTGCCAGATCACGTTCCCGATCTTTGATTTTCCGACAGCCTGGGGCAAGGACGCGGACGATTACATCAGCAAGGGGCTGGCGCTGCGCGACGACTTCAAGCACAGCGCCCTCGTCACCGTGGTGTTCGGCCCGCACGCGCCCTATACCGTGTGTGAAGCCAACCTGGCCAAGGTCGCGACGCTGGCGGCCGAGCTGGACACCCCGGTGCACATTCACCTGCATGAAACCGCCGGCGAGGTGCTGCTGGCCGTCGAGCAGACCGGGGAGCGTCCGCTGGACACCCTGAACCGGCTCGGATTGCTCGGCCCCCGCACCCAGTGCGTGCATATGACGGACCTGGGCGACCAGGATATCGCGCTGCTGGCGGAAACCGGCGCCCATGTGGTGCACTGCCCGCAATCCAATATGAAACTGGCCTCCGGCACCTGCCGCGTGGGGGCCCTGCTGGCGCGGGGTGTGAACGTGGCGCTGGGCACTGACAGCGCCGCCAGCAATAATGACCTCAACCTGTTCGGCGAAATGCAGAGCGCTGCGCTACTGGCCAAACTGCACGCACAGGACGCCAGCGCGCTTCCCGCGGCCGATGCGCTGGCGATGGCCACCATCAACGGCGCCAGGGCGATGGGACTGGAAGACCGTATCGGCAGCCTGGAGGCCGGCAAGCAGGCCGACCTGATCGCGGTGGACCTGAGCGGCCCGGAGACGCAACCGCTGTACCACCCGCTGTCCCAGCTGGTGTACGCCTGCAACGGCAGCCAGGTCAGCCACAGCTGGATAGCGGGCGAACGGGTGATGGCGGAGCGGACACTGACGCGCATCGACCAGGGCGCGCTCACGCGGCGCATTGACCGGTGGCAGCAACGAATCGCGGACAAAGCACGATGAACGAGAACCTGAATGTCGATCCGCAGGAGATCGCCAAATTCGAAGCGCTGGCCTCGCGCTGGTGGGACCGCAGCAGCGAATTCAAACCGCTGCACGACATCAATCCCCTGCGCGCCAACTACATCGACGAGCACTCGCCGGTCGCCGGCAAACGGCTGGTGGATGTCGGCTGTGGCGGCGGCATACTGGCCGAGGCGATGGCGCAGCGCGGCGCCCTCGTCACCGGTATCGATATGGGTGAGGCGCCGCTGGCGGTCGCGCGATTACACCAGATGGAATCGGGCGTTGATGTGGACTACCGGCAGTCCACCGCGGAACAACTGGCGGCGCAGGAAGGCGCCGCGTTTGACATCGTCTGCTGCCTGGAGATGCTCGAACACGTGCCGGACCCGGGCGCTGTCATCGCCGCCTGCGCGGCGCTGGTGAAACCCGGCGGCGCCGTGTACTTTTCCACCATCAATCGCAACCCCAAGGCCTTCGCCTTCGCCATCGTCGGCGCCGAACATATTCTGCAGCTGCTGCCGGCGGGCACCCACGAGTACGCCAAGTTCATCAAGCCCTCGGAAATGGCGGCCTGGATGCGCGACGCCGGGCTGGCACTGCAGCACATGACCGGGCTGACCTACAACCCGCTCAGCAGGCGCTACCGCCTGAACGAGTCCGATGTCAGCGTGAACTACATGGTGCACGCGGTGAAACCGTCCTGATGACCACGCCGCGAGCCGCCTTCCCGAAAACACTGCGCGCCGTCCTGTTCGACCTGGACGGCACACTGGTCGATACCGCCGACGAGTTCGTGCCGGTGGTGCAGGCGCTGCGCGCCGAGCACGGGCGAGCGCCGATGGACCCGGCACGCATCCGCGCCTCGGTGTCGAACGGCGCGCGGGCGCTGGTCAGCCTCGGCCTGGACATGCCCGAAGACGCCCCGGCGTTCGAGCGCAATCGCCTGCGCCTGCTGGAACTGTACAGCGAAGTGCTGGGCAGCCTCGCCGCGCCCTATCCCGGTATCGTAGCGCTGCTGGAGCGCCTGCAGGAGCGGGGCATCAGCTGGGGCGTTTCCACCAACAAACCCCGCGCCTACACCGCGCCACTGATGGACAAGCTGGCTATCCAGCCGCCGCCCGGCAGCATTGTCTGTCCGGACGATATCACTAACCGCAAGCCGCACCCCGAATCACTGTACCGCAACTGCCGCGACCTCGGCTGCGCGCCGCACGAGGCGATCTACGTGGGCGACCACCTGCGCGACATCGAGGCGGGGCGCAGCGCGGGCATGTACACCATCGCCGCCGGCTACGGCTATATCGAGCCCGGCGATGAACCGCGGCGCTGGGGCGCCAGCGCCGTGGCACGCCACAGTACCGACCTGCTCGACCTGATTCTGGGCAGCCGACAACAGGACATCGCATGACAGCCTTCCTCATTCCCGACAACTACCAGCCGCGCGCCGACCTGCTCGCCGGCAAATCCATACTGGTGACCGGCGCCGGTGACGGCATCGGCCGCGCCGCCGCGCTGAGCTACGCCCGCCACGGCGCGACCGTGCTGCTGCTGGGTCGCACCGAAAGCAAACTCGAGGCGGTGTACGACGAGATCGAGGCCGGCGGCGGCGCCAGGCCGGGCATCGTCGAGATGGACCTCGCCACCGCCGCCGAAGAGAACTACGCCACACTGGCCGACAACCTCGCCGGCGAACTGCCCTGCCTGGACGGCATCCTGCACAATGCCGCGCTGCTCGGCGAGCGCCGCCCGATCGCGGATGCCAGCTACGGGCAGTGGTGCGAGGTGATGCAGGTCAACGTGAACGCGCAGTTCCTGTTGACCCGTCACCTGCTGCCGCTGCTGCAGCAGGCGCCGGGCGCATCCATCATCCTCACCTCCTCCGGCGTGGGCCGCACCGGCAAGGCCTACTGGGGCGCGTACGCAGTGTCCAAGTTCGCCACCGAGGGCTTCATGCAGGTGCTGGCTGACGAACTGGAGAACACCTCGACTATCCGCGTGAACAGCCTCAACCCGCGCGGCACCAACACCGCGATGCGGCGCGCGGCCTACCCGGCCGAAACGCCCACCGACAACCCCTCGCCCGGGGACATCATGGGCGCGTACCTGTACCTGATGGGGGATGACAGCGCCGGGGTCAGCGGCAGGGCGTTTGACGCGCGCTGACTCAAAAGCGCTATCCAGTGGGCGCCAGCGCAGGCTGACGCGACACTAGCGCAAAACACCCGCCTGCCTGCCGCTCTCGCCGATTTCGAGCATGCGCTTGTCGCCCTCGGGACAGCTCCAGTTGGCGGCGTCATCGACCTCACCCTTGCCGCTGTAGCGCGCCATCTGCGGGAACTGGCACAGCGGCATGGTACGGCCGGTCGGCCTGGAGAATTCGACGCCGAACGGAGTCGCTTCGTACTGCGTCGCAATCAGCGCGTTGGGCGCCTTGCCCTCCTCGACCCACTGCTCCATCGCGGCAGTTGCATCGAAACTGCCCGGCGCGACGATCAGGCCGCCGCTGCAGTGCGCGGTTCCGGGCAGGCCGAACAGTCGGACGTTCCGTTGCAGCTTCTGGTAGCCGCCGTACATCGCGGCCAGTTCCTTGTAATAGTTGATCGCCATATACGGCGTCAGCAACTGGTCGCTCAGATTGCTCCAGATCATCAGCTTGTGATCGAGCTCGATCAGTTCGTCCAGTTCATCGGGTATCGCGCCAATACCCATCTGCAGCTGTCGCTCCGAGAAATCCACCTCCTCGCGCGGCACGACCACCCGGAACCCGGTCACCGGGCCTGTGCCGCCCTCGGTGAAGGACAGTATCTCACGCGTGTAGAACGACGGGTCGTTGCGGTGGGCCAGCACCTTGATGGCGGCGTTGCCGAGCGTCCCCATGCTGCCTCCGCCGGTCGCCGGGTTGCCGCTGTCAGGCCAGGGATCTTTCGCATCGGGATTCTCGGGCGGGCTCGCATTGCGGAACGACGCCTGCAGGTTGCTCACCGAATACCCCGGCTGGATTACCTGGCCGGTTTCATCGGTGATAGCCGTCAGCACAGCGCTTAGCGTCTGGATCTGCTCGGTGGTGAAGCAGTCGCTGCCGGGTTTCCCCTCTGCGCAGCGCGGCAGGTCCTTCTCGGGGCGGAAGTCGCAGGCCATCGGGTTCTGGATCACGCCGTCTTTCACGCCGTCCACCGCGTCGCACTGCGCCACCACGATCGGGTCGATCAACGCGAACAGTTCAGGCGGCACATCCGCGCCCGGCGAACGCATGCCGGCCAGGCTCAATCCGGTGCCCTGGTAGGCGGTGGCCGCCATGTCGGCGTAGGGCGAACCGGAGATGATCCCGTCGAACGCCTCCGGGAACCGCAGCGCGGCCACGAGCGCATCCCGCCCGCCGCCCGAGCAGCCGGAGAAGTACGAATAGGCTATCTCGGGTTTCTGCTTTGTGGCCTGTGCATAAAACGCTTCGGTGAATTCCTTGCCAGCCACGCTCAGCACCTTGTGCGCGCGGTAGAGGAAATCATCGATCGCGTCCTGGTTGACCTTGCCGGTGTCGTCGATTGCCCACTGCCCCGAGGAGAAGCCGACATGCCCTTCATCGGTGGCGAAGGAGGCATAGCCCCTGGCGAGGATATCGCCGGGCTCGCCCTGGGTTGAAACGGTGATAAACGGCGTCGCCGGATTACTCACGGCGAAATTGCCACAGTGGCCGGCACAACCGATCTGGAAGTACTTGCTGTTCCAGTTCGCCGGTAAGGTCGCCAAAAAGCCCGCGGTTTTTCCCGACTCGGGGTTGGTCACAAAGCTGCCCGTCAGCTGGCAATAGGCGGGAATGTCGCCAGCGGCCGGCGTGAACCTGGCACCCCCCGCGAGGATGGGTCCGGGCATGTGATTCGGGGGCAGGGATTCCACCGTGACTTTCGTCGAGACCTTCGCGGCGACCGCTTGCAGAGCCTCGGTGGTGCACAGCGCCTCCAGTTCGCCGGCCGGTATGGCTGCAGACGCCTCCGCAACAGCTGCGGGCGTGGACGCTTCGGAAGTTTCCGCAACTGTACCGGCAGACGTGCAGCCCACTGCCAGCGCTGCCAGCAGCGCGACAGGGAATGCGCCGTGTTTTTTACCTGCATGCCTGCGGGGGTACCACTCTCTCGTTATCCTGGACATGGCCTGATCCTCGTATTGTCAGTATTGCTGGTGACTTGGCTACCGGAAAGCGCATCCGGTGGCTTTACAGCTACCGTTGACGCATTTCCCCGCGGGGTACTGCCTATCGTTCCACCGCCCGCCAATTAATGCTACAGTTGTGTAGCTTTATACTTTCGCCCCCGGCGGTTTGTGTGTCAAGCACCAGGGTGTTAAAAGTTGCCAACCAGCCGGCACTATCGATCGGGTTCACCATGGCAGATCGCAAAACATCGTCCTCCGCGGGCGCGCGCAAGACATTCAAGCCCCGGCGCGGCCGGCCCACCGCGGCGCAGGCGTCCGCGATTACCGGCGCGATCCTGAACGCCGCCAGGGAACTGTTTCTCAGGCACGGCTTTGAGGCGGCCTCGATGGACGCCATCGCCCGGCAGGCGGGGGTGCCACGCAGCACGCTCTACAAGCGCTTTGCGGACAAAGCGACGCTGCTGGAGGCCGTGGTACAGGAGCGCATCGCCCGCTGGGCCACACTGGGCACACACATCAAGCCTCCCGGGCGACCGGCCGAACTGGATCAACGGCTTGAGAACCAGCTGAAATCCGTACTGGCGTGGTTCGCCGATGACGAGGTTCGCGCCTTCACCCGCCTGGCGCTGGGGACGGGCGAAGGCGCGAGGCTGGTCTCGCAGGTACTACGGGATGTCGGCTACGCAGCGGTGGTCAGCAACATCGAAGCCGATATCCGGGCCTGGTCGCAGGAGGCCGGGGAAGCGGTAAAAGACCCCCACAGTGTAGCGGTAGTGCTGATGTCCATGCTCACCGGGTGGATCGCGGCGCGGCCGCCGGACGAGCCTATTCCACGCAAAGAAGCCAACACGTTTGTGGATCGCGCTGTGGAGCTGCTGGTATCGGGTAGGCAAGGGTGGTAATTCAACCGGCCTGCATCGTTCACTGAATTCTCCGGCGAAGGCGCTACGAAACAGCCAGCAAAGCACATCGGCAGCCGGTGATACTGCAGACGTGGTCGATGCCATGTCGAGAAATTTCGCCTTCTGACCCTGCTGCATGATCCGTAGCGGACATGCAGTCTCGACACATACTGAACACGCGTGTACAATTACAAGAAATCACCCCACGCAACCGAATGGCGAAGGCAAATGACAAAATCGCGAAATACAGGCAGCAAGCTCTCGCCGCTGTTTTGCCTGACTCCGTACCGCGGGACACCGCGACACAAATGCCTCCTGATCATCACAGGATTACTGTTTTTCAGCAGCGCTCATGCTCAAGCGGAACAACAGGCCAGACAGCACGGGACAAAGTACTCGCCACTGTCGGAAATCAATCGCGATAACGTGTCAGACCTCCAGCTGGCCTGGACCTACAATACCGGCGACCTGCCAACGAGCCCCGGCCTCACCTCCTTCCAGGATGAGCCGCTGTTGGTGGAAGGAAATCTCATCGTCTGTAGCGTCAGCCGCCGCTTGATCGCGCTGGACCCCGAAACCGGCGTGGAGCGCTGGGTGTACGACCCGAAGAATCCGGCACTCGGCTCCAACAAGTGCCGCGGCGTCGCCGCGTGGACCGACCCGCAAGCTGCGGAAACCAGGGCGTGCGCCACACGCCTGTTCCTGGGCACCTCGGACTACCGCCTGGTCGCGATCGACGCGCGCACCGGCCGCCCCTGCGAGGACTTCGGCGACGGCGGCG
Source organism: Gammaproteobacteria bacterium (assembly GCA_030427485.1). Classification (GTDB taxonomy): domain Bacteria; phylum Pseudomonadota; class Gammaproteobacteria; order Pseudomonadales; family Halieaceae; genus Marimicrobium. The sequence goes on from JAUICG010000018.1 coordinate 74,773, forward strand.
AGGTGCGGATGGAGGCCAGCAAGCCGATGATGATTCCCGGGGAAGTGTCAGCACTGTCCCGCCCCGCGGTGGTCAACGGCGTGGTCGTCGTCGGCTCCAGTGTCATGGACAACCAGCGCGTTGATGCGCCGAGCGGTCGCGTGCTGGCCTTCGACGCGAAAACGGGTGCGCCGCGCTGGAGCTTCGACCCGGTACCGCGCGATTCCGGCGACCCGGCGATGGCCTCCTGGATCGACGGCGAACCGTCCAACGGCGGTGGTAACGTATGGTCCGGCATGGTGGTCGACAACGCGCTGGACCTCGTCTACCTGCCCACCTCCAGCCCCTCGATCGATTTCTACGGCGGCGACCGCCCGGGCGACAACCGGTACACCGATTCCGTGGTCGCTCTGCGCGGCGCGACCGGCGAAGTGGTGTGGCACCAGCAACTGGTGCACCACGACATATGGGATTACGACCTCCCGACACAGGGTTTGCTGATCGACTACCCGCACAACGGCGAGATGGTCCCGGCGCTGGTACAGAATACCAAGCAGGGCATGATCTTCATTTTCAACCGCGCCACCGGCGAGCCGCTGGTGCCGATCGAGGAGCGGCCGGTGCCGCAGCAGGGCGCCGTACCCGGCGAACGGCTGTCACCCACACAGCCATTCCCCGTCGGCATGCCGACGCTGGTACCGCACCACTTCTCGCCAGATGACGTCTGGGGCTTCACGTTCATCGATGAATGGCTGTGCCGCCGCGAGGCGGAAAAACTGCTGACAGGGCCCATCTACACGCCGCCTAGCGAACAGGGCACCGTGTATCTCCCCTCGCCTTCAGGCGGCCCCGACTGGGGTGGCGGCGCATGGGACCCGCATAGCCGTATGATGGTGGTGCCGGTAAACACCGTAGCATTGATTGTGAAGAATACGCCTCGAGAGCAGGCGCCAAAACTCGACCCGACCGCACCGCTGGACCTGGCCACCGGCTTTACGTTCAACAACGCGGGCGCGCCCTACGTCACCACGGTCCGTCCCTTCCTCTCGCCGCTGGGCGCGCCTTGCACCGCCCCGCCGTGGGCGAAATTGATTGCGGTCGACCTTGCAGAAAAGAAAATCCTCTGGGAGGCGCCGCTGGGCAGCATCGAGAAGCTCGCGCCCGTGCCGATACCCTGGGAACTGGGGACGCCCGCGGTGGGCGCGCCGCTGCTGACCGCCGGGGGACTGGTGTTCATCGGTTACACGCTCGATCGCAAACTGCGGGCCTTCGACACGCAATCCGGCGCGGTGCTGTGGTCCGCGGAATTGCCGGCATCCGCCAACTCCGTGCCGGTCAGCTACGAAATCAATGGCAAGCAGTACATTGTCGTGCCCGCCGGTGGCCACAGCATGTTCGCGCCGGAACTGGGCGATGCCGTGATGGCATTCACCCTGCCCTGACAACTGCGGTTGGCGCCAGCGATACAGACTAACACCGTAGATTGCGCCGCTTGGCGGTAATGGAGGTATGCATGGTAACGACAACTGCCCGACCCGGAGTACGGTTGCAGAAGACCCTCGCGACAGTTGTCGCTCCCACGCTCCTGTCAGTACCGGCGCTCGCCCTCGAACCTGCCGGGAGTGGCGGTACCGCTGACCACCAGGCCCCACCCTGCGACAGTGCGCTGAAGCATGCATTTGATTCCGATCCCCAAACAACGCTTATTCTGGCCCATCAATTCAGGCGCGGCGACAAACTGGCTCTCTCCGACCGGGAATTGAGCCCGCTGGAGAGAATGATGGCCCCGGCAGAGTCACCGCGCGATATCTGCCTTGTGAAGCTCGTGGTCGGTCCGGGCAATCCCGGACCGGCCGGTGCACCATCGACCTCTGAGGGAATAGGAATCGAAATCTGGCTACCGCAGCCGGAGGACTGGAATAGAAGACTCCATGCCCTGGGTGGCGGTGGCTTCGATGGGGGCGCGCATACATCCAGCGATCAGATCGGCGAGTTGCGCGCCGCCGGCGTCGCGCTGCAGGAAGGTGCGATAACCGTCCACTCGGATGGGGGACATTCCAGATCGGGTGGCGTACCCGGCCAGGAGTCGGGTGGCGGGGATTGGGCGATGAATCCTGATGGCAGCCTGAATACCTTGCTGCTGAAGGACTTTGCGTCGCGGACCATGCATGAGATGGCTGCCAAGTCGAAGCAACTCGCCGCGTTCTACTACGGCCGCCAGCCGGATTACGCTTACTGGGAGGGCTCGTCAAACGGGGGGCGCCAGGCATTCATGATCGCGCAGATGTACCCCGACGATTACGACGGCATCATCGGCAGTATGCCCGCCATCAACTGGAGCGAATTCATGTTGTACGACCTGTACCCTCAGGTACTCTTCCAGCAGGATCTTGGCGGCGAGCCTCTGTCGGAAGCGCAACAGGACCTGGTATCCAACGCGGCCATCACTGCCTGCGACCTGGTAGACGGGCAACACATGGGCTATATCCTGGACATGGCGGCCTGCCGTTACGACCCGACTCGTGACACCGCGGTGTTGTGCGTCGGTGACGGTGGATCAAACGCCACACCTGATTGCGTGACGAAAAAACAGGCCCGGGTCGTCAACAAGATATGGTACGGACTGACCGCGGACGGGAGTGTGCCCCTACCTGCCCGAGACAACGGCTGGGACAGCGGACTGTCGAAAGAGCGTCGGTGGTATGGACTTCCACGCGGCACCTCGCTTTATAACGCAATGTTTTCACGCCTGTTCAATACCAACGCGGGTATAGCCAATGTATCCGGCGCGTTCAGCCATGCCACCGACACGCTCGCACTGGTGCTGGAAGATCCGGCCATGGCGTCAGGCAATTTTCGCAATGCATCAGGCGATGGACAGGATGGATGGAAAGCACTTTCCTACGCACAGCTCGCTGACGCGATAGACCGCGCGAAAGCACTGCAAGCAAAACTCGGCCACGTCGACAGCAACAACCCGGACCTCAGCGCGTTCAGGGCAAGCGGCGGAAAACTGCTCTCCTGGCATGGCATGCACGATGAGGTCATTCCGGTACAGGGTAGCCTGCACTACTACGACCGCGTCGTCCAAACGATGGGAGGCGTCGACAAGGTCAGCGATTTCTTCAAGCTTTACGTCGTTCCCGGCGTAGGGCACGCGACACCCAATGGCACCTCCAACCCAATGGCGACTCCGCCAGGCGTGGACATGGCTGAATTCTACCAGTTGCTGGTGGATTGGGTGGAGAACGGAATAGAGCCAGGCACGATCGAGTTGCGCACGCCTGCCCATGTACCGGCCGCACGCACCTATCTGGCGTGCGCCTACCCGGCCACAACGGACTATGTCGACGGCGACCCGTTTCAATCAAGCAGTTATCGCTGCACCGATACCGACTAGCCTGTCGGGCTTGGGACGATGCCACTGCATGGTCCGGAACACCCGGGCCTGTCCGTTATCGTTGTGGAAGTCAGCCATCTGACTTCAGCAGCGCCCGGGCATCCTCGCCAGCCCAGGCAACTTGTTAGGCAACTTGTTAGTTGACACGCGTGTCCTGTAGTGGTAACTTTCCCCACCAGTGATTACAGGTGTCAGTCGACATTCACAATAAGAGCGACCGCCTGCCAACAGCGCACGCTATGCGTTAACGAATGCGAGCTGGCGGGAATTGCGCCGGCCAGCAACCGGGCAACTTTCAGGGCGGTAACGGGGTAACACAATCGCAGTGTGCAGAGCGCACCGGGAGAACAATATGAAGCCTTCACAACCCACAAAGCCAGCCGTACCACAACCCGCTCACGCCAGCGGGCCCTGCTTCAAACCGCACCTGCTGGCCCTGTCAGTGTGTTTACTGTCGACAGCCAACGCCATTCCCGCCTGGGCGCAGCAGGAAAACACCGGGGAAAGCAAGGAAGCCGTGCTGGAAGAGATCGTGGTCACCGGAACGCTGATTCGGGGCAGCGCGCCAGTGGGTACCCAGACGATCTCCATGGATGCCCAGCAGATACAGGCTACCGGCGCGATGTCCGCGACCCAGTTGATGGAAACCATTCCGCAGAACGCGTCATTCAACAATTTGCAATATTCGACCGCCGCCTCCAACTTCATCACGATCAATCGCCCCAACCTGCGGGACCTTCCGGAGACGGGCGGCGGTTCACCCACCCTGGTCCTGCTCAACGGACACCGTATCGTCGGCATGGGCGTGCGTTCTACAAGCCCGGATGTGGACATTGTGCCGCCCTCGCTCACCCAGCGGGTAGAGATCGTGCCTGACGGAGGCTCCGCCATCTATGGTTCGGACGCTGTTTCCGGCGTGGTCAACTTCATTACACGCAAGGATTACGAGGGCATCGGGGTCGATGTACAGTATGGTACGGCCGATCACTACGACGAGGTGACCACCAGCATTACCGGTGGCTACCTCTGGGATACCGGCTCTGTCTACCTCGCGTACAACTACACTGACCGCGACGACATTTCGGGCGGTCATCGCGACTGGGTGAAAATGTACCCCAACTTCCGCCAGGATATTCCGCTGTTGAACCAACCGGTGACCGCACTCACCTGCCAACCGGGCAACGTGAGAGTGAACGGACAATCCTATGCACTGCCCTACACAACCGGTAACGCCGTGCCCGGCACCGTCAACCAGTGCGATCTGTCAGACGGCGTCAGTATCTATCCGAAACAGACGCGGGATTCCGTGATGGCCGGCTTCAGCCAGCAGTTTGGCGACAAGGTCCTCTTCGAGACACAGGGCTTCTGGATGGACCGCGACACCACCGGTTACCTCGGCCCGAACACCGCTACCGTCAGTATCGCACCCGGGGGCAGCCCGTACCGGGATGCGCATCTGGCGACCGGCAGTGCGGCGGAAATCCAGGCTGTCGATATCCAGTTCGATACCACGCGCAAGCAGGACATCAGCCTTGACACCTGGGGCATCTACCCGACCCTGACAGTGGAACTCCCGAAGAACTGGCAACTGCGCGCGATGACCAGCTACGGCGAGAGCAAGACGGTAAACCACGACGGTTCCGCTAACACCAATGCCATCAACACTGCAGTCAGCAGCGGGCTGATCAATCCCTACGACATGGCCGCCAGCAACCCCGCCGCCCTCGCCGCGGTAACCAATTACGAAACCTACGGCCACACCAAGCAAACGCTGTTCGATATGAGCGCGATAATCGACGGTGACCTGTTCGAACTGCCTGGCGGTGCGGTCAAACTCGCGGCCGGCGCCGAGTACCAGGATCAGGGGTATGACGTGCAGGCCGGCGATATCTATTCCGGGACACAGAACTCCGGATTTGGGGGACTGACGATCGACGGCGTCCAGGTCATCGCTCCCTCGGACCCTCTCGATACCGTCAAGCTGGACCGCGACATCACCTCCTACTTCGGCGAACTGGTAGTGCCCGTATTCGGACCCGGCAACGCCGTCACCGGTATTGAGGAACTGTCGCTGTCCGCCTCGGTGCGCTATGACGATTACAGCGATTTCGGCGACCCCAGCAACCCCAAGTACGGCATTACCTGGCGCCCGCTGGAGTGGGTCACGCTGCGCGGTGCCTGGGGTGACTCCTTTACCGCACCGAGCCTGGCGGACGATTTTTCGACCACCGTCAACAGTGCGAACTACGCCGCCATCCCGTTTCTCTTCCCGCCGCAGGAACTGATCGATAACGGCACATACCCACCGGTACAGCCGGGACAACAGGTCATCGTACTGCTTGGGAACGCGCCGGGTATTGAAGCACAGACGGCCGAAACCCAATCGATCGGCATCGATATCGAGCCGCCCTTTATCCCCGGACTCAGTGTCAGCCTGACGTGGTGGGATATTGAGTACAACGGCCTGATCGATCTCCCGGGTTTCGTTACGCAGTTTCCCTCCTGGACCACGTTCGCGTCCTTCAAGACGGTAGCCCCCAGCCAGGGCCAGATCGATGAGGCCCTCGGTTCCGTCGACAGCATCGTCGGCACCTGTACGCCGCAACCGGACTGCGTATACGCGATCACTGACGCGCGCGTGAACAACACGGGTAATTTCAAGACCGACGGACTGGACCTCGGTGCTTTCTACGCGACGGATACCAGTTTCGGTACGATAGATTTCCAGCTCAATACAACCTACGTGCTGAACCGTGAACAAAGCGTTGCCGACGGTGCTGAATTCAACAACGAGCTCGATACCGATTACAGCCGTTTCAAGGCCAGCGCCAGCGTGGGCACGAATATTGGACAATGGCGCGCGGAGGCGACCCTGTACCATACGCAGGGATACGATCTCGGTGCGCCCGTCGGCTACCCCTCCCAGGACAACGCCGGCGATTACAACACCGTCAACCTGTTCGTGCTTTACGACGTGCAGGGCGAAGGCTGGTTGTCTGACCTGTCATTGACCTTCAATGCGAGTAATATATTCAACTCGGATCCGCCGGAGTACCGGGTGACCGACACGCTGGTGCTGCCGAACAACGGCTACATCAACGGCCGCACGATCGGAAGACTCTTCCAGTTCGGTATACAGAAGCATTTTTAGGGCCCGGACAGTGCAACGTGCATACACCAGAAGAAAGTGCCGCACAATGAAGGACATACCTCGATGACGAACCAGGGCACAGTCGCCGTAGTCACCGGCGCCAGCCGCGGCGCCGGCCGCGGCATCGCGATTGCACTGGGCAGCCACGGCTGCACCGTTTACGTGACAGGGCGCTCGCAGAAGAGCGGCGATGCGCCGCTGCCCGGCACGATCTATGAAACTGCCGACGCGGTGACAGCCGCCGGCGGCACCGGCATACCGGTGCGCGTGGACCACGGCGACTTCGACCAGATACAGGCGCTGTTCGCCCGGGTGGACGAGGAACAGGGCGGACTGGATATCCTCGTGAACAACGCGTTCGCCGCCCATGACGAGATGACCGTGCCCGGTCCGTTCTGGGAAAAGACGCTGGACCTCGTGCACATGCTCGACGTCGGCCTGCTCGGCAGCTACGCGGCGGCCTACCATGCCGCCCCGCTGCTGGTGAAACGGGGTCGCGGGCTGCTGGTGTTCACCTCGGCCTCGGGCGCCACGCACTACGCCTTCGGACCCGCTTACGGCGCACACAAGGCCGGTCTGGACAAGTACGCATCGGACATGGCGGTCGACTTCCGTGAGTTCAACGTCGCTGCGCTCTCCATCTGGATGGGCGCCGTGAAGACCGAGCGCATGCAGGTGATGGCCGACGCGGACCCGGAACGCTTCGCCGCGTTCGAATCGCTGATGGAAACGCCGCAGTTTACCGGGCATGTCATCTGGGCGATGTTCCGCGATCCACAACTGATGGAGATCAGCGGCCAGACGGTGATTGGCGCAGAGATGGCGGAGAAGTACGGCATCCTCGACGAGGGCGGCCGCCAGCCGAAGTCCTACCGCGAACTGCACGGCGTCGCGCCATTCCGGCAGTATCCCAGGATCATTCGCTGAAACAGTTCGGGCGCGTGCGCCCTACTTCGCTGTCCGTCGTTTCTTCCGGTCCGCCTTCATGTCCGCCTGTAATATGCGCGTCCACTCCGTGGCAAAACGCTCGGTGAGTACCCGGACGTCCGCGCCTTCGTTCTGCTTCTGGAACAACAGGGCGGCCGCATTGGAACCGAGATGAATGTAGGTACGCGCCTCGATGTCCGCATCCGGCGCGAGCCCTCCCTCCTTCTGCAAATACTTGAGTCGCTGGAAGACCGCCTTGTACAGCGGGTGCTTTGCATTGAGCTCGCCCTTGGTCAGCGCATCCACCATCATCGCGCGGCTGACGCCGGGGTTCTCCATGATCAAGCCGACCGTGTGCAGCGTGCGCTCATAGAGAGGCGTGGTCTTGTCGAAGCCTTTGACGCCGCGCTCCAGTTGTTCCGATATCCATTTCTTGGTCTCCTGCAACAGCGCGTCGCGGTCCCTGAAATGCAGATAGGTGGCGCTGCGGCTCACGTCGGCGCGGATGGCGGCCTCCTTCAGGGACAGCGCCTCCGGCCCATTCTCCGCGATCAGGTCGGCGGCCGCCTGCAGGAGTTTCCCGCGGGTCAGTTCCGGGTTCCTGATGCGCTTCTTTTTCGGTGCTGGCTTGGTCATCCTGGAGTCCAGTCAGTTACATAACTCGCCAGTCTACCGGAAGTCACGGCAAAAGCGCGTGTTTTACTATTCAAGTTTTCAAACTGACCGTTACCAGTATTCCATCAACCTGATATTGACGGAGTAGCAGCCCGGATGCCGTTGTTGCGGCCGGAACAACGGCGCGCCGACCCGCTATTGTAATCACGATTCTTTAATGTACACTTGTGTCCTTTAATAAGGAGAACGCATTTGTCCATACTCAGCAGAATATCCGCTCGTGCGGGCCATGGTTTAATCGCCACCCTCGCCGCGCCACTGGTCTCGGCGCTGGTATCGATTGCCGGCGCGGGCGCGATCAGTCCCGCGCTGGCGGACGGTCCCGACAAGGTGGCGGCAGGCGGGCGCTGCGCGGCGCTGGCTGAACTCGAGCTGAAAGACGTCGACGTAACCAGCGCCGTGGTGCAGGCCGCGAACGCGCCGGTCGCCGGTGCCCACTTTCCCAGCATGACCGGTGGCTACGGTGAAGGGCCACAGGTCGCCGGCCTGCCGGCGTTCTGCCGCGTGAGCGGCTCCATTCATCCGACGGCGGATTCCGCTATCGGCTTCGAGGTGTGGCTGCCCGAAGACAACTGGGACGGGCGGTTCGTCGGCGCCAATAACGGCGGCCTGGCGGGCTCGATCAATTACCTGGACCTCGCGTTCGGGGTGATGGGCGGCAAGGCGGCCGCCTCCACGGACACGGGGCACAGGGCCCACGCGGGAAGCGGCGACTGGGCGCAGGGACACCCCGAAAAAGTGCGCGATTACGGCTGGCGGGCCATACACCTCACGACGGTCGCCGCGAAAGACCTGATCGCCGCCTACTACGGCCGCGAAGCGGCGTACTCCTATTTCATCGGCTGCTCCAACGGCGGGCGCCAGGCGCTGATGGAGGCATCGCGCTTCCCGGATGACTACGACGGCATCATCGCCGGCGCGCCGTTCCAGGGTACGCGCAGCATCCTGTCGTTCGCGAACGTGATACAGGCGCAACTGCCGGAGGGCGCCGCCCTGCACCCGGAGCAAGCCGCCGTGCTGCAGGCCGCGGTACTCGAGCAGTGCGATGCGCTGGACGGTCAGCGGGACGGACTGGTGGAAGATCCCCTGCAGTGCGGGTTCGACGCGTCGGTGCTGGCCTGCGGCGACACCGACTCACCGGGGTGTTTCTCCGCACCGCAACTCGCCGCGCTGGCGCAACTACACGCCGGTTACCGCGACGATGACGGCCGCGTGATAGCTTACGGCCTTCCACCCACCGGGGCGGAGGTCGGCGTACCGGTCGCCCAGTTCGGCTGGGAGGGGAACGCGCTGGTGCAATTTGAACCCGACAGCGACAATACCAATCTCGCCGATGAAGTACTAACCAACTTCACCTCGCCGCCGCTTTCGTCCAGCAGCACACTGGATTTCGATCGCGACCCGGCCCGCCTCGCCGCGGCGCTCGGTGGCGACCTGAATCCACAGCCCGACCTGACGGCCTTCTTCGAGCGCGGTGGCAAGCTGATTCTCTGGCACGGCTGGGCGGATGCGATACTCCCGCCGGAGGCGACGATCGACCTGCACCGGCAGATTCTCGACCAATCCGGGCCGCTGGCGCAGCGGCAGATGCAGTTCTTCATGGTGCCGGGCGTGCAACACTGCGCGGGCGGCCCCGGCCCGGATACGTTCGGCCAGATCGGCGCGCCACTGCCCACGCAGGCGCCGGAGAGCAGTATCGGCGCGGCGCTGCTGGCGTGGGTGGAGACCGGGCGCGAGCCACGGACCCTGACAGGCACGCGATCGGGCGGCATGGGGATGGCGCCACAGTCAGGTGCCGGCAAGGAGCGCCTGATCTGCGCCTATCCCGACCGAGCGGTGCTCATGGCGGGAGCGGACGCCGACAAGGCGTCAAGCTATAGCTGCCAGGCGCCAGGCGAGCCGAAGTGAGCGGACCGCTGCACATCGCGGGTCGATGACGGGCCCGCGCCGCTCGCCCAATCTTGATCTAGACTACAGTGACAACCGAGCGGGAGACCACCGTGTTCAAACAGATCTGCTTCTTTCGCAAGCACCCGGACATGTCCGCGGACGAATTCCTGGACTACTACGAAAACCAGCACTCCCAGCTCTCCAAACGGATGGGGCACTCGCCGTCGATTCCGAATGCGGTGCGCTACGTGCGCCGCTACCTGCACCCGGAGAAGAACCCGGTGACCGGGCAGGTGCACGACCCGGGCTACGACTGCATCATGGAAATCTGGTGGAACAGCCGCGAGGATTTCGAGAACTCGCAGAAGATCATCGCCTCGCCCGACCGCATCGACGCGGTGAAGGCGGACGAGGCCAGGCTGTTTGCGACGCACGCCAACCCGGTCTGTTCCGTTGTCGAGTACGACTCGCCGATGGGACCGAACGGTGAGAGAACGCACGTCGAACTCCGCCATGAAGACTGAAAGCACCCTGAACACCAACGAAACAGGAGCACACAATGAGCGATGAAACCTCCGCCGCGATCAGCGCGGTCCGCCGCGACTGGGTCACCGAGCACCGCGAGGCCTACCTGAAGTCGGGCGGCGCGGAAGGCCATATCATGGATATCACCGCAGTGGGCGGCCGCTATTTCGCGACGCATTGCCTGGTCAAATACCGCGGGCGTAACAGCGGCAAGATATTCATCACGCCGCTGACCTACGCGGATATCGGCGGTGAAGTGGTGGTGTGCGCGTCCAAGGGCGGCGCCGACCATCACCCCGAGTGGTACCTGAACATCGTCGCCAGGCCGGAGATCGAGATCCAGGTCGCCACCCAGGCGTTTCGCGGCACATGGCGTGAACCCGAGGGCGAGGAACGGAAAAAAATCTGGGACTTCTTCATTGCATGCCACCCGTTCTATGCCGACTACCAGGCGTCAACGTCGCGCGTCCTGCCGCTGCTGATGATCAGCGCGGAGGCACCGATTCCCGTGTTCAGGGAGTCCGATGCGACCGGCATAAGGCAGAGCTGAACCGGTCAGGGCACGCTCGCCACATGCACGTGTAGTTTCACGTCGCTGCGTCCGCCAGCGCCTGCAGGCGCATCCGCTTCAATTCGAAGCGCTGGATCTTGCCGCTGGGCGTCTTCGGCAGGCTGGCGACGAAATGCACCTGCCGCGGGTAGGCGTGCGCCGCGTAGTGCGTTTTCACCCACTGCTGGACGTCCTTCACCCTGTCTTCCGATGCGGTGCAGCCCTCGCGCAATACCGCGTAGGCCTCGATCACCTCGCCGCGCACCTCGTCCGGCACGGCGATCACCGCCGCCTCCACCACGTCCGGATGCTTCAGCATCACCGATTCGATCTCGAACGGGCCGATGCGGTAGCCCGCCATGATGATGATATCGTCATCGCGCGCGGAGAAGTGCAGGTAGCCCTCGTCATCCATCTGCCCGGTGTCGCCGGTCAGGAACCAGCGCCCGTCGGCGGAGAATTTTTCCGCGCTCTTCGCCGGGTTGCCGGCATAGCCCTCGAACCAGGCCAGCGGGCTGGCGTGCAGGTCGAAGGCGATGCGGCCCAGTTCGCCGTCGGCGAGCGGCGCGTCCCGCTCTTCGTGCAACACCGCGGCGGTCCAGCCCGGCATCGCCTGCCCCATCGAGCCGGGCTTGATCGCGCGCTTCACCAGCGGATGGTGGTGGTTGTTGACCAGCATGCCGGCCTCGGTCTGGCCGTAGTGGTCGTGCACGGACACGCCCAGCGCCTGCTCTGCCCAGTTGTTCACCTCCGGTGTCAGCGGCTCGCCGGCGCTGGACGCGCAGCGCAGTTGCAACTGTGCCGGTGCGATATCGAGGTTGGCGCTGCGCAGCGCGCGGTATACCGTGGGCGCCGCGGCGAAATTGGTGACGCCCTGCTCCACCAGCACGCGCGCCGTGGCCTGTGCGTCGAAGCCGCCGACCAGCAGGATGCTGGGTGTACCGGTGGTGAACGTCGACAACAGGCCGAAGTAGAGACCATAGGCCCAGCCCGGGTCGGCCGCGCACCAGTAGAGGTCATCCGGCTGCAGGCCCAACCCGAACTCCGCATAGGCCTGGAACGACGCGAGCGCGCGCACCGGCACCACGACCCCCTTCGGATTGCCCGTGGTACCGGAGGTATAGATCTGGATGATCGGTGACGCCTCGTCCAGCACCGCCGCGGCGAGACCCGGCTGCGCCGCGTCCAGCAGCGCGGCGAAATTCAGCGCGCGCTCAGAGGCCGGGCCGGTAGTGATCACGCGCCATGGCGGGTCGGCCGGAATATCGCCGCCCGGCGCGAGCTTGGGCTGCTGCGTCGCGTCGCACACCACCACTTTCGTTGCGCTGCCCAGCACCCTGAGCGCGATCGCCGGCAGCGCGAACGCGGTGAACAGCGGCACATGCACCGCGCCGAGACGCCATATGCCCATCACGGTGACGAGGTACTCCCAACTCTTGCCCATCAGCGTCGCGACGCGGTCGCCAGGGCCGACACCGAGCGCCTGCAGCGCGGCGGCGAAGCGTTCCGACGCGAGCCTGAGGTCGCCATACGTGTAGTCAGTGGCGGACAGGTCAGCATCGATCAGGCGATAGGCCAGCGCGTCCGGCGCGTGCCCGTCGCAGAGTCGCTCCGCCAGGTTGATGCGTTTACCGGAGTAACGCTCAAGCAATTGCGCTATTCGCTCATCGGCTGTGTTTCTCATCGTGTCCTCACTGGAAAAGCATTACTCATCGGCCGCGGCGATCGCGGGCAGGCCCAGCGACTCGCGCACCTCGGGCTTCAATTCGAGCACATGGAAGCCGCTGCCGGCGCAGGTGAGCCAGATATGCCCGCTCGCCTCGACATAACGGACATGGCCGGTACACGCATCCCCCGGTTTGAAGTAGGCCACCTCGACGGGGTTCTTCACGTCGCGCAGGTCGACGATGCGCAGCCCCGCCCACATGAAGTTGAACAGGCCGAGGCGCGTATCCCCGGCGCTATCGACATCGTTGAAATGCAGGGAGGCGGTGCCCGGGTCGCCGACGATGCCGCCGGTGGCCTTTTCGGTCGCCGAGGGCGGCGGACAGTTTTCGGGGACGTTCATCGCGAGGCGAAACTCCCCGGCAAGTACGGGCTCGGTTTCATCGGCGATATTCACGAAGCGCGGCCAGGCCCCCGGACAGGCGCCGAGTTCACCGCCGCCGACGAGGTAGGGGGTGCCGTCTATCGTCGCCTGGGCCACCGAATGCCAGCCGCCGTGTTCGGCCACCCCCAGCAGGCGCATTTGCGGGTCCTTGCGCCCGCCGGCGATATCGCTGTTGTCGATGATGTACACGCCGCCGGCATCAGGCCCGAGGCTCTGCGCACTCGGTGGCATGGTGGGCACACCGTGGTTCAGGTCGTGGCCCTGCGAGGCCAGCACCCCGGCGTAAATACGCGTTTCGTCCTCGCTCACCGCGATTTCGTGGGTTGCGAACTCGAAGGTCTCGCTGTCACCGCCCGCGCCCCGCCGCGTCACAGCGAACTTGCCAAGGTAGACCGGCTTCTTCATGTCGGTGATATCGAGCACATGGATGCCGCCCTTGCCGGTGAACGGCTCGATGTGCGTCGCGTACACCCGCCTGCCGTTGGCAGCGAGGGTGACGGCGTGAACTTTTTCCGGCCACTGGAACTCTGACACCAGTTTCGGGTCCGCGCAGTCGGCCACGTCGTACAGGCTCAGCCAACGCTCGTCCTCGGGCTTCGCACCCTGCTCATAGGTACTCGCGGCCAGCACCCTGCGCTGCGGCGTATCCACCGCGTCCATCGCTTCCAGCGAAGCGAGCGCACCGCGGTCGCGCAGCACGCGCACCGTTTGCGGCGCGCGCGGGTCGCTGACGTCGATCACCGCCACGCCGAATGTCTCCGGCGCGGCCGACACGCCCCAACCGAGGAAGTTCGGCATGGAACTGGCGATATACGCGCAGTCGCCGGCCCAGGCCATCTGGATGTTGGAGTCGCGCTCCAGCACCGGGCTGTGGCCGATCGCGTTCACGCCTTGCGAGTAGGGCCGGGACAGGACAGTGCCCGGTTTGTCCGCGGGCATCGACTCGCCCTGCTTTCCGGGCTCGGGATTGTCCACCGTGCCCACGTCCGCAGCCACAGCACTGGCGTACAGCAACAGGGCGGCGGCAATACTGTGAGATATCGCGGCGCGCGCGATCGTGTTCGAGGCAATCCGTGTCATCAGATACGTCCCTCACCCAGTTGCTTCACCGCGTAATCCGTGGCCCGCGCCGTCAGCGCCATGAACGTGAGCGAGGGGTTGACGCAGGATGTCGACGGCATGCAGGCGCCGTCGGTCACGAACAGGTTGGGCACGTCGTGCGCCTGGTTCCAGCGATTCAGCACGGACTCACCCGGGTCGTCACCCATGCGCGCGGTGCCCATCTCGTGAATGGCCTCGCCGGGCTTGGAGGGTGTGACCAGGCTGATCACATTCACCGCACCCGATTGCTCGAGCATATCGGTCGCCTGCCTGGCGATGTCCTCCCTCATCTGCGTCTCGTTCTCGCCCCACTCGAAGTGAAATCGCACGAGTGGTATGCCGAAACGGTCGGTCTTCCGGTCATCCAGCACCATGCGGTTATCGCGGTAGGGGAGGCATTCTCCAAAGCCGAACAGAATCATCCGCCACGGTCCGGGATTGCGCAGCGCATGCTTATAGTCGGCACCAAACCCGGGAATACTATCTGCCATGCCCACGCCATTGGTCCGGATTGCCTGGCCCTGGTAGCCATAGCCCCGCAGGAATGTGACGTCCTCATCCTGGCCACCCAGGTTGCGAAACCGCGGGATGTAGATACCGTTCGGGCGATTACCGTAGGTGGTCCTGTCATCGAAGCCGGGCATGAAGCCCATCGCGCCCGAACCGCGGGTGTGGTCCATCAGGTACCTGCCGAGCACACCGCTGCTGTTGGCGAGGCCCTGCGGAAACGCGTCGGAGCGCGAATTCAACAGGATTTGCGTGCTGCCCACAGTGGACGCGCACACGAAGACCAGGCGGCCGGTATACACCGTTTTCTCGCGGCTGTTGGCGTCGATTACCCTGACGCCGGTGGCACGCTGCGATACCGGGTCATAGTCTATCCCCTCCACCACGCAATCGGATTTCAGCGTCAGGTTGCCGGTGCTGCGCGCAGCGGGCAGTGTCGAACTCTGCGTGGAGAAGTACGCGCCCGCCGAACAGCCCCGTTCGCAGGGCCCGCAGTAGTGGCACGCACCGCGGCCATTGTGCGCCTGCGTCAGCACCGCCGCGCGGCCGATGGTCATTTTCCTGCCGGGAAACTGTTGTTCGATTTTCGCCTTGACAGCCTTCTCGACCACGTTCATCGACATCGGCGGCAGAAACTCGCTGTCGGGCAGGTGCGGGAGGTTCTCGGCCTGGCCGGAGACGCCGATAAACTTCTCCACATAGCTGTACCAGGGCGCGATATCGTCGTAGCGGATCGGCCAGTCGATGCCCGAACCGTCCGCCTTGTTGGCGCCAAAATCCAGGTCGCTGAAACGGTAGACCTGCCGGCCCCACAGCAGTGATTTGCCACCGACGACATTGGCCCGGTACCAGGTGAACACCTCGGGATCGTTGACGTAGGGGTTGTCCCTGTCGTTGTTCCAGAAATGGCGATTGGGCTCGCCGAACGCATAGCTCGCGCTCTGGACCGGATACTCCTCGCGATACAACTCCCGCAACGGCTTGCCGCGCAACGGCACTTTCCACGGGGGCATGTGCTCGCCGGTGTAATCCCTGCCATGCTCGACCATCCTGCCGCGGTCGAGCATCAGTACCTTCAGCCCCTTCTCGGTGAGTTCTTTCGCAGCCCAGCCACCGGTGATGCCGGAGCCGATCACGATCGCGTCAAACTGCGGTTGTGCAGCCATATTCAGACACCTCTTTAGTCATTCGCTTTACCTGACCGGACGCGCCTCGGGCCCGTGACGATGCCACTGCGGCGCACGCCTGGATCCGACGGGCTGCTAATGCGACCACTGCCGGCCTATTTTGGCGAACTCGTAGTCGCCGTTGTATTCGCCCGGCGCGGGACGGTAGGCGAGTTCCTCGGTGCAGCCCACCTCGGAGGTGTAGTAGCCGAGCACCACCAGTTCCCTGATCTTCTTGAAAAACGGCGCCTCCTCATCCGAGGACTGGCGGTAGAACGACCCTCCCTGCATCGGCGGCTGGTACTCGCTCGCGATACGCTCCTGCTCTGTCAGCGCTGCGACGCGACTGGCTTCCGAGGCGAGGTGGAAAGGCTGGTTTTCCTGTTGCAGACAGTAGGCATCCAACTGCTGCAGGCCGCTGAAGAACACTTTTCGCTCCGTGGGCGTATACCAGCTGCTGACAATCACCGCGATAAAGTCCGGCACACCGGCGGCAATCGCACCGGGCGTATCGGTTTCGGGAATGATCATCTCGGACAGCAGTTCGATCGCGGCCTGCCCCGGCGGGTCGAACACCGTCGCCACCATCCCCGGATTCACCACGGTATCTGCCTGCAGGGCACGGGCAAGCGAAAAACTCGCCGCGGAACCGAGCAGCGCCAGCGATAACCTGAGTACATCACGTCTTTGCATACATCACCTCGAATTCAGCCCACTCGATTATTGCCGCTCGCCACACGACGGCGCGCCCTGACCCGCGGACCACACCAGCGCATCCCGCAGCAGTACCAGGTTTTCCGGAATGTAGTACACCTCGGGCCGGTGCCCGATCGCGGTGTAGGCCGAACGTCCGTCACCGACGCAGCGCGTCCACACGATGGGGTGGTCCCCGCCCATGCGCAGGTCCTGGTCGAACATGCCGACCGGCGAATAGGTGGATTCATCCAGCGTCGCGACAATGTTCGAACCGGAGGTACGCGGGCTTTCCTCGAACGAGTACCACTCGTCCCGCAGCGTAAAACCTGCCCCCAGCGCTGCACCGATGCCGGCGGCATTTTTCTCCAGCACCACCTGCGCCTCCTGGAACTGCGGGTTCATCGGGTGGCCGATGAACTGCGCGCCCAACAACGTATCCCGGTACCACGCCCACAGCTGCTCGCGATCGCCGCCCGAGCCATGGATGCCGAGGTAACCGCCGCCGCCCTCGACGTAGTCACGGAAGGCCTGCCGCTGCGTGAGCGTGAGCGGGTCGCCACTGACATTGTTCCAGACCACCGCGTCGAATTGCGCGAGCGTGTCCGGGTTCATCGCGCCGCCCCGGTCGGTGACCGCCACCGTCCAGCCGCGCTGCTCGGCCAGCGCTGTCACCGCCGCGGTGGCGGCATCCACCGCCTGCCCATGGTGAAAACCGGTGATCTTGGTGAACACGAGGAGTTTGACCGGCGCTTCGGCCAGTTCGAATTCAGGCACTTCATTGTCGTAGCGCGCACAGCGCGCCTGTTTGTCGGCCACGGTCGCTTCCACCGCAGCCAATGCGGCGGCCAACTCCGCCAGCTTGTCTTCGGGTATCTGCATCATCGGCGCAACACCGCCCAGGGTCATGATCGCGGCCATCGACGGCGGCTGCGTGCCGAAACGGTCCGGCGGCAGGTTGGCGAGCAATTGCGGCGCCACCGCGTCCACCGCCGCCCGCGCCGACGGACTGACCATCACGTCGATCAGGGGCGACTCCAGCGAGAACCCCGCATCGCGCAGCGGGCAGTCGAGGATGGGCTGTTCCGCAGCCAGCGCGGTGGTGCCGGCGCCGGTCAACGCGCCTGCAATCAACAGCGCGACAAGGCACCGCCGTCCGCGGCCCGGTTTTGACAAGACTGATTTCATAGCGGGTCCTCTTTCTTATATCCACCAGCTTTATCGTCTGCCTCGCATCAGTATAGCGGAACAGAAACAGGACTCTACTGGACATTTGTGTACAGTTCAAGCCGTAACCTGTATACTGGCGGTTCGCAGTTTCATGAGGTGTTCCGATGACCGTGACCGACAACAGCATAAACGCGGCGGCAAGCGCCAGCATCTCGCTCACCGTGAACGGGGAGCAACACCGGCTGGAACTGGCCGCGGACACCCCGCTGCTCTGGGTGCTGCGCGATCACCTCGGCATGACCGGCACCAAGTTCGGTTGCGGCATCGCCCAGTGCGGCGCCTGCACTGTGCATGTCGACGGCCGCGCGACCCGCTCGTGCATGATGCCGGTCGAGGCCGTGGACGGCGCGACCATCACCACCATCGAGGGCCTCGCGCCGCGGCGGGACCACGTGCTGCAAACACTGTGGCTGGAGATGAACGTGCCGCAGTGCGGCTACTGCCAGTCGGGCATGCTGATGGCGGCCGCGGCGCTGCTGGACGATATTCCGGCGCCCACCGATGCGGACATCGATGCGCGCGTCTCCAACATCTGCCGCTGCGGCACCTATCCGCGCGTGCGCGCGGCGATACACCGCGCCGCCGCCGCTCGCAACGGAGGGCAGTAGGCAATGACGGACGTGCTGCTCAACCGCCGCCAGTTCCTGGTCAGCGCATCCGTGGTCGCCGGCGGTATGTCGCTCGCACTCGTCTCGCGGACAGCCAGCGCAGGCACCGTTTCGGAGGCGGACACCGTTGCCGAATTCTCACCCTGGCTGAGCATCGCCCCCGATGACACGGTCACCGTGTATGTGCCCACCGGCGAGTTCGGCACCGGCTCGATGACCCAGGTGCCGATGAACGTCGCTGAAGAACTGGGCTGCGACTGGGCGCACGTGCGCGCGGAGTTCGCGTCCGCGCGCCGCGACTACCTCGAGGGCGGTCCCTACGCGATTGGCAGCCAGCCGTTTTTCACCGGCCACGGCACAGACCACGCGCGTATGCCCTACGCATTGCAACTGGGCGCCAGTGCCCGCGAGCGCCTGAAAGCGGCCGCGGCGCAGCGCTGGAGTGCAGCGGTCGCGGATATCCAGGCGCGCGATAGCGTGCTCACGCATATACCCAGCGGCCGCACCTTGCGCTACGGCGAGGTCGCTGCCGCCGCGGCAATGATTGCGCTGGCGGAGGAGCCCGCGCTGAAACCGCAGAGCGAATGGACGTTCCTCGGCAAGGCCTCGCCGGCCAAGTTGCAGCTACCGGGCATGGTCGACGGCTCGGCAGCGTACGGTATCGACGTGAAGGTCCCGGGTATGGTGTACGCCGCGCTGCTGCAATGCCCGGTACAGGGCGGCCGGCTGCGCCATCACGAGCCGGAGGCGGTAATGAAAATGCCCGGCGTCCGCGCGGTCGTCACGGTCGATCGCAGCGGCACCGCGGGCTCGCCGGTCACAGCGAAAGCCACGTTCGGGCTGGCTGAAACCGCGGTGCAGAGTGCGGTGGCCGTTATCGCGGACCACTACTGGCAGGCGAAAACGGCGCTGCAAGCGCTGCCGGTGGCCTGGGATTTCGGTGAGGGCGCAGACTGGAAGACGGAACAACAACTTTACGATGACGCCCTCGCCCGCCTCGATGAACCGGCGGCGATGGTATTGCGCGAGGCGGGCGATGTCACCGCGGTGACCACTGGCCGCGCCGTCGCGGCGGACTACCTGACACCGTACTGCGACCAGGCGCCAATGGAGCCGCTGAACGGCACCGCACTGGTGACGTCAGAGCGGGTCGATGTATGGACACCCTGCCAGGACAGCCAGCAGGCCTACTGGGTGGCGATCGACGAGACCGGCGCCGCGCCGGAGCAGGTCTTCGTGCACCGCACACTGGTGGGCGGCGCGTTCGGCCGGCGCTCGTTTTCCGAGGACGTGCGGATGGTGGTCGCAATCGCCAAACAATACCCCGACGTGCCGGTGCAGGTGATCTGGTCGCGCGAGGAGATGATGCGGCAGGGCCGCTACCGCACGCTGATCGCGGCGCGCATGCGGGCGGTGCTCGATGCACACGGCATGCCGCTGACCTGGGACGCCCGCGCCTGCCAGGCGGGCAACCCGATGGTGTCGTTGCCGCTGGGCTTCGCCGACGCGGTCTATGCCGTCAGCGGCGCGATCCCCAACGTGCGTATCGGCACCACCCGCCACCCCTACCACATCCTCACCGGCGCCTACCGCGGGCCCTGCTACAACTCGCACGCGTTCATGGTGGAAACATTCGTCGACGAGTGCGCGGTCGCCGCCGGCGCGGATCCGCTCGACTACCGGTTGAAGTTGCTGGCGGACTGGGATCCGGCGTGGTCCAACTGCCTGCGCGTCGCCGCGGAGAAAGCGGGCTGGGGGAAACCGCTGCCGGAAGGCCGGGGCATGGGCATCGCGATCGCGAACTGGCCGATGGCCGGCATGAAGCAGGCCGGCAGCACAGTCTGTGCCGTTGCGCAAGTTGACGTCTCCCGCGACGGTAAACTGACCGTCCACGCGCTCGACGTAACTTTCGACTGCGGCCGCTTCGTCAATCGCGACGCGGTGCTGGCGCAGCTGGAGGGCGGCGTGATCTACGGCCTCAATATGAGCCTCAGTGAGGAGATCACGATTCGCGACGGCGCGGTGGTCGAAGGCAACTTCCACGAGTACAGGTTGCTGCGCATGGCGGACCTGCCCGCGCGTATCAACATCCATTTCGACGCGCTGTCAGGCCACGACCGCTTCGCGATGATCGGCGAGGCGCCGGTGGGGCCGATCGGACCGGCGATCGGCAATGCGATCTTCCAGGCCACCGGCAAGCGCATTCGTTCGACGCCGCTGCTCAAGCATGACTTGGCCTGGGGCTGAGCGGAGCACCCGGGAAGTGGTGAGACGCCTGACCGGGCAGGGAAGGAAACGTCTATGCCTGGCTTAGCAGCGCCTGCAGAAACTTGCCGCCATCCCTCGCCAGCGCATCCTGGCTCTCCGCCAGCGGCCGCCAGATTGCGGCCGCATCGGCAATTTCCTCACAGGCCGGGGTGAATGACTCGATAATGCAGTCGCCGGTGTAACCGATGTCGCGCAAACCGCGAGCCACCGCCTCCCAGTGCACCTGCCCTTTACCGGGTGTGCCGCGATCACTTTCACTGCTGTCCACGTAGACAAGGTCATCACCGGCCAGCCGTATCGCCTCGTAGACGTCTTTCTCCTCGATATGCATATGAAACGTATCGAGGTGGATGCGTACCGACGGCAGGTCGATGTCGCGAATCAGGCGCTTGACCTGTTCCGCGGTATTGACGAGGTCGGTCTCGAAACGGTTGAGCGGCTCGATGGCCAGCGTGACGCCGTGGTCGGCCGCCATTTTGCCGGCGGTGGTCAGCCCCGCTACGGCCAGTGCCCACTCCCGCTCGCGCTGTTCCTGCGGAATCTTGCGCCGCTTGCCGACCGCCGAATAGGCGGGGCCTGCCAGCGTGGTCACACCCAACTGCTCGCAAATCGCCAGAACGCTGCGAATATAGTCGAGGCTCTCCTGCCGGAAGCGCGGGTCTTCGTGGGTCAGGTCACGGTTGGGGCCGTAGGCGCCGGAAATATACAGTCGCATCGGGTGTTCTTCCAACGCGCGGCGCATGGCCGGCACGTCGATCAGGGACGGATCCTCTACCGGCATCGTGAAAGCATCGAAGCCCATATCCGCCGCGCGGGCAACCAGTTCTACGGACTGTGCGTCAAACGGCGAGGTCCACACCCAGGCGTTCACACCGACGCCAATCGTATTCTTGCTCATTGTTCCTGTTTCTCCTGAATGTCAATGTCGAGAGTATTCTGTTCAACCCACTCGGGCGCGGTAAACGCCCGCTCGATCGCACCGTCGATTGCGGCGTTGAACTGCTTCGAGATCGCCGCATCGGGCACCATGCCCTGGAAGCCGTGAAACCCGCCCGGAATTACCAGCAGTTCCGTCGGCACGCCCGCGTGCAACAGCCGCCTGCCGTATTCGATATCCTCCTCGGCAAACAGGTCGATCGACCCCACGCCAATAAAGGCCGGCGGCAGCCCGGCAAGATCTTCGACGCGGGCGGGTACGGCGCCCGCGGGTACCTCAGCGGCGCCCGCCGGCACACCGAGCAGCGCGCTCCAGCCGTACACGTTCGCCTGCGGGCTCCAGGAACCGTAGCCCATCCAGTAGGGCATTTCCCGCGTGCTGCCGGTACGATCATCGAGCATCGGATAGACCAGTATCTGGGCATGCAAGGGTATTTCTCCGCGATCCCGCGCGGCGATGGCGAGCATCGCCGCATGGCCGCCACCGGCGCTCTCGCCCATCACCGAGATGCGCGCGCGGTCCACGCCCAGTTTGTCGGCATTCTGGTAGAGCCATTTGAGGGCGGCATAGTTGTCCTCCAGCGATCCCGGGAACCTGGTCTCCGGCGCCAGCCGGTACTCCACAGTCACGATGACGCCGTCATGCTTCTGCGCCAGTGCCTGCAGGCGGGGCACATCCGACTTCGCGTCACCGACGATGTAGCCACCACCGTGCATGTACAGGATCGCCGGACGGGTGCGCTCTTTATCCGCGCCAATCACAAATACCGCGACCTCCGGCGCGCCCTGCACACCGGGGATCATCACCTGCTCGACCTGCGGGCTGGCCAGGAATTTCACGTCGCCCATCCGTTGCGCGAAACCCGCCCGGATTTTTGGCAGGCTTTCGTCCGAGTACACAGGGCCCTGCCCTGCAAAGTACGCCAGCGCCGCGGCGAAGGTCTCGCGCAATTCGGGCGCGACGTATTCGGCGGGGGGCATCTCTGCATCGGCAACGCCGGTATCGGCCAGCACGCCAACGACGGGCAGGGTTGCACCAAACCCGGCAGCCGCCACGACACCCAGCAATGTCTTACGGAACATCATAGCCAACTCCTCTACCAACGCAGTCCCTCCGTATTCGCGACAAAGGGCCGCTCGTAGGAGGGGTCCTCGCCGTCCCAGCGCGCCTTCAGGAAGCCCTTGACCGGGACCGAGAACACCCAGTCACCGTTGCCGTCGATCGACATTTCAATAGTGCACTTTCGCGTGTGCATGCGCCACTGGCCGTCGCGCTTTTCCAGCTGGTCGAGATAGCGTCCGCAGGCCAGCGTGGTCTTGCCGCTGTCTTTCCAGAACAGGCCGCCGATCACGTAGGACTCGCAATACGCGGTATCGCCATCGATCTCGCACAGATGGTTGGTGATGTTGTGGCTGGTCATATGGAAGCTGCCGCGGTGTCCCGCGTTCGCCCGCGCGGCGTAGTCCGGCACCTTCGTAATCACGGGGCCATGCTCGTCGACGCCGTCCACCCACCAGCAACTGTTGATCTGGTCGACATCCTGGCGGTCACGGGCGCGGCTCTCGCGCTGGATGCAGTCAAGGATGTCCTGCCGGTCCTGCAGGCGCTGCACCTGTTTGCGTAATTGTTGCAGTTCTTCTTCTACGCTCATAGCATTTCTCCTTCGTCTCTTGCCCGTTATACGCTCATGCTGGCCTGCAATATACTGACCCATTCCCTCGCGAAACGCGCCGCCAAAGCCTGCACATCCCCACCCTCGTGCTGTTTTTCGAACAGCAGGGCCGCCACAATGGAGCCGAGGTGAATGTAGGTGCGAACTTCGAGATCGCAATCCCCGTGTAACCTGCCGTTCCGCTTCAGGTATTCAAGGCGGTCCGCGACCTGCCTGAACAGCGGGTGCCGTTCATTGAGTTCACCCCGGGTGATCGCATCCACCATCATCGCACGGCTGACGCCGGGGTTTTCCAGCACCAGGCTGACGGTGAACAGTGTGCGCTCGTACAGCGGCGTGGTCTCGTCGAAGCGCATCACGCCCTGCTCCAGCTGATCGGCAATCCACCGCTTGGTTTCCCGCAACAGGTCGTCGCGGTCGGCAAAATGCAGGTAGGTGGCGCTTCGACTGACTCCGGCCCGTTGCGACGTCTCTTTTAACGACAGGCCCTCCAGCCCCTTCTCCGCCACCAGTTCGACGGCCGCTTTCAGCAGTTTTTCCCGCGTCAATGCGGGATTGCGGATGCGTTTCTTCCTGGGGGTAGATTGTTTTGTCATAGTGATTCCCGGGATACCACACACTGCGCAACGCTGTCAGGCCAGCCCGACATACGGGCTCTTTTTCCAGTACCGGTACGCAGGCCACTCACAACAGGTCAACGCGCCCTGAGGCCGAGGTTGCTGTCGCGCAGCGGTAGTCGCAGCGCGTTCTGGAAATACGCCACCGTCGTGAACTGACCTACCAGTACGGTCAATTCGAACAACTGGGTTTCGCTCAGCGCCTTCGACAGTTCCGCCCAGGTTGTGTCGCAAATCATCGCGCCGGCATGCAGTTCCTCCACCGCCCGCAGCAGCGCGCGATCGTGGTCGTTCCAGCCGGACGCGGCGGATCCCTCTGTAAGCCGCTCGATCTCGTCACTGCTGATGCCCGCCTGCTTTGCGTGTGCAACGTGTTCGCCCCACTCGTAGGGAGCGCGCAACAACCAGCCCGCACGCAATACCGCGAGTTCGCGGTCGCGCGCCGGCAACTGGCCCGCGCCGATCAGCTGGATGGACAGCGCGGCCACGGCATCCCACAACCCCGGATGGCGCAGCATCGTGTAATAGATCTCCGGTACCTGGCCCGCGTCCGCCGGCAATGCGTCGCTGCCCGACACCGCCTTGCGCAGCTTCCGCCAACTCGCCAGCGCCAGCTCCCGCGCTTCGAGCGGATCGAGCGGCGTGAGGCGTTGTGGCTGTGCCAGCACTTCCGCTTCACGGGCCGCAATCTCGGTATCGCTGCCCCACGGGCCCGGTTTCGCAAACCTTTCCTGCATAAATATACTCCCTGCCGGGCGTCCCTGTGGGATACTGGCGCGTGCCAGCGATTGTCCCCGTTGCGCGTTGCCGCGACCCTGTCCCGGGGGACTCATCGGGCTCGCCAAGCGTTGTGACCGAAATTTAATGGACATTAATGTACAGTACAAACTGCGTACTGTACACTTTCATAACATAAATATACGAGGATTCCGGATGGCCGTTGCCGAGGGCGCACGCCCGACAACCCAAACAAGCAAACCCTATCCACCCGCCGCGCTCGGTTGGTACTCCACAGTGCTGCTCGCCCTGCTGTACTGGCTGTCGATCCTCGACCGTACTGTAATTTCGCTGCTGGTCGACCCGATCAAGGCCGATATCGGCATTACGGACGTGCAGTTCGGCATGCTGCACGGGCTCGCGTTCGCCGTCACGTTTTCGGTGTTCGGCCTGCTCGCCGGCGCGATGGCCGACAAGTACAACCGCCGCGTGATCATTTTCGCCAGCGTCTCGATCTGGTCGATCGCGACCGCGGCCTGCGGGCTGGCGAAGAACTTCACCCACCTGCTGCTGGCGCGCGTCGGTGTCGGCGCCGGTGAGGCCGGGCTCAATCCCTGCGCCACCTCGATGATCACCGACCTGTTTCCCCCGCGGCGCCTGACCCTGGCGCTTGCCGTGTACGCACTGGGCGCGTCCGTCGGCGCGGGCTGCGCATTCCTGTTCGGCGGCATGCTGATCGACTACATCTACGGGCTGGACGGCGTGGTGCTGCCCGTGGTCGGCGAGGTGGCGCCCTGGCAGGCGGTGTTCCTGATCATCGGCGTGCCCGGCGTCGCGATCTCGCTGTTGAGCTTCAGCATGCCGGAACCGGCGCGGCGCGGGGTGCGCACTGCCGGTCAGGGCGATACGGGCACCCGCGGCTACGCCGCGCTGTGGCGCTTCATGCGCTCGCGGCCGCGGTTTTTCAGCTATCACTACGCCGGTTTCGGCATGGCCTCCACCGCGTTCGCCGGCGCCGCCGCCTGGTACCCGGCACACATGGGCCGTACATTTGGCTGGAGCGGCACGGAAATCGGTTTGGGGATGGGGGCGGCGATGATCGGCGGCGGCATCCTCGGCAAGTTCCTGTGCGGATTCTGCGTGGACGCCCTGTTCCAGCGCGGTCACAAGGACGCGCAGTTCCTGTGGTACGCGCTGTGCATGCTGGTCGCGCTGCCCTTCGGGGTGATCGGCACGACCAGCGACAGCCCCTGGGTCTTCCTGTCCTGCATCTCGGTGTTCATGATGCTGCTGTCGCCGCTGAACGCGGTATACGTCTCGTCGCTCAACCTGACCACGCCGAACGAACTGCGCGGCGCCGGTGTCGCGCTGTACGGCGCGACCATCGGCCTGATCGCGCTGAGCGTCGGCCCTATCCTGATCGCGGCCTTTTCCGACCACCTGTACGGCGGCAACGCGATCGGCTACGGCCTCGCCACGGTAATGGGCATCTTCCTGCCGCTGGGCGCGGTAACGCTGCTTGCCGGACGCCCGTCGATGCGTGATGCGGTGACCGCGGCGGAGGAATGGCAGGATAACTGAGCATGCTGAACAAAGCCGCGGGGCCTTCCCCGCGCGCTGGAATATACATTTGTAGGAGGAATACACCATGGCCATGAATGACAAGGTCGCCGTCGTCACCGGCGGCGCACGCGGACTGGGGCGCGCCATCGCCCTGCGCCTGGCGGAAGACGGCGTCGCGATCTCCGTCTGGGACCTGCAAGCGGAGGGCGCGGAGGAAACCGCCGCGATGATTCGCGCAGCGGGCGGCCGGGCGATCGCCTGCGCCGGGGATTCCTCACGCGCCGCCGATATCGCGCACGCGGTACAGCGTACCCGCACTGAACTCGGGCCTGTGGCGATTCTCGTGAACAACGCCGCGCTGTCGCCGTTCGCGGCATTCGCCGAAATTACCGAGGAGGTCTGGGACCGCCTGATGGCGATCAACCTGAAAGGCCCATTCCTGTGCGCCCAGGCGGTGCTGCCCGACATGCAGGCCGCCGGCTGGGGCCGGATCATCAACATCGCCTCCTCCGCCGCGCAGACCGGCAGCGCGGTGGGCGCGCACTACGGCGCATCCAAGGGCGGTGTGCTCGGGCTGACCAAATGCATGGCGATGGAATTCGCGACCAGCGGCATCACTGTGAACGCGGTGCCGCCGGGCTTCGTGGATACCGAGGGCCTGCGGGAATCCCCGGTGGACGTGGAGGGCTTTGCGCAGAAGACGCCGATGAAGCGCCCGGGCAAGCCGCGTAATATCGCCGCCGCGGTCGCCTTTCTCGCGTCGGAGGATGCGGACTACATCACCGGGCACACGCTGGGCGTGAACGGCGGGCGCTACTGCAATTAGCGCGTATGGTCGTATTCAATACTCGCAGGGCGAAGCGTGCGGTGCGGTGGTACCAGCACGACACGACTTCGGGAAAAACGTGTACCGGCAGCGCCGGGTTCATTGATGTCAGTTGAACCGCTTGCGGATACCGAACTCGAACAGCCGGCCGAGCGTGCGGCCATTGGCATAGCCATTGTTGGACAGGCTCACCGTGTTGGTGTCGCGGTATTCCGGCGGGTCTTCATCGAACACGTTATTGATGTTCAGTGCCAGTTCAAGATCCGAGAGCAGGCCTTCGCCCTGTACGTCGTACTTGAAGAACAGGTTCACCGTGTTGTACGAACTCACATTGTCCTGGGGTGGAACGCCGACTGGCCCGCCAAGGTCGTAGCCCTGGTTGTAGTAGAGCGTCGCCTCGGCGCGGAGCTGGCCGATGTTGGTTCCGACCGTGGCACTGGTTTTAAAGCGGCTGTAGTCGGTCTGGAGCACGTTGGTAAAGCTCGCCCCCTCGGCAGCGTTTTGCTCACGGTTCAGCACATAGGTCGCGTTGACGTTGAAATCGATCGTGCCGAAGCTGGTGTCCGTCACGTAGTAGGTCCCGAGATCGAGACCGTCGGTCTTGAACTGCCCCGTGTTGTTCTTGCGGCCGTCGGTGATGATGTATACACACTCGGGCTGGGGTTCACAGGTGCCAACCACGTCATCCACGGCTGCCAGTGCCTCATCGATCTGGCCCTGGCTCGGATTCACCGTCTTGAACGAGGCGAATGTGACGAATGATGGAATAGGGCTGAAAAAACTCGGCAGGCTGATCAGGCCCGAATACTCGATATCCCACCAGGTCATGCTCACGCGAAGCCCCGGGACGAACGGCGGGTCGATATCGAAGCCGATACTCTTCGTCTCCGCCGTCTGCGGCGCGATGTCTGGCGCGGTGCCCTGCAGCAGGATCGCCTGCTGGCCCGCCTGGACAGGTGGGTAGGCGCCGCTGTCGATCAGCGACTGCGGCGGAAAGAGGAACCCGGCCGCGGCGAATGTCGCGCTATCCACGGTGGTGTCCGAACTGTCGGCGAGACTGGGCGCCACGAAGGAATCGCCCCAGGCGCCGCGCAGCGCCACCCAGTCAACAGGCCGCCAGGTGATGCCGTATTTGGGGTTGGACACACTGCCGAAGTCACTGTAGTCGTCGTAACGCACGGAGGCTGACAGCGACAGTTCCCGGATCGCGGTAACGGCGTTGCCCTCGCCAAACACCGGCACCACCAGTTCGCCGAATGCGGACTTGACATCGCGGCTCAGGTGCACGGTTTGCAGCGGATCGGTGGGGCCGTATACCTGGACGCCGTCAATGGTCACGCCCGGCGAGCCGGAATCCTGTGCTCCCGCGACGATAGTGCCGGCCTGCACGTTGTAGCCCTGGTCCTGGTACTCGGCGCCGAACGCGAGTTTGACTTCGCCACCCGGCAGTGAATACAGGTCGCCGTCCACGATGATGCTCGAATCGAACAGCGATTGATCGGTGTCGCCGAATGTCTCATAGCCGTTGATCGCCGCCAACGCAGCGGGATTGCTGGCAGCCATATCATAGGGGTTGACCAGACCACCGGCGACGGCGTTGTTCAGGCTGTTGGTATCGGGCGCTGGCACATGGTTTTCCGTCGTGCTCTGCCCGTAACCGGCCAGCGCGCGCAACTGCCAGCCAGCCGGTAATTGCACCGTGAGCGTCGGGTAGACGCCCCAGGTATCGAGCTTGATCTCCTGCTCGTAGGTATCGCCAAGAAGGATATCCACGGTCTGCAGTTCATTGGGGTCACCCGTGGCCAGATGCTCGTCGCGGTAAGGACTGCCGCCCCTGGCGACAGGCACACTCGCCGCGAAGCCGTGTTGCCTGGCTTTGGTGTCGCGCTTCATGTAAAAGGCACGCGCTTCAAGGCTGACCTTGTCGCCCAGGTCCTGCGAGCCACCGACCATGACCGTATCCCGGTTCTGCTTCGGGTACAGGTCGACCCCGTCGGACAGGTCGCACTGGTTGGTCGTGCCCGCCACCGCATTGCCAGTGGTGTAGGGAAGTGCGTAGGACTGGCCCGCGACCCGCACGTTGCCGGGATTACACCCGAGATTGATGACCGGCCGCCCCAATTGCGGCACGTCGGGCCGGAACACCGGGTACATTTGCACCCATTCGAGGTTGCCGCCGGAGAGGGACGAGTTGTAGACGTAGTTGTAGGCGGCATAGGCGGAGCCGCTGTCCCAACTGAGCCCCGCTGTTACCGTGGTGTCAACGGCGTCGTAGTGGTCCCCGTAACCGTAGGTCGCATCGACCTGCACGCCCTCGAAGTCCTTGCGGGTAATGAAGTTGATGACACCGGCGACGGCGTCGGAGCCGTAGATCGCCGAGCCGCCATCCGGCACGATCTCGACACGCTGCAGCACGGAGGGCGGCACGATATCCACGTCCGGGCTCGTCGTGGCCACTCCCATACCGACGACGCGGTGGCCATTCAGCAGGGTCAGCGTCGACGATGCGCCTGTCGTCTGCGGCAGATCGCGCAGGTTGGGGCGGTTGATGGTGATGACGTTGGCGGCGGCCGTCGAATACTGCAGGTTGTTGAAGGAGTTATTCTGCGGTATCGCCTGCAATAACTGCGTGCCGGACATCGCGCCGGTGGCCTGGATCTGCTCCTCGCTCATCTCGAGCATCTGGGTACCCACCGGGGCGGTCAACCCGCGTAACAGCGTGCCGGTGACGAGCACCTCCTCGAGTTCGGCCTGCTTTGCTTGCGGAACCTCTTCTTCCTGCGCCATTGCGCCAGTTATCGGCAGTACTGACAGCAGCAGGCAGAATCCCTGCGCGGTCGTCCTGTAAACCATCGTTGCGATACGTTTTATTGTCATGGCCTTGTACCTGTGAGCGTGAGTTATCGTTATAGCCGACTACTAGTGTACTTGGGTGTCCTTTAAAGAATCAATGCCATTTTAGACCCTACGGGATATCTTGCTTATCAAGCTGCAGAATAAGAAACTCCTGTAACCGAGGCCCCCGTCGCCCCGGCCCCGCGCGTGCCAGCCGGTGCGAACAGCGACGTGAGACCCTGGCTTAGCGGCCCGGCAAAACCGCTCGCGTCTGTGTCAGGCAGGAACCAAAGCTGTGAAAGCCGGTGGCGTGCAGGCCGCCGGTACCGCCGCAGCACACCACGTATACATCCTTCGGCTGTGTCGCGAGGTAGACGCGGCCATCGATCACCCGGCCCAGCTTTTCCAGTTGCTCCCGGTGTTTTTTCGTCAGGTAGTCGGCATCGAGGCTGGACCACTTCCACAGCAACTCCTGCACATCGTCCAGGCTCGGCACGTCGCGGTGCATGATCGCGGCCCACACCGGGTTCACGGCGACCATGATCTCGGCATAGGGCATCGAGGTGTTGAAGCCGTTGGCAGCGGGATAGCCCAGCGACTTGCCGATCATCTCGAGGAAGTCCTGGCCGGATTGCGAGGTGGTATCGAGGATATTCATCGTACCCATCGTGCCGTATACCGACACCGCGTCGCCCTTCACCCCGCGGCGCTCGGCGAACGGCGCCCACGGCGAGCGCTCCTCCCACTCGCCGAACAGGATACCGGCCACGCGGCCCGGCGTGCCGAACGTGCTTTGCGAGGTGACGTTGATCTCCTGCCCGCCCACATTCTTGATGATCAGGCGTAGCGCCCGGCCGATCGCGAGCGCGGCGGTCGGTGCGCCGCCGAGGCAGCCGTGTTTGTAGGGGATGTCCAGTGCGTTGCGGATGGGGCCGTTCACGAGGGTGAGCGGCACCACCGGGGCGGTGGTCGCGTTCAGCCCGAACAATTCGAAATCCGGGTGCGCCATCGCCTCCAGCGCCGCGATGATTAACGGCAGCGCATTCGCCGGCGCGCCGGCCATCACCGCGTTGATCGCGATTTTCTCCACCGTGCAATCGGCGTTCAATGGCGGCAGCGCGCAGATAACCTCGTCCGGGTAGCGGGTGTTCACGGCGAGAAACTCGCGCACGCGCGCCTCCGTCGGCGGAATCACCGGCAGGCCGTCACCCCAGCCCTGCGCCATCGAGAAGCGGGTGAAGGCCATCACGTCGTCGATTTCGGTTGTGTGACGCTTGCTGGACAGCCAGTCGATCGCGCAGCCCTCGGGGCCGCAGTCGCGAAGGTTGGGTGCCGCGCCCGGCGCCGTCGCGCCGGGGCCGGTTTCAGTTTGTATGCTCATCCCACGGCCTCCATTGCGCGCGCGACCAGTTCGGCGCCCATCGTTTTCACGATTCCCGGCAGATGCTCGTTCGCCACGGCGTCGACCTCCTCCTGCAACTTCTCATTGAGCGGGTACGGCAGCACGTGGATTCGCAGCCCGGAGCGGCCGCCGCGCTGCGCGAGATTGCGGCCGAGTTCCTCGAACACCTCGGTGCAGACTGCGGTCGTGGGCAGCCCCCTGTCGGCGGCGGCCAGCGCGTCGCGGATCGTCCAGCCGGTGCACGAGCCGCAGTTGCCCAAACCGACCACTGCGATATCGATGGACGAGAGGAACTGGTCGAGTGACTTCGCAACCCGCTCACCCTCGGTGCCGGTGCGGCCCTGCGAGGAGCGCCATAGTTTCACCGTCGCGCCGGCCTTGCGAAATTCGTCCGCCCAGACGTCGACGATCCAGTCCCAGGCACGCCAGATCTCGTCCAGTCGAAAGCCGACGACCCTGCTGGCCAACGGGCCCGCGTCGGGCCCCGGTGAAGTAATATCATCCGCGCGGACCGCCATCGGGTCCAGTACATTGCCAGTAGCCATGTTCACACCTCCGTGGGTGGGTAGCGTTTTTGCTCCTCTCCTTTTCGCGCCTTATCCGCCGGGCGCCGCGCCGGCAACCAGACTATGACGCGAGGAGAGCCTTGAATATATGTCCAATATGTTGGACTTTGTGGATTATATTCGTGTACTATTATGAATTCAATACGGGAGCGACCGCATGCTAGTAAAACAGATTGGCAACCTCTTCGAACTGATGGAACTCTTCACGCGCGCCCGCAAACCGCTCTCGGTGCGCGATATCGTGCAGGCGTTCGGCTGGCCCCGTTCCAGCGTGTTCAATATCGTCTCGACAATGGTCGAGTACGGCTACCTGTACCAGCCCGAACCCCGCGGCGGGTACTACCCCACGAGCAAGTGGATGGAGTTGGCGCTGGACGTGGCGCAGCACGAACCGCTGCCGGCGTCGGTGCATAAACTGCTGGTGGAACTGATGCAGGAGACCGGCGAGACAATGATGCTCGCTGTACCGGAGGGCACCAGTGTGACACTGGCGGACGTGGTGGAGACACCGGCGGACATCCGCTACAACGTCAACGTCGGGCAGCGTTTGCCGATCCACGTGACCGCGGCGGGCCGGGCGATACTCGCGCAGTACCCGGCGCGCGAACGGGCGGCGCTGCTGAAGCGCATCAACTTCCAGCGCTATGAAAAGGCCGCGTTCATGAGCGCGGCCGCGGTGGAAAAGGATATCGAGCAGAGCGCCGAGCAGGGCTGGTTTGTGAATCCCGGCGTCTACCAGGCCGGCGTGGCCGGCATCGCGGTGCCCTTCCCTTTCCACCACCGCCGCAACGCGATCGTGCTGGGCGGCCCGCTGTCCCGCATCGAGGGCCGGACCGCTGCGCTGGGGACGCTGTTGCGCAGGTCGGTCGACAAGTTCCTGGCTGCTGTGGACGGCTAGCCTGCATCATCTCCTGACCGGGTGTGCGCAAGTGACGCTCACAGCCCCAGGGCCAACTCAATCCCCGTCATCGTTCGCCGGAATCATCGCGAGGTCGGCATCGATGGCCTCGAGCAATTCATCCGTAATGTCCGACGAAAAGTGCCGCACGCCGGTCAGCGTCATGTTTCGCGCGGGACCCGCCCCCGCCATCTCCACGACCATGGGCAGATGTTCGGCAAGCACCGCGCGCGTCGCCGGGTTGTCCAGCAGTTCGCCAATCGTGCTGTTGGCCACCGAATAGGCGGCGCCGGAATCGCTGATCGTCTCATCGGCGAAATCGCGAAATGGTGGCGTTTCAGCGATGTCGATCACCGGGCACGGTGTGCCGGCGACGCTCCCGCCGCCCGTCGGTACAGACACTATCGCCCGGCGGTAGCGCGTCAGCGCGGGGTCGCCGTTATCCGTTGCTGACAGGATCACGTGGAAGTCATACTGTGCCGGCAACGGAAAGCCGTGCGGCTGCAGCCACGGCTCGACGATCGCGGTGGTCTCGGGGCCGGCCTCGGCGCCGAGTGACAGCGTCGGCGACCACAAGCCGTTCACCTCCCGGTACCAGAACCAGCGGTAGCTGAGCGCATCGCCATCGGGGTCTGCAGAGCCCGCGGCACTGAGCGTCACACTCGCGCCCGGACAGGCTTCGATCACCACCGGCGCCAGCCCACCCTCACCGTTCAACAGCGGTTGCGGCGGATGGTTGGCGTCGGCGAACCCGGCGTTTACAGACCAGTCCATGCGCGCGGCGAAGTCGTTCTGGTACGCGTCGCGCCAGCGCCACACGGTTTCCTTGTTGCCACGATAGGTCTCGCCGTCGACGCCGGTGACAGCATCCGTCGTATCCGTCCACAGCCCGAGGAAGTCCGCGATGTTGTCGTAGCGGCCGCCCCAACTTCCCCAGTTCGGGTGCTCGGGGCTGCCGAGGCCGTTCGGGATCAGGTAGAGAAAGGACGGCGTATCGCCTTCAATCCCGAAAATAGGCCGCGGATACGTCGCGCCCAGCGGGCCGTGAGAGCGAATGTTTTCATTCGCCCACTGGCTGCTGCCCAGTGCCACATCCGAACCGGGTTCCGGCGCGGTAATGCCGACCCAGGTGGAAAGCCGGTACTGCGTCATGCCGTGCATACTGCTGACCCACACCAGTTCGGGAAACGTCATGCGAATCCACGGCGCGGCGTCGTCCTGGTCCGAAATCGCGTAGACGCGCAACTTGCCGACAAACGCCTCGACCTCCTCCGGCGTCCGCGTTTTGCTTACCGTCCACAGCGCCTGTGCCAGCGGCGCCGCGCCGCCCCAGGTGGCGACCCATAGCGGCCGCGGGTCGGGGCTGTCGACGGCGTCGATGATCAATTGCGCCGCCGCGGTGTTACGTCCCTCGCCGACGCCCGCCATGCCGTAGAGCGGATCGGCCGTGCGCAGCACATTGCTGAGCGATTCGGCATCGGGATAGCTGCTGTCGTGAACCCGCAAATTGGGCAGCGCCTCCGCATACGCGGCGATGCGCCGTTCGATCAGTTCCGGGTGGACGCTGTCGCGCAGGTGCTTCGACGTCGCCGCAATCAGACCCTCGATCTCCAGGTCGTTGGCGTAGGTCAGCAGGCGCACCATCGACTGCAGGTCGTCAGGCTCGGTGCCGATGTCGGTGATGACGATCAGGCGGGGCTTGTCCGACACATCCGCCCAGGTGGCGTTCACAGCACCCGTTACAAGCCCGCCCAATAGCAGTGCAGCGATCACCATCCTGTTCATGGGCGTCATCTCCCGTGCCTACTTCACGGCCTGATCACCCACCCGCCGTCAACGTTGAACACCTGCCCGGTGATCCAGTCGCCGGCCTGTGAGCAGAGCAGTAACAGTGTGCCCACCAACTCGTCGGGCGTGCCGCGCACGCGCATCGCGACGGAGGCCTCGAGGAACTTGATAAACGGTGAATCGTCGGGTGTCAACAGCTTG
Organism: Gammaproteobacteria bacterium; assembly: GCA_030427485.1. Taxonomy (GTDB): domain Bacteria; phylum Pseudomonadota; class Gammaproteobacteria; order Pseudomonadales; family Halieaceae; genus Marimicrobium. Next base: position 109,575 of record JAUICG010000018.1, read on the forward strand.
CCCGCGTCACTGGCGGTATTGCCCGGCGCGATCGCATTCACGTTGATCTTTTCCGGGCCGAGTTGCCGCGCCAGCGTGGTGGTGAGGCCGACCAGCGCCAGCTTGCTGATGCCGTAGATCGAGATGGCCGGGAACGCGCCGCCGGAGGTCTGGTTCACGATCTTGCCGCCGCCGCGCTCGCGCATCAGCGGCACGATGGCCTGGGCGCAGTTCAGCGCGCCGGTCACATTCACGTTCATGATGCGGTTCCACTCGTCCAGCGAGATGTCGACCGCGCGTTCGGACTTGAGTTCGGCCATCAGCCCCGCGTTGTTCACGAGGATGTCGACGCCGCCGAACGCCTCCTTCGCGGCGCCGGCCATCGCTTTCACCGAAGCCGCGTCGGTGATATCGACGCCGACGCTTATCGCCTGGCCGCCGGCTTCCGTGATCTCTTTGCTGACCGCGCGCGCGCCCTCCTCGTTCAGGTCGGCCACCACGACCTGCGCTCCGGCCGCCGCCAGTCCGCTCGCGTACGCCCTGCCGATGCTGTTACCGCGCCCGCCGGCGCCGGTGACGACGGCGACCTTGCCGTCGAGGCGGAACTGTTCCAGTGAAAATGTCATTTCGAATCCTCCGTGCCCGCAATCCGGGTCTGTGTGTTATCGCGTTTATTTGCTGTTCAAACAGGCGGTGTATCCGTTTCAGGTCTGACCATGCGTTGAGACCGGTAGCACATCCTACGGCATGGGGTCGGGACCCGCCGCAGACCCATCCGCGAGCGCGAGATCGAGGAACGACAGCGCGACATCGCGCAGCGGCAGGTAATCGCCGGCATCGCCGGTCGCCTCGCCCAGCAGGCGCACGTCCTTGGCCAGCAGCGCTGCGCCGTGCCGGAAATCGGTCGGCGCGTTCATCCGCGCACGCACATCGAAACTGAAACTGCGCCCGCTGCTGACGCCCACCAGTTGCCGGAATGCCTCGCGGTCCAGACCCTGGCTTTCGGCGAGTGCGAACGCGCGGTGCGCCAGCGCGAGGTTGGCGGCCATCAGGTTGTTGTTGACAAGCTTCGCCGTCTGGCCGGCGCCCACGTCGCCGAGGTGCGCAACCATCCCCGCGAAGGTTTCGAAAACCGGGCGCGCGATCGCCATCGCCGCATCGTCACCGCCGGCCATCACGGTCAGCTTGCGTTCGGCGGCTGCACCGCCGCCCCCGCTCACCGGCGCGTCCACCAGCGACAGGCCGCGTTCTCGCGCCTGCGCGGCGAGCGAGCGGCACAGCGCCGGATGGATCGTCGAATGGATGACAATCACACCGCCGCGCGGCATCGCCGGTATCAGTTCGCTGCACACCTCGCTGACGCCGGCATCGTCGACCACGCACACGGCGCAGTAATCCACCTGCCGTCCCAGCGCCTGCACACTGTCCGCGCTCGTCGCGTTCGTGTCGGCGAACGGCTCCAGCGTCGCCGGGCGACGCGCCCACAGCACCACCTCGAGGCCGGCGTCGATCATCGCCCTGGCCATGGGACCGCCCTGGCTGCCCAGTCCGATAAAACCTTTCTTTGCCATCCGTCGTCTCCGCGCTCAGCCCGCCGTAATGCCCTTGTCGATGCTGATGCAGGCACCGTGGTAGGCCTGCGCGGCATCGGAGGCCAGGAACGCCACCAGGTTTGCCGCGTCCTCCACCTCGACCAGTCCACGCAGCGGTACGAAGCGGTCGATGAGGCTGCGGTCGAGATCCGTCGGCATGTTCACCATGCTCGACACGATGCCGGTAGCCATGCCGCCGGGCGCGATCGCGTTGATACGGATCGGCTTGTTGATGTACTCCATCGCCATCGCCTTTGTCAGGTTGGTAAGCCCCGCCTTGGAGGCGCAGTAGGCAGCCGCGTAGGCCTCGCCGATAAAGCTCGCGGAGGACGACACGTTGACGATCGCACCGTTGTTTTCCAGCAGGTGCGGAATCGCCGCCTGCGACAGGAAGAACGGCGCGCTGAGGTTCACCGCCAGGGTCTTGTCCCACTGCGCCTGCGGCATTTCGGTGGAGTGGTTGAAATACAGCACGCCGGCGACATTGCACAGCGCATCGAGGCGCCCGAACGCCTGCACCGCGGTTGCGACCAGCGCGTGGCAGGCTGCTGCATCCGACAGGTCCACCGCCTGCACCACGCACTTCACGCCCTGCGCGGCGACCGCCTGCTCCGTTTCCTGCAGGCCGGCGGCATTGACATCGGCGATGCACACGTCCGCACCCGCCTGCGCCAGCGCGACCGCGGTGCCGCGGCCCAATCCCGATGCGGCGCCGGTCACCAGCGCCGCCTTGCCCTGCATATTGCCCGGTTTATTCATTGCCGCTTTCTCCCAATGGCTTGCCATCCCAGGTCTGGCGGTTCTTCACTTTCTCCGCCATCTCAAACACCACGCCCTGCACGAACGACGCCCGCGGCCAGCCGCTGTGGATCGCGTACTGCAGCACGAATTCGTTCATCTCCTCGAAGCTGGCGTTGCCGCTCGCCATCGCGCCGTACACGTGTGTGCGGATCGGTGTATCGGCGGAGGAGTTGGCGACGCCGACCAGCGTGACCCAGCGCCTGCCGCGCTGGTCCAGCCCCGGGCGCTCCCACACTTCGCCGAACACGAAGTTCAGGATGCCGCCCTCGAAGTACGCCACCGCGGGCGGCGGCCCGCCGAAGGTCATCACGTTCTCGAAACCCCTGGCGCCCTCGGCGAGCCGCGCCTGCGGGTCCCACGGCTCGGCGCGAATCGGCGAGAAACCCTCATCGGGCAGACCCAGTTGCGCCGCCGCGCGGGAAATGGCTTCATCGACGATCGCGCCGCACGACCAGCCGCCGTAGATTGCATAGTGCAGCGCCGCCTCGCGCAATTCCGTCAGCGACAACGCCTGGTTCGCCAGCGCGCCGCGCACATAACCGTCGAGAATGTCGCGCGGCGTATCGGCGCTGGCCGCACTGCAGATGCTGACCAGGTAGCGGGCGCGCAGTTCCAGCCCCGGGCGGGTCCACACTTCCGCGAAGATGTAGTCCCGCCACGAGGACTCGAACAGCGTGCGGGGTTCGGGAACCGGCGCCGCCAGCAATTGCGACTGCTGCACAACGCCGCGTTCGGTGCGCTCCTTCGGGTCCAGCAGGCTCATGCCGGCTGCTCCGGTTGCGCCAGGTTCATCCACACGCTTTTCACCTGCAGGAACTCCAGCAGGCCCTGCTCGCCGCCGAGGCGGCCGTATCCGCTCTGCTTGTAGCCGCCGAACGGCGCGTAGGGCTGGATGCCCTCGCCCGACGCATTCACCTGCACGGTGCCCGCCTGCAACTGGTCGGCCACGTGATGGGCGCGGCGCAGGTTCTGTGTGTGCACGTAGGCACCGAGGCCGTAGGCGGTGTCGTTGGCCAGCGCGATCGCCTCCTCCTCGGTATCAAACGGGGTGACTGACAGCACCGGGCCGAACACCTCCTGCTGCGCGAGGTCGCTGCCATGGTCCACGTCGGCGAAAATCGTCAGCGGCAGGTAGTAACCCGCGGCGAAATCACCGCCGAGGCGTTCGCCACCCAGCGCCAACCGCGCACCGTCGCGCTGGGCGCGCTCCACGATACCGAGAATGCGCTGCAGTGAGGCTTCCGAAATCACCGGCCCCATCACCGTGCCGGGGTCGGTGGGGTCGCCCATCGGTATATGGCCGGCAATGGCCTTCAACATTTCCAGGTACTGCGCGTAAATCGGGCGTTCGACCAGCAGGCGCGTGCCGTTCACGCAACCCTGGCCGCTCACGCTGATGGCGCCGCTCAGCCCGCGCCTGCCCGCCTCCACCAGGTCGGCGTCGGCGAACACCAGCACCGCCGATTTGCCGCCCAGTTCGAGCCCGCAGGGCTTCAGCGTTTGCGCCGCGCCCTGCAGCACCTTCTTCGCCGTGGCGCCGCTGCCGACGAACTGGATCTTGTCCACGCCAGGGTGCGCCACCATCGCCTCGCCCACCTCGGCGCCGCCGGCGAGCATGTTGACGACACCGGGCGGGAAGCCCGCCTCGAGTATCAACTCGGCGAGATACATGACCGAGTAAGGCGCGAGTTCCGGCGCCTTCAGCACCACGCAATTACCGGCCGCGAGCGCGGGCGCGATCACCATCGCCGCGGCGAACAACGGTCCGTTCCACGGGATAATGGCCCCCACCACGCCGTAGGGCTCGTAGTTGACGAAGCTGTGCGCCGGGCCATTCCACGCGCCCAGTGTTTCGCCGCGAATCTTGTCCGCCCAGCCGGCGTAGTAGCGAAAGCGCTGCGCGACGATCGGCGGCGTGTGCGCGGAGATCATCGCCGGGTAGCCGTTGCCCAGTGTGTCCAGCGCCTGCAGGCGGCCGGCGTGCTGCTCGATCAACTCCGCCAGCTTCAGCAGCAGGTTGCGCCGCTGGTCGCCGCCGCTATTGCGCCAGCCGGGCAGGGCCTGCCGCGCGGCCGCCACCGCGTGATCCACATCGCTGACGCCGGCCAGCGCCAGTTCGGCGGTCACCTGCCCGTTGGCCGGGTACACGTGGTCCCAGGCAATGCCGCTGCCGCGCGCCGATTTTTCGGTGCCGACGACGACGGTGTACTGGGGAAGAATTGATCTGTCTGGTAACTGGAAGCCCATTTGGCAGCTCTCCGTCAGGGTGAATTCGTTATTTTCCGGGGACCCCGGCAGCGCTGCGGCAGGTGCGTCGCAGTCTGTCGCCGGGCAGAGACATCTCCGATATAGCGGCCAATAATAGGCATATATATAGCCTATGTAAACCGTTTAATAGAATAAAAAGGATTAAAAATAATATATATATGCCTATATTTATTAAATGCGAATTTTCGTATGCTTACCCGGTCCGGGCCACAACAGCGCCCGCACCGTAACGGATGGAGCAACGGGAGCCCCGCGTCTTGAGCAGCAAGAAACAACAGAAAACCAGCCTGGTGGCCGAGGTCGCCGACGCGCTGCGGGAGTTGGTACTGGCAAAACCACCGGGCGAACAGATCGGTTCGCTCAGCGAGGTAGTGGCCGAACTCGGCGTCGGCATTGTGACCGTGCAGCAGGCGGCGCGCATCCTCGAACACGAGGGTCTGCTGTCGGTGCGGCGCGGCCCCGGCGGCGGCTATTACGGCACCCGGCCCGACGACGCGGCGATCGAACGCGCGTTCGCCACCTACATGCGCATTCACGATATCGGCTATCGCGAGGCCTTCGAACTCGCCGTGCTGCTGGACGGCGAAATCATCCAGACCGCGGCGCGCAGCCTGCAGGGTGAGGAGTCCGAACTCATCAACGGGTTGATACAACAACTCGAGCGCTGCGACACCGCCCGGCAGTGCATCGAGTTTGAGATCGATTTTCGTGAAACGCTGCTGCGCCTGTTCGAGCGGCCGATGCTGGAATTACTCGCGCGGGTGGCGATGCAGCTCTACAGGGCGCAATCCGACCCGGAGTCCTTCATGTTCGCCAATGCGCTGGGGAACTGGAAACAGGGTCGCATGGCTATCCTGAACGCCATCGCGCAGGGCGACGAGGAACTGGCCAGCTTCGAGGCGAACCGCTTCCGCCGGATGGTCGCGCGCTGGATGGCGGCCTAACGACAAGTCCCGTACTACTGTAGAACGATAAGGCGCGAGCGCCGTGCGGGTATCTCAAGCTGGAAAATCCTGTCATCCCCGAGATCGAGGTCGGCAATCGCTTCCGGCTGCTCGGGATCAAAGACCCGAAGACGCGCCGCAGGCAGGTTCACGCGTAATCGGCGCGCCAGGTCCTCATCGGATTCGTTGAACAGCAGGACCAGGTTTCCGTCGGACAGCCTGCGACGCTCGGGTGAGAAGGGGAACACCGCGCCATCCGCATCCTCCAGCGTCGGTGTGAGCCCGGCGCCGAGGAGCGCCCTGCCCGCATCCCTTGCGCTGCTATGACTGACACAGGGATCAAGGCGCTGCGCCGCCGCACTCACAGTGGCGTCCCGCGCCTCGTGATCCGACCAGCCGCGCGCGCGGTGCGGCAGGCCGCCGACCGCGACAAGTGGAATCCCGGCATCGCAGATGCGTTCCATGGCCGCGAGCAGTTCCGGGTCCGCGGCGTCGAGGTCATCAATCAACAGCGCCGGGTAGCTCGCCTCACCGATGTGGAACACGGCCCGGCCCGATGCGCCGCGCGGCTCGACCCGCGCGCTCTCCAAACCCCCCGGGCTCACCCGGTCGTATACCAGGCCGGCATTGAGCAGCGCCCGGCTGAGCCCCGTCTCGCCGCGACGTGGACCGCCGGCGCCGAACGATGGGCCACTTCCGGGCCCGGGCCGCGTATACAGCCAGGCAATGTCCGCGGCATGCTCACCGCGGGTCAGCGCGTAGGCCGTGCGGGAAAACAATTTGTTCAGCGCGGGGAGAGAACGCCAGACCGGGTGCAGTTCGTCGATCTGGCTGGAGATACTGAACAGGCCGCCCCACGGATACCATATCGCGCCGTCATCCTGCACGAAGCGATGCGTGAAACCGTGGTACACGATGCGTGTAACACCGGCACTCTGCGCGCGTCCCGCGAGCAGACGCAAATCATCCTCACGGAGACTACGGGGCTCCGGTACCAGTGCGACGAAGGATTCGGCGGAAACCACGCGCCGGCCCGCGATATGGGCGGCGGAAGGCGCGAGCTTGAGGAAATCGTAGCTGCCACCGCCGTAGAAAAACTCGGACTCGGGTATATCGACGGCGGCGTAACCGTCGATGAAATTCTCGAACCCGCCGTGCGCCTGCACACGCAGTGCCACGCCGCGACGCGCTGTCCATTCCCGCAGCGGAACCAGGTGTTCCTCGACCAGGGCCGCCCCACGGACATCCGCATAGTCCTCGCGGACACGCTCCTCACCATTGGCTGCAGCGAACCGCGGATTACTGCCGAGCGTGGAGTTGCCAATAACCGTCTCGGCACCCCTGCTGAACAGGAGCGGCAGCAGCGGCAGCGGATCGTAGCCCTTGGCCGCGCGAAATCGCTCCAGCATACCGCTCGCCCAGGGCAGCTCCGCGGTGAGTTCGAAGCTGTCCACGAATACGGCGTCGACGTGATTCGCCGCGTCGAGCAAGGGGTCGCCCACCTCCCGGATGAGCTCCTGTGCGCCGCGCCGGTCGAGATGATCCGCCACGAAGGCGTTGTCGCGGTAAGCCGCGTACTTGACGAGCTGCTGCGTATTGTTCTGGTACACCGTGAAAACCCGCCAATGCCCGCCGGGAACAGCCCAACCCTCGCCCTCGACCGCCGCGCGAACATCCCTGAACTGGTCCAGCAGCGGCGGAACGGCCTGCGCGTCGACGACCCGGGCCGCGACTACCGCGAGCAACGCGGTATGCGCATCGAACGGACCGAGTTGCCCCGGTGCCACCTGCGGGTCCGGCGCCGGCAATGGCCCGGAGAACAGCGAGGGGCCGTGAACGTCGACGGATCCGAGCACGAGTTGCTGCGCTCGCGCCTCGTCGATGGACGGCGCGCCCGCGGGGTATGCGCTGCCCAGTGTCAGGTCAAAGCCCAGACCGCGTGAGGCGGCGGCATCGCTGGCGGCCCCTACAGCGGCAAAAAATTCCGGCGATCCCCACTCCGGCATGCGCGCGAGTTCCGCCGGGGCAAGCTGCCGCACAAAGGCTTGCACCTCCACGCCGCCGAATCCCGCCTGCACGAGTTCGTCCAGTTCCCCTTCGAGCTGCGCAAGATCCACCGCGCCGCCGGGCCACCACCACCGGGTCCAGGGGCGGTGCTCCATCGCGGGCTCGGCGAACGCCTCTGCGGAAAACAGGTCCGTATCCCGGGACACGGAATCCCGGGAGACCGCCGGTGAAGACTCCGAGCCGTCGCTACACCCGGACAGAAACAGGGCGTGCCAGAGCACTGCAAACAGTAGACTACGCACCGGGAACCCTATCCGTTGCAGCGGCGCAACATCGCCGGGGTCAATGCCCGGCGGCAGGCTACAATGCACAGTCCGGTACAGCGGTAAACGCGTCGGCACCGCCTATGGGCGATTCCGAGGCCCCGCGCATGATGGTCTGCGCATCCTCACAGAGCAGGGTGCCGTCGTCCACGGCCTTGTTGGTCGCGGCCAGCAATTGCTCCACGTAACTCCGGTGAGTCGGGTACAGTTCCGCCAACCGCTCCGCAGAAAACTGCGTCGAAGTCCCACCGACGACACACCCCTCACCATCGTAGGCTGCCACCGGGACCTCGATAATGGGCGAGCGCAGGCCGCCGATCGCGTTGCCGTCGCTATCGCGAACCAGCTTGTCGGTCGCCGACACGGGCGGGGGCCCGACGCGCTCCAGGAACGGGGGCGTGGCCGGGGCGACCCCGGTTTCCAGCCACTCGCGCAGCGCGACCAGCGCGGCGTTCAAGGTGTAGCGGCGGGGGTACAGGGTGCCCAGGGTGCGGGTCGGCAGGCAGGCGGAGGCGCCTTCATCCGGTAATTGTCCGTAGTTGTCGTAAGCCCTGCGCCGGACCTCCTCCTCTTCACGGCTCAGCA
>JAUICG010000019.1 GCA_030427485.1 Gammaproteobacteria bacterium
CCAGCCGGCTGCGCAGGTCGGGGTCCGCCAGCCTGCCATCCGGTTGTGCGCCCAGGTAGCGCTTGGCGATGGCCTGCAGGGGCTCCACCTTGTTGCTGGTGGCCGGTGCGTTGGTCTGGCTCTGCCGCTCGTGCTGCAGCAGACGTTTGATCACGGACCAGCCGCTGTTCAGTTCGCCGAGCATGTCGTCCTTGCGCGCCCGGGCGTCGGAGAAGAAGGTCTCGCAGAACGGTGATTCGCCCGCTATCAGGCGTATCGGCCGTGTTTCAATGCCGGGTTGATCCATCGGCAGCATCAGGAAGCTGAGGCCATCGCGCTTTGCGGCGCTGCGGTCGGTGCGCACCAGGGCGCCGCACCACTGGCTTTTGTCGGCGCCTGATGTCCATGTTTTCTGGCCGTTCAGCAGCCAGCCCTCATCGTCCAGCACCGCGCTGGTGCTGAGTGACGCCAGGTCCGAGCCGGCATTGGGCTCGGACAAACCCAGGCACCAGCGCACTTCACCGCTGGCCATGCCCGGCAGGTGGCGTGCTTTCTGTTCCGGCGTCCCGTATTCCAGCAATGTCGGTCCCACCATCGTCACGCCCATCCCCGAAAGATACGATATCGGGTTCAGGCTGCCGGCTTTGGTAATCGCGCGGCTGATCACCTTCGCCTGTGCATCCGTCAAGCCGGCCCCGCCGTACTCACGCGGCCAGGTGGGTGCGCCCCAGCCCTGTGCCGCCAGCCGCTGGCGCCAGAGTTCGAAGGCGTCTTGTACCTTCTGGTCGTCCGAGACGACGCCATACATATCGATAGGCTGGCCCACGAGGGCCTCGGGCAGGTTGTCCGCAACCCAGTCGCGAACGCTGTTTTCGAATTCGCCGGTCATTCATTATTCTCCGCTGCCTGGCCGGTCAGGAGCCTAAGCGCTTGTTATTTCCACCCGGGAAGGAAGGCCCTGGCTGCATCAGCATTCGATTCAGCCAGTGGCGGAATGGTCAAGTTGTTCGTGTGTGCCGGACCGCGCCGGAGCCGGCGCCACGTTCACTGACTTTGTATTTCTTTCTCCACAACCTGTCGCCAGGTTTTATCGCCGGGACCCATTTCTTCCAGGCTGATAGGCGTTGCGCCGACATCGGGTTGGAAGAATGCCAGCAACATGATCCCGGTCTGGTAGTCGGACCTGGTCTTCTCGTCCTCCGTGACATCGACCAGCACCAGGAGCGCATCCTTGATCTTTGCTTTCGGTTCGGGGAGGTTTGATATGTCGTACACTGACGTGCCGTCCATGCCCAGCGTACTCACTTGCGTCATATAGGTTTGCATGACGGCGATCGCGTCCTGCACGGACTTGTCCATCGGCTCGGTCGCGGCCTGGCCGCCTTCCGCCGCCGGGGCGCTGGCTGCCTGGCCTTCACCGGCTGCCGGTGGCTCCGCCTGCGCGGAAAGGGCTAGCAAGCTTACAATTGCAACAATCAACAATCTGGTCATTGGGTACTCCATCGCACATTTTCGGAATTTACAGTATGGCAAGCCTCGCAGCAGCGAAGCAAGAATTATGGTAGAGGTTTAACTTGATATTTGACTGATCGAGCATCGCCGGCCGCGCCTGCACATGGATGTGCGTTTTTTGGCGCGGCCGGCGCTCCGGTGTCCCGACCGCCACTCTGCCTCCCAGGCGCTCGACTGGCACCAAAATTTCAAATCCAGCCACTACCATATCTATACCAGGGCCCGTTAACACTATCTGAGTTGACCCTGTTGTACCAGAAAAAGTGCCAATTGCGTGCTACGGCACACCGGCCGACAGGCGCCTATATCCGGTACTGGGCTATCTGTACCTCGGCGCCGTAGTCGGCAAAATCCCCGTCCGAGCGCCGCCCGCGAAACTCGCCCCAGGTGATCGGTCCGTAGTTTGGCGGATTGTTCGCGCCGACCGTGGACGGCAGCGGGCTCACCCGGCTGTCGGCCGCCGGGTTCAGGAAGAAGGGGATGCTGTAGCGCGCCCGGTTTTCCATCGCCAGTACGCGATGAATCGGCGCGCGGTAAATATCGTTTGACCACACCTGCATCATATCGCCGATATTGATGGTGAGCGCACCATCGATCGTTGCCACGTTGTGCCAGAACCCGTCGCGATAAACCTGCAAGCCGCTGACCTCGTCCTGCAGCAATACGGTCAGCGCGCCTGCGTCGGTGTGGTGGTGAATGCCGAGGTCCGCCGGTTCACAATGCGCGAGCCCGCCCATCGGATCGGTCACCGGGTAGTGGTTGAGACGGGTGAACCCCGTGTGGTTATCGGCGAAATGCGGCCGCAGGAAGTCGCCGGGCAGATCCAGGCCGAGGCAGAACGCCTCCAGCAGTTTCAGCGCCAGTGCGGTGCAGGCCTCCTGGTATGCCAGCAGCGTTGTCCTGAGCTTCGGATACCCCCGCGGCCAGCGATTGCGCTGGTGATAAACAGGGTCGAAGTCCTCGCGCGTGAAATCGAAAACCTCTTTCCTGTCGCGCTGATTCTTGGTCAGTTCGCGGTTGTAGAAGCCCCACGGATTCTCCCTGCTGCGCTCGAACCCGAGCTTTTCCTCGATCGGCAGCGCGAACAGCGCGTGCACCTGAGTCCAGACGTCCCCGATCTGCCCACTGGGAATGCCGTGATTGACGATCTGGAAGAAACCCCAGGTTCTGCACGCGTCCGCAATCCGCTCGATCGCGTGATTCGCGGCATTACCTGTAGCGTCATGCAGGATATCAGCCACGTCGATCACAGGAATGCGCTCCGCTATAGCGTCCTGTTCCGCGATCGGTTGTCGGTCGATGTCCTGCATAGGTTTTCTGCTCTGATCCGAGTGTCCCTTACTTCAGCTTAATTGTGGCATTGAGGCAGTTCAGCTTCCGGGGTCCGGCGGGACCGTGTGAGGCAGGACGCCGAACTCGAGACCCCATGGATGGGTTTACGGCGTGTCCCGTTGGACCCCGGAAGCTGAACTGCCGGTTTTGGGTATCAAGCGAGACCCATTTCACGCTGACCCCGGATACCATCAAATGTCAGTTACTCCACCCGCCATCGATCAGGTGTATCGCCCCGGTAGTGTAGCTGGATTCATCCGATGCCAGGTAGACCACCAGTCGCGCGATTTCCTCCGCCGAGCCCAGGCGGCCCATCGGTTGCCGCTGTTCAAAGGCGCTACGTGCAGCCACCGGATCATCGAACTTATCGAGGCGCTGCTGCAGGGACGGCGTATTCACGGTGCCGGGGCAGATGACATTACAGCGTATACCCTGCGCCACATAATCCGCGGCGAGGGCTTTACTGAGCCCGATGACCGCGGCCTTGGTCGCGCCGTATACAAAGCGGTTGGGCACCCCTTTGACGCTGGATGCCACGGAGGACATATTGATGATGCTGCCGCCGCCGCGGCGCAGCATGCCGGGCAGGAAGCCGCGGATAGTGTTGTAGCAGGATTTCACATTGAGCTCGAAGGAGAAATCCCAGTCATTCTCTTCGCACTCGAGGATGGTCCCGTGGTGCACGAACCCGGCGCAGTTGAACAGTGCATCGATGTCGCCGATAGTGTCGCCCAGTTCACTGATCGCGCGGGCATCCGTGACGTCCAGCGCGTGACAGTGCATGCCCGGGTATTCCTCTGCCAACCGTGACAGCGCGGCGTGATCGATATCGGTAGCCCACACGCTTGCCCCTTCGGCAAGACACTGTATTGCGCTGGCACGCCCGATACCGGCGCCGGCGGCGGTGATCACGATGGTTTTGTTGCTCAGGCGTTGCGTCATCGGGCACTTCCCTCTATCGACGCGGCAGGCAGGCCGGGCCCAGCGCATCAAAGTGTTTGTAGGTGAGAATAAACTCCTGGTGACCCAGGTCCTCGGATTTGCTGGTCTTGCCGCGGGCGATGTCGATGACCTTCCGGTAGATTTCTTCACCGACCTCGTCGGGGCTCGCCTCGCCGCGCAGGATGCGACCGGCATTGATATCCATATCCCCGGTCATGCGTTCGTAGGTGTCGGGGTTGGCGCAGATTTTGATCACGGGCGAGATCGCGGAGCCGACCACCGAGCCGCGGCCGGTCGTGAACAGCGTCAGGTGCGCGCCGGAGGCGATCATTTCGACAATCTCCGCGTTGTCGGAGATATTGGGAAAGCCGAAACGGACCTCGCCGTCGGGCACCACGTCCATCAGGTACAGGCCGCCGCCAGCCGGCGCAAAATCGCCCGGTTTGATAATGCCGCTGATCGGCGAGGCGCCGGACTTCATGTAGGCGCCCAGCGATTTTTCCTCGATGGTGGACAGGCCGCCATCGGCGTTGCCGGGCGCGAAGCTGCCGTAGCCCAGGGTGCTGTAGTAACGCGCCGCCTTGTCCACGCAGGCCTGGATTTCGGCGCCCAGTTCGGGCGTGATGGCGCGCGCGGCCATAATCTGCTCGCAGCCGATCAACTCGCCCGTCTCCTCGAACACGCAGGTGGCGCCCGCCGCGACGAGCCGGTCGAAACAGTGCCCGACCGCGGGGTTGGCCGAGATGCCGCTGGTGCCATCGGAGCCGCCGCAGATCGTCGCCACCACCAGTTCATCCACCTCCATCGGGACGGGTTCGATGGCGCAGAGCTCTCCGTGAATCCCGGTCACCCAGCGCAGGCCCTCGTCGATGCTGGTGAGGGTGCCGCCACGCTCCTGGATCACCAGGTTTTTTACCGGACGCGACGAGGTTGTTATCGCGGCACTCAATGCATCGCGGTTAAAGCCCTCGCAACCCAGGGACACCAGCAGGGCGCCGCCGACATTGGGGTGGGTGCACAGGCGCTTCATCAGCTTGAGTGCATAGTCGTTCGGGAAGCATCCCGGAAAGCCGATCAGCTGGATATCGGGGTGATCGGCACGGCTGACGATCCGCCGGGCGACGTGGTGCGCGCATTCCACCAGGTAGGCGACCAGCACCACATTGCGGATTCCCTTGCGGCCGTCCGCGCGCGGGTAGCCGCGCAATGCGGGTACGCTGCTCATGGTCCGCCCCCGACGGCGTTGCGGTGATGGCTGGCCAGGTAGTCGCTTTTCATATTGTGAGTGTGCACATGCTGCCCCAGCCCGGCAGGCTGCGTGGCGGAGCCGATGGGGAGGCCGTAGCGGGTGATTTTCTCGCCCGCGGCGATGTCGCGCCGGGCCAGCTTGTGCCCCAGTTCGAGGTCGGTCGCGAGCACTGTCATTTGCCCCTCGATCAACAGTTCAGTACCGGCCGCTATCGCCTCGCAGCAGACCAGCACATTGTCCCGCTCGTGCAGCAGCAACAGGCGCTTGTCCCGCGCGCTCATGCGGTGTCGCCCAGGCCGTAGAAAGCGACGGCGGTGCCGCCCAGTATCGCGTCGCGGTCCGGCTGGTCCAGTTCGCGCAGCAGCGAGTCCGTCAGCGCCAGCCACCGCGGGTAGTCGGCAGCGAGTTTGAGCACCGGCCAGTCGCTGCCCCACATCAGGCGGCGCGGACCGAACGTCTGCAGCAGGTGATCGACATAGGGGCGCAGTTGCTCCGCGCCGGCATTCGGGCCCGCCTCGGTGAGCAGACCGGACAGTTTGCAACAGGCGCCTGTATCCGTTGCCAGCGCCTGCATACGCGCGGCCCATGGCGAAAACGCCCGATTGGCGATGTCGGGCTTGCCGCCGTGGTCAATCACCACCGGGAGTTCCGGGTAGCGTTGCAGCAGGCGCAGCAGGGCGTCCAGATGCGGTGGCTTCACCAGTGCGTCAAAGCGCAATCCGCGTGTGATCAATTCGCGGTACACCGGGTCCAGCGCGTCTTTCAGCATCCACCCGGTATCCGCGATGTCCTGCAGCATCGGGCGAATACCCAGGAATTTCGGGTGGTGGGCCAGCCGGGCGAGCTGCGCCAGTGCGTCGGGGGCGGCCATGTCGACCCAGCCGACGACGCCGGCGATAAACGCATGCTGATCCGCCAGCGACAGCAGGTACTCGCTCTCGGCGACGCTGGCGGCGGCCTGAACCACCACGGTTTTGTCGATGCCGGCCGCGCGCAGGTGTTCGGCCAATTCTGCCGGCAGGTGGTCGCGGTAGAGCGCGTCCAGGTCCGCGGTGAGCCAGTCGTAGTCACCGCGTTGCAGTTGCCAGAAGTGCTGGTGGCAGTCGACACGCAGGGCGTTCATGCTGCCGCGTCCACGGGTACCGGGGCATCGGATTGCAGCAAACCCTGCGCTTTCAGCGTCCTCCAGAAATCCGCGGGGATACTCTCGTGCAGCAACTGCAGGGTCTGGTCTACCTGCGCCGGCGAGTGCAGGCCGGGAATGACGCTGCTGACAGACGGATGGGCGAGCGGAAACTGCAGCGCTGCGGCGGCCAGCGTGACCCCGTAGTCCTCACAAACCGCCTCGATGCGCGCCACGCGCGCCAGGATGTCGGGCGGTGCCGGCGCGTAGTTGTAGCAAGCCGCCTGCGCCGTGCGGGTGCCGGTCGCCAGGATACCGGAATTGTACACGCCCCCGATCAGCAGGCTGACGCCGCGCCGCTGGCACAGCGGCAGGAAGTGCCGCAGGCACGCCTGCTCCAGCAGCGTGAAGCGCCCGGCCAGCAGGAAACAGTCGTAATCGCCGTAGCGCAGGGCCTGTTCACAAACCTCGTACTCATTGACGCCCAGGCCGATCGCCTTCACCTGCCCGCTGTCGCGCAGTTCGCGAAGCGCAGCGTACCCGCCGTCCAGTAGTGACTGGAAATGCGCGCTGTTGTTTTCGCCATGCGTCATCGTCCCGATGTCGTGTACCAGCAGGATATCGATGCGATCGAGCCCGAGGCGCTGCAGGCTGTCTTCATACGAGCGCATGATACCGTCGTAGCTGTAGTCGTAGCGGAAGTCAAACGGCATCGGCGAACGAAAGCCGTGTCGTTCCCCGGCGTGTCCCGCCGGCACCAGCAGGCGGCCCGCCTTGGTGGACAGCCGGTAGTCATCGCGCGGCCTGTCCCGCAGCGCATCACCCAGTCGTCGTTCGCTCAAGCCCTGTCCATAGTGCGGTGCGGTATCAAACAGGCGGATACCCGCCGCCCAGGCGCTGGCCACAGTGGCGTCCGCCTGTTCGCTCGATATTGCATGGTAGAGGTTACCCAGCGGGGCAGTCCCGAGGCCGATTTCACGGACCGGGGTGTTGCCCGGTGGATGGCCCGAATCTGCACTGGATGCCATAGTGTGTCATCAAGAACGACGTTGATAGCCGCGACCATAGCATGCGCGAGACTGGCGTCACAAGCGACGGCATGTGCGCCAGCTTGTATTCACCGGGCCCCGGCTTTACATTATGCGGTCGCTTGTTCCAACTCGCCCGCCAGCGAGAATAAGATCCGGTTTCAACAGGGGCAGATTTATGAGCAGACTCGAGAACAAAGTGGCACTGATCACCGGTGCGGCGTCCGGCATCGGCCATGCGACCGCCAGGCGTTTTGCCGAAGAGGGCGCCACCGTGATCGGATTCGATCTCAATGCGGCGGGTGAACACTGGCAGGATGTCGTTTCCCTTGCCGTTGGCAGTGAGTTCGTGACAGGCGATGTCACCCGCGAGGCCGATGTGGTCTCCACCGTTGAAGGCGTCAGCAAGGCACATGGGCGTATCGATATCCTGGTCAACGCGGCCGGCGTGTCAAGCTATGGCGATACTACCGACGTCGAGGAAGACGAGTGGGACCGCGTGATGAACATCAACCTGAAGGGCAGCTTCCTGTTCGCCAAGCACGCGGCGAGAGTCATGCTTGCACAGGGCTCCGGCAGCATTGTCCATATCGCCAGCGTTGAAGGCCTGCTCGGTTTGAATGGGCAGATCAGCTACGGAACCTCGAAAGGCGCTGTGATCCAAATGACGCGAAACATGGCCGCGGATTTTGCCAAGCGCGGCATCCGGGTGAACTGTGTGTGTCCCGGTGCGATCGAAACGCCGCTGACAGCGGTATTGCAGGACGAAAGCATGAAGCCGATCAAGGACCAGATGGTGTCTGCGCATTTGCTGGGCCGTTTTGGTGAGGCCATCGAGATCGCCAATGCCATCCTGTTCCTGGCGTCCGACGAGGCCTCCTTCGTGACCGGTCACCCGCTGGTGGTGGACGGTGGCTGGACAGCGGGCAGCGTGTTGTCCGTTTGAGCGGGTGGAACTGCCCGTCGTTACCGGCCGGAACTTGACGCGTAGGCTTCCGCGTACTTTTTAAAGCGCCGGAACATCCACCGGTTTGCGATACCCATAATGGGGCGTGTCAGCGCGTCGCTCCAGGTGGGACCGCCGCGCTGTTCCATCGCCATGTACCAGACGACCCGGCAGGTACCGTCACCCAGGTCGGTCACGCGGTAGTCCTCGAGGAATTTCTCGGGCGTTTCCTTGCTGCAACCGAGGAACGTAAAGGCCATCCGTTTGCCGCGTTCCCAGGCGATGAATTCCTCATAGCCGTTCATGCCGCCCATCATGTAAACGGTGCGCGTGGTGCCGACGCCGAACGGTTTTGGCGAGGTCCACTCCACCCGCTGTATTGGAAACGCCCAGACTGTCCACGACACGTCATCCTCGAAGACGTCGAAAATCTGCTCCGGCGTCGCCCTTACAATTTCCTCCGACTTGTAGACGTTCTTTGTTTGTTCGAGAAAGTCGAGGCCTACCGGCGTACAGTCAAAATAGTCACTCATAGTCAATCCTTCCAGCGGATAGTGGGCAATCCGGACCGTATTGGAAACAACCGGATGCCGGTCCCGGATGATACACGGATATCCGGCACTCTTCCGCAGCTAAGGTAATTTTTGGTGATCCCGCTTTTTTTGATTATCCTCTGGGCCTGAAAAAGCCGGTCCGGTCTTCCCGAGGCGGAACCGGGCGGCGGGCATTGCATCCAAGGCGCGTGATCTGGAGTGACTGATGAGTGAAGGGCAGGCGGATTTCTACACAACAATGCAGGCGTATGTCGAGCGGGACGAGGACGGCATCAAAACGAGCTGGGATGAGGTGAATCGACCGATGATCAGGCACTGGGCCCAGGCGATGAATGACCGAAACCCGATCTACACGGACGCGGCGTATGCCGCCGGTACGCGCCATGGCGGGCTGGTCGCGCCACCGACCATGTTGCAGGCCTGGACCATGAAAGGCCTGAAGGAGCAGGCGCCGGGTTCATCCACTGTCGATGCGATGGCCGAGGCTTCAGACGCGATGGTCGATGCGGGCTACGTTGCGGTGGTCGCCACCAACTGCGAACAGACCTATCTGCGCTACGTGAAACCGGGTGAAAAACTGCACCACAGGTATCGCCTGGAATCGATTTCCGAAGAGAAGAAAACCGCACTGGGCAGGGGGTACTTCCTGACGCAGTTGCTGGAATACTGTACGGAGGAGGGTGAAAAAGTCGCCGAGATGCGCTTCACGATACTGCGCTACAAGCCCGTAAACGATGAGTTAGCGAGTGAGAACTTACCATGAGTGAGCAAGTGTTCAGCAACGCCGCTTTCGATCGCGTCGCCGTCGGTGACCAGCTGCCGGAACTGGCTATCGAGATTACGCCGACGCTGATTGTCTCGACGGCGATCGCATCGCGGGATTACCAGGATGTGCATCACGACAAGGCGCGGGCACAGGAACTCGGTTCGCCCGATATATTCATGAATATTCTTACCTCGAACGGCCTGGTGGGCCGCTACGTCACGGATTGGGCCGGCCCCGAGGCGATACTGAAATCGGTGAAGATACGCCTGGGCGCGCCCAATTACCCGGGCGATACCATGGTAATGAGCGGTGAAGTCATTGCCAGGCGCGAGGAAGACGGTAACTGCCTCGTCGATATTGCGGTGGCGGGCAGGAACGCCATTGGTACGCATGTCAGTGGCACAGTCACTGTCGACCTGCTGAAGACCGCGCGGTAAACGGCCGCAACGAGGTCGGCGCTCAGAGTGCGGCCAGTTTCACCGGAAACCCCGTCATCCTCGGCATGCCCATCAGCGGATCGAAGTCTTTGTCCACGGCAATGAGCCGCGAGGCATTCGCGCCAAACTGCGCAATATCCTCTGGCTCCCCGGGTGACGTTCCGAAACAGTGCGACATCGAGACAATACCCCTGCGCAGTGCACTGTCCGCCTCCAGCATCACCTGGATGCTGGCGTGCTCCGATTCCAGTGTGACGGTTTCACCCGGGCGGAACCCCAACTCGCTGATGTCATCGGGGTGGAGATAGGCGGGATTACCGGCCGGGTTTTTGGGGAAGTCATGGCACGACGAGTTATAGACATGCTTGACGCGCCGCACGGACAGCAGGTGGGTGAAGCTGCCGTCTTCGCCATAGCGGCCCTCCGCAACGGGCGGGGAGTCGGACAGCGCGCGCAGGTCCGCAGCGGCCTCGGGCGGCAACAACTGCAGTTTCGCCTCCAGCCCCTCGTAGGGCGGGCCAACCCTGATATCGGCGAACTCGGGAAACAGTTGGCCGCCTTCGTATTTGGCCAGTTCCCTGATCGGTACCTTGACTTTGTCGTCGGGGAACATCAATTCCAGGATATCAAGGGTTTCCAGGGCCTCGTTATCGAGGTCAATGGCGCCGCCCTCCAACTGGATCGAGGTGCCCAGCCGTCTGGCAAGGCCGACCAGGTAGCGCCACTCTTCCCGCACATCGCCCCGGGGTTTCAGTAGGGGTTTGCTGTATTGCCCGAAGGGCTGGTCGTACAGCCGGTCGGTAAACTCGGCCAGCCCGTCGCGTTCAAACGCGTGGGCAACAGGTAGCAGGTAGTCGGCGAAGCGGGTGGTGGCCGTGTGTTTGATATCCATGCAGACCAGCAAATCCAGTTCGGCCAGGGCTGCCAGCGTTTTCGCCTGGTCCGGCCATGACATCACGGGGTTGCCGCCGATCACGATCAGCGCTTTCACCTGCCCCTCGCCGGGTGTCAGGATCTCTTCCGCGGCGACCGGTGTCGGCATCTCCTGGAAAACCTGCCTGATGCCGCGAATGCGTGATGTTTTGGTATTCAATGCCGGGTTGAGCATCGGCGGCAGAAACCCGGTGGGTATGACCTGCGCCGGCGGCGCAATATTGGGGGTCAACAGGTTTGGCGCGGCAACGGCATCGCCCTCGCGATTCCAGCGGCCGCACAGGGTATTCAGCGCCAGGATAAGGTGCTCTGACAAATGCGGAAACCTGGCCATGTCGGGGCCGGTGCCGGAGCTGGCGGTGCCTCGCTTCGCGCTGGCGAAGAGCCTCGCGGCCGCGGCAATATCCTCTGCTGGCAGGCCGCAGCGAGCGGCGACCGCATCCAGCGTGAACGGCGCAACCGCGGCCTGCAGCGCGGCGAAACCCTCGGTCTCGGCATCCACGAAGGCTTGGTCATAAAGCTGTTCCTCGATGATGATGCGCACCATGCCCGCCAGCAGGTTGGCGTCTTCGCCCGGGCGAATCGGGAGATAAATGTCCGCATGCTCCGCGGTCTCGGTGCGCCTTGGGTCGATAACGATCAACTTCAGGCCGCGCTTCTTCTCCTCCTTGAGCGCGGTGGGATTCCAGCCGGGAGGTGCGCCGGTCATGTTCAGCGCGGAGATGATCGGGTTGTTGCCGATCAGCATGCAGACATCCGCGCCGGCAAAACCGTGGGCGCCACCGCCCCATACCCCGTGTCGACCGACGGCGATGATCTTGGACGGCTGGTCTATGCTCATGCTGCTGAAATCCATTTCCGAGCCGACGCCCGCCAGCCACGCCTGCGCCACCTGGTTGCCGTTGGAACTCACCGACAAACCGTTACCGCGATAGATGGCGACCGCCCTCGGACCGTGCTGCGCGATAATCTGCCGCAGTCTCTCGCCAATCTCGTCGAGAGCCTGTTCGTTCCCGATTGTGGAAAACGGCTGGTCGCGGCCTGGCCTGCCCTGCGCGGTCAGCAGGCGATTCTCATTGTGGTACTGGTGGGCCCACTGCCGGCCTTTGGTGCAGGTATAGCCTTTGCTCATCGGGTGGGACTGGTCGCCGCGTATCTCGAGGATCTGTTCATCGTCGATATCGACCTCTATGCCGCAATAGGCTGAGCAAATCTTGCAGAAAGTCTTCGCGGTCCGGACGTTGCCCATGAACTGCCTCGCTATTTATTGTTGAGTGCGCTTGAACGGGGTCGGTGGCTAACCCTATCATGCTTTGCGCGGGAATATTACGCCGGTATGAATAATGAATGGCAAGCGGTCGTATTTCGTCCAACATGGTGTTCAGCCAGCCCCCTGTCGATTGGAGATTGTGTAATGCCTGTCAGTGGCCTCGACCAGTCCGCAAACCGCGTGATTCCCAGGGCGTATATGAGCGCGTTCATCCTGGTGACCAGCCTGTTCTTCATGTGGGCGATCGCGCACAACCTGAATGACATCCTGATCCGCCAGTTCCAGAAAGCCCTGGATCTGTCTCGTGGGCAGGCCAGCTTCATCCAGGTGTCGTTCTATTTCGCCTACGCGTTTGCCGCGATACCGGCCGGTTATGCGATGAAGAAGCTGGGTTTCAAACGTGCCATCCTGTGCGGCCTGCTGCTCTACGCCCTCGGCGCGGCGCTGTTCTACCCGGCGGCGGCCGTCGCGAACTACAGCTTTTTCCTGCTTGCGCTGTTTATTATCGCCACCGGTATCGTGTTCCTGGAGACCTCCGGCAGCGGCTACATCACGCTGGTGGGCGACCCGGCCACGGCGGCGAGGCGGATCAACTTCGCCCAGTCCTTCAACGGCCTGGGCGGATTCGTTGCTCCGCTGTTGGGCGGCCTGTTCATTTTCTCCGGTATCGAGCATACGCCGGACGCCATCGCGGCGCTGTCGCCGCAGGCGCTGGCGGAGTACCGCGCGCAGGAGGCCAGGCAGGTCCAGCTGCCTTACCTGGGCCTCGCGGGCATCCTGCTGATCGTCGCACTGCTCGTGGCCATCACGCGTTTTCCCGCCGCCGGCGCCGGGGGTGCCTCGGCAGGCAAGCCGTCCCTGGCCGGCGTCTTTGCCCACCGCAGTTTTGTCTGGGCGATCGTTGCGCAGTTTTTCTATGTCGGTGCGCAAATTGGCGTCTGGAGCTATTTCATCGATTTCACCAAGGAAGTGACGCCGCTGACGCCGGAGAAGACGGCCGCGTTCTACCTTTCGGCCAGCCTGCTGTCGTTCATGGTCGGGCGCTTCATTGGCACCTGGCTGATGAAGTACATCGCGCCGCGCAGCTTGCTGGGCCTCTACGCGCTGATCAATGTCGCCCTGGTGGGCATTGCGCTGGCGACCGGTGGTATTGCCGCGGTGTTCGCGCTGGGCGCCACCAGTTTCTTCATGTCGATCATGTTCCCCACCATCTATGCCCTGGGGCTGGAGCAGCTCGGCGACAAGGCCGAGATGGGCTCCTCGCTGATCATCATGACGATCATCAGCGGTGCGATCATCCCGCCGGTGATGGGTTACCTGTCCGATGCGTATACCGTACAGTCCGCCTACGGCGTACCGCTGGTCTGCTATGGCATGGTCTGGTTATCCACGCGCCTGGGCGGGCGGGAACACGGTTTGCCCGGGGAGTCCGGTCGGGCGGACCAGGCTGCGTAATCAACGGGACAGGAGCGGGTTATGAGCACAATCGAGCGGGTAGAACTGGCGATGGTAGACCTCGTGCCCCGGGTCAGGCGCACCGATGCCATCCAGAGCTTCGTCAGCCAGGAGACGCCGCTCGTACGCCTGTTCGATTCCGACGGCCTGGAGGGCGTCGGCTACAGCTACACTATTGGCGCCGGCGGCAGCTCGGTGATGGCGTTGCTGCTGGATCACCTGGCACCGCAATTGCCGGGCCGCGATCCGGCGCATATCGAGTCCATCTGGCGCGACCTGAAATTCTCCACCAACGCCACCACGGTCGGGGTGATCACGGCGCTGGCGCTGGCGGCGATCGATACCGCGCTGTGGGACCTGAAGTGCAGGAGGGCCGGCCTGCCGCTGCATGTGGTGGCCGGTGGCGCCAAAGACCGGGTGGGCCTGTACACCACCGAGGGCGGGTGGCTGCACCTCGAACAGGATACATTGGTGGAGGATGCATTGGCTGCGCAGGCGGCGGGTTTTGGCGGCGCCAAGATCAAGGTGGGCAAACCCGGTGCCGCGCAGGATGTCGAGCGCATCATGGCCCTGCGCGACGCGGTGGGCCCGGCCTGGGAACTGATGGTGGACGCCAACCAGGCGTTTACCGTTGACGAGGCCATTCGAAGGGCGCGCTGTTTCGAGCCCGCGAACCTGGCGTGGCTGGAGGAGCCGCTGCCGGCGGATGACCTGTCAGGGCATGTGCGTTTGTCCGGCGCCACCACGGTGCCGATCGCCACTGGCGAGTCCATTTACTCCATCGGCCATTTTCGCGAGTTCATGCAGCGCGGCGCCTGCTCTGTCGTGCAGGTCGACGTGGCCCGGGTCGGCGGCATCACGCCCTGGTTGAAAGTGGCGCACACCGCAGAGAGTTTCAACCTGCCCGTGTGTCCCCATTTCCTTATGGAACTGCATGTCTCGCTGGTATGCGCGGTGCCCAATGGCCGCTGGCTGGAGTACATACCGCAACTCGATGAGATCACACAACAACCGCTGCAAATCGACAACGGGCAGGCACTGGCGCCACGCGAACCCGGCCTGGGAATTGCGTGGGACTGGGAACAGATCAAGCGGCGCAGGATCAACGCGCACACCGCGGTGATAGGGCAGGGAGGATAACGCGATGGCTGACAATAACGGGGCCGCCAGCGTCTATGGCGCGACCAATCCCCGCTCCAGTGCGGACGGCGTGCTGCGCTTCGGCTCGGTCATCGGCCTGAAGCCGGAGCGCGAAGCGCTGTACCTGGAATTACATGCCAATGCCTGGGAATCGGTGACCGCCTGCCTCGCCAGGCACCACGTACGCAATTACTCTATATTCCTTACCGAACTGGAGGGCAGGAAGTATCTCTTCAGTTACTTCGAGTACACCGGCAGTGACTACGAGCGGGACATGCGCGCGGTGGCCGCGGACCCGGAAATCCGGCGCTGGTGGCGCCAGACGGACCCCTGCCAGATTCCGCTGCCAGGGCGTCAGCCCGGCGCCAACTGGCACGAAATGGAACAGGTGTTCCTGATGCGCTGAACGCGATGCAGGCCAGTGATTACCAGCTGATTTCGACCTCGATGCTGGATTCATCACTTTCGATCTCGACTTCGAACTCGACTGTCACCTCGTCGGGAACCCTGATGTTCACCTTGACGCCATCCTTTTTGAAGTCCACGCCGTTGTGGCGGGCAAGCGAGTCGGCGAGCTGGTGCAGCAGTCGGGCGACTTCCTCGCGCCCCATCTTTCGCTCTACAGAAATTTCCATCAGGTCCATAGCAATACCTCCAGGCGTTCATCGGCCAAATATACCGGAAAAGCCGCAGGATAGAAGGGCGGGTACGGCGCCTCGCGCCAGCGCGGCAGGTAAAAGCTGTTTTGGCTACAGACTACTCATCAGAAAGCCCGACAACGCCGCGTAGTCGGACGAAAGCGAGGGATGTACCTCTTTCTTCACCTGCCCCAGCAGCTTTCGGTACGCGCTGTAGAATGCCCAGCTTGGTGTTGGCTTGTACGCCAGGCCATCGACCTCGAGGAAGGCGATAATACCCTTCGCGGTTGTCGGTTTGACGAAGGCCTCCCGGGTCGGCGCAAAGTAATAGGGCACCGCGGAAATCACCGGCCATTTGGCGATCCCGTGATGCGACAGCATACCCAGGATTTCCTCGAAACCCTCGCGTTTGTTGCGGCCGTACAGGCGCTTTTCCAGGGCGAATGCCAGGTGCTCCTTCTCGCGGGAGTTCAGCGCGCGAATGAAATCCCGGAACCTGGGTTTTTCAAACAGGGACACCATGGAGGAGCGGCTGATAATCCGCACCAGCGTATCGGCGATGTGTGCCGGCCTGTTGAAATCCGACCTGCGCAGGTTTGCCTGGGCGAATTCGGTCAGTTTGCCGACGTTGTGCTTTTTCCGGATCGGGGCCAGGCCCGGGTCGGCGAAGCCGCCGGGATAGCGTGCCAGGAAATCCGCTTCCGCCTGCTTAAGCCTCGTGATGTTCATTCCGCTTTCGCCCCGTCGTGCATGTCGTTGTCAGGGTAATCGCAGTTTGTCGGGAGTACCAGTTGATTGCGGCGCCTCTTCCCGTTGTTTTCGTGTCCCGGGTAATTCCGGTTGCGAATGTAATCAATCCGTCACATTCGCTACTTACTATCCATGCACCGTCTGCGGTCCCGGGCTCCGATGCCCGGCTTTCGCCAGAAAGTATCCCGGGGACAGGCAGCATAGCGAACAAGGAGAAGGCCGATGTCCACCCCAAGAGTACTGATGTTGTTAGCAGGAATGACCGTATTGTCGATGGCGGTGCCGGCTTTCGCTGCGGAGGAGGGCATCTATATTGGCGCCAGCGGCGGTCAAACCAATGTGAAGCAGAATGCCGCACACTATGGCTATCCCGGTCCTTACGATGTGGAGCTCGATGATGATGACACCGGCTGGAAGGCCTATCTCGGCTACAACTTTTTCCCCTGGCTGGGTGTGGAGGGCGGCTATATCGATTTCGGCAGCATATCGCGCACGGTGTTCACCCAGGATATCGATGTCGATTTTTCCGGCTGGGACGCCTTTGCGGTCGGCCGCTTGCCGGTGGGGCCGGTTGATCTTTTCGTCAAGGCGGGCGTGATCGATTTGAAATCGGAACTCGATGTCAGTAATGCGGGCTCCAGCAACAACAACGATACGGAGTTCGCCTACGGCGCCGGTGTAGCCTACAACTACGGCAACTGGGCCGTTCGCCTCGAGGCCGAGTCGTTTGAAAGCAGTATCTCGAAAGACTTCTACTTCGTTTCCGGCGGTATCACCTATACCTTCGCCAGCAGGCCGGCACCGGCCGCTGCGCCTGTCGTCGCGGCGCCGGCGCAGTGCCCGGACCAGGACAATGACGGTGTGTGTGATGCGCAGGATGAATGCAAGGACACGGCGTCGGGCGCGACCGTCGGTGAGCTCGGCTGCAACTGCAACTTCACGATGCAGACGGAGTTCGCGTTTGACTCGGATGTGCTCACCGCCGGCGATATCGCACAGCTGGATACGATCGTGCCGGTGCTGAAAAATCCGAAGGTCAATTTTATCAGCGGGCAAATCAACGGCTACACGGACAGCATCGGCAGTGAGAGCTACAACCTCGGCCTGTCAAAGCGCCGGGCACAGGCCGTTGCCAGTCACCTGCAGCGGCAGGGTGTCGATCTCAGCGGCCGTTTCACGGTCAACGGCTACGGCGAAGCCAACCCGATTGCGGATAACAGCACCGAAGCCGGCCGCGCGCAGAATCGCCGCGTCGAGGTGCTGCGCACCGATTGTGGGAGTGGCGGTCATAAAGACTAAGGCCCGGTAGCGCCGGGTCTATCCGCAGCCCGGAAGCGATCCGGCTGCCTTCAGTATAATTCTACTGAACTCAATCCTGGTCAAACTCTGGTACAGTATCCGCGACCAGCGGAGAGACCAGCATGCGTAGAAGCTTCCCGACCATACCTCTTGCGATGGCGTTTGCGGCAGGGATCGTACTGGCGGGCTGCGCCGACCGCACCACGGAGGCGGAGCAACCCTATCGCGCTGTCGCCGATATACACCAGACGATGGAGTTTATCCTGGACCCGGCGGCTGACGTCATCTGGGATTCCGCGGGGACGATCATCACTGCCCAGGGCAGGGAGGAACTCGCGCCGACCACGGACGAGGGCTGGGCCGGGGTAGTGCGGGCGGCGGTGACATTGAGTGAAGCGGGCAATTTGCTGATGTTGCCGGGCCGTACCGGCGGAGCGGACTGGATCGAGTACTCGCAGGCGCTGGTGGATGCCGGGGAACTGGCGATGCAGGCGGCCCAGGCGAAGGATAGCGATGCGCTGTTCGATGCCGGCGGGCGTATTTTCCAGGTCTGCAAGGCTTGCCACACCCAATACTGGGTGGAAGTCGACGAGAGCCAATAGGTGGGGCCGTGGCCGGGACGCGTCCTGCCCGCAGTCTGCCTGCTGCTGGTGAGCGTCTCCGCCTGGGCGCACGACCTGTCGACGGATAACAGCGCGTATGTGCAGGGCCTCACCGGTCCCGCCGTTGGTCCTTTCCTGTACCTCGGCGCCAAGCATATGTTTAGCGGCTACGATCACCTGCTGTTCCTGCTGGGCGTCATCTTTTTCCTGTACCGGCCCCGCGATATCCTGCTGTATGTCACCCTGTTCACGCTGGGTCACAGCCTTACCCTGGTGTTCGGGGTCTGGGCGGGCTGGCAGGTGAATGAGCACCTGATCGACGCGATCATCGGCCTGTCGGTGGTATACAAGGCGTTTGATAATATCGGGGGCTTTCAGCACCTGCCGGGTATCGCGCCCGACCCGCGAATCGCCGTGATGGTATTCGGTCTGTTCCACGGCCTGGGGCTGGCCACCCGCTTACAGGACACGATCAGAGGCGGAGATGGCCTGCTGGTCAATCTGCTGAGCTTCAACCTGGGCGTGGAACTGGGGCAGTTGCTGGCCTTGTGTATCATGCTCCTGTTGCTGTGGTACTGGCGGCGACAGCCGCGCTTTCAGCACCAGGCGTACCTTCTCAACTGCGCGGTCATGTGCGCAGGGTTCGTGCTCGCCGGCGAGCAATTTGCGGGCTACCTGTTTTCATGAACACACCCTTTCGAGATCGCAAGGTGCTCATCGCCAGCGGCGGCGCACTGTTGCTGGCAGTGGCCCTGCTGCTGACCATCGTTCTGCCGGCCGAGTACGGCTGGGACCCGCTCGGTTCCGGCGCCGCACTGGGCGTGCTGGGCCTGGCTCATGAGAGCGATGCGTCGTTGGTGTCACAGAACAAGACCTGGCGCAATGATCGTATCGTATTCCAGCTCGCCCCGATGGAGGCGTTGGAGTACAAGTACCGCCTGGCGGCGGGCGCGACGATGCTGTTTGAATGGCGGGCCGACGATAAGGTATTGTTCGATATGCACGGGCAGCCGGACGGCGCCGCTCCCGGCTACGCGCGGAGCTTTGCGAAGGCGCGCGGCACCTACGGCAGCGGGAGCTACAGCGCGGCATTTCCCGGTCTTCACGGTTGGTACTGGCAGAACCGCGGCCAGCGGGATGTTACCGTGACCCTGGAAACATCCGGTTTCTTCAGCGAGGCGGTGGAGATGCGCGACGGCCGTGAGTTTCGCTATGAACTGAAGTCGCGGGAACAGGAAAGCGCGAAACCGCACAGAAGCGAAGAGGAGACATTGCGATGAATTGGATGCTGGTCAACCGGATAGCGGCGCTGGCACTTACGGCCTGCGCCAGCACGGTTCAGGCAGGCGTGATCTTCAGCTACTCCGGCGGCTTTCTTACCAGTGGTTCACAGTCCTCCACCTACGGTTTTGAGTTTACCCCTGTCCAGAATATCACTGTCGACGCGCTGGGATTTTTTGACGCCGGCCGGGATGGTCTCTCCAGGCCCCACCGGGTCGGTATCTGGACTGCCGGCGGGGCTCTGCTGGCGAGCACGGCCGTTTCCACCGCGAACAGTGTGCTGGCCGGCGCGGTGTTCAATGGCGGGCAATTCCGCTTCACGGGTATTTCAGCGCTGGATTTGCTGTCGGGCGTCACTTACCGCTTCGGCGCGGCAGCGGAAGCTTCGTCGGATGCCTGGTATTTCGGCGGCGTCAATATAGCGGCTGCGCCGACGCTGGCGTCTGTGTCCGCAACAGGATTTTTCCAGCCAGAGCCCTTTTCGTTCCCGAGCGAAAATATCGGCAACACTTATGGCATAGGCTCGTTCAGGGCCCATGTAACGGGACAGGTCCCCGAGCCCGCTACCTTAGTCCTACTGGGTGTTGGACTCGCAGGTCTTGGCTGGATTCGTCGCTGCAAACCGGCCGGTTCCCGGGCGCCTGCTCCGGGCGAAACCCAGCGCGGCGAGACTTAAGCCGAACAGGGCGAGCATCGCGGGCTCCGGGACCCTGGCGGCAACCAGCCGCGTGTTATCAATGGAGAACGGGCTGGTGGCAACACCACTGCGGAGCCAGGAAATGGAATCGATCAGTTGCCCTTCGGTGGTTGCCAGCCCCCTGAACTCGGCCGAGCGCGGTACCCCGAACTGAATAATCTGGCTGGAGCCATCCGTAAAATCGACGCGGATGTCGTAAGCCTGGATGGGAGACCCTGAGTCCAGGAACCCCAGCGCGAAGGCGGACAGGTTTTCCGCAAAATCCAGTGTTACATTGTGCAAGCCATAGAATGAAGGCGTGCCGTCCTGATTGGCCTGTGAGCTCTCGTACGGTGGAACGTCGATCCTGTTGAAGGTTGTATTTCCGTTCCCACTGGCCGTGATGGTGAATGCGCCCACGTCGAAGCTGCGACCCTCGATCAACACGTCGCGGGTAAAACTGTTGAAATCTTCAGTATCGGTGACAGCGCCCGAACCACCGATCCGGGTAAGCCAGGCTGCCTCTCCGGCGATTCCGTAATAGGTCAACAAGCTCGCATGCGCCTGGGCCGCAAAAACCCACAAACCGCAGAGCTGTATCCACAGGCTGTGACGTAGAGTGCTCACCTTGCGCCCCTCACCAGATTCTGGTATTCGTTGTTGTTGCGCAGCACCAGCCCGCCGGCGGCGATCAGGCGGTCCACGGCCTCGTCGGTGAGACGGAAGGAGGTCGGTAACTGCTTCAGATAGTCGCGCTCGGCGGCGTCGGGATACTCACTGAAATTGACCTCGATGAAGTGAAAGTCGACTCCCTTGCAGCCGCCATCACCTTTGGTTTTGGTCGGGGTCGTCGCGACGCCGCAGACGCTCTCGTACGATTGCTGCTCCCACTCCTGCAGCCGGTCCTTGAGCAGCGCAACGGTTTCGAAGCTGTAGCGCTGCAGCGGCACCGAGGTTGCAGCTCCCAGAGCGGCCGCGAAGCTCGGGGTCTGCATTTTGCGGCTGGATTCCACATCCAGCGCGGTCTCGGCATTCACCAGTACGACCACTACCTTGCGCGTCTCGCTCATGCCGAGCGTTGTCAGCGCGGTGGTAATGTCGTCATGGCGCAGCACGCCGTCCAGCATCGCGCGCAGTCCGAGGTTGTCGGCCAGACCGCCGTCGAACAGGTGCAGATAGGGGTGCTCCTCGCGGTTGTCCAGTTCCACCAGGCTGGAGGCGAGGTTGTACAGGCGGCCGCTGCGGTTGTCGGTGGCCAGCGCCTTGCTCACCCAGGCCGGCTCCTGCCAGCCGCATTCGCCGGCGCGGTTGACGATGGTGATCGGGCTGAACAGCAACGGCACCGCCGATGACGCCGCGACCGCGCGGGCAACGGGCAGTGCTTCGAGGTCTGTACAGATGATATCGGCGTAGTTCTGGGTGAACTGGAAGCGCGTGCCGAGGGTCATTTCGGTGGCATTGATGACGATGAACGGTCCGTTCGCGTCCGCGAGATCCCTGAACGTGGCGTGATTGAAAATCGTGTCGTTATACAGTTCGGTTGCCATATCCGCACGCGTATAGAATGGCGACGCGATCTTCGGCCAGTTGAACGGGTTGAGCACCTGGCTGGTGAGTTCACCCTGCACGTCGCGGCGCAGGAACACGCGCTCGTAGTCTTCGAACATGCGGTCGCCGTACAGGCCGTAGTACGCGGCGGTGAAGCTGCCGCCGGACACCGCCGTGATCGCGTCGATTTCGGTGGTGAGCGGGCGGCGATTCTCGCCCTCGCCGATCTCGGTCTGCGACAATTCCTTCAGCACGCCGTAGGAGAACGCCGCCGCCCGGGTGCCGCCGCCCGAGAAAGCCAGCAGCAGCAACACGTCGCTCTTCCCCTTGGAGCGGGCGAGCGATTTGTCCAGGTTGTAGCCGCTGCCGGCTTCGGCGTTCTGCAACTCCGGGTTGACCGGGTACGTCGCGGAGCAGCCGGCGAGGCACAGGGCCAGTGCCGCCATGAACAGGCGCAGCCGGCAAAGGTAGGCGGGATACGGGACAGCGTCTGCTGGCTTGTTTGCACCGCTCGGGTAGCGCGACGGACGGGCTGGCTCGTTCATTGGGTTGGCTCTCCGTTAGGGGGCTGATGCGTGAATCCTTTTTCCGCGCTGCCGGGCCAGAGGTTGAGACTGCTACCACGAGCTGTGCGTCTACTCGCCAGGCAGGCCATTGGTGGGTATCACGGCACTGATTCACCATAGCACGGTTCCCGCTGTTACCGGGACAAGCCTGCTGAAAAATTGCGCGATAAACTGGTCGCGCTGGACGGCTGGGCGTGTACTATTCCAAGGACGACCTTCACCGTGGGGAGAATGTATGGACCAGGAACTGCAACAGCGTCGCGAGCGGGTGGTGCAGGAACACTTTGAGTCAGAGGTGGCCCAGGAGTTCGAGCGTACGCTGGCGACCTTCGATAAACCGCATTACGAGATAATGGCCACCAACGAGGTCTTCGACGGTCCCGACGCGGTGATGGAGTATTACCGCGCGACGCGAACGGCATTCCCCGACCAGCGGCACGAAAATGTACGCATGCATTTTGCGCAGGATTGCGTGATTACCGAGTTCGATCTGCTGGGCACCAACGACGGCGTATTCTACGGACTGGAACCCACCGGCAAGGCTTTCCGGGTGCCTGTCTGCGCGATCTTCTTTTTTGAGGGTGATCGCATCGTAAACGAGCGCATCTACTTTGATTCAGCGAGCCTGGTCACGCAGATTGGCCAGGGCGCTGCGCTCGCGGCGCGCCTCGCGGCCGAGTAGCGCACACCTACTCCGGCAGCGCAAACGCGTACAGGTAATCCCCGTAACCGCGCTGGAACATGTAGTGCCCGCCCGCGTTGATCACCACGTACTGGCGGCCCCGGTACAGGTAGGTCATCGGCGTGGCCGTCGCGTCGTTGGCCAGGGTGAACTTCCAAAGCGTTTCACCGTTGTTCACATCGAAGGCGCGTATCTGCCTGTCCATCGTCGCGCCGATGAAAAACAGGCCGCCGGCAGTCGCGATACCGCCGCCCAGGTTGGGCGTGCCCCAATCGATATGGAAGGGTGCGGTAATCGGGCCCATCTCATGCACCGAGCCCAGCGCCGTCTGCCAGTCGATCGACCCTGTGTATAAATTCACCGCGATCAGCTTGCCCCACGGCGGCGCGTTGCAGGGTATGCCCAGCGGCGAGGTCAGGGCGCCTATGTCGACCGTGTAGGGCGTACCCTGCATCGTCACCTGCATGCGTTTGCCGCTTTCCGGGTGGTCCGTTTTCGCGGCGGACGCGGCGCCTGCCGGTGTGGGAACCAACTTGCCGCTGAAGGCCGCGTTATTGATGTTGACCAACAGCACGCCGGACTCCGCCAGCAGGGCGCCCCCGCCCCAGTTGGCGCCGCCCAGGCTGCCGGGATACATCAGGCTCAGCTGCTCACTGAGCGGCGTGAACAGGCCCAGGTTGTTCAGCGCGGCGAGTTGTTGGGCGCAGTGTCCGCGGTCCCAGGGCGTCAGTCCCCAGGCGTTGGACGGTATCAGGAACGAGTCGACCAGGGGCGGGGGCGCGATCGGTTTGGGCTGTGTCAGGGCCGGCCGTTCCCCGGGAATGTCCGAGGGCGGCGCCGGGTGTTCGGTGATCTCCCACAGCGATTCGCCGGTCAGGCGATTGAGTACGAACACGAAACTCTGCTTGGTGACCTGTGCCAGCGCGGGGATGGATGCCCCGTTTTTCTCCCACTGAAACAGGATGGGCTGTGCCGGCGTGTCATAGTCCCACAGGTCGTGGCGCACATGCTGGAAGTGCCAGCGCACGGCCCCGGTGGCCAGGTCCAGTGCGACGATGCTATTGGCGTACAAATCATCTCCCGGGCGGTCGACGCCGTAGTAGTCCGGGGAGGGCGCGCTGGTGGGCAGGAACAGCAGCCCGTTGTCCTCGTCGACCGACATCGGCGCCCAGACGTTGGCCGCGCCGCTCGAGGCGTGGCCGAGCAGGGGATCAAACTGCCAGACCCGCTTCCCCGTGAGCGTGTCAAAGGCGCTGACCGTGCCGCGTGGCGCGGTGGCCCGGGCGAAATCGATGACACCTGAACCGACGACCACCACACCGCCGGCCACGGTCGGCGCCGACGAACTGCTGACGTCGCCGGGAACATAGCCCTCCTCGCCGTACAGTTCGACCGCGCCCGCCCTGCCGAAACCGTCACAGGCTTTGCCGTCGCGCGCATCGATCGCCCACAGCTTCCTGTCATGGGTCGCCAGATAGAGCCGGTGATGGCAGTGTGCGCCGGTTGCCACACGCGGCTCGACCGCATAGCTGACGCCGCGGCAGCGGAAGGTCCTGTCACCGCGCCGGTCGATACCCGGGTCGAATTCCCAGCGCTGTTCTCCTGTGCCGGGATCGAGCGCGATAACCCGGTTGAACGGTGTGCAGTACACCAGTGACTCACCCGCCGAGGGCGGCAACAGTATCGGCGTCGCTTGTGCCGAAGTGTTCTGCATCGCCTCGCCGTAGCGCTCGACATCGCCGCTGCGGTGTACCCAGGCGACGTCCAGGCCGGCCACGTTGTCCCTGTCAATCACGGCGGCCGTGGAGTAGTGTTTTCCCCCCTGGTCGCCGCCATAGTAGAGCCAGCCACTGTCGGCCGCTGTGGTCCCGGCTGCAAGCAATGCTGCCAGAGACAGCGCTAACCGTGGCGGCGACATCAGTGTTGCGGTGCCTGGTCCGGCAGGGGCGTGATGCGCAGTAACGTGGGCAGCCCCCCTTCGGATTGCCAGGTCGGGAAGTGTGAGTTCGTGGTGTAGACCGCGCCGTCGCTCTCGGAGATTTCGATATCGCGGGTGAAGAAGCGCTGGCGCGGCATCGGGTAGACCTTCCAGGTTTCGCTGGCGATGTCGAAACCGAGTATGGTGTCCGATTGATTGCCATTCACCCAGACGACGCCGCGTTCCTTGTCGACGTTGAGCGCATAGGGGATTTCGTTGACCACGGGCAGTTCATACGGGGTGAACACATCGGCCTTGGGGTCATACTTAACCAGCAGGGAGTCCTGGAACGCGACAATCCAGACCATGCCATCGGCATCGATGCGCAGGCGGCGGGGGCCCTCGAACGGAAAGTCGATCATGGTCACTTCCAGCGTTTCCGGGTCGATATGGGCGATATCGTTTGCGTACAGGCGCGCTACCCAGATACCGCCATCCGGCGCCACGTCGATGCCGTACGGCATGGGCAGGCCGATCGATTCGCGCGTCGGGCTGGGCTGCGGGCGGTTGGCGGGGTCGAAAGCGAAGATCAACGGCAGCGATTTCAGGATCAGCCACTCCTGCACGCCCCGGGCAGGCAGGTCGATCAGCGTGAACTCATTGCTGGTTCGATCAAGCATCGCCACCTGTGATGACAGGGCCAGGGTAAACCAGACCCTGTCTTTGGCATCGACGCGGATGGTGTGGGGGTAGTAGCCGCCCGGCATCTCGTGCGTGGTGAACTTTTTCGTTTTGGGGTTGAATTCGAGCAAGGCCTGCTGCATGGACGGCGTGATGAATATATTGCCGTCCCTGGGCGATACCGCGAAGGAGTGAACACCCAGGTAGTTGTGCATTTTCGGGAAGGTGACGAAGCGATTGCCCAGAATCCCGCCCGGCTGCTGCTCATCGTTGTGCGGGACCTTGTACACCGTGTACTCGCCGGTTTCCGTGTTGATCTCGTACAGGCGATCAAACAGGTTGTCGCCGACGTAGATGAAGCCGTTGGGGTGGATCAGGAAATCGTGCATCTGTGAAAAGCCGTCGCCGATCACCCACTCTTTCATCTCGATGCTTGAGAGGTGACCTTCCCAGCGGCGCGGCTCGGGTACTACCTCGGGATTCTCCCGCAGTTCGCGGTACTCCTTCTGCAACAGTTCCGCCAGTTGCTGGTGTTCGTCGCCGGGAAGCCGCGCACCGTAACTGTTCATCCGTTCAAACACCGCTATCCACTGCTCCACCGTACGCTCATTGCGCATGAACGGCGATGCCTGCTGGTGACAAAAGGAGCAGTTGAGTTCAAAGCTGTTTTTCAGGTCCTCATCGCCGCCGAGGCTCAGTTTCGACAACCAGACATTGGAAGGGTAGCTGGCGATATACTGCTCTTTCGTCATCGGCACCATCGTCACGTCGAGCGTTGTGACAGCCGGACCCTCGCTGCTGTCATGGGCCAGGCTGTCCTCGCCAACGTCGCCGTCCGTACTGTCCTCGCCGCTGTCCCCGGCCAGGCTGTCGTCGCCATTGTCGTCGGTTGCGCTCTCCGTGCCGCTGTCCGCGGCCAGGCTGTCTTCGCTGATGTATTGATCGACGTAGCCCTGGCTCCTGACGCGGTACTGGACCGCACCAGCCGTGTCGTCAAAGCTGACATTGCCATCGGCATCGGTGAATCGGGTGATGGTCGTATCCGCGGGCGTGAGTACGCCGTGCGGTGCGTAGCCGTCGTCACTGAGGTCCGCGACCACTTTTTCCACCGCCGTTTGCGTTACCATCACGCGCGACAGGGGCTCGCCCGCCGCGTTCATGATGTGCAGGGTGGTGGCGTGGCTAAACGCGGAAATCAGGCAGAGAACCGGAAGGAAGTAGAGGTTTCGCATCATAACGCTCCCTGGCAAATAGCGGCAGACTATCACCGGATAGGGGTTATTTCACGGTTTTTGTACGCCTGTCGCGGGTGTCCTGGCGTGTTCAATCAGCCGATTATTCACGGTGTTTCTCCGCGTCGCCGCCCTGCTGGTCGCTCCGCTGCAGTACGAAGGCGCTGCCATTGTGGCGCTGGGCATACAGGTCCCTGAGGAAAAACTGCAGGCTTGCCACTTCCTCCAACTGGTGACGCTGCCACTGTTCGAGCATTTCGGGGTGGAACACCCGGTTCCGCAGGTACCAGTTCAGCAGCGGCCCGATCACCGGCAGCGTCGACCCGATTGTCGCGTCCACGCGGTATTGCGTGCCGCCCTCCACCTGGCGAAAGGTATGGCGCACCTCGCCGATTTCGATGCCCGCCGCCTCGGGAATCGCCAGGAATCCCGCATCGGAGAACTCGACGACACGCGCCGCGCCGCGGCTGTCATAGGGTCCAAACCACTCCTCACGCTCGACCAGCGAGCCAAAGCCCATCCCGGGGGTTCCATCCCAGGCCGGCTCCAGTACGCGAAAGGTGCCGTGCTCGGTGGGGTGAAATATGTGATAGAGAGGATAGGTGATACCCCGGTACTCAACCGTCGATATCGGCAGGTAGCGATAGAACCAGGACACCATCTCGGGTGATATGTCGCGCAGGAAAAAGTGCTCCACCTCGGCGTAGATCCTGCCATCCTCCCCGACATCCCAGTGGGTGTTGCCGAGGCGATAGTCGGGCAGCACCCAGGGCAACTCCCGCGGCGCGTCCCTGACGATCGGTCCCGGCAACAGGAGGATCAGTGCGAGTAACGGCGCGATGACACACAGCACCACGAGTAAACTGATCCACTTCGCCATCGATATTTTCCCTGTACTTCCCTGTTCCCAAGACTACCGGATTTCTGTGCTCTACTGAATGATTTCGGGGCCCTGCGATCTTGATCTCACGGGCTGGTTTATCGCATCCTCGTCGCGGCGGGCAGGTGTCGGGGAGGCTTAATTGAAGGCCAGCGCACGGCACGAGGCTTCGCGCTCTACACTCTCTGTGCCATTGCTCTGGTAGAACAGCCGAAAAAAGACTGGGAATTTCTGTCCTGTTAACGATACTGCTAACTGTTGGTGGGCTGCGATGCAGCAATTCATTAGTGTGATCCTGGTGTGGTTAGCATAGTGCACATCCCATGAACACAGGGCCGCCCTACTCGGGAGATTAACCAGGTGATTGACGCCGATTTGGAAATGATTGACATGGCTTACGCGGCCACAACTCGCGAAGGTACCGTCGTTCAGGCCGTGCGGAAGTATTTGGAGCTTCAGGGCGATCCGGGTGGAGCAATGTTTCACTATGACTCGATCCTGGACCACTCCACCGACCTTGAGTTGGTGACACTCGACGAAAGTCAGCAAGGTTTGTTGCAGGATGTATTCGACAGTTATACAAGGGGTGCAGGCGCGGTCGAGAATCCTCTTATTTCGCGAGGCCTGGAGGAATTGAAAGAAGGGAAGATACTCATCTCTGATGATGTCATCCCCTTCGCAGAATTTTCAAAAACGCATTACTACAAGGCTATCTTTGAACCTTTGGGTATTCGCTGGTCATTGGGATTATTGGCAGCGGGGAAGTGCCAGAAATGGATGACATTCACTTCCTCCCGGCTATTGGAGACGGGCGAATACACGAGCGAGCATTTGGCACGGGGAAAACTGTTTCAGCGGCATATGGCTCGTGTCATTCATATTCTTGAACTGCTGGAAGAGGCGACTGAGAAAAAGTGGGTGTTTGAGCAATCGGCGCAGCAGCTACCCCAGGCTATCGTACTCTTGGATGACAACCGAAGGATTACCTTCAAGAACGCCGCGGCTTCGTCGCTGATAAAGGGAACATCAGCCATTTGCGATAAAAGTACTACGCTTTCAATCGGGCATACATCTCATGAACGCAGTAAGTTTGAACAATGGTGGAATTTGCTGGTCAGGTCGCCTGCGATAGACGGCGCCATTTTTGACGACATGGAGATGACCCCAGTATGGGAAATTGAAGTGAGCAGGATAGGGGTGCAAGACAATCGGCAGTGTAGTGGTCGACGGTGGATGCTTACCTTGAAACAATTTCCCGATGGTAACGCACTGCCTTTGGAGTATTTAATGCAGCGATTTGGGCTTACCAAAGCGGAGGCAGGCGTTTGCGCCGGCTTATGCCATAATGGTGACGCCGTATCCACGGCAACCGCGATGAATCTGTCGCCAAACACCGTCAGAACCCATCTGAAAAGCGCTTTCAAGAAAACTGATACCAAGAACCAGGTAGAACTGGCGATCAAACTGGTATCCAGGAATTAGGACAGCTCGGTGAATGCGGCGCTCTATTGGCACAGAGTGTCCACAGTGCGTTTGCCTGGCCGAACATGGGCCGCTCTGCTAAGCCGCTAACTAGAGTATATTCCAGGTTCTCCTGGCAGCAGCCAGATAAAGTTGCGTTCAAGCTCATACAAGGTTCGGTTTACCAAATAAATACTCAAGTTTTCACCCAATTGGGTGAACTGGTTCTCTATGCAGGGGACTACTCTGTCACTAACGACTGCTTGACTCCTCGCTTTTATACAGTTGTTGGCGCCCGGGGGCACTAACTGATGCCACGTCAGAAGAAGAGTCTGGATGGAGAAAATACTATCAAATCCAGGAGATTGGCATTCAAACAGGGTTCACACGGTTAGGTTAATGGAGCATGGATGCTCGTCTTTCCAACGGTTTGAGATTTGATTCGACGCATACAGAAAGGGCGCAGAGACTTTATATCCTGATACCCGGCATCTAGTTTGCTTGCAGCCCGCATCCGTCGGGATCATCGGACAAGTCGAGGAGCTTTGATGATTGTGAAGTGCGTCTGCGTTTGCAAGAGGGCATAAGCGAATGAAAATATCGACTGTAAGTGTGTATTCTTCTCTCCTTTTCATTGTAATGTTGAGCGCAAGCAATGTTAACGCGGGTTCTGCAGATATTTCCGGGTCATTCTCGTATCAAACAATTAATGGTCGTGAATCTGTCAGGATTGAAATCGAACAAATTCACAATAATACCCCGAACATCACAACTGGTACGTTGTACGTTACCCTTTGGATGACACACGATCGTGAGCCTTGGGGGTCCGGTTACAATGCCGCCCGAGAGTCACTCACTTTCGGGGACGTGCCCACGGGGCAGCTGAGGCCTGGGGCGCGATTCACTAACATCCGGTTTACCACTGACTTTGATTCACCACCCGATGGTACGTATTACGTCCATTTGATTGTGTCACAACACCCGGACTTGAACACGGCATTAGACACAGTTACTTTCCCGGGGACCACGACATTGAGTTCCACTGGCGGTAGTGTTGGTGGCGGTGGTGGAGCAGGCCCTGGACAATCGTTTGCCACTGCATTGCCCATCCTGGATCATAACTCCGACCCACACCCCGTCGCTCTCGACGATGCTTTTGAAGACGACCCACGGTACTTTCGAATTGATATTCCCGAGAGTGGTACCTTTTCGATATGGTCGAGTGGCAGTCACGACACGGTAGGCAAATTGTATGATGCCAGACGGGTGCTGATTGCGGAGGATGACGACGGCGGCAGATCCGGAAATTTCCTGATCGTTCATAGTTTGGAAGCGGGAACCTACTACTTAACGGTGGCGGGGTACAATAATTCGAGGGCCGAGTATATTCTCTACACAAGTTTTGAAAGTAGCGGCGGTGGTGGCGGAGGTGATATTTTCTTTGAATTGAAACTTGAGGAGCCCATCCGCGATGAAGTGCATGGAGGTATAGGGAACCTGCGTGGCTGGGCGCTGTCCGAGAACGGAATCGACAGAGTTGAGATGTGGCTCAATGGATCGTTTCTTTTCGAAATGCCCTACGGTGGTGATCGGCCAGACGTTGCAGAAGTTTACCCCGAAGTTGCTGGCGCACAAAAATCCGGCTACTCGATGGCATTTGGTTACTCAAATATTGGCGCCGGCACGCATACCATGACCGCTCGAGCCTACGATATGGTGGGCAACATGCGGGAGGATAGTGCAACGTTCTCCGTGGTGGAGTTTCACAAGAATTTCATACCCTATTGGGATGAAGTGAGTGTACGGGACGGCTCCTGTTCTCTTTATGATGATGAGATTTCCCTGCGGGATGTCTCAATAGACGGCAGGGTCTACGATTTGCTGCTCAAATGGCGCACGGCGGAGCAGGGTTTCGAAATTATTGAAGTCCAGTAGTAGCTTGCCGAACAGTGAACCCCGCCAGTCTATTATGCGCACTATCGTGAATGGAGGACGTTTTATTTAAGGGCTATGGGTTTTTGCGCCGGATTTTTCGTGTCAGGACGCATGCGGAATACAAAGAAACTAACCCAGCTCAAGCGTCGCGATGGCGCCGTTCCCGTCCCTGCGGTTTTCCAGCCGCAGCTGCCCGCCGTGGGCGTTGGCAATCTGGCGGCTGAGCACAAGACCAATTCCCGATCCCTTGTCCTTGGTGGTGTAGAAAGGAACGAACAGGTTTGCCGGATTTGCCAGACCGTGCCCGTGGTCGATGACCTTCACCAAAACCCTGCTTCCATCCCGGCACAGCTTCAACTCAACCGGCTCTTCACCGGCGGCTGACGCTTCGAGCCCGTTCTTTATAAGGTTGATGAGCAGCTGTTCGATCAGCGTTGGATCCGCTGTGACGGTGCCTCTGGTGTCCTCCTCGCGCCTGAAAACCACTCGTTTCTCATACATCTTCTCCAGTTTTTCCAACAGGTCCGCGAGGTCGAACGGATGTATTTGTGGTTCGGGCAACCGGGCTATGCGGGCGTATTCGGCGATGAAGCGCGTCAGGTCCCCGGAGCGCTGTCCAATCAGTGCCAGCCCTTTCAGGAAATCTTCATCGCCGCGGGCTACGTCGCGGGCGCTGACCTGCGAAGCCAACGTCTGGCTGATTGAGCTGATGGGTGTTAGGGAGTTGTTGATTTCGTGGGCGATGACCCGGATCAGACTTTGCCAGGCGCGCGCCTCCTGTTCGCTCAGAACCTGCTTCAGGTCTGTGATGAAAAGCAGTTTTCCGGGGTGACCGCTGGAGCGGTATTCCTGCCAGCCGATCTGCCAGCGGCCGCTCGCACCGGGGAACTCATGTTCAATCAGCGTGGGTTCGGTCGTGAAATGCAGTGCGGCGAACGGTGTTTCCGCAACTGCTCGATTGATCAATTCGGCGGCGGGTAGTGCGGCCAGCCTTGCCGCCTGGGGATTTACCAACCGGATAATCTGCTCGCTATCGATGGCCAGGATCCCTACCTGTATCTGTGCAATGATCTTGCCCAATAAGCTGCGCAGCTCCTCCTCCTGTTGCTCGGCGTGTTGCAGGCGTTCGGCCAGCGCATTGACCTGCCGGTGCAATTCCCCCAGCGCACCGGGCTCGCGAAAGCGGCTGGAACGCAGGCTGTAGTCTTCCTGTCTGATGGCCTCAATCAGAGTGCTGAGCGTGTGCAAGTGGTAGCTGAAGCGTTGCCGCACACGTTCCGCCAGAAGAAGCACCCAGAGCACTGCGAGCGCACTTATTACCATCTTGGACATCAGCGGTTCGGAACTGCTTAGCCAAAACCACAGTATCAGGAATGCGGCGGGGACCGCCACCAGCAGGACTTCGAGAAACAGAATGACTTCGCTGGCCAGTCGATACCGCTTCGGTTTGTTCCGATTGCGATAACTTGCGTTCAATTGGACAGGCCGTGCTTTTCCAATCGGCGGTAGAGGGCGGATCGGCTGAGGCCAAGCTGTTTGGCGGCCTTGCCGGCGTGGCCGTCGCAGCGCTGCAGGGCGGCCGCTATTAAATGGCGTTCGGCCGCCTCGAGTGTGAGATCTGCCAGTGCTGCCTCGCGTACATCGTTGCCCTGCTGTGTTGACGACAATTGTAGATCCTCTGCGGCGATGCAATCGTCATCACAAAACAGGCTGGCGCGTGCCACCACGTGCTGCAACTCGCGGATATTGCCCGGCCAATGGTATGTCGCCATTGCCTCCTTTGCGCCGCTGGAGAATGCGCGTGCTGCACGGCCATTATGACCGGTCGCTCCCCGCAGGAAACTCTCTGCCAGCGGCAGGATATCTTCCTGCCTTTGCCGCAGCGGTGGCATATGCAAGCAGACACCTTGCAGGCGGTAGAGCAGATCGCGGCGGAAGTTCTGCGCGTCAATGGCCGCGTCCAGATCGGCATTGGTCGCGGACAGTATACGCACATCTGCCTGCTGCGCGTGTGAGCTCCCCAGCTTTTCGTACCGCTTCTCTTCCAGTAGCCGCAATAACTTCCCCTGTTGGCTCAGTGGTGTGTTGGCAATCTCGTCGAGGAACAGGGTGCCGCCCTCGGCGAGTTCCACGCGACCCACGCGTTCCTGACGCGCATCAGTAAAGGCGCCCCTGATATGACCGAACATCTCGCTTTCAAACACCTGCTCCGCGATGCCGCCCATATTGATCGACAAGAAAGACTCGGTGGCCCGTGCCGATTGCGCGTGGATATAGCGCGCCAGCAATCCCTTGCCGCAGCCATTCTCGCCGGTGATGAGGACGGGGATATCGGAATCGGCAATTTTGTCTACCTGCTGTAGCAAGGCCTGCATGGCCGGCGACTTTGCGCTGGGGGTAATATCAGCGCCCAACTCGCGGCGCAACAGTGTGTTCTCGGCGCTAAGGCGGCGTTGCTGTCGCTGCGCACCGGCCAACTGCATCTGCGAGCGCAGGATGGCCAGCAGGCGCTCATTCTGCCAGGGCTTCTCCACGAAATCGGCGGCGCCGCGGCGCATCGCTTCTACTGCCAGTGTGACGCTACCCCAGCCCGTCATGACCACGATGGGGAGAAATTCGTCACGTTGCCGTAGGGCGGATATCAGCTCCAGGCCCTCCATACCGGAAGTGGTGTCGCGACAGTAGTTCATGTCGATCAGTGCGAGTTCAATGCCACCATGTTCGAGTCGCTCAAGCGCAGCGACGGCACTGTCGACCTCAGTTACTGCCATGCCTTCGCTGGCGAGCAGCATGGCTGCCGAGGTGCGGATACTGGCGTCGTCGTCGGCAATCAATATGGTCATGGCGGGCCCGGGTGTTTTTATTCGTAATGCAGCGCGACCGCAGGTTCAATGCGCACCATTTTTAGTGCGGGCAGGTAGCTGGCGCCGAGAACCAGTGCGATCATCACCACGCCGATGATAATAACAATACTGACCATGGAATCCATCAGGTTGGGGAATTCGGCGGTAAGTAGCCAGGCTGCGGCAATCGCACCGCCCCCGCCCAGAATGGCTCCCACCAGGAGAAACAGGCTACCCTGGCGCAGAAAAAAGTACACCGTGTCGCGATCGGTCTGGCCGAGTGCGCGACGGATGCCCATATCGCGCGTGCGCAACTGCACGCTGCGCGACACCACGCCGTAGATGCCTGTGCCAGCCAGCACCAGTGCAACCAGCGCCACCACCACGAACAGCTCGCTGAGCGTTTGCAGCATCCGGATATTCAGCGACATGGATACTTCCAGCGGGCGAACCATGGAAATGGCGATATCCCTGTCAACGCGGGTGGCAACACTGCGGATCAGGCGCTCGAACAATTTGGGCTGCTGCTCAAAGTGCACCACCATGAAACCAAATTCGGGTGTGAACTGGGCTATCGGGTGATAGAGATTGTATATCCCGCGGCTGCGCGCCAGTGCCTGACCCTGGTCAATGGGCGCGATGACGCCAACAATCGTTACCGAGCGGGTGGGAGGACGACCGGGGGTTTCGTCGGGATTGATGGTCACCTGCTTGCCCAGCGCCGATTCTCCGGGCCAGAAGCGTTCCGCCATGGTCTTGTCAATGATTGCGACCTGTAGATTCTCCGCCGTGTCCGTCGCGGCGAAGTAGCGACCCTCCAGTAAGGTGATGCCAAGGTTCGGGAAGTAATCCTCACTCACCGGTATCCCCTGCAACCGGGGCAGCTCTCCGGCCTGCTGCAGGTCGAGGTCGGGGAGATCAAAGTCAGCGCGCCACCAACCCATTCCCGGCAACACAGTGGTGAATGCCGCATGTGCCACGCCGGGTTCGGATTCGAGTTCGGACTGGAGATTGGCGATATAGCGCAGGCGATCATCGGCGCTCTGATAGCGTTCCGAATCGAGTGTCACCATACCGGAGACAGTGTTCGCTGTGGGCACCCCGAAATCGACTCCGGAGGCGATGTTGACCGAGGCAACAAATGCGCCACTGAGCACCAGCAGGAAAAAGGAAAACACGACTTCCGCCGCGACGAGTACCGTGGACACTCTGGTGTTGCCGCGCCCCGCGACACCCTTGCTGCCACCGCCCAGGACCGCGCTGATCTGCGCACGCGATGCGCGCCAGGCGGGGATTCCCCCGGCCAGTAGCCAGATAAACCCGGTGGCGCCCGCAGCGATGAATAATACGTCGCGACTGATGTCGAAGCGCATCCAGAACGGCAGGAAGGTGGAACCTACAACGATTTCGGTCTGGTACTGTACAAAGCGAGCACCGTAGGTGCCCAGCCACAAGCCCAGGCCACCGCCCGCCAGGGAGATCAGCAGCGATTCCAGCAGTACCTGGCGCATAATGCGGGCCCGCGTGCCGCCCAGTGCGCTGCGAATGACCAGCTCCTGGTTGCGTTCGCTGGCTCTCACCAGCAACAGGTTACCCACGTTGAGGCAGGCCAGCATCAGGATAGACGTTGCGGCTGCCAGCATCACGATGTTCATCACCCCAAAGTCGGTTGTGGAGACCGCGTCGATATAGGGGATGGCTGTTGCGCCCAGGTTTTCATAATGGTCCGGATGTTGCCGCTGTAGATCATTGACGATGTTCGCCACCTCGCGACCGGCCTCTTCCATGGTCACCCCCGGCTTGAGAATTCCAATCGGCGTATAGTGCGCGCTGTGATCCCCGGGCGGACTGTTTGGCGTGAGTTTCAAGGGGCGCCACAGGTGGTGGTCGGTGGGATAGCGAAAGCCCTTGGGCATCACCCCGATGACAGTGTGCATCTCACCTTCGATTCGGACGCGGTGGCCGACAATGTCCGGCCGGGCGCCAAAAAACGTCTGC
Organism: Gammaproteobacteria bacterium; assembly: GCA_030427485.1. Taxonomy (GTDB): domain Bacteria; phylum Pseudomonadota; class Gammaproteobacteria; order Pseudomonadales; family Halieaceae; genus Marimicrobium. The sequence continues at coordinate 35,657 of JAUICG010000019.1, forward strand.
CAAAGCTGGTAGCCGATCAGCGTAACCGGGGCTGCCCCGGGCTCGCTGTCCTGCTCGGTGAAGCTGCGGCCCATTAGCGGTTCCACGCCGGTCTTGCGCATCAGAGCAGTGGAAATCTCGGTACCCCAGGGCGCCTCAGTGAGTTCGCCGTCATTGAGCGTCGTCGAGCCGTGCAGGCGCGCTGCGCCCAGCGTTTCGAAACTCTGGGCGCGGCTTTGCAGGGCTTGCAATGTGTCAGCGTGGAATTGGTCGGCGCGCGCGATCTGGCCGCTGTCCTGATAGACGTGTTGCAGCGCGACATAGCGATCGCCGTTCGGCAGGGGAAGAGGTTCTATTCCCTGGTTGCGCACCAGTACATAAATCGTGAGCGCCAGCGCCAGTGCGAGCGCAATCACCAGTACACTCAGTAAGGCAAAGCCAGGTGCGCGACCCAATAGCCGCAGGGTGAAGCGCAGATCAAACCACAGCGTGCTCATGAGGCGACCTCCGCTTCGCGTCTGCGCTTGGCCGCTGCCATGGTCTGGTCATCGACGACCTTGCCATCGTGGAGCGACACCGACCGCTGCGCGCGATCAGCGCTCGCGGAGTCGTGCGTTACTATGCAGATAGTACTACCCCTGGCGTGCAATTGATCCAGCAGGTCCATTACCATGGTGGCGTTCCTGGAGTCCAGGTTGCCGGTGGGCTCATCCGCCAGCAGCACTTTGGGTTGACCCGCCAGCGCGCGGGCGATGGCAACCCTTTGCTGCTGGCCGCCGGAAAGTTGCGCCGGAAAGTGGCGGCTGCGATGGGGGATATCTACCCAGTCGAGCGCTTCCTCGACTCGCTTGCGCCTGGCCTTGCCGCTGAGATCAGTACGGTAGGTCAATGGCAGTTCCACATTCTCATAGACTGTCATTTCCCCAATCAGGTTGAACGCCTGGAACACAAAGCCGATCTCCCGATTGCGAATGCCGGCCCGTTCGCCGGCTCCGAGGCCGGCGACATCCTGTCCGGCGAGTTTGTAACTGCCGGAAGAACAGGTGTCGAGTAAACCGATCAGCGAGAGCAGGGTGGATTTGCCGCAGCCGGAGGGTCCGGAGATCGCGACGTACTCGCCGCGGTGGATATCGAGATGAATCGCATGGAGCGCCCAGGTTTCCAACTCCTCAGTGTAGAAGACTTTGCTGACATCAGTCAGTTCTATCAGTGCGTCCTGTGCCATGGTATTGCCTCAATCGATGTGTATGCGTGACTGGTCCTGCCAGTCGCTAGTGTCGGACAGAATGATGCGATCTCCCGCTTCGAGTCCAACGGTGATTTCAATCTGGTTGACCGAGGCCCGCCCGGTTTGGACGGCGGTGCGCTCGGCGATCTCCTGCCCCGGTAGCAGCCGGTACACGGTCAGCGGGCTGTCGGCGCGAGCATAGGCGGGTTTGTCCACGATCATTGCATCCTCAAGCCGGGCAATGGTTACCATTCCCTCAATCGGCAGTTCCGGTCGCGCGCCTGCGGGCAGGGCTTCGGTCAGTATGACATCCACTACCACGGTGCCTTCGTTAACCGCTGGATCGACCCGACTGACCCGGCCTGCGGCAGTGCCGTTGCGTGTATCGATGACTGCGGGTTGCCCTGCTGTGATGTGAGTGGCCTGCCTGGCGAGCACCTTCAGTTCCGCGTAGAGGTTATCCTGTTTGGCGATACGGGCAACTTGCGCGCCGGGTAGCAGGCGTTGACCGATCTCAAGATCCAGTTGTTGCACCATGCCGTTCATTCCCGCCCTTACCGTGAGGGAGTCCACTTTGTTCTGTGCGCGCTCCAGCGCGCGCGCCAGTTGTTCTACCTGTGCGGTGCGCGCAGCCAGTTGCGTCGCGATATTGGCTTCTTGCTTGGCAGTGCGTTGTCGCTCAATCTGGTGACTGGCGCGAAGTTGCTCCACTTCCAGTTGGGTGCGCCGATAGTCGATGTCGGGAATGATGATCGAGGTTTCCCTGAGGCGGGTTTCAGCATCCAGTTTGAGCTGCGCGCTGTCATGGGCGAATTTCGCGCGCAGTGTGGCAGACTGCTGGTTCAGGAACTGGTTTTGCAGATCCACCTCGTAGGACACCAGCGCGGCACGACCGCCCTCCAGCGCGGCACGTGCTTCTTCGACGGTGTTAAGCAGCTCCGGATTGCTGAGTGTCACCAGGATGTCGCCCTTGTTCACTACCTCACCGGCGCGCCGTTGAATCGAAAGAACGCTGCCTTCCACCTGTGCCGCTATCCACTCCACCTCCCGGGGCAGGAGTACCCCGTTGGCGCTGACGTCGATGGCGAGTTCCTGGCGAGTGACCGTCCCGATGCGTAGGGCATCACCATCGACGCGGCGTGTTGTCAGATCGGTGGAAAGCAGCAAACCCGTGGCAGCGCAGAGAATCGCAGCCGGCAAGGCGAGCTTGAGGTGGCGGTTTGGCACATGCTGCTGTAGCCGGGGTTTGTCCATGTCGGTCTCTGGCGATACTTGTCCCCCTGAGTGACGCAAGACACATGCCAGTTCCTATGTCATTGATTTAACGAGAAATCATGGCGATCACGACGGGCGATAGCATAAAAATTGTTTCGCTTTCGGGATTGGCGTGTTGCGAAAATGGGACGACTGGAACGCCGTGTGTGCGCCCTGAAGCAGGAACGCGCTGATTTTCGACGCATCCGTGTGACGAGCCAGAAGCGCCCCTGCAGGAGAATTCTGCCCGCGGCTCGCAACTGGCATTCGAATCCCGGTCGCGGGATACTGCCCGCTCCTCCGGCAAAGGCGGCTGGCCATGACCGAACTCACCCTGGATCGCGCGACTCACTTCAGCATTGTCTGGGCCATTGTGCTGGCGGTACTGACGCTGGTGGAGTGGAACAGCCTGGACCGCGAGCCGATGCGGGAGCAGATTTTTCTGCCCTTCATCGAGCGCGAAATCCGCTTGTCGACGACAAAGGCAGACACCGCGCCAGAGTTCGCAGAGGCGTTGCCCGCGAACAGTGGCGAGCGCCCGCTGCAGGCCCATGTGCAGATTGATTTCAACGGCCCCTTGTTTCTCGCCTGTTTTTTTGGCCCGATCCTGGTTTTTCACCTGATCGGCCTGCTGCTGCGGCGGCTGCGCGGCGGGCGCTGACGCAACGGGTTCACACCCATCTCGCACAGTGGCGAAAGCGGGGTATAGTGGAAAGGCAGGGGCGTTGTCAGGGAACCCTGGACGCGATGATATCCAGCGCCTCGCGAAAATCGTTGGGCTCCACGGTAAAGACGCGCCGGTTCGCGGCTTCGCCAAAGATGTAGCCAGTGGGTTGATCCAGCACGTCGCCAATGCCCGATTGCACGAAGCCCGGCTGTGGCCAGGTGCTTTTCAGCCCGAAGACCGTGGGGCGCGTCTCGGAGAACAGGCTGCCATGCAATGCCGATCCGTACTCACCGCCAATCACCCTGGCGTGGCGGAACATCGCCAGTTGATGGTCCAGCGGCAGTTTCTCCGGCTGCAACACGCGAAACCCCGCCTTCCTGGCCAGCCTTTCTATTTCCGCGGCGTTGCGCATCTCTCGCTTGATCCTGCCGACCCGCCGCGTGAGGTACAGGCGATCGTAGTTCAGGCTGTTGTCCAGCGATGGCGTGAGTTGGATGAGCAGGAAGTTCTGCGCATTCGCCAGCAGTGGCGAAAATGCATGCAGGTGGCGAATTTTGGTCGGGATCAGCAATTCATCCGCGATCACAGCGTCAGGGTAGCGGACCAGTTGATCGGCCCGAATGCCGGTCATCGACAACAGTTGGTCCACCCAGGCGGGCGTGTCCACCGGCAGCAGGTAATTGAGGCGGGACAGGTTCCAGCCCGCTGCCTGCAGCAGGTAAAGCTTCGGCAGGTGATCGATCAGCCAGTGCCCCCAGTTCCAGTAGGCCGGTCCGAACAGCACGCAGGCGCCGGACACACGCAGTACATGATCGGGGACCCGGTACGGCCTGAGCGTGGCGTCGAAAATGCCCGCCGCCTGGCAGGCGAGTCGCTGCCCGTCGCTCTGCAGGCCGCATGAGCCCACCACCATCAACCGCCGCGCCGCGTAGACGCCCAGCGACAACGCTCTAGCCTCGATCGTAAACTGCTCCTCGACCCGGGGTGAGTAGGCGCCGCAGGCGAAGGCCATTGGCCTCGGAATCCCGGGGGCTTCGGCAGACACCTCGCAATACTGCGCGATATCCGCTACCTGGAGGGCCGCGCTGCCGGTCTCCTCGTGTGACGCTGCCCGGCGATGATAGGGCGACCGGTTATTTACCGCGGCGATTACCGGGATATCCAGTGCGTGCTCCGGGTACAGGCGGAACAGCCAGAAGCGTTTTTCCACCATCACGCTGAACCTGACCTGCGCCGCCCGCCTGGGCAGGTCGTCCGGTACCACCAGGCTGACGTGCAGGTCGACAGATTGCCCCGGCCCGACAGCCGCCCGCAGCGCGGAGCGGGGGCACTCCCGCGCGATGATGTCTCCCTGCTCGTCGAGTAACTTGTAGCTGACAGCGACCTGCTGGTCGTAGCCGAATTCGAGGAACTCCGTCGAGTGATTGCGCAGGCGGAGTTTGAAAGTACTTCTGCCGGGGCGGGCCGCCTGGCGGGCGTCGACCGCGCAGAGTTCGATCCTGCGCCACGCCTGGTCGGAAAAAGCGCGGCGGTCTGCGCCCGAGGAACTCAGCGGGCCGGCAAACGGCGATTCGTTGTCTGGTGAATGTTTTAAGAGACTACCCTGCTGTGCCGGCGAAGCTCACGTCGATGCTGTGGCCGGCAGTATAGGGCAAACGCGTGGACGGTTGAACCGCGGCGCCCGCAAGGTGTTCGCCAGGCGCGCACTGCGCTTGGAAAGTACAGACAAAAAAAAGCCCCGGCTAGCGGGGCTGATAGGTGAGAGAGTCAGGCCGAGAGGCGCTTCCTTCTCGCACCAAGTCCCGCAAGGCCAGCGAGGACAAGCAGTAATGAGGCCGGTGCCGGTACCGGAGCGTTGGCGGGCGTGGGCGGCGCGAGATCGCCGAACACTTCACCGGCAGCGCGGAAGCCACCGGGGCCGCCGACATTGGTTGCGCTGTATACCAGGTGGTTGAGTCCCTGGTTGAAGTAGGTCGCCTCATTCGTCGAGTACGATGTCAACGTGCGGTAGTTGGTGTACCGGGGAATCGTCTCAGGCAGTGCTGAAACCACGTTGCCGTTCAGGGAGACACTCCCGTAGTTGTCGGCACCCCAGATTCCGGAAAGCGACACGGTGCTGAGATCGTAACCCGTCAGGTCAAATGAGAATGTGAAGTTTATCGTGGCGTCCTGGGTGGGATCGACACCCCACACCCAGTTGGAGGCCGGTGTGGTCGCTCCCTGGAAGTAGGCCTGGTTGTTATAGTCATAGATCCACAGGTTGTCGGTGGTAAGTGTGCCGCCCGTCACTGTCCCAGATGATCCCGTCCCGTAGGATGCGATCAGCGCGGCGTGTGCCGCTATTGGCCCCGCTAAAACGAATGCAGATATAATCGTCAATAATTTGGTTTTCATTTTGCCCCGCTCCCCTGACCGATATGGTCGTGTTTTTTGTTGCGTTGAAAGGACTATAGGTGATGTATTTTGGCGAAGCCATACGGGAGGGGCGTAAACGGCGAAGGAAAGTGTGTAGTTGCGAACCAGGTCGCATGAGTGTCAGGAAACTTTACAACAAGAGCGAGGCGCAGCGCCGGGACGAGGGCGTAAATGCCGGCAGATCAGGTGTTTACAGTCGCGATACCGCACGGGCCAGAGGTGGCCGCAACACAGTGATTGCAGGCCTCGTCGCCGTGGTGACAAGCGACGTCGCGGTTCTCTAGAATGTCGGCCAGTGAGTTCCTCGAGCAATCTTCACCAACAGTAACCGGAGTAAATTTTATGAAAGTATTCATCCTGGGTATGGGCCACGTCGGCAAAGCTCTGGCGCAGAGACTGCGCGGCGAGGGGCATCAGGTTGTCGGCACCACGACAACACCCGGGAAAGTGGCCGAACTGGAAAAAGTCGCGGACGAGATCGCGGTGCTGAAAGGCTCGGAGACCGACAAGGTGGTAGCCGCGGCGGCGGGTTGTGATGCCGTCATTGTGACCGTGGCGCCCAATGTGAAGAATACGCGTACGATAGAAGAGCGCCACGTTCACTACCACGATGTGCTGGTGAAGAGTTGCCACAGTGCCGCAAGTGCCTGTGACCGCGTCATATTCTGTTCCTCGTTTTCAACCTACGGTGACGGCGGTGAGGGCGTCGAACCCATTACTGAACTGACACCGACGTCCAACCACGAGGAACCTTCCTCAAAGTATTACCAGGAGGCGGAGCGGGAAGTGCTCGGCAAAAGCGGCGGCTGCGTGCTGCGCTTTCCCGACATGTACGGGGCGCCGGGTGATATGGACTTCCCGCAGCGGGTGAAAATGAGCCACGAGTACTTCGGCGGCAAGACGATTTTCGGGCCCGATGCGCCACTGTACGCGATTCACTTTGAGGATGTCGTCGAGTCCATTCACCATGCGCTGACCCACGGGCTGTCCGGACTCTACAATGTTTGCGATAACGACAACCTTCCCTACACCAATAAAGAAGTATTCGATGCCATTTGTGATGAAGAGGGCCTCGAAAAGCTGACATTTGTCAATCAGATCAAGGCGCCAAACCGTAAAATATCCGCCCAGAAACTCTACGAAACCGGCTATCGGGTAAAGCACGGCGATCCCAATGCCGCCGTTGTGCAACGGGCGAGAGCCAGGGCGTAACCAACAGGGCGCGGGCATGAGCAATATCGTAATTACCGGGAGTACCAAGGGCATCGGCTTCGGCCTGGCCAAAGAGTTCGCGCAGCGCGGGCACAATGTCGCAATAGCGGGGAGAACCCGGGACGCCATCGATGATGCCCTGCAACGCATCGGTGACAGCGCCGGGAAGGTGATCGGCCAGCCCTGCGACGTCGCCGACAAAGCCGCGGTGCAGGCGCTGTGGGATAGCGCCGAGGCCAGTTTTGGCGGCATCGACATCTGGGTGAACAACGCAGGGCTGGCGCGCACCACCCGCAAGATCATCGAGTACAGTAACGACGACGTACAGGCCATGGTGATGACCAATGTGCTGGGTACCATCAACGGCTGTCAGGTCGCGGGAACCGGTATGCTGGCACGCGGAGCGGGCAAGATCTTCAACATGCTCGGTGGCGGCTCCGACGGCCGGTATTTTCCCGGCATGGGCGTCTATGGCACGACAAAGCGCGGCCTGGACTACCTGACCGATGCAATGATCAGTGAGTTCAGTGATACGGGGGTCATCATCGGCAAAATCAGGCCCGGCATGGTGATCACCGAGGCCGTTGTGCGTGAAGCCAGGGACGACCTGGAGAGTTTCCAGAGCAGTCGCCGGGTGATGAACATACTCTGCGACCACGTTGAAACGGTGTCGCCCTTTCTGGTCGACGGCATTCTCAACGCCACCAGATCCGGTACGAAAATAGCCTGGCTCAGCGGCAGTAAAATAGGCATGCGCATGATGTTTTCCCGGTTCCGGAAGCAGGAAGACAAGTTTGCACGCTACGGCCTGTAGTCAGGAACAACACAACCACTTATCCACAAGGCGAGATAACACATGGGCACAGATACCAAATCCATTCACGACTTTCTGGCGGAGAACCCCAATGTCGACGTGAGCCGTTACTGGGAGCGTTGTTACGGTATTCTCACTGACGTCAAGAACAGGATTGCCGGGCGGTTTCCCGGCATGGTGTTACACCCCACGTGCGTCGGCAAGGAGTACTACACCTCGCCCAACGGTGAATTTGAAGGTTCCATGCAGGCCTGGACCGGCCCGGGCTGCGACTGGCTGGTGAACTCCTGGCTGGGCAATCGCAAGGCGTCGATCCTGGATATGAATGCGACGGCCTTCCTCGGGCAGGAGACTGATGTCCCGCACTGGGTGATGGTGTTCGGCACCATCCCCAACCTGTTCTTTTATTTTGACCTCACGCCGCGCCGTAACATCATGGTCGATACCGGCTACCTGGACCGGTACTACGGCCCGATCAACGATGAATACCTGGCACTGCGCGGGCACCCGAACTTCCAGTGGAATGTCAGCCACGGTACCTACATGCGCACCCTGCAGAATCCCTCGACCCAAAGCCTCACTGCGGAACTCAACGACGCGAACATCGATATACTGGAAAAATACGCCTATTCCATGCTCGACCGCTGGATGGGCTGGCTGGACGATGCCAGCCCCGTACCCGGGGACCAGCGCGTCGCCCTGCAGGAGTACGATTACACCGTTCGCCGCCTGGGCTACGAGCGCGACCCGATGAACAAGCTGGCCGAAACCGTTTTCGGCACCGACAAAGTCGAGGAGATGCTGCAAACACGGATGGGTGCGCAGCAAATGGCGGACACCAGAAAATACTAGGGCGTTGTGGTCAGGCATCGCGCGCGGTGCCTGCACGTCGCGCAGAAAGGCAATGTGTACTGTAAAAAGGTCGTACTAACCAACAAAAAATGAGTTCGATACTTTTTTAGGTCGCAGCTGGGAGGATCGCTATGACAGACGAGCAAACCACCCGAGGTCAGGCCAGCGGGAGTGACGGGTTACAGCGGGCCCGCAATAGGGTTGAGCGCCTGTGCAAAACTTATCTGGCGACAGCCGAAGCGGGTGACCTGGAAGCACTGCTTGCCAACTTCACCGATGACGCTACCGCCACATCCCCGATTTCCGGTACACAACCGGTCCGCGACTTTTACGCCAATGTCATGCGGATCACCAGCGCCCGATCGATGGCGCTGAAGCAGATTTTTATTGGAACATCGGACGCTGCCCACGCCGCGATCCACTTCGCCTACACGCGCACGGTTGGAAGCGGAGAACCCGCCACCATCGAGTGTGTCGATGTTTTTGAGCTGACCCCGGACCTCGGCAAGTTCACCTCGGTCAGGATTATCTACGACACCACACCCGTGCAGTCCGATTTCAGCAGGGTGTAGTTCAAGTCGCTCCCGCGACGGGACTAGCAGCTGTCATCCTGCACGCGGCAGAACAGGTACACCTGCTCATAGATCCAGTCATTTTTCCCGCTGTAAACCAGGGGGGCCGAGTAAATCAGCCTGTCGCGTTCCGATTCGGGAAAAATATGTTCCGACTTGCGCGCTTCGCTGAGAAAGAAACCGGCCGTGGCCTGTGATGCGAGCACGGCGTTGGGGGAGTGGTTGAGGTTGGAGTAGTCGGCATTCTGGCTCCATTCGAAGTTGTTTTTCTCCGGGTGCCACTGGGTGCCGTAAAAAGGATAGTTCCTGGCCTCCATCGTACTGACAAACACCTGGCCCTCGGGTGCCTCGTTGTAAGAGAGCATATTGAAGAAAGCGTGCAATTCGCTGTTGGTTTCATACTCCCTCACCAGCAGGCCGTGGTCGTGGGAATTGAAGGCAATGGCCTCGGTCTGCAGCGCGTCGAGCAATCCCGCAGGAAAGGAGCTGAACAGCCTGCTCTGGGCCGCACCCGGGGTCAACTGCAGCGGCAGGGGCAGATTGGTGGCGACCACGTTGAGACTGATGACCTCGGCATCACCGGTTTCCAGAATCGAGAGTTCCTCGAAGCCGAGGCAGGTACCCCATACGGGATAATAGTCGCCGTTATCATTGGCGCGTTTGGCAAGGTTCCACAACTGCTCGCCTTCTTCCGTGTAGATATCCGACGGGTCGATGCCCTGGTTGCCGCCCGGAAACAACAGGCCATTGGTCTGCCTGAATACCTCGTCGTAGTACGCCGGTGGCTGATTCAGGAGGATCGGCAGTACCCTGCCGCCGGCCTGGCCGATCCACTTTACATAACTTGCGGGGATCACATATTTATAGGCCGACAGTTGCGCTTTTACCTCGGGGTCGATGGTGCTGGAACCGGTAATGGTCGAGGTATCCTGGCTGAACACCCCGATCACGGGCCGCGGATTGCTGTAGTCGGGGCCGTTCGATGAGTTGGAATCGGAACAGGCGGCGATAGGCAGCAGGCCGCCGCACAGCAGCAGGGCAAGGGAGAAACGCCGGACGATGTCGAACTGCGGGATTTGCTTTCTCATTGTCGTTCTCCACTATGCTTGTGGCACACACTCCCTATAATTCAACATCCCCCGAAATGGTCACCCGGTAGGCACCGTTGACCGCGCCGGTAGTCAATTCCGCTTCCGGCGCGCTCTCGGCGAGCCGGTGAAAACCGTCCAGCGCATCCTGCGCGCTGAAGCAGCAGGCGCTGACGTAAACGACGTAATTCCCGGCCTGCAGTTCAACGCTCAAGAACGAATCCAGCTCCAGCGTGCTGCCATCCGCGCCGGCTTCCCCGTCGTCGTTGGTGTAGACCAGGTCCAGGCTATCGATACTGCCGTCATCCGGCGCGAGATAAATCTGCGCATCCAGTGCCGGCGTATAGGCACCGGCCGACAGCACGTCGATGCTGACCGTGGAGTCGGACAACACCTTGAACGGGATCGTATTGATGCTGTAGCCGACATCGCGGCTGCCGTCGTTGAGCCAGTTGACGGCCTGCTCGATCTCTACCGAGGTGACCGGCGTCTCCTGGGGTGGCGGTGGCATATTGCTGTCGCTGTTATTGCTGCAGGCGCTGATCAGGCATCCCGCCACCAGCCACAGGCCGAGGGTACGGGGAAAGGAACGTGAAAATGTATGTGCTCGTGCTCGCATGGTTTTTTCGCTGCTCTAGGGTGTCGCCTGGATCAGGTCCAGGAAGGTCAGGTAAAAGCGCTCATAGCTGAGGGTTTTGCAATATTGCCGTCCCGCCACCGCGCCATTGCCGGGGTCGAGGTCGGCGTAAAAGGAGCCAGACTGTACTGTCACGCTCAATTGCGCGGTGTCTACCACAACCGTCGCGCTGGACGCCGGGTCGGCGATAAACTCGGGGCCGGTGGGGAGCAATACATCCGGTGCGTACTGCCACTGCCATTGCTCGAGTTTGGCGAGGTCGTCCTCGCTCAGCAGGTCGGCTTCCTGCAGCCACGACAGCGTGAGGGCATGGTTGTCGCGGTTCGCGTCCGCACAACTCCCCTGCGGGGACTCCGCCTGCAAGCCCAACTCTTCGTCGAGGAGCTCCTGCGTCAGGAACTTGGCCTGCACCTCGCCGTCGTAGATGGGCGGAAAACGCAACTGATCGGGGTTTCCGGTCTGGTTGACGTACTGGTTGATGAGAATCTCCGGTTCGCTGCCGGGAGAAGTCGAGGCCTTGGCTTCGATAAACTCGTTGCGACCGGCGGTGCGTTGCACCGCGATATTGTCTGCCGGGATCCCGTCCTGGCCGAAGCCCGATGCGCTGAGGAAGTCATTATAGGCGCCCTCTGCAACCGTCAGCTGGTTCAGGCCGAGCCGGCCCGTGGTCTCGAAGGAGGTGGCCTGGGCGGCTTCTATCCTGGTGACGAGGTGTCGCAGCGAAGCGGCCGTCAGCTGCATTTGTTGCTCGGGTGAGGTGTCGGCATCGCCGTCCGTGGGCGTCTGTCCGTAATAACCGAATTGCGCATGGTTGCCGCCGCGAATCTTCGCGAACAGCGCGTCGGCAGGCAGTCGCTCGATGGCCGCCAGTACCTCAGCGGGGGTCGCTATCAGGTCGTTGGTCCCGAATATCGATACAACCTCGATGTCGAGTCCGCTGAGGTCATCCGCACTGTCCGGAAAACTGGCAAGCAAACCGAGGCCGGCGATGGTCCCGGGGTTGGCCAGGATGTACTTGGCGGCAACCACGCCGCCCAGGCTGTGTCCCGCCAGTGTCCAGTTGGCAATCCCTGCATTGCCGGGCGCGTCGATTACGCCGTCAACCTCGGTGCCGTCCGGGCCGTTAAGCACAGCGGTGTAGATGCCCGCCTGGGCGAGTTCCTGCGCCAGTGGCGCGTAGGCCTGCGGTACGACGGCGCCGCCGGGGAAGATAATCACGCCGGTATTGCCGGTGTCGGTCGCGAGCGGCGTGAAGCTGATGTACGTGGCCTCCTGCGTCACGTCCACGAGTTCGTTGCTTTCCATGGCCGCACAGGCCTCGGGCTCGAAGTCTTCGCAGCCGGGATTGGTGGGGCCGGTGTCGCAGATGCCGCCGCTGACCGGGAAATAGTCGCCCATCAGCACGGAGTTGCAAATAGCCTGCAGCGAGCTACAGAACGCGGGGTTGGTGGCATTGTTCAGGTTGACCTTTTCGTCGGGTTGGCCGAGATTCTCGATACAGTCCGCAGCGTGGTTGGGTACCGAACAGATGCCGCCCACGGAAAACTGGTAGTCATAGGAAATACTGAACAGGTCGCCGCAGTCCGCTTCGGCGGTTTGCGTGGTCCAGATTTCACCCGTGTACTGGATGCAGTCGGCGGTACCCGCGAATGGATTGGTGAAATGGCAGGCCCCGACACCCGGGTGAGGCGGAGAGAGGGCCAGGGCGGGCGCTTGGTAAACGGCGCAGAGGCCTATCCACAGCGCGGTGATAGCGGCAGGCACGGTGCCCGTTTGCTGCCGGGTAATGTTCGGATAATTCTGGTTCATGGTTGCAGTCTGGATGCTCCTGCTAGCTTCAATTACTGGTAGAGTGTTCCACCCGTTCGGTTGGATCAGGACCGGCACCGGGCCGGCAGTGATCAGGCCTCTTCCGCCTGGCAACCGTGCGACTATACGACAACTCGCAGAAGTACCGGGAGCGAAATTTCATTCAGGCTCCAGCCCTGCCGGGCCTGTTTGCCGGATACCACGATATTCTGCGGATGCAATGGCATGCGGCAGTTTCCGATGTAACACCGGGCTCCGCGCAAGCATGCCAAATCAGGGTGTTGAGCGTTTTGACTATTGTCAACTTAGACGGTCGAAACTGTTGGACATTCCGCTGCTTGGTTTATGGCACAATGGCCGGATGAACAACGCGCACCAGGCAACAGGCTTTCTACAGCGGCTCGAGAGCTTGTTGGGTGCGGAGCATGTGCTTTCAGACCCCGATTCGCTTGAACTGTATGCGCAGGATATCTGGCAGGCCGGCGCACCGGTCGCAGCCGTGGCGCGCCCTGCCGACACAAGCCAGATGGCCGCTCTCGCCCGACTGGCAGCCGAACAGGGTGTCAGCCTCGCTGTCCGCGGCGGCGGCATGTCCTACACGAGCGGTTATACGCAGACGCGCCCCGGCGTGGTGATTGTCTGCACCCGTCGTATGGACGCCGTGCTTGAGATCAACACCGATGATATGACCGTGACCGTGCAAGCGGGTTGTACCTGGGCGGACTTGTATCAGGCGCTGGACAAACAGGGGCTGCGCACCCCTTACTGGGGGCCGCTGTCAGGACGTTACGCGACCGTGGGCGGCAGCGTATCGCAGAACAGTATCTTCTGGGGGGGCACCCGGTACGGTAGCGCGGCCGATTCCGTTGTCAGTATGGAGATCGTGCTGGCCAATGGCGATATCCTGCGCACGGGCTCGGCCGCGCAGCAGAATGCGGCGCCGTTCTTTCGCCACTTCGGTCCCGATCTCACGGGGCTGTTCTGCTGTGATTGTGGCGCGCTCGGATTGAAGGCCGCGATCACGCTGCGCTTGATGCCGGCTGCCTGCGAACGGGCATTCCTGTCCTTCGATTTCAAGAGCTACCCGGGGCTGCTCAGCGCCATGGCTGAAATCACCCGGCAGGGCCTGGCCAGCGAGTGCTTCGGTTTCGATCCGCTGTTGACGGAGATGCGCGCGCGACGCGATTCGCTGATGGCGGATGTCCGGAGTTTTGGCAATGTGCTGGCAACAGCCGGCTCATTGAAACAGGCCGCCAGCGATTCCATTGGCATATTGCGCGGTGGTCGCCGGTTCATGAAAGACCTCGCCTGGCCTCTGCACGCGATTGTCGAAGAGCGAAATCCGGCAGCGGTGACGGATGCGGTACAGAAGATACGCGCACTGGTGGCGGCCGACGGCGGCGCCGAAGTAGCCAACACCGTTCCCAGAATCATGCGCGCCAATCCCTTCGGCCCTGTGAACAATATGATTGGGCCCGGTGGCGAGCGCTGGGCCCCGGTACACGGTCTGCTGCCTCTCTCACAGGCCGAGAAGGCCACCACCAGCGTACTGGCCGTATTCGCAAAGCACGAGGCGCGCATTGCGCAGTTCAACATCCGCACCGGCTTTCTCTACAATGCTGTGGCGGGTTATTGCATCGCCGTGGAGCCGCTGTTCTTCTGGCCGGACAGCGTAGACGCGCTGCATCGCCGCAGCGTGGAGGCCGATTTTTATCGCCGCCTGCCGAAACTGGAGTTAAACCTGGAGGCCCGTGCAGCCGTGGCCGCGATGCGGCAGGAAATTGCCGATACCCTGAGTGCGCTGGGCGCCGCCCACCTGCAGATCGGGCGCAGCTACCATTTCACCGGGGCACTGGAACCGGTGCCCCGGCAACTGCTGCAAGCGTTGAAAGCAGTGCTTGATCCTGAGAATCGCATTAACCCCGGGGTACTCGGGCTGGGCGCGGCATCTTAGCCGGTTGCCTCGCCGTGGAGTAACCTCGATCTACCAGTAAAGTGATCCACCCATGACGCTTTTCAATCCGCACACACCGTTTTCGCCCGGTCGCCTGCCGTTCTTCTACGGCTGGGGGGTGCTGGTGTTCAGCACCCTGGGCATGCTCGTGAGCATTCCGGGACAAACGATCGGGGTGAGCGCCTTTACCGAATCGTTGATCGACGCTACCGGCTTGACGCGCGGCCAGTTGGCGCAGGCCTATTTCTGGGGAACCCTGGCAAGCGGCCTGTTGATGCCGTACGGCGGCAGACTCTACGATCGCCACGGTGCGCGGCGCCTGATGGTGTACTCGTGTTTCGGCCTGGGGCTCACCCTCATCGGCCTGAGTTATATTCACCTGCCGGTCAGGGCCGCCCGGTCGGAATGGGGGCAGACGTGGCTTGCGGTGGTGGTGATGGGCGCGGGATTTCTCGCGTTGCGTTTTACCGGCCAGGGCATGGTAACGGTAACCAGCCGCAATATGCTCGCCAAGTGGTTTGAAAAACGCCGTGGCCTGGTCGGCGGCATTTCCGGAGTTGCCGTCGCCGTGGGGTTTGGCCTGGCACCGACTGTGTTAAGCGCCGGCGTGGATGCATGGGGCTGGCGCCAGCTGTGGTGGGGGATGGGTATTGTCATCGCGACGGTGATGGCCGCTGTGGGGTACCTGTTTTTTCGCGATAACCCGGAGGAGTGTGGCCTGCTGATGGACGGTGAGCGGCCGGCGGCAGCTGGCGCCGTTGCCGCAGCGGCGGCCGAGCGCTGTTACGACTGGGCCTATGCCAAACGCACCGCCGCGTTCTGGGCAGTGACCCTGGTACTCAGCGTGCACGGCATGGTGGTGACGGGAATCACCTTCCATATCGTTGACCTCGGGGCGTCACAGGGACTGGGGAAGGCGGCATCGTTGGCGATATTTATACCGCAAACGTTGATCGGCACTGTGCTTGGCCTCGCAGTGGGATACCTGGCGGACAAAGTGAACATGAAGTGGCTGGTGATCGCGATGGCCTGCGGGCAGTTCATTGCCTATGCTGCATTTGCGCACCTGGGGTCCACGGCGGGTTACTGGCTGGGCATCCTGGGGATGGGCTTCAGCAGCGGTTTTTTCGGTCCCATTGCCAATGTGGCGCTGGCGAACTACTTCGGCCGCAAGCATCTCGGCGAGCTGTCCGGGAAGCTGATGAGTGCGATGGTCATCGGCAGTGCAATCGGTCCCTACGCGCTCGCCACCTCCAGGGAGTGGCTGGGTTCCTACGACGCGGGCCTCTATCTTTCACTGCTGTTCCCGGCACTGGTCGTGGCGATAGCAGTGCGGGCCAAACGGCCGCCGCTTAACGCCTAGAGCGGCGCTGCACATACCAGGCCACGATGCGGTCCAACAGGCCGGGCGCGCCGCCACCGATACCCTCACGGGCGCCGCCGGCGATATCCAGCTCGGCGCCGCCGGCGCGATACTGCTCGGAATACATCTCCAGTACCTTCTTCTTCACCACGCCGCGCAGGGGCACGTGGGCGAGCATGCCGTAGGTGGCTGCACCACCCTGTTTGGCCAGTGCCGGATCCGCCTTTACCGCGGCGACCGAGTCGCGCAGGTCCGCGAGGTAGGCGTCCACCACGGCCAGGTGTTGCGCGGTGACCATTGCGTGCAGGCCCGGTGGATACTGGTTGCGGTTGACCTGCCAGCCGCGCGCGTCCATCTGGTCGCCCACCGCGTAGATGTTGAGGTCCGGGTCTTTCGAGCGAAATGAAAACAGCGGCCCCTGCGGCTTGCCCATTATCTCGAGTTCCGCGATGGCCTCGATGCCTGCCTTGAGCTGGTTCGCCGCAGCCAGCGTGTCCTTCGCAAGTTTGCAGTAGCCGGCCTTGCCGAAGTATTGCAGCGCCCCCCAGGCGGCGGCGTAACCGCCTCCCGGACGGGTGCCCAGTAATGCCGAGGAGGCGAATACGCCGCCGGGCCAGTTCTGGTAGACAAACATCTGGTAGCGCAGGTAATCCAGGTTGCGGTAGGTGATGGTGGAAGCGCCCTTCGCAGCGTAGCCGTATTTGTGGATGTCAGCGGAGATCGAGGTCACCCCGGGCACCCGGTAGTCCCAGGCCGGCAGGTCTTCACCGTTCATCGCCATGAAGGGCAGGATGAATCCCCCCACGCAGGCATCCACGTGCAGGGGAATACCCCGGGCCTGGGCGATTTCGCCCATCGCTTCTATCGGGTCGATGGTGCCGTGGGGATATTCCGGCGCGCTGCCCAGTATCATTACCGTGTTGCGGTTGATCAGGCGGCGCAGCTTGTCGAGATCCGGTGTGAAGTCCGCTTTCAGGGGTACCAGTCGGATTTTCACACCGAAGTATTCCGAAGCCTTGAACCAGGCGACATGGGCGGTTTCGGGTATCACCATCTCCGGCTTTTTCACCCGGCGCTGTTCCCGCGCCATATCGCGGTAGGTCTTCACCGCCATCAGGCAGCTTTCAGTGCCGCCGGAGGTCACCACGCCGCACACGTCTTCTGTACCGTTGAGGATGTCCGCGGTCGCGCTGATCACATCCGACTCGATTTTTTTCAGGCTCTTGAACGCGCCCGGGTTCAAGCCGTTCTCGGACGCGAACAGGTGATAGGCGTCGCGGAGAAATGCCGAGTGCTCCTCGTTGAGGTAGTACACCAGGCTCCACACCTTGCCCTCCTTGTAGCGCGGGTCGCGCTCCTTGAAGGCCCCCAGTTGTTGCAGGATATCCTCGCTGGCGACGCCCTGGTCTGGCATTGGTTTGTGCATCGGGTGCTCTCCCTAATGTTGGTTTACAGGCTGTGCAGGTACAGCCCCAGGCTGATGCCGAGATAGCTGCCCAGCGCGTAGCCGATGACCCCGGTGGTCATGCCCGGGAGAATTGCGCCCGGGTTATTCAGGGCCCTGGCCATCAACGGCACGAAGGGCGGGCTGCCTACCGCGGCCACCGAGGTTACCATGAAGGTATCGCTGTCCACCCCGGCGAGCCGGCACAACAGCGCGTGCAGCAGCAAGCCGCCGAATACCGTCACCAGCAGGAACACCGCGACCGTCGTATCCAGTTGCAGCAGTTCGTCAAAACTCACCATAGACGACACGGCGATGCAAAACACGTAAATCAGGTACATGCCGAGGCGATAGGACAGTGCCAGCGCGCGCACCCGGTGGTGCAATGACAACAGGATGCCCAGCGTGGTCAGCGCGACGATCAGCACGGCGCTGTTGCGCTCGCCATCGGACGCCAGCACTTGCGACAGACCGAGAGCGGCGGCCACCACCAGGGCGCCAAGCAACAGAGCGGCAATCACCTGGCCCAGGTTGCCCCGCCGAAGCAGGGGCCGGTAGTCGTCCTCGTCGACCGGCTCCGGGTGTTGCAGCGCCGGCGAGGTCGGCCTGCTACCCGGTAGCAGGGTTCGGAACAAGGGGACACCGAGCGTCAGCATCCACAGGGAATACACCGTGCCGACCACCGTATCCATGCTGTGGAACACGAGGTATTGCGCGTTGGGTATGTCCAGCCCGGTCCTGATCGCCGCGAGGTTGGGTGTGCCGCCGGTGTACACCCCGACCGACATGGCCGCCAGGTTGGCCGCCCGCTCCGGGTCGCTGTCGCGGTAGACGAAATACAGCAGGGTGGCCAGGCAGAACACCACGACCGTCGCAAACGCCATGGACAACAGCGCCTTGCCCGCCACCCGGGACCATTGCCGGATGTCGAGCGTGAATAGCAACAGTGGCAACGCCAGCGCGATGGTCACTTCGGAAATCCCCTGTTGAACACCCTGCGCCTGTGCGGGTATCACGCCGGTATTGCCGAGCACCAGCCCCGCTGCGTAGCAGAGGACGATGACACCGACGCGGGCGGCCCAGCGCTGGTGGTGCGCCAGCCAGATGAGCAGGGCAGGTGCCGACAGGAATATCGCGGTAAGCAGGATCTGCATTGTTATTTTTGTGTTGGAGTGAAGCGACAGCATACGCATTTTCCCGGCCGCGGGGAAATCCACAACCGGCGCGGGCCGGGCCTGCATCGCTGACGGATTTCCGCTGCAAGCGAATGCCGGGTGAAGCAGGTTCTTATCAGTCGCCCTTCCCAGTGCAGCGCCTTGAAGGCATCATTGGCGGGTCGAGACAACGGAGCCTGAAGCGCGAGAATGAGATCAGCTCTTATCTTTTTTATTGCGCTGCAACTTGCGGGCAGCGGCGCCCACGCGCTGGATAACCGGGAGCGGGCCGCGGCGGAATCCGCGCCTTGCCTGGAGTGTCACGATGTCGGCCCCGATGCGAAAGTCCACGCCTTGCTCGCGGGTTCACACGGCCTTGCCGGGGACGATGAGGCCATGGCTGGCCGTCATGGCTGCGCGGACTGTCACGGTCCCAGCGCCGGCCACATCGCCGCGCCCGGGGAAGTCTCTGTGGATGTCAGCTTCGGGCCCCGCAAGCGGACCACACGTGCCTGGACTGCCATCGGGGAATCGCCCATGCCGCCGCCGACAGCGTGACCGCAATGGTGCCCGAAGCCCTCAGCAGCAGGGAGATCACCCTGTTCTTCCCGGGCAACGCGGACAGTGAGTGGTTGCGGGAGTCGCATCCAGGGTGCCGCCGCAACACGCGGGCCAGGCTCCGGTCATCAAGCAGGCGCGGGCGCTCGAAGAATTGCTGGCCCAGGGCGAGTTTGCGGAATTGTGGCGGATTCAATTGCAGTCAGCCACGGTGCAAGAGAGCCTGGTTCTCGCCGGCGCCCATTGGGAGCCGGCCAGTTCCATCTCGGTCGACCAGCGCTACCAGGACGGGCAGTGGCGGGTGACGATACGCCGCAAGTTGAGCGGTGCGGTGAGCAGGCTGGGGTTCGGTGAAAATGACAAATACACATTTGGCGTTGCGCTGAACGGCGCGACGCGTCCGGGGGGGAGTCACTGGGTTTCCCTGCCGATGACCTTCAGCGTCGATGGCGATGAAACGGATTTCAGGGTGGAGTGACCACCCGGTAGTCGTTGCCGGCCCCCGATGGTCGCTACCGGCAGCGGGCGTCCGTCGCGCGTCTCCTCAGAAGGGGCCGGTCTGCCAGGGACCGGTGATTGCGAAGGTCACCCCCGGCGTCTGGATATTGACGTACAGGTACTCGCCCGCGGGATCGAAACACGCGCCCGCCCATTCGCTGCCGCGGTAATCACCCGGTGCGATGGCAGCGCGGCCGGGTAGCGCGGCATCGAGCACCAGGTTGTTCTCGGCGAATACGAAGGAACTGCCGTCCTGCGCGATACCGAGCATCCGCGTGCCGCTGACCAGGATATCGTTCTCGCTGCTGCCGCCGCCATCCTCGCACACCAGCAGGGCGCCCTGTGGCGTCACGGTGATGTTGTCGGGATTGTCCGCGGTGGCGCTGTCCGGGGAGACGAAAAGGGCGGTGAGTACCTCCTCGCCGGGTAGGTAGGCCCAGACCGTTCCCTTGCCCGCGGCGCCCCCGGAAGTGTCCACGAAATACACCACGCCGTCCTGGTACCAGCACCCTTCGCCGCGCCGGAAACTGGCGCCACCGTTGGCCTGTCCCTGCAGGAACGGACCCGAACGACCGACGCCCTGGATCGCGGGAAAACCCTCGAGCGGCGGTACCAGGTTCTCTGGTGGCGCAGCGGGGTTGGGTACCGCTACCCACTGGACGTCGAACGAATCTCCCTGTACGGCGAGCCCGAGATCGAGGCCGGGGCTGCCGGCAACAGCCAGCATCTCGAGTACGCCGCCGCGCTCCAGCGCGCCGGGCTGTTGGCTGGCGTCGGACGGGGTATAGCGGTAGAAGCCCGACAGCGGCCCATTGTCTTCGGTCAGGTAGACACGGGAATCCCGCGCATCGACCGCCACCGCCTCATGGGGCATCAAGCCCATGTCCACAATGGGTACCGCGGAGGCGGACCCGAGCGCCGGGTCGGGGACCTCGAACACGAAGCCGTGGTCCCTGGCGCCGAGCAGGCTGCCCAGCGTCATCGTCTCCTCGCAGGTCAGCCAACTGCCCCAGGGCGTAGCGCCTCCCGCACAGTTGCCGATCGTGCCGGCAAGCGTGGCGCGATCCTCAATCAACTGTCCGCCGCGCATGCGCAGGGCCGTGGTGCCACCCCCCAGGCCCGCGAGCACCCCGGGGAATACCAGGTCGTCATAC
Organism: Gammaproteobacteria bacterium; assembly: GCA_030427485.1. Lineage (GTDB taxonomy): Bacteria > Pseudomonadota > Gammaproteobacteria > Pseudomonadales > Halieaceae > Marimicrobium. The sequence goes on from JAUICG010000019.1 coordinate 56,309, forward strand.
ACCGGTGCAATGCCGTCCCCGATGACGGGCAGGGGCATGCCCGGCAACACCACGCTGCGTTCATGGTTGCGCATCAGTATGCATTCGCCGGAAGAGCCCCCCTGGCCGCTGATCACGGCCATCCCGTCGTGTCTGTCGGGCGTCAGCGTGCCGTCGCTCATGCTATCGCCCGTCCAGCCAAAGGAGTGGTAGCTGAAGCCCTGGGGAAGTTGCAGCAGCGGCAGCCCGGTCGTGCCGTCCGCGACCGGCGCCAGCGGCCCATAGGAGGTGGCGGGCTCTTGCGAGAGGCGGTTGCCGCTGTTGCTGCTGTCGCTACAGGCTTGCAGGAGGGGTGCGAGGCCGATGGCAAGTGCAGTCTTGCCCGCACCGGCGATAAATGCGCGACGATCCAGTGGCTGTTCATGGGACTTGTGCATGGTGGCTGACTCCGTTTGAGGGTGGCCAGTATAGACGCTGACTGTTACCGGCAGATTACCCGCGGGTCGCTGTTGCCGCGCCCCAATGCGTGCAGGCCCCTAACGGGTAAGCCACCCGGGTTGAGCAGCGGGTCGCCGGGCGCCCCGGCGTTGCACCAGGAAGGGTGAACGATGCGGGCTAACCGAAATCCCCGGTGATTTCATAGGTAATTCCACCCTCGCCAGCGAAGGCGCCGGTGCCGCGTTGCGAGCTGAAGTACAGGCGATTGCCATAAACAGCCGGGCCGGTAATTTCAGAGGTCTCCTGGTCGACGACCTGTGCGAGGGGATAGAGTTCGCCGTCCTGCGACAGGGCTACTATCTGCATGTCGCCGCCATCCTCCGCCACATAAATCTCACCTGAGGGCGCGATGGTGATGTTATCCACGCCGGTAAGCACCGGTTCGTCGTAATTGTCATCGTCATAGAGCACTTCCAGTGAATTTCCGACGGTGTCAAAGCGCCAGATACGGTTGTCGCCCTTGGTGGCAATGAAAATCATACCGTCGCTGTAGGCGATGCCTTCTCCACCGTTGAAATCGCTGCTGGCGGCCACCTGGTACCGCGTGTGTTCCGTTTTTCCAGACGGGTCGGGAATAACGTGCCAGTTCAGTGATGCGCCTGTCAATGGATCGCCCACGACCTGCGCGACCTCCAGTACGCCACTACTCAAATCCGGATAGGAAGTCGGCGTGAAGCGATAGAGTTTTCCGTCCGGTCTGTCTTCGGTCAGGTAGAGTGTCTGCATGACAGGGTCTACCGCGACCGCTTCATGGGCAAAGGCACCCATTGCAGGTCTCGCAACAGCAGCGTTCACACCGAAAGGGTCGCACTCGTAGACCAGACCCAGGCCGTCACCCAGAAACTTTTCCTCGCAGCTCAACCAGGTATTCCAGGGTGTCTTGCCGCCAGCACAGTTCGCCGTACTACCCGAGAGAATATTGTAGGCGTTCACAATCGTGCCGTTGGCATCGAAGCGGATCGCACTCACGCCTCCGGCTCCCTCGGCAAACTGCTCACTGTTGGACACGTAAATCCAGCCACCGTCGCCGGCATCATAGCAAGCGCCGCCATCCGGCGCGTTATGCCAGACATAAGACGTTCCCTCAACGACCTGCGTGGAGCGAGCGACCACGCGGGAGGTAAAACCCGCCGGCAGGGCAACGCCATTCTCATCGGGAGCCTGCAGTTCCCGTGAGCGGGGAGCGACGAAACCATTGGAATTACCCGAGTCACTGCAGCCACTCAAGAGCGGCGAACCCAGTGACATACCAAGCGTGGCCAATGCGTAGCGCAGGGTTTGCCGGCGGCTGATCGCAAAGCCCGGGCCGGCCGTGTGCGTGTGATATTTCGAGGAAAACTGGCTCATGATTATCTCTCTTATCTTGCCGTGATGGAACCTACCGGCAGTATAAGTGCTGTATATCCCGGTGCCAACCGGAACGGCGACTACCCACGATTTTCGGCGAAGCAGTGGCGAAGGTGGACGACCAGAGGAGAAGTCGCTCTTGCATACCGCGCGTTTGGTGTAGACTGTCGATTGCTGCTATCGACCTCACTGCATCGGGGTTTTAGGTGGCGGGGTAGGCGATGACATCTCGAGGTGAACGTTTATGAATCGCGTGTTGATACTGCTGGGTGTGCTGGTGCTGCTGCAGGCATGCAGCCACCCCATAGATATCGTCGGTGAGGGCGATGTGCTGTCCGCCAGCGGCGAGCGGGACTGCCTGCTGGAGCAGCATGACGCCGGCCAGAAAAACTGCAGCGAGAACATGGTGGTGCACGAGTACCAGGAAACCTACTATGCGGTGCCGCGCAGCGGTTGGCGGTTTCATCGCTGGCACAACTACTGCGGCGACAACCCGGGCAATGAGTGCAGTTTCAATGTGCCGGCTAACTTCGTGTACCAGAACTGGGGGGAAACCGCGCCTGCGCTCACGGCGATCTTTCGGCCGACCGAAATCACCGGTTACAACACCCTGCTGATGGGCCACAGCTTTTTCAATCCCTTCGCCCAGGCAATGCCCTCACATGCGGATCGGGCCGGCTTTGACGATCATGCGCAATCGCGGTTCTTTTCCGGCGGTGGCAGCGGCGCCCCGCAGGCGTTCTGGGAGAATGCGAGCAAGCGTGCGCAGATACAGGCCGTGCTCGACGGCGGCGACGTCGAACTGTTCGGCATGACCTATCACCCCGATTACCCCTCGCTAGAGGGCTACCGCAACTGGGTGGGCTACGCGCTGGAGAAAAACCCCGATACGCGCTTTTTCATCGCCATGCCCTGGATACCCAACCCGGCGAGCTATGACGCCCAGTCCTATGAAACACTCTGGCAGCAGGTACATCCTGAAATCATGCACAGCATTATCGACACGCTGCGCAGCGAAAACCCCGGCGTGGATTTCTACTGCATTCCCTACGGGCAGAGCGCGGTTGAACTGCGCAATCTGTTCAGCGCCGGCAACCTGCCCGAGGTCAGTACGTTGATAAGCGGCAGTGCGGACGCCATTTACCGCGACAGCCTGGGACATGCGGATGACATTCTGCTGGCACTGGGCGAACTGGTGTGGCTGCGCGCAATCTATGGCGTCGACCTGTCGGGTTACAATTACAGTACCGGCTATACCACAGACCTCAAGGCCATCGCCCAGGCGATTGTCGACGCGCACGACCCCGACTACAGCTCACCGCTGGACTGAGGGATTGTCGAAGAGTCCAGCCGCAGGCTGCTCGATTCCAGCATCTGACGCGATCACCAGCGGGTCGAATGGAACTGCTGCGCCGGGCGCGGCTTCCTCGACGGTATGGCGCCTGGGTGCGGTGGGGCGGGGCATGTGGTGTATCAGGTGGCGCTGCCAGAACGAGATCAGTCCGATCCGATAGGCGAGGTAGCTACTCCAGCCGGGAATGGGTGCGAAGTCCATTTTTACCAGGTGACTGAGCGCCCTGCTGCCGAAGAACAGCGCGCGCAGCACCACGCTGGTTTTCGGATAGAGTGGCTGGGGTGTCCCGCTGGCCTCCACGCGCTCGAGCAGTTTGTCGAACAACCAGCGTGGGGGTTTCCAGACGGCAAGCAGGTAGAGCAGCAGGTTGGCCACCCGGGGCGGGATGGACAGGTAACTGGAGTCGATTTCCTCGAGGTTGATGCCGCGCTCCTGCATGTCCCTGGCGAGCCCGGTATTGGGTATGACCTTGAGGGAAAAGATATTGAACGTGTAGGGGCGTGGCATCGCGTACAGCATCTCCAGGGTGTCAATCACATCCTGGCGCGTCTCGATCGGGTTGTCGGTGATGATGTCGTAGTTTGGCGGCAAATGGTATCGGGGTGTGAAGTTTGAGATTATCCCGGCAGCTTCCCGTATTTTCTCCGGGGGTGTGGGGCGTTTGTAGAAATCCAGGATCGCCTGGCTGCCACTCTGTATGCCCATTCGAACCCGGTTCATTCCCGCCCAGGTGAGAATCTCGAACTTGTCCTGCCTGACGTAATTGGGGATCACGCCGAATACCATGAAAGGAATCTTGACCTCGTCGTGCCACAGTTGCGCAAACTCTTCCAGTTGCCGGTACGGGATGGCCATGAAACTGTCGTCGTGGAAGCTCACGTGATTGACGTGGGGTAACCGTTCGCGCACCCGGTTGACCTCATCGACAATATACCTTGCGCTGGTATGGCGGATCTTGGTGTAGCTCGCATCGTTCTCAATGAACTTGGTATTGCCGCAATAGGAACAGCGAAACGGGCACCCGATCGACCAGAGTGTCGAGTAAACCAGGCCCTCGTGCTTGATATAGTCGCCCAGGGTCATGGACTCGAAACCCTTCCCCTCGCGATAGATTTTCTCTCCCTCGCCGTAGTGTGGAAACGGCAGGCGGTCCATCTCGGCAGGCGTCATCAGCGGGAAGAAATCGTTCCTGATTACCTCCTGGTCACGCTTGAACCAGAAATTTCGTATGCCGGTAAAATCGCGGCCGCTGTTGAGGCTGTCTACCAGCTGTTCAAAGGCAAATTCACCCTCACCCGTACAGATGGCGTCCACTGGTGCGAGTATCGCGTCTTCCGGCTGGATGATCGGGTGAATTCCGCCCCACACGATGAACGCGTCGGGGCGCAGGTCGCGAACGCGTTTGATGACCCGGTGGGTGGTCCCCGCGTAGCCGGTCATCGATGAGAACCCGATCAGGTCCGCATCGGCCAGGCCCTGTGCGATCTCGTCGATTTCGTCATCACCCAGGTCGCAGGTGTCAAAGGAGCCGAAAAGGGCATCGCGCAAATTGTAGTAGCGCTTCGTTGTGACATAGTAGGATTCGGTATCGGGGTTTATGCGCGTTGAATAGGCGGCCATCTTGCGGAAACCGCAGGATGTTATTCCGTCCTCTAGAGACACCAACTTAATCCGCATATTGTTATATTCCGGCACTTTGTGGCCATAAACGCGATACAGAACGCCACTCCTGGCCTCTGTTTCCGGTGGCTTGGTTAAACCGCGGGCGTAATTTCAGAGTGCGTCGCCGACTCTGGCCCGGGAGTTGGGAGCGGCTTTCGCAGACAATCCCACGACAGATCATAGCCTATGAAGCATTGTGGAGAGGGGCGTTTTTGTCAAGATCGAAAGTGTGATCCAGCGCCCAGTCTGCAGGGGTATGGCACTCTCGGGCGAGTCGTGATCCGCACTGTTTGCGACCTCGCCGGGTGCGGTGGCTGTCTGTATGCGCCAGCCTGTACTCGATCCTTCCTGTTGCACTAACCTGTTACCCCGGTGTTGAGTATCGAGGTCGCAAGTGGTTGGCACCCCTGGCACGACGGCATGGTTTTTCCTCATCTGCCTTGGCGCGGTGGAGGCCCTGGCCAGCGCCGTCGACACACCCCGGATAGACCCGGTCGTCAGTACGGCCGCACAGCCCACGTCGCGCTGGATGGTGCGGGCGAATGACCGGCGCTCGGTGCTGGTGCGTACCAGCGGTAACTCCCTGCGGCTGGTCACGACGATACCCGATGGCGATCTGGCGGTGAAAAAGACCGTGGCCGTCGACGGTTCCCGCCCCTGGGGAGACCCGCCGGACGTGGTCAGGCGTACCGGCGGCTTCTGGAAAATCATTCGCTCGACGGGCAGCATCGCCATTGACGGCTCGATAAAGGAAGAGGTCCATCCCGAGGGGCTGGTGATTGCCCCGGACGCAATTGTTGCCGATGGCCAGTGGCACCGCTTTTTGCCCGGCTGTACCGCCCACGACGTCTATCTCAACGACCTCGACACCTGCTTTGACGCACTGCCGGGCGACACCCGCGGGCGGGTTATCCTGCAGGAGCATCGCTATATCGTCTACGAAAGCTGCCTGCGCAACACCTGTGACGGACAGGGTGTACCCGTGTTCTTCGAGCAAGAGGTCCGCTCCGTGTTGCGCATGGCGTACGACTCCGTCACATCGTGTGGCGGTGATTTCCTGCTCACTGAAGAGCAGTGGTACTGCGAGGGCTGGGGTTGGTGCGGCTTCGCCAATACCCGTCCGGATGCGGACGTCCCGGCGTCGGTGGGGCCGGTGCGCCTGATTGAAGAAGACGTCTGTGTCGACAGCAACGACGCCCTGTGCCGGACGCACCAGAATTACTGTACCGCGCCTGCCCGCAATACGCCGGTGCGGTCACCTGCCGGGCAGATCCCGGTCTACCGGTTTTATGACCCGATCTTTGTCAACCACCTGCCTTCCAGGGATGCCAACGAAGTGGGACCGGAGAATGGCTACCGCTTCGAAGGGCTCGCCTATCGCACCTTCAGTCGCGCCTTTCGCAATTCGAAGGAAATTTTCCGCTGCCGGGCGGCGACCAATAAACTGGAGATGTTCGTCAGCGCTGATGTGGACTGTGAAGGAGCGGGGAACACCCTGGACGGCTCGATGGGCTTTGTCTCCACCGTAGCCAGCGGCGCCGCGCCGCGGGGTCTGTTTCGCTGCTACAACCCGGTGCTCAATGACCATCTTTCCACGACCGATCCTGCCCGGTGCAATGCTGACAATGGCTACATCGTGGAACCCGGCGGCCCCATCGGTTATGTTGCCGATTGATTGGCGTGGTAGACGCCGGTTTGAGCAGCCTGGGTATTGCTTTTATACTCATGGACTTGCGTCCAGCTTGCCGGATGAACCTGAACCCTGAGCGCCCACTACCGGATGGCACCATCACCGAACGCTGTATGACCCGCCTCTCACTCAAGGATTTTGCACTGTTTTACCTCGCCATCCCGCTGGCGCTGGCCGCGGTGTTTTCTGTATTCGGGATGCGCCTGATCGTCGGGATGCCGTTCCTGGACGGATTCGCCTACATGATTATCCACTTTTGTGCCGCCTGGTGGGGGATAGACATCGGCTGCCGGATCACGCATCGCCTGTGCCGGAGCTGGCGCCCGCCGGTTCACGTGATCATGGTCCTCGGGTTTTTCCTGATGATGGTGCCGCTGACGTTTTTCTACAAATGGCTGGGCGAGGTCTATGCGGGGATGTACCCGAGTTTTGCCGAGGTGCGCAAGGCCACGGTACTGCCCTCATGGAGCCTTGCGTACCTGCTGCATTTCCTGCGCTTTTCGGTAACGGCGCTGCCCATTTTCATGCTGGGCGTCTACGGCGTTCAACGGCTGGCGGGTATCAGGCTGTACCAGTATGAGCGCAGCGGGGAGGCCGTACCGCCGAGTGCGGGGCCGCCGGCTGCCGAACCGCCGGAGCCGCTGGTGAAGCAGGCGCGGGCGAAACTGTTCAGCGATTCAAAATTGCCCGCTGAGGCCGTACTGTTCGCGGTAAAGGCCGATGAGCATTACATTCATCTGTGGACAGACCAGGGCGAAGATCTGATTCGCTGTCGCTTCCGGGATGCGCTGGCCCTGCTGGAGCCGTTCACCGGAATTCGAACCCACAGGTCCTGGTGGGTAAATCCCGCGTGTGTTGTCTCATCGGTCAGGAAAGGGCGCTCGCTGGAATTGGAACTGGCGAATGAGTTGACCGTTCCGGTCAGCCTCGCGCACAAGGAAGCCGTCAGCACCCAGTTGCAAAGCGTTTGAGTAGGCGGCATAAAAAAACCAGCCCGGAGGCTGGTTTTTCGCCGGTGCGCTAGCGCTTAGCGCGACCAGATCGACACGGCATTCTGATCGAAGCTTCCGAAGACAACTTCTTTGGTGCCGCTGCGGTTCAGGTCCACGGCAACCGGGCCGCCCGCCTGCCCATAGCCGTCGCTGTCCGGGAACTGATGCGTCACAAAACTCCCGTCGGCCTGTTGCTCCAGCCAGTACACCGCGCGTGAACCGTCACCGGAGACCGCGACGTCCAGCCTGCCATCACCGTTCAGGTCCGCGACCGCGGCGGTGCCCGGCGCTGCCTGACCGACGCTGCCCGTCACCGGAAATGAGCCAGGCGTACTCAGCTGGCGTACCGCCCAGGGCTGGGTCACGTCATTGCCGGGCGTGAATTCATACACCGCGGGTTCCGGGTACAGCGCAAACGGCGGAAAGGGAATATTCTGGTTGGTATGGTTGGTCGCAATCCAGCGCGTCACGCCATCACCGCGAAAGTTCGCGACCGGAATGATCGCAAAACCGGGGCCCTCGTTGGTGCCGATGGCATGGCGCACAAAACCATAGTATTCCGTGTTTTCGAACCAGACGAACGATGCAACGCTGGCATCGCGGGCAAAAGGCGGTACGAAGGGCTGTCCGGCCACGGGACCGAAGAACTGTGGTGACACGATGTCCATGCGACCATCGCCGTTGACGTCATAGGCTTCGATCAGGCCGCCACCGCCCTCAGCGAGGGTAATGGCGGGCTGGAAAGTGCCATCGCCGTTGCCTTTGAACATCTGCAACTCGACGATGTCGTCATCCGGGAGTTGCGGGTTGCCCGCGGCCTCGCCAACGGAGACTATATCCTCGATACCGTCCCCGTCCATGTCCTCGTAAACGGCGGAGTGGTAGGAAAACGGGCTGTCGGTGACCACATCGTGTCGAATCCAGCGCTTGGCATTGGCCTTGTTTTCCCACCAGGTGATAGAACCCAGCTCGTTGCCGATAAAGGTGTCAAAAAAGTAGCCGCCCGGCACGATCACATCCGGCTTGCCGTCGCCATTGATATTCGCCAGCGTGGGGCGATTCGGCACACGGATGAGGTCTTCCTCGCTGACAATTTCCGTTCTATCCCAGTTGGCGATCTGGCCGTTGGGCTTGTTGCCTTTCTCGGAGTTCTTGTACATCACGACCTGGCCGGCATCAGGCAATACAGGACCCATCGGGCCGAAGGATAACTCGCCAAAGGCGCTTGCGACGATTTCCGGGCGTGGATTGTCGGCAACGTTGCCGCTGATCACGAACGCGGCACCGGGCAGCGCGCTGTCAATGGTCGTGCGGGTGTATTCCGGGACATCGGCAGACGCCGCGCCTGCCTGGCTGATGGCGAACGCCAGAGCGGCCATATTCCTGGTCTTTATCATAGTCTTGATCCCCTGAGTCTAAGGAAACGGGTGCATGGAAGGCACCACCCGTCGCATGTGCGACCCGGGGCGCCCGTGGTCTACCGGATGCTATTTGACAGACCAGGGCTGGGTTGTGCAAGGCCGGGACGGGCAGAGTCCCGGATGGGCGGGCTTTTTGTCACGAACGCGCACTGATGACGGCTGCCTGGCGTGAGTTGGGGCCGCGAATCCGGCCAATTCCGCAGCCCAGAAGCCCCATCAGCAGCAGCCAACCAGTCGGCGGAAGGGCGATGCCGGCGACCACGGGCGCGCTTCGCAGGTAAAAACCCTCATACCAGTATCCCGACTCGACGTTGAAGTACGCGTCCTGGTAGAAATAGCTGCAGGGGCCATCGCCGATGTAATTGCCCTCGTCGTCATAGATTTCTTCGTAGTATGCGCAGTAAACGTTGACCTCGTCGTAATTGTAAATTTCATGAATGTACGCCTCATAGAGGCCGCCGCCGACCTTCAGTTCCCCGGTCGTCCCGATGTCCATCGCCGAGTCGTTTACCCGGATCTCGCTGTACTCGCCGCCGCCGTAGTCGCTTCGGTAGACCTGGCCCGCCTCCGTGGAGAAAAACTTCAGGTAGTTTGTCACCGCGTAGGGGCCGACAAACGAATTAGCGTTCAATGTCGTGAACGTCGAGGAAATGGTATAGAAGCCCAGGTCGCCGGAAATCCCGGCATCGCTGGTTGTTTGCGTATCGAGGTCGAGCAGAAATGTCCCCACCACGTCCAGGCTTTCATTGAGGACTTCCCACGTCGTGGGGGTCGCATGGGCGAGGCTGGAACCGAGTAAACAAGTGGTAGCGATAAAGAGTATCCTTCTCATAAACAGTGACTCCGCAAATGACACGTTAAAGGGCTTGCTGGCGGGTAGGTATTCCCCGGCCGTCGGGCCAATTAATCCTGAAACGAGAATTTGGTGTCAACTACTATTTCTGACTCGCCACGGCGTGCCATTCGCTAACCGGGGTGGACTGAGTGACCGTGCCAGGCGCGGGGATTTTCCACTAACACCCCGGCGGCAGCCCGTCGCAGGCATCCCCGCGGCCGCTGTGGTCGTCGTCTTCCTGGCCCGGGTTGACGATCAGCGGACAGTTGTCCAGTGTGTCGGCGACACCGTCGCCGTCGGAATCGAGCGGCCCAATGAATTCACCGAACGCGAAGGGCACAGAACCCACGGCGATCGTCTCTACGACGGTTTGGGTCGTCGGGTCTATCACGGAGACATTGTTACTCAGGGAGTTCGATACATAGACCGCGCCGCCATCGGGGTGCACCATCACGCCGCGAGGACTCAGGCCGACCGGGATGGTGCCCACAACCGCGTTGGTGGCCGAGTCGATGATGTAGACGTCGCCACTGTCCCGGTTTCCCACGTAGACGTAGCCGCTGACCGGATGGATGTCCACGCCGATGGGACCAGCGCCTACCGCAATGGTAGCCACCACCGAGTTGTTTGCGAGGGCGCCCGCGACGGCGATCACGGAGACCGTGTTGCCGTCGTTGTTTGTCACGTACACGGTTTTGCCGTTCGGGTGCACCGCGATACCGCGAGGTTGACTGCCGACCGGCACGGTGGCGACCACGGCGTGGGTCGCGGTGTCGATGACAGAGACGGAGTCCCCGTTGGTGTTGGTCACATAGACCCGGCTACCGTCCGGATGCACGGCGACGCCGCGGGCGTTGGTCCCGGCCAACACTGTGTCCACCACGGTGTGGGTGGCCGTATCGATGATCGAGACGCTGGAGTCGATGAAGTTCGCCACATACAGTGCGCTACCGTCCGGAAGCACGGCGAGACCGAAGGGCCACTCCCCGACTGCCACTGTATCCACCACGGTGTTGCTTGCGGTGTCGATGACGGAGACGGCGTTGTCATACAGGTTCGCCGTATACACCGTGCGACCGTTCGGGTGTACCGCGACGCCATAGGGCCCCGTTCCCACCGGGAAGGTGGTCACCACGGCGTCGCTTGCCGTGTCGACGACCGAGACCGTGTGGTCAGCCGCATTGCTGATGTAGGCAAACGGCGCAGCCCGCGCCACAGCACTCACGGCCAGCAGGCCGAGCGCGAGGCCCAGAGACAGGGGCAGGGATTTCGGGCGGTCCATCGTTGGCTGTCCTCCATTCGGCACAGGCCGGTCGCGGTACGGGTCGCCCAACGGTCTCCGCAAGCAACTCTGCGACTGTGCTGAGCGTCTGCTACAACTGCCGGTTGGCATCGCTCACACCGCCTGAGAGTAGTAGCCATCTACGGAACCTGCAATAGCGTACCCCTGTGTGGCGAGGAAGATTCAGGAATTCGTGAACCACGCCTCAATTTGCGGCATCCAGGTGAATCTCCACCAGCACCAACTGGTCAGCGATTGCCGCCAGACTTGATTCGACCACTGCCTTGTTCGCATCCAGTTGCAGCCCATAGACCTTTGCGTCTCGCGGCAATGCGTGGATAAAACGGCGCACGCCCTCGCGCAGGCCTTCGCTATCACCCTCCAGCAACACGGCGGTACCCGGGTGGCGCTGCCGGGCAATCTCCATTTCAACCCTTATCTCCTCTCCCCGGAAGTTCAGCCACCAGCGGGTGCTCCGGTTGGACATCAAACGTACGGTATCGCCCTCGCGGGTGTAGCTCAGTGGCGTGCTGAGCTTGCGGCCGCTCTTGCGCCCGGTGAAGTGGACGATACCGATGTTGTGGCTGGTAATGCCATGCAGGGGCGAGCGCAGCAGGGTGCGCATCACCGGGTTGAGAAAGTAGCGGTAAAAGCTGTTGCCGGAACTCACGATGTAGTCACCTCCATAAAAATCCGGTGAGGATAAATAGTCATCCCCGCCCAGTGAACTGGAACGCCCGGTTGCTGTTGATTCCAGCGAGTACGGTAGACTACATTTTTTAACCCTGATGACCAGACAAATTTTTGCGGGAGCCGGGTCTATGCGAGTTCTACTGTGCGGTATCCTGGTGCTTTTCCATCAAGTCACCTCGGCGCAAACTGCGGCGGAAAGCCCGGAAATACAGGCGTGGCGCGACTTTACCCGGCGCGTGGAAGCGGCCGGTGTAGAGATACTCAAGAGCTACCCTCAGCCAACGGCCCTGGATAGTGCAGAGGGCGCGCGCTACCTGCTGCAGCAACTGGGCAGTTCCATCCAGGCGGAACTCGTTGATGCACCGGGGCAGATACCGCTGCTGCGCATCGGCGCGACAACCATCAACAAATGGGGGCTCGATGGCGCCGATGCCAAGTACCAGGGCGCCAGCATCAATGGCGACAGCGCCTATCGCCTGCACGGGCAGTTGGGAAGTGCACGCCTGTTTGCACTGCAGCTTACCCGCATGCAGGGTGAGTACGCGGCCTTCGGTGCGCTGACAGGCGATCAGCTGCAGGCCGATGAAGCAGGTAATTTCGAAGTGCTGATCTCATCCGCGAAGCCGGCCGACTGGCAGGGCGTGTGGCTGCAACTTGAACCTGCGACGGACAGCCTCCTTGTCCGCGAGTATTTCAGCGACTGGGCAAGCGAGCGTCCCGGCCGTTATTACCTCGAGGAAATCGGCACGACGCAGACCAGTGAACCCGTAACCAGTGGGCAGGTCGCTGGCCTGCTCCGCGATACCGCCGCGAATTTTTCCGCCCGCGCGCCCCAGTGGCGGGGTCATGTTGAGCAGGCGCGCACGCACCTCGTGAACAGGATCCACATGCAGAAGTCCGATGGCCAGGGGCTGGCCTCCAACATTTACGGCAGCGGCTGGTTCGATGTCGACAGCGACCAGGCGCTTGTCATCGAGATGGACGCCCCGGACGCGTTGCTGTGGAGCGTGCAACTGGGCAATGTCTGGTGGGAGTCCATCGACTATATCAATCACACCGCCAGCTACAACGACAGCCAGGCTGTCGCGAGTAGCGACGGGAAGTACCGCTTTGTGCTCTCGCACCAGGATCCCGGTGTGCCTAACTGGCTGGACCCTGCCGGCCACTCTGAAGGCGCGATCATGTTCCGCTTGCAGGAGGCCAATGCCACGGTCAATCCCGTGCTGAAGTTAGTACCTTTCGCGGACCTCGCCGGACATTTGCCGCAGGACACGCCACAGGTGGGTGTCGATCAGCGGAATCATGAGCTCGGCCAGCGCCGCGCGCATGCTGCTGTGCGCTGGGCGCCCTGACGGCGAGTCGTCAGCCCCGGCCGGAAGCGCGAGAAAGGTCGGCTTGCGCGCCCAGCTCACATTTTCGCTACAGTTTCAGCTTTATCATCAGGCTGTACAGGACTCTGAACACCTTCCCATAGGGCGGGTACATCAGCGGTAGCGCCGAGAAACGGAACTGGGAAAAGATCGGTCGCATCTTGCTGAATTCCACGAAGCCCTCGTGACCGTGGTAGTGCCCCATGCCGGACGCGCCGACACCGCCAAAGGGTATGTCATGCTGTGCCACATGGAAGGAGCAATCGTTGATGCTGACGCCGCCGGAAATGGTGTTCTTGACGATGCGGTCCTTCAGCTTTTTGTCATTGCTGAACAGGTACAGACCCAGCGGCCGATCCCGGTGGTTGATGTAGCTCAGTACTTCGTCGATATCGTTATACGTGCGCACCGGAAACAGCGGGCCGAAGATTTCCTCGCGCATGATGGCCGAATCGTCTGTGGCATCCAGCACCAGGTGAGGCGGCAGCAGGCGCGTTGTCGCGTTGGGCTCGTAGCCGGGCGCAAGGTTCACCAGAGTCGCGCCTTTTGCCTGCGCATCCTCCATGGTGGCGACCAGGCGGGCATAGGAACTGTCATCGATGACCGTGGTGAACTGGCCGTTGTCCAGGTGCGGGTAGCGCTTCGCCACAATCTTCCGCGCGGCTGCGACGAAAGCGTCCTTCTTCGCGGCGGGGATGTACACGTAATCCGGTGCCACACAGGTCTGGCCCGCGTTCATGAACTTGGTAAACAGCATCCGGCTGGCCGCCAACTCCACGTCAAAGTCGTCGGCGACGATAGTGGGGGACTTGCCGCCCAGTTCCAGCGTGACCGGGGTCAGGTGCTCCGCCGCGGCTTTCATTACCGTTCGCCCGGTTTCCGCCGAACCGGTGAAAATCACGTGATCAAAGGGCAATGTGGTGAAATCCGAACCGCGTACACCCGGCAGGATGGCCAGTGTGTTTTCGTCAAACTTTTCCTGCACCAGACGGTGCATCAACTCGCACAGGTTGGCGGAGTTGGCCGCCATCTTGACCATGCAACGGTTGCCCGCCGCCAGGGCGCTGGCCAGGGGACCCATCACCAGGAACAGCGGGTAGTTCCAGGGTGCGACCACGCCGACCACGCCCTTGGGCTGGGCCAGCACCTTGTTGCTGGCGCCGGCGAACCAGATGGACACCCCGCGCCGCTGCGGCTTCATCCACTTTTTCAGGCGCTTGCGACAGTAGCGGAAGCCGTCGATGGAGAGAAACAACTCCAGCAATTTGCTTTCCTCGATGGCACGGTTGCCAAAGTCCTTGCTGATGGCCTGGGCGATTGCCTCCTGGTTGTCCAGCAGGATCCGCTCCAGTTTCAGCAGGTTATCGCGACGCTCCTCGTAGGACGGGTAGGGGGTCTCCAGATAAGCCCGGCGCTGTAACTGCAGGATACGCTGCGCCTCGTTCTGCGGCTCGCCAGGAAATACGGTAATTTGCGCTGTCTGTGCCATGACCTGATCTCCACTCGACTGCTTGTTGGCTGGAAGTGAAAGGTAGCATATCGGGGGGCGGTGTGCTTTGTGAGATCGGCGGAGCCTGGATTCGGTCGAGGTGCATATACTGTCGTGTCCTGAGATAATCCCGACATGCAGAGCGTCAAGCCGGAACCGCCCCAAACAAGCCGTGAACTGACCGTACGCGCGATACTCACCGGTGTCTTCCTCGGCGCCATCCTGACGCCCTGTAATGTCTACGCCGGCCTGAAAATCGGCTGGTCATTCAATATGTCCATCACCGCTCTGCTGCTGGGCTTCCTGCTGTGGCGGCTGTTGCTGCGTGCGGGAAGCGGGCATCCCTGGGAACTGCTCGAAAGCAATATCTCCCAGACCACGGCGTCCTCCGCCGCCTCCATCATCTCCGGTGGACTGGTCGCGCCGATTCCGGCGCTGGCACTGGTGTCCGGACTTGTGCTGGCGCCTGGCCCCCTGATGGCCTGGGTATTTGCGGTCAGCTTTCTCGGTGTCTGGGTGGCCTGGTACCTGCGCACACCGCTGCTTTACCGCTCCGGTCTCGCGTACCCCGCGGGCACCGTTACCGCGGAAACCATGCTGGACCTGTTTGCCAAGGGCGACTCCGCCATGCGGCGGGTGAAGGTATTACTGTCGGCGGCCTCACTCTCTGCGGCGATCAAACTGAGCGACGCCCTGATATGGGCCATCCCGCGCTGGTCTCCCGGTGCAGCGCCGGCCAAACTGGGCTTTGTGCTCGATCCCTCCCTGTTGCTGACGGGGTTTGGCGCCATTATCGGCCTGCGCGCCGGGCTGTCGCTGCTGGCGGGCGCGTTGCTGGCGTGGGCGGGGCTGGCCCCGTGGTTGCTGGAGAGCGGGCAGGTGCTGCCGGCGTCCACCGGGGACAGCCTGTTTGTCCCGCTGGTGGAGTGGCTGCTGTGGCCCGGTGTCGCGCTGATGGTGTCGGCGACGATAAGCAACCTGCTGGCGCGCATGGTGATCAGCAGGCGCCGCCAGAACGGAGCGCCGGACCCGGCTCAGGCGGTCGCGACAGATGCCTACCGCACGGCCCGCGCCCTTGCCCTGTGCGCCGCGGCGGCGCTGGTGGTGGTGCTGGAAGTTACGCTGTTCGGGATTTCGTTGTGGGCCGCGATAATCGCGCTGCCGATGGCGTTTTTTCTGGCGGCAGTGGTCGGCCGCGTGGTGGGCGAGACGGGCATCCCCCCGATCGGTGCGGTCGGCAAGCTTTCGCAGCTGAGTTTTGCCGTGATCGCCCCGGCCCAGGCCACTACCAACCTGATGACGGCGAACGTCGCGGGCGGCGCTGCCGGCCAGACCGCGGATCTTCTGAATGACTTCAAGTGCGGGATGCTGGTAGGCGCCACGCCCGCGCGCCAGGTGGCTGCGCAGTGTTTCGGGATAGTCACAGGGAGTGTGGTCGGGTCGCTCGTCTACCTGGCATTGATCCCCGACCCGCAGGGCATGCTGTTGACTGCCGAATGGCCCGCGCCCGCCGTCGCCACCTGGAAGGCCGTGGCGGAGGTGCTGTTGACGGGCCTGGGTTCCATCCCGGGGGAGGCCCTGCACGCCGCGCTGCTGGCCGCCGGAGCGGGTACGGTACTGGGCGTGCTTGAAGCCGTCCTCGCGCCGGCGTTGTTGCGCTTCCTGCCCAGCGCCAGCGCCCTCGGTCTGGCTTTTGTGATACCTGCCTCCACCTCGCTGGGATTGTTTTACGGCGCTTTCCTGGCGTTTCTGCTGTCGCTTCTGTTCCGCAAATGGTCAGCCGCGTTCCTGGTGGCCGCTGCTGCCGGGCTGGTAGCGGGGGAGAGCCTGATGGGCGTGTTCCTGGCTGCGCTGAGTATGGCGGCCTGAGGTTTCAGCCGCTGTGGCCAGCGTCGTCCAGCAGCGGCGCCTGCGCGTAGAGCACCAGCAGGCGGGCGACACTCTCGAGACTGTCGCGGTGGGTGCGCTCATAGCCGTGGGTGGCATCAGTGCCAAAGGTGAGCAGTGCGTGGCGCACGTCGTGGCCGGCGATGATGGCGGAGTTCGCGTCGGAGTAATAGTAGCGGAATATGTCCGTCTGGTGCTTGATCCGGTGGTCGCGGCACAGCTGTCGCAAGTGACGGGTCAGCGCCTGATCGAACGGCCCGCTGGTGTCCTGGGCACACAGGGTCACGCCGGTTTCCCGGGCGTTCTGGCCCGGAGCGACGGGACCGATGTCAATGCCGACGAACTCCGCCACCCTGGCGTCGAGGGAGGCGCCGGCGCCAGTGCCGATCTCCTCTGTCACGGTGAACATCAATTGCAGTTCCACCGCGGGGGTTACCCCGTGGTCAAGCAGTGCTTTCAGCGCGGCCAGGTTTGCCGCTGTCCCGGCCTTGTTATCCAGGTGCCTGGCGCTGATAAAACCGGATTCATCCCACTCGGGATCCGTGTCGAAGGCGACAAAATCACCGGGACCGATCCCCAGCGCGCGGGTGTCCTCGGCGCAGTGAACCAACTGGTTGATCCGCACTTCCACCTGAGACCAGCCCACCGGCAACTCGTCGATCTGTTCATTGAAGGCATGGCCCGAGGCCAGCAGCGGCAGCACCTGTCCGCGGTAGCTGGAACTGCCGGAAAAAATAGTTACCCGACCGCCCTCGGCAAAACGGCTCGACCAACTGCCCACCGGCTTCAGCGCCAGTCGCCCTGACGGCTTTATCGCGGAAACGGTTGCGCCGATGGTATCCAGGTGGTTGGCGATGGCGCGCGCACGCGCGTTGTCGCGGCCCGGCAGGCAGACGGTGAGGGTGCCGCGCCGGCCCAGGTGGTACTCCACGCCCAGTTCTTCCAGGCACCGGCCGATATAGCGCACGATTTCGTCAGTGAAACCCGTGGGGCTTGGAATGGCGAGCATCTCGTGCAGGCAGCGGTGCAGATAGCCCTCATCGATGGGCAGTGATTGCAGCGCCCCGTTCATTTGTTGCGCCGAATGATATCGATCGTATCGGGCTCGGCATCGGGCCGTGCCGGCAGTCTGTCGGCATCGATCTGGTGGCTGAAATCCGCTACCGTGGTGGTGGAGGTGTCGTGCGCAAACGTTGGTTTGCTGCACATGTAGCCGAGCAGCAGTTGCACCATGTTCTCAAGGCTCCTGAAGTGTGTGCGCTCGATACTGTGAGTGGCGTCTCCGGCGTAGGCGACCACCGCGGTGCGCACGTCGTGACCCGCAGCGAGTGCCGCCGCCGCGTCGTTGTGCGACGCGGCCAGTACCCGGCGCTGGCAGGGAATACCGTTGTCATCCGCCAGCTGCTGCAGGTGGGCTGTCAGGTGGTAGTCATAGGGCCCGGAGGCGTCGCCGTAGGCGATGGTAAGACTGTCGAACGACAGTGCCTCGGTGGCCGGGACGGAGGCGAAATCGACGGTGACCAGCTCGCTGACCTCGGGCAGGATGGCGCTGCCTGCGCCGCTGCCCACGGTTTCGGTCACCGTGAACAACACATAGATGTCGCTGGGCAGCACCAGTTGCTCCTCGACCACGCGCCTGATTGCGGCAAGTACGGCGGCCACGCCCGCCTTGTTGTCGATATTGCGGCCGACGATATAACCGTTTTCCAGCACTTCAGGCCGGCTGTTGCAGGCCACGAAGTCGCCCACTTCAATGCCCAGTGCCCGGGTTCCTGCCTCGTCCAGTACCGGTTCATCCAGCCTCAGTTCGATATGGTCCCAGTCCGATGGCGTGTCCTCGACCCCGGCATCGTGGCGCGACCCCCAGCTGACGGTGGGCAGCAGGGTGCCTGTGAACGTCGCCTGTTCAGCGAAGATGGTGACCCGGGTGCCCTCCGCGAAGCGACTGCTCCAGTAGCCGATGGGCGCCACCAGCAGGCGGCCATCGGGCTTTATACGCCTGACCATCGCGCCAATGCTGTCCACGTGGTTTACCACTGCCCGCGCCGGTTCGCCATCGCCCGTTGACGCGCCGGCCAGGCGCGCCCTGACCGTACCGCGGCGGGTGATGTCGTAGTCCACACCCATGGATGCGAGTTGCATGCAGATATAGCGGCTCACTTCGTCGGTAAAGCCGCTGGGGCTGGGGATGGCGAGCAATTCCAGCAGCGTCGATTTCAGTTGTTCTCGCTCACTCACCGCGGCTTACTCCTGTGTCGCGTGCATCGTGTACGCTGGTGGACAGTGGAAACAACAGGTCGACGAAGCGCCTGGCCGTGGGTTGCGGCTCGTGGTTCGCCAGCCCCACGCGCTCGTTTGCCTCGATAATCACGTAGTCGGGCTGCGTGGGGTCGCTGACGATGAAATCCAGGCCCACGACCGGAATCTGCAGGTGCCTGGCTGCCTCTTCCGCCGCGGCCACCAGCAGCGGGTGCAACTCCCCGGTCACGTCGTGGATAGTGCCGCCGGTGTGGAAGTTGGCTGTCCTGCGCACCTTCACACAGCGGCCGGGCTCGATCACCGAGGAGAGTGTCAACTGCTGTTCCGCAAGGCAGGCAACGGTATCGTTATCGATCGGAATGCTGCTTTCGCCCTGGGATGAGGCGCTGCGGCGGCGGCTGAGTTTCTCGATAAGTTGCTGCAGCGTCAGTTTGCCGTCCCCGATCACCTCCGGGGGCTTTCGAACCGCCGCAGCCGCCACCTTGAAGCCGATGACAACGATGCGCAGGTCATCGCCGGGGTGAAAGGATTCCAGCAGTACCCGCGGGTGGTGCCGGGCGGCCTCGGCGATGGCTGTTTCCAGTGCCTCGGGATTGTCGACGCCCACAGTAATGCCCGCGCCCTGTTCTCCCACCGCGGGTTTCACCACAATCTGCTTGTGCTGCTCCAGGAACGCGACATTCGCATCGGTGCGTCCCGCCACCCTGTAGGCGGGGGTTTGCAGTCCCGCCCGCTGCAACCAGCGATGGGTTACCAGCTTGTCCTGGCAGCGGCTCATGGCGACTGCCGAGGTCAGCTCGCTCAGGGACTCCCGGCAATCGACCTGCTTGCCGCCCTGGCTGAGCCGGAAGTAGCCCTCGCCGGCATCCAGGATGTCGACAGAGATGCCGCGCGAGCGCGCCTCATCGACGATAATGCGGGCGTAGGGATTCAGGTCTTCCTCCAGTTCGGGGCCGAGGAACAGCGTTTCATTGAAAGCATTCTTGTTTTTGATGGCGAAGGTGTGAATCTGGCGGAAGCCGAGTTTTTCATAGAGGGTTTTCGCCTGCTCGTTATCGTGCAGTACGCTCAGGTCCATATAGCTGCAGCCCTTGTCCAGGAAGTAGTCTGCCAGGTGGCGCAGCAGCAGCTCGCCGATACCCGGGTGGCTGGCCTGGGGATCCACCGCCAGGCACCACAGGCTGGAGCCGCGTGTGGGGTCGTCGAACAGGGTCAGGTGATTGACGCCCATCACCGTGCCCAATACCGCGCCGCTGTTGTTATCGGTGGCCACCAGCCAGACGATCTGGTGCGATGCGCGCTGGGCCCAGATGTACTCCGGTTCGGTGGGTACCATGTCGCGCTTCAGGTAGAGCGCGTTCACCGCCCGCGCCTGCTCAATGGTCGATACCCGGCTGACGGTGATGGCCGGCGCGGCCGAAGGCTTGACCAGGAGCTCGTCGATGTCCAGGCGAAAGGTGTCTGACGGGTCCAGAAAAAGCGTCTGGGGCGCCGCGGCCAGGACCACGTGTGGGTCAGCCACGTACATGGCGATATCGCGCTTGCCCGGCGATTCATGCACCAGCTGTGCGGCGATGTCCCGGGGGTTACTGAAAGTATGCCCCATCAGCAGCCGTCCCCAGCCACAGTCAATGAAGGCGTTCTCCCGCAGTGGTTTGGCGCCGCTCTCCCTGTCGCGCATCGCCATCAGGTGCTGGTATGAAGGCGGTTGGTCGGTAAAACGCATATCTTCTCTCCAGGCTGATTGGACCACTGTCACACTCCCTGGGCCTGTAACCACAACTCGAGCAGCCCTGCCTGCCACAGCATTGAGCCGCGCAGCGGAGTGATGTGATCGTGGGGCGCGTCGAGCAATGTTTGAATGTACCCGGGCCGGTACAGCCCGCGCTTGCGCGCTGCATCGCTCAGCAGCGCATCGCGCACATAGTCCAGCAGGGATCCCTCCAGGTATTTCAAAGCGGGTACCGGGAAATAGCCCTTGGGACGGTCGATGACAGCGGCGGGGATGATCGAGCGGGCGGCTTCCTTCAGCACTTTCTTGCCGCCGTCGCCGAGCTTGTGGCGGGAGGGTATGCGCGCCGCGTACTCCACAAGCTGGTGATCGAGGAACGGCACCCTGGCTTCGAGACCCCAGGCCATGGTCATGTTGTCGACCCGTTTCACCGGGTCGTCGACCAGCATGGTATTGATATCGATCCGCAGCGCCTTGTCCACCGGATCATCGGCACCGGCAGCGGCGAAATGATCGCGCACGAAGTCACCGGCGTGGTCGCCCACGGTGTAGGGTTCGTTGACCAGGCGGCAGTAGTCAGCGTGGTCGCGGTCGAAAAATGCGGTGCGATAGTCATCAAACGGGGACTCGCTGCCTACCATGGGCGGATACCAGTGGTAGCCGCCAAATACCTCGTCGGCGCCCTGGCCACTCTGCACTGCCCGGCATTCCTTGGCGACCTCACGTGACAGCAGGTAAAAGCCGATGCAGTCGTGGCTGACCATCGGCTCGGACATCGCCGCAATCGCCGCCGGCAGTTCGCGCAGCAACTCGTCGGCGGGAACGTGGATCTGCCGGTGGCGAGTGCCGAATTCCGCGGCAACGATATCGGAGTATTCGAACTCGTTACCCTGCTCGTCGTTCACCGCCTCGAAGCCGACTGAGAACGTATGCAATCCGTCCGTGCCCGCTTCGGCCATCAGTCCAACCAGCAGGCTGGAGTCAATGCCGCCCGACAACAGGACGCCGACATTGACCGCCGCCAGCTGGCGCTTGCGAACCGCCAGCCGCAGTTCATCCAGCAAACCGTCGCGCCAGTCCTCGAAACTGCGTGTCTCTTCCTCCCGATCGCGCTCAAATGACAGCCGCCAGTAGCGGCGCTCCCGCACACGCCCATCGGCCTCGACCATCATCGTGGTGGCAGGCGCCAACTTGCGCACGCCGTTGATGATCGTCCTGCCGGGCGGCACCACTGAATGAAAACTCAGGTAGAAATTGAGCGCCTGCGCATCGATCCCGGTGTCGATGTCGCCGCCGGCGAGCAGGGCGGGCAGACTCGACGCGAATCGCAGCCGTCGTGTGTCGCGAGTCAGATACAGCGGTTTGATGCCCAGCCGGTCCCTGGCCAGGAAGGTCCTGCCACTGTCGCGTTCCCAGATGGCGAACGCAAACATGCCCTCCAGCCGATTGACGAACTCCTCGCCCCAGGCGTGGTAGGCCTTGAGAACGACCTCCGTATCGCCGTCCGAGTAAAACACATAACCGGACTGCTGCAACTCGCCGCGCAGTGCCGGGTAATTGTAAATGGCGCCGTTGAATACGATGCCCAGTCCCAGCTTCGGGTCAACCATCGGTTGCTGTGAGGCGGCCCCGAGATCCATGATGCGCAGGCGGCGGTGGCCGAATCCCCGGCTGCCCTGCACAAAGATACCCTGATCGTCCGGGCCGCGGGCTTTCATCCGGTCGTTGATCAGCTGCAAGCGCCCCGGGTCGACCGCCTGCTCATCAAATCGAAGTTCGCCACAAATGCCACACACGGGTCAGGAAATCCCCCTCAGGAATAGAAAAAATACATAGAGCTGTATATATTATTACAAATGCGTAGCAAAATCACATTGGAACAGTTGTAGGTAGTGCCTCAGTTTGAAATTTGGTGCGAGTCGAGAGCCTGGGAGGCAGAGTGGCGGTCGGGACCGTGTGGCGACAGGACGTCGCCACGCGAGCCTGCACATGGATGTGCGCTTTTTGGCGTGTCCCGACCGCCACTCTGCCTCCCAGGCTCGTGCAGTCAAGTTTCACTCTGAGGCACTCCCCAGTTTTGCGCAGTGGGGCAGAGTGCACGTTGTTGAAAGTCGAGAGTCTGCGTGGCGTTGTCGCAACCGGAAAACCGGTCAGTACATCACGCTGCAACTGGGTCAACCGGTATGAACGAACTTGAAGACCAAGTGCTGGTGGCCCTGCGGCGGATTATCCGCGCCACCGACCTTTACTCCCGCGCGCTGGGCAAGGAAACCGGTCTCACGATCCCCCAACTGGTCGTTATCCGCGCGATCAGGGATATGAAAACACCCACCGTATCGGCCATAGCGCGGGCCGTGAGCCTCAGCCAGGCCACCGTCACCACGATTCTCAACCGGCTGGAAAAGAAAGAGCTGCTGTACCGGGAGCGCAGCCAGCAGGATCGACGGGCGGTAATCGTGCAGCTGACGGCTGCTGGCAGGGCCCTGTTGAAACACGCGCCTGAACCGTTGCAGTACAGTTTCACCAATCGCTTCAAGCAGCTCCCGAGCTGGGAACAGCATGGTATCGTGGCGTCACTGGAGCGGGTTGCCTCGATGATGGATGCTCAGGAACTGGATGCGGCGCCGATGCTGGCAATGGGTGAGGAGGTGCTTTGACGGCGGTGCCTTCGCTCAACGCTATCAGTGACCTCCGTTACCGCCGCGGCATCAAAGCCCCGCAAATCGAACGCGGCCGCTCATTGCCTGCCAATATCGCCGCAGAAGATATCGATACTGCGATCGGCCGGACTGGTTCGCACCAGCAGCGCATGAGGCGCGGCAGTTAAATCGCCAAACGCCACCGGCGCTTCCCTGGACAGCATCCAGCCCGTCGCCGTCGGCGTGGCCTGGGTCGTGCTGTTCATCGAGTAGACGGGCTCGGCCGACAACTGGCCGCAGGTGCCCGAGTAGATAAAGGTGTACAGCTGCAAGGGCCTGCTCACCCCGGCCGGCACGCCACTGATCTGGTAGGTGATCGCGGTGGCATTGCCGCGGTCAACCAGTGTTGCCTCGGCGATCGCGCCCGCATTCTGCGGACCGGCGTGCAGGCGTACAGTCAGTATCTCCTTGTCACCGCTGGTGCCAGCACAGGCGACCAACAGCCCTGCTGACGCCACTGCCGCCAGGCCGCTTTTTTTGAATGTCATCATCCGCTCCTGTTCTATCGTTGACGGGAAGGTTGAGTTGACTTTGAACCCGGCCCCGCTCGGCATTGTCGAATGTAGCGCGGATCACGCCAGCCGCCTGTCTGGCGCAGGGTGGTCCTGGCACGGGTGGGTCGGGTTGAGATGCCATTGCCTGTGGATAGTGGAGCAGTACGGGAATCAATTCAACACTTACTGTGCCGCAGTGCCCCTGGAAATGCCGCCCGCCTTGCCCTTGCGGTACGCCTGCGGCGAGACGCCCATGAAGGCGCGAAACGCGCGCGAAAACGCCTGCTGGCTGCCGTAGCCGACGTATTCGGCGATCTCCCACACCGGCTTGCTGGTGTTGTCCAGTTCGCCCACCGCGGCGTACATGCGCAGGCGCAGGCGGTAGTCTTCCCAGCTGATGCCCATCGCTTTCTGGAAGTTGCGGCGCAGCGAGCGCGGCGACATCGCGACCGCCTGGCTCACCTCGTCCAGGGTCACCGTGGGCAGGTGCGCCCGCGTGTACTGGAGCGCCGCATTGATGCGGCGGTTGTCGGTGGCCGGCAGCACCAGCTGCACCTCGTCGCGTATCCACTCCCGGCACAGTAGCGCGAAGCTCAGGTAGAACGCCTCGCTGGTGGCGTCGGGCTCGCCGCTGAGCGGCCAGCGCATCGCGTACATGATCATCTCGCGCATCAGGCTGTTGGCGGCAATCACCCTGAGCCCGCCGCCCGGCAGTTCGACCAGCCCGGGGCTGAGGAACACCGAGCCCGAGCGCACGCGCTGTATCGCGGTGCGGTGCGGGGTGCCGGCGGGAATCCACGCGGCGAACTGGTAGGGCACCTTGTAGCGCGCGTCCTCGCTTTCCACTTCCACCGAGTGTTCGAAAGCGTAGATGACCTGGTGCAGGTCGTGGTAGTGCCACGGCGTCTCGATGTCCAGGTTTTCACTGTTGTAGGAACCCGCCGTCACCGCGCTGCCGGCGGGGCGCATGGGGCTGAAGTCGACCGTGTGTGACACAGGGCTCCTCACATCGAAAGTTGGCCGTTAAAGTCACTATATAGTCCTTTTGGACCAAAAAGGCCACACAACGCGCTGCTATAGTCTGGCCACATTCACTGTCGAGGAGGGCAATCCGCATGGCAAACCAACAATCCGCAGAAATGAAAGACTCGGCCAAATCCTACTGGTCCGCCGAGGGCTACACCGCCGGCGGTGTGATCCGCGAAGTCGACTACGCCGCGCAGTCCGGCGGCCTGCACCCCAGCCTGGCCGGCATCAGGATCGTCGATTGCGACACGCACTTCACTGAACCGCCGACGCTGTTCACCGACCACGCGCCGGCCTCGTTGAAGGCGAAAATGCCGGTGGTGAAACGCGTCGGCGGCAACGACCGCTGGTTCCTCGGCGACCGCGACTGCGGCACCCTCGGCGGCAATGTGATCCGTAAGGATAACAACAAGCTGCTGGGCCGCCTGGCGTTTCCCACCCTCGACGAGGGCCACCCGGGCGGGCACGAGATCGCGCCGCGCCTGCGGGCGATGGACGACATGGGCGTGTGGGCGCAGATCTGCTACCACAACTCCGGCGTTACCCAGGCCGGCATGTTGATGACGCTCGGCGACGATGAACTGGCGCTGGGGATTATCCGCGCCTTCAACGACGCCGCCGCCGAGCGCCAGGAGCAGTCCGGCGAGCGCCTGTTCACAATGGCCCACCTGCCGATCTGGAACCGGCAGGCGCTGGAAGCGGAGGCGCGCCGCTGTATCGACATGGGCCTGAAAGGCTTCGTACTGCCGGACACGCCGGAACGGGTCGGCGTGCCGTCCTACATGCATGACTACTGGACGCCGTTCCTCGAGATGTGCGACGCCACCGGTACCCCGCTCAACTTCCATCTCAACGCCGCGATGGACCCCAACGCGCTGACCTGGGAGGGTTTCTCTTTCGAGCAGACGCTCTCGGTAGTGGCGACGATGTTCTCCATCGGCAACGTGGCCACGCTGGGCAACTGGATGGTCAGCGGCCGCCTCGACCGTCACCCCCACCTGAAAATCGCGCTGGTCGAAAGCGGTATGGGCTGGGTACCCTTCGCGCTGGAGGCGCTGGAGCACCAGTTCAACGAAATGCTGCCGAGCAAGACCGACCTGCTGCACAAGCGCCCCTGGCAGTATTTTGCCGATCACTTCTGGGTGACCTACTGGTTCGAGTCCATCGCCCCGAAAACACAGCTGGAGACACTCGGCGTGAACAAGGTGCTGTTCGAAACCGACTTTCCGCACCCGACCTCGCTGTACCCCGGTGTGCAGGCGCATATCGTCGACACGCTGGGCGGGTACGACCGCGCGGTGCAGGAGCGGGTGTTGCAGCGTAACGCGGCGGAGTTGTACAAACTGCCGTTCTAGACATCATGGCCCGCCTCCCAACAGGGCGGGGCTTGGTGTCTGGACGGGTTGCGATTCGTGTCGGCGGCCGGTGGTTGCGGCCGAAGCGGCCGTTGCCCTGCC
Source organism: Gammaproteobacteria bacterium (assembly GCA_030427485.1). Taxonomy (GTDB): domain Bacteria; phylum Pseudomonadota; class Gammaproteobacteria; order Pseudomonadales; family Halieaceae; genus Marimicrobium. The sequence goes on from JAUICG010000019.1 coordinate 82,475, forward strand.
GCAATCGGCGGGGCTATAGTGCCTCGCTGAGCACGGCATCAACCCATAGGGTGTCCGCACCGTCAGGCAGGAGGAACCGGAATGGCTGAACTTGCATCCCTGGACGCGCTGAGCGACGCGGTGGTACAGGAACCGGCGGATTTCTACACCGCGCTGCGCCGCGACGCCCCCCTGTACCGTTTACCGAACGGGGTCTACGTGATCAGTCGTTTCGAGGACGTGCAGCGGGCGACGCTGGATACGGACACGTTTTCCTCCAACCTCGTCGCAATCATCATGAGCGGCACGGGTCGCACAGAAGACGCGCAGCTACTGGAGATATCCGCCGGCGCGGAGCAACCCACCGATGTACTGGCCATCGCGGACCCGCCCCAGCACACCCGCCACCGCAGGGTCACCAACCGCGCCTTCACCCCGCGCCGGGTGGCCGCCATCGAGTCGCGCATTCGCGAGCTGGCCGGGTCCCTGGTGCACGGTTTTATCGAACGCGGCGACGGCGACTGGGTCGACGGGGTCGCGGTGCCCCTGCCGATGACCATCATCGTCGAACTGATGGGCCTGCCGGTGAAGGATATCGGATACCTCAAGACCCTCTCCGATTCGGCGGTGGCGACGCTGAGCGGCGTAAATACCGAGGCGCAGATGGCGGAGCACTCGGCCCGGGTGCTGGAACTGCTCCAGTACATGGGCGCGCGTTTCGACGAGGCGCTGCGCGCCCCCGGCGACAATGTGCTGGGTGACCTGGCGCGGGCCACGCGGGAGGAGGGCGACTTTTTCACCCGCGAGGGCGTGGTCGGCATGCTCCTGCAATTGCTCACCGCGGGTAACGAGTCCACCAGCAGCCTGATCGGCAGCGCGATGTTGCTGCTGTTGCGCGACGACACGTTGCAGCGCCGGTTGCGGGATGACCCGGCGTTGGTGGAGGCGTTTATCGAGGAGACCCTGCGCCTGGAGTCGCCGTTCAAGGGTCACTTCCGCATCACCCGCCGGGATACCGAGGTGGGCGGCCTGCCGCTGCCCGCCGGCAGCCGCGTGATGCTGCTGTGGGGCTGCGCCAACCGCGATGAAGATGCCTTCGATGCGGCCGCGCGGGTCGACCTCTCACGCCAGCACCCGCGCAGGCACATGGCCTTCGGCTACGGCATCCACCAGTGCATCGGCGCGCCGCTGGCGCGCGCGGAGGCGCGCATCGCCATCGAGACCATCCTGGAGCAGAGCGCCTGGCTGCGTCTCGCGCCGGGCAACGATTTCAGTTATATCCCGAGCCTGCTGGTGCGGGGCCTGCGCGAGTTGCGCATTGCATGTGACCCCGTCGGGCCCGGGTAGGCCGGCCCGCTCCTCACTCGCGCCCGACCAGCGTCTTCATCCAGTACTGCATGGGCTTGTCCGTCTCCTCCGGCTGATCGATATCCTTCCAGCGAAAATGCGCACGCAGCGCCTGCGGCTGGTAGCCCCGCTTGCGCCACAGGCTCTCCAGCGTTTTGTAGCCTGCCGGTCGCAGCGGGTGGTCGACCGGGCGCTCCACCGCACAGAAGCAGCTGACCGCGAAACCGCCCAGCCGCGCGGCATGCGCTTCGCGCTCGTCGAAGAAACGCCAGCCCAGGCCCCTGCCGCGGTATTGGGGTAACAGCACCGACTCCGCGCAGTAGAACACCTCGTCGGGGTGATATCCTGCGGTCACCAGCGGTTGCTGGAACGCCTCGGTCTCGAACGCCATCGGAATCGCGGTTGATGCGCCGACCACCTGCGCCCCGTCCAGCGCCAGCACCACCACCGACCGGTCGCAGTCGATGTACGTTTGCAGGTACCGCTCCTCGTACTCGGCGCTGCCGTCGTAGAGATACGGAAACTCGCGGAACACTGTTATGCGCAGCCGCGCCACATCGCCGATATAGTCGGCTACCGCGCGACCGCTGACGGTCTTCACCCGAAGCATTGCGCTCATCTCACCGCCCTAGCCGGGAACCACCTGTGCGATCCAGTCCTGCAGATTGTAGTGGTTGCTGATTCGCGCCACCTTGCCGTTGCGCAGCTCGAAGAACGCGCCCGCCGGCAGCCGGTAGCGCTGGCCGTTCGCCGCGGGCAGGCCCTCGTCGGTATTCAGGTACTCGCCGTGCACGACAAACTCGGCCGCCGCCCGCGTGCCGTCCGCGCTGGTCATCACCACCAGGTCAGTGAGCTGCTCGCGGTAGTGGTGGTTCATCCGCCGCATGAACGCGGCAAACGCCTCGCGCCCCACTTCGCGACAGCCCTGGTTGATATCGTGCGCCACGTCTTCCGCCAGCAGGCCGAGGAAGGCGTCCATGTCGCCCGCGTTGAACGCCGCGTAGTAGTCGCGGACCAGTTGTTCGCTGTTGCTCATTCGTGATACCCGGTTGCGGAAAACAGTCGGGCATTATCCACGGATTGCACAGGTGTTGAAATGGGCTGAACTCCGGTATCACCGCACGAGGCGCGGATCAAACGGGTGCCGATGTACCGCAATAATCACCGCTGCCGAGGCAGCGGGGTGCCTGGGGTTCAGGAGGTAGTTGTAGCTGTGCGGGACAATGACCGAGGGTACTCTCAAAACAGCACTGAAAAACCCCGTCAGCCACTTGTCGCCAAACGCTCGTGTCAAAGGGATATTGGCTCGCCAGTTGGAGGGAAGTGTCGACTCGTCCAGGCGGGAAATGCCCTTGCGGCCGTCGAACTCCACTTCCAGGAGCTGATACTGCTCGGGAACCTCCTCAGGTTCCATGTCGAAGTGCACCAGGATTTCCAGCATGGCGAGCGCCGGACTTTCGGCCAGGTAGACTACGGGGATACCCTTGTTGTGCCAGCGCGCGGCGGTCTTCAGGCCGCCACTGCCCTGCAGGTCAGCATAATTGCTGACGCGCCATAACTTCACGCAAAGTAGCCGGAGTCAATCTGATTCAGGGTCTCCTCGACCAGTTGCGCGCCGGGTTCGTTTTGCATGATGGTCAGGGCGGAATGCCCGCCGAAACGGGCGCGGGATTTACGCAGCCACTGGGTGGCCTTGTCCTGGTTGCCGAACACCTCGAACGCCAGGGCAAGAATCCTGATTGCGCGCAGCCAACGTCCGGTTTCTTCCTGCGTCAGCAACTCCTTCCTGCTTTTGCGGTGTGCAAGCGTGCGGGGTTTGATGATCCAGTGGGACTCGGATGGGCTGAACCCGAACTGCTGGAGACTGTCCAGTAGCACGGGGTGAACACCTGACTGAATCAGGTGAATTTCGTCCAGCGTATCCTGGAGGTGAATACCCGTGATCTCGCTGATCCTGCGCATCGCGCGAACCAGTGCAGTCTCATAATTCCCGGGGCCGGGTTTGTATAGTTTCGCGGTGGCAGCCATGGATGCTTTTCTCTGCAATATGCCTGACTATAGTCGGCATATTGCAGTAAGTCAATCGCAGTCTGGCTGCTCGAACGGACGGGACCGGAGGTTGATATGGCGTGGCATGCGGAGAGGCGCTTGCGGGAAACAGCACGTTTGTCCTGACCAATCGTGTGGAAGGTCTGAGGGCGTTAAAAGTCCTCATAATCGGTATCGAGCAGTGGCTCGGCTACAAGATCTATGATTACCCCGTGTACTTCCACCGCGCACCAGGCCTTGAAAAGCTTCAGGTCCCTGTCCTGGGGCCAGAGGCTCGCATCGACATACCACTGTTCCAGGACCTCCTCGAAAAGCTCCAGATAACACTCCTCCAGCCAATCCTCTATATCCTCGCTGGCGCAGTCGTGAATCAGGAAAACAGGGCAGTCCTCGTTGGCGAATTCCAGGGTGATATGCCCGCCATCCGGGTAGGGGTCAGCCTCGTTGATCCAGTCGACGAACGGTTGCTTGACCCTGACTATCAGAAGATCGCGATTGAGCATGCGCAGTAAGCCCCCGGACAATGGGTTGGTGGATAAAAGGATACTACAGAAATGTGCGGGGCATATGGATGGCATTCCGGTCCCAGAACGTGGGTGATGACTTGTGCGAGGACTCGGTTTTCGATCTGCATTGAAAATTCATCCGTCCGATCACTACCACCTGTTAACTGACCTCGGGGAGCCGGTGTCCGGGTGGATCAATCTGCGAAGCAATTTTGCTGGATTAGGGATTGATACCGGATGCAGTTGCAGCGGAATTATTCAGTCGCGCCGCGCAAATTTGATTTGTGATAGGACGGGGTCTATCTTTAAGGGGATCGTCGCTCAGGCGGATAAAAGTAAATTTCCACTGGAAGAGCACAAGAATATAACGGAGTAACAAATGACGATTAAAAGGATTTTACCAGTCATTGCAGTGATCTTCCTGCTGCAAGCTTGCGAACACAGGATCGAGATTTTCGGACAGGGAGACGTTGCTATGGACTCGAATAGCAGCTTCTGTCTATACGAGAATCGAAAAAGCGGGCCTGGTTGTTCTGTTTCTGTATGGGATGAGGATTATACCGTTACATACTATGCGGTTCCGCGCCCCGGCTGGCAGTTTGCTCGCTGGGGAAATTATTGTCCCAACGACAGTGTCGGTGAATGCAGTTTTAATGTCCCCGCACTGGCGGTCAATGAATATGCTTGGGAGATCCTCTTCAATCAGGGAGGTCAACCCTCTGCGCCGCCTTTATTGGCATACTTTGAACCGCTGGTTCCCAATCCGAAACCCATCAGTGATATTGTGACTGTAAACGGCAGAGATTGGGCACAGGTAGATTTGTTCTCTGGACTTAAACAGAGTGATATCGATGCCGCTTGCCCCACAGGGATTTGTCCGCCCGGGAGTAAGTTATACAACCATGAAATGAGTGGCTGGATTTGGGCATCACAATCGGAGGTAAACGCGCTATTAAACTCCTACCTTGAAACCAGCGTACCTGAACACTTGCTCCTTAGTAATACCGGGAATGGGGTTGAACTGGTCCGGGATGCAATCACAACGTGGGCCCCGCAATTTTTTGCGGATGGATGGCGGGCTACCTCTAATCCGGGACCGTATTCCATGACTGTAGGTTATTTGGCGGAACCCGACCTTGCCGCCTATTTGCTGGATGTTGGAACCAACCCTGAGGATGCCGGTGCCGACGAAGCTTACAGTGGCCAGCATCCGGGTAATTCTCACCTGACCTCAAGAATTGGTGCATGGTTTTACCGTGACAAGGATACGGACGATGATGGGTTCACTGATTATGTCGACCCCTGCCCTCTCAGGGCGGGAGATGAGTATGGGTGTCCACCGCCTGATATTGCGGATATCGTTATCGTGGGGGATAAAGAATGGTTGCAGCCAGACATTATCTACGCTCGGGACCTGGACGAGTTCACCAGCGCTTGCGGTAACCTTGTTGACTGCAGCGGTGTTCTGAACCAGACAGATGTAACCGGATGGCAGTTGGCTACACTGGCTGAGATAGCTGACTTGTTTAACGCCTTTTTGGATGAGCCTTACTTTTCGGGAGAGCCCGCAGTTTACGATCCGGGCGTTTACACCAAATTCGCGCGAAGCTTCTTCAACATAGGCGGCTTCCGTCCAACATTTGAGAGTGCGGACTTAAGGCAGCTCTCGGCTATGACAGGGAGTTATCCGGCTCTGGCCCACAGCTATTATGCTCGCATAGAGCATCGAATAGGCAGCAGCACTCCTGATTATGCAACCACCGCCGATGAGGGGCTATGGGGTTCTCCACCGAACCTCTGGCTCTGGCGCCCCGCAACGCTTACGCTGGATACCATCGTTGTGGATGGCAAAGAATGGTATCAACCAGACCTGTTCCTGAACCTGAGCTGGAGTGAAATTGACAGCGTCTGCCCGAACGGAGCCTGCAATGGTACCCTGAACGGCATTGATCTTACGGGTTGGAACTGGGCATCTATCGATGACGTGAACGCGCTGTTTAATTACTACATTGAGAATCCGACACCCAAGCTGGGTCCGGGGCCGGACAACACCGAAACCGTAGAAGGGGCGAAGTGGGCACGTTATTTTTTCAATGCGGGGTGGAGGCCGACCTACCCTGTTCAGGCCAATGGTGGGAAGTGGGCTGAGGGGCTAATGCGGGATTCCAGTGCATCAGCGGGTAGCGGAGCCCGGATCAAGTTCATCGTCTATGGTTCCGGAGCGCTCGCTTCGAAGGCAAAGACAACCATGCAGCCGCCTTTCCTTGAACAGATCGAGACAATGGGGGCCTGGTTTTATCGCTAGCCGTCGCGCCAGATAACCGCCGAGACCCTGCCCTGGTCCTGGAAGACCTCTATCATCCGCTGTACATCATCGCCCAGCGGCACATTGTCGACCCGCAGCGCGTACATCAGCCGGCGACCGCTGCGGGTATCGATATAGCCCGCGAACGACTGACCTCTCAGGAGTATGCCGTCCTCGTCGCCGGTCGCGTATGTACCGGGCTTGGCGAACACATTGCCGCGGGCGCCGGCCAGGGTCGGGTCGGCCGCGAAGTCGGTGACGAATGCGAGCGAACCGTCCACCCCCATCACCGGGAGCGCATCGAAGAATTCCGGAAACACCGCTTGTTCGCTGTTGTGCTTCAACATCTGCAGAACGGCTGTATTGGTTGCCGTCGCAGGGCCGCCGCCGCTGCCGTCAAAGAACTCGAATTCATCGCCCTCAATGCCGATCACCTGTGTGATGTACTCCCGTTCCAGCGCCAGTGACTCGTCCATGCCGTCGACGCCGCCGGCCAGCCCCCACAGCATCAGGCTGGTGTCCGAGCCGATGTTGTAGCTCACTTTCATCACGAACTTCGCGTACTCGGAATACGGCAGCGATACCAGTTCGGCCAGCATGGTGCCCGCTCGGTACGCGTTCTTCGCCGGCAGTGTAGCGGTATTGTTGGCTGCGACCACCGGCGCATTCGGAACACTGACGCCCGCCCGCGCCAGCGCCTCGATAAATACGGTGCGCGCGTAGTTTGCCGGCTCCACGATCCTGAACACCTGCACCAGCGGAAACGCGCCGGTGAGCGGCGGAGTGTAATCGACCGCTATCCGTCCGATCACGTTACCGGCACAGCCGGGTGCGCCGATGCAACCGGGCAACTCCGGCAGGAGTGCGACGGACTCACCCTCGCCTGCGGAGGCAGTCAGCAAGTTGGCGTCGACCGCAAAGGCCTGTGATTGCGGTCGGTGACTGACGGAGGCCAACTCTCCAGGCCTGGCGGGGTGAATGATGACATCGACGACGTCGTCATTGACGAAGATCGGCCTGACGTTGAATTCGCCGCGAAAATCGAAGGGCCTGAACAAGCGGTCGTCGATGATCACCTCGCCGGTAACCGTCCTGACTCCGGACGCCGCCACCTGCCGGGCGAGCGAATCGTAACCCCACAGCGGGTCGGGTTTTGTCAGTTCGGCATTGCCCAGTGAATCGGCCTCGTTGTGATCGTAATCCGATATCGCCATCGTTTCGTCGGCATTGCGGCGGCCACCCATCGTGAAGTCGCCCGACGCCACCAGTACAAGATCGCCCTCAAGCACGCCTTCGCTAGTGATATCGCCCCGCCGATAGACCGGTGTGTGAAAGCGGAAGTCAGGACCCAGCGTGCCTAGCGCCTCGCCGAGCGTAAACATTTTCCTGACCGATCCGATGTAGAAATTCTCGTCGGAGCGCAGGTCGTACACCAGTTCGCCGGTGTCGATGTCGACGACTCTCAGTCCCCAGGTCGAATCGTCGTACAGCGGCTTGTTGAAAATCGCAACGATATCTTCCGGAAGCCCCGGCGTTTGCTCGCTTGAACCACTGTGGCTGCAACCGGTCGCCAAAAGCGTTGCCGCAATTGTTAGCAGCTGTCCCGTACGACGCATGAATCATTCCCCTTCGGATGTTGGAATGCCGGATCATACGGAGTTCTTGCACGATTGTTTACGTTGCGGCAGTTGAATCTCTACTTTTCTGAAAAAATACGGCGAGCTGCTAAGGCGCGAACAACGCAGGTCGGCCGTCGGGTATTTCGCGCGCGGGATTTTTCGGCATCGACGGCCTGACCTGTGAGTGCCGTGTTAGCTAGCACCCGGGCGGCAGGCCCTCACAGGCAACACCGCGCCCGGCTTCGATCAGGCTGGGTTCCTGATCCGGATTGGCGATCCAGGGGCAGTTATCCGACGAGTTGGGTACCCCGTCCGAGTCAATATCGCTGGGGAAGTCCCGATACAGTAACAAATTGATTCGCTGCGGGAGCACAAAGCCCCAGAAATCCAGCGTATCCTCATTGCCCCATGACTCCTGTTGAAAAACCACGCCATCGTCACGAATGGCGACAGACCCCAGTGTGTACACGCCGGCGTCGGAAAGAAACGCAACGATGTCGTCGTTATAACCACTCGGCTGCCCGGACTGGCTGTTATTGCCGAAATCGCCGTCATGCCAACCACTGGCAGTGCCGCATTCACCCTGAAAGCCCGGACCGTCGCAGGCGGACACGCCTCCCAGGAGGCTGCGAACGAAACCCTCGGCGACAGCGCGATCCGCGATCTCCCAGTCTTCGTAGAGGCCGCCGGGCGCTACCGCGACAAGCGTATCCGCATAGGTCAGGTTGAATTCGTCGAAGCGCAGGTATTCCCGGTGATTGACGAAATCGGTAATGATTTCGCTGCCGCTCAGGGAAGAGAGATTGCCATGAACAACCACCTGTGCATTTGCGCCAACGCAGGCGAAGAGAAGAAGCAGACTGCTGCAGAGTTTCATCATCGTTTTGGCCCCGTCAAGTCAGCAGCAGCATCGTTCGCTAATGCACGCCCTCATACTGATGCCTTTGTTCTTGAAAGAATTATGGCGTTCAAACTTCAGTCTAGACAACGAGGCGCCAATTTTCCAATCGCACATAGCGGTTTCATTTATCCGCTCGGATTGGCCGCAAGGTGGTGTTCGCGGGCCTTGAAAAACGCCGGGCATACCTGTAGAAATGCCTGATCGCAGCGATAGGCTGTACATCCGGGAGCAGACGACATGGCAGAAAACTTTGCGGCTGCGCAGGAACGTCGGGCATTCACCCGCTTGCCATTGAACCGACCGATAGAGGTGCGCCAGGGCAGCAATATCTGGCAGTTGCAATTGCTGGACATATCCCTCACCGGAATGGGGGTTACCGGCCTGGACGACTGGGATGCTGATTACTCCCAACCCTTCAATATGCTACTCAAGCTCGATGACGGCCAGGAGCTGGCGTTTTCGGCGCAGCTTGTTCACATTGACCCGGGTCATATTGGCTTTGAGTTGAGCCACCTCGAGAAAGAGCCGCTTGCAGCCCTGGCGGCATTGCTGACCGTTGAACTGGGTAGCGAAGTCATTGAAAGCGAGCTGGCTTTGCTGCCGCAGTATCTGACATTGTCATAAGCCCCGCTCAGTCGGCGCTCAACCAGCAGTAAGTCATGCCGCGAAAGGCCGGTATTGCTGCTACAGGTTTAGAGACCCAATCACTGTATTCCGTAAAGCTGATACCGGTGCTCAATGAATTTGAACACTACTGAGGCTTTCTGATTCAATAGAGCAGGGAGTTGATCAGTATTTGAAGGCCAGCCTTCGCCCGGGCGCGGTTGGCGGCTCATTGATCGAACCGGGTATGGAATACACCGGCGCAGCGAGGGGGACGATTGACGTGACAACGATCGAACGATATGTGGAAGACTTCGCAGGGAGAGCGATGATCGTCGCCCTCGCCGTCTTACTGCTTGTGGCGATGCTGGGGTTGAATCCGGCCCAGGCGGCGCCACCGGGCACCCCGGCGCCGGTGCGGATGTTGCCGTTCTGTGATCGCTCGACCGATCCGCCCAGCGGGGCGTGCGCCGGTGAGAGTGAGTTCGTCGATCTCTCCTCGCTGGGGGCATTGTCCGGAGGTGGCTCAGTCCAGCTTACGGCCACGCCGCGCATCCCGCCGTGCGAGACCGGCAACACGTTCACCGGCGAGTGGTCACCGTCGGTCTGCTATAGCGCAATACAGTTCAACCAGTTCGGATTCTGCCGTTACCTCGACCAGATCACCGGTGAATTCCTGGGGTGCCAGGACTACAACTATCAGGACGGCACGACCCCCTTCAACGGCTACGCCGGGAACATGATCATCCGGACCAGCCCGGCACTGGGGAACGACACGGGTACGCGGTCGGGATGCGGCGCGGGCGGAGACTTCTTTACCTACGCGTACGGCGGGCCCACCAACTCGGACCCCGCGCTGGACCGGCGGTGGAGCAACATCGCCCCGACGGCCAACACCTGCACGCACAGTATCGCCCGCACGCCAGACAACCTGTTCGGGGCGACATGGCACGCCACCAGCGTTACGCTGGATGTGCGCCGTAACGGCGAGACGAGTACCACCAAGGCGAGCGCCGGGGTTTTCTACATCCTCGAAGGTACGCTCGGCCCGACCGCGCCGGATCCTAACGAAAACCCACCGCCCGACCCGGACCCGTTCGAAGTGAACCTGCCCACGCCTACCGGCACGGGCACTGCGCGCATCTCGCTGACACCCTCGAATGCGGGTGAAGGCTGTGCGGTATCCGATGCAGAGACCCTGAACCCGCCGGCGCCACCGCCCGATGGCATCACGCTGCCCCACGGCGTGTTCGGCTTCACATTCTCGGGCTGCGCATCGGGATTCAGCGTCGAGGCGAGCATCGCGTATCCGAGCGCCATCCCTGCCGGTTCCGCATTCTACAAGTACGACGGGGGCAGAGGCTGGTTCACGATTCCCGCGGATATCTCGGGCGACACCGTGACCTTTACGATCACCGACAACGGCCCCGGCGACCTGGACCCGGCCGCTGGAACGATTCGCGATCCGGGCGGCATCGGCTTTTTCGCGGCGTCGGCCTCGTCCGTCGCCATCCCGACGCTACCGCAGTGGGGCCTGGGACTGTTGGCAGGCTTGCTTATCCTGCTCGCGTCCATCCGGTTCGGTCGCGGGAGGTTCCACGGCTAGTGGTGCCGTGAAAGGTATCGATCTTGAATTGCATCGAAAATTGATAGGGTTTCCCGGGATGGTTGCGCGTGTGAATGGCCCATCCAAATTCCAGAAACCCAATATCTGTCATTTACATGTGGCATTCGGTGCGGGTCAACATTCGATGCAAATGCCGGATGAGTGGTAATTGCAAGTCAACATGGCGTTATGGCAAAAGCGATTGCATTGTCGAGTAATGGCTGGCGTAAAACGGGTGCAGGGGGCTTGTCCGCGCTACTGATTCTACTGGTCAGTAGCTGCGCCAGGTTGCCGGTGGGCTACGACAAACCGGAGTCCAGCGCTATCGTCGATCCCGGTTCCACGCGGGTGGGCGCGTATGTCGAGAAACTGGCGGCGGAGCATCCCGGCGAATCCGGGTTCGCCATTCTGCGATACGGCCGCAACGCCTTCAACCTGCGCATCGCGATGGCTGACCTGGCCGAACAGAGTCTCGATGTGCAGGTGTACATCTGGGAAGTGGACAGGACCGGCCGGCTCTTCGCCGAGCGGGTGTTGCGAGCGGCGGACCGGGGCGTCAGGGTCAGGATTCTGGTCGACGACCTGGGTCTGCAGGCCCGCGACGAGGGTGTTGCGGCGCTGGATGCGCACCCGAATATCGAGGTGCGTATCTTCAACCCCTTCGCCAACCGCGGATCGAAGGTGCTGGATTTCCTGCTAGACACGGACCGGGTAAATAACCGCATGCACAACAAGACGGTCATCGCGGATAATGCCATGGCCGTTGTCGGTGGCCGCAACATGGGGGACCATTACTTCGGAGTCAATCCAGAGACCAATTTCCGGGACCTCGATATCGGCGCCATCGGCCCCATCGTGCCTGAGATATCGGGTGTCTTCGACTACTTCTGGCGCGGTGACTGGGCGGTGCCGATCGCGGCGCTGGTCGATAAACCGCCTGCGGCGGACGAGGTTCGCGCCATGTACGTCAACCTGCGGGCCGATGTCCAGGCCAGCGACTACCCCTACGATATTGAGCGCGACCAGGCCGACACGCTCTCCGAACTGATCGACACCAGGAACTATACCTGGGCCAAGGGCCAGATTGTGTGGGACGACCCCGCGCGGCAGCAGGAACTGGAAGCGATCGCCAACAGCGGGAAGCTCGCCTCAGCCTTCTATGACAAGATCAATACATTGCAGCACTCCATCGACATCGAGTCTGCCTACTTCGTTCCGGGTGAACCGGGAGTGGAGGCGGCCCGAGAACTGGTCGAGCGGGGAGTGAAGGTTCGCATCCTCACCAACTCGCTGGCCTCCAACGACGTCATTGCGGCCCATGCGGGCTACGCCCTGTACCGGAAAGAGATGCTGGAAGCCGGAGCGGAGCTGTGGGAACTGCGTCCCGATTCGCGCGTTATCAAGAAAACCTGGGTGGGCCAATCCCGAGCCGGCCTGCATGCCAAGGCCATCGTCTTTGACCGGAAGTCGGTGTTCATCGGCAGCTACAATCTTGACCCCCGCTCCGCCAATATCAATACCGAGGCCGGCCTGTACGTGGAGAGCGAGGCACTGGCGGCGCAGCTGTTGGAGTACATGGCAGTTGGGAGGCTCCCCGAGAATGCCTACCGGGTGGAACTCGACGGGCACGGCGATCTGGTGTGGATCACCGATGATGGCGGCGTCGAGGTACGTTATACCGCGGATCCCGAGTCCACCTGGGGACAGCGGATGATGGCAGGGTTCATTGGCATCCTGCCAGTCAGGTCCCAACTTTGAGCACTACCATTTCCCTGCACATGACTGGTCTGCAGGCAGGCTGCCGGTTCGCAAGCGCGTTACCGGGGTTTAGAATAACGGGTTCAGGAAGAACGCAACGGTAACGACAGTGGCAACGAGCAATAGACCACTCGCCGAGAATGCCGCCCACGTCGGACTTCTCTGTGAGCTGTTTGGCCTGGGCAATGCTCGGGGGCGTCCTTCCCCGGTGTCCGGTGGCTATCATCACCGGATGTGGCGTCTCGAGACGCCGACCGGCACGTACGCCATCAAACAGTTTGCCAACGATGTGGACATGTGCGATGCCGCCACCCGTACGCGGTTGAACGCGACCGAAACGGTCGCCCGCAAGTTCGCCGGCCGGGGGATACCGGCGCTGGCCTCCCTGTCACGCGCGGGTGAGCATTTGCAGGTGATTGATAACGTCGGCTACCTCGTCTTCCCGTGGACGGACTGGAAAGCGCGCGGGCGAAACGACATCGATCAGTATCATGCGCAGACCGTCGCGGCGATTCTCGCGCGCATGCACCGGGCGGATATTCACGTCGAGGGGCTGGCGGAGCCATCCACCTGGCCGCTCGAGGCTGAGCGGGTAACGGACCTGCTCACGCTTGCGCAACAGAGAAATGTACGAGAGGCGACCTACATGCTGGAGCGACTCGATGACATTCTCGCCGTGTTCAATAGGCAGGATACCGCCCTGGCGACATTGTCGCGGAGTACACGGGTGAGCCATGGCGACCTGGACCACAAGAACGTGGTGTGGAGCGAAGGCGGCGATCCGCTGCTGATAGACTGGGAATCGGCCAGGGCAATCAACCCCACCTATGAAACGCTGCTGGAGGCCCTGGACTGGAGCGGTATTACCGCGCAGTTCGAGCACAGGCCATTTGAACAATTTCTAACGGTATACGCGGGTGAGGGCGGAGACCTCGCGGTGGAGTCCATCCCGGCGGCCTTTGACGCAATACTGGGCGGCTGGATCAACTGGATGCTGTATAACGTGGGCCGGGCGGTAGGTATCGAGAGTCTGCGCCAGCGCGCGATCGGTTTGCAACAGATCGATCTGGCCGTGGGGGCGTTGCTACGGCTTGAGAAGCATAGTTCCCGGCTCCAGGAGATTGCTTACCGGTGTGCAGCCAGAGGCTGCCGGGAGTGAACGATGTTTGACCTCGCGGCCTGCAGCGTGGAGCGCACTGCACAGCAGGATTATCGGGTGCGCTGGCATTCACTGCATCCCGGTCAGCGTGTCTCCGTGTATATGACGGACGATCCGGAGCGCTACTACAAAGGCGGCGAGCTAGAACCCCCCGTGGTGGAAACGACCAGCGAACAGGCGGTAATCGCCAATCCCGACAAGCAGGTCAGGCATTACTTCTACCTGTTGTCCGAGCATGGCGAGGGTGTGGTACTGGCCGAACGCGACCTCGCGCTGGCGGGCGCGCCCAATTTTCGCGACCTCGGCGGCTACCAGACCGGGGAGGGCGGGCGTTTGAAATGGGGGAAGCTGTACCGCTCCAGCAAGTTGTCCGGCCTGAGCGACGATGACCTGCATCGTGTGCGCAGGCTGGGGCTCACCCTGGTCTGCGACTTTCGCCAGGTCGTCGAGCAGCAACTGGACCCCACTGACCTGGGAGAAGGGCATACCCACCTGCTCGCGAGCCTGCCGGTGGCACCGGGTAGCACTTCCAGCTTTATCGAGAACCTGCACAACGGCATTATCGTGGTCAATGACGCCTCCGATTTCATGCTCGAAATGAACAGGGATTTTGTGCGCAGCCAGATGCCGCGGTACGCGGAGATGTTCCAGTTATTGCTGGCCGGCGATCAACAGGTGTTGATTCACTGTGCCTCCGGCAAGGATCGCACCGGCATCGGTTCGGCGTTAATCCTCGATGTGCTCGGTGTGCCGGAGCACACCATCGTGGAGGATTATATGCTGACCAACAAGTACCTGCCCCTGGCCGAGGAAGTGGCCCGGCTCACCGGACAATTCACTGACCAAACCGGAACACACGTCAGCGAGGAAACAATCCGTTCCCTGATGGAGGTGCGGCCGGAGTATATTCAGGCGTGCTTCGAGGAGATGAGAAAGCACTACGAATCGAAAGAGCACTTTTACGCATCGGCCCTGAGTCTTGATGAAGCCAAGATCAGGTTGTTAAAAGACCGGTATCTTCATTAGGCGGGATGCCTGCTGGATTGCCTTGGTCCAGAGTATATTGATCCAGGTCAATGACCAGTCAAATGGCGATGGCGCGTCATTTGAGCCCGGACTATATGAGTGCACAGCAATCCTATTTTTAGAAAGGTGTTTTTTTGCTGCCAATCCGGAGAATGACCATGAACACTCAACGACTCGTACGCACTCTGCTTTTCTCCCTCAGCCTGCATTGTGCCTCGGTCCACGCGGGACTCATTGATCCCAGCTGGTTCACTGGAACCCCGGATGATTCCTGGGCGTATTCCGAGCTTCTCAACGCCGGACAAGGCGGGAGTATCGACTACTTCCCGACGTCCCCCAGCGAGTGGGCGGGGGCTGTATTTCAAGGCTATGTGCTTGATCCAAACTTGATCGTGCCCTACCACGGCTGGTACGGCTCCGGCTACGATACGCTACAGGTCTTTCAAACCTATGTCTCTTCTTCAATGGACGTAATACTCGATCTTTGGTTGCTCGGTGACGATGGACACTCCCTGTTCATCGATAATGTGTTCATAACCGGTGGGGGGTTCAACACGACTCAGAACTACACCCTGGCCCTGGACGCCGGCGAAACCAGGAAGGTGACCGTGGCAGGATACAACGGCCCCGGCGAATGGATAATCCATTTCGGCGTGCTTGATGCGAATGGTGGTGTTATCCCGAACGACCTTATCCCGATCGCCGGCTCTGCGCCTGGAGTCGTCATCAACGCGGCCCCCGAACCGGCCACAGCCGTGCTGCTGGGTAGCGGCGTGTTCCTCCTGATGAGCTTCTATCGGCGCCGGGCCTGATACCCGCGCCGGGCTGATCGGCAAGACGCTGTCGGGCGTCTACTATTACCCCGATGAGGCAACGGCTTACCCGTTTGCAACAACCCTCCCGGGTTTCGTGGTGGGGCCTGGCAGTGAGGGATTTATTGATGTGGAGTCCGTTACAGACATCGTATTCGATTTCGACGACCTGTCGCTGGTGACGGTGACGGCCACTGAGATCAAGCTGAACTTCCAGGGCCTGTCTTACGCGGTCGGCGCGAATATCGCAATCACATTTGAGGAGGTTCTCCCGGTCGCCGTCCAAATTATTCGATGAAATGACACTGGCCAGGCACTTGAACAGCCTCGAAAACCTGTCACTTGACAAGGACCTGCTTAAACATTGTCGCTGGGTGGCGCGACAACGTATCGTTGGCACCCCAGCATGCCATACTCATAGCGCCTCGTGATTTCCCGTCCGTCTCTGCCGACCCGGGTCAGCCCCGTGTCCTGAGGATCGCGGTGGAGCGAGGGAGCATCGCCGGGGAATGGGCGAGGACTGAATGGCGCTGAAGAAAGATAAGAGAATGTTTCACGCCAAAGGGTCAGTAACTGCGTCCGCATGGCACCGGGGCGTCCGCCAGTTCAGTCTGCCTCGATGACACCAGGCGGATGCCAGCTGCCCTCACCGGCAGGCAGAATCGATGGTGCATCCGTCCTGGGCCAATACAGTCGCATGACGAGGTAAATAGGGCCATCCGGCGCCGGCAGCCAATTTGCTTCCTTCTCCTTGCCCGGCGAGTCCTTCTGGATGTAGAGCGTCAACGAGCCGTCGGCATTCTTTTTCATGTCCGGTAACATGGGTGAGTTGATGAGGTAGCGATTGATCGGGTTCTCGATCAGAAGCTGCGTGTTTCCGTCGTACATGGTGACTGACCAGAATGCATTCACGGGCGGTAGTTGGCCGGTGGGGAAAGTGAGCGTGTACTTGTGTTTGCTGCCATCGAGCGGGTTGCCATTGGCGTCCGAGCGGGTCATCGGGTACATGGCCTCGACGGCATCGTTTCCGTAAATGCCGCCCGAAGTCGCAGCGGCGCGCTTGAGCCAGTCGCCAGCGTAGAATTCGCTATCGCCGAACAAGGAGCCGACTTTCCATCCTTCGATATCTTTCATACCAGAGGCCAGATACTTTTTGACTTTATCGTCGCCCTCCTTCATGGCCAGCAACAGCGCAGCCTTGTGCTCCAGCGAGAGGTCTTTGAAGTCAAACGTCTTGCCCGGCCCGATACCAATACTGGCGAGCCTGGCAATGACCGCTTTGTTCTCTGGCGTGACCGGGATGAACGCCAGGGCCGCGTCGAGATAGTCGTAGAAATGCTCCTTGATTCCCGCCGTGCTTGCCGAAACGAAATCAATCTTCGGCGCAGCAGGCGGTGCGGGTTGCTTCAGGAAAGCTGACAACGGCTGCACCTTGTATCCGGCCTGCACCTTCACCACGTTCGGCATGTCGGCAGGATCGAAGAGTTGGGTGCGGAAAATGGTGAGCCCGAAGGGAGTGGTCGATCGAAATACTTTCGCTATCCCGTCCGGCTTCTCGCCTTGCCAGTCCGGCCCTGCAACGAGGTAATCGCCGGCATCGGGACCCGTTGCGCGGCTACCGATATAGCCGTAGTTATACGTATTGCCGTCGACCAACTGGACCGAATAGTAGCGGTTTTCTGGTACTGGCGGCACAGAAATCACCATGGGCTCCGCGCGTAGGTCCAGCCACGCCATGGAATAGGGCGTGTCGCTGTTGGGCGTGACGACAGCGGTATCCTTATAGGTAAATACTCGGGCGTCGTTGGCAATCGTGTTGAACGGCGCTTTGTACTGTCCAGAATTCTTGTCGATGGCGAACTCATTCATGACCGCGTAGTTCGTCACGATTGGCAGGCCATAGATGAAACCCTCCTCAGCAATTGCCTTGGTTTCGACAATACCGGGCGCGGTAATGGCCGCCTCCCTGTCCGCTTGAGCGGCGCTGGAAATCGAGTCGGCTGCTGTGATGCCGCTGGCAAACAACACCAGCACGACAACACTGCCCAGAGCCCAGGTCAAATAGCTGCGCGGTGAACTACTCACTGTGACGTGTACTCCGTAATGTGTTGGCGGTGGTCTCTGCCCAATGCAGACCTGGGCAGACTAGCACAGAATCAAGTGCAGTGGTGCGAGTATGCTCTGGCCACAGACCCGATATCGACCTACTCGGGTGTCGGTTACTATGCCCCGTGACATTCATGTAGCCTTTTTCGACCCCTTGGGTAATCTGACTCCGTTGGAAGCAATACAACAATCCGTCGGAAATTCTATTTATGACGTGTCCACTTGACGGGGTAGCTTACGGTATCGTGTCAGCCACCTGACGCGTCGACAAAGTAACGGCCGATCGCGACCTGCTCCGGCTGTATACCCAGCCCGATCGCGCGGGCGGGATAGCGGCGCAGACAGGGTATGGCATTGAGTAATCGCATTGGCAGGGGCGGTGCAACAGCGCCATCGATGACTTTGCGCAGTAAGCGATTCTGTATGAGAACCTGCATGCTTTGTGTCTTCTGCGTTGCCGGTTCACGCCGTTTCTGGATCGCCGTCAGTATCCCGTTGTCCATCTGCCCGAGGCGGATGGGAGGAACCAGTGCATTAGCGGCGGCCACCGCATCCTGGATCGCGAGGTTGATACCGACGCCACCGACTGGCGACATGGCATGGGCCGCGTCACCAATAAACAACAAGCCCGGTCGCCACCACTGTTCCAATCTATCCACTCGCACTGATAGCAGGCTGATATCGTCCCAATCCTTCAGGGTGTGAAGCTGATCCTTGAGCGCGGGAGCTACTTTGGCAATGTTGCTTCGAAACCCGGTCATGCCGCGACTTTTCAGTTCCTCGTAGTGGCCCTTGGGGAGCACATAGGCGCACTGCCAGTAGTCGCCCCGGTCTATGGTGACCAGAATCCTGCCCGCTGTCATGCGTGCGAAAACGGCCTCGTCGGAGCTTTCTCCCTTGTCGAGCCGCATCCATAGCACGTCCATGGAAGCACCAATATTCTGAACATGAAGCCCCGAGGCTGTCCTCAGTATGGAATGACGACCATCGGCGCCTACCACCAGATCCGCATGTAACTGCTCCGAGCCCTGAGCAGTGCTGACGTTGACACCCACGACCTTGCCGTCCACCTCGATCAGGCCTGTCGCTTCAGTGTTCATGCGCAGCGTGAAGTTAGGGTAGCGTTGGGCGGCCTGAGACATGAAATCCAGGAAATCCCATTGCGGCATGAATGCCACGTAGGGGCAGGTTACCTGGAGCGTGGAAAAATCCGCGATTGTGTAGTGTTTCTCCCCGAACCGGACGCGCGCGATTTCCAAGCGGGTGTGGGGCCGCTGAAGAAAATTCTGCAGTAGTCCCAATTGCTGTAACACCTCCATTGTTGAGGGATGGATGGTGTCGCCGCGAAAGTCACGCAGGAAATCGTTGTGCTTTTCCAATACGACCACTTCGACCCCGGTACGTGCGAGCAGGTAGCCCAGCATGATGCCCGCGGGACCGCCCCCGGCGATGCAACAGCGGAACGTCCCGTTGGCACTGGCGCTATTCATTTCAAAGAGCTCACCTGGATTTGGGGTGCCTGACATCCCACATGAATTTCAGGCTCGCCAGAATGGCCAAAACAAATAGACCCACAAACAATGTCGCTGCCCATTGCGGTACGCCGCTATACTTGGAAGGGTTTTGGGCATGAAGTTCTGCGTAGTAAATAGTGACTATTGCCCAACGAGTAAACCAGGAATACAAGACAATTGTTTCTATGGTGACAAACAAAACTGATACCAGTATCACCTGCGACCGGGTTAGCCTGTCACCCGCCAGCCACGCGACAATCAGGTAGCCGGTAAGCACTGTAACCAGGAGGCTGACCACCGGCGTCAATGTCCCCTGGGCGTTTATTGCTAAATCGGCAAGCTCATACTCAGTCATATCTATCCAGTTTCCCTTTTCTGCATCACCCGCAAGGATAGAGTTAAACGTGGGTGATGGGTAGGTCGGCGTTGCGTTATACGCAGCACAGCCCCTCAGGTAACAAACTCGGTTTGCTGAGGATCACTCTCGAAATACGGTTATGGTGCGACCAGAGAGCTTAGTGATTGACCTCCGAACTCCGGAACTCTCAGGTCCTGGGGTGTACCACAGGGCTGAGCGCTATCGGGCTCCAGCTCTCAGAAGTCTTGAGTTTTGAGACACGGCCTACAGCGCCAATAATAGTCTCAAATATCTCCCCGCAAGCATCCTGAGAGTTACTCGTATCACAATCGAATAGCGAAAATCAGCTGCTCCGCGTCTGGATGTTGGCGCTTACGCCTTCTTGTGATGGGTCCCTTCTTCGCTCTTTTCGTATGGCGAGTTCATTGTCAATAATCTCTATGAATGGCTCGGGATACATGCCCTTTCCCTGCACCCACCATTGGCGTCCACCCACTGTATCTATGAACCTCATTATGAAATTTAGTTGGCTGGGGACAAAATTATCATCGGCAACTCCCAGTTCCCGCTGCTCCATAACTGAAGTTGAAACGGCTGCGATTAGGGGGCCCATAGCCATGGAGAAGCGCATCGCTGATTCTCTATCCAAATCTCGATAGTTCGCCAAACCCCGGTGGATGATACTGCTCAATTCATTGCTTTGTGCTACCACAAGCATTGAGTCGGCCGACCCAGCCGTTTTGGCATGTGCCTGAGACACAGCCACCTGGAAATTTTGTTCCAGTTGTCGCGTATTATTCTTCAGAAGAGTTGAGTTCTGTCGAATTTGTAAGGCCAGAAAAGCAATGGTTAGAATTACGCCGAACGCACCTACAGCTTCACCAATTGCACCGATTGCTTCCCAGTTCATGGTTTTCTCCTTGTCATCAGGCGGCACAACAAGAATAGACCTATGCCCCTGACTTTGACCAGCTGGAACAAGTCTACTCCCCGAGCCCCTGTACTCGACACTCCGACATCGCCTGTCTGCTGATTACTCTGATTGAATACCAGCTTTTCCGGATAGCGGACCTACTGGTTTGTACCAGCAAAGGGGCCGCAGTCACCTGACAGCGGTCATTCGTTCTTGTTGCGCCTGATACTCCACATAAAGAGCAGGGCGCCGATGCCACCGATAGACCATAAGGACGTGGTGAGTACTATCCTTAAGGCTGGGTCCATTATGAGAACTTGTGCTTCTGAGCCCCACGCGACGCTCGTTTCAAGCAGTGAATTAGTGCCGACACCGAAAGAGACAATGCGGAAAACTTCCAGCGCTGCGAAAAGCGTGAATAGCGTATATGCTATCGTCGCCTGGAGCCTGGTAAGTTTGCTTCCAGCAACATATGACGCGACGATAAATGCGAAGACAGCTGAGAGATAAATTGCAATATGTGAAGCCTGGGCTTCATTCATGGCGATAATGTTACTGGCCACCGACATCAGTCGATCGCTCGCTTCATATTCGGTCACTTCAGTACCTCCTTCCTGGTTAGACCTCCGTCAAGGATAGACCAATGATCGCTACCAGGACCAGGCGGTCCTTCCGTCTCCGCGCCCGATACCTCTGGCGAGGGGCGCTTCATGATTTCCGCCGGCACGCCGCAGCCTCTCCTCTGACCCGCCTAATACCCTGCCAAGAATCTGCCGTGCGGTAGGCTGTACCTGGCAGATTCTGGTCACACAGAAAGCGAAAATCAGTATTCACGAAAGACGAGCCGAATTTCTATCAGGTGCTAAGCTTATCCCCATGTCGATACGGAGGTGTGATTGATGCAGCAGGCTCTACAGGTATTCATGGATTACGCTGCGGCGTTTGAAGAGACATTCAAAGATGACGACTGGACTCGATTGACCCACTTTTTTCCGCATGACGCGACCTATGAAGTGAGGGGCGGTCCGTTGGCATGCACGATTGCCGGTCGGGAGAATGTGTTTGCCGGACTCAAAAAATCGCTGGATGGATTGGATCGACGCTGTTCTGATCGGGTGCTTGAACTTGCAGACGGGCCGAATGTGGTGGATACGGGTAATGGTGCTGAGGTCAGCCTCGGCTGGAATGTGATCTATCAATACAAGGATGCGCCGAAAGTTACGCTCCCAGGTCGTTCGGTATTCAATATTGTCGACGGCGTGATCGTTTCTATGAGAGACGAGTATGAAGACGAAGAGTTGGGAGCAGTCGGGGACTGGATGCTTAAATATGGCGAGGGGCTTGATGGGTCGTATGTTTGACCCCTGTCCCTGGCGAATTACTAATTCAGGCCGCCACGGGTAGCTGAAACAGGCCGCGACAGTGCTTTTTCAGCGATGACGAATTATTGATTCGGCACCCCCACAAGCAATAAATTTGCCGTATATATGGTTGCCTGATAGGGTTTAGCCCGACCACAGCCGACAGGCTGGAGACAGCGATGAAGACAACGTTAAATCTCGATGATCAGGTTTTGAGGAATGCGAAGCAGCAGGCCGCCCGTGACGGCATCACTCTCACAGCTTTCGTGGAGCAAGCATTGAAAGCGAGGCTGCTGCAAAAAACTGAAAAAGTAGCTTACAGTTTTCGCCCAAGAATCGTAAAGGGAAGCAAGCCACCCAACGTCGATATTTCCGAGCGCGATGCACTGTATGAAGTGATCGATAACTCGTGATCACGATCGACACGAATGTGCTGGTCTATGCACATCGAGCGGAAACTGAGTTCCACGATGCGGCAATAACCCATCTCACGGATCTGTGCGAAGGTAACCAGCCTTCCTGCGCGTGTATCGGTCGACCACCACCATGATCCAGTGCGTCCGTAGGGTGATAGACTCTGCCTGCAATAGGTCTACACTCCACAGGCTGTCTTTCGTGTCTCCGAGCGCAATATCCATCGGGGAAGGCGGCAATAGCTAGCCTTCCGATATTATTGATGAATTAGTGTTTCGCCATGCGCAGGTAGCTATTTCGTGGCGGGACGCTTCTTCCGGGCGGCCGACTTTTTCTTTGCCGGTGTTTTTTTCTTGCCTTCGAGTTTCTTCTCGAGCTGCTCGGTCTGCTTGGCGAGCTCCAGAATCATTTTGCGAATTATCTTCAGCGCGTCCCTGGCTTGTTTTTGAATGTTTTTTTCCGTTTCGGCCAGCAGCTTGTTGGCGTCCTTCTGGATCTGTGAGACCGTGCTTTTCTTTGATGCCATGGGGAATACTCCTTGTTGAAGCAACGCATTGTTCTTGATCGACGCGCGGGAAGTATAGTGCAAATGCAGGCGGGTTCTTTGACCCAAGTCAACCCGGGTTCCGCTTCCCGCCGTCTTGCCGACCGCTGTCGATTACCTCATTCGCGCCAGACTTTTTGCATTTCACGAGTTTCTGCTTTCCATTAGCGACTGCGAACAACCGGCAAGCCATTACTCCCGCCCGGCAAGTTTGTTACTACTCTTGACCAGAAGGATGGGCAGCGAGAAGAGTAAGGTAACACTGTTGGCCAGAATGATAGCGAGTTCGTCCAGCACCAGGCCATACACTAGCCAGCATATGATCCCGAGGTTGAGCATCAGGTACATCGCAAGAGAGATTTCGTCGGTTTTGCGGGTTCGCAGTGTGAGCAAGGCCTGCGGTAGAAAGGAAAACGTCGTCAGTATTGCGGCTAGAAAGCCAATGTCTTTCATGGTGATATATGACTCCCAGCGGCCTGCGCTGTGAAATTCAGGGTGATATGACCGCCATCAGGATAAGGGTCAGCCCTGTTGATCCCGCCGACGAACGGCGACTTCAGTTTGACTATGAGAAGATCGCGATTTGGCATGATTGCCGGAAGCCTCCAGGGCAGCGAGTGATGGAGTTAGGATACTACAAGGATGTGCAGAGACTACGGATGGATTGCCCCCCCGACTCCCAGGCTGAACCGCCTTGGCGATGGTTGTGAGAAAGTGCGGCAGCAGGTAAATGACGTCTTTCAAACAGACGGAGTGTAGAAAACACCGTCGATTGCCACACTTGGCAACTCATTGATATTGTTTATAAATTAGTAATTCGCCATGCACAGGTTGCCAGTCTTCTGCGCGATCGGCGGGCGAATAGAATGTTGTCATGCCCGCATTCTGCTCGTTGGGTCGCTACGGTAACAACACTGTATGAAATCCACCTGCCGCTATTTGGCAGGGTTATGGGGTCGAGAGACGGTGAGTGTGTTGATTTGCATTCAAGTTTGACCCGGAAATTGCAATGAATGATCACCCGGGTGGAGGCTGCTAAACCGCTGATTCGAGCTGTATCTCTCAGCGAGATGTGGGTCAGGCTTGAATGCAAATATTGCTGAATAATGGATCAGTATTCAGTGCAATTCAACAGACCGTTCCGTCTTTGTAAGCCTAAAGCGAGCAAGCCGAGAAGCAGCATACTCATCGTCATCGGCAGGGGAGCGGGTCTTACGGTTAGCCTTCCCGATTGCCTATCGCCGAGTAATTGGGTGTTATAGGTACCATATGCGCCAAACGCCCCCTGCTCAAAAAAGTAGGCAAACGCCGCGCCGGCGATATCGGGATGGTCGGGGGTTAGGCCAAATGCAACTGCATGATAATTTGGGTTCCAGTCAACTAAAAACCCTGCTGATTCACAAATTGCAGTGCCTGTGACAAGCTGCACAGAACAACTCAAGAGATCGCCTGAATCATAAAACGAATCAGACGTAATGAACTCTGTTGTTTCGAGCACGAAGGCAGCAGACGCGATTTGAATGTCTCCAAGTGTTGCGTTTGATGACTCTGCGGTGAACTCATACAGTATTGTGGCATTCGTAGCCATTGGCGACAGAAGTAGGATCAATACCAGAATAACTCTAATGCTTCGCAACGTAAGCCCCTTAGTCGTTATAGATTCCCAAGGTAGCTGCAAAAAACATACCGCAGTAGGAATCACCCAATCAGAACAATCGCTTGCGCAATAGTGCCTATTGAGCAAAAGGGGTAGATGTAAAGAATCGTAAGCGCTCAATCGAGCACAGGGTTGCCAGTCAGCGATAGATGAGGTCGACGTCAATGTTGGCCGGAAGCAGCGCCTCGATGGCCTCGACGCTGTCCGCCTTTGGCAGCTCGGTGAACACGTGCC
>JAUICG010000020.1 GCA_030427485.1 Gammaproteobacteria bacterium
TGAAGAGGAACGGCGCGCAATGGATCCCGCGGCACTTGAACAGGCGCGCACACCCGGTATAGCGGAAGAAATACCGGAAGATGCCTACAAACAGAATTACGTCTATCGTTCCTATGCGGCGGAACCGGAGCATGTGAGCAAGGCCATTCCCACGCGCCGCCAGCTTCCGGCACAGGCCGCGCGAAAAAACCTGAAAACACTCGCCTGACCACCGCTCCGCTCGCCCGGGGCTGCGGGGAGACAAAGACAGGCCCCGATTCTAAAAGCAGTGGCCGCGCACCTCAGCCTTGTGTCGTGTACGCTTTACTCCAGCGCGAACTGCAAACCCGCATTCGCCTGCAGGCGATCTATCAGCAGAGAACCCATCGCGGCGGCGGGCGTCCAGACGCCGCCGGCTGCGGCATCCGGGTTTTTCAGCAGGCACACCGCGCTTTCGGCGATCATCTTGCTGGTCGAACCGTAGCCCGGGTCCTTGTCGCCCTTGACGCACGCCGACAGGCGCTCACCTGCCGCGTCAGCGCCGACAAACAGCACGTCGTAATGGCCTGACTCACGCTCTTCCCTGCTCGGTCCCTCGCCCGGCTTGCGGGGGTCATTGGCCATGGACTTGTCTTCGGCAACCGCTTTCGCGACGGCCTCTCCCTGTTCACCGGGACCGGTGAGCATCATTTCGTCATAGACGAAGTCGTCGCCGTAGGCATGGCCCAACAGGTAGTTCGAGCGATGAATATTCTTGGTATTGATCGTTGCCATTACAAAGGGAGCAGACCAGCTGTTCAGGTCCTGCTCGAACACAGGCGCCATGCCGGGAGGCTGGTCAGGGCCCTTGAACCCTTCGCTCAATGCGAACGGATTCAACAGGACCTGGACCAGCTCCGGGTTTTCAGCGGCCGCCGCCAGCGTCGCTTTGAAGCTGGCCAGGGTACCGCCGGAGAACGTTCCCTTCATCGCCCGCACCCGGCCCTTGATGCGCGATACCGGTCCGCCCAGCTTTTCTCTGGCCGCCTGCTGCAGGTAGTAGACGCCGAGGTCAAACGGGATCGAATCAAATCCGCAGGAGAAGACGATTCGGGCCCCACTACTGCGGGCTGCGGCCTGGTGCGCCTCAATCATTTCATGCATCCACGTCGGCTCACCGCACAAATCGACGTAGTCCGTGCCGGCCTCGGCGCAGGCTTTCACCAGATCGCTGCCGTACAGCTGGTAGGGTCCGACGGTTGTCAATACCACTTGGGCGCGCTCCACCATGGACGCTATGCTGCCATGGTCACCGGCGTCGGCAACAACGAGCGGCACATCGGACGGTATGCCCATTTCATCGCGTACCGCTTCCAGTTTTTCGCGGCTGCGGCCCGCCATGGCCCACACCACTTCACCGTTCACGCCATACTGCTTATTCAGGTATTCGCAGACCAGTCGACCTGTATACCCCGTAGCGCCGTATACGACGATGCCGAACTCTCTCGTGTTTGCCATGCACCAATACCTCCCGTTGAATTGTGGCGTGGCGTTCAGGGTCCGCCTATGCGGTAGCCGCCACGGCCTGCGCGGCGGGTTCATAGACCAGCGCGTCCTCATTGAGGTCAACCGCCGGCAGGCTATCTTTCTCGAGATAGTAATCCCGGCAGAACTCCCAGGGTTCGTGACCGCCCTGCTTCGGCAGCAGGTGCATGCTGCGTTTCAGGTAGCCGGCATTGAACTCGTCTTCCTCGATCCACGGACGCACCGCCATGCCCTTGTCCTGGTCGCGCAGGGTCGCGGTGCAGACGCGCAGGCCTTCATCATCCATTTTATTCAGCAACCTGCAAACAAAATCGCACACCAGGTCCACGCGCATGGTCCAGCTTGTGCGCAGGTAACCGAACATGCATGACATATTGGGCACGCCGGAATTCATGATACCCCGGTAGGTAAAAGTGCTGGCGAAATCGACCGGCTCGCCGTCGACATCGAACGCTATATCACCCATCACGCTCAGATTGAAGCCGGTGGCCGTGATGATAATATCCGCTTCCAACAGCTCGCCCGATTTGGTGAGAATGCCGTCCCCGGTGAAGCGATCAATATGGTCTGTGACCACCGATACCTTGCCGGACCTGATGCCCCGGAACAGGTCGGCGTCGGGCACATAGGCCAGCCGTTGCTGCCAGGGGCGATAACCGGGCGTGAAATGGCTCATATCGAAGTCTTCACCGAGGTACTCGCGTATCACCCTGAACAGTTCGTCCTTCACCAGCTCGGGGTCGCTTACCGAGAGTTCCTGCACCTCCCTGGACTGTTTCAGGATGCTGCGGCGCACAATCTCGTGCACCCACTCCTCCGGGACTTCCAGTTCGCGCAGTTGATCGGCCAGTTCATTGCGATTCTCGCCCGTCCAGAAATACGTGGGCGAGCGTTGCAGCATCGTGATATGAGAGCAGTCGTCCGCCATGTTCGGTATCAGCGTTGCCGCGGTGGCGCCCGACCCGATCACTATCACCCGCTTGCCCTTGTAGTCCAGGTCTTCCGGCCAGGTCTGCGGGTGCACGATACGCCCCTTGAATTCGCTCATTCCCGCCCACTCGGGGGTGTAACCTTCCGCATGTCGGTAGTAACCCTGGCACATCCAGAGAAAGTTACAGCTGAAGCGAACGGTCTCACCGGTATCGTTTCTCACCGCCTCCACGAACCACAGCTGCGCTTCCCCCGACCAGGAGGCTTTCAGCACCTGGTGCCGGTAGCGGATGTGCTGGTCGATACGATCATCCGCAATGGCCTCTCCCATGTAATCCAGGATGGCCCCGGCGGACGCTATCGGCTGACCGGTCCAGGGTTTGAAGCGATAACCGAAGGTGTACAAATCACTGTCTGAGCGAATGCCCGGGTAGGTGTGCTGGCGCCAGGTACCGCCGAAGGAGTCCTTGGTTTCGAGAATGATATAGCGCTTGTCCGGGCATTTTTCACCGAGGTGATGTGCGGCGCCGACACCGGATATACCGGCGCCTACGATCAGTACATCGGTGTGTTCGCAGGCGGGACCTGATTTGTGTTGAACCGTGGCGGCAGTGCTCATGGGCGACTCTCCATTTATCGTTGGACTGTGATAGCCGTATCGTAGAGTTACCGACCGGCGCAAAACATTGCCGAGCGGGCCCATTTTTTGATAGTTTGGGCCAGCAATGTATTTTCTGATAAGTTATGGCGACACAAGATACTGTCATTGCCAGCGGCAACCTGGCCACCTCGAGGCGCACGGTCACCGGCCTGCTGGGCCAACTGATGCTGCTGGATGTGGGTGACAGGGAGGCGCTGGAGCTGTTTATCGGCGCAGGGTTGCCCGCACGGGCCCTGGCGGAGCCCGATTTCCCGATTTCACTGGAACAGGAACTGACCATCTGCATGGCGCTGGTGCGCATGCTTGGCAGCGACCGCTCCGCGGTGCGCGTCTTTTTCCAGCGCAGGCACAATATCGGCATCGAAAACCTGGGCGTACTGGGCATGGCCATGCGCCACGCCGCCACCGCCGTGGCAGCGCTGGAAGTGTGTCTGAAGTTTCCCCAACTCACCTGGGGACACTCGCGCATGGTGGTCAAACGGGAGTCGGACGATGCGCTGTATATCTTTTCGATGCAACGCCCGCAGATACGCGATGCACCGGCAGCGGATATCGACGCCCTCGTACAGTACTGCCTGGCCCTCGACCTGGTCAGTTCCTTGCGCAACATCCAGGATATCGCCAGTGTGGAGGAGGCGCCGCGCTACATCACCTTCCCCTTTTCGCAGCCCGCCGACTGGCACCTGGTACAGGACAGCCTGCCCTGCGATGTCATGTTCTCCCGTGCGGAGGCCTGTCTGGCGTTCTCGGGCGGCTTTGACAACACGCCGCTGCCCAGGGCCAATCCTCTCGTATACCGCTCGTATGTCGCCATCGCCGAGAAGCTGTCGCTGATGCTGGCGGAAGACATCAGCCTCACCGAACGGGTAACGCGTTGGCTGTGGGCCTATACCCCACCGCTGAAACGCGGTGAGGTGGCCAGCCAGCTGGCCATGTCCGAGCGCAGCCTGACCCGGCAGCTCGGCAGGGAGGGCACATCGTATGCGGCACTGCTCGCCGGCGTACAGGCGGAACGGGCGCGCAATTACCTGCGCAATCCCGGCCTCACAGTGTCCGAGGTGGGCTACCGACTGGGCTATACCGAACCGGCCACGTTCACCCGGGCCTTTACCAGGTGGACAGGGTCCTCACCGCTGCAATGGCGCCGGCACCACGCAAGCGACGGATAACTTGCAATTCTGTACTGATTGGTCCAGTATTCGTGCTCTTTACGATTCGAGCGAGCACATGCCCAGACCCCCCGAGTTCAATCGCGCCAGAGCACTGAACGCTGCGATGAAGCTGTTCTGGGCGCGCGGATATACGGCGACCTCACTACCCGACCTGCTTGAAGCAATGAATATCGCGCGCTCCAGCTTTTACGCCAGCTTCGGCAACAAGCGGCAACTGTTCATGGAATGCCTGGAACTGTTTGGCGACCGCACCCATGCCATTGTCGAGAAAGACGCCGCCACGCTGTCCCCGACCGCCCTGCCCCGCGCGTTCTTCGAGGCGACCCTGCTCGACACATCACCGCGTCGCGCGAAGCAGGGCTGCATGCTGGTCAACACCGTACTGGAACTGGCCGATGTGGATGCGCAGTTAAGCCAGTTGGCGGCGCAACAGCTCGACGCGATAGAGAGTGCGTTCGCGCGAGCCTTCCAGCTGGCCCAGCAAAACGGCGAAATGGATACCGCGCACCACCCGCAAGAGCTCGCCAGCATGCTCATGACCATCAACCTCGGCCTGCGCGTGCAGAGCCGCAAGCACCATTCCCGCGAGGCGCTCAGGCAGATAGTCGATAACAGCCTGTCCATGCTTGATCGCGCCGCGCATTCCCGTCAACCAGGCACCCCGCGGAGGTCCAGCCATGTTGTCTGAAACCATGCCCTACACGAAAAAATTCGCCACCGTTAACGGCCGGCAGATCGCCTACGTCGAAGAGGGTAGCGGCGACCCCATCGTGATGCTGCACGGCAACCCTACGTCCTCCTTCCTGTGGCGCAACGTGGTGCCCGAACTGGTAGCGTCCGGCCGCGTGATCGTTCCCGACCTCATCGGCCAGGGTGATTCCGAAAAGCTCCCCGCCAGTGATGGTCCGGGGCGCTATAGCCTGGAGGTCGCCTATGGCTATGTCGACGGCCTGCTCAGCGCGATTGGCGCCGACCGCAACGTCACCCTGGTGATTCACGACTGGGGCAGCGCCATCGGCTTTCTCTGGGCAATGCGTCACCCCGCCGCCGTGCAAGGCATCGCCTACATGGAGGGCATCGTCAAGCCCATGAACTGGTCGGAGTGGCCCGAGGGCGCAGTGGGTATCTTCAAGGGTTTCCGTTCGGAAAAGGGTGAAGACCTGATACTCAATCGCAACATGTTCATCGAGGCCGTGCTTCCGACGTCGGTGCTTCGCGAACTGACCGCGACAGAGATGGACGCCTACCGCAAACCCCACCTCGAAGCGGATGATCGCCAGCCACTGCTGAACTGGCCGCGGCAAATCCCCCTGGACGGTGAACCGGAAGATGTCGTCGCGCTGGTGAACGAGTACGGCGCATTCATGGCCGGCAGCGATATACCCAAGCTGTTCATCAACGGCGATCCCGGTTCCATCCTGATCGGGCCGCAACGCGAATTCTGCCGCAGTTGGCCAAACCAGCAGGAAGTCACTGTGAAGGGCCTGCACTTTCTCCAGGAGGATTCCCCGGCGGAGATCGGCCAGGCGGTGGCCAACTGGCTGCAATCACTCTAGTACTCCATCAACCCACAAGGAATACAGCATGTCAGGCATACCCGTTTATATAGTCGCCAACCTCGTCGCCCACGACAGGGAAGAATACCTGAAATACGAGAAAGGCTTTTTCCCGTTGCTGAAAAAGCACGGCGGCAGTTTCATCACCTACGACGATAACATCAGGCATCTGGAGGGGTCCGAGCCAAGACCCGGCCGCATGATCATTTTCCAGTTCCCCTCGGAATCCGCCGCCGACGCCTGGTACAACGACCCGGAGTACCAGGCGCTGTCGGAACACCGCAGGGCCGGCGCGGAACTGAAATCACTGACGATGGTGCACGGGCAGCCGCCGCGCAAATAGGCGCTGATCGCCGGTTCATCGGTATGCGATCCCGCGCTGCAGGACGCCTGGTGGCAGTGTCAACATTTTTTACAATCCGCGTTATTTTCGCCATGCCCTGGTAGAGAGCTGATACCTAACCGGCGGTTTTAACGATAGTTATTCCATGGTGGCGTGTTTTTTGCTAATTTCTGCAGCAGTGGTTCGACGCGCATGTTTTGCCAAACCGCCCACCCGCAGACCCAAAGAATAAGAACCGGAGAGCCCACACTGTGCCCACTTCAAGCAATGCAAAGCACTTTATAGCCGCCCTGTTACTTGCCTGCATCGCACAGGCCCCCGCCGGCCATGCCGCGCTGTTGCGCCTGGCACCCGATACGACCCTCGTGACAAATGGGGACACGGTGTCGCTGGAACTGATTGTCAGCGGCCTGGGCGATTTCTCGCCCGCTTCGCTCGGCGCATTTGACGTCTCGATAGGCTACGACCCGGCGGTACTGTCATTCGCCGACTACTCGCTGGGAAACTTTCTGGGCGATATCAGCCTGTTTACCGCGCTCGATGTCAGCAGCGGCGATACCGGCGCGGACGTCAATCTCGCTGAGGTCAGCCTGCTGCTTCCAGCCAGCCTGGATGCACTGCAACCCGGGGAGTTCTTCCTCGCGTCACTGAGCTTCAACGTGTTAAATCTCGCACCGGGTGCAAGCACCAGCCTGCAGATTCTGGATCGCCCTGTACTCTCCGACGCCTATGGCGCGGCGCTTCAGGCAACGACCGGGCGAGCCGCCACGATTCAGGCGATCCCGTTACCGGGGACGCTACTGCTTATGCTGGCTGGCCTGCTGGGCTACCGCGTCAGCCGGCAGCTGCAAGAGCCGCGCGTGTAGGCGCCGGCTACAGTCATCCGCAATGTCACCCTGGCACCAACTCAAATACTGATAATCGGGAGAGCGCCAATGCGTTATCTGTCCAGAGTCCTGATCACCCTGTCACTGCTGTCCCTCAGCAGTTTGGCCTACTCACAATGCGGAGCGCCGGTGCCGAAAACCTGCGATGCCGATGGCGACCTGATTGTCGATGCCGATGACATCGCGGCCATCGGCGCTGCCAAGGGCGCACCCGCCCTCCCGGGCGATCCACTGGATATCGATGGCGACGGTTTTATCACCGTGCTCGATGCACGCCTGTGCGTGGCGATGTGCGATCAACCCCAGTGCGGATTCGACGACCCGGAGTTTCCGGGTTACAAACTGGTCAAGCTGGCCGCCGGCCCCGACCTCGAGACACGGACATTGGCCGCACTGATTGGCGCGCAGCCGAAAACCATCATCGAACTGCCCGCTGGCACCTACAACTTCGTCGGCGAGTTGAGCAGCAGTGTCGACAACATCGTACTGCGCGGACAGGGCATGACGGCAGACGGGGGCACAGTGCTGAACTTCGCAGGCCAGACTTCCGGTTCACAAGGCATACTGGCTACCGGCAACAACTTCGTGGTTGAAGACCTCGCGGTGGAGGACACCCCCGGCGACGGCATCAAGATCGAGGGCAGCAATGGCGTCACCATCCGCCGCGTGCGGGTGGAGTGGACCAATGGGCCCGATGAGGATAACGGACCCTATGGCCTGTACCCGGTACAGGCGCGCAACGTGCTGATTGAGGACTCCGAAGTTCGCGGCGCCAGCGACGCCGGTGTGTACGTCGGACAGTCGGAAATCATCATCGTGCGACGCAACTACGTCTACGAGAACGTGGCGGGTATCGAGATCGAGAACTCCAAGTTCGCCGACGTCTACGACAATAACACCACCGGAAATACCGGCGGCATACTCGTATTCGACCTGCCAGGCCCACCGGTGCAGGGCGGCGAGGCGACCCGCGTTTTCGACAACCTGATCGTCGATAACAACGAACCCAACTTCGCCCCGCCGGGCAATATCGTCGGCACCGTGCCTACCGGCACCGGCCTGATGATTATGGCCAATGACGATATCGAAGCGTTTGGCAATACCATCACCGGAAACCAGTCATTCGGCTCGCTAATTGTAAGCTACTACTTCGTCGACGTCGGTGTCAGCAAGCCAACCTATGACCCGGTCCCGGAAAAAATATACATCCACGACAACACCATGGAAAACAATTCCTACAACCCGCAGGGTGACGCGGCACTGGTCGGTTTCGTGCTTGGTGAGGCGACTGACAACTTCTATGACAGTTCGGGCGTCGGCACCGACGGCGGCCTGCTGGTTGAGTTTCCCGATGGGCTGACTGAGGGGCAGGCTATCTGCATCGTCGATAACGCCCCCGAAAGCACGATAGGAACGTTCAATATCACGACGATCCTTGGCCTGGTTCCGGGTGATCCGGCGATTTCCACCGATCCTGAACTCTTCAATTGCAGCCACGCCTCGTTACCGCCCATTGTACTGGAGCCGCCTGTCGATCCGGATAATCCCACGGATCCCAATCCGGTAGAGCTTTGCGATGTGGAGGGCGAGGGTCGCAACGCCGATGCCTATCTGGCGAACTGCCCGAACCTGTCGGACTATCGCCTGTTCGCCGATGCCGGCAATCCGCTGGGCAACGCCAACGGCGGCATCATTTTCGACCTGAACACGCCGCTGTTCACCGACTACGCCCAGAAGTATCGCTTCGTGTTCGTGCCGGACGGCGCAAAAGCCGCCTATCGGGCCACCGAGGCCTTCGACTTCCCTGTCGGCACGATCATCGCCAAGACCTTCACTATCCAGGCGGATTTGCGGGACGACAACAGCGCACAGGATATTATCGAAACCCGGCTGCTGATCCGCCGCACTGACGGCTGGGTCGCACTGCCCTACATCTGGAATGCCGAGAAATCCGATGCGATATTGACGGTGACCGGCGGCACACAACCGGTCAGCTGGATTGACAAGGATGGCCTGCCGCAAAACACCGACTACGTGATTCCCAACACCAACAACTGTGCCAACTGCCACGGTGAGGACGAGATGCTGCCGCTTGGCCCGACAGCACGCTCACTCAACAAGGATTTCGACTACGACAGCGGCACGGCCAACCAGCTCGACCACTGGACCGCGGAAGGGATCCTCAGCGGCGCCCCGGCAGACACGTCCTCGATACCCAGCATCCCGTTATGGGAAGACACAACGGCCGATCTGGATGATCGCGCCAGGGGTTACCTGGATGTCAACTGCGCCCACTGCCACACCCCGGGCGGGGCCGGTGACACGTCCGGACTGTACCTCAACTACTTCCTGCCGTTCGGCCCGCTGGTAGGAGAGTGCAAACCTCCCGTCGCCGCCGGCCCCGGGTCAGGTGGCTTTGACTACGATATCGTGCCGGGTAATTCCGCCGAATCCATACTCGTCTTCCGCATGGCATCCAATGAACTGGAGATACGTATGCCGGAGATCGGCCGCACAATCGTCCACCCCGAGGGAGTTGAACTGATCGCTCAGTGGATCGACGCGATGGATCCGGTGGATTGCGGATCGCTCTGAGCCAGCACCTGGTTCAGGGTTTCACTCGGCCGCATCACCTTTTTCACGGTGTCGCGGCGCGGGTGGTAGTAGCCATCCAGCTGCGCCGGTGCGCCTTGCACGGCGCTCAGCTCGGCAATGATGTCGTCTTCGTTGTCGCGCAATTCCCTCGCCAGCGGCGCAAATAAAGCGGCCAGCTCCGTGTCTTCCTGCTGGGCCGCTACCGCCTCTGCCCAGTACAGACCCAGGTAGTAGTGGCTGCCGCGATTGTCCAGCTCGCCTGTTTTGCGCGAGGGCGACTTGTTGTTTTCAAGCAGTTTGCCGGTCGCCTCGTCGAGGGTGCGGGCAAGCAGCGCCGCGCGCGGAATGCCCTGCTTGAGGCCCATATCCTCCAGCGACACGGCAAGCGCCAGGAATTCACCCAGTGAATCCCAGCGCAGATGATTCTCCTCTTCGATCTGCTGCACATGCTTGGGAGCGGAACCGCCGGCGCCGGTTTCATACATACCGCCGCCGTTCAGCATGGGTACGATCGACAGCATTTTGGCGGATGTACCCAGCTCAATGATGGGAAACAGGTCGGTGAGGTAATCGCGCAGCACATTACCGGTCACGGAGATGGTATCCAGACCGCGTTTCATGCGTTCCATCGATAAACGTATGGCCTCGTTGTAACCCATGATACGGATATCGAGGCCGGAGGTATCGTGATCCTGCAAATACCGCTCGACCTTACTTCGTAACTGCCGGTCGTGAGCGCGCTCGTCGTCCAGCCAGAATACCGCGGGCGTGTCCGACTGGCGCGCCCGCGCAACCGCCAGCCTGACCCAATCGCGCACCGCCACGTCCTTGGTTTGGCAGGCTCGCCAGATATCGCCCGCCGCAACCTGGTGCTGCATAAGCACCTCGCCATCGCCATCGACCACCCGCATCGTACCCGCCGTGGCGATTTCGAAGGTTTTGTCATGCGATCCGTACTCCTCCGCTTTCTTCGCCATCAGCCCCACGTTGGGCACGGAACCGAGGGTGGTGGGTTCGAAAGCGCCGTTGGTTTTACAGAAGTTGATGACCTCCTGGTAGATGCGCGCGTAGGTGCTTTCCGGCATCACCGCCTTGGTATCCTTGAGCTTGCCGTCAGGCCCCCACATCTTGCCGGAGCTGCGAATCATGGCCGGCATCGAGGCGTCGACAATCACGTCGCTAGGCACGTGCAGGTTTGAAATGCCCTTCACGGAATCCACCATCGCCAGCTCGGGCCTCTGCGCGTAGCAGGCCTGTATATCCCGCTCTATTTCTTCCCTCTGGGAGCGCGGGAGATGGGCGATATTGTCGTAAACACTGCTAATGCCATTGTTCGGGTTGACGCCCAGTTCCTCGAACAGGCTGGCATACTTCTCGAACACGTCCCTGTAGAACACCTTGACCGCATGGCCGAAGACAATCGGGTGCGACACCTTCATCATCGTGGCCTTCACGTGCAGCGACCACATCACACCGGTCTCTTTGGCGTCGTTCATGCTGTCTTCAAAGAACTGCTCCAGCGCAGCGCAGCTCATGAACATGCTGTCCAGCACTTCCCCGGCCTCGAGTGCCAGCGTTTTCTTTACTTCCACCGCGCCGTCCGGCGACACGAATTCGATACGTACCGTCGTACCCTCGCCCGCAGTCACTGACTGCTCGCTGGAGAAGAAATCGCCCGCCCGCATATAGTCGGCGTGCGTGGTCGAGGCTTTGCTCCAGGCGCCCATGGAGTGCGGGTACTTCCTGACATAGGCCTTTACGGCAGCGGGCGCCCGACGATCGGAATTGCCCTCGCGCAACACCGGGTTCACCGCGCTTCCGAGAACTTTCGAATAGCGCTTCGCGACGCTTTTCTCGTCTTCGGTGCGCGGGTTGTCCGGATAATCCGGTACCGCGTAGCCCTGGGCCTGCAACTCGGCGATACACTCTTTCAGCTGCGGCACCGAAGCGCTGATGTTGGGAAGCTTGATAATATTGGCCGTTGGCTCCTGGGTCACCTCACCGAGAAACGCCAGGCCATCGACGACCCGCTGGTCTTCATTCAGGCTGTCGGGAAACGCCGCGAGAATACGGCCCGCCAGGGATATATCGATCACATCCACATCGATGCCCGCTGTCCGGGTGAAGACCCTCACGATGGGCAGCAGCGAACACGTGGCCAGTGCGGGCGCCTCGTCCGTCAGCGTGTAGTAGATCGTTGGTGTATCGCCCATACTGTTTCTCCAAGTAATTGCTCAAGCTGTCAAACCGGCTATTGTCGCACAATTCGCCGAAAGACAAGTGGGAAACGCGATCCTTGTTAGTGTCCCAGATTCAATTCTGGCGAAACGAGCCTAACCGGCAGGGTTACGGTCGGGACACGCCAAAAAGCGCACATCCATGTGCAGGCTCGGGTGGCGACGTCCTGTCGCCACACGGTCCCGACCGTAACCCTGCCGGTCAGGCTCTCGACATACGCCAAATTTCAACCTTGGACACTATCCGATCCTGGGTGGCGCCACAGTTTGAATTTTCGTGTGAGTTGAGAGTCCCAATGGCGCACAGGCCGGGCAGGGTTGACCGTGGCCGCGCTAGAAAACCATTTCGGGTACATCCCCGGGAATGAACAACTCCCCTGCCGTGAGGCTGGCGATTTCCTCGACACTCACCCCCGGCGCGCGCTCGCGCAAGACGAACCTGCCATCCGCTATATCCAGCAATGCGAGATCGGTCAACACGCGCTTGATGCAGCCCTTGCCGGTGAGAGGCAGCGTGCATTGGGGGAGGAGCTTCGATTCGCCCGATTTGGAGGCGTGGGTCATGGTGACTATGATGTTCTCGGCACCCGCCACCAGGTCCATCGCGCCCCCCATGCCCTTGATCAGTTTGCCCGGGATCATGTAGGAGGCGATATTGCCCTGGCAATCGACCTCAAACGCACCCAGCACGGTCAGGTCGACGTGCCCGCCGCGGATCATCGCAAAGGAGTCCGCCGAATTGAACAGCGAGGCGCCCTTCACCATGGTAACCGTCTGCTTCCCGGCATTCACCAGATCGGCATCCACCTCGTGCTCGAGCGGGAAGGGGCCCATGCCGAGCAGGCCGTTTTCCGACTGCAGCATTACCTGCATCCCCTCGGGGATATAATTGGCCGCCAGGGTGGGAATGCCGATTCCCAGGTTGACGTAGTAACCGTCCTGGAATTCCTGGGCAACGCGCTGCGCCAGTTGATCGCGGGTCAAAGCCATACCATTTCTCCCTATGCGCTGCGCACGGTGCGCTGTTCAATATCTTTCGCAAACGTGCCCTGGATAAGACGATTAACGTAAATGCCCGGCAGGTGAATCTCGTCCGGGTCCAGTTGTCCTACCTCGACGATCTCCTCGACCTCGACCACGGCGATCTTGCCGGCGGTAATCGCCATCGGGTTAAAATTGCGCGCCGTCTTGCGGAACATCAGGTTGCCGTAGCGATCGGCCTTCCATGCCTTGGCAATCGAGAAATCGCCGCGCAGCGACTCCTCCAGGATGTAGTGCCGGCCACCGAACTCGCGCACCTCCTTGCCCTCGCCCACCGGGGTGCCGTAGCCTGTGGCCGTGTAGAAAGCGGGGATACCGGCGCCCCCGGCGCGCATTTTTTCCGCCAGCGTGCCCTGCGGGGTCAGTTCCACCTCCAGTTCACCGCTCATCATCTGGGCTTCGAACAACGCGTTCTCACCCACGTAAGAGGCAATCATCTTCTTGATCTGCCGGTCTTCCAGCAACACGCCCAGGCCCTTGCCATCGACACCCGCGTTGTTGGACGCGATGGTCAGCCCTGTCGTGCCACGGCGTTTGATCTCCTTGATCAGGTTCTCCGGGATGCCGCAAAGGCCAAACCCACCGGCGATGATTGTCATACCGTCTTCGAGGCCGTCCATAGCCTCCTCGTAGCTACCTACCACCTTGTCAAATCCAGACACGGCACGCTCCTGTCGCTGATCGTAAAAGGCGTAAGAATTGCACAGAGTGGCCGCGATCCGCAACGCTCCGGGATGAATTTTCTGTCGCTCGCCGGGAAACCGGATAATGTCACCGCGCGGCGCCTGGCCTATACTGCCGGTAACTGCATGGGAACAGATTATGGCCGGCTTCAGACTGAGCAAACCGTATACGATGCCAAGGGAAGACATACGCAAGGCGGCACAGGGCCTGGTCGCTCGCCTGGAGAGAGAACACGGCGTGCGTTCGCGCTGGGATGGCGACACCGTGCGCATCAGCGGTTCGGGGGTTGACGGCCGGATGTCCTTTCACGATGGAAACATAGAGGTTTCGGTCAAGCTGGGCTTTCTGACCTCAGTGTTCGAACCTGTGCTGCGCAGCGAAGTGCAGCGCTATCTCGACACGCATGTCAGCTGAAGAAGGCGGGCTGCCACCGGAAAAAACCACAGGGAGATGACGCAATGAATGTATATCGAATGATTGGACTCTGCGTGCTTTTATCGGCTCAGCCGGTATTTGGTGAAATCGTCGAGCAAAGCATCCAGTTTGACAACGGTCTCGGCAGCGCGGTGCTCTACTACGACGACGCGCTCAAGCAAGCGAATGCGGGTGTGATCGTTGTCCACGAGTGGTGGGGTATGGACGATTACACGAGACGCCGGGCGCGGCAGTTGGCCGAAGCCGGTTACAGCGCGCTGGCGGTGGATATGTACGGGCATGGGAAAGTCGCGCAGCACCCCACCGACGCAAAAGCATTTATGAATGCTGCGCTGTCGAACCCCGGGGCGATGAACGCCCGCTTCAACGCGGCATTGGCCGCCCTGGCCACTGCGCCGAACGTCGATCCCGCGCGCCACTATGCGATCGGCTATTGCTTTGGCGGGGCCGTGGTGCTGAACCAGGCGCGCAGCGGGGCAAACCTGGCGGGCGTGGCCAGCTTTCACGGCAGCCTGGGCACCGAGAAGCCGGCTGCGCCGGGCGCTATCAAGGCGCGCATACTGGTGGCCACCGGAGCCGATGACCCGATGGTTCCCGCCCGGCAGGTGGGCGATTTTGTCGTGGAAATGAGCGACGCCGGAGCGGAGTTGGAGCTGCTGAGTTTCCCCGGGGTCGTACACGGCTTCACCAATCCCGGCGCTTCCGCCAAGGGCGAGGAATACGAGATGCCGCTGGCGTACGACGCGTACGCGGACGCCAGGAGTTGGCAGGCGCTGCTGGAAATGCTCGCCGGAGACTAGTGCTCCGTCAACATGATATTGACCCCGGCGTCCCGCGCAGCGTTGTTTCCAGGCGTCGCGCCGGGCCGGGAACATCGCCCCTGGTCGTGCCCGCACTGCAAATCGTCAACTCTCCGTCACATCACATTCATCTTCCATGTCCATACTCCGTCATACATACGATGCGCGCAGGCGAGGAATCGGACCATGGAGCAATCGAATAGCAACGAGCGACAAACCATAGACGTAAAGAACCTCAGCAGCCGTAAACTCTGGGAACTGGTGAATACCCTGAGCCTCCCGTCAGGACAGCGGCAGTCTGCGGAAGCGGAATTGCTCATGCGCAGGCGCCACCTGGAACACGCCGGCAGCCTGCACCCCGCCAGTGTCACTACGTGACCTGCGACTCAAGCCGATAGACTGAGAGGCAGTCAATTTTCAAACTGAGATACCACCCCGAGCCGGATTCCCTCCTCAACCCGCTTCCCGTTTGCTATTCTGATCGTTTTCTCGCACCCGGACAGCTACGATAGCAGTCCGCACCACCACCCATGATTTCGAGTGGAACGCTATGGCGCAAGGGTTGATCAAGCATCTCAGGTATTGGCTGGGTATCCTGAAGCATGCTGCGCAGATCTGGCTGCAGAGCAATGCCTTTGCCAACGCGGGTTCGCTGGCGTTTTTCACCCTGTTTTCAATCGCGCCGGTGATGATCGTCGCGGTCAGCGTGATCGGTGTGTTCTACGGGCAGGAAGCCGCGCAGGGCGAGATCGCCGCCCAATTGCAGGAAGTTGTCGGTGCCGAAGCGGCGGAAACGGTACAGACGGCCGTATCCAGGTCCAGCCTGAAAGAAGGTGGCCTGCTCGCCACAGTCGCGGGAATCCTGGCGATGCTGGTGGGCGCGACTACCGTTTTCGGACAAATGCAGAATTCGCTCAACGCAATATGGAATGTGGTCCCGAAGCCTTCGCGCAACAGTATCGCCGCGCTGGTGAGGAACCGGCTCACCTCGCTGACGATTGTACTGGCGATCGGCTTTATCATGCTGGTCTCACTGTCGCTAAGCGTTGCGCTGCGGGTAGTACTCGATAACGTCCAGGGATGGCTGCCGTGGTACGATATCGCCTTCGGGTTCTCCGAAGCTGCGCTGTCGATTCTGGTGACCTCGCTGTTGTTCGCCACGATTTTCAAAGTGCTGCCCGATGTGTACCTGTCCTGGAGACACGTCGCCCTCGGATCGCTGTTGACGGCGCTCCTGTTCACCCTCGGCCGGTCACTGATCGCACTCTACCTGGCCCACACCGCGACAGCCTCAACGTACGGCGCGGCGGGATCACTGGTGCTGCTGTTGCTCTGGGTCAACTACTCTTCCCTGATCCTGCTGTACGGCGCGGCATTTACCAAGGCACACTACCTTGCCCGCGGCCTGGCGGTGAAACCGCGCAGTGTCGCCGTGCACGTACGCCACGAGATTATCGAGGATTGAGGAGCACAGCGCCGCGCCCATGACTGAAAACCCAGCCCCACACCCCTTCTCGATTCCCAACTATCGCTACCTGTGGTTCTCCCGACTGTCATCGATGGTCGCCCTGTACGCACTGCTGCTTATAGTGGGATGGCAGGCCTACAACCTGGCGCGCGAGGATATGGGCATCGGGGCATCCGCCGGAATTCTGGGCCTACTCGGCTTATTGCAGTTTATCCCGCTGTTCATCCTGACGCCGCTTACCGGCTGGGTTGCAGATCACCTGGACCGGCGCCGGGTGGCACGCACCGTGCTCGCGGCACAAACAGGGATTGCACTGCTGCTGGCGATGCTCACGCTGTACGATCACATCACGCTGGGCTGGATCTATTGCATCGCGGTCCTGCTCGGGATCTGCCGCGCTTTTCTCGGGCCCGCGATCTCGTCGCTCGCACCGAACCTGGTGCCCAGGGGATCGCTGCCCCGCGCTATCGCGCTGTCGACCATCGCCTGGCAGGTCGGCGTGATCGCCGGGCCGGGACTGGCCGGGCCATTCTACAAACTGGGGCCGGCCGTGCCCTACTTCCTCTGCTGTGCGCTTTACGCGCTGGCCACGGTGTCCATTTTCATGATCGGCCCGGTTCCGCGCAGCGCAATGGACCGGAGCAAGGGACCGTTGCGACAGGTGATGGATGGCCTCGCGTACGTCTGGTCGAATAAACTCGTGCTGGGCGCTATCACACTCGACCTGTTTGTGATGTTCCTGGCCGGGGCGACGGCGATGATCCCGGTGTTCGCGAAAGACATCCTCGGTGAAGGCGAGATCGGCCTGTCGCTGCTCGCAGCCTCGCCCGCTGTAGGCGCGGTAATGGTCGCCGGCATCTTCTCCTTCGCCCCGCTCTCGAAGAATGTCGGCAACCTGATGCTGGGAGCGATGGTGGTGTTCGGAGTCGGCACAATTGGCTTCGGGCTCAGCCAGGTATTGTGGTTGTCAATGTTCTGCCTTGCGATCTGCGGCGCGGCGGACATGTTCGGCGTCTACATTCGCTCCTCCCTCATTCAACTGCACACACCCGATGACCGGCGCGGCCGGGTCAGCGCGGTCAGCCAGCTGACAATAAGCGCGTCCAATGAACTGGGTGATGCATTGACCGGCGGACTCGCCGTGATCTTCGGCCCGGTGGCCGCGGTTGTCGGCGGCGGCGCGGCGGCCATCGCGATCACCGGACTGTGGTCTCGCATCTTCCCGCAACTGGGTGCGGCGAAAACATTCGAGCCGCCGGCGGATGAGTTGCCCGCAAATACCGGCGCGCGCACTGACTGAGCAGATATTTCCAAACCCTATACCGCGCTATAGGAGCCCGTTATATCTCCCGCTCTCCCTGCAGCGCCAAAGCCGCGTTTCTGTGATTTCACTCAAAGAATCCGCATGCCGGTTTCAGTTTTCCAGATGCCGCATGCAGAATCAAATCGCAGTCACGCAAAAACGCGTGCGCACGCGGCAGCAGATTTTTACTACACCGGAGGGGTACCTATGAAATTGTCATCGCTGTTCAAGACTCCCTTGTCATACAGGCCTTTATCCGAATCCGCGCCGGCGAAGCGCGAAAAGGCAATGAAAGCCACTCCGCCGGCCAGGAAGCCGCAATCAGGCAAGGCAAAGAAACCCGTCCAGTTGAAACCCTACCGCGGCATATCCATTGCATTCGATGAGCGCGCCTGCGATGCGGTCAAAGCTATTGGCGGCAGGCGTTTCCTGGTGACAGAGGGCGACGCCCCC
Source organism: Gammaproteobacteria bacterium (assembly GCA_030427485.1). Taxonomy (GTDB): domain Bacteria; phylum Pseudomonadota; class Gammaproteobacteria; order Pseudomonadales; family Halieaceae; genus Marimicrobium. The sequence continues at coordinate 18,069 of JAUICG010000020.1, forward strand.
ATGCTGCCGCTGCCGTCCTGCGACGCATCCCGGTGCAACTGCAAATACCGACACCACGATGACCGCCGCGAAGAACAGCACGATCGCCGGCTCACCGTCGCACTGAGAACCGATCTGTACGAGGATAGCGGCAACGAAAATCGCAGGGCGAACAAACGCGGACGCCGCAAATCTGATACCTGATACAGGCTGATCCGCCACACAACCACTCCTCGCGCTACCTGCCGATCACCCGGCGGCGCCTCAGGGCAAGCCCCCGGCGCGGCCACTACCTGGCAATCAGCCTTTGACCTGCCACCGCGCTTGTTGCGTATAATTCCACAATGTCCATCACTGGCGGGAAGCCTGACCCCATGAAAACAGTGCTCGGTCTTGACCTCGGAACGCAGTCGCTGAAAGCGCTCTTTTACGACTTCTCACGCCGGGAGATTGTCGCCTGCGAAAGTGCGGCGCTGCAGCTGTACCAGAACGACGACGGCGCCGCAGAGCAACAGGCGCAGTGGTGGCTGGATGCGCTGCACCAGGCCCTGGCGAAAGTTGATCCCGGGATCGTCGCTTCCGCGGTGGCAATCGGTGTTTCCGGGCAGCAGCACGGTTTTGTACCGCTCGGGAAGAACGGCGAGGTGCTGGCGCCGGTCAAACTGTGGTGCGACACCTCGACCATCACCGAGTGCGAGGACATCACCGCGGCCTACGGCGGCGCGCAGCAGTGTATAGACGAGGTCGGCAACCCGATTCTGGTCGGGTACACCGCTTCGAAAATCCGTCACTTCGCCAGCCGGGCCGGTGCGCTGTATGACCGGCTGGATTGCATTCTGTTACCGCACGATTACCTCAACTTCTATCTCACCGGTGAGCGCTGCATGGAGGCCGGGGATGCTTCCGGCACCGGATTTCTCGACATCCGTAACCGCTGCTGGTCCGGGCGCATGTTGCAGGCGATAGACCCGCATCGCGATCTGGGCAGCTGCCTGCCGCCGTTGCGCGAACAGCCTGGCGTGATCGGTTCACTGCGACCGGAAGTGGCGCAACGCACCGGCCTGACCGCGGGAATGCCGGTCTCCACCGGCGGCGGCGACAATATGATGGGGGCGATCGGCACCGGCAATCTCAGTCCCGGCCGGGTAACGATGAGCATGGGGACCTCGGGAACAGTCTATGCGTACTCGGACAAGCCGGTGATCGACCCCGACGGTGAAATTGCGGCTTTCTGTTCGTCCACGGGCGGGTGGCTGCCACTGCTGTGCACCATGAACTGTACCGTGGCCACCGAGCAGGCGAGGCGTTTGCTGGGTACGGAGCTGTCGGATTTCGAGACCCTGGTTGGCCGCTCGCCCATGGGCGCGGAAGGCGTGATCACCCTGCCCTTCTACAATGGCGAGCGCACACCGAACCTGCCGCGCGCGAAAGGCTGCGTGATCGGCCTCGATTCCCGCAATGCCCGCCCGGAGAATCTGCTGCGTTCCGCGCTGGAGGGCGCCACTTTCGCACTGCGCTATGGCCTCGATCGCATGCGCGCGCTGGGGATAGATGCCTCTGAACTGGTATTGACCGGCGGCGGCGCCAAAAGTGCCACCTGGCGTCAGGCGGTTGCCGATATCTGCGCTATTCCGGTCACGATTCTGCGCCAGGATGAGGGCGCCGCATTCGGAGCCGCGCTGCAGGCCCTGGGCATGCTAGAATCCTGTGCGACCGCGGAGCTACAACACCTTGTGAATGATCACCTTACAAAAGACGAAGCGCTGTGCTGTACACCGGACACCGCTGCCGTGAGGATCTATGACGAGGCCTATGGCCGCTATCAACGGGCGCTGGGTGCGCTCACGGCAATCTTTTGATCATTCAGCGAACAAAAAAGGGAGACTCCGGATGAACAGAACAGTATTTATCGGTGACCATGAGTTCTTCCCCGGCATCGGCCGTATCGAGTACGAAGGCCCGGAGTCGGATAACCCCCTCAGCTTCAAGGCCTACGACCCGGAGCGGGTCATCGCGGGGAAGACCATGGAGCAGCATCTGCGCTTCGCGGTTTGCTACTGGCATACGTTCTGCGCGGACGGCAACGATCCGTTTGGTCCGGGGACTCGTGCTCATCCCTGGCATCTGGGTGAAGACGGCATGGCCAACGCCCGCGCCAAGCTGGACGCGGCTTTCGAGTTCTTCACCAAACTCAATGTCCCCTACTATTGCTTTCACGATCGCGACATCGCGCCCGAGGGCGACACGGTGGCGGAATCAGAAGCCAATCTCAGCAGCCTGGTCAGTCTCGCAAAGGAACGCCAGCAGGCAACCGGCATGAAACTGCTCTGGGGCACGGCGAACGTATTCTCGCATCCACGCTACATGAATGGCGCGGCAACCAACCCTGATTTCGCGGTGGTGGCGCATGCCGGCGCGCAGGTCAAGGCGGCGCTGGACGCGACTGTCGCGCTGGGCGGGCAGAATTACGTGTTCTGGGGCGGACGCGAGGGCTACGCCTGCCTGTTGAATACCGACACCCGCATGGAACTGGATCACCTGGCGACATTCCTGTCCATGGCCCGCGACTATGGCCGTTCCATTGGATTCGAGGGCACGTTCCTGATTGAGCCCAAGCCGATGGAACCCATGTACCACCAGTACGACGTAGACGCGCAGACCGTCATCGGCTTCCTCCGGCACTATGGGCTGGACGGCGATTTCAAGCTCAATATCGAAGCCAACCATGCGACACTGGCAGGCCACAGCAGTGCACACGATTTACAGATGGCGGCAGACGCCGGATTACTGGGTTCGATCGACGCCAACCGGGGCAATGCCCAGAATGGCTGGGACACCGACCAGTTCCCGATGGACATGTACGATTGCGTCCAGAACATGCTGGTGGTGCTTGCGGCCGGCGGGCTCGGCAGCGGCGGGTTCAACTTCGATGCCAAGATACGGCGTGAATCCACAGACCTTGAAGACCTGTTCCTCGGCCATATCGGTGGTATGGACGCCTACGCGCGTGCGTTGATCATTGCCGATCGCATCATCGGTGACGGCAGACTGGAGTCATTCAGGGCCAGCCGTTACACCAGCTTCCGCCAGGGTCAGGGCCGGCGCTTCGCCGCCGGCGAACTGAGCCTCGCCGAACTGCGCGACATCGCGGCCAACAATCCCGACCCTGTCCGGACAAGTGGCAAGCAGGAATGGGTGGAGAACCTGCTCAACGACTTCATGTTTTCGTAGGATCCATCGCGTCGCGCGCCAGCGCCTCGATGTCATCCCAGCGGCGATTCTCCACCAGTTCCGCAGACACCATCCAGGAACCGCCGCAGCACACGACATTGGGCAGCGTCAGGAATTCCCGGAAGTTCGATGGGTTGAGGCCGCCCGTGGGGCAGAATTTTATCTCGGGAAACGGTCCGGCCAGGGACCTGAGCAGGTGTAATCCGCCCGCCGCGACCGCGGGAAACAGCTTGAAGCAGGTATACCCCTCATCCAGACCCTGCATCACCTCGGAGGCCGTGGCAACACCCGGCACAAAGTCGATACCCGCTTCGCGCGCCGCGCGCAGCAAACGCGGCGTGGTACCCGGGCTGAGCGCCATGGAGGCACCCGCCTCGACCGCGCGGTGCAACTCGTCGGGGTTCGTCACAGTACCCGCCGCGACCCGCACTTCGGGCACCTGCGCGGTAACTTCCCGGATGCTCTCCAGCGCGGCGGGGGTGCGCAGCGTTATCTCCACCGCTTTCATACCGCCGCGACCCAGCGCCTGCGCGAGCGCGACCGTGCTGTTCGCATCGCTCGCGGTAATTACCGGCAAGACCCTGCAAGCGGATAGGGTTGTAATAATCATGGGGTTAACCTCATTGCGGTGGCTCTATACGCTGGTCTTGGTGAGATTCAGACGACTGCGGTTTTGCGAGGTCCGGATGCGCGCCGCCTCGACGGCTTCCGCCTCGGTCGCCTCCAGAATGCTCTCTATCACCGTCATCAGATGGGAATGCATCGCCCGGCGCGCCGCAGCGGCATCGCGGGCTTGCAACGCATTGTAGATGTCGCGGTGTTGCTCAACAGAAGGCTTCAGGCCGGAGTTACGCGCCTTCTGCAGGGTGCTGGCGGTCAGCATCGAGCTCTCGCGCATTGCCCAGAGACTTTCAATGGTCGAGAGAATAGCGCTGTTGTTGGTCGCCTGCGCAATAATCATATGGAACTTCTTGTCGGCAACCTCGTGGCTGTCGATGCCGTGCTGGTTCTCCTCCACCATCTCATCCAGCGATTGGGCCAACTGCGCCAACTGCTCGTCGGTGATCATGGTGGCCGCCAGCGCGACCGCCTCACCCTCGAACAGGGCCCTCGCCTCCGTGAGCTCAAACGGGCCCACATCCTTGTCGGAGAAGCGGTTCCTGCCTTTGCGATAATCCAGCACATACACACCCGAGCCCATTCGGACTTCGACATAGTGCTCGAGTTCCAGCGCAATCACTGCTTCGCGTATCGTCGGGCGGCTGACTCCCAGCATTGCCGCGAGTTCCCGTTCCGCCGGCAGTCGCATACCGGCTTGATATTTCTCGCGCTCAATCAGTTCGATCAGTTGTTCGGCGACCTGCTGATAGAGGCGAGGTTCCCGCGTGATTCGCTCGCTGCCCTGCGGGGATCTGGACCTGGTTTTCATAGCTTCCTTGACCGCAGTACGCGGCTGGTTAATTGCGGTATTCCAGGGCCTTGACCACCCCTCGAATCTCCGCGAGGCCCTTGAGCCTGCCGATACAGGAGTAGCCCGGGTTGACTGTTTTATTGACATCGTCGAGTATCTGGTGCCCGTGGTCGGGTCGAATGAAAATCTCACTCACCGGGCCTTCCTCTGCTCGCCGTCGCTCTTCCGCCAACAGGGCGGTGATCACTCCCACGATATCGACGTCACTGTTCAGGTGGCTGGCCTCATAGAAAGAGCGCTGTTCATCGCTGTCGCGGATGACACCGCGCAAGTGCGAGAAATGGATGCGCGACGCAAATTGCCTTGCCATCGCGGGCAAATCGTTATCCGGACGGCTACCGTAAGTACCCGCGCACAGAGTGATGCCATTCGCCGGGCTGGGCAGGCGCTCGAACAGAATCTCCAGGTCGGCGGCGGTACAGATAATCCTCGGCAGTCCCAGCATATCCCGGGGCGGGTCATCCGGGTGAATGGCCAGCTTGACACCCAGCTTCTCGGCGACGGGCAACACATTGCCGAGGAAACGGAACAAATTGTGCCTCAGGCTGTCCGCATCGATATCCCGGTAGTTGGCGAGCATTTCGCGGAAGGTTTCCAGGCCGTAGGCATCGGTCATCCTGCCCGGCAAGCCGGCGATGATATTGTTCGTCAGCTGCTGCCGTTCCTGTTCGGACAGCTGCTCGAAGAGTTGCCGCGCCGCCGCAATTTCCTGTGCCGTGTAGTCTCGCTCCGCACCCTCTCTCTGCAGGATGTACAGGTCGAATGCGGCAAATTTCCGCTGGTCGAAACGCAGCGCATAGCCTCCGCTTGGCAACTGGTACTTCAGGTCCGTTCGCGTCCAGTCAATCACCGGCATGAAGTTGTAGCAAATGGTCCTGATCCCGCAGGTCGCCAGGTTTTCCATCGTGGCAACCCAGCTATCGATATAACGCTGGCAGCCTTCGCGGGCCAACTTGATGTCCTCGTGGACAGGAATGCTTTCCACCACGGACCATCTCAGCGGCGTCTGGCCCGGCTCGCAGGACTCGATCAGTGCCTGGTGTTCACGTATAGCAGCCAGCGGCCAGGTCTCTCCAATGGGGATATGGTGCAGGGCGCTCACGATATCGGTGGCATCGGTCTGTCGTATATCGTTGATTGTCACGGGGTCACCGGGGCCGAACCATCGCCAGGATTCACGCATTTTCCATCACCCCCTCGCGCGCTGTGTCAGTCATGTCCATAATTCGCGGCGCCCCCACGCTGTCTCGCTGAACTTCACAATTTATACGCCTTCCTGGCCAGCGTATAGCTTAACTCAACCGCCAGTTCCCCGGCCTCGGCCTGGTCCAGTCGATGGTCGCACACCAGTTGCGCCAGCCAGTCGCAATCCATACGGCGGGCGACATCATGCCGCGCGGGAATCGACAGGAAAGCGCGCGTGTCATCGTTAAAACCCACCGTGTTGTAGAATCCCGCGGTCTCCGTCACCTGTTCCCGAAACCGGCGCATGCCTTCTGGACTGTCGTGAAACCACCAGGGGGGCCCGAGGCGCAGGCAGGGGTAGTGACCCGCCAGTGGCGCCAGTTCCCGGCTGTAGGCAGTCTCATCCAGCGTAAACAGAATCAGGGTCAGGCCGGGCTCTGTACCAAACTTGTCCAGCAGTGGCTTGAGCTGCGCCACATAAGAGGTTTGCACGGGTATATCCGCACCCTTGTCGCGACCAAAGCGCTGGAACACGCTCGCATTGTGGTTGCGGAACGAGCCGGGATGCAGTTGCATCACCAACCCGTCGTCAATACTCATGCGCGCCATCTCGGTCAGCATCTGCGCGCGGAACAATTCCGCCTGCTCGGGGCTTGCCCGCCCGCTCCTGGCGAGCGCAAACAAGGCTTCGACCTCTGCCCGCGGCAGGTCGGCGGTGCGCGCGGTCGGGTGACCATGATCGGTCGAGGTGACGCCGGTCGATTTAAAGAAAGCGCGACGCTTGCGATGTGCCTGCAGGTAGCCGGAAAAGGTGGAGGTATCCTCACCCGTCAATTCGCCGAACTCGCGAAGCGCCCCTGCAAAGCCTTCAAACTCGGGATCGATCACCGGGTCCGGTCGATAGGCTGAGATCACCCGCCCGCGCCAGCCGCTGTCGGCGATGGCCCTGTGGTGGGCGAGATCGCTGAGCGGGGACTCCGTGGTCGAGAGCAGCTCGATATTGAAACGTTCGAACAGCGCGCGGGGCCGGAACGCATCCGTGGCCAGCGCCGCGTTGATGGTGTCGTAGTAGTGGTCGGCATTTTCCGTGCACAGTACCTCGTCAAAACCGAATACCTGGACGAACACGGTGTCGAGCCACATACGCGAGGGCGTGCCGCGAAACAGGTGATAGTGACTGGCGAACAACTGCCAGATCCTGCGCCCGTCCTGCTCGACGGGCGCACCGTCGGCGCGGGACAGTCCCAGGTCCTCCAGCGCGATACCCTGGCTGTACAGCATCCGGAACACGTAGTGATCCGGTTTGATCAGCAGGTCGGCGGCGTTCTCGAAGGCGGCATTGCCGGAAAACCAGGCGGGATCGGTATGCCCGTGAGGACTGATGATAGGCAGGTCTTTCACCGCTTCGTAGAGCCCTCGCGCCACGGCGCGTTGCCTCTCGTCGGGTGAAAACAACCTGTCGGGATGTAAAACCAGTTTTCTTGGCATCAAATCGTTAGTCCTTGTGGCAAACTGTGCTACCAGTGCCTGGTCGATTTATTGGCCTGACCATTTAAGCAGCCTCTACCGCTGGGTTTCGCGAGAATCATGCAGTTTGGCGATTATATTAGACAAAATATTGGTAAGTCCAAATTCCCGGTTCAAATTCACCCGCAATTGCGCCACACTCCATGACCCCGACTGGCCGGCAAGGGACCGGACTGTGGGCAGGCCACTAATTGAGCAAGCACATGACTGACATCGTCATATTGGGCGAAGTAATGATCGAACTGGCGCCCCTGGATGACAATCGCTACGCGCTCGGCGCTGCCGGTGACACCTACAACACCGCCTGCACGCTGCAGGGCCTCGGCCTCGACGTAAGCTATCTGACAGCCCTCGGTTCAGGTCGGCAGGCCCAAAGCATCCGGACGCACGCCGCCGCACAGGGACTGACCCTTGCTGAACCCGCGATTGACCCGCGGCGACGTCCCGGGCTCTATCTGATCAGCACCGACAGCGGCGGTGAACGCAGCTTTGAATACTGGCGCAGTGACTCGGCCGCCAGCGCCCTGTTCAAACAGCCGGACACGCTCAAGGCCCTGCTGGAATCGGTGCAACAGGTACCCTGCCTGTATATCACCGGCATCACGCTGGCCCTGATGAACGCGGCGGGCCGACAGGTGTTCCTGGCGTTCCTGGACAGCTACCAGGGCCGCGGCGGCACCGTCTTTTTCGATCCCAACTACCGCCCCGCACTGTGGTCCGGCGCCGCCGAGGCCGCCAGAGCCATCGGCCAGTTGCAGGCGAGGGCTGATATCTACCTGCCCGGTTTCGAGGAAGAGCATTCGCTCTTTGGCTTTGCGTCTGTCGCGGAGGCAGCGAAAGCCCGGCTGGCCGGCACCGCGCGGGAGGTCGTGCTGAAAAACGGACCGAACGCCTGCACCCTGGTTGCCGCTGGCGCCATCACCGAGGTCGGCATCGAACCCGCACGGGAGATAGTGGACACGACAGGTGCGGGCGACACATTCAACGGCGCCTACATCGCGGCCAGGCTGTCGAATATCGCCCCGCTTCAGGCAATCGCGTTTGCGGGGCGGGCAGCGGCTGAGGTATTGCGCGTAAAAGGCGGACTGCTGAGAAGCGACCAGTTACGGCAATTAAAGACCTTCCTCCAGTCACGGCAGCAGCAGCAATGAGAAAACTCTCGACCGCATGGCTGCTCGAGCCACAGCGGCGGCAGGCCGTCGCGATACCGCGCTACGACCGGGCGCAAACCGGTATTGGCATAGTGCATATCGGGCCGGGCGCCTTCCACCGCGCTCACCAGGCCGTCTATACGGAAAACGCGATGAACCGCTCCGGCGGCAACTGGGGGATTTGCGGGGTCTCCCTGCGCAGCAGCGACGCGCGGGACATCCTGTCGCAACAGGATCTCCTGTACACCCTGGCGATACTCGACAAGAGCAGCCGCTACCAGGTTATCGGTGCAATCAGGGAAATCCTGGTCGCCGGTGAACAGAGTGACGCGATTCTCGCGCGCCTGTCCGCCGACACCACCAGAATTGTCTCATTGACCATCACGGAGAAGGGTTACTGCCTGAACGCCGACGGCAGGCTGGACCTGGCGCATCCCGATATCGCGGCGGACCTGGACAACCCCGGCCGTCCGCAGAGCGCGATTGGCTTCCTGGTGGAGGGCTTGCGCCTGCGACGGGCCTCCGGCCTGACGGCGTTTACAGTCCTCAGTTGCGACAATGTCTCCGGCAACGGTACCAAACTGCGCACATCCGTTTTGGACTACGCCCGGCAAATTGACGGAGAGCTGGCCAACTGGATCGCCGATTGTGCGGCCTTCCCCAACACGATGGTCGACAGCATCACCCCGAAAACCGAGGACTACACCATCGCCTCGGTCTCCGATGCGATCGGCGCACAGGATAACTGGCCCATTCAACGCGAGGCGTTCACCCAGTGGGTGATCGAGAACAACTGGAGCGGGGACAGGCCGGACTGGGAAGGTGTGGGCGTTGTCTTTACCAACAATGTCGAGGGATTCGAAAAAGCAAAGTTGCGCCTGCTGAACTGCCTGCATTCCACGCTGGCCTACGCCGGTTCGCTGGCCGGTTTCGCGACGGTCTACGAAGCGGCCAGCGACAGCCGCTTTCGCCAGTTCATTTCCGACCTGGCGCGCGAGGAAATCATCGGCTCTTTCGAAGCTCCCGGCGAGTTGGATATCGAGCGTTACAGCGAGAGCGTAATCAGCCGTTTCCTGAATCCCGAGATCAGGCACCAACTGGCGCAAATAGCCTGGGACGGTTCGCAAAAAATCCAGATGCGTCTGCTGCCTGTGATACGGGACAACCTGAAACTCCAGCGCCCGACCAGGCACCTGTGCCTGGCACTGGCGAGTTGGTTCGAGTTCATCTGCCTGGCACTGCGCGCGGGACGCGAGATCGTGGACCCGATGGCGGCGCAGTTTGCGCGGATGCCGGCTCTGACGGATCGCGATGCCGGCAACGTGGTGAACGGCTTCCTGGGTATTGAGGCCATCTTCGGCGATGACCTGATCCATAACCCCCTGATCATCCGGCAACTGACGGACAGCCTTGACTCACTGCGTATCGGCATGGCGCGTGGACAGTCCATTGCCGATATCCTCGACAAACGTACTCGCGATGTCCAGATTCGATAACCTGCTCATGCAAACGGCCGCCGGCTGGCGGTGGCAGCTGCCGCAGACTTTCAATATTGCCGATGCCTGCGTGCGCCAGCACGTCGAGCGGGGCGAAGGCGATAAAGCGGCGCTGGTGATCGAGGACGAGCAACGCGGCACCGCCACGTTGACCTACCGCGCGCTGGACGTGTGCAGCGGTCAGTTTGTCCATGTACTGCGCGAGTTGGGCATCGTCTCCGGCGACAGGATACTGATACGGCTGCCCAACTCGGCGGACTACCCCATCAGTTTTTTTGCCTGCCTGAAATACGGCGCAGTGGCCGTACCCACCTCCACCTTGTTGTCGGCGCCGGAAGTTGCCTATCTGGCGAAGGACTCGGGCGCAAGGATACTGGTGACCCATAAATCGATGTGGGCCGAGTTGCGCCCGGTTCTCGATGAAGAGAGTCAGCTGGAAACCATCCTGCTGGCAGGGCCGGGCGAGATGCCGGGGGATACCGTCCGTGCCGGCATACAGGTGCTCGATCTCGCCACACTGCTCGCGGAAAAAACCGTCGATGACACCATTGTCGCCAGTTCTCCCGATGATCCCGCCTACCTGGTCTATACCTCCGGCACTACCGGGTACCCCAAAGGCGTACTGCATGCGCACCGGGCGCTGATTGGCCGGCAACCCGCCAGTCGCTTCTGGTTCGATTTCAGGGAGGGCGACCGCATATTGCATTCAGGCAAGTTCAACTGGACCTACGTGCTGGGCACCGGGCTGATGGACCCGTTGTTTCACGGACATACGGTAATCGTGCACGAGGGACGGAACGATGCGTCGGTCTGGCCGCAACTGATCAGGAAACACGACTGCACGATATTCATTGGCGTTCCGACGATATACCGCCAGATACTGCAAAAGACAGGCGCCAATGCTGCCGATGTCCCCTCGCTGCGCCATTGCATGAGTGCGGGCGAGCACCTGAGCGATGAAATGCTGCTGCGCTGGCGGGAGCGCTTCGGCCAGGATATCTACGAGGCCATCGGCATGAGTGAATGCTCGTACTATATTTCACAAAACAGGCAGCGGCCGATCCGTCCGGGTGCGGCGGGATTCATCCAGCCCGGGCATGACGTGGTGCTGCTGAACGAGCACCACCGGCCGGCCGCTGCCGGGGAAGAGGGCATGATCGCGATTCGCGAGTCTGACCCCGGCCTGTTCCTCGGCTACTGGCAGTTGCCGGACGAAACGGCCCGGTCCTTCCGCGACGGATACTTTCTTACCGGGGATTACGCCCGTACCGATGAAGACGGCTATATCTGGTTCATCGGACGCAGGGACGACATTATCAACACTTTTGGTTACCGCGTGTCGCCGCACGAGATAGAGCGCGTGATAAAAACCCACCCCGATGTCGCGGATTGCATTGCGCTTGGCGAGACGGCCGGCAAAGACAAAATCCTGGTCAGCGTGTGCGTCATAGCCAATCCCGGAGCGACAGCCAGCGCGCAGGACATTCTTGCATTCGGGGCAAAAAACCTCGCCAGGTACAAAGCGCCTAAAAACGTCTATTTCTACCAGGATTTCCCCCGAACGAGAAACGGCAAAGTCCTGCGCAAACAGTTGTTGGCGGAGCTTGCCGCGAAGCAGTCGCTGTGACAAGCGCTGCACATGGGGCTCACACGTAGCCCAGATCCTTCAGTTCGGCCACAATCAGTTTCTGGAATGCGGTCGCCTTGATATCCTGCGGATTCTCGAGGCCCATGCGCGCAAGATAGGGTTTCGCCGCCTCCGGGGTCGAGCCGGAAGCCCCTACCGCTCCCGCCAGTGTCTTGAACAATGTGCGGCGTGACGCCATATTTTTTTTCAGGTTCTGCAGCACGTCGGCGAGCACCAGTTCTTCAGCGCTGAAGTCACTGCCGAACGGGTAGGCGGGGAACAGCCCTTCAGGACGCAGGCGGCAGGCGACCCGCTCCAGTTTCTCCGGGAAATTATTGCGAAATTGCTGCGGGATTTCATAGTCGTCCGGTATTTTACTGGCGCTTTTCGCCTGCGCCAGCAACTGTGGCTGGAATCTCGAGTCGGCGATATTGAGCATGCGCGCGATCACGTCTTTTTCGCGTTGTCCTCGCAGCATCGCGATACCGTATTCAGTGATCACGATGTCGCGAAGATGTGCCGGAATCGTCGTGTGGCCATAGCTCCAGACAATATTTGAGGACACCTGGTCACCCTTGGTGCGCGTGCTGCGGCACATCAGCACCGAGCGCGCGTCCTCCAGTGCATGCGCCATCGCCACGAAATTGTACTGCCCGCCGACGCCGCTGATCTTGCGCCCGTCTTCGAGCCCGTCTGAACAGGCCTCGCCGAGCAGCGTGATCATAATCGTGGTATTCATGAACCGGGCCTGCTGTCGCTGCAGGCGCGCGATCTCCTCACAACCGTAAAGCTGGTTCACAAACGCGATATCCGTCATGCAGATTTTCTTCGCATCCACCTCCGGCATACTGCGCAGTTGCTGGTACATGGCTTGCGGGCCGAGAAAGAATCCCGCGTGCAACACGATGCCGCCCCGGAGTTCCTCCCCCATGCAGTGGCGGCTTATTTGCTCCAGCACATTCGCATCTTCGAAATTCGCTTCTATCTCCGTGCCGTCAGTGCAGCGCAACAGGCCATCGCGCAGTACAACCGAGTCATGGATAAATCCGTATTTCTGCAGAAAATCGAGATCAGCGGACGACAGCCTCGCCGATACCAGGCCCTCGTCCAGCAGCACGGCAAGTGACTGTGAGGTGATCGCGGGACCGATCCTCCCGGCATTGACCAGCCGCTGCAAACCGACATCATCGTATACCGCTCGCCTGAGTATCCCGTGGTTGTACAGGTGACGAAAGCCGTCGGCAAACATTTCAGTGGAGCCGTACAATCCCTTTTCAAACGGTTCGGTTCCCCCTATCTGCTCGACAATCCCGGCAAAATGCTTCGTTATGCCCAATTCGGCAAGTACCTCCTGGTATTGCCGGTTGCGCTCGTGGCGCAGGATACACCCGTAGGTGATCGCATCACCGAGTGCGCCGATACCGACCTGAAGTGTGCCGCCATCGCGCAACAGCGCACTGGCGTTCAGGCCGATCATGTAATCCGCGGTATCCACCGAGGGAGACGGTGGCCCCAGCAAGGTGTGGTTGTATTGCGGGGCATCGAGGATTATGTCGTAGGTTTCGACGGGGACAATCGCGTCGTTGTACATGAACGGCAATTCATCGTTGACCTGGCCAATCACGGCAACCTGCTTGCCTTCTTCCCGCAGTGCTTTCAGGCGCGGAAGGATATCCAGCGCATAGGCATCGTGGCTCATGCTGTAGGCAAGCTCACCGTCAATCTCGCGCTTGGCAATCATCTGGCTGAACACATTGCATCCCTGCTCGATCATGTCCCGCAGCCAGTGCGTGAAATTACTGTAAACAAAATTCTGCTGGGCGTGCTTGTTGCCGAGGTAGGTACCCGCCTGCAGGAACACCTCCACGATCTCGACATTGTCCGGCAACCGTCCCTTCTGGTAGGGCCCGACATACTCGAGTTCGGGCAGGTTACCAAAAACCCGCTCCACAAACGGCTCCATAAACCGCTTCTCGAGTTCGCTGCTGCCCCGGGGGCGACTGAATGAGACACCGGTAATAATAGTCAGATGGATATCCGGGTCCGCGACGGCACGACGGTACAGTTCATTGAATATATGGATGGGCCGCCCGAAGCCGCCGGCAATAACGACTTTCTTCCCCACTTTGGCAAGCAGCGCATCCACGCACGCCTCGAGATCAGAAAAGTAAGCGGGCGTTCTGGCTGTCATTCTTATACGTCTCCAATTGTTAACGCGAGGGCGTTGCAGCGACTTCCGGATTCTCGCCAACTATGTATAGCATTCGGGCGATGAACTTTCCATCCTGGGTCACTGGCCATATCCGCCGGCCTCATCTACGATAGCTGAAGCATGCGGGCTTCCGTGGTAACACAATGGGCGGCGTGCACCGGCATCGATTGAGGAGATTGCATTCATGTCAGAAACGAATATGCAAGTGGTTCGCCGTCTGCTGGAAGAAGTCTGGACACAGGGCAACCTGTCCCTGCTGCCAGAACTGCTGTCGGAAGAGGCGGTGGCGCATCCCATGCCTCACATGGACGCCCTGCACGGCGCAACGGAGTACCAGCATTTTATAACGGTATACAAAGGCGTCTTCCACCAAATGGATTTCAGCATAAAAGACCAGTTCGCGTCCGGGAACAAAGTAGCCACTCGCTGGATTACCCGGGTCTCCGACGAGCACGGTGAGGCGCGCCAGGACGACCAGACCGGCGAGGAATTGACCATCGACGGCACCACCATCACACACCACGACGACAGCGGGAAAATCGTTGCCGAGTGGGCCACCTGGGATACCGGCAGCCTGCTGCAATCGGCAGCCGCGCCCCAGGTGCTGGGACAATTGTCAGTTAAATTCTGATCCGGCACCGGCGCATGCGACGCAGCCGATGCCTTCCGGCCGTACCGGACTATCACGGCAATCAGCGCTTGCCAAGCTTGCGGATATTGCTGGGCGTGAAATAGCCCGGCCCCTTCACCGGATTGACGTCGTACAACATCGGGGCGCTGTCATTGATCAGGCGCTCGGCGATGTAGGCACCTGCGCGCAAGTCGTGGTACATCTGCGCGCGCCTGACATAGCCCTGGCTCCCGTAGTCGTAGATGTTGTTGGTCAAGACCACTTTCCACAATTCGCCACGCCCGTCGTAGTTCTCGGTTATCGCGGTGAAGCCGGTGTCCTCATCCACGTATATGCGGCGCTTGCCATAGATATGGCGCTCGCCTTCCCGCAGCGTGCCCTCCGCCACCCACACGCGCCTGAGCTCGTAGCGCATGTAGTCCGGATTGGCATGAAACTTTGTCAGCAGTTCGTCATAGGAGAGACCAGGCGTGTCAAACTGATAGTTGTGGTACGGGATGAAGATTTCCTTGCGGCCCAGCAGTTTCCACTCGAAGCGCTCCATGGAACCATTGAAGCCGCGCACCTCATCGACGGTTTTGAGTCCACCGGGCCCGTCGGGAGTATCAAACCCCACGGTGGGAGCGCGCCGGACCCGACGGGAACCCGGCAGATAACGCCATACCTCCCGCGCATTCGCGGAGTAATCGTAGGGCTCGATTACCGCCGTTATCAGCCCCTTGTCGCGGGCCGGCTCGGTGACATAGGTCATGATATAGCCACCGAACTCACCCAGTTTGGGATACTCGTAGTCGGGTGCGACCGGGTTGTTGCGGCTCGCATAGGGCGACTCCTGGAGGAATCTGGAGCGTCGCGTGGACTTGGTGCCATTGGGAAAGGCTGCGATATCGCTGTACTCGCCCTCTATCGTCTCGTTGGCGCCGGTGGTGCGGGTAAACCAGACCGCCTCGGGCCCTGTGGAGGGCACCGGAAAAGCCGCGCCGCCGAGAAAGCCCTTGATCCCCTCGTCATCGTTGATAAGTTCGCTGTTCACCGCGTTGTAGCGCACCTTTTCGTAAAATTTGGGGTAAAAGGCAAAATCCCTGTGCCCGGGATAGACCGGCATCCGGAATGTATCCGGATAGGTTTCGAACATGGCGACCTGTCCCGGACTGAGCCGCGCCCGGTACTGCTCCATATTATCGCTGGTAATCACAAACAGCGGCTTCTCGTCCGGCCAGGGATTCGGATAGGGCGTACCCGGCCCATCCCATGCCAGGCCATCGGGCAGGCCGATCACCGCACCGGTCCACGGGGGCAGGAGCCCGTCCTCGCTCCCCGCCTTGATACCACCGATGGGATTCAGGTCCTGTCCCAGGCGTGCCACATCATCCGCCGACATTTTTGCCGCTGCGCCGACAGGCAGTATGAATAGTGCCGCGGCGATTACGCTGATCCTGAAAAGACACATGGTGCCGATCCTCCTGTTGCTCTCAAAAGCTGTACGAGATATTGAATGAAATATTGTCGCGATCATTGATATAGGTGTTTTCACCGCCGTCAAAAAAGTTGGAGTACCCTACTTTCGCGGTGAAGTTGTTCAGGTAGATAAACTGGAACTCGATGTTCACGGCGGATGAGTCCTCCACCATTTCACTTTCCAGAACATTGCCGTCCAGGCCGCGCCGGAAGAAGATGGGCACCTTGAGGTCAAGCCCGGGCATCAGGTTGAGGTAGGCCATCTCCAGCCGCAGGTTGATAACCATACCGTTGTCGTCATACAGGAGTTCGCCGCTGTCATGTGAGGTGAGGTAGGCACCCGCCAGTTCAAAGGTCAGGTTGGCGTCGTCCCACAACGCATTGGGCTCGAACACATAGGAACCACCCAGTTGGTAGGAAGCCAGGTCGCCCTCCACCGGATCTCCGCTTTCGAGAACGACGGGCATACCAGTCTTGAACGACACCTCGCCCTGGACATTGGTGGTGCCCAGAACGGTGGTGAAACTGGCCGCATAACCCTGGATATCCTCGAAGTATACGATCGTGTACGACTCCGGTATCAGGCCGCCATCGGCCGGGTAGTTTATCCGGTAGGCAGGCGCCTTGTTGTGGGCATTGATATAGTAGAAACCGAGATCGGTATCGCCGAACACGATCCAGTGCAGGGCTGCGCCCCATTGGCCGCTGTTGGAGGCGGCTTCGTCCGCGGTGCGGGATACCGCGGTGATGCTGTCGGGGTTCGGCCCGATCGGAATCAGGAAATTCCTCGCGCCGGGCCCGAGAAAATCCCGGTCGCTGAAGTAGCTGCCCACACCATTCAGCTCTGTTTTCTTCCACTGGTACTGGTAGTAAGCCTCGAATGTCAGGTCCATGGTCAGATCGACCTGGCCGTATACCGCACCGGTCGGCAGCAGTATTTCCTTGACCTCCACCCCCGGCGTGTTGCGCGCGATCAGGTCGGCGCGATTCTGCAGGCCATTGATGCCCTGCGTGAACGTGGCCTCGCCCCAATTGATCACCTGGCTGCCCAGCCGGATACTGTACAGGTGGTCACCGGCAAGCTCGCCGCTGGCGTAGAAGAAGTAGTCCAGCAGTTCCAGCTTGTCCCTGTGTTCGTCAACCGTACCGTCGGGAAACTGCCGAAAGTAGGCATCGCCGCCCGGAAATTTCGTGTTGTTGTTGTAGGTGAGATAGTTCTCCTGGCTCAGGTCCGTGTCCTGATCGTACACCTCGTCGTAATAGCTGCGGCCGCGCACGAAGACCCCCAGGTCGCGCCAACTGAGGTCCATCTCGGTCACAGCGGAGACCTTGTTTTGCACCATGTCACCGCGATCGAAGTTGTTGTCGCCGTCATTGGCATTGATCAACACGGCATAGGCTCTGCTGTCGGCCTCAAGATTGCCGGTGTCCCGGTAGCGAAACTGGTCGTCATCCCGCCTGGCGACCCGCCACTGGGCGGTGTAGGCGACATTGGTGTCCCAATCGAGTTCCCACTCGAGTTCTTCGCCGAACTGAAACGAAAGCGCCTGCGCCCCCACCGCGCCGACCAGTAACAGTGCTGCCGGTACCGCTACAACCGCTTGTTTGCGCTGCCATCGTTCGTGCTGGTCCATAGTCATCCCTACCCTGTTATTCGATGATGCAAGTGCGCGAACGCGCTCACGTGGGGCTCTGCGTGCCGGCGGTGTTCACCGGGCGCTGCTTTTCCTTCTGCACAAATGTTTCCGGTTTTATCAGGAAGTGCGCGAGCGCCGGCAGCAGCCACAGGGCGCCCACCATGTTCCACAGGAACATGAATGTCAGCAGCATTCCCATGTCCGCCTGGAACTTGATCGGTGACCAGATCCAGGTGGCCACGCCGGCCGCCAGCATGGCGCCTGTCAGGCTGACGGCTTCACCCGTCGTGGTGAGGGCGCCATAGTAAGCCTGCTGGATACCCATACCCTGGCGCAGAAAGTGTGCGAATTTGCTGTAGATATAGATGCCGTAGTCCACCCCCACACCCACGCCCAGTGCGATCACCGGGAGTGTGGCAACCTTTACCCCGATTCCCAGAAAGGCCATCAGTGCCTGGCAGAGCGCGGAGGTCAGCGCCAGAGGAACGACAATGCACACGACCGCGCGCCACGACGCGAAAATAAGGAAAATCAACAGGCAGACCACACCGTAGATAAGCCACATGATGCGTTTCTGGGCGACTTCAATCTCCTGGTTGGTCGCCGCTTCAATCCCGGCATTGCCTGCAGCGAGCGCGAAATGGATACCCTCCTGCGCATGCTGTGCAGAAAATGCCTCCGCCGCATCGACGACTCTTTGCAGGGTCTCGGCTTTGTGGTCATCCAGGAACAGCACAACGGGTAACAGGCTGCAGGTCGTATTCATCAGCGCGCCGGGCATCTGGTCAAACGTAGAGCCAAGCAGTCTCTGGTTTCGACTGATGGTCGCCCACTTCAGATTGCCTTCGTTGTAGCCCGAGGCATACAGCTTGGATACCTCTGCGGCACTGATCGCGGAATTCACCCCGTCTACATTGCGCATGTGCCAGGTGAAGCGATCGACAAGTTCCAGGTTGCGGTACAGCGTGCACGCCTGCTCGCCGGTTTCCACCATCACGACCAGAATGTCGGAACTGGTGGCGTAATTGTCGGTGATAAACTGGTTGTCCATGTTGTAGCGTGAATCCGGATGCAGCTCCGGCGCGCCCGGGTCGAGATCACCGATTTTCAGATTCTGGCCCCCGTAGATTCCGATGCCAAAGCCGACCGCGGCCACCAGTATCGAGACTCGGGCCACGCGGGGGCTGGCCAGTTTGGACAGCACGCGCCAGGCGGCGCCGCGTGCGGAGTCTTCCTGGTTTTTCCGGTGGTACGCCAGGGTTTTCTTGGTGATACCCAGGTAGGACATCAGTACAGGCAGCAAAACGAGGTTGGTCATCACGATAACCGCGATCCCCACGCTCGCAGCAACACCGAGATCCCTGATAACCTGGATCGGGATCAACAACATCGTGGTGAAGCCGATCGCATCGGAGATCAGCGCGGCCATACCCGGCAGATAGAGTGCACGGAATGCCAGTCTCGCGCTGACGTACCTGCTATTACCCTTGACGCTCTCCCCCAGAATTGCATTCACCATTTGCACGCCGTGGCTGACACCGATGGCAAACACCAGAAATGGAATCAGTATGGAATAAGCATTGAGTCCATACCCCAGGGTAGTGAGCAATCCGAGCTGCCAGACCACGGCGATGATTGAGCACAGCAGCGGCGAAAATGTGCCGCGCAGACTGCGTGTATAGAGAAAAAGCAGTAGCGACGTAATGGTCAGTGTAATGACGGCAAACAGGAAAATCGCCGTAATACCGTCCAGCAGATCACCTATTATCTTGGCGAATCCGATGATATGGATTCTGATCTTCGCTTCGCCATCGCTGTCCAGCGACAGCTGTTCATACTTTTCCCGGACATTCCTTTCCAGCGTCTGCGACAGCGCCCAGTAGTCCAGGGGTTCGCCGGATGCCGGGTCGATGTCTATCAGTGGCGCCTCCACGATGCTGGAGCGATAATCATCCGCGACAAGTCGACCGACCTCACCTGAACGCAGGACGTTCTGCCTCAACTGGGCCATCGCCCGATCAGAACCGTCGTAACGCGAGTCGATGACCTTGTCGCCCTCGAAACCGAGTTCGGTCACCTCCACCCAGCGCACGTTCGGCGTCCACAGGGAACGCATCCTGTTGCGGTCCACGCCCGGAAGATAGAAAACCTCATCGTTCACCTGCCGCAGGACATCCAGGTATTCGACGTCGAATATATCGCCCCGGGTATTCTCCACAGCCACCTGGATAGTGGTTCCGGCCGCACCCAGGTCGGACATGTGCTTCATGAACGACTGAATATAGGGGTGTTCCATCGGAATCATTTTTTCAAAGCTGGCATCGGGCCGCAGACCCGCGGTCTGGTAGGCAAAGAACACCGTCGCGACCAGGAAAACCAGCAGTAGCTGGGGTCGGTAGGTGAAGATAATCCGCTCCAGCAGGCGCTCCTCCTCTCCCGCCTGGTAGCTGTGCAGCTCGCTATCACCCTGTTGCGTTAAACCCGGCATGCCTAGCGGCCCTCCGGCACGGTCTTGATGCCACCCTGGCCGACCAGCACCAGCCGATCGCCGCGACTGATACCGGCGCTCAGACCGAGTCCATCCGGGAGCTGCGTACGCCGAAACGTTTGACCGCCGTCATCACTGGTCAGGACAGTACCGACACCGCCCGCCAGTACGACGTCTCCGCCAGCGGATGAGGTACCGCCGGCGATGGTGATATGACTGGCATTGGCTATCGCTTCCCAGGTGGAGCCAAAATCCGTGGAGCGGTGTATGTTGCCGCGCAAGCCAAACAGCAGCAGCGCATCGTGTCCGGCATTGTAGTCGGCCCCGAACCAGCTACCCTCATAGAACGGTTCCAGCGATTCCCAGCTCCCGCCGCCATCCAGCGAGCGGTACATCACTCCTCCCTCCCCGGCAATGAATACTCGCCCCCTGCCATCGCCGGTAACGGTGTTCAGGTGGTATTCGAAGGGGTTCTCCAGTTGCCGCTGCTGGTTGACCCAGTGTTCGCCGCCGTCCGTCGTTGCGACAAATGTACCGAAGGCGCCCACCGCCCAGCCCCGATCAGCGTCCTGGAACCAGACGTCCAGCAGCGGTGAGGTAAACACGGGTTCGCTCAGCGTGAGCTCAGCGTCTTCGAGGTCCAGTTGGGCGTCTTCCAGCGCCGACGCGAGTTCCGGGCGCTCTTCAGCACTGGCTGTCGCCAGCGCTTTTTCCAGTCTGCGCATTGCGCGATGGGCCGTCTCGCGCCGTTCCAGGTTGGCCTGGTGTTGCACCGACAGGCCATCGCGTTGAATACGCCAGGTCAACGCCCCGTCCTCGCTGACCAGTATCAGGCCATCGTGCCCAACGGCCCAGCCCAGCAGGTCATCGACAAAACAGACGCCGGTCAGCATCTGGGTAGTGGGCACGCTGCCCTGTTGCCAGCTGTCGCCATCGTCATCGGAGTAAAGGACTATACCGTGCTCGCCGGCGGCGACCAGGCGTTCACCCGCCGCGGTTACATCCAGTAGCAGCGCCTGTGGCGCGAGAGGCATCATCGGGGCAATGTCCTGGGACAGCGCCTGGTGCACTGGCATGAAAAACAGGAGCAGTGCCACCGCGACGGGTGTGGCGGGTTTTCTCACCGGGCTTCACGTTCCATATTCTTGTAATAGTTGCTTGCTGAGTTTTGGGATTGTGAACTGCTCGCACGGGGGGCAACATGATGCGCGTCAATATTCTGGCAATGAAGTCGTAGCGGAAAACAGAATCGCGTGCGCGGGGCTGCGCAGAATATCGGGGATAAGCGGGTTAGAACAAGGGTGGAGGGCCATCCGCCTCCGCAACGGGCGGCGCGGCCCTGCCGGTGAGTTTATCCGCTTCATCAACCCAGCCCCCGCCCATGGCCTTGTAGATATCGGCGGATGCGGTCAGCACGGAAGCGCGCAGCGCGGCCAGGGTCAGTTCAGCGGGAAAAAGCGTTTGTTGGGCCTGCAACACTGTGGAGTACGGCACATAGCCGCCATCGTACTGCAATCGCGCCAGTCGTTCGTACTCGGACAATGCAGCCACCAGCCGCTTCTGTGCGACGAGCTGCTGCGCGATTTTCTGCTGCGCGACAAGCGCGTTGTCAACATCGGCAAACGCGGTTTGAACCGCCAGCTTGTAGTTCGCCAGCGCCGCTCGCTGGGCGGCTTCAGCCTGTGCCACCTGGCCACTGACAGCGCCGAAGGTAAATATCGGCCCGACCACCTGCCCGGCGTAATTCCATGTGCGGGTCGATCCCTGAAACAGGTCGGACAGACTCGAACTCGTGCTGCCGAAGGCGCCGGTCAGGGAAATGCTGGGAAAATAAAGCGCCTTTGCCGCGCCGATTTGCGCATTGGAGGCGATCAGCGCCTGCTCCGCCTGCAGCAGATCCGGCCGCCGTTCCAGCAGGCTGGAGGGCAGGCCGGACGGTGCAACCGGCGACACCAGTTCGGAGATCGGCTTCCCCCGCGGGATAACACCGGGATTGCGGCCAAGCAACACCGACAGGGCGTTCTCCAACTGGGCGATCTGGGATTCTATCTGTGGAATCTGCGTCGCCGCCGTCTCGTACTGCGACTGGGCCTGTACCACAGTCATCAGCGACGATTGTCCGTATTTGTACTGCATCTCGTAGAGACGCACGAACTCGCCGTAGGTGTCCAGCGTATGCTTGCTGACGGCAAGCTGTTCATCCAGTCCGCGCAGGGTGATGTAACTGCTGGCCACGGAAGAGACCAGCGTGAGAATCACCCCGCGCCGGGCTTCCTCGGTCGACAGCATATTCGCCTGCGCCGCCCGGGACAGATTGCGTATACGACCCCAGAAATCCAGTTCCCAGCTGGCCGAGAGAAAGGCCTGATAGGTATCCTGGGGGTTCGGGAAATCGGGAATTGCCGCGCTCAGCCCGGTATCGGGCGCGCGCAATTCCTCACCGCTGGCACCGTAACCAAGCTGTGGATACAGGGCCGATCGCGTCTGGGTGACAATACCCAGCGCCTGCTCGACATTCGCCGCGGCAATTTGCACGCTGTAGTTGTTCGCCAGCGCCGCGGCGATGAGTTCGTCCAGCACCGGGTCGCCGAACTGCTGCCACCACGCGGTGTCGGCGGTTGCCGCTACCACCGCCGGCTCGAATCGAAACGCCGTCGGCATATCCACCTCGGGCTGTTGATATTCCGGGGCCAGCGAGGTACAGCCCGACATTACCAGCACACACGCCAACACCGCGCGCAACAGCGGTAGGCGAAAAGCCGGCATCGGCCAGGCGGTTCGGCGGCAAGGCCTGCAGTCACGGGAGCGCAACATCTCAGTCTCCCTGCTCCGGGGATTTCGTCCCGCCATTATCACCCGCTGTTTCGCCGGGCGAAGCGGGCGTGTCCGAGTCCCCGTGCTTGCGTTCTGCGAAGCTGTCGAACAGATAGAACAGCAGCGGCACGTACAGCATCGCCAGCGTGGTCTCGCCGACCATGCCGCCAATGATGCCGGTACCGATGGAATGACGCGCATTGGCGCCGGCGCCCATCGCCAGCGCCAGCGGCAGACAACCCGCTGCAAAGGCCAGCGAGGTCATGATGATAGGGCGCAGGCGCTGCTCCCCGGCCAGTACCGTCGCTTCCATAATCGACTTGCCCTGTTTGCGAAAGTCGACAGCCGCCGAGACCCGCAGCACAGCGTTCTTGGCGCCGAGGCCAATCAGCACCAGCAGGCCGATCTGGAAGTACACGTCGTTCTCCAGGCCGCGGGCAGTGATCATCAGCAGCGCGCCGAGTATGCCAAACGGCACCGCGGACATCACGGCGCCCGGCAGGGTCCACGACTCGTACTGTGCCGCGAGCACCAGGAAAACAATGACAAGACCGAACACGAAGGCGATCATCGAGGTACCGCCCGACTGCTGTTCCTCAAACGCGATGCCTGACCAGCCGTAGGTATAGCCCTCGGGCAGCGACTGCTCGGCAACGGCTTCCATCGCGGCGATGGCATCGCCGGAGCTGTAACCCTCCGCGGCGGTCGCGTTAACCTTGGCTGCGGGAAACCCGTTGAAGTGCGGCAGCATATCCGGACCGGACACCCATTGCAGGGAGACAACGGCTGACAGCGGCACCATCTTGCCGTTGTTTGAGCGCGTGTAGAGTCGCTTCAGGTCTTCCGGGTCCTGCCGATACCTGGCATCGGATTGCAAAATCACCCACCACACTCGGCTGAACTGGTTGAACTGGCTGGCTGTCAGGGAACCGAACTGCGCCTGTATGGCGCTGTAGACGTCCTCCACCGGCACACCGAGCAGGGTGGCCTTCTCGCGATCGACATCAACCCGCAGCTGCTGGGTATTGGCATTGAACGTCGTGGCTACGCGGGTGAGTTCAGGGCGCTCGGCCGCCGCCTTGATAAACGCCCGTGTGACCGCGTCCAGTTGCGAAGGATCGCCGGCACCGGTGTCCTGGACCCAGAACTCGACACCGCCGGTGGAGCCAATGCCGGGGATGGGTGGCGGCGCCACCGGATAGACAATGGCTTCCTCGATGTGCGCGGTCTCCCTGGCCAGGGTCATCAGCACAGTGCGCGCGTTCTCCTCACGCGCCGTCGCTACCGAGTCATAGCGTTCCTCGAAATCCTTCAATGTGACAAAGAAAGATCCGGCATTGGTTTTGAAGCCGCTGTCGAGCAGACTGTAGCCGGTTATCATGGAGCGCGTATCCACACCGGGAATTTTCGCGAAGACGGCGTCCACTTCCTCGGCGACAGCCTGGGTGCGCTCGATACTCGCGGCCTCGGGCATGATGATGGCCGCCATCACATAACC
This sequence comes from Gammaproteobacteria bacterium, assembly GCA_030427485.1. Lineage (GTDB taxonomy): Bacteria > Pseudomonadota > Gammaproteobacteria > Pseudomonadales > Halieaceae > Marimicrobium. The sequence continues at coordinate 42,474 of JAUICG010000020.1, forward strand.
CTGGTCCTCGTTGGGCACGAATCCTGTGGGGGTAATCGCGAACAGATGGTAGATGCTCCACAGGAAAAAGCACAGTAATACCAGCGCGATACCCGAGCGCTTGATTACAAGTTCGACGGCGTGGCCGAAACCGCGCGTGGTGGCATCCACCTGCCTGTTGAACCAGGCAAAAAAGCCCCGCTGCGGCGCAGTGGTATGCTTCAGCATCATCGCGCACATCGACGGGGTGAGCGTGAGCGCCAGAAACCCGGATATCACCACAGACACCACGATGGTCACCGCAAACTGTTTGTAAAGCTGGCCCGTCGTGCCGGGGAGAAAGGCAGCGGGGACAAACACCGAGGCCATCACCAGCACCACCGCGACCAGCGAGGTGGAGATCTCCCCCATGGACCTGATGGTGGCCTCTTTGGGCGGCAGGTGGTGCTGTTGCATATTGCGCTCGACGTTTTCCACCACCACGATGGCGTCATCCACCACCATGCCGATGGCAAGCACCAGTCCGAACAGCGTGATCAGGTTGATCGAAAAACCGAGCGCCAGCATGCCTGCGAACGTGGTTATCAGGGCCACCACGATAGCCACGGTACAGATGATCGTGGTGCGAAAGCTTTGCAGGAACAGGAACACCACCAGCACGACCAACAGCACTGCTTCGATCAGGGTGTGTATGACTTCCTCGATTGAAATCTTCACGAAGTCGTTGGTATCCAGGGAAATGACATATTCCAGCCCCTCTGGAAAACGCGACTGCAGGTCCTCCAGCGTTTTCCTAACCCCTGCGGACACCGTGAGACCGTTCGCCCCGGGTTGCAGATACACTGCGATGAAGGTTGCCGCGGTGCCGTTGAGTTTGGAATCGACTATGTACTGGCGCAGTCCAACCTCGGCGCGGGCCACATCACCGAGGCGAACGATCGCGCTGTTGTCCGGATCGGCGCGAAGAATGATGTTCTCGTACTTCCGGGGATCGACAAACGGCGCCTGCGTCACCACGGGCAGGGTCAACTGCACCGGACCCTCCGTGGGTTGCTGCCCGATCTGGCCGGCGCCGAACAGCGCGTTCTGCTTGGACACAGCCGTTGCTATATCGCTGGTGGTGATACCCAGTGAAGCCATTCTGTCCGGGTTCATCCAGATTCGCATGGCCTGGTCCGGCACACCCATAATCTGGGCCTGCCCGGCGCCAGGCACCCGCTTCAACGCATCGAGGATATACACGTTCGCGTAGTTGGCGATGTAATCGGCGCTGTAGCGGTCATCCTTGCCGTACACGCCGATCAGCATCATGATGGAGGAAGATTTCTTCTGCACCGAGACGCCTTGCTGTGTCACTGCCGAGGGCAACTGCGGCAGGGCGAGGTTCACGCGGTTTTGTACCTGTACCTGGGCGATATCCGGATCGGTATCCAGTGAAAAATACACCGTCAGTGTCAGCTGGCCCGTCGCCGAACTGGTAGAGGTCATGTACAGCATATTGTCGACGCCGTTGATCTGCGCCTCGATCGGGGCCGCCACGGAGTCCGCCAGCGTCTTGGAGTCGGCGCCCGGGTAGGTGGCGGACACGTTCACCTGTACCGGCGTAATGGTCGGGTATTGCTGCACCGGCAGTACCGCCAGCGACACCGCGCCGGCCAGGCACAACACAATCGCCACTACGCTGGCAAAAATGGGCCTCTCGATAAAAAAGCGCGAGAACATGAAACCGGCTCCTGGCCTACTTGCTCGCCGTCGATGTCGAGGCTGCCGCCTTATCGACCGCTGCGTCTGTTACCATGACCGGCGTGCCCGGCCCGAGTCGCAAAGCGCCGTCGATGACGACACGGTCTCCGCCGGCCAGGCCCTCGCTGATAAACCAGTCGTCACCGTGCCAGTTGCCCACGACTACCGGGCGCATCTCCGCCTCGTCCGCTTCGTTCACAATCCAGACAAAGTGTCCCTGCGCGCTCTGCTGGACTGCGCGCTGGGGAACGAGAATGGCGTCGGGCCGCGTAGCGCCAACCAGGCGGGTCCGGACATACTGGTTGGGTCGCAGCACTCCATCGGGATTGTCGACCACCGCGCGGATCAGGAATGTTCCCGTTTCCGGATTGTACGAGGGGTCGGCAAAATCGATCTTGCCTTTCTGCGGGAACAGGCTGCCATCGACCATCTCCACCTCCACGATGAACTTGTCATCGTCCGGTGTTTTCAAACGCCCTTCTTTCTCCTCCTTACGCATGCGTTCCATGTCGTTCTCGGACAGGCTGAAGTTTATCCATATGGGCGATAGCACGGAGACCGTGGTGAGCTGCGCGTTCTGGGCATCGAGGTAAGTACCGTCGGCGACCACCGAGAAGCTGCTGACGCCATCGACCGGCGACGTGATCGTCGCGTACGACAAGTTCAACTGCGCGGTCTCCAGTTGCGCTTTCGACTGCGCCACATCGGCGCCCGCTTTTTCAAACTGCCCGCGCGCGTCGTCCAGGTCCCGTTGTGACAGTGCATTCAACTCCACCAGGGGTTTGGTACGCGCAAGATTGGCGCGCGCCACCTCCAGTGCCGCCTCGTTGCGCTCCAGCGCCGCTGCGGCGCCATCCACCTGCGCCTGGAAGGGCTTTTTGTCCATTTCAAAAAGCACCTGGCCAGCCTTGACCGTGGAGCCCTCGGTGTAGACGCGCTTTTCGAGAAAGCCTGACACTCGGGCCTGGATATTCACCGCCTGGGAGCTCTGCGTCTGCGCAATAAAAATCGTCGTAACCGGCACATCCTCGGGCACGACCTCCTGCACCGTGACAGCGACCGGCGGCACAGACTTCGGCGCTTCCGATGCGCCGCATGCTGCAAGCAGCGCCGTCACCGAAAACAGGAGTAACGAGGGTATGACCCCGGTATGCGTCCCGGTAAACCTGAACCTCATAGGCTTGCCTTGTTTGAATTATCGTGTGCTAAAAAAGCGGATAAATGCCCTGTAAGAAGTTTCCGGGTCGGGCTGAAATCAACAGCCGACCGTCGCAATTCCACTCGAGAGACCGCAATGTATTGCGTGATTAAAATCCAGTTGGCAAGTGATAGCAAGTATTAACAGTACAAGCACCGTACTTATGGTGCGGCACTCATCTTCCCGCACACCCTGCAGGGGTCGCGGGTCCATCGACCCGGCTGCGCTCCACCTTACTCGGGCTCAGACTGCTGCGCGTATTCGGGCGTGTACTTCGTCATCTGTCCGCCGTACAAACTGGGTGTCGATACTTTCAGCGGAATGATTTTCACGATCACGCGTTCGGCGCCGGGTGGGTCGTAGGTGAACTTGTCCTCCCCGGTGAAGCGCTTCCACATGGCCTGCTGAAAGGCGCCCTCCGGATCATCGGTCAGTTCGGCCGTGCCGCGAATCTCGATATAGCGCGTCGTGTCGCTCGATGACGTGATACACAGCGTGATCTGGGGATTGGCCAGCAGGTTCCTGTATTTGACCCGCTGCTTCAGGGTACTGAAGCGCACAAAGCTGCCATCCCAGTCAATACTTACCGGGTTGGTGGAGATCAGGCCGTCCTGATGACGAATGGTGCTGACCATCGCAAGGTATTCCTGCTCGACGATATCGAGATGGCTGTCCGGGATTGTTGTCACTGGCGGCATGGCTGCCCTCCTTCTAGCGAGTGGAATGTGCTACCTGGGTTGACGTTTTCAAACTGTAAAACGCCGCGTGAAACAGTTGCTCCGATGCCGCCTTTGCCTTGTCGATATCGCGCTTCTTCATGCCCGACACAATGGCATTGTGAACCAGCCACTGCGCGGCGACCAGCAGGGCTACCAGGAACTCCCTCGAGGGCGACCTGCCATAAGCCTCCCTGCACCACCGCTGCATGCGGCGCGCGGCTTTGTCGAAGGCCCTGTGTATCACCCGGTACGCATGTGAATTCGGATCCGCGGACTCGACAAACAGCAACTGGGCAACCTTGTGCCGTTCAAGGATCGCATCGATGGTCTGGTCGAATACCCGGTGCAGCCATGCGGGGTTATCGTAGTCGAGATCCCATGCTCCAAGAACGGTTTCTATGTGATCGTTCACGGAGGTCTGGTAAAGCTCATCGATCAGGCTGCCTTTATCGGCAAAGCAACGGTAATAGGTGTCTCTCGACACGCCGGCGCCCTTGCAGATATCGGATACGGAGACTCCACTGCTGCCGTGAATACTCAGCAGGTCAACCGCGGCGGCCAGGATTAGCCTGCGCTGTTCCTCCATTCCGGGACGCTTTTTACGCGGCTGATGAGCGGCAGCTTGCATGCTGTGGCGATCCTCGTTGGTGACTGTCAAAGGGTCCCTGGTCTTCGCGGCACCCCAGGCATGCACTCTAGCGGCTTGCGCCAGTCTTGACAATAAGCTGACAGTGCTGTCAGACTATTTTTGTGACACTGTGGCCACAACCGCGGGTCGACCGCCTACCATGGGAGTACATGTGATGCACACTCAAGCACAGGTTTCGCAGGGCTTCCCCACGCTGCTGGACTGGGACCACCCCGTCCACGTCGGATTCAATATTCGCCGCAGCGCCTACATCGCCTCGGCGATCATGGTGCCCGGCGCGTTCTGCGTCGCCTGGACGCTGATCCTGACGGGTGTGATCAATCCGATGCCGGCGGACAAGTATGTCTCCATCAGCCTGTTCATTGGCTACTGGGCGGCGTTGTTCGCATTTGTCGACAACAGGGGCGAGCAGCGCAGCTGGGCGGCCAAGTGGCACGAATTCCTGATCGTCTGGCTGCTCACCAGCGGCGGCGCGCAACTGGGCTGGGAACTGCCGGCGGTGTATATGAAAGTCAGCTACCTCTACCAACTGGGCGCGGAACTGCAGCCGGACCAGCTCATTTTCTGGCCCTGGTGGCTGTACTCGGTCGCCGATACCCGCTACATGCGCCCGCATGAAGCGCAACTGGCGCACGAGGCGATGCTCGCGCACTCCGGTTTCCTGGAAATTCTCGCCGCCTACCTGCTGTCCAGGCGCAGGTACTACAAGACAGCCGTGGGTATCGCCATCCTCGCCAACTGGGGCGCCTTCTATGGCAATACCGCGGTGATCTACCTGGGTGAGATACTGGTGGATTACCGCAACCTGGAAGACGGTGCGTGGGGATTCTGGCTGAAATGGGTCGGACTGAACCTGCAGTGGTCGGTGCTGAGCCCGGCGGCGGCCATCGGCGGCATCTGGCTGCTGGTGCAACGCGTACGCGCCGAAACCGCCGAGCAGCTTGCCGGCGCCCGGCAGGAGGAATAGCGCCGTGGAAGCCAGGCGTGCCCTGATAACCGGCGCCAGTTCCGGAATCGGCCGGGAGTTTGCGCTGCAACTCGCCCGGCAGGGTTACACGATAACCGGCGTCGCGCGGCGCGAGGACAAACTGCGCGAACTGATCGGGGAACTGCCGGGAGACCAGCACGGGTACCTGGTGGCCGACCTGTCGAGCGGCGCCGGCGTACAATCCGTCACCGATGCGCTGGCCCGGCAACAGGTCAACCTGCTGGTGAACAACGCAGGCTACAGCGTCTTTGCCCCGTTCTTCGAGTCAGAGCTGGCGCTGCAACAGAATATACTGAATGTGAATTGTGGCGCGGTAGTCACGCTGGCGCACGCGTTCCTGCGCCAGGCGCAACGCGGCGACGCCCTGATCAATCTCGCTTCGGTGGTATCCTACCTGCCAACGCCCGCGCAACCGATGTACAGCGCGAGCAAGGCCTTCGTTGCGGCACTCTCGGAATGTCTCTGGGCCGAGCAGCGGGCACGCGGTGTCTACGTAATGGGACTGTGCCCTGGCGTCACGGAAACCGAATTCATCAGTACCGCCTCCGGCGGCGCGGCTGACGGAAGCAACCTGCCGGGCGCGATGACGCAGCCGGTGGCGGCGGTGGTGGCCGAGGCGCTCGTCGCGCTGCGAAAACGGCGCAAGGCCATCGTCGTGACCGGTCGCGTGAACCGCGCGATGCTGTGGCTTCCGCGCCTGCTCAGCCGGCATCGACTGATCAAGGTGCTGGCCGTCGCCGGTGATCCGGAGCGTATGTTGTAGCAGGCCAGCCCCTGGGCCATTCAGTTTGCCGCCGGGCTTGAAGCTTCACTACGTGCCATTGAGGCTAGAACGTAATCTGCTGGCTCACTTTCTGCTGGATAACCAGCAGATCCCCTATGTCGAACACGCCATCCGGGGCCGGTACGCCAGCCACCAGGGGAGCGACATCTCCGCGTTGGAGCTGCGCGCTGGTGGGGCTCACGATACCCAGCAGGATTTCCTGCCCCAGCAGTATGTCGGCGATATCCACATCACCGTCCCCGTTGATATCGCCGTCGCCGACCAGTTCGCAGGCATCGCCTGTGCCGTCGCCGTCCGAATCGACCTGGGAAGGATTCGCCACTGACGGGCAGTTGTCGGGAGCGCTGGGCGTGATCATGGTCGCGAAGGGAAAATCGACCGTGGCAAACCAGCTGGAACCGGTGGAAGAAAAGTAGCCGTTGCCGCCGCCGTAGCTGCCGGCTGAACTGATAAACCAGCTGCAAGCACCCTGGGCCTGGGCGACCACCGCCAGGCTGCTGCCCGCGGTGACAGTGGCGGGCGTGTCGAACACAAAATCGAAAGCCCCCTGGTTGGAAGTCGGCACACCGGAGCCCGAGGCAAACTGCTGCGTGGCCAGGCTCGTACCGTTGGGCCTGCCGCTACCATTGAGCCCCTGAATCGACAGTATGAGATCCCCGGAGGTGCAGTAGACTGGCAGCGTCACCGTGGTCAGGGTCCCCGTTACCGAGACGGGAAACGTCATCGCGCGGTAGGCATTCGATCCGGACTCGAACGGGTAGTAACTGTTGGTCAGCGTGTCCAGGCCGAAGCTGGCGTCCACACCGGGGCCATTGAAAACACCGTCGCCGTCGATATCCGCGTCACAGGCATCGCCGGCGCCATCGCCATCCACGTCGGATTGGGAGGCATTGGCGTGCTGCGGGCAGTTGTCAAAGGCCAGCCCCACATCATCCGAGTCGGTGTCGTACCTGGCGGCCGCACCGGCGATATCATCGGCCTGCGGAATCTTCGTATTGCCCGCGGTGGCCCACATAATGGCGGAACTGTCGGCGGAGTGATTCAATCCCAGGCCATGCCCGAGTTCGTGCACGGCGACACGCTTGAATTCCGCCGTGCCGTTCCAGTTGCCGGTATACAGATCCCACTGCCTGGTGTTGTTGAATACGGTGCCGGTCTTGGAGTTGGCAGCACCGGAAAACCACGTTTGCTGCACAGCCAGCGTGGTGCCGCCGAACGCGGAACCGCAGCTCGTATCGGCAAACAACACGCTGCTCAGCGGCGCCGTATTGGGGCTTACACAGGGATCGTCATATCCGGCGTTGCTGGTCGCCGTGTAGTAAAACGTCGAGTTGTTGTTCCAGGCCGTCATTGCCTGCAGATAGGCGTTTTGCAGTGCGACCGTGGTGGGTCCGCCGGGAACGATATTGGGCTGGTTCGGGCCCGGCGGATTGCTCGCCGCCAGGTGGACATGGACGTGCGCCTGCCCGTCCTGCCAGTACGATGGTGCGAGCTGATAGGCCAGGGCACCGCCGGTGTATGACAGTCCACCGCACAGCAGCAGCGCCAGCGCCGCTTTGGCGCCCTTGTTCATGGCTTGTTCCCCGCGTTCTCCGCTGCGCTGCCCGCCGCCTCGATGAGTGACAGGCGACGCTTCAGGGCTGCCTTGAAGTCTTCCTTGGAGATTGCCGTCTCCAGCCCATCCCGCGGCGAACCCACGCGCAGGCCGCGGGCAACGCCCTCGCTAAGCGGCAGCGCGGTTACCTCCTGCGCGCGCTGGTCCTGCAAGGTCGCGCTGCCATCGTCCACCCCCTGGACAGGGTCGTTACTTTCGGTGAGCACCCGCTCCCTGCCGCGGGAGTCTGACCTGATCCTGAAGTGACCCTGTCCCCATCCAACCATCGGGTTGACCTGTGGCCGATCGGGGTTTTCGATGAAGTAGATGCCCGATTCGCCCGGTTGCGGGTAGACCATGCCGCTGACCTGCAGGGTGGTGTCACCCACGGTGCCACCGGCAAAGGACTGGGTGATGGTCGCGGACGCCCACTCGCCCTTCAATACGTCGTTTACCCGGAATGTGATCCAGGTCGAAATATACGTGTTATCCGCATTCCACTTTGCCTCGCTGGCAATGACCTCTCCCTCGAAAATCACGGCGGCATCACCGAGCAACTGCTCCATATCCACCTGCAGCACCGAGGTGGCATACAGCCACTGGGGCAGGCACAGCAACAGCAGCGCCAGTACCGTGTGTGGCTTGATTCCTGAAGTCCCGGTTGTCGCGATACTCATATCTCCACCCTTTCCGCGGGGTTGTTGCGGCCCCTGGATTACCTGCCGTTCGCAGACAGGCTGCTAGCGCTTTATATAGCCCATCATCTCCTGCGCGAGCGCATTCATGTCCAGCGAATCCGGCTTCTGCCGCGGCGGAAACTGCTGGAAAGTCGCGAGGAATTTGTAGGATTCCAGGCCGGCGCCGTACAGCATGAAAATGTGCTCGAAGTACCAGCGCTCGTAGCCGCCCGCCTCCTGCCGCGCGCGTTCAAACGGGTCCTGCCGCAGATTGAACAGCAGGGGCATGCGCAACTTGGTGAACGGATACTGCCACACCGCATTGCCGGTGGCCTCCTGGATCGAGTACATGATTTTCCAGTCACCCCATCGCAGCGCGGAATAGTCGCCGTCGTCGGTAAAATAGTGGAACGTATCGCGCGGCGAGCTTTCCGATTTACCACTCAGATAATCGGTCAGGTCGAAGCCATCGAGATGCACCTTGTAAGTATTCCCGCCGGCCTGGTAGCCCTGCTTCAGCTTTTCCTTGATACCTTCCACGCCGGCGGCGTGTAACAACGTGGGTAGCCAGTCGTTGTGCGCGGCCATCTCGTTGAAGCGCGTACCCGGCTCGATGGTCCCCGGCCAGCGAATCAGTGCCGGTACACGGAATCCGCCTTCCCAGGTCGTGTTCTTCTCACCCCGGTACTGCGTGGTGCCGCCATCGGGCCAACTGAAAATCTCGGCGCCGTTATCCGTGGAATACAGGACAATCGTATTATCGGCTATGCCTTTCTCATCGAGGAAATCCAGCAATTGCCCCACGTGATTGTCGTGCTCCACGAGGCCGTCACCGTAGAGACCACCTCTTTTTGACAGCCCCTGGCTCTCGTCTTTCAGGCGGGTCCAGATATGCATGCGCGTGGCGTTCCACCAGACAAAGAACGGTTTGTCCTGCTGCACGGCCTCGTCCATGAACTTGAGCGCATGCGCGGTGATTTCTTCATCCACGGTTTCCATGCGCTTCTTGGTAAGCGGCCCCGTGTCATTGACTTTGCCGTCGGCAAAGGAATGAATGACACCGCGCGGTGAGAACAGCTGCTTGAACATGGCGTCCTGGGGATAATCGACATGCTCCGGCTCATCCTCGGCATTCAGGTGGTAGAGATTGCCGAAGAATTCATCGAAGCCGTGCTGCGTGGGCAAATGCTCATCGCGATCGCCCAGGTGATTTTTCCCGAACTGCCCGGTGACATAACCCAGCGGCCGCAGCAGCCCGGCAATCGTCGGGTCCTCCTTCTGCATACCCGCTTCCCGACCGGGACTGCCGACCTTGGTGAGCCCGGTACGCACCGGATGCTGGCCGGTGATAAATGCGGAGCGTCCCGCGGTGCAGGAGTTCTCACCGTAATAGTCGGTGAACAGGGCGCCCTCATTGGCGATACGGTCGATATTGGGCGTCTGGAAGCCCATGGAACCGAGGTTGTAGGCACTGAGATTCCAGGTGCCGATATCGTCGCCCCAGATCACCAGTATGTTGGGTTTGTCGGCCGAGTTGGCTGCACCGGTCAGCAGCAGGGAGAGTGCGCATGCTCGAAGCGCCGCCCTGAAAACGCGTGGTAATAATGTCATGAGTGAGGCATCCTGTTGTGTCGACCCAGAGGGCATCCTATCGGCTTTTGGCGTCATTACCAAATCGCGGAGTTCGCCGTCGTCCGCAGGCGATGGAACACTGCACCGGCAAGGTGTACGCTTGGCACCGTCCGCCCATTCACCGCTCGGAAACGACATGGAACACAACAAGACAAGTATTCACCTGCTGGGCGCTTTGTTGGCCTGCGCGCTGTTCATCGCCGCTTGCGGGGGTTCAAATTCGAATACGGGACTGACGGAGCCCGGCAATCGCGACCCTGTCGAGCCGCCGCCCACAGAGCCCGGCACCATTGCCGTCACCACCGGGTGGTCGGCCGCAGCGATGAGCCTGTCGCTGGATATCTCCGTCACCCAATTCACCCCCACGCAGGTGCGACTGTATCCGCGGGGAATCGACGGCGGCTGGGTTGAGACCGATGACGCCGCACCCTATTCCTTCACCATCGACATCAGCGAATTTCCACCGGGCGATTATGAGATGCTGGTCATCGCCAGCAACGGGGACGCCGAGTTGCAGCAGCGCGAAACCGTGACGATTAACGGGTGCAATGGCGAACAGTCGCTGTGTAATCGCAGTTACGACCAGGTGCGCTACGTCACCACACACAACGCAATGTCGAGTTCAATGGACGGCTGGCGGGGACCCAATCAGAACCTGGACGTACCCGCGCAGTTGCAGGCCGGCGTACGCGGACTGATGCTCGACCTCTACCGCGCGGGCAGCCTGAACCAGTTCGACCAGGTGCAGGTGCCGGATGCCGACCCCGACGCCAGTTTCCTGTGCCACGCCGTCTGCGCGCTCGGCAAGCAGCCACTGGCAGAGGGCCTGGCTGAAATTCGCGCGTTTCTCGACGACAACCCGGGTGCGGTGATCACGCTCATCATCGAATCCTACCTCAGTCACGAACTCACGGCCGAGGCGTTTGACGAAGCCGCGCTCACGCCGTATACCTATGTGCACGCGAGCGGCGCGTGGCCCACGCTGGGGCAGATGATCGATAGCGGCACCCGCCTCGTGGTGCTGCAGGACAGGGCCGTCGACCCCGATTATCCGTGGCTGATGAATGTCTGGAGCCACGCGTTCGAAACACACTACTCTGCGGCGGCGCCGGAGGATTTTTCCTGCGCGGTGAATCGCGGCAACGTCGCCAACGATCTTTTCATCTTCAACCACTTTCTCACCGGCCTGTTCGGGGCGCCGGAGCTGGCTGAACAGGTCAATTACAATCCGTTCCTGCTGGATCGTATCAACGAGTGCGAGGCGTTCCACGGCGTGCCGGGGAATTTCGTCACCGTTGACTTTGTCGACATCGGCGATGCGATGGCCGCGGTGAAAACGCTGAACGATACGGGCGGTTTCTGACGTTGGCCTTGCTGGCAGGCCCGGCCCCGCGTTCCGACGGGCGGGGCGCCTAGGGCAGTAATTCGATCGCGCGATGCAGCGGGTTGACCAGCGCGAGAACAAACAGGAGCGTTGCCGACGCGACGGTGAACAACACCCCACCCGCCAGCGGTGACGGTGATTCCTCCAGTAGCGCGAGTACGCGCCTCTGTGTCTGGTTACCGGCAAACGCGAGGCCGACGACCTGCCCCTGCTGCAGTCGCGCGACGCGCAGCAGCGCGGCGGCCACGGCCTCGCGCGACAACGCCGCCGCGGCACTGAGGTCGCAGGCTTTCTCGCAGCAGAGCTTCAAATCGTCCAGCGTCGCGTGCGCGAGACGCTGCGGCAGCGGCGCCGTCAGTATGCGGCCAGCCAACAGACGCAGGTTATCGCGCCGCCGTCGGTGCGCGTTCTCGTGACGCAGGATGCAGTCGATATCCTCCCCGGTACACGCCGCGCGCATGCCTTCGGAAATAAAAATCCGCGGCCTCAACCAGCCCAGCGTAAACGCCGTCGGCAGCGCGGAAGAGAGCGCCACGTAGTCACCCCTGTCGTCGCCGATGCGCGTGAGTTGGTCGTAGAGGCGGCGTACCGGCAGCCACTGCTGCCACAGGCAGCGCGCGACACCGCACAGTGCCCAGAGCGCGAGCACGGCGGCCGGAGCCACCGCCAACCCCGAGCGCGGCCCGTGGCTCACGCATTGCCCACTGTGGCAGTGTCCGGCCACCAGCCAGCCGGCTATATCCGGCGAGTACAACAGGTAAGCGGTTAACAGTGCCACTACCGGCGCCAGCGCCAGCCAGCCGACCAGCAGCACACTCGCCTGCGCCGGGTCGATCGCACGCATCGTCGGTTGTAACCACCGGTAGAGCAGCGCCTGCGCCGCACCGAGCAGCAACCACAATGCGACCACGCACAACACCATCGATGCCAGGAGAGCCAGCATCAGCAGTCCTCCTCGCGGCGTTCCATGCGCTGCCGGACCAGTGCGTCGAGCTGGTCCAGCGTGTCGTCGTCGAAGCGGTCGGCGAAATCGACGAAGCTGCTGAGTATCGGTTCGAGACTGCCGTCGTGCAGTTGGCGGATCACGCCACCGAGCAGTTTCCCGAGCAGTTCCGCGCGCCCCAGGTGGGCGCGATAGACATAGGCGTGGCCGCGCTTGTCGCGCTGCACAAGCGATTTGCGATGCAGCCGCTCCAGTGTCGACTGCACAGTGCTGAGGCTGCAGTCCTGCGGCGCCTGCAGGCGCTGTTGCAGGTTGTGCGCGGATTGCTCCGGCGCATCCCATAACAACTTCAGCAAGGTGAGCTCCAGTTCGCCGAGGTGTGGCAGCGCATTGCTCGGCCTGGGCGGTTTCCTGCGCACTGTTGAAATACCGATCACCGCTCGGTGTTCCGGCACCCTGATCCTTCGCGCGCGGAAAACCCTAAGTTATTGATATACATAAATAATAGTGTTGACCGAAGCATCGTCAGGGACTATGTTCGCGGCCACTTCCGGGGCAACCATACGCCATTACGCCCCCCTGTCAAGACAAGGACCCATCGACCATGCTGAACCGCCTGCCGCTACTCGCACTCATCCCCCTGTCCGCATTCGCGCTGGCGGACGCCCCGCAGCAACTCGAGGAAGTCGCGGTAACCGGACGGCAGGTCAACCTGGTCGGCGAGGCCGTCAGCGCGTCCGAAGGCCTGGTAAGCCAGCAGGAAATCGCGTTGCGCCCGCTGTTGCGCACCGGCGACGTGCTGGAACTCGTACCCGGGATGGTCGTCACGCAGCACAGCGGTACCGGCAAGGCGAACCAGTACTTCCTGCGCGGTTTCAATCTCGACCACGGCACCGACTTCGCTACCTACGTGGACGGCATGCCGGTGAACATGCGCACGCATGGCCACGGCCAGGGCTACACCGACCTGAACTTCGTGATACCGGAAGCGATAGGCACGCTGGCGTACAAGAAGGGACCCTACTACGCGGATGTGGGCGATTTCAGCAGCGCCGGCAGCGCCGAAATGCGCACGCCGGAAGCGTTCGAGGACGGCGTGCTGGAAGTAGGCGCCGGCGAGGACGATTTCTATCGCGCGCTGGCGCTGGACAGCCTGTCCCTGCGCGAAGGCACCGGCAGCTACGCGCTGGAACTGACCGGGTACGACGGGCCGTGGAGCGACATCAAGGAGGACGTGAAGAAGCTGAACGTGTTACTGAAGTACGCGCGCACCGTGGGTGGCGGCGAGGGCAGCGTCATGGCGATGGCCTACGACAATAAATGGAACAGTCCGGACCAGATACCGCTGCGCGCGGTCAGCGACGGCACGATCGATGAACTGGGCTCGATAGACGACAAACTCGGCGGCAAGTCCAAGCGCTACAGCCTGTCCACCCGCTGGCACGACGACCGCTGGGACGTATCGGCGTACGCGGTACGCTACACGCTGAACCTGTGGTCCAACTTCACTTATTTCCTCGACGAGGAGGAACGCGGCGACCAGTTCGAGCAGCGCGACAAGCGCTGGCTGTACGGCGGCAGGACCCACTACCGGCAGGCGCTGGAACTCGGCGGGCTGTCGATGGTGAACCGCTACGGCGCAGAGTTCCGCTATGACGATATCGACGAGGTCGGACTGTACAAGACACAGGGGCAGAGGCGCCTCGGGCCGGTGCGCAGCGACCGGGTCGACGAGTGGAATACCGGGCTCTGGGCGGAGAACCGGATCGCGTGGACCGACCATATACGCACGGTGCTCGGCGCGCGCTACGAGTATTTCAATTTCGATGTCGAAAGCCGCATCGAACGCAACGTCAACGGCATCGACCTCGGCAGCAACGGCGGCAAGGAACACGATGACAAGCTCGCGCTGAAGGGCAGCGTCATCTACGCCTTCAACGACGAGTGGGAAGCCTACCTGTCCGCCGGGCAGGGCCTGCACTCCAACGACGCGCGCGGCACCACCGCCACTGTCGATCCCGGCGACGGCAGCGCGATTTCGCCGGTGGACCCGCTGGTGGATTCGCTGGGTTACGAGGTGGGCCTGCGCGGCTTCTGGAGCGAATGCCTGAACACCTCGATCGCGCTGTGGGACCTGGAACTGGACAGTGAGCTGCTGTTCGTCGGCGACGCCGGCAACACCGAGGCCAGCCGCGGATCGCAGCGCCAGGGCATCGAGCTGTCGGCGTACTATCGCGTCACGGACGAGTGGACGCTGGACCTGGAATACGCGTACACAGACGCGAAATTCACCGACTACGCGCCCGAGGGCGACCATATACCCGGCTCGATCGAGGACGTGCTGCAGGCGGGCATCAGCGCCGAACTCGACAGCGGCTGGTTCGGCAGCCTGCGGCTGCGCTACTTCGGGGAGCGGCCGCTGATCGAGGATGGCAGCGTCAACTCCGACGATGCGACCGTGGTGAACCTGCGCGCCGGCTACCGCCTGCACCGCTGGACCGCGAAGGTGGATGTGCTGAACGTGCTGGACAGCAACGACCACGACATCGACTACTTCTACGCTTCCCGCCTGCCGGGTGAACCCGGCGGCGGCGTCGAGGATATCCACTACCACATCCTCGAGCCGCGCACGGTGCGCTTGTACCTGGGTTACACGTTCTGAGGCGCCGCGATTTTCACGGATGCGACGTTAGCAGTGATACCTGTGCGGTTGCGTCAACCGGTCGTTGCAGTAACAGGCACGGTTGCTGGCGATTACGCGCCGGGCGCCACCCGCCGCCGGCATCGGGCGAAACCGCCGACCAGCCAGGCGCCAGTGAGGCCGAGCAGCAGCGATGAGGGTGCCGGTACGGGCACGACCGCCCTGCCGACCAGGAAACCGTTGGGGCCATCGGCAGCGGACGCGCCCTTCAACACGGCGGTTTCGAAACCGGATGTATCACCGTAGGTAATGGAATGCGCCAGCGCTCCCGAGCCGAGGTTGAACGATGCGGTGGGTTGCGGCGGCGGAACGTTAAAACCCAGGTAGGCATAGACAACGGACGAATCCAGAGCGCTGGTTCTCGAGACGTAGAGATCATTCCCGGACAGCGACCACGCCATCTGCACGGTGCCGAGCGTTTCATTCGGGACCGCGAAGGAGAAGAAGCTGAGGGGACGTACCGACGTCTCCGCGTTGCGCTGCACGAACAGGCTGTAGGGCCCTATGTTCGAATTGTCGATCGGCAGTGCCGGATCGACCAGCAGTGTTCCGAACAGCGTCAACGTATTGCCGAGATTGCTGGTGCCGGACAGGTTGATATCAAACGCCATCTTCTCCGCCACAGCCGGCGAGACAGTGACGCAAAGCAGTATCACAGTGAACAGCAGTCGCATATCGCACCCCCGACATCAACGAGGCATAGACTCGCCACCTCGCTTGCGAGGGTACCACACCGCTAACGCAAGTGGTACGAACCAGGAACAGCCGCGGAGTCACGGAGTTCAGGCGATAGGCATCAGGGCGGCGGGACGCTTGCCGGCAGAATCTCCGTCACAAGGGATGGCTTGCCGTCCGCGATGGCGACCAGTGCCACCGACTTTGTCGGGATGCGGCTGCCCCCCGTGAAACTGATGGTACCCGTCACCCCCCGGTAATCCCGCGTCGCGGCCAGCGCTTCGCGTACCTTGTCCGGTTCGTCGGAGCCCGCGCGGGAGATCGCGTTTGCCAGCAGGCCTACGGCGTCGTAGCCCAGGCCCGCAAAACTGTCCGCCTGCTCTCCACCGTAAGCCTCGGCATAGGCCGCGATAAACGCCACGACTGCGGGATCGGGATTGTCGGCGGCAAAATAGGCATGCGTCGTATAGTAAACGTCCTTTACCGCGGGATGCGTCGCCCATACGGCAGGCGCATCGTAACCGTCGCCCCCGATCACCGGCATGGAGAAACCCGCCGCGCGCAGGATCGCCAGGGCCCTGACCGCATCCTCCGCCTGCTGGGCCGCGAGGAAAATGATGTCGGCCTGCGCCACGCCGTCGGCTATGCCCTGCATGTCGTCGACAGTGAAACGCCCCACGGATTCCACGGCGCCACCGAAGGACTCAAATTGCGTGCGGAAGTAGCCTTGCAGCAAGCTGGTGTACGTTTTTTCCGAATCGTAAATCACGGCAGCCGTGCGTGCGTTCAAAGTGCTGTGCGCAAACTGCGCCGCCGCGGCGGCCTGTACATTGTCGCCGAAGCAGGCAAGGAACAGGTATCCGGGCACCTCCGCGGGCAGTTTCGGCGAAGTCGCGCCGGAGGTGAGAAACAGGCGCCCGGACGCGGCAGCGGCCTTCGCCGCGGGCAGCACGAGGTCAGTATCCGAGGCGCCCATCAGCGCAACCATGGCGGGGTTTTCGTCTATCAGCTCGCGAGTCTTTTCCGCGACGACCGGGACCTCGCTACGGCCGTCCACTACCAGCAGGTGCAACGGTCTCTGCATGATGCCGCCAGCTGCGTTCAACTGCTCGACCGCGAGACGCGCGCCGTTCACGGAGGGCACATCGAGCACACGCTGCTGGCCGCTGGTGTTATAGAGCGCACCGATAAGCAGCGGCGCTGCGGCCGACCCGGACGTACCCGCGGTCTCGCTGTACGCCGGCCCGGCAAGCGCGAGGCTCAGCAGCAGCACAAGGACTCTGGCGGCATACAACATCGTCATTCCCTCAATCGCATCTGGTAGTTCAAAAAGGCGTTCAGGTGATCGCTGTCTGCGCGCAGCCCGAGGTAACCGTCCGGGCGCACCACCAGCAGCGTGATATCGCCGATACCCAGCAGATCGGCCGCGGCCCTGGAAATCCGCTGCTGGGCGATCCCGTTCACATCGCCGGTAGCGAGCGGCAACACTTCTTCAATCAGGGCATCATCGCGAAGGTCCCGGATCTGGCTGTCGAGTGCTTCCAGTTGTGTGCCGCTGCCCGGCGTCCCGGCTATCAACAGCGCGGTATGCCCGGTGCGGAATGTCATCTCGTGCAGCATCCGGCGTTCGCCCTCAGCCAGTTCCACGGTACCGGGGAAGCGTTGACCCGGGCCCAGCACAGCGTGCGGCTGGCCGCTTACGACGGGTGAACCACCATAGTCGATATCCAGTTCTGCCTCGGCGACGGTTTCGTGATGCCGCGTGCCCGGGTCGGCGAATGCCGCGAGAAGCATGTCATCGCGCACGCGGCGTTCCGCCGCCGTGTGTTCGCCCTGCAAGTCCTCGGCCGCCTCGCCGGAGGCGACGATCTGTTCCCCGACCGGATGTCGTTCCGCCTCGTAGCTGTCCAGCAGGGCCTGCGACCCCTGCCCCCGACAGACCAGCGCGAGCTTCCAGGCAAGGTTGAACGCGTCCTGCAGGCCGCTGTTCATACCGTGTCCCTGGGCCGGCGAGCAGACATGCGCCGCGTCTCCGGCGAGCAGGACCCGCCCCGCGCGGTAGCGCGCGGCGACCTTCGCGTGGCAGTGAAAGCGGGTTGGATGGGCCACGTCCTCGAATGCGACGTCAGGCTGGTAGCGCTGAACCGTCGAGGCGGCATCCGCCACGAGGTCGGTGTCGGGGCCCTGCGGCCGCACATAGGCGCGCCAGCGCCGTTGCGGGAGAGACGTCAGGATCGTCGGAATATCATCGAGGTACGCATACGTCACCTCGTGCGATTGTGGCCAGCCTGCGAGCGTCACATCGAACACGGCCCAGGGTTTGGCGATGTCATGCCCCACCATCTCGATGCCGGCCAACTCCCGAACAGCGCTGTGATAGCCATCGCAGCCCACTACCCACTGCGCCGACAGCTGTTCCTCGCGGCCATTGCACTGTATCGTCGCCAGTACGCTGTCTCCGCGATCGCGCAGGCCCACCAGCGTGGAGAAACGAAGCACCTCACCGCCCTGCTGCACGAGGTAGTCGCCGAGAATGCCCTCGGTAACTTCCTCGGAGATGCCGATATTGAAACCGAAGCGGCTGCCACAGGTCGCCAGGTCCATTTCGCCGAGCAGGCGGCCCGCGGAATGAATGCGCACCGCGCGTTGCTTCACGCCCACCGCCAACAGCGGTTCGAGAATGCCGAGCGACTCGAAAACCTCGAGTGAACGCGGGTGGATGACCGTCGCGCGGTCCCAGTGCAGCGGCGCGGGGTGCGCATCGACAATCCGCGTCTCCACCCCGCGTCGCAGCAATTCCGCCGCGAGCAGCAGCCCGGTCGGGCCCGCTCCCACCACCAGTACACTGACGCTATCATCCATGGTTTGCGGTCTCCACTGCAGATCGTCCGGAATGCGGACCTTTCGGTGAACAGGGGTACGAGGGCTTCAACCTGCCCCAACGCGACAAAATTTCACGTTGCGGGCCTCACCCACTTCAATACCGATCGCTCAACGATGCATTTCATATTACGCGGCGCTCCCGGCAATCGCCACTCCTGATAACGTCGCGGGCAGCGACAGGCGGGCGCAGAAACCCGCACCGTCCTCCCCCGGTGCGGCGCTGAACCGGCCACCGTGATGCGCCGCAATCCGCTCGACGATCGACAGTCCCAGACCCGCGCCCGCCGGTGCGGTTCCCGGTACCCGGTAGAAACGCTGGCTGATCTGGCGGAACTCCGCGGCGGAAAGCGGCGGGCAGGCATTGCAGATTTCCAGCACCACCTGTTCGCCCGGTCCGTCGCGCCGCAGGCGCACCTGCACGGTACTGCCCGGGTCGGCGTAACGGAACGCGTTCAGCAGCAGGTTGCGCAGCAGGATGGCCAGCGCCTGGACATTGCCGTCGACAGTGATCTCTTCACCCTCGTCGAGTTGCACCTGCAGGCCGTTGTCCAGCGCCAGGTGTCCGGTTTCCGCCAGCACCTCCACCAGCAGTGCGCGCAGCGGCAGCGCCTCCCGCGGCAGCGGTGCATCCGGGTCCAGCCGCGCCAGCGTCAGCAACTGGTCCACCGTGTGGCTGGCGCGGTCCACCCGGTCCGAGATACCGCGCAGCAGGCCGGCCGCGTCGCTGTAGCGCAACTGGCGCTGGCACAGTTGCACTTCGGCCTTGATCGCCGCCAGCGGCGTGGTGAGCTCATGCGCGGCATTCGCGGTGAAGCGCTGTTCACCCTCCAGCGCGAACGCCAGCCGGTCCATCAGCGCATTGATGGACGTCACCACGCCGGCGACTTCCGCTGGTACGCCGGCAGCCGGCAGCGGCTCCAGCTGGCCCGGCTTGCGCCGCGCGATCTGCCGCACCAGCGCGTGCAGCGGCGCCAGGCCGCGCGACACGCCGACGTACACCACCAGCAGCGTCAGCGGCAGCACGATCAACAGTGGCAACAATCCACGCATCCCGGTCACCAGCATCGCCCGGCGCGCGGGGGCGACCTCCGCACCGACGGTAATCCACAATTCACTGACCGCGTCGTAATGCGAGAACGTGCGCCAGCGCGCGCCGCCGCCGGCTTCCTGGTAGGCAAACCCCTCCGTCACCGGCAGAGCGAATTCCGGCGACCCGGCCAGGATGGCGATCAGCCGCTTGCTCAACCAGATATTCACCGCGGGCGCCGGTATGTCGTCGGCCGCCCCGTCGACCACCATCGGGCGCTCGCGCAAGGCCTCCAGCGGATGCTCCTTCCAGGTTTCGTACAGCGGCAAGCCCTCGTCCACCTGCCGCGCGAACACGCGGGATATGTAGGTGACCATGTGGGAATACTGCTGCAACTGGCTGTCGATCTGCTCTTCCAGCACGTCGTCGGAGGAGACGAACAGGAATACCGCGGAGACCAGCCAGGTGAACAGAATCAGCGCCAGCAGGATCCACACGAGGCGCCATTTCAGCGAGGGCGTCACGAGGGAATGCGATAACCCACGCCGCGCATGGTCTCGATCCGCGCGCTGCCGAAGCGTTTGCGCAACCGGGAAATGTACACTTCCACCGTATTGGAGCCGACCTCCTCGCCCCAGCTGTATATGCCCTCCTCCAGCCGCGCCCGCGATACGAAGCGGCCGGCGTTGCGCACGAGGATTTCGAGAATCGCGAACTCGCGCGCAGTGAGGTCCAGCCGGGCGCCCTCGAATTCGACCAACCGCTCCACCGGGTCCAGCGCGATGCCCGCGACTTCCAGGCGGCTGACCCGGTTCTCCCCGCCGCGCCGCAGCAGCGAGCGGATGCGCGCGAATACCTCGTCCATATCGAAGGGTTTGGTCAGGTAGTCGTCGGCGCCGGTGTCCAGGCCGTCCACCTTGTCGGCGACGGTATTGCGCGCCGTGAGCAGCAGCACCGGCAGCGTGTGTTTGTCGGCGCGCAACTGCCGCAGCACCTGCATGCCGGGCACGCCGGGCAGGCCGAGGTCAAGGATCAGCAGGTCGTAGGGCGTGGCGCGCAACGCGGCGCGTACCGGCTCACCGCTGCGCAGCCAGTCGACGGCATACTGTTCCAGGCGCAACGCACCCTCCAGCGTCTGCCCCAGTTGCGCATCGTCTTCCACCAGCAATACCCGCATCGGCGCGCCGTCCTCCCGCTCGACCTGAGCTGCAAGGGTATACGCTGGCTCGCGCTGAGGGAACCGCCACAAAAAAGGCCAGCGATGCTGGCCTTTTCCGTTGGGATACACACTGTCCCGCGGTCTACTCACAAGCACCGCTCTGGCTGTCGATCCAGTCGCGGATCAGGGCGACACCCTCCGTGTGGATCACGCTGCGCCCGATCTCCGGCATGCGCACGTCCGCTGCGTTGGAATCCATGCGGTAGGTCATGATGGACTCGGCGGACGAGCCCGGCACGATCGAGTACTGCAGGCCACCGGAACCGGCGCCAGCGGCGACCGGCGTCTTGCAGATGCCGTAGCTGGTATCCACCGGCCGCCAGTACTCCAGGAACAGGCCCGAGTTGCTGGCGAAGCCGCCGGGATTGTGGCAGTGCGCGCAGTTCGCATCCAGATAGGCCTTGGCGCGATCTTCCAGCGGCGCGGCCGTATCCTGCCAGTCGGCGACTGTCTCAACAGCCGCGAGGTCGGACGGCACACCGGCCAGGATTCCGGCGCGCTTCATCTGCACCAGCTGGTTGACCGTCTCTGTGCCGTACACGTTGTCCCTGTTCAGGAAACGCGCCTTGGGGCCGATCGGCACGATCACCGTCTCGGTGGTGCGGCCGCTACCGGACTCCGCACGCGTCAGGCTGTGGCAGTTCTTGCAGCTGTTGGCGTCGGGGATCACGTAGTCGGTGCTGCGGCTGCTGCCGTCGCTGTGGATCCAGCTCACCCTGCGGGTGCCGCCGGCCACGGCCAGGTCGGCGTCGCTGCCATCGGCGCGCCAGATGTACGGCAGCGCCCGCCAGCCATCCTTGCGGTGTATCAGCAGTCGCGTTTCGATGATCTCTTCGCCGGCGCCCGCATTCAGGAAGTCACGCGGCATCGTGAACGTTTTCGCGATGATCGTACCGACCGGGAAATCCAGCGCTTCGCGGCTGTTGTAGGCGCCCTGCTGGCCTTCCGGCACATAGATGAAGCGATACTTGCTCGCGTAGTCGGTGAACAGCGGCGTGATCAAATCGTAGTGCACGCCGGTGTTGGCGCCCTTGCGCGGCTCCGCCTGGTCGGCGAACAGGTTGAATGCAGACAGCGTCTTGCAGTTCACCTCCACCGCGGCAAAGTTGGGCTTGCTGCCCTCGGGCGTACAGATGGCCGCGATTTCCTCGTCGGTCAGCGGACGCTCGCCGTCGCTGATCACATCCGGCGTATCCAGCACCACGGGCGGCAGCGACGCGTGTGCGCAGTCGAAGTACGACTGGTCGACGCTCGGATTGCCGCCGGGACCGAACACGATACCGCGGGTGATGGACGGGTCTTCCTGGATACAGATGCGATCCTTCTCCTCGAAACGCCCGTTCTCTTCGCCAATCCCGTCGTACAGGATCATCGGCAGGCCGCCGAGCGCGGCGAACAGGCCCTCGATCGTCTTGGTCAGGTCGCTCGGGGCGTAGCTGTTGTTGCCGTACGCGTTGTCGTGAACAAAGACGCGGCGCGGGGTACCGTCGTAGTTCGGGTCGTTGTTCTTGAGGCCGCTGATCGCATAGTCGACAACCACGATCGCAGCGGACTGGTTGTCCTCGATGGTGTTGTCGAAAATTTCCACGTCGGTGAACGCCATGACCAGCATGCCGGTACCCGCAGGAACCACGCCGACGATATTGCCTTCAGGTGCGAAGTTCGGCGTGTTGTTGCCGCGTACCAGGTTGTTGTATACGCGCACGCGGGTGCCTTCGCGCGACAGGTTCGGCAGGTCGAACACCAGGATGCCGCCGGTGTTGTCGATGGCGGTGTTGTCGTAGACCTCGGAGTTGGTGGAGTTCTCGATCTCGATACCGGCCACGTTGAACGACACGCGGTTGCGCCGCACGAGAATCTTGTCGGACTGCCCCACGTACACGCCGGCGTCGCTGGCGCCGATCACCACGCTGTCTTCAATCAGCACGTTCTCTGTCTGCACCGGATAGATACCGTAGGCGCCGTTTTCCTCGCACGGTCCGCAGTTCCATTCCACGCGCATACGGCGGATCGTCACGCCGTTGCTGAACTTGAACTTGATACCGTCAGACGGCGGATCGACCACGGCGAAGTCTTCCAGCACGACGTTGTTGCTGGTGACCAGCACACTCTCGCCGCCGGTGGTCTGCGCATCGAAATTCAGCACCGTGGCGTCCAGGCCCTGGCCGCGCACCGTGACGTTATCCACATCCAGGCTGATGCTGGCATTGAGTGCGAACTCGCCTGCGGGAAGCTCGATAATGTTGCCGGGACGGGCGTTGATCAACGCCTCCATCAGCCGGGTCTGGAAGCCCTCTCCGGCTGCGACCGGCACCACATTGGGGTCGACGGGTTCCTCGACCACCACCTGGTCGTCCTCCTGCGGAACGACGGACGTACCGGCGTTGTTACTGTTGTTGCCGCCGGAACAGGCGATCAACCACGAGAACCCCAGCAGGGCCAGGGACCGGGAAATTGCGTTCACTACCTCTGACATTTTCATAACAGGTTTGCCGTATCAGTTGTTTATCGGAAATGGGACCAGCGTTTAAGGCGGCGCATTATTGGCGGCCAACCTGAAATGAACCTGAAAACCGCCGCGAAGCTGCACCGCCACCCTCGCTGCCCTCGCTCAAGCCAGAGGTTGACGGTCAGGTCATTCCACGCTTTATTTAACGGGGGAGTCAGTGCGGAACCGCTACAAACAATCCGGGCTTCCCGCAAACGAACCAGCGCCACCCGGCGAAACTGCTCGAACGTGAATGACAATACCGGCCGTGACCGAGGGAGGGAGACGATGAACACCAAGTGCGTTTCATGTGTGTCGGCATGGCTGCTCGCAGTGCTGGCGACAGCGTCCGCTACGAGCGCCGCACAACAGACCCAGGCGTATTTCGGCGCCGTGCATGTCCACACGGAGTATTCGTTTGATGCATTTACGAATGGTTCGAAGGCAACGCCGGCGGACGCCTATCGCTGGGCGATGGGAGAGGAAATCACCAACAGCGGCATTGGCGGCACCATCAGGATTGTCGAGCCGCTGGATTTCTATGCGGTCTCGGATCACGCGGAATGGATGGGCGTATTCAAGGAGATGGCCAACCCGGAGAGCCCGCTCAGCAAGCATCCGCTGGCCGCGCGTATCACCTCGAGTGACACCAATGTGCGGGTGCAGGCATTCGCCGAACATTTGCGTAATTTCAGCAATGGCGTGCGCGACGATGCGTTGACCGATCCGCAAATCCAGCAGACGATCTGGTCGGATATCGTCGCCACCGCGGATGCGTATTACCAACCCGGTAAATTCACCACCTTCCCGGCCTTCGAGTGGTCCTCCAATCCGCAGATGCGCAATCTGCACCGCGTCGTAGTGTTCGGTGATTCCGCACACCTGCCCCGGCAGGCCTACTCCAGCCTGGACTCGCAGGATCCGCAGGATCTGTGGGCATGGATGGAGGCACAACGCGCCGGCGGCGCCACGCTGCTGGCGATCCCGCACAATGCGAACGCCAGCGACGGCATGATGTTCTCGCTGCGCACCTATGAGGGTAAACCGCTGACCGCAGCGTATGTGAAAGAGCGGGAGCGCAACGAGCCGCTGTATGAAATCACCCAGATCAAGGGCACGTCAGAGACCTACCCGACGCTCTCACCCAATGATGAGTTCGCCGACTTCGAAATCTGGAACTACACGCTGTCAGCCGACGCCAAAGTGCCGAACAACCACGCCGGCAGCTATGCGCGGCAGGCGCTGCTCGACGGTCTGTCGCTGCAGGGGCAGGGTATCGGGAACCCGTTCAAGATGGGCTTTATCGGCGACAGCGATACGCACAACGCCGCGGCCAGCAACGAGGAGTTCAACTACACCGGCAAATTCGCCTTCGAGAACGACCCCAGGCACCGTCTGCTGGGCATCGAGGGCGCGCCCGAAGCGCAGAAAAAGCAGATCAGGGAGTTCAGTTCCGGCGGGCTGGCAGGTGTCTGGGCCAGCGAGAATACGCGCGAGGCCATTTTCGACGCGATGATGCGACGTGAGACCTTTGGTACTTCCGGGCCGCACATTAAAGTCCGTTTTTTTGGCGGTTGGTCATACCGGAAGGAGGATGCGGACAATCCCGAGATGGCGAACATCGGCTACCAGAAGGGCGTACCCATGGGCAGCGACCTCGGCGCCGCCACCGGCGACGCGCCGGGATTCCTGGTGTGGGCGGCGAAGGATGCCGAAAGCGGCAACCTCGATCGTATCCAGATCATCAAGGGCTGGGTGGACAGCGACGGCGAGCAGCATGAGACCATCTACGATGTGGCGTGGTCGGGCGATCGCACGCCGGATGCCCAGGGCAGCCTACCCGCGGTAGGCAACACGGTAAACGCGCAGGATGCCAGCTACCAGAACACCATCGGGTCCCCGCAGCTGGCGGCGTTCTGGCAGGACCCGGATTTCAACCCGGCGCAGCGCGCATTCTACTATCTGCGCGCGCTGGAGATTCCGACGCCGCGCTGGAGCACGCGCGATGCTGTGGCCCTTGGCGTACCCGTGCCCGATGATCTGCCTGTGAGCATCCAGGAACGCGCGTACTCCTCGCCGATCTGGTACACACCCCGCTAGGGATCGCACAGGTGCTGCCAGCGCTTGCACGGGAGTACCGCATGCATCCGGCTCACGCATGCGATCCCAGCCCTGATGCTCATTCGAATCACATTGTACATACAGTGTGATGAATTGCCGCCCCCCGTGCAGTTTCAGTTAAGTAAACCGTCGCGAAGGATAATTGGCAACAAATGTCAACTCGCAACGCGCTCGGCTGTGCTAGGTTGCTCCCGGGCGGCCGTGACGATAGCGGTATCGCGGGGCGCCACGAACACCGAAACGGAGGGCATGGACAATGCGCTTATCGAGTATCCGCAAATCATCGTGCGCGCGGGGTACCGTGTTGCGACCGCGCTGGCCTACTCTGAGCCGCAGTGTGGCCGTGGCACTGGCCGCCGCCCTGTGTACGGCAGAGACGGTAAACGCCGCGCCGAACCCCGAGCGCAATGTGTACTTTGGCGAGACGCATGTGCACACCGCATGGTCGCTGGACGCCTTTGTCGGTTTCGGGGTGACGGACGGCGGCCCCGAGACGTTCTACCGCTACGCAACCGGGGAGAGCGTAAAGCACCCGGGCGGCTTCCAGGTGAAGATCACCGAACCCCTGGACTGGGCGGCCGACACCGAGCACGTCGAGTACCTGGGCGCGGCGCAATCCGCGCTGGACCCCGAGTCGCCGCTGAGCAGGACGCTGCTGGGCAAGTCTATCAAGTTCGGCAGGGAACACGACGCGCTGCTGACCTTCAAGCTGCTGCAGGCGACGATCATCAAGGACCACCCGATCGAGGCGCTGATGAGCCCCGATATCCTTGGCACATACTGGCAGCGCATCGTCAAGATTGCCGACCAGTTCTACCGGCCCGGTGAGTTCACCACGTTTCCCGCGTACGAATGGACCGCCACGCCGAACACCTCGAATATGCACCGCAATATCTTTTTCCTCGACAGCGCGAAGGTGCCCGAACTGCCCTTCACTTCGATCGAATCCGATGATCCCCGTGACCTGTGGCAGTGGATGGACGCGCAGCGCGCGGCGGGCAACGAACTGCTGGCCATCTCGCACAACGGCAACCTCAGCAACGGCCTGATGTTTCCCACCGTGAAGGACGAGGGCGGCCTGGCGCTCGACCAATCCTGGGCCGAGACGCGCATGCGCAACGAACCGCTCTCGGAAATGAAACAGGTCAAGGGCCAGTCGGAGACCACGCCGGCGCTGTCACCCAACGACGAGTTCGCCGGCTACGAGGTCTTCATCTGGCAATTGCTGGGCGCCACCGGAGAGCCGCACAACTACGGCAGCTACATACGACCGGCCTACCGGGACGGGCTCGCGCTGCAGACGGTGATCGGCGCCAACCCTTACAAATTCGGCCTGGTGGGCGGCTCCGATGCGCACGTGAACTCCGTGCCCTACCGCCAGCATAACTACCAGGGTGTGCACGGCACGGCGGACGACAGCCGCGAGAAGCGCTTGCACGGTGGCGCGCTGGGACTCAACAACCTGTGGCCGACCCCCGCCGGCCTCACGGCGGTCTGGGCCGAGCAGAACGATCGCCCGTCGATTTTCGCGGCGCTCAAGCGCAAGGAGGCGTACTCCACCAGCGGCGTGCGCATCAAGGTGCGGCTGTTCGGCGGCTGGCAGTTTACACCGGAGCTGCTCTCCGACACGGACTGGGTGAAAACCGCGTACGCAGAGGGCGTACCGATGGGGGGCGATCTCCCCGCGCGCGCATCGAAGGCGCCGAGTTTCGCCGTCTGGGCCGTGATGGACCCGTCCAGCGCCAACCTCGATCGCATCCAGATCATCAAGGGCTGGTCGGTCAACGGGCAGAGCTTCGAAAAAATCTACGATGTCGCCTGGTCCGGTGATCGCCAGCCGGACCCCGACACCGGCCGCGTGCCGCCGGTGGGCAGTACTGTGAACCTGCAGGACGCTTCGTGGAACAACAGCATCGGCGCACCGGAGTTGCGCACGGTGTGGACCGACCCGGACTTCGATCCCGCCGTCGATGCGTTCTACTACGCGCGCGTGCTGGAAATCCCGACGCCGCGCTGGAGCACCATCCAGGCGCTGCAGGCCGGCGAAGTACCGCCCAGCGGCGAGGGCTTCCAGCCGCTAATACAGGAGCGGGCCTGGAGTACGCCCATCTGGTTCACCCCGGATGACAGCGCGCGGGCAGCGGCACCGGCGGGTGTCACGACCGCCGAGCTGCTGCAACAGGGCGCGGTGAAACTGGACGCCGACGCACTGAAGGCGCTCGTGGTGGGCAAGACCCTGCGCGTGCGCAATAGCGTGACCGGCGACGTGTACGACATCCTGAACGGCGTCGACGGCCGCCGCCTGATTACTGACGTTAACGGCGAGCCCGCGCCCGCCGACGGCATGGGCTCGGTGTTCCACGGCAGCCAGATGCGCTACGAACTGGAGGGCGACCAGTACACCGTGCAGATCGCCGGGACGCCGTTCGCGTTTACCGTGTACCGCAAGGGCGACAACTACTTCACCGCGCGCAGTAACGAGTTCGGTTATGCCAACTATGCGATCGAGCCGCTGGCGGAGGACTGAAGTGCAATGGCGCTGGAGGGAAGCCGGTGGGTTACAGTATGCCCTGGCACG
Organism: Gammaproteobacteria bacterium; assembly: GCA_030427485.1. Lineage (GTDB taxonomy): Bacteria > Pseudomonadota > Gammaproteobacteria > Pseudomonadales > Halieaceae > Marimicrobium. The sequence goes on from JAUICG010000020.1 coordinate 70,456, forward strand.
CATGGGCGAATCTCCGCTGAATGCACACGTGTTGGCCGGCAGTGTTCGGCAAGGAGGACAGCCACGCGTCAGGATTTTTTACATTGCGGGTCGACCCGGACTGTGCGCGAGCGCTAAGCCATTGATTTTAAAGTACTGGCACAGATGTTGCTGCCTGACTGTCCGGAAGACATCGACGTACTGCATCCATCTGTGAGCGGGCCGGGTACAGCACTGTACCGGCACTGCAAGGTAGGAACTTATGTCCAGACCCCTGTTGATGACGCTTGGCGTCCTGCTGTGGCTGCTCTCCTCCACCAGCCGCGCGGGTCTCATCTACGACTTCGCTTCGAACAGCGACCCGACGACGTTCGGCTACATTGAAATTGACACGACCCTCGGCGGCACCTGGGACTGGTCGGCGGACCTGCTGGGTTTCGATGTGACCGTGGACGGAATGAACCTGGCGACGCCCGGCGCAGGCCCCAGCGGCTGCTCCGGTTGCTTCGACATGGGCCCGGTAACGCCTACCGACCCGTTTTCCCTGATATTCAACGGCAACCCGTTCGATGGCTTTATCAGCCTGTCCCAGGGCTTTGGCTTCCCGGATATCGTCCTCGGTCTGACAGAAGTGGCGCGCCTGGACGGCCAGTGTTCCGGCAGCGTCGTCGGGTGTTGGTCTGCCGTGGGCGGCACCATCGTCAGGGACATCTCCTGGAGTGCCCGGGAACGGGACATCCCGACTCCATCCACGCTGGCGCTGTTCGGCATCGGCCTGCTCGCGCTCGGCAGGCGCAGTTTCCGTCGACTGGCCGTATGAAAGAAGCCCTTCCCTGCCCGTTACAGCTAGTGCCTTGCATTATCTCCGCTCACGCTAGCGGCAGCGTCCCCAGATGCTTGTCTCTCGTTGATACCACATCGGGATAAAGCGGTAGATTGTTTTTCTCCTCTGTCTGCCCGCGCTAAGGAAATTTCTCATAACCGCGCCGCTGTCATCATCCTCTGTAGATGACCAGTAGTAGTAAGTGTCACCAATAGTGACACCGGCGATTGGCGATCCGCTGTTCCAGAAATGCCGTCCGGCGCGCCCCGCGTAGAGTCACCAAGTCGTTGAAACGAACCGAAACAGGAGAATATCCACGACATGATCCACAAAACCGCCCCCAGAGCGGCCCCAAACACCCCTTCCAGATACCACAACGTACCGGCACAACAGAGATTTATCACCCATAACCGATAATCCAGATCATATATTATCGTCTGTAACCGATTTTTTAATAGATTATTTATCGCTTATAAGCTATAAATACACGGGACATTAATCGTACACAGGTGATAAAATGCGTGCCGCTGACCGGGCCATCGCCCGTAAAAATCTCGATAAGCGTCTGAATTCTCTCAGAATCTCAGACAGCTTTGCGCGCCCGCCAAAAGGCTGGGTCCGGGCGATCCGCGAGGCGCTCGGCATGACCTCGGCGCAGCTCGGCAAGCGGATCGGCGTCACCCAGTCCCGCGCCTTTGACATCGAAAAGGCGGAAGTCTCGGGCAAGATCACCCTGGACTCGCTGGAACGGGCTGCCCACGCGCTGGATTGCCGCCTGGTCTATGCGCTGATCCCGCGCGAACCGCTGGAATCCATCGCCGAAGACCGCGCCCTCAAGCTGGCCAAAGAGAAGCTCAAGTCCACCAGTCACAGCATGGCTCTGGAGGACCAGCGCGTGAACCGCGAGGATGAAGAGCGCCAGATCAAGGACCTCGCCAAACGCCTCCTCGAAAAATCAGGCTCGGCCCTGTGGGAGGAAGAATGACCGGTCCGTTCGATCAACCGGATGACGCGGCCACCCCGCTCGACGAGGAAGAAAAAGAGGGACTGATCCCCTCCTACATCACCACGCGCGGCGAGCTCAACGAAGCTGAACAGGCCAATATCCTCGAAGCCGCAGAATGGGCCTTCACCAGAAAGCGTGACGTGCTGGACGCGCGCTTTCTGGATAATCTCCATACACGCATGTTCAAAAATGTCTGGAAGTGGGCGGGCACGCACCGCCGCACCGGTAAAAATGTCGGGGTCGATGCCTATCTGATCCCGACAGAACTCCGGCGCATGATCGATGATTGCCGCTACTGGATCAACCATGAGACCTACCCGCCCGATGAGATCGCCGCAAGGTTTCATCACCGGCTCGTCTGGATTCATGCCTACCCGAACGGCAATGGCCGCCACGCACGGCTCGCCACCGACCTCCTCCTCAAATCACTGAACCAGCCCCCCTTTAGCTGGGGCCAGGACAACCTCGTCGATGCCGGACAAACCAGACAGCGCTACGTCGATGCCCTACGCGCAGCAGACAAGCATGACTTCGCACCACTCAACGCATTCGTAAGATCCTAACCCCCACCACACGTATTCATCCTGCCGGAGTCGCTGACCAAGACCAGCACGGAGCGCGTGGTGGTACTGAACAGCATTGCCATGCGCGTGGTGGAAGCACGGCGGGGCTCGCACCCCGACTACGTGTTCAGCTATCGCGACAAGCGACTGGGTAAGCTGCGGACCAGTGCCTGGAGACGGGCCTGGAAAAAGGCCGGTCTGCCGACCGAAGACGGTATCCTGAAGGGGGTGCATAATTTGCGTCACACATTCGGTCGCCGTCTGCGCGGGGCCGGTGTGTCGCTGGAAACCCGCAAGGCGCTGCTCGGTCATGCGAACGGTGATATCACCACGCATTACTCTGCTCCGGAGCTGAGTGAACTGCTGGACGCTGAGGCGGACGAGATGTGCAATGCCCAGCGCTACTAGCACTCGCCAGATCGCGTGGATACGCGCGCCGGGAGCTACAAACGCAAACTCCACACCAAGGCCGGTGAGGTTGAGGTGAAGATGCCGAAACTGCGCAAGCAGACTTTCGAAACCGCCATTATCGAGCGCTACCGGCGCATTCTGGGCGTTTCAGAGGGCAACAAGGAGGACAAGGCCGGCTGGCTGGGCTTTCTGAAGGAAATCAAGAAACGCGGTCTGGCTGGTGTCAGGCTGATATCCGATGCCTGCCTGGGTCTGGCCGAGGTGTTCCCCTATGCAGGCTGGCAGCGCTGTGCGGCCCACTTCTACCGCAATGTGTTCTCCCACGTCCCAAGAGGCAAGATGCGGCAGGTGGCGGCCATGCTCAAAGCCATTCATGCCCAGGAGAGTCGCGAGGCAGCCGAGAGCAAATCAAAGGACGTAGTCACCAAGCTGCGGACCATGAAACTGAAAGCCGCCGCCGAGTTGGTCGAGAAATCGATTCACGAAACCTTCGCCTACTTTGCCTACCCACCCCAGCACTGGCTAAAGATAAAGACCAACAATCCGACGGAGCGGCTACTCAAAGAGGCCAGGCGGAGAACCAAGGTGGTAGGTGCTTTCCCCGATGGAAACTCCGCCCTGATGCTGGTGGCTGCCAGATTGCGACATGTCTCCAGCACCACCTGGGGAACCCCCAAGTACATGAACATGGAACTTCTCAACGAGATGGATCAGGAGGCAATCTACTCGGTAGCATGACCAAGGACCGGGAAGCCCCCGAGAAAAAGTGCGAGAAAATATTTACACTACCATCCGAATATATCAGAAATGACGTTCCCGACCCCTCGAAAAAATCCCTTTACGTTAGATTTAACCTCGCCCAACCAGTCCCCAAACGAACCATAGGTACGCCCCGTGCCCAGGAAAGAATCGTAATTAAAGTTATAAGAGACTGCCCAATCGCTCTGATTCGCATTGTAATTTGAGGTGGATGTATTCGAGCTGCCAGTATATTGCGCAACGCTGGTCGCTGTCATTTGCTCCCAATTCCACACAGGCTTAAAAGCCGAGAGTGAAATCGTCATCGGGCCGCCGCCACTCACTGCGAAGTTGTTAGAAGTCACCGCAAGTGCGCTATATATATCGGAGGCGATGTCTTGTCCAACCGTGTACTCTTTATTGGCTTCAGTTAAAATGGCACCATAGGACAGAAACAGGCCACTAACAATCGCATCTGAAGCAGCACCGCTGATGCCCTTTACTGCGCCTCCATTAACAAACGATACCAAGGTGGCGGCATCGATTATGTCACCCATAGCATCCGTCATCACCTCGATATTTTTGCCACCCGTTACCAAATAATCAGTTGCTGCTCCTACCCCCAAAACAAACCCCGCAGCAGCACCAACTCCTGCGCCCGCTAGACCAAAGGCAGCTATTGCTCCGGCGGATCCTGTGGCGCTAATTCCCGCAATGGCATTTGCTCCCAAATATATTGAAAGTCCGTTGAAGAGCACTGCCGTACCCGCTGTAAGAAATGGCTGCGGTACCGCGTCTCTGGTCGGTTGCTGCTGAGCCGACTTGAGTTCTGGAGCAAGCCCGGTTGAATCAGACAGTACGTTCGGAAAATTTCCCACGTAGCTGTACAGGGAAGTCCCTCTAGCCAGCGTAGATATTGGATCCCTTCCGATAAATTGCCCTCGATTGGGATCATAGAACCGCTCACGCAGATCGATAAACCCGGTGAACTCATCATAAGGTCTGGCAGAAAAACCTAAGCCCGTATTATTAACCCCGCTGGTCTCAAGCGTCTTTCCATACATACTGTAGGTTTGTGTGCCCTCAATATCTCCAAGCTGGTCAGTGAAAATTCTAGCGTTACCCAGCATGTCCCTATGTACATAAGTCGATTGGCCATCAACATTCACCGCAAATACGTCATCGAGGTACGTCCCGACCAGGTAATGCCTGTCTGTGACCTCAACATCGTCTACACTTATCGTCATTCCAATCAGTTGCTGCCCCGCGAATTTCTGATAGGTCAGTAGAGTAGACTGCTCGCTCGCATCAAATTCCTCGATCCGCACCCGACGACCCAATGCGTCGTACGTGTACGCCGTGCTACGCAACAATTGGCCGGCTGTGTCATAGTTATTAATGGATATGACACGGTTTGTCGCATCGTATCCGATCTCCATAAGACTTCCGTCAGCGTACTCTGTTAACGTCAAGTTACCCTGGTCATCATGTGTATAGATATTCCCTTCGCCATCTTCTTGAACCTGATCGGCGAGATCAAAGGCAAGATTATCATCCTCTCCAGCATCTTCCAGGTTGCCATTCAGATCAAAGTCGAATAGCTCGCTCCGCTGAACATTGTTGAGCGCCGTTACGCTGATGGGGCGACCAGTGGTGTCTCGTTGTATCGTTAATATCTCCCATTGGCCATCTATAACTTCCCAGATCTCGGTAGGTAGGCCACTCTCATTTCGGACATAGGCCATCTGCCCCAATGTTTCCACATCCGAAGCCCAGCTCACTGACTGGATGCGCCCAACCTGATCATAAGTGAATGTGTCAGTTACCCCGTTGGCATAGGTGATTCCTGAGCGGTCTCCAAACCCGTTGTATGTGACATCGGCTGTCTCGCCCTCACTGCTGGCAATTCGAGATAGGCGACCCGCTGCGTCATAGACATATGTGACAATGCGACCATCATTATCGCTCTGGCTTAAAACATTTCCCTCACCATCCCGCGAATAAGTGACTAACGACTCGCCACCATCGGCAAAGAAAAGCTGTTCCCCGGCAAGCCTGTTCAATTCGTCATAGGAAAACAGTATTCCGGTTTCAAGGTAGGCCTGGGATCCCGAGTCAATTTGCAAAGTAATCGCACTGACGACATTGCCATTGAGGTCGTAAGCAAATACGTCATCATTACCGACAGAACGATCCAGATATATCAATCGATCACGATCATCGTAGGTATACTCGATCGAGCCTCCACCAGGGTTCTCGCGCAACAGTATGTTGCCATTAGCATCATACTGGTAACTCGTTACCCTGCTGAGCGGATCAACCTCCTGAATAAGACGGCCGCGGCTGTCATATTGATAACTCCATTCCCCTCCCTCCGGCATGGTATTAACAATAAGTCGATTCAGAGGGTCATAATCGAAGCGCACCTCGCCATCATCCGGATTAGTTCTACTCTTCAGATTACCATTCTCGTCATAGACAAAGTCTGTGGATATTCCCCGTTCATCAGTTACCTGGATCACACGTCCAAACGCATCATAAAGGGTGACGACGGATTGACCATCCGAATCGAAAACTTCTATCGGACGATAGGCCTGATCATAAGTCGTGTATGTCTGTCGCTGGGGAAGTGAGGAAAGATCCTGCGGAACCAAGGGATTGCCTTCAGCATCCAGGGGCTGGCCGGAAACGTCATATCGCGTGACGGAAACGATATTACCATTCGCATCATACTCGCGTTGTTCCACGAAACCGCCCTCGCCCAACACTAGCAGAGAGCGACCCAGATCATCATAGGTGAAGCGTGTTACACTGCCCCGACGGTCTGTTACTGACGTAAGAAACCCAGAGTCATCGTATACCGACCTAACAACTTGCCCAAGTGCATCCTCTACCTCAATACGGCGACCGGCAAAATCATAGCGAAACAGGGTAGCATTACCCAGGGGATCGACCTGCCGCTCCACCCTGGCTCCAGCGCCATAGTCGAGAAAACTCGATGCACCATCGATGTGCAGTGTCTGTACGCGTCGGTTCAACTCATCATAAGCGAACGATGTTGATATCCCGTTGGCATTGGTCTGTGTGACTAGATTGCCTGCTGCGTCGTAACTCACACTTGAACGCGTGTAATCGGCCGCGATGACATCTGTCAGCCGCCGGTTTAGGTCATACTCAAACTGCGTCACCTGACCCAGCGCATCTGTCTGACTAACCAAGTTCCCGTTATCGTCATAACTCCAGTAGGACGTGTAACCCAGCGCCGGGTTAGCGACACCAGACTCATCGTGTCCCAGCGCTTGAGTTACTTCAATCGCCCGACCGAGCAAATCGTAGCCCGTAGTCGTTCTACCTCCGGTCGGATCGATAACATGTATGCGATTACCTACTGCATCGTACTGGTAGCGCCAGAGAATGAAACTGTCATTGAGTACAACATTCTCCAAGTCCGGGTTGTCAAGCCATGAGTCCGGAGTGAGATCTCTGAAGGAGCCAAGCAGTTGACCATTATCGCTATAGCCATAGTAGGTCGTGTAGTCACCGTCCAGCGTGGACTCCAAAGCATTACCCAATGGATCTGTAACACTGGTGAGCAAACCCCTGTCATCATAGGTCATGCTAGTGACGTTGCCCAATGCATCAATCAACTGCAGCAGGTTACCAGTGTCATCGTACTGATAGGCGGTATTACCTATACCGTCCGGCCTGGTCATGGCAGTCACGAGGTTATAGATACCTAAAGCGGGAATGGGGTTCTCATACTCATAGCTCGTTTCAATGCCACGCTTATCAAGATAACTGGTGACGTTACCGTACTCGTCATGATCGAAGTACTCCTGCTGACCATAGTAATCTTCGATTTCGATCAGCAGCCCGTTTTCCCATGTCCACTCGGTCGAGGTAAGATCCTCCTGGCGCTGCTGCACCAGGTAGCCGTCGCCGTCATAGCTGAAAAGCTGGTTATTACCAAGCTCATCAACTAACTCGGTTTGCTGGTGATACCGGCTGTAATAATAGGTCTCCACACCCCCTTCCGGATCGACGACCTGGAAGACCTGTCCGGTTGGATAATATGTTACGCTGTGGACGCCGCCGTCAGCATTCTCGATCTGAGCCAACTGGTCATTGTTGCTATAGCCGTAGTTGAGAGTGAGCGCGGGCGTTTCAGCGTCACTCGGCATAACTACTGAAGTCAGCTTATTTCCTGTGTACCCGTACTGCCATATGCGACCCGCAGAATCGCTGACTTCGGTGATTTTGTTGTTGTTCCATGTAAAGGAAATAAAAGTAGCGGGATCGTTGTCGTTATAGACGCGCTGTACGCGTGGCTGCCCTTCGTAATCAATGACCAGTTGATTGCTATTCGCATCCACTACTCCGACCAGCTTGCCAGAGTTATCAAAACGGAACTGAGCACCGTCGGTGCCTGTATACTGATAGGCATGATTGCCAGAATGCTCGGAAAATGAGCCAAACAGGTTAGCGTCGTTGCTGTACCCTCCCTCTGCTTTTTCCGTAAACGTAATTCTGACGCCGTCACTGCTGTGCCAGACAACCTGGTTGCCGCTCTCAAAAGACAGATAGTCACTGTATGAGTAGACCCATCCCACGCCGAGACCGACGTCCTCTTGGGACTGCGAATCGTAGTGACGTGCGAACTCCAAAGGTACGCCGATACTGGGCAACCTTAAATCAACCTGGTCAATCGCCAGATTGCCATTGGCGGGGTTGACGCCTAGGTCACCCACGCGGGAGTGGCCAAAGTAAGACCCTTCCGGTATATCAGGAAAATCAAGGGGTATATCGGACGCAACACCTCCCCTGTAATCCGGGGACACTAAAAACCCGCCATCGTAATTCTCGTAGTCACCGCCGAGTAGCACATACCCCACATCAATCTTCCCTAATTTCGTAGGCTTCTGTGGCACGATAGCTGTAGCTCCGTTGGCAACTCCAACGGCGATATTTTGCTCCACCTCGGTGGACAAATTGAGCAGGGGTAGGAGTTCATCGATATTTTCCGAGGTGATGGTAAATACCTGATTCTTCCCTTCTGCCTGTTGCTGATGCGCGATTTGCAGAGACTTGACTGTGGACAAAGTCTTGAGCCCCAGAAGGCTTTCCCACAGGTCGTGTTCCAGAGCCGATGCCTGATACCCCATTAATTCTCTGTCGTGCCCAAGAGTTTGTGAGTCACCGTCAAAATAGACCCAATCGCCATAGGTTGATTCACTTTGAACAGAAATCACTGGGTCTTTCAGCACCCATGGATATGCGCCATCCCCTCCAAAACTGCCTTGTTTTTTAGCATGAACGACCACAAGGCCCGGCGACGTGACTTTGGTGGCGCCAACCAGGCGACTGATATCATCAACAGAGCTGTCGATAGAATGTAAGTACTGCGTTGCAGCCAGGCTCAATAGCGCCGTCGAATGGCCGTCAAGATCAAATGTTCCGGAGTCAGCGAGGTCATCTGTAAGAGCTACCAGTTCAGCATGGCGGCGTGCGAGCAGCCAATCCGACTGCTGATTCGCTTCCAGGCCAAGCGAGACGTAGTCAGGCGACTTGCGCACCACAGAGAATTGGTTTTCAGCGCCGTTCCCCCAGCCATTGCCTGTATCCGAAACGCGCCCAAGCAAATTGGAATTCGGCCCTTCGTACTCGACATGAAGCGTAAAATTCTTGCCTAGCCTGACTGCGCTACCTACAGCGACTTCTTGGCCATCTACCAGTAGTTTTGGACTAATACCATTAGGGTTATAATCGGGAAACCTGAACAGATTTGCATAATAGATTCCATTCAGCGCGTGATAAATATCCGTGAATGCCATTGGACCAACGGCCGTAATGGGGGGGTTCCTGCCATCGTTTAATCGGAAATATCTCCAATCTTCATGACTAACATCAACCCGTTTCTCGCTAATTTCTGACAGACGGACCTCGTATTCAAATTTGTTCCCAGTCGGAAAAACAAATTGCTGGCCATATGACGTATCGTTGTACTCATAAGTAATTGTAACTTTCTCATACATGCTATCCGGAACCAGCTCCGGCGCATAATATGAGGTGTTCCTGGTCGCATATTCCAACCCTGGCAAAAACTGAAACGAGCGGTGCAGTAATGTGTTATCGCTACCAATATCAGAGACGCTCGCATCAGGCTGATGCACTGCGAGATAGTCCTTCAGTTGATCGGCCCAGAACTCCAACGGCAGATCACGTCGCTCCTGGCTAAGGTAGCCGACATCATCAAGGTCATCGGGGTCATCAAGGACATCGAAAGGCACTAATTGACTAATATCGTCGATACCATATTCATAGTCACTGAGCTTGTAACTCGGGTCGAGTTCATGCCACCTGCTACCGCCTTCACCATCTGGCAACGTTAGACGCACCCAAGCATGGGCCATGTAGGCTTCGTCGGCGACAGTGCTGACATCCGGTGGCGCCAACTGCCCATTAGTAAGGCCCGCCTGGTAAAACAGTTCCGCGGCCGCCTGCTGGTCCGTCACACCGACCCACGGCTGTAACTGATCAAGCGTAAACAGGCGCGCATCACCGACCACCAGCTCAGCCTCTATGCCCGCCCTTTCCAGTAGCTCTATCAATAGCAACGACTGCTCCCAGGCGTTGGCGGACTGTGTGTGTAGTGTGGCGCCAGTTCCCTTTAAAATGCCACTATAGGCCTCGTACTCAATATTGTTGTAAACCCATTCGTAAATCTGTATGGGATTGAAATGTAATGACTCAACAATCTCGTCGAGCATGCGTTCAGTAATCTGCTCTACCGTCAAGTTCGGGTCATTAAACATCAACGCTGCGTCAATGCGACCGATGTCGGGCGCCAAATCCAATGCATATGGTAAGCCGCCAATGGTCGAAAAATCGGCCGTATCCAACGGATTGCCATGAAGCCGCAACACATCGAGATTCGGATTGACCTCAAAAATACTGAGATCGTCAATGACGTTATAGCGCAAATCCAGACTACGGAGTTTATCCAGTTGCGCGAATAGCGCCGTATCCGCAGCAGTCAGGTTAGCTCCGACGATACTAAGTTCCTGCAACTGAGAGAATGCTGCAATGACTTCCAGATTATTGAGTGTATTAGTGGGCATATCCCAGTTACCTGGTGCAATACTCAGGGACTGCAGATTTCTGGCCCACTCTAGACCGGTCAGGTCCGAAACGGCTGTTAAATCGAGACGTAACGAGGTGAGGACGCTCAGGTGTGAAGGGCGTAGTATTTCGGCCGATTCAATTCCAAGCTCTTTCTTGAGCGCACTCTCCAGAATCTCATCTGCAAAAACGACAGCCAGATCAACATCAAACCGGCCAAGTGTCGCGCCCAATGTGTAGTCGCCTCGCAGATTCATGACCTGGTCTGGGTTCAGGATGATGCGGTACTCACCGTTGTCAGTGCCCTCCCAGGTGCCCCCGGGAGGTGAAACAACGTAAGTGGCGTTGGCTGTATTTGTTTCAGGGCCGGGGTCCAGACTGACCAGCGTTGCCACCAACACCGAGCCATCCGGTGCGACTACAGCGATGTCATTTCCGTCCAAAGAGGTCAGATCCAGATCAGCACCGGACGGGTCCTCATAGCTGACCGTAAAGGTCTTTCCGACGCCGTTGTTTACCAGGATGGGGGCGAGACGACCATTAATGCTGAGGTCTTGCAGTTCCGCGAAGGGCAGTTTCAGTGCACCAGTTGTCCCGATCGTGAAGAAGCCCAATTGATCGGTAACAGCGCTGATCTGGTTATTTTCCAGACCGCCAGACTCCTGATTGAGAACACGCCATTGTCGGCCATCGGTAGATTGCAGAACCCGCAATCGATCAAGCTCGAAACCGTCCAATGTAGAGGGATCAATGTTAAATGTTAGTTGTGTATTGGCTATCGCACTGCGCGTCGACTCAATATACCAAACGTCGCTCAGCGTTTGTGTCTGGTCAATCTCCGAAAAATACGCGACCTCTTCGTCATAGTGGCGAATAGTATTGGTCGCCACGCCACTGACGTCGGAGGCGTCTGTAAAACGCAGTATTAACCCTGCAGCAATCGAACCATCCGTAGAATCGGACTGGCCCACGATCACATTGCCAGAATCGCCGGCACGGGTCCTGACAATAAATTCCCTCGAACCAGGATCAGCGGCCAAATCATCCCGATCGGCAACGAGTACGATCTCCTCAAACTCTTCATTAGTGACCCCGGACATCACCAGATCAGGTGCCTTGTCCCCATCGACATCGCCCACGAAAGCGATATTTTCAAACGACCCGGAGAAAAATCGCCCATCAAACGTAAAGCTATTGTCTGGATCGATATCACCGTATGTGCCTGAACGCCCGTGAATCGCCATGGCCCCGGAACCAATGCCAACGAGCACATCCGAGTATCCATCCTGATCGAAGTCGCCAATACTCTGGATCTTCGTCAGCTGATTGCCGCCATCAAAATAGTCCCAATCGGAAGTAGTGGTGGGAGGACGGATTAAAAAACCGTAGAAGAATGGCCCCTGCGCCGTATCTAGATCGACACCTTCTGCATTACCCAGAACAATGTGCGCGCGACCGGTTAAGCTGGTTTCATAAACTACTGAGCCCTCCGAATCAGTTTCCGTAAGGATCCCTCCAGATTCGGCAAAAGCGAGATCACTAAAACCATCTCCATTGAAGTCACCGGCCGAACTGATGGCCAAGCCATCAGGCAAGTCATCCCTACCAAGGATTCGCATACCCTGACTGCCGAGAGCGCTCGCGTCCAAGATAGGAGAGGAGTACTGAGCGCCAAATACAATGTAGACATCTCCGGTCCCGCCATTGACGTTGACGGTTTGCAAAGACAAATCGCCATTTTCATCAGGCAAAGCTCGCTGTTTTGTCTTAGATATGCGCTCTAGGGAGATTGCCACGTCGTCATATCCGTCACCGTTAAAATCGCCAAGGTAACTAACGTCATTCGCAAACTCGACCACAGAATCACTACCAGTTGATTCTGTGTAATCTATTCGAATCGAGAGATTCGATGCTAACAGTCCTTCTACCGGAAACTGGTAAGATTGATCAGTCCCAAATACTATATAAGCTGCATCGGCACCGGTGGCTCCCAACGCAATATCTGAAAGGCCATCACCGTTAAAGTCACCTATCCCGGACACAGAGGTGCCTAGTCTCATGCTGCTCTGGCCTCGTGTATCACCAGATAAAATGATGCCGCCGGCGTTACGGGATATGTCTTCAAGCTGGATGGTCTCAGCGGATTCACGCCCATATACAATGTAGACCTCTCCACCGGTGTCACCCCCGTTTGTCTGCCCCTCATCAGCAGCACCAATCACGATATCGGCCAAGCCATCGCCATTGAAATCTCCAGCGGAGGACGCAACGAAGCTCGGGGTAGATATGTTTGTTAGGATTTGAACACCCTCGCCGGTTGTAACCAGGGAGTTCAGGTCCACGCTTGGACTTTCATCCGGCGAACCGAAAACGATGTAGGCGCCATGAAAGCCATTGGATTTTCCGTAAACCAGCACATCTGAAAAGCCATCGCCATTGAAGTCACCAGCCCCTGTCACGGTGCGGTTCGTACCTACATCAGTATCAACTCCTGTGATCTTAAGGCCAGTTCCGTTGTCCAGCCTATGGTCGACATCCACACCGCCTGTGTTAATTTCACCCACCCAACTCAAAGGTGCAACAGGATCCCCAACTGCGTCCAAAACAGAGCCCGCTTCGTCACCAAGAACGACTCCCAAAATACCGTCCGATAGACCAAAGATCGGAAAACGCCAGGTAAACGCGTCGACTTGAGTTGGCGTTCCTATCGTGGCACCTGACGATGCTGTGCCTACGATTGACAAATCGTTAGAATCGACTTCACTAACAAAGGTAGGCATCTGAAAATCAAAGTACGCTGTGCCGCCCGGCGCGTGCTGGACAATGCGCTCATTCGAACCACTAAAATAGTCGGCTTCTGCCGTAGAAACCCGCGGAGCGAGGTTCTGCTCGATAACTGACGGCGACCATGAAGTAAAAAACTCGTCGCTGAATTGAATACTGCTTGGAGCGTGATCGTAAAAAATCAGCTGCTCCCGGGTATCATTGATCGTTATTACAAATATTTCTGGATTTATAGAATTCCTCGAGACAGACACATCAACCGGGGCCAAGCCGCCTACGAGGATTATGTTTGGTCCGGAAAATCCAGTATTATAGACCACATCAACACCATAACCACGCCCAAAACTCACCAGATCCTCTCCATCGAGCTTAATTACGTCGTTACCTGGCCCTCCATCAAATATATCCGCTCCATCCAAATCATGAAGATAATCGTCGCCCTCACCTCCATATAGGTTGTCATTACCTGCCTCTCCAAAGAGGTTATCGTCGCCCTCTTCCCCATAGGCAGTATCGTTTCCACTACCGAGCCAAATGTCGTCATTTCCATTTTTTCCATATACCACTTGATCGCCACCGGCTTGATACAAGTAGTCATCTGAGTCAGTTCCCAACTGACCCAGAATGCCCAAGAAAAGATTGATCGGGTTCAGTGATACGTCATCGAAAACGATATCAAGGTCGTCTATACCCACAGAGGAATTAGGGTGCGGATGCCAATCTATGGTCAGGCGATCATTGCTGGTGAGTGACTCAATGACGAGGTACGGGACGGTAAAGTTGACGCCAAACTGACCTCCGATAACCCCTTCACCTTCAATGCCGAAAATTCTAAACTGGTCGCGATTAAACCCATCAAATCTGATCGTCTCAGCTGTCCAGATTTCCTCGGAGATAAAATCATTTCCGAAATTGCCACTGAAAATATAAGTGTCGCTACCAGGGCCGCCATACAGTATGTCGTTACCTTCACCGCCATCGAGAGTATCAGCGCCTGCCTCACCGTATAATTCGTCGTTACCGGCACCACCCGAAACCGTATCATTGCCGGCGCCCATTCTTGCGAGGTCATCACCACCCGCAGTATCGAGCGTATCGTTACCGATTCCTCTGAACAGATTGTCAGATGCTCCGCTTGCGGATGTGCTGAATACAATATCGGTAATCTGGGAGGCATCCCACGTCACATTGGATGATTCAAAATATATACTTGGACCTACTTGCTGTGACGCAGCAATGTTGCGGTCTGGCGACCAACCAATGATTGCTACATCTGCCCCCGATGAGCCGATGCGGTCCAGAACAAGACCCTCGCTCAGGTTTTCGTTCCCTGGATATTTCAGGTAGTAGTCAAGATATAAAGAAATATCGTCAAAGTCCCTGAGTTGTATTAAACCCTGCTGACTTTGAACCCTAAATGCCTCCCAATCAGGATCCGAAATCAGATCATGGCCGAATCCAGCATCCAAAAAGTATCTATCTACGCCCAACCCACCATCTATACTATCCGCACCCTCTTTGCCCGAAATGGTGTCATCACCACCATTGGCCGAGATCCAGTCATCACCTTCACCAGCGTCAATCAGATCGTCCAGATCCCCTGCCCAAATTGTGTCATCGCCTTCATATGCCGCGATTACACTGGCCGCATTTCCGGAAAATAGAATGTCGTCTGAAGGCGTGCCAATAGACGAAAAGGCTCGCGATCGCACATCTGAAGTGCTCCAGGTGGCATCATCAAACTCAAGGCTTACCTCATAGACCTGACTAATTGGTCCCCAGGACAACAAAAGGCGATCATCAGTCCCGACAAGTTCGATAGCCGATACTAAACCTGTAATCGGACTTCTCGCTGTAACGACCTCTACCTGTGATGAATCTATGCCTGCAAAGCGCACCGACTGACTAGAATACGCAATAATTGTATCGGTGCCGTAGCTTGGCTTGAAAATATAGGTGCTATCTTCTAAACCATAGAGAAGGTCATTCCCGAATCCTCCGTCGAGAACGTCAAACTCCCCGAGCGCAAATTGACCGAATTTGTTCGCGTAGAGCGTATCATCGCCCTCCCCTCCAAAAAGCTGGTCATCGCCGGCATTTCCTATGAGGGTGTCATTGCCACCAAAACCATAAATAACGTCGGTATCCAAGGTTCCAAATAATGTCTCATCCTGATCAACGCCGTATCCACCTAGTAAAACGGCAATATCGTGAGTGCTAAAAACGGTATCTTCGAATACAACTTCAAGATTTTGGCCTTGGCCTAACTCCTCAGGTGTCCAGTAAAGTTGAACGCTATCCTGCCCGCTGTTAAAGCGTATTTCCGTATATCGTGTTTCATTTTCAACCGACTGAACAACCAACCATTCAGTGTCAGTGGAATTAATACCCATAAACTGCAGCGTATCGCCTTCATTCAATCTTTCAACAACGTTATCTCCATCTCCGGCGCGGAATACATACCAATTTTCGCCTGCCAAATCATTCATCCGATCGCTGCCAGGACCCGGCTCGTAGTAGTCATCACCGTATCCACCATGCAGATAGTCGTCTCCGGCTCCACCTATTAGAATGTCGGCATATTCACCACCGCGCAAATCATCATGGCCGGAGCCACCAAAAACGAAGTTGGTACCCTGTCCGACGCCATCTCCGCCCGCGAAATAGTCATCGCCAGCCATCAAGTCTATTCGCCCGAGTTCTCCCGTAACGACAATCGAGGGCCGGTCTGTCTCGATATACTCTGTCCACGCACGCGGTGCTATTGACAACCCTCCCACGTCGGTCACATCACCTGTATCAGCCGCAAAAAGAACGTCGACTGGGCCCTGGCTTAGCCCTTCTACCGCGAAGCGCCAGACGTTACTGCCCATGTAAACAGGGTCGCTGACGCTGCCAGCGGCCTGTCCGTTCTGCGTCAGTGACAAATCCCCGGCATCAACACCGAGCACGGCCTCATTGAACACTATGTCAATGTTGAATAATGGCGAAGCAGGTTCCGTATCACTAAAGGCGCTAGTAAAAACTATCTCCGGTGCTGTCAAATCAACCTCAAAAACCCACTGTGCCTGCGCCAATGCGTTGCCGCTCGTGTCAATTACATCTCCTAACCCAGGTGCCAGCACTACCTGCCAGGTACCACTGAAAAGATCGCTGACATTAATGCTCCAGTTCTCGGCGTCGGATTGGACCATATTCGACAACGTAGCCTCTTCCCCATCTGGACCCACGATACTGATGTCATCCAAAGTAAGATTCTGCACTGGCTCCGAAAAAGTGAGGGGAAGTACTGCACTGTTTGTATAAACCGTACTGTCTTTAAAGCCCATGCCCACTAAGGTCGGTTGTGTAAAATCGGGGGTGAAGCTCCATGCCGTCTCACCGCCCAGCTGATTGCCAGCGGCATCTAGCACGTTACCGGCATTAGCGAGTTGGACGTCAATGCGGTCTTCGACGACGTTCTCGACCCTGATACGCCAGATCGTGCCATCAACTTGTTCCACAGATGCGATCGATGCCGAACCGGCACCGGGACCACTCAACTGAAAAAATTCAGGCTGCCAGCCCTCAACCTCCTCTGAAAACAGTAACAACACATCTAGCAAACCGGTTTCAGACCGGTCTTTGGCATCAGCAACAACAACTGAAGGAGCAACCGTATCCCGACGAAAAGACAACTGCTGAAAATCCAACAGGTTGCCGCTTTGATCCTCTAAGGCCAGGGAGAGAACATTCGTGCCCTCAATGATGCCCAGGTATTCCTGTTGAATCGACCAAGAGTTGCCAGTGGTACTGTCTGTAGATAGCCAGAAAACACCATTATCATGCAGGCTGGCGCGGTGATTGCTATCATCCGGCTCCGCGCTGAACTGACGCAACTCAACGCCAATTATGCCCTGTATAGTGCTAGTCCCCCCATCATCCTGCTCCCAGACTACATGCGCACCGCTGACATCTGCATATCCGTCCGATACCTGGTTTTCGGTTAACTGCGATAGTACACCTGCGTCCCAGAGCATAATCTCATCGGAATTGGGATCGCCATCGGTTAGCCTTGCCGTCCACGCTACCCTGTCTGCGTCGACAGCGGGGGCAAACTCCGAGTAAGCGGTCTGCGTGAGATTCAGTATGTTCCCACCCTGCCAATAGAAGATATCGGTATCGCCCTCAATTTCATCAACGGCCTGCCAGACAACCGTATTACCGTCGATAGCGGGTGCAGAATCATCAACGTCATTGTCAGTGAGCCGAATACCACGTGACAGAGGCAAAGGATCACCATTTTCGTCCACGTATAATTCTTCAAACTCGGGCAATATCTGGGGCTCCACGCCATCCCAGAAGACAATTTCTGAATCATTACCGTCATTAACTTGCCAGACCATGTTTTGGCCGGATATGCGGGGGTTATAGTCGTCCTGTTCGTTATCAGTAACCTGAAAAAATGCACCGTCTTCCCATGCATAAATTTCAGTGTCATTCCCATCGTATGCGGACCAAACCACTCGTCCTTCTGATAAATCCGGCGAAAGATCGTCCACCAGATTGTCCGTGATCATTTGAATGGCCTGGCCATCCCAGTAGAACACCTCGTAGTCATCGCCATCCCAGCCAACCCAAACGGCACCGTCACCGTCCGCTGATACACGAGAAACCTCTTCGACGGACAGGCTGCCCCCGGATACTTCAGTAGATAGAATCTGGCGTGTTTGGAAATAACTCTGCAACTCCGCCTGACCAATGGTGATATGACCCTGCGGATCAATGGATGTAGAGACATCGATGAATTCACTATCAGGCTGTCCAGACAAGCCCAGCAGAACTTGGTACTGGTCCAAATCGAAGGCTTCGACCAAAATATCGATACCAATATCCTGGGTTACGTGATCGCCGTTCACAACCCCGCCCGGTGCAGTATCGTTGCTCAAATTCAGCTGCGCAGACGGCGGCACCGCCAACGCCTGCAGGGCACTGGACTGAAAGATCAGCTGGTCCTGTGCATCAATATCGCCATCCGCATCAAAGTCAAAACGCAAATCAAAGCCAGCGTCGCCAGAGGCGGTACCCAGGCTTCGGCTGAATCGGAACAAATCCAGAAAATCGTTGTCGCGATCGCCGTCCACATCACCCGCCAGCCGGTGGAAGTCTCCAGCAAGACTATCGCCGCCCACGCCGTCATTGTTGCCATCCAGAGTGAGTCCGGTGCTGGCCTCAACATCCCCGGCGTCAAGGATCGCCAGGTAATTGCCATCCGGCAGTGCGCCGCCAACCTCCAGCGGAAAATGCCAGGTGGCCGTCTGCTCATCCGGCGACAGGGTCAGGGTCGCTTCACTGAGATCCAGGTCCTGGCCCGTGGTGGTGTTACGCAACCGCAGGTCCGTCGCCAGCAGGCCCGTCGCGGCCTGATCAAACTCCACCGTGATGGCAGTTACCAGCGAACGCTGGTCGTCCAGAGGGTCTTCGTTCAGGTAGGCCGCAGTAACCGCCAGGGGATCGGCTGACAGGAGAATGCGCGGCTCGAGGAGTTCCACACTGGGTGCCCGGCTCAGGGCGTGGCGGCGTTTGCCGTCGCCCCCGTTGGAGAGCAAGTAGCGGATGGCCCGAAACAGCAACGTCTTTTGGTAAACGCCCATGCTCACTTCCATCTCCGCAGCCTGGTGCTACAGCTGCAAAAAAGAAGGCTTATGCTTAGCTCAACCGCCTTCTATATGTGATCATATGGTCGGGTTTGAAGCGGGCGAAGCACCCTAAACCTCCCGATCCGATATCTCCTCTCCCGTTGGAGCCGGATGGAGACCCACCGAGGCTTCAAATACTGGAGTTGCAGCGCGGCTAAAGCTCCTCAGAGTGAGCGTAAGCATTATGTATCCTCCCCTTTAGGGGAAATGGCCAGCCTTTTTTCATGCTAGCAAAGGAATCTACTTTTCGCTAACGAATCCCACACTAAACTAACGCATCAAACCGCGCTTATAACAAATAGCTTTACACATAATCATTAGTTATTTCTAGTTGTCTGTCCTATCCCATTTCCATAGCCGCATGATGCGACTAACAGACTGCGCCTAAACCAGATTGCAGGCTCCCTTGCAAAGCCACTCGAAAACGAGACACATTGAGTAAGCCGCCATCATCCAACTCAAAGTCAAGACATCTATCGAAAATGCTGTTGCCACTGATTTTTAATCAATGCACATCAGGGATTGAGATAGGCTTGCTGCAATAGAAACAGGTCGGAAATCGAAAGCACACCATCATCGTTCACGTCACAGCTCAGCTCTTGTGTAGGGGTAAGCGACCCAGCCCCTAAAACCTGCTGATTTACCAGTAGCAAATCACCAATACTCAAGCCATCAGTATCGTCAAGATCACAGGACGAAAGCAGTGGGTTGGTGCCATCGAGCACTTCAATCCCATCGTCAGTACCATCCCCATCAGTATCCAACTTTTGTGGGTTAGTGCCCCAAATATTGCGTTCTTCTCTATCCAGTAGCAGATCCCCGTCGGTATCCTGCCTGGTGGGATCGGTCTCGCCAGCATCTACGACGCCATTACCGTTGAGATCCTCCTCATCATCACGCAAGCCGTCGTTATCGCTATCGAGATCGGCATAGTCAGGAATGCCGTCACCATCGGAATCTGTAGCATAGGTTTCGATGGAATCCAGAATGCCGTCCTGGTCTCTGTCGAGCATATAGGCGTAGGCTGCTTCGCTCTCCTGCGCGGACAGCGCATCGTTCCAGATAAACGTTTCGCCGAGAGCACCCCGCAACCAGTTATGAAGATAACCAATATCCGGAAAATCAGTGCCGCTGTTTGCATTGTTTGCCGCGCCCCCCAACACCAACCTGCTATTGCTGACAGGGTCGATCGCGAAAGTGGCGCCTTGCAAACTGGCATCTACAACTTCCCCATTAAGGATCAGGGAAGTACCAACGCCAACGGACCGACTAAATTCGTAGTAGAACCATTCCCCCGGCACGATATCGCCAAACTCCGAACTGACAATAACGGTATCTGTCGACTGATTTGGTCCGCGGATTCCAGCGACCAACTGAAGTTGGGGATTGACGAAAACGGTAATAAACTGATTCGCACCGGTGGCAAAGCTGTCCCCTATGTTTATGATCGGGACACCCGCCTCATCCGCTCGTGCCCAACCGGTTATTGTGAAGCTTCCTGTCCTCAGAAAGTCCAACGTACCGTATAAATAGGGGCCGGGAGTGTCGTCGAGGATTGTCGCTATGCCATCCGAGACATCCGCATTCTCAGCAAAGTACAGGTAGTCGCCTACGATATCGTCACCGCCCGGTGTCGGAGCAGAGCCGCCACGAGAAACGATGGTCTCCGGCGTACCTGCAGCATCGTCATATTCACCGTCGCTCTCAGAATCCACCATCGTCCAGTGAACGACCAGGTCCTCCGAAGCCGCGGGCATATCTGCAGAGTTTGATGTCTGGCAGATGTCTACCTGCTGAAAGACCACGGTGCCGTCCAGAACCGTGCCGAGGCCATCGATAATTACCTGCTCGGAGGGACCGAGCGGCTGATAAAGCGATGGGGTCAGGGTAAACGGAGTTTCACCACCCAGGTCTGTGATCTCGAGAGTCATCAGGAGATTACCCGAATAAAAACTCGGCGCCGTCAAATCAACGTTGCCCTTTATGCCGACAAAGTCAACGCCAAAGACGACCTGCGCACCTGCGCCAAAACCAAAATAGTCGAGGGCCGGAGCCACCGTCACCGAGTTGACGGCAACCTTGGCCGGGTCGAAAGTCACCTTCACGCCGACGCTGAACAGGTCGTTGGTAACCGGCTCCAAGGCGGGAGTCGCCACATTGCCGTCTATGACAAACTGGAGTTTATGAGTAGAGCCAGGTTGTACGCAGAAATTTGACGACTTGATACCCAACGCATAGGTACTGCCGCTCGCCAGCAACCCAAGGGCCAGGCAAATCAAAGAATAACTCTGCAGGAAAAATCGGTCGCGGCCGACTTGTTTCCTTAACTTAGGCCGTTCCATTGCCAGAAAACCACGAAGATTGAGTACGCATGTTATAAATCTCGATGGGGATGCTTGTCTGGTCACCTTCGAGATTGTCGTTGGTATTAACCAGTGTCGGCGAGGTCACCGACATGGTCGCCGGGCCCACCGCGAGCGGTAGCGGGTTGTCGAACTGGTTGGCATAAGTCTGTGGCGAAACAATGTTCCAGCCACTATCGAAAAGCACCATGCCGTTGAGACCGCAAGGTGTGGTCTTGGTCTGGACGCAACCTGCCAGATAATCGATAAGCAATGGTGCAGAAAGTGCACGCACCCGGAGAACTGATGAGGACATTAGCTTCAACCCTCTTAATTCCAGCGTTTTCGCGAAATTGACCCACCAGGGCCCCTCACAACTGCTTTGATTCCGCTATCGCCTATTGGTCCGGGACTCCAAGCCTCCACCTGCCCTTCAACGGGTCAATGTGCGAGGCATCAGCTAACAGGGGCTAGCCAATAAAGTATAAGCAAAAAATGTACCAGCTGCCTTGAAATGCAGGCTATTACTGCCGCGATGAGGCAGCAAAACCCTGTTAACGCCTGGAGGTGTAAAAAATCTGACACTCCGGCCCTGCCGCTCACTTCAACTCGCACAGGCAGAGATAGAAGAGACTCCCCCTGAGCGCATTTTATCATTGGGTAGGTCTCATCTCCGCCAAGGAATCAAAACGCACATCATGCTCCATCGCCGGACTGAATAGAGCCATACCGCCCCTGGTAGTCCGCCAGCAACTTTGCCAGCATTTCGTGCATTCGCTTGGCGGCGAAAGGACTTAGAATGACCCGGTTGTTCAACTCAATCTTTACCTCGTTGGCAGCGTGCTCCCAGCTCTGGTTCAGGCCAAAATTAAGAACGACCTCCTCGCGGGTGCAATTCATGGTGCACACGTTGGCATAGGAGCTTTTCAGGTTCGAGGTGTCGAAACTGACCTTGGGACTGATCCCTGCGGGTTTCTCGGTGGTCCCCGTCTCCTCCTTCGGCTTTCCAGCCATGTTGCAGATCCTCTGTGCTTCTTGCAGTAGAAAACGAACTCTCAGTATAGCAAAACATTAATGGCTAGCCCTGTGTTACGGAGCCGGGTCGCAAGCGGCCTCCCAAGCCAGTATAGCCAAAACTTCCCCGCGCTGGATGGGCAGTTGTATGCTCAAGGGAAGAGCCTGCCCACGCATGTTCTTCAGGCATTCGAGGCGTATCTGAAGTGCGGCCGTTTCGAACACGGGTTCCTGCGGATGCGCTGTGACCGGTGCCATTGCAACAGTGGGTGATCAGACTAACAGCCGGTTGGAGGTAGGCGCCAGAACCATGCTCCGGGGGTAAAATAGTTTTGTGGCTCTGGAAATTCGTCACACAGTTGTGCTCTGTCAGGGATACTTCCAATAACATGGATTATGCTTGCCACATAAGGAAGATAGTCTCCCGCATGATAAATTGGGGGCTCATTCTGCAATCCAGAGGCATACCGCTTCCCTTCGGTGACGTAGGTTGGGCGAAATCCCCCAACATCGAAAAACGCACGGCCAAACTTTTCGACTTCTGTGGGAAAGTAAGTGCAGTGAAAGTGGTTTGGCCATAGCGAACGATCAACGCCATCGAAAGGAGAAGAGTCGATAAATTCATTGAACAACGCCCCAACATCGTCAGCTGTCGCAAAGTTCCAACCCGCTGCGTCGTAGCCATTTACAATACTACAATATGGACCTGGAATAACGCCTATTTCGAGTCCGCGTAAAATGCAGTCATAGTCAACACCCAAAAACAGATCGGGCTGCACCCACTCCTTACCGCTAACTGACACTATATCCGTGATGGCCGGGCAACCGGTATCTGTATCGCCAGCGCGAAGCGGACAAATGTCTTCTCCATGATACTTACCGTCTCCATCGCTATCTACGCCCGGGTCTGGTCGCCAAAGCCAGACTGGTCGGGCATCGCGTGAATCATCAGGTGACATAGCATAATCTGCAGTGGTCGCGGAGTCCGGCACGCTACCAATATTATGATCTATGCTTGCTGAACGCACTCGCTCAGATAATGGGAAAGGCTCGAAAGTTCCCCACATAATGGCGCTAGCGGATCTATAATGTTGATGAGTATACGTCGGTCGAAAACCACCAACATCAAAAAAGGAGCGACCAAATTTTTCGACTTCCGTAGGAGTGTAACTCATAGATTCATCGGTGAAAGGCCGCGAATCTATAAATGCGTTGAACAACTCGCCTACTGTTTCGGGGGTGCCGACCGTCCATCCGGACACATCCCAATCACCCAAAATGCCGATGCAGAAACGCTCCTCGCATACATTGGTAAGTTGCTCATAAGATATGCTTAGCAGATCGGGCTGTGCCCATGCCAGACCTTCAACCACCACGTAGTCAGTGCCGGAAATCGGGGGGCAACCGGTGACCGTGCCGGGTCCCGGGTTGGTAGGGCACTGGTCATCTGCATTCAGGAAACCGTCTCCATCATGATCAGGTCGCCAGAACTCAGCAGTTGGTACGGCTATTAGGTCTAGCATGGCAAAGACTTCGGGGTCTTCGTAGCCCTCACAATACATTTCACAAACATCGCCAACAGCGTTGGCCTTAGTGTTCGGACTTGTAACAAAAGTGAGGTCACAGTCACGCCATTGTTTAAACTCCCAGCCAGGCCGTGGAACAGCACGGGCTGATACAAAATCGGTGGAACCAGGCTCAAGACATTGCGCACCGGTGTAACAGGTACCCTGCTCAGATGTACAAATAGTGGAGCCATTGCTATCTACCAGGTCACCTTCCCCTTCAATGGCAAGTTGAAAACGACAGCTAGACAATACGAACGCGAGACAAAGTACAGCCGGTGTATTTAGAATTCGCATAAGTTGCATGCAATCTGTACTATACGCGAGGGCAGGATATATTTATTCCACCGAGACCCTATAGTGCGCAAATTGGTCGCTGGAATGTCTGAATGTAGCTTAGTCCTAATATCTTGTCCACATCAGCCTAATGGGCAGTGCCAACCCGGTAACGTACCTGCGCCTATCGCGACAGGGGACCGGATGGGTCACCACTTTCTTCGTCGATCAGATGCGCCAGACAGCCTGTCCCGGAAGTCAGTTCCATATTGCTGTTATCGATCTCCAGCCTGACCAGGAAGGTACCACTGGCAGGGTCTATCACCTTGTCGATCAGGGACGGACTGGCAGACAAGCTCCGGCTGGTCGGGAGGTTGATATCCACCTGGAAAATCGATGTCTTCGTGACCCGGTGCAGCAGGTCTGCCTCGACGAGCAAATCGACGCGCAACGGATCGATACCGGAGATCTCGATGAGGTCCGGAGGGTCGGCGTATTCACCCTCCTTGACCAGAACCTTGCTCACGACACCGGCATGGGTAGCCCGGATGATCTTGCGCTCATAAGCGGATTGGGCTCGCTCATGCTCGAGTTCGGCAAGTTTCATCTGCTCCTGCACCGCCAGCAGCTCCGCCTCGGCCACCCGTAGCGCGTTCTCGGATTCCTCGACTTCCAGGTCCGAAATTGTCCGCTTCTGCTGCAGGGAATAGAGTCGGTCATACCGGCTCTTCTCGAAATTCAGTCGCGCCGTCGCCGACGCCAGGGGCGCCTCCATATTGGCCTTGAACTCCGACAACTTGACGACGAGTTGCTCGTCACTCGCCTCCAGCATGGCGAGCACCTGGCCCGGCTCTACTAACTGACCACGTTTGACCCGGACTTCCTTCACCTGGCCTTCGCGAGGCGCACTCAGCACCGAGACTTTATTCGGCAGCAGTACACACTGCCACTCCCGGGCGCCGGCTGTCCCGGCGCCAAGCTGTAAGGTCGCGCTAATCAGGAGAACGCACGTGGTTTTTCCGCACTGCCTAGCCAAAGTAGAACGACTCCCTGAATTTCCTCTGCTGTTTCTGCAGGGACGACCGGATATGCCGGCCCTGCCACTGTGTCCTGATCTGAGCGTAGGCGAAGCAGGCCCGGATAATGCGTCTTGCCAACGGTCCGCCCGACACAATCAGCCGGCCGAGCCATTCAGTAAAGCCCGCCTGGAACTCGCGCGCCAGCAGCGGGTCGTCGCAGGACAGGATGTACTCGTAGCTGCCCGGGTCACCCTGCCGCGCCGTGCGCCCAAAAAGCTGTCGGTCCACCCGCCTGCTGTCCGCCATGTTCGCGGCGATGACGTGCAGGCCTCCCGCCTTCCGTACGGCCGGCTCCAGGGCAATATCTGTACCGCGGCCAGCCATACCGGTCGCCACGACGACACTGCCCTTCATACCTGCCTGTTCTATGATAGCCGACTCCTCAGCGTCCTGCGCGGCATTGAGCACCTTGCGGCTTATGCCCTTGTCCGCCAGGTGCTGCCCTAGCTGCTCTGACTCCAGTACGGAGCCCGTCCCGACCAGCACGGGCCGCCCCTCGTCCAGGCACCGGCGTATCCGTTTTTCGATCGCGGCAAACTTTTCAGGCCTCGATGGATGATAGCCATGTCCAAGAAACCGTCCACGGTAACTGAGGTTCCTGGGGACCTTGATGAAGGGCAAATGGTAGGTGCGCCAGACCTCGTTCGCCACCTCCCGGACCGTGCCCGTCATCCCGCACAGGTGCATGTAGCCGCAGAAGAATTCCTGGTAGGTGGTCTTGTTGAGTACATGCTTGTCCGACGTCAGGGAAACACCTTCCTTGACCTCCAATAGCTGGTGCATGCCGTGCTGGAGCGAGCGGTCCGGCATGGGCCGCCCTGTATTTTCGTCCACCAGCACGACCTCATCATCGCGCACGATATATTGCTCGTCGCGGGTAAACAGGTGAATGCTGGCGAGGGCTGATTCAACGAGGTGCACAGCATCTCCCAGCGCGGTGCCAGGAAACAGCGTTCTGGCCTGGGCGGCGACCTCGGCAAGTCCCGGTTCGAGCAGCCTGACCGACTTCCTGCTGACGCTGAGTGAGTAGTGCGTCTGCGGGTTGAGCTGTGCAGCAAAAGTCATCGCACTTGCATACTGTTCCGGCTCGAAATGGGAGGCTTCAGCCGACTGGGACAGGATAAGCGGGGTCTTGGCATCGTCGATCAGGACACTGTCGGCCTCATCGACGATCGCGACATCCAGCCCGCCCTGGACAATTCCCGAGGAGGCATCCGTGCCAAGCGTTGCTCGCGCCAGCAGACTAGCCTTCCTCGACGTCGAGCGCCCGAGGACCGCGAGGTCCTTAAGGTAATCAAACGCCACTTCCTTGTTGGAGAGATACACGACAGCACTCGAATAAGCCGCTTTTCTCTCCGGTGGTTCCTGGCCGTCCACGACGCTAGCCACAGATACTCCCATGCGTTGGAACACCGGTAGAAAGTACTCAGCATCCCGGCTGGCGAGGTAATCGTTCGATGTGACCACGTGGACCCTGCGGCCCTGGAAGGCCATCAGGCAGGCCGCCGTACACGCCACGAGGGATTTACCCTCCCCAGTATCGACTTCCGCCAGCACGCCCTTCGTGAGCAGCCAGGATGCGATCAACTGTACATCGTAGTGCGCAAGGCCCAGCTCCCGATGGCTGACTTCGCGCACAAGCGCCAGCAATTCGCAGACCTGGTCATTGCTCAATCCATGCACCGATTTGTGGCGGATGTCCTGCGTACGTTCATCGAGCTGACTATCTGTCAGGCCGGCAAGCTCATCGACATACGCCCTCACCCTGGCCGGTACGCGACGCCAGGGCCTCGCCGCCTTCCACACCCGGAAACGCAGCCCGGCAATGCCCCGCCGCAGCAGCGCCTCGACGGCTCCCTGCCCAAAGGCGTAGTAGTGATTCCGGGGAAGGACCGACTGCAAGTCCAACTGCGCCGGCTGCCAGCCGATGCTGTTAACCGAAGACACCCTGGCCTCCAAACCGGGAGATGAACAGCTGCTTCAGGGCCAGGACAACCTGGCCGTACAGCGTCTCATCCTCGAAGCTCAGCCGTACCCTGGCGCCGGTGCCCGGGCGCGGCAGATCATTGAAATCCGGGACAGCCACCGTCAGTTCATAACGCCGCATGGAGGGAGATGCGTCATCGCGCCGCGTTTTACCCCCTTTTCCTCCGCCGTCCTCGACAATTTCTATGGGGATCAGGCTGAGCCGTTCGGCGACAAATTCAGTGCCGATGTCCGGGACAAAGCGCACCTCAACGCCCTGCAGTTCCGAGTTCACAAGCCCGAACAGCGTCTGCGGAAACTCCGCCTTGACATAAACCCTGGTATTTTCGCTCAGCACATACCCCATCCGCTGACCACGCGTCGCAAAGGCTCCCCTTGTCTGAAACGCCGGATCGATGATGACCTCGCCTGCTTTCTGGCTGCGTACGTCCTGGCTGGCTGCACGCGTTTCTATTTCAGCCAGGAGACTTTTCGCGTACTTGATTTCATCTTCGATGATCTTTTGCTCCACGGCCGAGCGATTCAGCACGTCGAACTGCCGCGTCCTGAGTTCCCGCAACCGGGCTTCCAGCCGCTTGATTTCATGTACCAGCGACGGGTCGTTGACCGCCACCAGGAGGTCGCCCTCGGCCACACTACGGTCTGTTACCGGGAGCGCCGTCAACGCTCCAGACACGGGTGAGCGAACGGTGGCATCGTCCGGCAGGTCCAGCACGCCGCTGAGCACCGCGCGGTGCGGTACGGGCACGAGGAAGAAACACGCGATAAGTATTACCGCGGTGGTGTAGCCGAGGTAGATGCGGCCACCGCGGATATCGCGCAGCCTGTGCCTCTGGACAAGAAAATCCAGCAGTTTGAAGAACGGGATGACAATCCACATCAGTATCGTCAACGCCGCGAGCAGGCTGCCGATGACGAAATGGATGTCGAGCAGGAACAGCACGATGGTCGCGATGATCACCACGCGGTACAACTGGGAAAGCACGAAATAGCTCACCAGAATCCGTCGTTCCCTGCCGTCCGCCACGTCCGTTTTCGTTCCCACTCGCAAACCGAAGAAACGTGAGACCACCTGGGCGATGTACCCATCCGACCGCTTCTTCAGGTTCGGCATTTCTATGAGATCAGACAGAATGTAATAGCCGTCAAACTTGACCAGGGGGTTCGCGTTAAAAAAGAGCGTGGTCACGGAACTCATCAGGAAAATGTTGAAGGCGTAGTAGCTGACCATACCGCCTTCGACTGAGAGCCAAATATAGAAGGCCGCGGAAGACACCATCAGCTCCGCGAACATCCCTGCGGCGGCGACTTTCGCGCGTTGATACTTGTTGCGCAGGGCCCACGTGGCCGAGGCATCCACATAGGGAATCGGTGCGAAGACAATGAAGTTGATACCCATGTCCGTCACGGAGGCGCCGTAATGCCTCGCCACGATGCCGTGCCCCAGCTCGTGGACCAACTTGACCAGGATGAATGCAACGAGCAGCCCCGGGTTGGAGAGCACAGAATCGAAAGAGCGTTGCATCTCGTACAGCACGTCGTCCCAGTACAGGTAGGTGAGTAGCAGCACCGGCAGGACCAGAACTGCCCAGGCCATTGAAAATAATGATGATTTCAGGAATGGCAGTGCTCGATCGAGGCGCCTCAGGAACCTGTCCGGATTCCACAGATGCACCTTCTGGGACAGGGGATTGATCAATCGCGAGAAAAACTGCTTCCTCTTCTGCCTGACTGTACCGGACACAAAGGAGTGGGTATCGGGATTGCGGTCAAAGACGATCGCATTGCCCTCGTAGAGGGAATTGATCAACAACAGCAGCTGGTTCTGGTTGAGGGCCTGCTGCTCACCGCCCCGGGCCAACGCGGCGGCTATCTCCCCGACGGTCTGTTCGCCCGTACACCACCACAGCAGTCGATACGCCTCCGGCTCCAGCTTCAGGAAATGGCCGCCCTGCGCATCCTGCACCACGTAGGCCGTCTCGCCCCGGTACTTATGACGATTAAACCGGACATGCGGCGCCAGCCGGGGTCTTAAGCCCTTCACATGGTGCCAGTCCTGGCTGAACGGGTTGGTCATTGCGGACGCCTCAGATCAGAACCATTTCCACAGGTAGATTCGCAGCGTGTCGACAACGCCGTGGAACCAGATCCACAACAGCGAACGTTTCGACGCCTCGATGCGCGACACACCCTCCATCCCGGGCAGCAACCACTCCGGGGGCGACTCGAGAGCGGCCTCGACCCGAAAGACGTTCTCGTTCTCATACTCTTCCGACGCCGGGGTGATGCGCTGGATACTCACGTCATATTCCTGCGCCGGATAGGCGGAAAAGATCGCCTTGCCCGGCCGGTCGAGCGCCAGCTCGTCGAAGTCAGTCTCGGGAACGTAGAGGACCAACTTGTACTGGCCCAGCTCCGCGACCTGGTATAACTCTTCGCCTCGCTCTATCGGGGCGCCAATGGACTGCGAGAGATCGCCGGATACCACAACGCCGTCCATGGGGCTGCGCAGTTCAGTTCTTTCAAGTTTGTCTTCTACGAGGGCCAGCTCCGCACTGGCCTGGTCGATCTGTGACTGGATAATGGACCTTTCGGCGGGACTCTCCTGTGCCGACAGTGTGCGCTGCTCGCGCAACAGCTTCATGAGCGCCGCCTGTTTCTCGGAGCGTTCGATATTCAGTTCCCGATCATCGAGTGCAACGAGCAACTCTTCGGCTGCGACACGGTCGCCGGGCTTGATGAACACCTCGCTGATGTAGCCGGGATAAGGGCTGGTGATCACGGCCTTGCTTTCCGGTTCCACGACCAGTGGGGCCGTCACCTTGTATGTCCTAAACGGAATGGTGACGAAGATAGCAAAACCGACCAGGAGGAAGATCACGACGCTCGATAAGACACTTCTTTTACCCTGCCCTGCTGCGGTTCCTTTCAAGCGCCGCCACATCAATCGCCAGAAAGGCTGTTGGTAGGCGTTCTGGAAATACAGGAAGGGACCGACTATCTCTGTCGCGGCCTGCAGAAAACCCCTAGTGCGCTCATCTGGGGGTTGTTCAGACTCGAGGCAGACAATGCCTAATACCTCGTCGCCCGCCGTGAACATGAATAACGCCAGGGACGTCTTCTGGTCCGCCTCGTACTGTCGATGCAATGGGGAGTTTGCCGCGTTCGGTCTGCCGGCGCCGAATTCCGCGTATTCCTCCACCACGGAGCTGAGTGCATCCTGCACATCGAGGGTATTGTCGATCTTCCCAACGTCTGAAATGGTTACCAGGTGGGCGGCAGAACCTGACAGAAAAAAGAGACTGGCCCGGATCGATTTGTGGTTGGTGGCAAGCTGGTTGACGAATTCTTGAGCACTCTTTTTCCATTCGTTGTAGGAATACGGCCCGGCGACTTCCTTAATGAACGCATGAACCTGTTGGAGCTGCCCGGGATCAACCGTCTCCGGCTGTGCTTCTGGTGATTTCTGCTTTTCGGCAAAGAGCCACGCGGAGCCCCAGAGAACCGTTCTTATCACCAACTGCACCTCGTCAATCAGCGTAGTTGGCAGCAGGCAGCAGAAAATGTGAGCCTTGTCCGCTCCAGCCAGGTGCATGGCTAAAAGAGTTCCTGCGGGCTCGTTGTCCCTGGTAACTTGAACCGAACGCGTGGTAGTAGTCCCTAGAACCTCGGCGGAAATAGCGAGCACCTGGTCAGATGGTTGGCCGCTCTCGTCAGTCGATGCCAATAAGCCGAGGTCGTCGTCTGAGTTAGCCTCGAATAGCCATGCATGAACAACACTGTAACCGAGAAGTGCCAGCTGCAACTGCAGCCAGCCGGTGTAGAACTCTTTCCTTGTAGTGGCCGCGCGAAAGGCCGCCCAGGCAGGGCCCGTGATTATCGGACGATCAGGGTGGATTGCTTCATTCAATTAGAAGTCTCGGTCATTCATTTTACAGCATTAGTCGCACTGCTTTGATGGTATTAGGTGGCAGCGATCAGTCAATGGTTTATCTGGTCAAATCGTTCCAAGCGTCCTTGATAGTGTATTTTGGTGTGTCTACAAGGGGACGGGTCTGGCTATATTCGAGAGTAAGTCGCCCACCAATAGTATTATAGAACCTATAATTAGTTGTTGAGCTGGTCGCGTCAGTAGTGGTTTGCAATTCCACACCAATATCATCGGTGGTAAAACGAGAGAGGAAAAGTGTCGGAAATCTGTCGGAAACAAAAAAGGGTTAGCGATCTGAAAATCTGCTAACCCCTTGATTTAATTGGCGCGCCTGGCACGATTCGAACGTGCGACCGCCTGGTTCGTAGCCGCAATCGTTATATTTTAAAGCTATAAAATTCAATTACTTAGATATGGCCCGCCCTCAAACCACCCCGTATCGACCCGTATTCCACCGTAGAAACCCTACGTTTCGCACTGACCAAAAGGAACGGTTTCAGTCAGGGGTTCAAAGACTAAGTATCAGTCGGCCCACAGTAAGCGCTCTATAGAGCACACCCTTCACAGCTGAACCATTCCCCGGCACGCTGCCCTCGTCAATGTACCGAGAAG
>JAUICG010000001.1 GCA_030427485.1 Gammaproteobacteria bacterium
CTGCAGAAACAGGTGCCGGCGGCGATGGCGGAGAGCATGCAGGCCAGCATGGAGGAGTTGACGCGCGTGAAGTCGTTGAACGCGCTGCTCGACAGGCTGGACGTCGCGGCTGCGGGCGGCTCGCCGACGCAAGCGCAACAACCGGTTGCCGTGCTGTCCGGCGTACCTGTCGATACTGCGCCACAGCAGGTCGACCGGGTGCCGCGGTTTGTCATGGAGGGACGTGCGGAAGATCTGCCGGTCGCGACAGAATCACTGTCGGGTTTATACCTGATTACTGAAGACCGCCTGGGAGTCGCTCCGCTGGTTGCCGGGGAATTGGGAGAGCACGGTGTCACAGCGGTGA
The DNA here is from genome assembly GCA_030427485.1 of Gammaproteobacteria bacterium. GTDB lineage: Bacteria > Pseudomonadota > Gammaproteobacteria > Pseudomonadales > Halieaceae > Marimicrobium. Next base: position 347 of record JAUICG010000001.1, read on the forward strand.
TTCTTGATAGCGAGGCCGTGCGTGACCAGAGCGCGCTGGAGTCTCGCATCGCCGGACTTCGCAACCAGCACGGTCCCGTGGCGGGCATACTGCACCTGGCGGGGCTCGCCGAACCGGAGGCCCCCCGAAACCTGCACGAATGGCGCGACTACGCTTCGCTGCATACCAAGAGCCTGTTCCGCCTGATGAAGTTGTGCGGTGGCGACCTGCAGCAACTGACCAACAGCCGTCTGCTGGTTGCATCCCTGTTTGGTGGCCACTATGGCCGTGGTGGGACACTGACAGGGGGCCTGGCAACCTCGGGTGGCGGCACCGGCCTGGTCAAGACCATGGTACAGGAATGGCCGGGCGTTAACGGCAGGATTGTCGATTTTGATCCCTCGCAGAATGCCGCGCAGATAGCCGATGCGATCAATAGCGAACTGCGGGTAAAGGTCGATAATATCGAGGTGGGATACCCGCGGGGGCAGCGTACCGTGTTTTACACGGTGCAGGCACCGCTGGATGAACAGTCTGAACCGCGACTTTCGCCGGCGGAAGACTGGGTGACATTGGTCACGGCGGGCGCGCGCGGTATTACCGCCGAGGTCGCCAGCGAGTTCGCGCGGCCCGGTATGAAGTTTATAGTGCTCGGCCTCACTCCTGAACCCGGCGCTGAAGCAGCGGATACCGCTTCCATGTCCGACCCGTCGCAGTTGCGCATGCACCTGCTGCAAAAAGCGCGGAACAGGGGCGAGACGGCAACACCGGTGATGATTGAAAAGCAGTTGACGACGCTGTTACGCGAACGCGAGATACGCGCCAACCTCGCACACTTCGCGGCTGCGGGCGCCGAGGTGATTTACCGGGGTGTCGATGTTCGCAGTGAGAAAAACTTCGTCCAGCTCATCGATAGTATCTACGATGAGTACGGTCGCCTGGACGCTGTCCTCCATGGCGCGGGGATTGTGGAGGACAAATTGATCGCGGATAAGACCGACGAGTCATTTGACCGTGTATTTGATACCAAGGCGGACAGTTGTTTCCTGCTGAGCCGGCATTTACGCCCCGAGACGCTCAAGGTCGTGATGCTGTTTACCTCTGTTGCCGGTCGTTACGGGAATCAGGGGCAGGGTGATTACGCGGCCGCCAATGAGGTCGTAAATCGCCTGGCCTGGCAAATGGACCAACAGTGGCCGAATGCGCGCGTCATGGCCATTAACTGGGGGCCGTGGGACACCACCGGCATGGCATCCGAAGGAGTCAAGCGCCAGTTCCGAGAGCGCGGCATTATTCCCATCCCGGTAGCCGCGGGTCGCCGTTTCTTCCTGGATGAATTGTCTTACGGTACCAAGTCAGATGTTGAGCTGGTCGCTGGCGAAGGCCCCTGGCAAGCGGGGCACATGCAACCGCCCTCAGCCAGCATCGAAATGCCGCTACCCCTGCTGATGGCAAAGCCGACAATGCAGCCTAACGGCACCATCAGTCTGGAGCATCGTTTTACCCTCGCGAATGATCCCTATCTCACAGATCACCGGCTCGATAACAAGCCGGTGCTGCCGGTTGCCGCCGCCGCTGAATGGATTGCGGAGTTCGTGCAGGCGGCCTGGTCGGACTGGGTGGTGTGCGAGGTGCGCGACCTGACAGTTCTGCGCGGGCTCAAGTTCAATGCCGATGGCGTGCAACGCGTCAACTTCGTCGCCCGTGCATCCAGCCATGCAGATGTGAGTTCCCTGCAGGTCTCTGCCGAGATTGTTGATGTCAATTCAAAACTGCCGTACTACCGGGCCTCTGTAATCCTGCGGCCCGAACTCGAGGAGGCGCCCGATGTCCAGCTTGAACCGCTGCCGGCAGGTACGGAGGTTAATGTTGGCCAGGCCTACCGTGACTACCTCTTCCATGGTCCGTATTTCCAGTTGATAGATGCCATTCCCAGCCTGCATGAGAACGGGCTCGACGCGGTTATCAGGCCGAGCCGCCCCGCTGACTGGCTGAAAGGCCGTGGAAAATCTGCGGGAATGTCGTGGTTGTTTGATCCGGGTGTGCTCGATACGCCGCCGCAGCTCGCCATTGTATCGTCGCGGATCTACCGTGGCAGTACCGCTCTGCCGTCCCGCTTTGGTTCGGTCGTGCGATACGGGAACGGCCCGCTGGAGGGTCCGCTGACCCTCATGATGCGCATGCAACCGACGGGTAATGACAGTCTGTTGCAATATGACGCGATATTCGTCGACAAGGCCGGTAAGGTACGTATTCTCATGCAGGATATTGAAGGTGCCTGCAACGAGGCGCTCAATCGACTGGCGGCTACCCCTTGAGCCGGGTAACTGACAGCAGGGATATCGCCATCGTTGGCATGTCGGCGATGTTTTCCAATGGCGCCGACCTGCACAGTTACTGGCAAAGCATCCTGGAAAAGTATGACGCGGTGCGCGAGGCGCCGGATTCCTGGGCGAAGCCGTACTTCGACCCGGATTCGGCGGATAATGATCGCATTTATACCCGTCTGGGCGGTTTTCTCGGAGAGAGCGCCGAGTTCAACCCGAGCGAATTCGGGATCATGCCGAATGCAGTCGATGGGGGTGAACCGGATCAGTACCTCGCGTTGAAAATGGCCGCCGCCGCATTGCGGGATGCCGGCTATATGGAGCGCGAGTTCGACCGGGAGAAGACCGGGGTTATTCTCGGTCGCGGTACCTATGTCAACCGCGGTTACACCAATCTCATGCAACACGGGATGATGGTCGACCAGACCATGGAAGTGGTGCAACAGGTTTGTCCACAGCTCGATGACAGTATGCTTGCCCAGTTGCGAGCAAGCCTGAAAGATAGCCTGCCACCGTTCACACCGGAGATGTCACCGGGACTGGTGCCCAATGTCGTTTCCGGGCGCATTGCCAACCGCCTCGATCTGCGCGGGCCAAATTTTATCATCGACGCCGCATGCGCCTCCTCGCTGATCGCGATTGAACTGGCGATCAAGGAACTGCTGAGTGGACGCAGCGACATGGTGCTTTCCGGCGGCGTACATGCATCTACGCCGCCGCAAATATACATGATCTTCTGCCAGATCGAAGCAATGTCGCGCGGCAAGATACGTCCATTTGATTCCGCTGCCAGCGGCACATTGCTCGGCGAGGGGCTTGGTATTCTCTGCCTGAAACGACTCGCGGATGCCGAGCGTGACAACGATCGCATTTATGCGGTGATCAAGGGTGTCGGTGTGGCGAGCGACGGTAAGGCGCTGGGCCTGCTTGCACCGCGCCTGGAGGGTGAAGTACTGGCGCTGCGACGCGCCTACCAGTCCTGTGGTGTCGATCCGGCGACAGTGGACCTGGTCGAGGCACATGGTACCGGAATTCCGCTGGGCGACCAGACGGAGATCAGTGCACTGTCGCAGGTGTTTGGAGCGCGCGGGCAGAGACTGCCAAACACGGCTCTGGGCTCGGTGAAGTCGATGATCAGCCATTGTATTCCGGCAGCCGGCGCGGCAGCGATCATCAAAACAGCACTGGCGTTACACCACAAGGTGCTCCCGCCAACCCTGTGTGATGAGGTCAACCCACAACTCAATATAGAGTCGACGCCTTTCTATATCAACAACGAGAGCCGACCATGGATTCATGCCAGTAAAGATCACCCGCGTCGTGCCGGGGTCAACGCTTTTGGTTTCGGGGGTATCAATTCGCACGCGGTACTGGAAGAGTACACCGGTCCGGCAGCGCAGAACGACACGATGCTGCATAGACGATGGTCAAGCGAACTGCTGGTGCTGACTGCAGCCCACCAGGCAGGGTTGCTCGAGCAACTGAACAAGTTGCAGGATTTCCTCTCCGCCAGCCCCGACACCCCGCTGGCGGATATCGCCTACAGCCTCTCGCAAACCACCGCTGCCGACCATCGCCTGGCCATTGTTGCCCGGGACATAGCCGACCTGCAGAAGAAAATCGATTTTGTGCTCGGCAAGTTTGCCGACGAATCTACAGACAGGTTGCAGACGCGCAATGGCGTCTACTATGAGCGGGCGGGCAAGTCGGGCAAGCTGGCCTTGCTGTTCCCGGGCGAAGGTGCGCAGTACCCGAACATGCTTGCCGATCTGTGCATGCTTTTCCCGACGGTGCGCAAGTGGTTTGATCTTCTCGACCAGACCTATCCCGAGCGTGAAAATCCGGCAAGCCGGATCGTTTTCGCGGCGCCGACCAGCCTCACCGAAGATGAGCGGGCGCTGGTCGAAAAACAGTTGTTCGATATGGATCTCGGATCGGAAACTGTGTTTACCGCGAATATGGCGCTCAATGCGCTGCTCGCTGAATTCGGGATCAGGCCGGATGCAATGCTTGGCCACAGCACCGGGGAGAACGCTGCATTGCTGGCGTCGGGCACGATGCGCAACGAAAGCGATGAGCAGCTGAGTGAGAAAATGCGCCATCTGAATGCGATCTACGAGGAACTGGAGAGCTCGAATCGTATACCGCGCGGGACATTGCTGACGGTGGGCGCTCTGGCTCCCGGGGAACTGAAGGCGTATCTCGATAACTGCGGTATGGAGATCATGCTGGCCATTGACAACTGTCCCAACCAGGTCGTGTTGTTCGGCCAGGACGACGACATTACAAAGGCCAGTGCCGAACTGGGCAAGTTGGGCGGACTCTGCGCGCGACTGCCGTTTGATCGTGCGTACCACACTCCGCTGTTTGAATGTGTGAGTGCTGCGTTCCGCTCGTTTTATGAGTCCGCCGAGCTCGGATCCGGGCATACCCGACTCTATAGCTGTGCGACTACGCAAGCGTTCAGCGATGACCCTGACGAGATTCGCGAACTGGCGAACAGCCAGTGGTCAAGCTGCGTGCGCTTCCGCGAAACCATTGAACACATGTACGCGGAAGGGTTCAGGGTGTTCGTCGAAGCGGGACCGGCGGGCAACCTGACATCCTTCGTGCAGGACACGTTGCGTGACTGTGACGACAGTCTCGTGGTCGCCAGCAACAGCCGCCGCCGGGCGGGGCTCGAGCAGTTACAGCACATGCTGGGGCGCCTGTTCACGCATGGCGTTGACATGACCCTGGCGCCTATGTATGCGCGTCGCGAGCTGAACAGGCTCGATTTCGACGCGCCTGAATCCGAGCCGAAAGCCAGGCCGAAGGTGCCTTTCAAGCTTGAAACGCCACGTCTCACCGCGCGACCCGAATTGCTGGAGTCGATACGGAATACGACGTCCGAGAAACCCGCCATTACAGCAAGCAAGGTTGTCCCGATCAAGCCGGATATGTCTGTCGCGCCGGCGCCTGTCCCGCAGGTAGCCAGGCCTGAGCAGCACGCAGTGACCAGCGATCCGCGATTGCAGGCGCTGCAGGGACACTTCGAGGTCATGAACCAGTTCCTGCAGAGTCAGGCGCGCGTCATGTCGCTGGCCGGCGGCGCGGTAGTCGACGACGCCACACCAGCGACCGGCAACCCCGCCTGGCCGCTGCTGGGCGAGACGCTCGTACATACCGATGATGAACTGCGTATGCAGCGGTGCTTTGATTTGCAGCGCGACCTGTTCCTGAAGGACCATACGCTGGGTGGCGCGCCCTCGGCTCGCGACACCGCGCTGCTGGCATTGCCTGTCATACCCTTCACCTTCAGCATGGAAATTATTGCCGAGGCCGCCGCGTACCTGGTTGGCAATGGCTGTATCGTGCGAGGAATGCAGAATTTGCGTGGCTATCGCTGGCTGACTCTCGATCACGGTGCTATCACCCTCAATATTCATGCGAAGCGAGTTTCATCAACACCCGATGAACAGCAAGTAGAAGTCAGGCTCTACCAGGTATCGGAAGCCGGCCCGGCAAGTGGCGTCCTTGTATTTGAGGGCGTCGTCGCCCTGGCACAGCAATTCGAAGCTTCACCTGCTGCGCTTGCAATCGATCTGGGCGAGGCATCCGCTTCCGCACTCGCCGATGAAAATCTCTACCGCACCGGCATGTTTCACGGGCCGCTGTTACAGGGTGTCAAACACCTGCGTCGTTGGTCGGCCAGTGGTATCGAGGCCGACCTGGAAACCATCGGTCTGCAGCAGTATTTTAACGGCATCAGCCAGCCCGTATTCCAGACAGATGCCGGCCTGCTGGATGCGGCGGGTCAGCTTGTCGGTTTCTGGTTGACCGAACAGTTTGGTTCGGATTTCAACTGTTTTCCGTTCCAGGTTGACAGTTTCCGGCAGTTTGCCCCGATGCCGGCACCCGGTGAACGCACGCTGTGCCGGGCGGCCATAGTTTTCACGGAAGAGAAACACATTCGCGCTGATTTTGACGTGCTGGACAACGGTGGCAGGGTCATAGCGCGCTTGCAGGCATGGCAGGACCGTCACTTCAGTATTCCACATGGGTTCTACGAGTGTCGCCTGCACCCGCAGACGGCAGAGCTGTCTGTGCCCTGGATGCAAAATGAGACCGGATTGGTGACCCGGCGCGTGGAGGCATTCCCAAAAAACTTCCTCGATGATGCCTGGGCTATCTGGAAGCGTGTACTGGCTCACATTATGTTGAGTAACAATGAGCGGGTCCTCTGGTATGCTCTACCGGAACAGGGGCCAAGACGCACTGACTGGTTGCTCGGCCGCATTGCGGCGAAGGATGCCGTACGCCAGTGGGCTCGACAGCAACACGGCATTGTTCTGGCGCCGGCGGATATAGAGATCAAGTCAGACGCACAGGGAAGACCACTTGTTGAATGCCAGGCGCTTGCCGCGGTGGCGACGCCGGTAGTTTCGATCTCACACAACCCGGCGGCTGCGGTAGCGGCAGTGTGTGAAGCCGGCAAACAACTCGGTATAGACGTGGAGCGCTATGACCGCGTCAGGAGTTCCGACTTGCTGCAGGGGGCTTTCTCCAAATCGGAACTCGATTGCCTGAATGTGTTTCCGGCAGGTGAGCGGGAGCGAATGCTGGTAGGGTTGTGGTGCGCCAAGGAGGCCGCCGCCAAGGCCTGCGCGACCGGGCTGCAGGGCAGGCCGATGTCATGGCAGGTGACTCGTGTTTCCGGGAACGGCAGCGAAGTGATTGTGCAGCATGAGCAGAGATCTTTTGTCATAGAATTGTGGTTTGCGCGTGAAGAAGTGGTAGCGGTGTGCCGTCAATTTGCTCAGATCAAGAGCAGTGGAACAGCATAGCAAGACGGATTAGAACCTTGCATCAACTGCAAGGTGTGTGGATTGAATACTCAGGAGTTTGTAATGACGAAAACATTATTTATCGGACTGGACGGCGCAACCTTCACCGTACTGGATGAGCTGACCAGCGATCTGCCTGGCGTCGGCGTAACAATGCCCTTTCTGAAAAAGTTCATGGAAAAAGGCGCCCGCGCGAAGTTGCGCTCCACACCCAATCCGCTGACTCCGCCGGCATGGGTTTCCATTATGACCGGCCGTTCACCCGGCCACCACGGCATTTTTGACTTTATCCGCGCGGAAGAAAATCGGGGCAAGATTTATTTCACGCTATACGATTCGCGCGACATCAAGACCGAGACAATCTGGTCCATCGCGAGTCGCCAGAATCAAAGCGCGGTGGCCCTGAATTTCCCGATCACCGCGCCGCCGCGCAGCATCAACGGTTCCCTGGTGCCTGGTTTCGTTCCCTGGAAGCACCTGCGCCGGAACATGGTTCCGCCGGAGCTCTATGATCGCCTGAAAACGCTCGATGATTTCAATCCGAAAGAGCTGGCCTGGGATTTCGATCGCGAGAAACAGGCACTCGAAGACCTGGGCGAGGAAGGCACCGAGTCCTGGGTGGCCTACCATCTGCCGCGCGAGGGCCAGTGGTATCGCATCGCCGAATTTCTGCTGAATGAAGACAATCCCGATCTTATGGCCGTGATGTTCGATGGCGTTGACAAGATCCAGCACCAGGCATGGGCCTTCCTTGATCCGGCGCTATTGAAAAAAGAGCCCTCTGCCTATGAGCAACGCATGCGCGAGCTCTGCCTGAAGTATTTCAGGGAACTCGATACCTATATCGAGGGCCTGGTGACGCAGGCTGGCCCCGACGTACAGGTCTTCATGGCCTCGGATCACGGTTTTACCAGTACGACAGAGGTGTTGCGTATTAACACTTTCCTGCACCAGAAAGGTTACCTGCACTGGAACGAGACGGATGACAGCGAATACTCGAAACGACGCGAAGACAGTAATTTCGCCAATGTCGACTGGGACAAAACACTTGCCTATTGCCGTACACCCTCATCCAACGGTATTACGATTCGTGTTGCCCAGGAGCCGGGGGACCCCGGTATCCCGCCCGCTGAATATGAGTCGTTCCGCGACGGTCTTATCAAGGACCTCGAAAGCCTGGTCGATGAAGAGACCGGTGAGCGGATTATCACGGATATTCTGAAGCGCGAAGACTACTTCCCTGGCGACTACATGGATCATGCCGCCGACCTGACACTGGTGTTGCGGGACCACGGCTTCGTCTCCATTCGTAACCTCGAACCGGTTGTAATGCCGCGGGATGTGCCGGCGGGTACACACCACCCTGATGGCGTATTCCTGGCCGGTGGCAAGGGTATTGCCGAAGGTGTCGAGATAGACAGGCTGGATATCATCGATGTGGCGCCAACGCTGTTGTACAGCATGGGGCTGGCGGTACCGGAAGACTTTGAGGGATCCGTCCCGACATCCTTCTTCTCACCCGAGCATCTGCGGTTCAAACCGGTGAAAATCAAGGGCCAGACTCTGTCGGTAACAGACGGTGACGCCGAGATCGAGGAAATCAGCGAAGACGAAAAGGACAAAATCATGGAGCAGCTGAAAATGCTGGGTTACATGGAGTAGTGGCGATCGCCCGGCCTGCGGCTTGAGAGTCAAGCATTGCGCAGCCCGCGGGTTCCGGTTGCGCGCAGCGGTAATTGCGCCAGGGGGAGACGCGTTAATGAAGAAGCGAGACATGTTTTGAAACTGGAGGGAGTGTTGTGAAGACGTACAAAATTATTGATTGTGATGGTCACGTGGCCGAGCCATTCAGCCTGTTCACTGAATACTGCGACCCTGAATTCAAGGAGCGTGCGCCCAGGCCTTTTGTGAAAGACGATGGATCGCGTGCGGTGATAATCGATGGCGTCGAGTACCCCGCATTCGTCAAGTTCGGCGGTCGTGCGCTCGGCAAGACCGAGAGCGACGATATTGTCCGCCCTATCCAGAAGCCCGATAATTTCGAAGGTGGCGTGGACGGCGCGATCAGGCTGAGGGATATGGACAAGGAAGGCATTGACGCGGCCATTATCTTCGCCAGCGGTGCCGCCAGCATGTGCGCTATCCAGGATGCGCAACTGGAGACGGCGATGTACCGCGCCTACAATCGCTGGCTCGCCGAATACTGTTCGGTCGATACCAACCGCATCAAGGGCAATGTGCTGGTTTCACTGCGTCATCCGGAGATGGCGATCGAGGAGATAAACCGGGTTGTCAATGAAGACTGGGTGGGTGGCATCTCCATTACCCCGCATATCGACAATTTCAATCTTGACCACCCGCGTTTCCACCCGTTGTGGGCACTGGCACAGGATGTCGATTTGCCGGTTTGTATCCATGCGGGATCCGGCCGGCCGCCCTATGGAATGGGCACGGAAGAGGCGCAGGGTTGTCACATGCTCCGTCACCTTATGACCCATCCCTACGAGCAGCAGCGCGCCATGGCCACCATCATGGGAGGCGGTGTATTCGATTTCTTCCCCCGGCTGCGCGTCGCATTTATCGAGTCAGGAATCGGTTGGCTGGCGTGGTGGCTCGACAGGATGGATCGAGAGATCGACCTGTTGAATTCACACACCCCGTTCATGAAGCGCCATCCGCACCAGTATCTGGAAGATGGTCAGTGTTTCGTGAGCTGTTTGCCGGAGGAAGCGGGCATCGAGGCTGTCATAGGCCAGATCGGCGATGCCGGCATCGTCTTCGCATCCGACTACCCGCACTGGGATTGCGGTTTCCCGGAGACGGTGCAGCGTATAGAAAGGCGCGATCTGTCAGAATCCACCAAAAAGCACATTTTTGAAACAAATGCGCTCAAACTGCATACACGGTTCTCCAGCATTGTCGAGAACGTGAGGCACGCATCCTGAACAGTTTGACTTAACAAGGGTAAAACGAGGTTTACATATGGAAAATGTTCAACACGCAGCTAGCACCGATGACATCGTTTCACGCGTATGCAGTGTCCTGGTCGATATGACGGATGACTGGGACATGGATTTCGAAGGTGAAATCAACAGGGACACCTTTTTGATCAGTGATCTCGCTTTTGAGTCCATCGATATAGTCCAGTTGGTCGTGGCGATTGAAGGGGAGTTCGACAAGCGCGGTATCCCGTTCGAGCAGTTGCTGATGGTGGATGGTCGTTATGTCGACGATCTTTCGGTGGGGGATATAGCCGATTTCCTGTCCGCAAGCCTCTAGTTTAAGCTCGCGAACGTGCTTAAGCATGGATATTAAAGACAGAACAGGCCTTTGTTGATATGCCCAGTGTAGTTGCCAACGGCGCCAAGATATCCTACCAGCAGGCTGGTGAGGGACCGGATGTGGTGCTGATTCACGGTCTGGCGACCAATCGCGCCTTCTGGTTTCCGCACCCGCTGCAGTCGCTGAAGGAGCACTGCCGGGTAACGATATTCGACCTGCGTGGCCACGGCTACAGCTCCATGCCGGAGAGCGGCTATACATCGGCCGATATGGCCGATGACCTTGCGGTACTTATGGACCACCTGTCCATTGAAGCAGCGGTGTTGGTGGGTCACAGCTTCGGCGGTGTGGTCGGCCTGCAGTACGCGACCCGGCATCCGGATCGCGTAAAAGGACTGGTGTTGGCGGACAGCAGGGTGCTTTCACTGCAACCCATACAAAGCCTCGATCAGCAGGCCGAATTGCAGGGCCTGGAAAAGGAGCTTATCTCCCAGTCTGTGGATAACTGGCAGAAGGAGCCGCATGTCGGTATGCGGCTGCTCGAAGAATTGGCCAGACACAAGTTGAACAACCCTGGCCAGCCGAGCCGTAAAGGCATTAATCCGTTCGGTGGCATGGGCAAGGGTGAGCGTTCGGCGAGGTTGTGGCTGAAACTGCTGGAGACGACATCGGCGCGTGAAGACATACGCTCGCCTGCTGGCTTGACAGCCGGCAGGATCAAAGCCTTCGGTAATCCGATTGCATTGATCTACGGTGAGCGGTCGCGGTGTATCGATACGTGCAGGCAGATGGAACAGCAACTGCCACACAGCGATACGATCATTGTACCGGGTGTCGGGCATTTTCACCCTATCGCCAGACCGCGGTACTTCACCAACGCGGTCCTTGATTTTATCGAGAGGGCTGAAGCGTCCGAGAGCGGTCCGGGTTCGACAGATGGTTCCGGCGCCAGCGACGCTGATCGCCGGCAAAACAGCCGGCAGGGTAACTGGAATGGACAAACCTGCCGTCGCAGGCGCGAACGCCGCGTGGCCTGGCGCAAGCGTGGCTGGAAAGGCGCGGAGCGACGCAAGAGACCTCGCGATCCGGGTCTGTCATGGATGGAGAAGGGCCTGGCGAAGAAGCTTCGGGACAGTGAGACGGTGATTGACAACAGTGAAGAGAAGCGAAAATGGCACAGAACATCAATGAAAACCTAGCGCAACAGGATGAGCAGTCAGTGGACATGAGTCACCTGGAAGATCTTCTGGTCGATGATGAAACTATCGATACTTCCTATGAACCGTTTTCACGCGAGCCCCAGTATATCAATGCGAACCGTGATCTGATCCAGACCTTGCCGATCGACAAGACCACGCGCATCGTGGACCTGGCCTGTGGTACCAGCACGATGACAGGCCTGTTACTTGAGAAGATATACGGTGAAGGTAACTACAAGCCTGGTTCAGTCGATGCGGACAAGCCGCAACGGATTATTGGCATGGATCTTTCGCGCGAGTCACTGCTGCATGGCCAGCAGTTTCTTGCCGGCCGGGGTTACCTCGTGCCGTCAGATACCACCAGGGTGCCGACAGCAGAGCCGCATATGCACGTCGTTGACCTGCTCGAAGGTAGCGCGGATTGCCTGCCGCTTGTGGATGATTGCGCAGACTTTGCGATTATGGGGAATGCCATTCAGTTGATCGATAACCTGGACGGTATGTTCACGGAATTGAACCGAATACTTGTTCCGGGTGGTCGCTTCGCGTTCAACACGTCTTTCTATGCGGGCACCTATACCAAGGGAACTGAGCACATTTACGTGAACTGGATGCAGGAAGCGCTGGCCTATATAAAGGAGCGCGATACTGAATTGCGTGCGACCGGTCATCCCGGCGTGAAGCGCAAACGCGGGAATGCGGCGCGTGCATTTTCAAAGCCGTGGATGTCAATTGAGGACTATACCGGCAAGCTCGAGCAACACGGTTTCAAGGTCGAGGTCAGTGAAGAGCGGACCGTGATGCTGGATCAGCGGTGTTTCGAGACCATAGGCGCCTATGCCGGTCTCGCCAAGGTGCTGTTAAGTGGTTATCCGGTAAAACTCGCCTGCGAGGCACTGGAGCGTGCCGCCGCCCCGACACTGGCGAAGGCGAATATGCCGGAGGTACCACGCTACTGGTTAGAGGTTGTTGCCCGCAGGGAGTGATCGGCGGGTGATTGCGCGAATATGACTATGGATAACAGCGTATTACAGGGGCAGGTGGCGATCATAACCGGTGGTAGCGTCGGTATCGGTCGCGCCACTGCGCTTTGCCTGTTGCAGCTTGGTGCAGCTGTGGTCGTTGTCAGTCGCAACTCCAAACGGATAGAAGAGGCGCAGGACTGGCTGCGACAGCAAGTGCCGGGCGCTGAAGTGGTCGGGCTCGCCCTCGATGTCAGCAGTGAACGGGACATGCAGGCAATGGTCGACAGCACCCTGCAACGTTTCGGTCGAATAGATGTGTTGATCGCCTCGGCAGGCATATTGCGGGCCGGTGATGGAGCCCTGCAGACCGTCGCGCAAATGAGTAGCGCCGACTGGGACCAGGTCATGGACATCAACCTGAAAGGAACCTACCTCAGCAATCGTGCCGCGCTGCCCGCGATGATGAAACAGGGTTCGGGCCAGATTATCAATGTGTCTTCGACGTCGGGTCGCAAGGGGTATGCCTTTGATTCGGCCTATTGCGCGTCGAAATTTGCGGTGATTGGCCTGTCCCAGGCACTGGCGGAAGAGGTCAGACCGCACGGTATACGCGTGCAGGTGTTGTTGCCGGGTGTGATTGATACGCCGATCTGGGCCCAGAACGGGCCCATACCAAAACCGGCCGACGTGCTTCCTGTAGAGAGGGTCGCGCAGTTGTTGAGTGACATGGTGTGCATGCCCGCCGATGCGGTGTGTCTCGAAACGGTCATTGAACCATTGCGGGTACAGGAAAAGCCTGCCTGGATGGGCCGGCCGCAGAGGGTAGCGGAACAACAGATACGTGAATGGAGAAAGGCATGAGTAACCCAGTCAGTCAACCTGCAGCGCCTCTGGCGGGCAAAGTCGCGATCGTAACCGGTGGCACCGGTGGTATCGGTGCCGCCACCTGTCGTTGCCTGGCGGGTGCAGGCGCGAGTGTTATCGTGGTTGATCGCAGTCGTGACACCGTGGATGCGCTGCAGCAGGAACTATCGGCCGCTCTTGTTGACGGGCAACAGGTTGTCGGGCTCGCGCTGGATGTCACCAGCGAGGCCGACATGGAAGAGATGGCCCGCCAGGCCGGGGAACAGTTCGGGCGTATCGACTTCCTGGTTACCTGCGCCGGTATTCTGCGAGCGCCCGGCACCCTGCCCAAGCCGATGATACAGGTCGACAGCCCGGAGTGGGATATCGTCATCAATGTAAACCTGAAGGGCGTGTTCCTGAGCAACAAGGCGGTGTTGCCGGCAATGATGGCACAGCGTGAGGGCTGCATTATCAATCTGGCGTCCACCTCGGGCCGCCAGGGCAAGGCGCATGATTCCGCCTATTGTGCCTCGAAGTTTGGTGTAATCGGCTTGTCCGAGTCGCTGGCTGAAGAAGTACGTCCCTACGGTATAAAGGTACAGACTGTTCTACCGGATGCTGTTGACACCCCGCTTTGGGAACAAAATGGTCCGATCAAGCCTGAGCATGCGCTGGCTGCCGACCGGGTTGGCGAGTTGATCCTGACGATGGCGATGTTGCCGGCCGACACCATCCTGGTGGCGCCGGTGATTGCCCCGTTCAGGACCCGCCGTCGCAAGAAGAAGGCTGCGGCCGGGGATGAAGCAAAGGCGACGAGCGCGCAACAGACAACCGTGTGAGATGAGAAAAGAGATATGAGCACAAACGAACACCAGCAGGCAGCATTGTCGCATCTACGCGTACTGGACCTCAGCCAGGGAATCTGCGGGCCGTATTGTACGAAATTGCTGGCGGGATTTGGTGCCGAAGTTGTCAAGATCGAACCGCCGGAGGGAGACTATCTGCGCCGTCGGGGCCCGTTCGCGGGCAAGAAGCCGGAAGTGGAGAACAGCCTGCCCTTTGCCTGGTTCAATACCGGCAAGAAGAGTCTGGTCCTTGATTTGCACAACAAGCCTGACGATGTCAGCGAGTTCAAGCGGATGGTTGCCCAGGCCGATGTCGTCATCGAAGACCTGGGTCCCGGCCCCGGGGGCATGGCCAAACTTGGCCTGGATTACATGACCCTGAGCCAGATCAACCCGCGGCTGGTGATGACCTCCATTTCCAACTTCGGGCAGTTGGGTCCGTACAAGGACTACGCGGCTGAAGAGATCACGCTGTATGCGATGAGCGCCCTGATGAACTCGACCGGTGATGACGCGCGTGAGCCGCTGTGCGGAGGTCCGGCGATCAGCCAGCAGAGCGCCGGCATGAAGGCGTATATCGCCACGCTCATGGCGGTCTTCAGGACCAGGCAGAGCGGGATCGGAGACTGGGTCGATTTGTCGATTCAGGAAGCCGCGCTGGACAATTTCGAGATCGGTATGGCCGAGTACCTGCACACGGGCAAGGTCGGTATCCGCAGGAATGATGAACACGCACTGGTCCCCTGGAGAATTTTCCCCTGCAGGGACGGTTACGCGGCGATTATGGGCGGACCGATCCGCAACTGGCTGAACGCGGCAAAGGTATTTGAAGAGCCGAAGTTGTTTGAGAAGAAATACGAGCACATGGCAGGGCGCATGGAACACCGCGATGATATTCGCGAACTTATGAAGCCCTGGCTGATGAAGAACAACAAGAAGGATATCTACCATATTGGTCAGGAGAAAGGCATGGCCTGGGGTTACCTGGCCACCTTGCAGGATGTGCTGGAATCGCCTCAGAACAAGGCGCGCGGCGCGTTTGTCGATGTCGACCACCCGGATATAGGCAGGCAGTCGATGGTGGGTGCTCCCTTCCTGCCGGCGTCGACCCCCTGGCAGCAGACGCGCGCTCCCCGCCTGGGTGAGCACAGCGATGACGTGCGTTCGGCTTGGCGCGCGAACGCCGGGTCCGGTGCGGCCATAGAATCCGCCGCTCAGAGCGCAGAGGTCAGTAGCCAGCCGCTGGCCGGCCTGCGTATTGTCGACCTGACCCACGATTGGGCCGGCCCCCACGCAGCGCGCATTATGGCCGATTACGGCGCCGAGGTGATCAAGGTCGAATACCACCCCCGGCTGGACGGTATGCGGGGTGCCTACGCCGATCGTTTCAACAGTCATCCGCGCTGGTGGGAAATCAACCGCAACAAGGGCTCGGTCTCCCTGAACCTGCACGATGCACAACAGCTGGAGGCGCTCAAGCAGCTTGTCGCGGTGTCCGATATCCTGGTCGAGAACTCGCGGCCCGGTGTACTCGAACGACTGGGACTTGGATACGACGTATTGAAAGCGATCAAGCCCGATCTCGTTGTGGTTTGCATGTCTGCTTACGGCAGTACCGGGCCCGAATCACGCTACGCGGGTTATGGTGGCGCTATCGAGGCGTTGAGCGGAGTTCAGTCATTGACAGCCTACGACCGGGACGGTGATCCGATGCGCGTGCGTGAGCTGGATGTGACCAACGGTATCATGGGTGCCTGTGCAATGATGACGGCGCTTCTGCATCACCAGAGAACCGGTGAAGGCCAGTTCGTCGATGTGTCTGAGCGTGAATCGTCCACCTGGATGATCGGCGAGCACTTGCTCGAGTATGTCGCCAATAACGAGCAGACGCTGCCGCTGGGAAACCGTAGCGCGGATTTTGCACCGCAGGGCTGTTATCGCTGTGAGGGCGATGACAACTGGCTTGTAATCACGGTTCGCAGTGACGAGGAATGGACGACTCTGTGCGATGCCTGTGGTTTTACCGAGGCCAAATCGGACAGCCGATTCGCGACGCTGGACGGTCGCCGTGAACACCACGATGAAATCGATCGGCTGATCGAAGGCTGGAGTGCGAAGCGGCAGAAGCACGCAGCGATGAGGCAACTGCAGACTGCCGGCATTGCCGCCGGTATAGTGGCCGACGCCCGTGATATCGCGGCTGATGAACACCTGATGGCGCGCGAATGGTTCCAGTTCGACCATGCGAACGGCGGCGGCCGCTATCCCGGCTTCCCGTTCCGACTGGCGCGTGGGGGCGGTAAGTTCGTCAAGCGCGGACCGGACCTGGATGTCGATAACGAGGCCGTACTCTGCAACTTATTGAAAATGCCGCGCAGCATTCTCACGGACATTGAAAACGATGAACTCGGGACCGCGTATGATCTCGAATAAGAGAAATGGCCGACGCAAACGGCCCAACCGCTACCGCAGCGACAATCTGCCGGTGGCCAATAATTACGAATGAGGAGTATGCACCAGCATACGGAGGTATCGCCATGAAACTGGCAAACAATTGTTACAAGAGGCAGGGGGCCCGCAAAGCAAACCTGTCACCTCTGGTTTTTTCAGTGCTTTGTCTTGCGCTGCCTGGAGCGCACACCAGTGCGGCGGAGACAGTGTTTGGTCCCAGCCTGTTCACGGTGGAGAGCGCCGGTCCCTGGAATGCCGCGGTAGGCGATTTTGCCCGTGACGGCTTTCCCGATGTCGCCTTTGTCAATTTCCTCGATAACAGCGTGTCGATTGCGCTGGGCTTTGGCAATGGCAAGTTCTCCGATGTCGGTAAGGTCGGTGTCGGCGGGAATCCGACGGCAATCATCAGCGGTGACTGGAACCTGGATGGTCGCGCCGATCTGGCGGTGGCTAACTTCAGTAATGACACCCTGTCCATCCTGATGGGCGCAGAGCAGGCAACTTTTGTGAAGATGCCGCGCGTACCCACTGGTTATGGGCCGACCTCGATCATCAGTGGCGACTGGAATGCCGATGGCAAACCTGACCTGGCGGTTTCCAACCGCAATAGCGATGACGTTTCTATCCTGATCGGTGATGGCACCGGTGCCTTCACGCCCACGAGTACCACCGCGATCGGCTCGTTCCCGGCGGGTATCGTGACCGGGGACTGGAACCGGGATGGTATCGCCGACCTGGCGATTGTGAATCATTTCGACGACAACGTTTCCATCCTGATCGGCGCACCTGACGGCAGTTTCACGCTTGACCATAACACCGACGTCGGCCATTTCCCGGGCGCCATTGTTACCGGTGACTGGAACCGGGACGGCATTGCCGATCTCGCGGTTGCCAACGGCCGTGACGATGACCTGTCCATTCTGCAGGGTGTTGGCGACGGCACGTTTACTGAACTGGGACGCCTGCCGGCCGGTGATGCGCCGGCCGAACTGGTCGCCAATGACCTGAACAATGACGGTATTGCAGACCTTGCAGTAACCAACCGCGACGACAATAACATCACAGTTTATGTCGGTGCGGGCGATGGCTCATTCAGCGAGGACAAGGTGATCGCGGTGGGTCGTTCTCCCAACGGTATCGCTTCAGGTGACTGGAACAAGGATGGCCGCGATGATCTGCTTGTCGCAAATTTCCTGGGTAAGGGGTTTACCACGTTCCTGAACGCGACGCCTTACGTCACGACCCCGGATAGCAGTTTCGCTGTTGAGCCGGGGAACCTGACCGGCCGGTTACCTCTGAATATATCGACCGGTGACTACAATCGTAACGGCACTACCGATGTAACGATCAGCAGTCGTCTTGATGACGATGTTTCCACTTTTGACGGCAATGGTGCCAGCACGTTTGTCGCAACCGGAATTGGCGTGGGCGCCAAGCCGACGGGGAGTTGTTCCGCAGACTGGAACCGGGATGGAATCGCTGACCAGGCCCATGGCAATATGAACGACAGTAGTGTCACCGTCTCATACGGTGTAGGCGATGGCAGTTTTGTGTCAGCGGCAACCCTGGCGGTTGGGACCAATCCGGTCGAGGTGCTCTGTGAGGACGTCAATGCCGATGGCAGCGTCGACCTCGTAGTCGTAAACCGCGATAGCAATAACCTGTCCATCGGTCAGCGGCAGCCTGACGGCAGTTTCGCACAAACACATGTCATTCCGACCGGCATGAAGCCGGTCGCGGTGTTCGCCGCCGACCTGAATCGTGACGGCAAGACCGACCTCGTCGTTGCCAACCGCGGTAGCAACAACATTTCCGTGTTCCACGGCGCCGGTGATGGCAATTTCACAAAGATTACCGACTTGAGCAACGGCCAGTCGCCGGTATCCATAGGTGGAGGAGACTTCAACCGCGATGGACTGACCGATATCGCTGTTGCCTACCGCGACAGCAACAGGGTCACCATTATGGGTGGCAGCAAGGCAGGGTCGTTTATCGCGCTGCGGAATATCGCAGTCGGGCAGAAGCCATTGAGTGTCGTAGCCGCCGACTTCAACAATGATGGCATCGACGACCTGGCTGTTGCCAACCTGGACGCCGATAGCGTGCAGATACTGCAGGGGAACGGTGATGCCACATTTGCTGATGGCGCGCTATTGGCGGCTGGCGACGGACCAGCTGCGCTTGCGAGTATTGACTTCAACCGTGACGGCCGGATGGATATTGTCTCTGTCAACAGCAACGACAGTGGCTTTTCACTGTTGATGAACAACAGCTCGGTTGAGTTGGATGATACCGACGGTGACGGCACACCGGATATCGCGGATAACTGCGTAAACACACCAAACGCTGACCAACGAGATACGAATTTCGATGGTTACGGCAACATTTGTGACGCGGACCTGAACAACGATGGTACCGTCGATGCGGCGGATTATAACGCCATGCTGCTTGCGCGCTTGTCCGGTGACCCGGATGCAGACCTGAACGGGGACCA
This sequence comes from Gammaproteobacteria bacterium, assembly GCA_030427485.1. Classification (GTDB taxonomy): domain Bacteria; phylum Pseudomonadota; class Gammaproteobacteria; order Pseudomonadales; family Halieaceae; genus Marimicrobium. The sequence continues at coordinate 19,561 of JAUICG010000001.1, forward strand.
GTTGATCAACAATATCGATTTGTATCTTTTGATTATCTACGCTTATAAGGCACCCGGGCCCAGCGGGCTGGCGCCGTAAATAAACGCGCTACAGTGGAGCGAATGAATGGACAACAGATTACTTGAAACACTGGCCTGTCCGGCCTGCAAGGGCCCGCTGGAGTATCGCGAGCGGGAACAGGAACTGGTTTGCCAAGGCGAACGTCTGGCGTATCGGATTGTTGACGATATACCGATTATGCTCGCGTCAGAGGCAAGACAGTTATCTCAGTCAGAAGCGGGTTAAGGCATTGATTGGAACTTCAATGCGGGGTCGGCGTGTCAATTGCAGCGGGATGAAACTATGACACAACCATACAAGCTAATTTATAAGAAGAAAGCGGAACTCACCACGCGCAAGGGCGAAATTATTTTCCTGACAAGCGTGCGCGATGCTGCCCGTTATTCGCTGACACCTGATCAGTACGCGCTCGCCCGGTTGTTCGATGGTAACCGGTCCAAGCAGGAAGTGCTCGAATTGTATCGCAAGGACTTCGGCAATGAACTGACCGAGGAGAATTTCCAGGAGTTCATCGACAACCTCGAAGAGGTCGGACTGCTGGAATGTCGCACATCGATACTGCCGGGTAGCAATACAGTTGTCGACCACCTGAACTGGACGCATGGTGCAAATGCTGACGACACGCCATCGGAGGATGACAGCGATCCGGAAGAGAGTATGGAGGCATACCCGCCGGAAACGGAGGATGAACTCGTCATGCGGCAGGGGCGCAGACGCCAGCGCGTCGCCGCTGCGCCACAGCGGTTGACCAGGGCCGGTGATGCCGGTACGCATACGAAAGGCGTCAAACTTCTGCTACGCCTCCCGATCCGCTGGCTGATGCCGCTGGCTCATCTGATGACGCTGCCGCTGCGCAGCCGTTTTGTGCGCGTATTTTTCATGCTCACCGCCGTCGCCGCCCTGTATGGTCTCTGGTATGACCGTCTCGATGTAAGTCGTGACCTGCAGCTGTTCGTCGAGCCACTGGTAATCGTGCAGACTCTCCTGATCGGTATGTTCACGGTCAACCTGCTGGGGCAACTCGCGCGGGTAGGCGCGACCTATTTCTACTCGCAGAAAATTCCACCGTTCGGTATCGCCCTGGCCTTCAACGTGCTGCCGCGTTTTTATGCCAGCCTCTCAGAGCATGCAGGCTTGCTCGGTCTGGAACAGCGCCGCGGCATACTGATGAGTTCGCTGTATTCGAACGTGATGATATTTTCCATCACCTCGTTCGTCTGGTTCATCTCGAAGAATAACGGCACGCTGTTGCCACTGCTGATGATCGCCATCGCGGCATTGAGTGTGATACGCCTGCTACTGGCGCTCAACCCGTTGTCAAAACGCGCCGGCTACTACCTGCTCTCGGCCAAACTCGGCGTACCGCTGCTGCGCGAACGCGCACTGTTCGCACTCATGGGGAAAACGCTGGTGAGCAAGCCGGGTGAGAAGACCATCTCCCCCTGGGCTTTGCGATTCTACGGTCTACTCGTAATTGCGTGGTTGGTGTTCAGCACGACGCTGATAACTATTGTGGTAGGCGGCTGGCTGGAGGCCCATTGGGGCGGCCTTGGCGTGCTCATATTCATCGGGCTGGCCACGGCCATGCTGTATGCACCGATACAACAGGCGCGCCGGGCCAGCCGCAAGATCGGCAAGTTGCAGCAGGAATCCGATGCAATTGGCAAGAAGGACCAGCCGGCCTCGCCGACGAAGCGCGTGATGCGCCTGGTGTTGCTGGCAGGGCTGATCATCGTTGGTATGTTGCCCTATACCTATGAACCCGGCGGCGAGCTGACCCTTCTGCCACTGCCCAAGAGTCGCGTCGACGTACGCGCGCAAATCGAGGGGCCCATTCAGGAGGTTCTGGTTGCAGAAGGCCAGCGGGTCAAGAAGGGTGAACTGCTGGCACGCATGTCCGATGATGAGGAGCAGCGAAATATCGCCACGGCTCAAGCGGAGATCAAGAAACTGCGGGCTGAGCTGACGAAAGCCCACGCCGGCCCGACGGCGGAGGAGATCGCATCAGCCAAGCAACGGGTAGAAACAGCGCGCGTGGCCCACCAGTTTGCCAAGTCGCAGGTTGAGCGCTACGCGGTACTTTCCGAGCAGGGCACGGTCTCCATTCAGCAGTATGAGAATCGCCAGTCCGAGGCTGAGAACGCACTTTCCGAGATGACACAGGCGACGAAGGATCTTGAGCTGTTGCTGGCCTGGACCCGCGCCGAGGACATCGAAGCCATTGAGGCGCGGATTGCCCAGGAACAGGCGCAACTCGACTACTACAGACAGCGCCTGCAATACAGCGAGTTGCGGGCACCGATCGATGGTTTCATCGCCTCGGTCACCATACAGAAGGCTGCCGGTAACTACCTCGAACGGGGAGACCTGTTCGCTATTGTTGCCGACGATAAAGTCCTGCTGGCGGAAATCAGAGTGCCCCAGGCCGATATCGGAGAGGTTCGGATTGACGCACCGGTGCGAATCAAGTTGTGGAGCTTTCCCGATCGCGAGTTCCACGGGGTGGTACAGAGTATCGCGCCGACGGCTGACGAGAGCCCGTACGGTAAGGTTGTGCGCGTCAGGTCCGAAATGGATAACCAGAGCGGTCTACTGAAAGCCAACCTGACAGGCCAGGCGAAAATTACCGGTGAGCAACAACCGGTGTTTCTGGTCTTCACACGCATGTTAGCACGCTTTGTGCAGGTCGAGTTGTGGTCATGGCTGCCGTAACCGGGTGAAGCAGTCAACGGGTGAAGCAGCAGTAAGGGATTGTAATGACAACCAGTGGAGCAGTGTTTCCCGACTGCCAGGGCGTTCCCGTAGCTGACCCTGACAATAACCATAACGAGGAAGCTGACAACGTGGACAGAGGCAATTCACCGGCAATGCCATTACCGGCACCGATGGGTCGCGATGACTTCCGCTGTATTTCCAAGCAGGGTTTTGGGGATGGCTGGAATCACTATGCGCATTGCATGGCGTGGTTTGAGGACCACCTCTATGTCGGCACCAGTCGCGCCATACTCGCGATGATCAAGGTCAATGACCCGCCACCGGCGCTGAACCATTGGCCCATAAACTCCCCCGATGATGTCTATGATATCGATCGTCGCGCACATATCTGGCAGTACAACCCGCGTGAGGAAACCTGGCGGCAGGTGTTTATTTCGCCGATGGTGAAGGGTCGCACGGACGAGATAGTGGCGCGCGATATCGGTTACCGTGGTATCGCCGTTTACCAGGGTCCAAGCGACAGCAAGCCCTGTCTTTATGTGTGTACCTGGTCGTCCTCGAAGGGGCAGCCGCCGATCATCATGCGCAGTGAGGACGGGCTGACCTTTGAAGAACTGCCCAGACCGTCCTGGGGCGAATTCGTGAACACTTTTCGCACACTTGTTCCCTACAAGGGTTGCCTGTTCACCACGCCCACCGGTTCAACGGCCGGTTATGGCAAGGCACAGGAGTGTGTGGGTGGCGCACCGGTTATCTATGTCTGCCGGGACCCGATGAGCGGCGAGTGGCTGGAGGCAAGCCTGCCCGGTTTCGATGACCCGAACAACCTGACAACATTCGAGATGCATACGTACAACGGCTACCTGTACGCCGGCACGATTAACGCTGAGGAGGGCTACCAGATCTGGAAAACCGATGCCAGCGGCGAGCCGCCGTTTCAGTGGAAGAAAGTCGTGACCCAGGGCGCCTATCGCGGCAAGCTCAATGAGATTGCGGTCAGTATGTGTGAACTCGATGGCCTGCTTTACGTCGGTAGTGGTATCGTCAACGGGGGCTACCATCGGCTTGCCAAGGTTGGCCCTGCCGCAGGTGAGATCATTCGCTTGCATCCGGACGACAGCTGGGACCTTGTAATCGGTAATCCGCGCCTGACCCCGGATGGCCTGAAGTATCCGCTGGGGCATATGGGCCCCGGCTTTGATAATTTCTTCAACGGGTATATATGGCGCATGTTCGTCCACGAGGGCGTGATGTACGTCGGCACATTCAAATGGACGGTGCTGATGCCGTTTATCCCGCTGGAGAAGTGGCCGGACGCGGCGCAATTGCTGGTCGAGATTCGTGGTGTCGATGATCTCGTCAGCCAGAACGCCGGATTTGACCTGTGGAGGACCAGCGACGGTGTTCACTGGGACCCGATAACCCGTACGGGTTTTGAAAACGGGTATAACTGGGGGGTACGTACCATGGCATCGACACCCTATGGCCTGTTTATTGGCACAGCCAACCCGTTCGGCCCGGAAGTGGCCGCAAAGACTGAGAATGGCTGGCAGTACCAGCCTAATCCTCGCGGTGGAGCAGAAGTATGGCTGGGTATCCCGCGAGAGAATTGACGCCGGAAAACACGACGGCTTTACATTGTCCAGGGCTTTTACCTGTAGTTTCTAGAAGGGGTTCACTATGTCTGATCCATTAATCCTGTTGGGTCCACCGCGTTCTTTCACCTCGGTGATAAGTGCGATGGTCGGACAACACCCGCAGATGTACGGTTTGCCTGAGGTGCATCTGTTTGTTGCGGATACGGTCGGTGAACTTTTCTTCTACTACAAGATTGCCGGCCGCCGTCGTTCGCACGGACTGCTGCGTACGATTGCGGAAGTCTACATCAAGACCCAGAACAAGAAGACCATTGAACTGGCCAGGGCCTGGCTGATAAAAAACAAGGACACGCCGACTGCGGAGGTATTCCACAAGATTGTCAGCAAGGTTGATCCGAAAATAGTGGTGGAGAAAAGCGTGACCACGGTATGGAAACCGGGAAACCTGCAACGCGTACTCAAAGTCTTTCCCAATGCGCGATTCATTCACCTGACGCGTCACCCCCGCGCGCAGTGCGAATCCATGATGGAGGCACTGAAGACCGAGGTCGGGCTGACCCGGGAAATGCAGGACCATACCACCACACCACCGACAACCGATCCGCAAATACTCTGGTACAACATTCACTCAAATATCGTCAACTTCCTCAAGGACATTCCGCAGGAACGATACATGCGTATTCGGGGGGAAGACGTATTGCAGGACCCGGACAGGTACCTGCGTGAGATGTCCGCGTGGCTGGGGCTGCGCACGGACGACGAAGCCATTGATGAAATGAAACACCCGGAGCGTTCACCGTTTTCGAAACTCGGTCCGCCGAATGCACCGTTTGGCAACGATCCGAAGTTTATCAAGGATCCCGCTCTCCGGCCGGCACGCGCCAAGCAGCAGAGTCTCGAGGGTGTGCTGAGCTGGCGTGACGACATTCCGGGTTTCACGGATGAAGTAAAAGAGATGGCGAGGTCCTTTGGCTACGAGTGAGAAGAACAGTGGATCGCACGATCGGCCGCTGAGACGGCGCTTCTCGTGAGTGAGGAGATCGCAGGGTAAAACAATCGATTCCTGCACCGCTGGTCCGATCACCAGCAGGGAGGTCAAATATGAAAGCTGCATCAGACTGGCTTGCCCTGGCGCTCTGTTGCCTGACGGTCTATCTGGCAGGCAGTGTTCATGCCGCGGACAATACAGCGGTTTTCGAATTCAGCGCGGCATCCCAGTGGGACGTAATTTTCCCCAATGACCTGTTTACTGTCTCGCAGTCCGGTACGCAGACGAAGCGCCGGGTAAACCTTCCCCTGCCCACCGATCCACTGCTGGTATCGGAAGGCCGCGATGTGCAGTTGGCCAATGCGTTGGACGGCTTTTCCATCTTTCCGCGAATTACCGTGCCGCTGGTCGGCGCTGTCCCCGATATCGACACATTCAACAGCAGCAGTGTATTCCTGGTAACACTCAAGCCTGACGAGGACCGCGGGCGGGTGATACCGATCGACCAGCGGATTATCGATGACACCACTGAGGATGCTCCACGCCTGATCTTCGCGCCGGACGAATACCTGAGAGAGAAGAGCACCTATGCAATCGTCGTCACAAACAGCCTGAAAGGTAATGACTTGCCCTACGCGCCGAGTGCTACCTTCCAGAAATTCCTGAATCGCTACCAGCGCCTTGTAGCGCCTTTCGGAAACTACGATGCGCTGCTGTACTATGCGATGGATGTGCTGACGGGCGATCTTTCGATGTCGCCATCCGACGTGGTCGCATTGTCCGTGTTCACCACCCGGACAGTATCTGATGTGCCGGTGAAGCTCTTGCAACGCCTGGACAACGGCGACTTCAGCGTATCACCTGCGCAGTTGGATGTGGATGGGCAGCCCGGGATTGAGCACTTCCGGCTTGAAGACATCTATATCATCAACAGCCTGGTACATCGCAGCAGTACCCTTTTTCACGGGGAGACCCTGATCAGTTTTCCACCGGGTACATTGCGCGTACAGACAAGTGAGTTGCAGACCGGCGTCGACACCGACAACCTGGTGTTTGTGCAGAATATTCGCACCGCTGCACGTATGGCGGTTCCCCTGACGAATATAGATGTGGACACTGGCGCGATTGTCAGCCTGGATGTTTCGCCACTGGAACCTGAAGTGGATGATGAACTCGCCGTGCTGGTGCGCCTGCGGCGCAGCTATCCGGGCTACCGTCCCTTCCAGTGGAACGAAATCGAATCGGTCGCCTTTGGCAGCATCGATGTGCCTATGTATATCGGTGCGGATGGCCTGATTGCCCCGCTACCGTCCGACCCCGACTTCCTGCCGCCGCAAACCGGCACCGAGAAAGTCGTGTTCGCCCTGTTCCTGCCAAAGACGCCGGCCGCAAGCGATGCACCGTCCGAGCCCTGGCCTGTGGTGCATATGCTGCACGGCGGGGTCGAAACCAGCAGCAGCCTGCTCAGTTCAAATGTGCTCACCGTGGCGCCGGTATTCGCAAAGCGCGGCATTGCGACCGTTGCTTTTTCGGCCTCCGAATTTGAGGGCGGACCGCGATCCTACTTCGAGATTGTCACACGTGACGGTCTCGTGATAATCGAAGGTACGGGACGAGCGATAGATATTGATGGCGACGGTATCTACCAGGCGACGGAGCAGTATATCTACCCGCAACGCATCTCAGACCTGTCGACGGTAATCCGTTCACTGCAGATGGGAGTCGACCTCGACAACGATGGCCACAGCGATATCGCTACAACCGCGGACAAGACCTATGTGGCCGGTGTGTCTTTCGGCGGGGCAACGGCATTTATCTCCGCCGCCGTCGAAAAGAACGCCAGTGTGTTCGTTGCCAATGTTCCGTCCAGTGAGGGCAGTCGCGCGCGTGCAGCGGGATTTCATCCCATGGTGGCGCCGCGGGCGCGGTCATTTACCAGGGTCCAGTTGGCGAAACGGGAACCGTCGCTGATCAATGATTCACCGGTATCTGTCGGGGGGTTTAATGAGGACATTCCGCTGAAAGGGCGTGAGGTACAACTGGGTCTTGCACCCGGTGCTGAGGCCATCCAGAGGGCTTTTGATTTCAATATGTGGCGCGATCTCGAGAGTATGCCGCTGGCGTATGCGAAACATGTCGCCTCCGGCGAATTGCGTGGCAGCACGGCAAACCTGCTGATACAACTGGTGCGCGGCGACGGTGCCGCCGTCAACCCGATACAGGCGATGATGGTGCGCTCCGGCGGACTGCAGGACAGGACATCGGTGCTGTTACCGGATAACGAACCACTTTTCGACCAGCAATGGCAGCGAATCATTACACCCGAACTGGCACGGCATATCTACATTACCCTACCGTACCGCTCGCTGGCGCCCTCGCTGGAGGTCGCCGGGAGAATTTGTCACCTCGGCCGTATCCAGGTGGCGGATTATCTCAACTCACAGGGCACTGAGGTCATTGACATCGACGGGCCGGATGGGCGGTTCGCAGGTGATATATTCCGGTTCCCGATTGATGACACCACCCTGGAAGACATGCTGGTCGATCCGGCGCTGCCGCCCGGCCCTGAACCATAAGTTCAGCCGCCAGGCAGACAGGTCTGTCCGCGCCGCCGTTATCACTGGGTGACGACAGGTTCCGCCGGCTGCGTGGTGCTTGTCTCGGGAAGCCGGTATTTGCTGAAAAACTCCCACATCATCTCGCTGGCCGAAATGTCCCTGTTGACCGGGCCCAGTTTACCCTCCCAGACACCGTCACCTCCGGGCCACTGATGGCCGCCACCCTCGATTTTGCACAGGCTGACGTCGCCCCCGTCGCAGCCGCGGTAGGAATCGCAACTGACGTTGCCTTTGCGGAAAGTAGTCTCTGCCGATGTATTGCAATGATAGCGCGTTGTCAGTTTTCTCATGGTCTCGGGAATCGAGTCGCGTACGCCCTTGCTGGGGTCCTTGTCACCGAGGCCGCCCTGCCACAGGGAACGCGGATCCTCAGTGCCATGAAATACCATGACGGGCATGGCGCGCTTCGGTTCGCATTCATTCACCATGATTACCCCGGACACCGGTGCAATCGCAGCTATGCGGTCAGACAGTTCACAGGCAAGGCGGTGTGAGAACATGGCGCCGTTGGAAAAGCCTGTAGCATAAACCCGTCGCGTATCCACACAGAAGTCGTGGTCCAGTTTGTCGAGAATCGCCCTGACAAACCCCACATCATCAATGTTTTTCCGCATCGACTTCTCGCAGCAGCCGCCGGCGTTGAATGTACGGTGTTTGCCGTCGGGAAAAACGCCGATAAAACCGTGTTTGTCGGAGCTGGCGCTCATCCTGGACTGCTTCTGGATATATTTCCCGGTTCCCCAGCCGCCGTGAAAGACCATAACGATGGGCGCCGGTGTGTCTGCGGAGTAGCCCGCTGGTATATGTACGCGATAGCTGCGCGTGTCGCCGCCCGATTGTAGTTCGTACTCGTAATCGCCCGGCTTGACGCCGGGTTTGCCGGCACAGGTAGCGGCGGCGGAATCGGCGGCTGCGGGGTTGACGAGGAGCAACGCGGGCAGGGCCACTAATGCCATCGCGGCCGCGCGGATACACCTCAAGGTAAGTACTCGTGTAATTTTTCGGTGTTGCAACATAACTCCTGAAACTGCATCTGACTGTGCCAGCCCTGGAGCGTCAATCATCATCCGGAAATCGATTCAGGTGGCGGGCAATTCGCTTCGGCAGGCAAGTGTAGCATTGTCCCGGATTCGTTTCCCGCACACCGCCAGCACAGGTCGTCACCGGCTTGCGGTGGCTTCGGCATGGCTTCCGCCGGCACCGATGACATAACCGCGCAATCTTTCTAGATATAACATAAAAGAATCTTATAAATATTTTTGCATTCCAATATTGCATAATGGTGATTTGGTCACTACAGTGAACTCCTGGGCATGTAATACAGGGAATAGCCTGCCGTAGAGCAGGTACACGGGGAACGATGCACCATATTAGCGCACTGTTGAAGTTGAGAGCGGCTTCTGGCCGTCGGTTCATTGATACCAGCCGGTCGTTGCGGCTGTTGCTGGTGGTTCTGTTGACATTGCCGTGGACTATCGCCTCGGCAGGCATCTACTCGCCGCTTCCAGGCAGTGTGTTGCCGGGTTCGAGCGTTGTGTTCAGCTGGGACGCGGTACCCGGGACCACTTCTTATAACCTGGCGCTGGGCACAACGCCGGAGGTCCTCTCGAACCCACCGTGGTCCGATCTGGGTATGCGGGTTGTCTCGGTAGGCACCTCCGTGGAGTTCCTCGGTCTGCCCCAGGACGGCAGCCGGATCTATGGCAGGCTCTGGTACACCAGGACATCCGGGGAAGTCGGTTTCGAGGACTATTCATGGGACACGGACGCCGGCGGTACACCCGATGTCACAGCCACGCTGATCTCACCGCTGCCGCAGCAGACAATCTCATCCGGCACGGTACTGACCTGGAACCCCGGCCACGGCGTGTCGGAATACATGGTGACGGCAGGCAGCAGTCTCGAGGTTGTCAGCGGACCGCCGTGGGCCGACCTGTTCACCTGGAGCGGTACGGATACCAGTGTCTCGATCACCGGCCTGCCCACTGATGGATCTGCCGTGTACCTGCGGCTATGGTCGAAAATCCAGGGTGTCTGGCTGCACGAGTCGTACACGTTCAATAGCGATGCGCTGGAGGCTGCGCACATCCGTCTACCGCAGGCGGGTGACCCTATCGGCAACACCAGCTTTGAGTTCCAGTGGGACAGTGTTGCGGGTGCTTCAGAGTACTGGCTGACCGTGGCGACCAGTGCTGAGGTATTGCAGCAGTCGCAGGGACCGCAGGGCGACATTTTTATAGGCAGCACCACGCAGACTCGCCTGACCGCCCACAACATTCCGCTGCAGGGTGAGGACATTCATGTACGCCTGTGGACCAGGATCGACAGTAACTGGCTGTTTAGCGATGCCGTGTTCCCCACCCAGCTGGTGGAACCGGCGCAGCTGGTGTCGCCATCGACTCACGAGGCGCTTGGCAAGCACGCGCAAAAGTTCATCTGGAACCCGGGCAGCGGCGCGACGGACTACATGTTCGCGATTGCCACTGATCCCGAACTGCTGCCGGAGGATCCGTATGGCGATGTTTTTACTGCCTCGACGACGAATACCGAGGTTGTGGCCACGGGCCTGCCGCTGGACGGTAATGATGTTCATGTGCGGCTCTGGTCGTGGATCAACGAGGAGTGGTTTTATCGTGATTCCGTGTTCCCGACGGTAGTCAACAATAACCCGCCGGACGTGATGCAGGAATGTGCCGAGCGCGGTTGGCAGTATTTCTCGGCAGAGATCGACGGGCACCCGCGTCGACTGCTGGCGCAGGGACTTGATGGCGCATGGATGCGCGGGGTGATGATCGTACTCCACGGTGGCGGCGGGAACTTCACCAACTGGTGCAGTGAGACCGGAACCTATTACCAGTGGCAGTTTGCGCAGGAAGCCGTCGAGCAGGGCTATGCCGTTATCGCGCTGGATTCCACAGACAACACGCTGCTGGATGAACTGGGCCAGGATTGCGGCAAGCGCTTCGACGCGACCAGCAAGACTGATAACAATATTGACCTGCCCTTCGTGTCCTGGGTACTGGATGAGTTCATCCCCTCGTATCGACCATCCTACGGCAGCCAGCACGTCTTCGTTACCGGCCTTTCCAACGGCGGATTTATGGCGACGCGCATTGCCACCCATTTCGATGATCGTATTACCGCGTTTGTCCCGGTCGCAGCGGGCGATCCCTACGGCACGCAGCTGTTTTGTGACGCGACGCTTGGCACCCGGCCGGAGGCGCCGGGTATCTTCCTCGACAGGGAGACGCGACTGAACATATCGGTTGACGAAAGCTGTCTGTCATCCTCGTACCTCAACGAGATGACCTGGGATACCAGCAGTCCGGTGACGAAACCCTCATTCATGCTCGCTTATCACGCGAACGACGGGGTGGTAAACAAGAGTTGCATGGAGAAGCTGAATACGCAGCTGGTGGGCCACGGTTACCCGAATTCGGCCGGTCTGATCCTGACTGGCGGCGATCTGGATCCGGAAGTCGCGCACCGATGGCGCCCGGAATACAACGAGGCGATTCTTGGCTTCTTTGACTCCTTCGGGCTACCCCCGGGGTGTTAGTCCGAGGGCAACCAGGCCAAGCAAAACCAGTGCGATGGATGCCGGAGCAGTGAGGTCAGGCGCTTCGCGGGAGGTGAAAGTTACTACGCTTCTGTCGGAAGACAGAATAGACGAAGGGCTATTCCGTAATCCTCCTGAACTGAAAGAGCCAGAATGCTCTAGCACGAGCGAACAGCAGACTACGTCGGGTGCCGTATTGGATGCGCCGAACGCATATAAGCTCGCCAGTGTAATCACCCCATTGGACACATCCCAATAGTTCAATACTGGATTGCCAATGTACTCTCCAACGCCGTAGCCGGCGGTATTGGAGGCAATAAATACTGACGTCGCTGCCTGTCCGGCGGTGTTATCGTACAGCCCGCTCACGATACCTGCGATATCGCCGCCGTTGGCGTAGTCGTGAAAACTGAAATCGAACGAGAGGGGGTTCGCGAGCACTGGAAGGCTGGCGAAGGACAATAAAACTGCCACGGATAAACCAAGAGTATGCTTGTGCACGTTGCGTCCTTGCCGTTTGACAGCGGCGGTAGAAACGAGGTCGGTCATCCGCGACTTCGCTTTACAAAAGTTAGACCTTCGTGTTGTGAAATGCAAATTTCTGCAGCATGGCCGCCAGGTCCGCCTTCAGGTCTAAACGTTGCGCGGGCATCAGCGCCGCCAGGTTTGATTGCGGCGATACGGTGAGGTTCCCGATCGGCATGTGTTGGTCGACAAAATTGAACTCGAGATCCGGCATCAGTTCCTTGGCGATCAGTGCGATATCGAGTACTGAATAGTTGTCGTCGACCAGGTTATACACGCCCGGCGGCGCCGATCCATCCAGCAGGAACACGAGGCCCCTCACGGCGCGGTCCACATTGACGAAGGCCCGGGTCTGGCGACCGCTGCCATAGATGTTGACGCGGTTGTAGAAGTTGGATTCGAACATCAGGCGATTGATCACCGCATCGAAGCGCATCGCGGGACTGTAGCCGTAGATATTGGCACAGCGCACGATATAGTTATCCAGATGGCCGTCGAGTCGCGCAATCTGCTTCTCACCGCGGTGTTTCGCGATGCCGTAATAAGTCACCGGACTGCAACGCGTTTCTTCCGTGGCGGGAGAATCGGTAAAGCCGTACACGCCGGTGCTGCTTGAGAAAATAAGCCGACTGACGTCGCTGGATTCCACCGCCGTCGTGAGTTCGGCGCAGCCCCAGTGGTTGACCTGTTCGAACGTATGCGGGTCTTCCGGTTCGAATGGCGTATAGACCTTGGCAGCCAGGTGGTACACCACGTCGATGCCGGTCAGCTCCGCGCGGAGGCGGCGCTGATCGAGGATATCGGCGTTGACAAAACGGACGATAGCGCGTGGCAACGGGCGATCTATGAACAAGCTGTGGTTGCCGCGACTGAGATTGTCGTAGACCACCACCTCTTCAATATCGGGCCTGCTCGCCAGGGCATGAGTCAGTTCGGTACCGAGATAGCCGGCGCCTCCGGTGATCAGTATTCTCATCGCTTTTTCCCAACCAGGTCGAGGTGCAGTCCGCATTCGGTCTTCTGCAGACCGAACCAGCGCGCCAGCCGCGGATCCTCAGCAACGAGGTCCAGGTCCACTTTACGGGTGCACGGCTCGCACCCAATGCTCAGGTAACCCTCCGCTTCCAGTGGATGGCGCGGCAGTTTGTGCTCGCTGATGTAGGACTCGATTGCGCGGTCTGTCCAACCCAGCATGGGATGGAAGCGTATTGCCCGTCCGGGTGTCTGTTGTTCAACATCGAGGGTCCGGCGGTTCTCGTTCTGGTCAGCGCGCACCCCGGTAATCCAGACATCGTATTTCTCGAGCATGACTTCCATGGGCTGGGTTTTATTGAGATAGCAACAGAAATCGGGGTCTGACGCGTATAACGAGCGGCCGGCACTGTCGCGTTGCTGTGTTTTTGGAACGGCCGGGAGCAGGTCGTGGACCTGGAGGGCAAACTCCCTGGCGATGTGATCGCGAAAGGCCAGCGTCTGGGGAAAGAGATAACCGGTATTCAGGAAATACACCGGAATGTCGGGCGCAGTGCGGCTCAGAATGTGAAGCAATACGAGACTGTGTGTCTGGAATGAAGAGGTGACAAACATCGACCGGCCTGCATCGCGGTAGGAAGCGAGTTGCCTTCCTATCATTTCAGCGGTCATCAATTTATGTGGTTGGTCGTTCATTGCGCCATCAGGTCCCTGGCAATCGCCACGATCTGCATTTCATCGGTACCCGCGTAGATTTGCAGGATTTTTGCGTCGCGCATCAACTGTTCCACGCGCGTCTCACGCATGTAACCAGCCCCACCGAAAATCTGCACGGCCTCGGTGGTGACCTCCATCGCGGCTTGCGCGGCGTACAGTTTCATCGCCGACCCCTCGGCGAAGGTGAAGTCTTTCCCGGCGGCCTTCGTTTCGATGAACCGAAATACCATGTTTTCCAGGTTCAGGCGCGCCACTTCCATTTTCGCCAGTTTTAACTGGATAAGCTGGTAGCTGCCTATGGGTTGGCCGAATTGTACACGGGTTTTCGCATACTCGAGCGACATTTCCAGCGAGCGTTCCACCAGACCCAGCGCCATCGCGGCGACACCGGAGCGCTCGGTGCTGAAAGTGGATTTCGCGCCGGAGCGGCCGTAGCCGTCCTCAGATTCTCCCATCAGGCGTTCCGGCCCGGCTTTTACATCGGAAAGGAAAAGCTCGCCGGTGGGAGATGCGCCTATGCCCATTTTTTTAAAGGCCGGGCTCTGTTCCAGCCCCGGCATACCGGAGTCGAGGATGAAGGAGACGATCTTCCTGTCCCTGGGCTCTACGCCCGGCTCGTCGAGACGACAGATAAAGACAATCGTGTCGGCATGCGGGCCGTTGGTGATGAAGGTTTTGTTGCCGTTGAGGATATAGCCGCCTTGACCGTCCCGCCGCGCCGTGGATTTCATACCGCCGAAAGCGTCGGAGCCGGAATTGGGTTCGGTGATGGCCCAGGCGCCGATTTTTTCCAGCGTCATCAACTCCCCGGCGTACTTTTTCTTTTGCGCCAGGCTGCCCTTGGACATGATGGCGCCGGCTGTGAGGCCGACCGATACGCCCATCGCGGTAATCAGGCCCTGGCAGTGACGGCTGATTTCAATAATCGGAAGTATGCCCATCGCGGCCGCATCCAGGGCTTCTTCGGAGACCGCCGTGCCGTTCGCCGCAACCTTCTTCTCAGGCTTTTCCACCTCTTCGCCGCGCGCAAGCGCTTCTTCCCGGGCAATCTGCTTGTTGAAATTGGCGCGCGCCAACTCGTCCATGCCGAATGTCTTAAACAACTTGCGCAGGATGTCGTAGGGCGGCACGCCGTTGTACTCGAGGTCGTCGATGTGCGGCACAATTTCCTTCTCCACGAAATCGCGCACCATGCCCCTGATCATTTGTTGCTGTTCTGTCCAGCCTATCATTGCTCTGTTTCCTTGTTCAGTTCGTCGATAAAGCGCAGCGAGAATTATTGCACGGTAGCGCGGGCAACTGAAAGCCGGGAACCGACAGGAGCCGGCGGAGGATTGCGGGATAGCCGACCACAGCTTAGACTCCCGACTGGTGACCCTAGATGACCCCGGAGCATACAGGAGAACTGCGATGATAGAAGTCATTCCCTCAGGTCAGGCCTGCGGCGCCACCGTGAACGGGGTGGACCTGTCCGGGGAACTGGATAGCGCGACCATCCGCGCCGTGCGCGCTGCCTGGCTGGAGCACCATGTGCTGGCGTTCCCCGATCAACTGCTGTCCGATGGTGACCTGGAGCGCTTCGTGCTGGATTTTGGCACATTTGGCGCCGAGCCGTACTTTATGCCGAAACCGGGCAGCGAACATATCGTGGCGCTGACCCGCAAAGCGGACGAAAAAGCCCCACTGTTCGCGGAGAACTGGCATTCCGACTGGAGTTTCCTGCAGGAGCCGCCGATCGGTACCTGCCTATACAGCCTCGTCGTACCGCCGGTGGGCGGCGATACCGGCTTCGCCAACCAGCAAATGGCACTGGCTGAGATGCCCGCGGCGCTGCGCGCGAAGATTGAAGGCCGCATTGCGCTGCACTCCGCAGGCGCCGCCTATGCGCCGGACGGGATGTACGGGGAGAAAGACAGGGCGGCGGGGCGCAGCATGGCGATCCGTTTTTCCGAGGACGCCCGGCTGGTGCAGCGGCACCCGTTTATTCTTCGTCATCCGGAAAGTGGCCGTGAAACACTGCTCAGCAGTCTCGGTTACATCATGGGCGTAGAGGGCATGGGTGACGACGAGGCGCTGGCGCTGCTGCTGGAGTTGTACGAGTGGCAGACCCGCGAGGAGTTCCAGTACACCCACAAGTGGCGCGAGAATATGTTCGTGGTGTGGGACAATCGCAGCGTGCTGCACCGTGCCTACGGCGGCTACGACGGCTACGACAGGCTGTTGCACCGGATCACAGTGGCCGCTGATCCGGCCAAATTCATCACGTCGCACGCGGCGTGACCGGCGCCCCTCACACCAGGCGTGACCCGGCTGTACAGATTTGCGATACTACGGCGCCTGACGCGCGCACAACAATCAACCCGATAAATCAGGATGCAAAGACTATGACGACTCGCATACGCCCCCTGGTGGCATCAACCCTGGTCGCAGTTCTCGCCGGGTGCGCCAGCACCGACCCGATGACAGGTTCAACCCGCAATGAGTTGATTTCAGTGCAGTACGGCAGGGTGGAGAATATACAGCAGGTGAACATGTCGCCCGATTACGGTGCGGGCTCGCTGATCGGCGGCGCGCTTGGGTTGCTGGCAACCATGGGACACTCCGGAGCCTCGCAAGTGGGCGGTGCTGTGGCCGGCGCCGGCCTGGGCGCGCTGGTGGCAAAGGAGACGGCGGGCACCGGCGAAAAGTTTACGGTGCGCCTGGTGAACAACAGTACGGTTGACATAGTGACCGAAAACCAGGATATCCGTCTCGGCGATTGTGTCTCCATCGAGCAGGGCCAGCATGCCAATATCCGCCGTGTTTCCCCCGTGATGTGCACCACCCCCCCTTCAGACGCGGCTTACAGTTCAATGAACGCCGCGAACTCGCAGGAATCACGGGAGTGCGACCAGGTGAAACAGGAGTTGTTGAATGCCACCACGGAACAGGCCACCGCGATCGCATACAAGAAGATGCGCGCCTTTTGCGAGAGCTAGTAGCCGGTCGGACCTGGGACGGTGCTACCGCGACGGGGGCCATTGGTCCGATGCCACCCGCTGGCCGGCCAGCTAGCAGACAGGCACGGCTGATCTTTCCCGGATTGCTGGTCGTTAGTGTCGACCGGCAGTGTTAGTGCACACTAGCGTTCGATATCCCTTATGGAAAAAGTCGCCCACGCCATCGTCAATCCGATCAAGTCGCTGAACCTGCTGTCCCGCGCCGATATCGAGGGCTTGACGAGTAGCCGGGGCGATTTGTTCGCGGTGTTCCGCCACTGCGCGCTGGCCATCCTGAACACAGACAGCCAGAAGGACGACGCCGCGGAGATTATTGCTGATTACTCCGATTTTGATATCCGCCTGGTGCCGCAACCAAGAGGACTCAAGCTGGAGTTGTTCAATGCGCCGCCGCAGTCGTTTGTGGACGGCAAGATGATCCGGGGCATCCAGGAACACCTGTTCTCGGCATTGCGCGATATCGTCTACACCGATTACAAGATTACCGCGCCCCAGACGCAGCCGCTGACCTCCGCACAGACCACCAATATGGTATTTCGTATCCTGCGCAACGCCGGCGTGGTGCGGCCCGACCAGCCTCCGAAAATGGTCGTTTGCTGGGGCGGGCACTCGATTCCCCGCGAAGAGTACGATTACGCCAAGGATGTCGGCTACCAACTGGGACTGCGGGGGCTGGATATTGTCACCGGGTGCGGCATCGGTGCGATGAAGGGGCCGATGAAGGGTGCTGCCGTCGGGCACGCCAAGCAGCAGATCAAGGACGGGCGCTATATCGGCATCAGTGAGCCCGGCATCATCGCGTCCGAGTCACCCAATGCCATTGTCAATGAGCTGGTGATCATGCCCGACATCGAACAGCGGCTGGAGGCATTCGTGCGGCTCGCCCACAGCATCATCGTGTTTCCCGGCGGTGTTGGCACCGTGGAGGAAGTGCTCTACCTGTTGAGCCTGTTGCTGCATCCCGACAACGAGGAGGCGATCCCGCTGGTGCTGGCCGGGCCGGAAGGCTGCCGTGCCTACTTCCAGGAACTGGAGCGTTTCCTTGTGGCTTGCCTGGGCGATGGCGTCAGGAATCACTATCGTATTATCGTGGGTGCCCCGGATGAGGTTGGCCGGGCTGTGAAGGCGGCCACGGATGGTGTTCACGCGCTTCGCCGCAGCGCCAGCCAGGCTTACTACTTCAATTGGGAGCTGCGGATTCCGGCGGATTTGCAGGAGCCATTTATCCCCACGCACGAGGCGATGGCGGCGCTGGAACTGCGTGGCGATATGCCAAAGCACGAGTTGGCCAGCAGCCTGCGCCGTGTCTTTTCCGGCCTGGTGTCCGGCAATGTGAAATCATTTGGTATCGAACAGGTCCGTCGGCACGGGCCGTACAGGCTGTCGGGTGACCGCGGGTTCCTGCTGTCCATAGACAGACTGCTGAACGTCATGGTGCGGGAAAAACGCATGAAGCTGGTGGCGCAGGCGGAGGATTATCAACCCTGCTATCAGCTCGTTGATTGACTGGCGGCGCCCTGGCGGCGCAGGTATTTCCAAAGCCCGATCAGGGAGGCCGCTATCCAGAATATTTCAATCACGAAGCTGGCCAGATTGAAATGGAAACAGAGGCTGACCAGCAGCAGTATGGCACCCGCGAGATTGATGAGATTGTAGGTCAGCCCTTTTGGGTCGGTGCGCTCCAACTGCAACAGGTAGTAGGCCAGCACCACAAGCAGCGTGCCTGTCATGCCGATGGCATCCACAATCCAGCTGTTCATAGAATTGTCCTCGTGCGTGAGCAGAATAGACTTTGAGGCTAACACAGAACCATCGGTGCCAGTATTGTGAAAGCGCAGGGTGAACACGCACAATTTGATGTGATCGTTCTCGGGGCGGGCGCAGCCGGGCTGTTCTGCGCAGCCGTCGCCGCTGCGCGCGGCCGCCGGGTACTGGTGCTGGAAAAGGCCAACAAGGTGGGCAAGAAGATCCTGATGTCCGGCGGCGGGCGCTGTAATTTCACCAACTATCATGTCACCGCAGAAAACTTCCTTTCCGGCAACCCCCATTTCTGCAAAGCGGCCTTGAGCCGCTACACCCAGTGGGATTTTATTGCGCTGGTGGAGTCGCATGGCATACCGTATGAGGAACGGAAACACGGACAGTTGTTCTGCGAAAATTCTGCTGCCGATATCCTCGCCATGTTACTGGAAGAGTGCCGCAAGTTTGATGTCACCATCGAGGTGCGCCGCGATGTGCGAGGTGTTGTGCCGCTGCGCCCCGGTGCGAAGGAGTCATCCGCTGCGACCACGGCCGTTGGCCGATATCGCGTCGAGTACGCGCAGGGCACCGCGGCTGGCGCGATGGGGAAACATGCGGCCTGTCACTCGCTGGTGGTTGCCACGGGCGCGCTGTCCATCCCTACACTGGGTGGCAGTGGCATGGGCTACGAGATCGCCGCACAGTTCTCCCTGCCGCTGGTCGAGCGCCGTGCCGGTCTGGTGCCGTTCATGTTCAGCGATACGATGAAATCCCTGTGCGAGCGCCTGTCCGGGGTGGCACTGGAAGTGGAGATCAGTTGCAGAGGGCAGTCCTTCACCGAGAATCTCCTGTTCACCCATCGTGGAGTCAGCGGCCCGGCGATCCTGCAGATTTCCAACTATTGGCAGCCGGGCGATGCCGTGACGGTTAACTTGTTGCCTGCCCTTAACGCTTTCCAGTGGTTGCTGGAGGCCAAGCGCGCGCAGGGTAATATCCTGCTGCGCACGCTTCTACAGCGGCACCTGCCGAAAGCGCTGGTGAGTGAGCTGCAGGCGCTGTGGTGGCCGCGCGAGGCCGGGCGCAGGCTCGCCGATTTTGGCGACCGGCGTCTGCGTGAGCTGGCCGGCCAGCTTGGCGGGTGGCAGCTTAAACCCTCTGCAACCGAGGGCTATCGCACGGCGGAAGTGACGCTCGGCGGGGTCGATACCAGCGCGATCAGTTCAAAGACGATGGAGTCCAGCGTACATGCGGGCCTGTACTTTATTGGCGAGGTGCTTGATGTGACCGGCCATCTGGGCGGCTACAATTTCCAATGGGCGTGGTCGTCGGCGTTCAGTGCGGGGCAGGTGGTGTAGCCTATGCTGCGACTCAATGAAATCAGGCTGCCGCTGGATCATGCGCCCGCGGCCCTCGCTGCGGCAGTGGCCGAACGCCTCGAGATAGAGGCCGCTGACATACTCGATATCCGTGTCTTCAAACGCAGTTACGATGCCCGCCACAAGTCGCGCATTTTGCTGATCTACCAACTGGATGTGGAGGTGGCGCCCGCACTGGAGCAGCAATTGCTGGAAAAGTTTGGGCACAGTTCCCGGGTTGGCCCGAGCCCCGATACCCGCTATCGCCATGTCGCCCGGGCAGGTGCGGATTTCCCCACGGCTCCACGGCAGCGCCCGCTTGTTATCGGTTTCGGCCCCTGTGGCATTCTCGCGGCCCTGCTGCTCGCGCAGATGGGGCTGAAGCCGTTGGTGCTGGAACGCGGCCAGGCGGTGCGCCAGCGCACACGGGATACCTGGGGTCTGTGGCGCAAGCGGCGGTTGAACACCGAGTCGAACGTGCAGTACGGCGAGGGAGGCGCGGGCACCTTCTCGGACGGCAAGCTGTACAGCCAGGTAAAGGATAAGCGGCACCTGGGCCGCAAAGTGCTGGAGGAGTTCGTCGCAGCCGGCGCACCGGAGGAGATTCTCTACGTCAGCAAGCCGCATATCGGCACCTTCAGGCTGGTGACAATGGTGGAGAAGTTGCGCGCCGAGATTATTCGCCTCGGCGGCGAGATACGCTTCGGGCAGAAAGTGGTGTCCCTGTTGCGCGATAGCGAGGGCGGCGGCCAGGTACGCGGGGTCATCACCAGCGACGGCACGTCGATACTCAGTGAGCACATCGTGCTGGCGGTCGGCCACAGCGCGCGCGATACCTTCCAGATGTTGCTGGATGGGGGTGTGTACATCGAACCCAAGCCCTTCTCCATTGGCTTTCGTATCGAGCATCCCCAGTCGGTGATAGATCGGGCGCGTTTCGGCGAGAATGCCGGCCACCCCATTCTCGGCGCGGCGGATTACAAGCTCGTGCACCACTGCAAGAACGGCCGCAGCGTCTACAGTTTCTGCATGTGTCCGGGTGGTACCGTGGTGGCAGCCGCCTCGGAGGAGGGCAGGGTGGTCACCAACGGTATGTCGCAGTACTCGCGCAATGAGCGTAACGCCAACTCGGCCATCGTCGTGGGCATCAATCCGGAGGAGGATTTTCCCGGGCATGTGCTGGCGGGCATCGACCTGCAGCGTGAACTCGAGTCGCTGGCCTATCGCATGGGGGGTGAGAACTATAATGCGCCGGCGCAACTGGTGGGCGACTTCCTGCGCGGCAGACCGTCCACCGCGCTGGGTTCTGTCGAGCCCTCCTACCAGCCGGGTATCACCCTGACGGACTTGTCCGGCGCTCTGCCGGAGTATGCCATTGCCGCGATACGCGAGGCGCTGACCGCGTTCGAGAAGCAGATCAGGGGATTCGCGATGAACGATGCCGTGTTGACCGGTACCGAAACCCGCAGTTCGTCGCCGATCTGCATTCGTCGCGGCGATGACTTCCAGAGCGTAAACACGCGGGGCCTGTACCCGGCGGGGGAGGGTGCGGGCTATGCCGGGGGCATTTTGTCCGCGGCGATTGACGGGATCAGGGTCGCGGAGGCGGTGGCGCTGGAAATCCTTGCAGACTCGAGCCGCTGAGTTCGGCCAGGACAAGCCCCCGCGTTCCGGAGTGACGCTATGACTAGCGTGTGGTTGCTCCGTTAACAGCCAGTATCCTGCGCACACGCCGTTTGGAATCCTCGCGTGCCCGCGTTGACCATACGCGAACCACAGTGCGCAGAATAATCTGCATATCAAGCATCGGGCTCCAGTGTTGCAGGTAGTCCAGCTGGACTTTTGCTTTGGCGGGCAGCAGTAGCTGGAGATACTCAGCCTCGGCATGCGGCCGCCCGGCCAGCACGGCATCCTCGGCGAAGAACAGTACGGACGCGGGGTCGGTGACACCCGGCCGCACCGACAGCACGGTCCGGCGGGTTGCGTCATCCAGTGCGTCCGCATGGGCTTGCACCATCGGCCTGGGTCCGACAAAGCTCATATCACCGACCAGCACGTTGTACAGTTGCGGCAGTTCGTCGAGGCGGGTGCGCCGCAGCGGCAGGCCGATAGCGGTGATACGCGGGTCGTCTTCGGGTGCAATGCTGCCCGGAGTCGCGCTGCCGGGCTGTAGCGTGCGGAACTTCAGCAGTGTGAAAGGATGACCGCCGCGCCCGATGCGTTGCTCCCTGTAGATTACGGGCCTGCCGCTGCGTATCCCGACCAGTGCCGCGATGCACAGTATCACGGGAGCCAGGACGAGCATTCCCGACAGGGCGCCGACGATATCGAGCGCGCGTTTCACGGGGTGGCTGAGGCGTGTGGGCATCGGGCTGCGTGCTTCAGAGCAGGATACCGGTGGTAATTCCCGCCGACAGCAGCACAAAAGCCAGCAGTGCCAGCGGTTGCACTGGTCGGTGCCGGTAGAAGGTTTGCGGGTCCTGCCAGGTCCAGTACGCTGCGACAGCGGCCGGAATAGTGCCGACCACACCCAGAAGCGTCGGCGTCGGCAGCGCGCCGCGCCATACCGCACACGCCAGCACCAGCAGTGCGAGCAGGTAGATCAGCGGCAGTACGCGGCTGGCGGCCTGTTTTCCGAGTTGCACCACAAGGTTGCTTTTGCCCACGCTGCGGTCCGCCTCGTAATCGGGGAATTCGTTCACCCAGAGGAAGGCGGCGATAAACAGGCCAAGCGGTACGGAGGCCCAGATTACGTCGCTATGATAGCCGTGCGTGAGCAGCGCGTAGGTGGCCAGTGCAATCAGTGGTCCGTAGCACAGCACCACGTCCAGTTCCCCGAGGCCACGATAAGCCAGTTGCAGGGGTGGACCGTGGTAGGACCAGCCCAGTACCAGGGCGACCGTGCCCAGCCAGAACAGTGAGGGTTCGCGCTGGAATACCATCAGCGCGCCCAACACCAATCCTGCGACAGTGAACAGTCCGGCGATGGCCCAGGTCTGGCGGTGGGTGAGGATGTTGTCGACCAGTACCCGCTTGCCACCGGAGAAGTCGGTGCGGTCCTCGTCTTTTACCGCGAGGTCGGTGCCCGAGTCATAGTCGTAGACATCGCCCCAGGCGTTCTTGGCCACTTCCATGCAGAACATGGCCAGGCCCATTACCGCTAACCAGTACCAGGAAAAGCTGCCGTCGCGCGCGGCCAGCGCTGCACCTATCGCCATGGAGGCGACGGAAGTAATGCTGATCTTGGGATCGGCGAGGCGCCAGAATCCCTCGCTGAATTGACTCGCCATACGTCCTCAATCGCTGCGCCAACCCATGCTGTATCGGCGCAGCCGCGCTTGAATACACGAAATTTCCGCGCCCCGCGCCAGCGGCGTTCAGGCGGACACCGCCAGTGCCTGTACGGTCACCGGTTGCAGTTTCGCGGCGTGTGCCTCTTTGCTGCTGGTCCTTTCGGCATGTATCCAGACTCCGCCGTCCGGGTCCTTGATGATGTCGCCAACACCGCCGGGAATATGGATGCCGACAGCAGTAGGTTTCGCGGCGAACAGTTCGGCCGCGGGCATTTCCATGCTCTCCAGGGAATCGATGACGGCATTCGCATCGAAGTCAAAGTGAGCGACCACTTCCCGTGTTGCGCCCACATGGGGGGCAAAAGCCTGATCCAGTTCAAGTAACTGCAGAACCCGCTGCTTCAGCGCCGCCGCGTCGAGCTGGTTGTCCATGTGGCCATCGATCCATTGCAGCGCGACGCGTCTTACACAGGCATAAGTGCGCTCGGGATGGGTGTAGGCGGTGACAAAAAGCTCTTCGCGGAACTCGTACACGCCCATTTTTTCAGTGGCATCGAGACCGGGGATGTCCGCGGCGTATTCAATACACAGCTCGTGCAGAATGGCGCGCATCATGCCGGCGACCGGCACGGTCTCGCTCAGGGCGAGATAGCGCAATGTCAGCGGCAGCATGTAGCCGCGGCTCATCAACAGGTGCGCGGTAATCAGGAAATAGCCTTCCAGCCCTTCCTCGACCGGGAAACTCATGCAGCCCACCACGTACTCGCCCTTGGCCTTGCCGTAGCCGGCGACCGGCAGGGTTTCAATGCTGTACTCCTCGCGTCTGTCGTAAAATTCCGTGCCGGGCAGCAGGGTATAGCCGAAGATGTTAATCGTCGGGAACACGGCGAACAGACGGTCGAGGTTGGTTTCAAAGCTCGCGAGATTGTCGCCCACCAGCCCCCAGATCAGTTCGCAGGCAATGGGAACCCGCGCCTTGGCCATCTCGCGGGCAATCGGTTCATACTTGTTGGCGGCCATATTGGTGCGATGGCACAATTCCAGCGCCAGCGGCGTGAGGGTTTGCAGGGCGAGATGGTAATGCGGCAGCAGGTTGTTCTGGTGCAGCAGCAGTACGATTTCCTGCGAGCGCGGTCCGTGTTTCTTGGACCAGGACGTCGCAAAGGTATTGGGCAGCCCGGTGCGCTGTTTGATTTCGCACAATATCCGGGCTTTCTCCACGTCTTCTTTCAGCGCGCCGAAGTTGGAGTCGGTCAGCCAGATATTCTTGATGCCCGCATCGACGATGTAGTTCCAGTCATGGCGGATCCGCTCCGTGGAAAACGACAGCATCTTGGTACCGATCGCCCCGGTGCCCCACTCGCAAAACGCGCACTTGTAAGGACAGCCGCGGCTGGTTTCGTAGGCGATGCAGTCGTAGGGTTCGCCCTCGTCATCCTGCAGGCTGATGACATTCAGCGCCGATGGCAGCAGGTCCAGGTCGCGAAAGCGCGGACGCTCGGCGGTGGTTACCAACTGGCCGTGCTCCACAAAGGCGAGCCCGGCGACAGCGTGCCACTCTCCGGGGCCCTCTGCGTCCAGGAAACCGGTGAAGGTGGCCTCGCCTTCGCCCAGCACGATCACATCCACTGACTCCGAAAACAGGTAGTCGCGGGCTTTTTGCACATGCGGCCCGCCGGCGACGATCAACAGCTCCGGGCACAGGGCTTTGACCTGCCGCATCAGGTCGAGGAACTCGGCGGCATTCCAGGTGTAAACGGAAAAGCCCATCACCGGTTGCAGCCCTGCCGCGATGGCGGCCCGCGCGCGGGGCAATCCTTCCTGTTGCCACTGTTCCAGCCACTGGGGAATCTTCTCCGGGCGATTCACGAAATGCACCAGTTGGATATCCACCTGGTCAGGAGCCCTGCCAAACTCCTGATAGTACGCTTTCAGGCCACCCGTGGTCATCGGAGCGGCGGGGAAGGTGTCGGAGTCCAGGGATAAAAGCCAGATGGGGCGCTGCATATTATTGTGTCCAGGATTGCGTAAACGAAGCATTATCCTTAACAACGTGCCCGATGTCAGTGAATTTTTCTACCCCTGCAAAAAGCACCCCTGCAAAAAGCAGGCTTATTCGCTGCAGTTGCGGTGAAGCGAGTCAGTGGCCACAAGACGTCATAAGTAGATCTCCGCTTTCTTCAGGCCAATGTCTTTGAGCATCAGTGTAATGTGCTCCAGGTCGGGTGTCGAAAGCACAGTGTCGTTTTCGTACGCGAGCATAAATGATTTTCCATCGTGCCTGTAGAGTATGACGATGAACTCTCCGGTACCGGATGGATTTCTCCTGATTTCCACCAGACTGAATCCATCGTCGCTTTGTACTTTTTTTGCTGCTGATATCTTCATAGACCCTCGTTGAATCAGTTGAACCGCGCAATGGCCTCATCCAGGGTTGAGTAATACCCAACCACGCCGGCTATCGGGGCGACCTCTGCGCGCGCAAGCGTCTTTAACGGCTGAAAGTGCAGGTCGGATATACGAAGTTGTTTTCCCTCGGCTGCGCAGAAACTCGTCAGTTTGTTCAGGGCTGCGACGCCGCCCGCATCCAGCAATGTGACGCCGTCCATGTACAGGATGACGCCCTCCAGTGATGTCATTTTTAGCGCGATCTCGCCAAAGACACGGTCTGCGGCCGCGAAAAACAGGGGGCCGTTGATCTTCAGGACAGCCCAGCGGTCGGGAAGCGCGGTGTCAATCAGTTTACGGTTCCCGGTAATGTCCGTGATTCTTGTCATGGCGGCCATCTCGCCGACAAAAAGAATGCAGGCGAGCAATACCCCCACTGTAATGGCGATAACCATGTCGAAGAAAACGGTCAGCAGGAGGCAGCTTGCCAGTACGATGATGTCCGGAGCGGGCGCTCGCTTCACCAGGTGTAACGACTTGGGGGCTTCGCTCATATTCCAGGCGACCACGATGAGCAGCGCGGCCATCGCAGGCATCGGCAGGAAGGCCAGCACGGGTGCGAAGCAAATCAGCGCTAGCAGAACGACCAGCGCGTGAATCATCGCGGCGATGGGCGATTGCGCGCCCGCTTTCAGGTTTGCGGTCGACCTCGCTATCGCGGCCGTCGCGGTGATACCGCCAAACAATGGCGCGACGATATTGCCCAGTCCCTGTCCCAGCAGTTCGCTGTTGGCGCTGTGCCGCTTGCCGGTCATGCCGTCCAGCACCACGGCGCACAGCAGGGACTCGATTGCGCCCAGCATTGCGATAGCGAACGCGGAGGGGAGCAATGCCATGGCCGTTGCCGCATTCAACTCGCCTGGCGTTCCGTCAGGGCCGGGTTGTAGCCAGGGCCAGGTGAACCGGGGCAAGTACGGCGGAATACCCTGGCCGCTCGAGCCGTCCGGCAGCAAGTAGCCGAAGCGCGAGCCAATGGTGTCGACCTCGTATCCGGCCTGCGCCAGTGCGATGCCCAGCAGGCTTGCCACTGCGATGGCAGGCAGGTGCTGGGGAACAGGCGTCTTCAGTATTGGCCAGCACAGCATGACCGCCAGTGTCACCAGGGCCACAAACAGGCTGGGCGCATCGAACTGCTGTAGCGAATCGACCAGCAGCCAGATCCTGTCGAGAAAGGACTCAGGCATCTGTGCAATCCGCAGCCCAACAAAGTCGTTCAGTTGCAGGGTGACGAGGACGATCGCGATACCACCGGTGAAGCCCAGCGTTACCGATTGCGGAATGTACTCGATGAAGCGACCCAGGCGGGCATAGGCCATGGCAATCAGTATCATCCCGCCCATTATGCTTGCCAGCAGCAGGCCGGCGAGACCATACGCCTGGGCGATGGGGTGAAGAATAACGACGAAAGCCGCGGTCGGCCCGGAAATACTGAAGCGGCTTCCCCCGGTCAGGGCGACCACAAAACCGGCTATGATCGCCGTATACAGGCCATACTGTGGCGCCACCCCGCTGGCAATTGCCAGCGCCATGGCGAGGGGAATTGCGATAATACCGACGCTGATGCCAGCCAGCAGATCGCCGCGCAGGCGAGCGATTGTGTAGGGCTCGCCCGCGAAACACGCCTCACGCAGGGCGTGGCCGATACGGAGGGAAAATAAGTGGGCTCTATGTGCCATAGTCGGGTCGATTACAAGAATGTTAATAAAGATAACATAATATGTTAATCAAATTAATACTCAAGGCGGGCTTGAGTCGGTGGATCACATTACCGGCGCAGTTCCGGGCGAAGTACGACAGGTTGTTTTCGCGGGCAGGGCAGGCGTGGAAATCTGTGGCGCACGAGGAGCGTACGCGCTAAGACAGCGGTCGACTCTCCACGCTGGAAGCAGGGTGATTATTACAATAGTATGTTAACCAGATGCGCTGAATCGCAGAGCGCCGCAAGAAACTATACAAGAGTCATGGACATGGAAAAACGTACCGCCCGACTGACGCTGCTGGTTGATCCCAGCAAGAAACACGTCTTCGAAAAACTGTGTTCGCTGGAGGACGTTACGCCTTCCCAGAAAATCCGCCAGTTTATGCGCGACTATATCGAAGAAAAAATGGGGCCGGATTGGCGCAAGGAGGTGTTTGATGACGACGCGCAAACCTGAGCGCCGGACAGAGGCAGCATCCCCTGGCGCTTACGACAGACGCTCCCTGAAATCGTCGTAGCCGAACTCGCGCACGATTTCCAGTTCATCGGTACCGGAATTCCACAGTGCTATCGCCGGCAGTTTGGTGCCATTGAATGTGCTGGTCTTGACCATCGTGTAATGCGCCATATCGCTGAACACAAGCCGCTGGCCGACCTGTAGCGGTTTGGCGAAACTGTAGTCGCCCATCACATCGCCGGCGAGGCAGGTCAGGCCGCCGAGGCGATAGGTATGCGCCAGTTCACCGGGCGCCGCGGCGCCGAGTATATCGGCGCGGTAGGGCATTTCCAGCACATCCGGCATATGGCAGGTCGCGGAGGTGTCCAGAATGGCCTGGTTCAGGGCGTTCCAGCCCAGGTCGAGCACCTCGGTGACCAGCACGCCGGTACCGATGGCTACCGCCTCGCCGGGCTCCAGATACACCTGCACAGCGTGGCGGCGGGCGAAATCCCGCACGCACGCTGCCAGCGCGTCGGTCTGGTAATCCGGTCGAGTAATATGGTGCCCGCCGCCGAAGTTCACCCACTCCATGCGGCCCAGCAAGTGCCCGAATTTTTCCTCCACCGCCTGCAGCGTACGCTGCAGCGGCGGGAAATCCTGCTCACACAGTGTGTGAAAGTGCAGCCCGCTGATGTCCTCGAGCAGGCTTTCATCGAGCTGCGACAGGGGAATGCCCAGGCGTGAGCCGGGCGCACAGGGGTCGTATATCGGTACGGTGCCCTCGGAGTGTTCGGGGTTGATACGCAGGCCGAACTTCAGCCCCGCCCGGCGTTCGCGCGCCGCGAGCGCCATCGGGCGAAAGCGCTGCCATTGCGCGCAGCTGTTGAACACGACGTGATCGGCAATTTCCAGGATTTCGCGCAGGTCCGGCTCGGAGTAGGCGGCACTGAACACATGCACCTCGCCGCCGTAGCACTCGCGCCCAAGACGCGCTTCATGCAGCCCGCTGGCGCAGGTGCCGCTGAGATAGCCGGACACCAGCGGCGCCAGTCGCCACATGGAGAAGGCTTTCAATGCCGCCAGTACCCTGGCGCCACTGTCGCGGGCCACCTGCTGCAGGATTCGCAGGTTGCGCTCCACGGCGACCTGGTCCACCACGAAGCACGGTGTCGGCAGGCGGGCGAGTTCCAGCTTTTCAAAATCCGTGAACTGCATGCGCGCTACTGTTGCCTCAACCCTGGGTGATATCCAGGTGGAATCTCGGGTTCAGCTCGATCACTTTCCACGGCAGGCCATAGCGGTTCATGTCCTCCATGAAAGGGTCGGGGTCGCACTGCTCTACGTTCCACACGCCCGGCTGGCGCCACTTTCCCTCGAGTATCATTTTCGCACCGATAACCGCGGGTACGCCGGTGGTGTAGGAAATCGCCTGCGACTGGACTTCCCTGTAGCAGGCTTCGTGATCACAGATATTGTAGAGGTACATCACTTTTTCCCGCCCCTCCCTGACGCCGCGCACGATGCAGCCGATGCAGGTCTGGCCCTTCGTGCGCGGGCCCAGCGTGGACGGGTCGGGCAACAGGTGGGCGAGAAACTGGATCGGCACGATGGACTGCCCCTGGTACTCGACGGGCTCGATGCCGGTCATGCCGACATTTCCCAGCACCTCCAGGTGTTTCAGGTAGTTGTCGGAAAAACTCATCCAGAACTGGGCGCGCCGCAGGCTGGGGAAGTGTTTGCTGATTGACTCCAGTTCCTCGTGATACATGCGGTAGATATTGAACGTACCCACATTCTCCGGACAGGTGTAATGCGCCTTCATGGACATGGCCGGCGTGGTGACGAACTGGCCATTCTCCCAGTGTCGGCACTCGGCGCTTACCTCGCGAATATTAATTTCAGGGTTGAAGTTGGTGGCAAAGGGGTAGCCGTGATCGCCGCCGTTGACGTCGATGATATCGAGCTCGTGGATTTCGTCGAAATAGTGTTTGGCGAGGTAGGCCGTGAACAGATTGGTAGCGCCGGGATCAAAACCGCTGCCCAGAATCGCTGTCAATCCCGCATCGAGGAACCGCTGTTGATAGGCCCATTGCCAGCGATACTCGAACCTGGCGGTATCCGGCGGTTCGTAGTTCGCGGTATCCAGGTAGTGGACGCCGGCTTCGAGACAGGCATCCATGATCGTCAGGTCCTGGTAGGGCAATGCCACGTTGATTACCAGTTCCGGCTGCTCTTTTTTCAACAGGTTCGCCAGTTCGGGGACATTGTCCGCATCCACTTGTGCCGTGCGAATGGGGCGGCTGAGTTGCGAGGCGATCGCCTGGCATTTGGATTCGGTGCGACTGGCGAGCACGATATCGGTGAATACATCGCTTATCTGGGCGCACTTGTGTGCCACGACGCCGCCCACGCCGCCCGCCCCGATTATCATCACTTTAGACATAGTTTTTTCCTCCCTTGGCAGTTCGCCTGCGCGCCTGTGGCCAGCGCGGTTCATTCATGTTCAAAATAGGTGTAGCCGTGCAGGCTTTCCTTGAACGCCTGCAGAATCGCCTGGCGTTGCGGAATACTGATCTTGCCACTGCGTACCGCTTCCTCGGCCACCAGTCGAAACTGCTCCTGCATCTTCTTGGGCTCGTACTCGACGTACTTGAGTACATCGAAGATACTGTCGCCGTGGAACTCCCGCACAAACTCGAACGTGCCGTCGGAGTTTACCGCCACATTCACCACGTTGGTATCGCCGAACAGGTTGTGCAGGTCGCCGAGGGTTTCCTGGTAGGCGCCTACGAGGAATACGCCCAGGTAGTAGTCTTCATCGGGCTTCAATTCATGCAGCTTGAGCGTGCGACTGATGCCCTCCGGTGTGGAGAAGTGGTCTATCTTGCCGTCGCAGTCGCAGGTCAGGTCAGCCAGCACTGCGGAACGGGTGGGCTCCTCGGTCAGCCGGTGGATCGGCATGATCGGGAATACCTGGTCGATCGCCCACATGTCCGGCAGTGACTGGAACAGGCTGAAGTTGCCGTAGTAGATGTCAGACAACAGCTCGGGCAGGTTTTCGAGTTCCGGCGGCACCCTGTTCAACTGGGGCAGTATCGCGGCGATGCGCTGCAGCACCGCGAGATAAAAGTTTTCACCCAGCGCCCGTTCGCGCAGCGTGGCCTGGCCGTGGTGAAATTCTTCCCGCAACTCGTCGCGGTAAAACAGCGCGTCGTTGTAGCACTCCTGGAAATTCTTCTCACCCACTGTGCTGAGTACCGATTGCAGGTTGCTCAGGTTCTCACTGCAATCCTCGGGTAAGGTAGCGGGCAGCGCTCCGGGATGGCTGTCGCGAACGTCGAGAATGTTGAACAGCAGCATGGACGAGTAGGCCACTGTGGCGCGGCCCGACTCGGTGATAATCACCGGGTGGGATATGTCCAGGGGGTCCAGGGTTTCGCAGATACTTTCGACGATATTGGTGCAGTACTCCTGCAGCTGGTAGTTCATGCTGTGGGTGCTATTGGTGCGCGCGCCCTCATAGTCCACGGCGAGGCCGCCGCCGAGGTCGAGGTAACCCATTGGCGCGCCCTCCTGTACCAGGCCGACATAGAAGCGGCAGGCGTCCAGCACCCCGCTGCGCACATTGCGTATATTGGGGATCTGCGACCCGAGGTGACAATGCAGCAGTTGCAGGCAGTGCAGCATCCCGGCTGCGCGCAGTTCATCCACGATGGTAATCAGCGCATCGGTTGAGAGGCCGAATATCGAGCGATCACCGCTGTCCTGGCTCCAGTGGCCATCGACCACCACGCTGTTCTTGATCCGCACGCCGATCAGCGGTTCGACGTCCAGCGCGCGGCTGCGCTCGATGAGCAATGGTAATTCGTTCAGCGATTCCAGCACGAAGAAGCAGGCGATGCCCATCTGGCGGGCGTAGAGGCCAAGATCGATGAACTCCGCATCCTTGTAGCCGTTGCAGATAATCAGGCTGTCGTGATCGCGCAACTGCGACAGCGCGATGATCAGCTCCGCCTTGCTGCCCGCCTCCAGACCGTGGTGGTAGTGGCGGCCGTAGTCGGCGATCTCCTCGATCACGTGGCACTGTTGGTTCACCTTGATCGGGAAAACGCCGCGATAACTGTTCTGGTAGTTGCCCTGTTCTATCGCCAGCGCAAAAGACTCGTTGAGCACCTTGATGCGATGGTCCAGCAGGTTGCGGATACGCAGTACCGCGGGCATGTGCAAGCCGCGCGCGCGCATCCCGAGTACGATATCCATAAGCGATACGACGACCTGGTGGTCGCCGAAATCGACATTGACCTGCGCCTCACCCTGCGCGGAGAGGTCGAAATAGCCC
Source organism: Gammaproteobacteria bacterium (assembly GCA_030427485.1). Classification (GTDB taxonomy): domain Bacteria; phylum Pseudomonadota; class Gammaproteobacteria; order Pseudomonadales; family Halieaceae; genus Marimicrobium. The sequence goes on from JAUICG010000001.1 coordinate 51,626, forward strand.
GCGCCCCAGGTGTTGATGCCGTACAGTTCCGCGCTGTGCTCACTGCTCCAGCCGGTGTCGCTGCCAGCTGCTGGCGCTGTGTCCGTTAGCTCTCTGGGCATGGTATGTAACGTCCTCTGTGATGTCCCTGCCGGTGGCTGCGCTCACGCTGCCGGGTCAATGCGTCAGCGCGCTGGCGTTACCTACAGTAAAACGGTATATGAAGAAGATGACAAATCTGGGTTCAGCCGGCCGCCATACGCGCGTCCGCTCTGCAGGACCGGAAACAGCGTAACCGGCGGGGGAATCTGCATAACCGCCGTTCACAACGTCGTTGTTGACCCGTTAGGAAACAAGCTGTTGTTGCCGGTCTGGCGGCGATTTTAGTACCACGGATTGAGAACGCAAGGGTTTTTTGACCGCCGGGGGCCCGTCGGGAAACGGCGAAGGTTGTATTATTCACGCCCGATACCGCTACGGGTGCTAATTTGTACCATTGTGAACGGGCTTGCGGCGAGCGTAGTATTGGGTCGGTTGAAAAGACTCCTCCGGAGGAAACAATGCGCAAGTTAACCCTGGCACTGCTGGCGACTCTCGTGACAACCCCTGCATTTGCACAGCCCAAGGACTGTGACGAACTCAAGGCCGAAATCGACGCGAAAATTTCCGCTAACGGGGTGGCCGGTTTTACCACCACGATAGTGGACCGGGATGCTGCCGAGGACGGCAAGGTTGTCGGTACCTGCGAGAACGGCACCAAGAAGATTGTCTACAAGCGGGGCTAGCCCCGTTGTGGTGAAAACCACAATTCCATGGCCGGCCACCGACGATTCCTCAAATTGCGGCGTCGATGGGTTACAGTGTCCGGGAATTCTGATATAACCTTCCCAACGAACGCATAAAAAGGGGTGGGGTATGCTCAGGGCAATTTTTATACTGGCGCTGTTGCTGCCCGGCCTGGGCGCGCACGCTTCGAACTTCCCCCGCCCTGCTGCGCTGGAGCCCGCCATACAGTTCTGGATCAAGGTGTATACCCAGGTGTCCACCGACCAGGGATATGTGCACGACGATGAAAATCTGGCGGTGATCTACGAGGTGGTCGATTTGCCGCCGGGCGCCAGCCGGGAAGTGCGCAACCAGAAGATTGACGCCGCCATCAAACGTGTGCGCGGCGCATTGTACAGTCTCGGCCGGGGCAAACGCAGTGGGCTCAGTGCCACCGAAGCGGCGGTGCTGGCTTCCTGGCCGCAGGAGACTACCTCCAGAACGCTGGCCCGGGCCGCAGAGAATGTGCGCTTCCAGACCGGCCAGTCGGACCGTTTCAAGGAGGGCCTGGTCCGCTCCGGGCAGTGGAAACCGCATATTCGCAGCGTTCTTGCGAAGTACGACCTGCCGCAGGAGCTGGAAGTGCTCCCGCACGTGGAATCGTCGTTCAACCCCTTTGCGTACTCCAAAGTAGCCGCAGCCGGTATGTGGCAGTTCATGCCGGCAACCGCGCGTGAATACATGCGGGTTGACCAGGTGATAGACGAGCGTATGGACCCTTTCATTGCAACGGACGGCGCGGCGAGGTTGCTCAAGACCAACCTGAGAGTTACCGGTACCTGGCCGCTGGCCCTTACCGGGTACAACCACGGCGCGGGTGGGATGACCCGCGCGGCGAAGGCGATGGGTACCACCGATATTGACGTGATCGTCCGCAATTACAAGGGGCCGGCATTCGGCTTTGCCTCCCGTAATTTCTACGCTTCTTTCCTGGCGGCTTTGGAGATTGACCGCAACCCGGGGCGCTATGTCGGGCAGGTGGCGATCGATAAGCCCACCGCTTACGACGTGGTAACGGTGCAGGAGTACATATCTGCGCAGGCGCTGGCCCGGGCGGCGGGCATCAGCATCGAGGAACTCAAAATACACAATCCGGCGTTACTGGCTCCGGTTTGGCAGGGTGAGAAGTACATCCCACAGAACTACCCCATTCGCGTGCCTTCCGCACAATTACGGCAGCCCCTGACAGCGACAGTGGCGTCACTTTCCGGTGACGGACGGTTCAGCCAGCAGAAGCCAGACCGTGTGCACCGGATTGCGCAGGGTGACTCCCTGTCTACCATTGCCAGGCGTTACGGCGTTACCGTGTCGAGCCTGATGGCGGTGAATGGATTGCGCAATCACAGTATCCAGGCCGGCAAGACATTGCTGTTGCCCGGTCAACTCGGGCGCGAGCCTCTTTCTGCCGAGCAGATAGCGATTACGCGGGCTCGACTTGCCAACGAACAACCCAGGGAATATGTCATTCGTTCCGGCGATTCGCTGTGGAGTATCGCACGGCGGTTCAAGGTGTCCACACAACAACTGGTGGCCTGGAACGACATCTCGGCGAAAAAACCGATCCAGCCCGGCCAGAAGCTTAAAATTGCCAGTGCAGGGTAACGCGTCGCGCGTCGATGCGAGTATCAGCGGCGACGAACAGCACGACGCCGCCTACATCTCGAAAGACGAGTTGCGGTGCAAGTCGCGGGCGGTGCGTCCCAAAGATGCGGCCACCCTGTTGATAGTGCGCCACGGCGGCAGGGAGCCGCGCGTGTTGATGGGCAAGCGAGCCGCCAGCCACAAGTTCATGCCGAACAAGTTCGTGTTTCCGGGCGGCAGGGTGGATCCGGGAGATAGCCGTATCGTGCCGCCCCACGACCTGCATCCCGAGGTAATGAAGCGCCTGCGCCGCGGCTGTTCCGAAACAAAGGCGCGCGCACTGGCGCTGGCCGCCATCCGCGAAACCTACGAAGAGACGGGCTTGGTGATCGGCGAACCCCACACGCCCACACTGAAAACCCGCTCCCCGCAGTGGGCCGATTTTTTGCAGCACGATGTCAATCCAAGGCTGGATGTCATGCACCTCATTGCCCGTGCAATTACGCCGCCGTATCGCAACCGCCGTTTCGATGCCCGTTTTTTCATGGTCGACGCCGAGCATATCCAGGGCGAGGTACACGAACGGCCGCAGGGCTCGGGCGAACTGCTGGACCTGCATTGGGTCGGCCTTTCCCGCGCCAGGCAGATGGACCAGCTTCCGCATATCACGCGCTCGGTGTTACAGGAACTGGAGCGGCGTTTGCGCGCGGGGGAGGGGCCGGAGGGCCCCGGCCCGTTTGTCCATACGCGCTATGGCAGGTCGGTGATCGATTCGATTTGATCATTTCGGCTTCCGCAGCGGGCGCCTAGAGCATCGGCATGACCTGCTCTCCGAGCAGGCGCATGGAACGCTCCACCAGTGCCGGGTCGGGGCCGCCAAAATTCATCAGGCAGGCGATATGCCCGATGCCCATAGCCTCGTAGCGGCGAATTCGCTCCAGGCATTCGCCGGGCTCGCCGATGATGAAGTGGTCGTCGCAGAGTACGCGTAATTCGCGCTCGTCGCGTTCGAGGCCGGTGACACTCTCGTGGCCCCAGGCGTCGTAAAGACGGAGCAGGGCTCGCGCATAAAAGGCCTCAGCCGCTTTTTTACCGGCGGCATTCTCGACCACGCAGACTATCCTGTTCAGCGCGGGCTTGCGCGGCGCCTTGCCGTGTACCGCGAGGGCCTCCCGGTATGTCGTTACCAGCGCGGCAACCTCGTCGAATTTTTGTGTTGTGCTGATCAGGTACTCGTCGCCCAGCCGGGCGGCCCTGTCGATAGCCACCTGGGCATGTCCACCGACATACAGTGGTGGGTTGGGGCGTTGCAGCGGCAGTGGAAAGAGCTCGAAGTCCCGCAGGTCGAAACCCTCGCCGCGCTGTGTGACACGGTCTCCCCGCCACAGGCGCCGGATCAGCGAGAGGCCTTCCTCGAGTTGCTTGCCCCGGTGCTTCCCGAGCATTCCGAACGCGCGCATGTCGCGCTCGGAATAACCGTTCGCCACGCCCAGCCTGAGCCGGCCATCGCAGAGCACATCCAGCATGGCGGCCTCCTGGGCTACGCGCAGCGGGTGGTGGATCGGCAACAGCAGCATATTGCTGCCAAGCCCGATCGTGGTCGTCACCGGGGCCAGGGCGGCCAGCGCCATCAGCGGGTCAGGGTACATCATGCGCTGCGAGTGGTGCTCATGCGTCCACAGGGTATGAAAACCCAGCGACTCGGCCAGTGCCGCCTGTTTTCGCATCGCGTCAAAGTCGGCGTGGGATTGAACCGGGGCGAATCCGAATTCCATGGGTGCCAGGTGCCTAGAAAAAGCTCTTGAACCAGGCCTGTGCGGCGCCTATGGCGGCCATGGCGCGCAGTTTCCACAGCGCCATAGAGTCGCCATCCTGCAGCTCGGCCGGGCCGCAGCGGGGGTCCGAGCGTTGCAGTGCCCCGGTCATCTTGCGGTCGATCGGAATGGGCTCGCAACCGTGATCGCTCTCGCAGATAAAGTCCCAGGGGTCGCGGGCGGGAAGGTGGCAGGCAAAACAGTTGCCGCCAAAGCGGTTGTTCACTTCCGCGAACCCGCGCGTGCCAATGGTTGTGCCGTCCTCGCTGACCTGCAGTTCGAAGAACTCCCAGTCATTGGTGGCCGGGCTGAAGCCCTGCTCGCGCTTGACCATCGCCTCGGTTGGCACCAATTGCACCACCGAGCCCACCGGATACGGTGCGCCCTCGGGCGCATTGGCGGCGGCCAGGGTGCCTGCGGTATCGCCCAGCAGATTGTCGACATAGAAGTGTCGTACCGGTTCCATGTCCCGAATACAGCCAAAGCTGTCGGCATCCACATTGATCGCTGTCACATCGGATGCAGCGGGTGACGGGTAATTCCCCAGTGCGAAAATGCTGACCGACAAGGCCAGCAGGGTGCGAGAAACCGGGTTTTTCATACGTCAATCTCCATTATCGTTATTGGATTGTACGGTAGATTGGCTGCAGACAATGCCCGCAGAGCGCATTGCATCGCCAGGATCAGCGCCAGAGTATACGTAGATCAGGCGCGGTTCAATTCCCCTGCAGATTGTCAGTATTTCTTACATCCCGGTGCGTCTGCTCGAGTGCTAATTCAAGTATAGTTAATAAAATCAATTGGTTAAAAGGTTTGGTATGAAGTTTGCTTGAATGACCCCAGCGAAAGCAAAAACGCTTTCCACAATTGTCATAATAGCGTTATGGAGACGTATCATGCTGAATTTCAGGAAGGTAAATTTAGCGCCAGCAAAGCGGTTTTTACTGGCGTTACCATTCGCCGCTCTCCCGACCCTCATTCCTTCAGTGGCACACGCGGTACCGGTGCCGGTGGACCTGACGGGTTGGATCGAGAACGGTTTCAAGGGCAACAATGGCGCAGGCACGTGGAATGTGCAGCCCGGGAACGACTCGGTACTGCAGTCAACCAACGGCCTGCCGACGGTCTTTTTCAAGCCGGGAAGCAATGCACAAGGCACCGCGCTGAGTGGAACAATCAAGGTGAACACCTCCAGCGATGACGACTTCATCGGCTTTTTCCTTGGTTACCAGGACGGCGAGTTGAACAGCAACAGTGCTGATTTCTGGCTCATCGACTGGAAACAGGGCAACCAGTCGGGCGCATCGCGCGGTCTGGCACTCAGCCATGTCAGCGGCGATATCGCCAACGGCGGGAATGCCGATCCGGTTTTCTGGGAACATACCGGCACTGTTAGCGAGGTGCAGCGCGCCGCCAACCTGGGTGATACCGGGTGGGCTGATTTTCAGGAGTACTCTTTTGACCTGATCTTCACTCCCACGCAGATCCAGGTCAAAGTGGACGGTGTTGTCGAACTGGACTACGCGGGCAGTTTCTCCGACGGTGCGTTTGGCTTCTACAACTATTCCCAGGCTAATGTCCTGTACGCGGGTATCACCGAAGAGGAATTGCCCGATCCCTGTGATACGAATCCCCCGGGACAGGGCGGTTGCCCACCAACCGGAGAGGTTCCCGTACCGGGGACGCTTGGGTTGTTGGGATTGGGTCTCCTGGGTTTGACGCGGGTAGGTCGCAGGCGCGCCTGACATCAGGTGTTCAAAAAAAACCCGGCGACCGCCGGGTTTTTTTTGTCCGTTTTTGCCGAGAGTATCGCTTACCGGCAGCTGATCTCCGGTCGCGGGCTGCCGCTCCAGCTGAACCCCACGGCCAGTGGATCGTGGTCGCTCAGCGGCCTGTTATCAGGGCCGACGAACGTGCCGGTTTCGAACTGGCAGGACGTGGGCGCCAGGGTGAGGCTGTCATTGGAGCGGTAGAAAAACTTGTCGATGGCTTCCTCGTCGATCACGCCGAGCGCGATGCAGGCGTCACTCAATCCGGTCTGTGCGGACAGGTAATCCAGATTGGCTGCGTCGTGACTGCGACGAAGACGCATATTGAAGTCCCCGCCGAGTATCACCGCCCTGCCCTCCGAGTACACCGTGACAAAGGCCACCAGATCCTGCGTGTTGATGTCCTTCAGTGCGCGGTCGCCAGCGTCGTTGCCCGCTTCCCCGTGCAGATTGTAGACGTCGACACAGACACCGGGCGTGAGTTCGGTACGGGCCACGCTAAAGCCCTTGAAAGCGAGGCAATCGCCGGAGTTGTTGTCACAACCGCTCCACGCCTGCCGCAGAATGTCACCGAAGGGAAATTGCGAGAACCGGTTGAGCCCATCGCTGACCAGTGCTCCGGGTCGCGAAGGATTACTGCCCAGGGGGAGCGGCGCCGGAATGGACTGGTAGGGGTGCATTGCCTCGGCCTTGAGCAGTTCATGATACACGCGCAGCGGTGCGATCGGGTTGGGGTCCGGCGTTTCCCAGTCCTCCTGCACCAGTACCAGGTCGTAGCGATTGAGAAGCGGGCTGATCAGCGGCGTATTGCTAGCCGGACTGGAGCTTGAGATCCCCTCGGGTAGTCCCGCCACGTTGTAAGAGAGCGCGAGAAATTCACCCGATAATACCGACGCCGCATGCGCTGTGTCCGAATTGCTGCTATCGCTACAGGCACTGGTCAGGCAGCTCAGCGCGATGGCGAGGCCGGCCATCTGCAGCACAGCACCCCGCTCAGGGCGGGAACGACGCGAAAATAGCCGTGGCGGTTTCATTGTACTTGTCCTGGTCCTGGCTGTGGTCGCCCTTCATCCGCGACTGGATGACGCTGCGCCATACGGATTTCTTCAGTTTGGGATCGATCATGTCGACGATGAAGGTACCCTCGGTGTAATTGCTCACGGTCACCTCGGTCTGGCTCCCAACGCAGCTCCAGCAGTTGTAGCCCGCGTAGCGGTTGTAGCGACCGTAGTAGCCGGCGTAACCCACTGGCATGCCGGGTGTATTCCAGGTCTGCACGCTGGTTTTGTTCTGCGTGAACAGGCTCCAGCTCACGAGCAGGTCGGCCTCACTGGTGTCTTCCACCATTTCAAAGCCCTTGTTCTTCAGCGCGAAGGACAGGGCATCGTCAATCCGGTCATGCTGGATATCGCTGATTTGCAGCGGGTTATCGCCCAGCACCTGCCCGGAATCGTCGTAGAAGGCGATCTTTTTGACGGCGCTGAAGTCGTAGTCTGTCTTGTAGTCCACCGTGGGTGTAGGCGGGCCGCTGACGCAGGCGGCCAGTATGCCGAGTAGCGCGGCGAGGAAAACAAGCGTGACCGCGCGGGCGGCGGTTTGGCCTGGGTGCTTCATCGAATTCTCCTTCAGCGGCGGGAACCCCGGGTTCCGGTGGTATGCAGTGTAGCCAATTTGGGGTGCGAGAGCACGGTTTGCGACCCGGTCGTGTAGACGGCTTCATTCTTGCAGGCAGCGCAGGATGTGACCGAGCGCTGCCAGGTGTTGTGGCGAGGCGCTGGCAAGGGCAGCCGCGCGTTCCCGCCTGTCCGCCTGCCAGCTGCGATAGCGCTCGGGCAGAGTGCCACCCAGTTGCGATTCCAGCGTCACGATGGGTGCCTGCACCCTGAGGTAGTTCGTTTGCGCCAGTGTGACGAGCGGCTGCAGCTCGCCGATGAAATAACCACGCGCTGCGGTCAGGCGCCTTACAGTCATGGCATCGATACTGCTTGTTTTGCCGCAATCGGCAGTCGACACTGCCTGCCGAATGAGCATATCCGCCGAGCGCAGCCAGTGAGTCTGGCGGGACCAGCGGGCGAGCAGTTCGCCACCCCGGCCCCCGGCGATCTCGCTTAACGCCAGTTCGAGTTCCCGAGGGTGCGTCCGGTAGTCGCCGTGAAGCCAGCGCCGGGACATTCTGTTTATCTCGTTCAGCGCAGCCGTCGCAGCGCCGGGGTCGCTGCGCGGGTAAGCGCCGGTTGCGGGCGTATCGAGCCAAAAGGCCCGGTATTCATCGCTGCCCAGCGTGGCGTTGAAAATCAGCGCCGGCAGTTCCCTGCGAGTTTGTTCCCAGGCGGTGGCGAGCTCAGCGGCCAGTCGATGCCTCTCCCCGTCGCGCAGGCGGGTGATACAGGAAGGCGCGAGGCGCAGAAACTCCAGCGCCAGCAGCAGGCGCTGCGAGGGTTTGGCAAAGCGGGCGAGGTCGGTCTGGCGTTTCCCGATATTGGCCTGTACCGCACAGCCGCTCAGGTGCGCGAACTCCAGTGTGTCGATAGTGCCCGGTTGCAAGGCGAGCTGTACAGGCCAGGCCGCGGGTGGCGGTGTCGCTGCGACCGATCCGCCGGCAGGCGCCGCAGCAGACAGCGCGAGACCGAGCTGGTTCAGGTGGCGCCGGAAGGGTGAATCGGGGTCATCGCGTTGGCAGGCCGGCAACAGGGCAATTGCCAGGCAGCAGATGAACTGCACCACCGGTCGGGATGTGAGCCGGGTAGTTTGCCGCTGTCGCATGAGCGGATTCCCTCAACAGAACCCTCTTTATAGCGCAACGGGCGGTGGCTTGCGTCATCATCTGCGACCCGCTACACGCATTGGCGGCGCATACGATTGTGTTGTTCAACCGATATGTGCGTTGGCGCGCTGGTACCAGTCTTTCAGGTGGCTGCACTCTTCCGGTACGGCCTGCTTGATCCACGCCAGGAAATCGATGCACACCAGCAGATCGATATCGGCAGCGCTGAAGTTGTCCCCCGCAACCCAGCTGGACTTTGCCAGGTGGGCGTCCAACTCGGGCAGTATATGGCCGATCAACAGCAGGCCGCGCTCCACCATCTCCGGGATCTGCGGTGTATCCAGCGGGCCGGGCAGGGCGCGATTGACGAAGGATTTGCCCCGGTTGCGCAGGGCGGACGCGATCGCCATCATCAGGCCGCTAAACAGCTTATGGCACCAACTGATGACCAGTGCCCGCTCCCGGGCGTCAGCGCCCATCAGCGGCGGTTCCGGGTAAAGCGCCTCGAGGTAGCTGTATATCCCGATCACTTCCGTGAGCAGGGTGCCGTCGTCCAGCACCAGCGCCGGCACACTGCAGGCGGGATTGATCTGTCGATAAGATTCACCCAACTGCTCGGCACTCATCATATCCACCTGCTGAGTATCTATCTCAATGCCCTTGATTTTCATGAACAGGGCGAGTCGTCGCGGGTTTGGGGCAGGGTCGAAGGTGTACAGTTTCATAGGTTTTTTTCCATTCAAAAGGCGATTGTGCGGTGCTTGGGCCAGAAAAATGCTGCGCGTTGATCAGTGCGCCAGTGTGTCGTGCTTTTCGTCGCCGGGCAATAGTTTCCGTCCCCACGTTTTACCGCCACGCATAACTGGCTATAATGCGCGCCTTGGCAAAGAGAGGAATGTATTGTGACCAAACGAGTAGTTTTCAGTTTTCTGGCTGTTTTGCTGGCCGCCGGCGCCTACGCCGCGGATTTGACGGACGCACAGCGCGCCGCGATTGAGGAGCGCATCAAACCGGCGGGTGAATCCTGTCTGGAAGGCGACAATACCTGCGGCGCGCCGGCCGTGGCCGCCGCCTCCGCAGGGCCGCGCTCTGGCGAAGAGGTGTACAACACCGCCTGTATGGCCTGCCACAGTACCGGCGCCGCCGGCGCGCCCAAGGTCGGTGATGCCGCCGCCTGGGCCGACCGTATCGCCAAGGGCAGCGAAGTGCTGTATGTCAGTGGGGTCGAGGGTGTCGCGGGCACCGGCATGATGGCAAAAGGCGGTTGCATGAGCTGTTCCGATGAGGAGATTCACGCCGCGGTTGATTACATGGTGGTCAACAGCCAGTAGGCGCGTCAGCTAAAAGCGGGGCCGCAGTGTGGCAGCACTGCGGCCTTTTTTTTGCCCGGGCGCCACTTGGTGTTAGCACCGCGGGGATGCCCCCTGTTAGTATCCGGTGTGGCAGTCTTCAGGAGTTTGGAATGGGAGTTTCGGTTGTGAACAAACGCATCGCAACGCTCATGCTGGGTGTGACACTGCTGGCAGCGTGTTCCGGCGAGACGCCAACGCCCCCGATACTCGAAGTCGTGGTCGATACCGTGGTGCGGGAACCCTTCCAGCCGATCTACCGCCATGTAGGCAGGTTGCAGGCGGAGAACGATGTGGCCATCCAGGCCCGGGTGACCGGCTATCTGTTGAGCCGGGAATTTCGCGAGGGCGAACTGGTCACTGCCGGCGACGTGCTGTACACCATCGATTCATCGGAATACGAGGCGGCGCTGGCCAGGGCCAAGGCTGACCTGGCCTCGGCGCAGGCCAACCAGGTCAACGCCCAGGGAAACTTTGAGCGCGGCAAGGAGCTGCTGCCCAGGGGCGCCATATCGCAATCCGAAATGGATAATCTCCGGGCCAAAAAGCGCGATGCGGACGCGCGTATCGAGTCGGCCGAGGCGCAGGTGACCAGCGCCAGGGTCAATCTGGGCTACACCAAGATACGCGCGCCCATCACCGGCCGTATCGGCCACAGCTCCGCCAGTGTGGGTGACCTGGTAGGGCCGAATTCCGGTAACCTGACCACGCTGGTGAGTATTGATCCGATTGACGCGGTATTCCAGGTCAGTGAAGCGACGTATGTGGCCGCCATCGGACAAAACCTGGACCGCGACCGGGATATACGATCGGTCAGTCGCATTGAAGTCAGCCTGGAACTGACCAATGGTATGACGTATCCGGAAGTGGGCCAGATTTACTATATTGCCAATCGCATTGACCAGGCCACCGGTACGCTGGAGACGCGGGCGCGCATTCCGAATCCGCATTCGGCCCTGGTGCCGGGGCAATATGTGCGGGTTGTTTTACGCGATACCGAACTGCGCGAGGGCTTGTTTCTCCCCCAGTCGGCCGTGCAGGCGGACCAGCAGGGCAGTTTTGTGCTGGCGGTTACCGCCGATGGTATGGTGGAGCGGCACAACGTGGCGCTGGGAGAACGGCGCGAGGACAGGGTGTTGGTCGAGGGGGGAGTGGATGAGGGCGATCAGGTGATCGTTCGCGGCCTGCAGCAGGTGCGGCCCGGCATGGTGGTGCAGAGCAAGTCCATAGCCGGTCTCGAGCAGCAGGATTAGCGCATGTTCAGCGCGTTCTTTATCGAGCGTCCCAAATTTGCGCTGGTGATTGCGATCGTCATGACGCTGGCCGGCGGCCTGTCCGCGTATATCCTGCCTGTTACGGAGTACCCGCATATCTCACCGCCGAACATCGTGGTGAGCGGCGTCTATCCCGGTGCCTCGGCGGAAATCGTCGAGGCGACGGTCGCTGCGCCGATTGAGGATGCGGTGAACGGCGTGGAAGACATGATCTACATGTCCTCGAAGAGCGCAAACGACGGCAGTTATTCCCTGACGGTGACGTTCAAGGTCGGCGCGGACGCCGATATGGCGCTGGTCCGCGTACAGAACCGGGTCAAACTGGCTGAGCCCTCGCTGCCTGGCGAGGTGCGCGCAATGGGCCTGAGCATAGCCGAGCGCTCGCCGGATATTTTGAAGATGGTGGGTTTCACGTCCCCGGATAATTCCCTCGATTACAAGTTCATCTCCAACTACGTGAAGATCAATGTGCAGAGCGTACTCGCCCGGGTGGAGGGTATTTCCTCTGCGAACATTATGGGCGAGGCGGATTACTCCATGCGCCTGTGGCTGGATCCCGATCGCATGACGAATCTGGGGCTGTCGGTGGCTGATATCCGCGATGCGCTACTTGAGCAGAACGTGCAGGTGGCGGCCGGCAAAATCGGCGCGCCGCCGTTCGACGGGCCACTGCAGACGGAATATACGCTGCGCGCGAAAGGCCGCCTGCAGGACGTGGAAGAGTTCAATAACATCGTACTGCGCGCGCGCAATGACGGTTCCGCCATCTACCTGCGCGACGTCGCGCGCGTGGAGTTGGGGCAGGCCGGCTACAACTTTTCCGGCGAGATTAACGGCCACCCGGCGGTCAATGTCGCACTGTACACGCTGGCGGACGCAAACGCGCTGGCTGCGGGTGCCGCGGTTGACGAGGCGCTCGCGGAACTGGCCCGGTATTTCCCGGCGGGTCTGGAGTACGTCAACAGTTACGACACCACACGCTATGTTTCCACGGCGGTGAAGCAGGTGCTCGGCTCACTACTGGAGGCCGTTGCACTGGTTATCGCCATCACCTTCCTGTTTCTCGGCAGCTGGCGCGCGACGCTGGTGCCCGCCGTGGCCATACCGGTGTCGCTGGTGGCGACTTTCTCGGTGCTGCAGCTGTTGGGAATGTCGATCAATACGATCACCCTGTTTGGCCTGATTCTGGCGATCGGCATCGTGGTGGACGATGCCATACTGGTCATCGAAAACTGCGACCGTCATATGCGCGAGGACCCCTCGATGACCGCCAGGGACGCCGCGCTGGTCACGATGCGCGAGGTGGGCGGGGCAATCATCGCCACCACGCTGGTATTGCTTGCCGTTTTTGTGCCTGTGGCGATGCTGCCAGGCATCACCGGAGAAATGTACCGTCAGTTTGCGGTGACCATTTGTGTCGCGGTGGTGTTCTCCTCGGTCAACGCGCTGACGCTGAGCCCCGCCTTGTGCGGATTATTGTTGCGAGCGGGGGGTGGCAAAGACCCCCGGTGGTACCAGAAGTTTCTCGGCGCATTCGGCCGGCTGACAGGCGTGTATGACTCGGGTGTACGATGGGTCCTGCGCAAGTTGCTGGTCGTCGGCATTCTCTTCCTGGCCTGGATGACCGCCCTGGTGTTTGGCGTAATGAACACGCCCACCGGGTTTGTTCCGGACGAGGACAAGGGCCTGCTGCTGATCAATATCCAGCTGCCGGATGCTTCGTCCGTGGCGCGCACCAAGCTGGTCGTTGACAAGGTCACGGAAATACTGAACCAGGATCCGGCGGTGGAGGTGATTACCGCTATCACCGGCTTCTCCGTGCTCAGTGGCGCCAAGAGCAGTAATAGCGCCACCTTCTTCGTCGTGCTCAAACCCTGGGAGCAGCGCACCGAGCCCCGGGATTCGGCGTTCAGCGTGGCAGCCCGCATCAACGGGCGGGCGTTTATGGAGGTTCCGGAAGCTCAGGTATTCGCTATTGCGCCACCCGCGGTACCGGGCATGGGGGCGGTGGGTGGCCTGGAACTGATGTTGGAAGACACCCTGTCGCGGCCCCCGGCGGAACTGGCGGCCGTACTGAACAACCTTATCGTCGACGGTAACCAGACACCGGCCCTGCAGAACGTGTTCAGCACCTACCGGGCCAATGTGCCGCAGTATTTTATCGACGTGGATCGTATCAAGGCGAAAAACCTCGGAGTGCCGCTCGGCGAGATATTTATGACGTTGCAGGCGCAAATGGGTTCCCTGTATGTCAATGATTTCAACAAATTCGGCCAGACCTACAAGGTGATCATGCAGGCCGAGGCGCCGTTTCGTTCCGACCTGGCGGACATGGATCACTTCTTCCTGAAGTCGTCCAGCGGCGAGATGGTGCCGCTCAGCTCCCTGATCACCTCGCGCCCGGTGCTTGGTCCTGATGTGGCAGCGCGTTACAACCTGTATCGCGCCGCCGCGGTGCGCGGCAATGTGGCGCCCGGTTACAGTTCCGGTGAGGCGATGAAGGCATTTGAGAATCTCGTCGCGACAACCGTCCCGGGGGGCTATCGCATGGAGTGGACGGGCATGGCTTTCCAGGAGCGCGAAGCCGGCAATGTGGCGATCTACGCCTATCTGTTGGCGCTGATCTTCGTCTATTTGTTCCTGGTTGCGCAGTACGAAAGCTGGTCCATTCCGGTCGCCATTATTCTGGTAGTGCCGATGGCCGTGGGGGGCGCCATCGCTGCGCTGTTGCTGTCCGGCGTGGCGCTCAATCTTTACGCACAGATCGGCGTGGTGCTGTTGATTGGCATGGCGGCGAAAAACGCGATCCTGATCGTGGAGTTCGCCCGTCACCAGCGTGAGCGGGAGGGCGCGCAAATCCTGGTGGCGGCGCGCGAAGCCGGCCGCCTGCGTTTCAGGGCTGTGTGTATGACGGCGGCTTCGTTCATCCTCGGTATACTGCCGCTGGTGTTCGCCAGCGGTGCCGGCGCACTTGGGCAGCGCTCGCTGGGAATCACCGTGTTCGGCGGCATGCTCGCCGCATTGCTGGTCGGTACCGTGTTTATCCCCGGCTTTTACGCGATCGTGCAAACGGCGCGGGAGCAGGTAAAGCGGAAGCTGGGATTCTCGCGCGCCAACTAAAATGTCGGAGCCTGGCTTTAAGTCATTACCCTTCCGGCCCGAGATAAAAAGCTCTTTCCCGTTCAGGCGAAAAGTCCCTTCAGTCCCGCCAGTGTCTCCTTTCCGCGTTCGAGATTGTCTTCCCGCGAGTCCTGCCCGCCGCCCTGCCACTGCAGGTCGTCCTGCGGTAACTCTGCGATGAAGCGGCTGGGTTCGCACGGGATGGTATCGCCAAACTGGCGCCGCTTCAGCGCCATGGTCATGGTCAGTGTTTGCTGCGCGCGGGTAATCCCCACATAGGCCAGCCGCCGCTCCTCCTCGATAGAGTCTTCTTCGACACTCACGCGGTGCGGCAACAGGTTTTCCTCCATGCCGATAATGAAGACGTGCGGATACTCCAGTCCCTTGGAGGCGTGCAGCGTCATCAGTTGCACGCTGTCCGGACCCTTCTCCTCCTCGTCCTGTTGTTCCAGCAGGTCGCGCAGCACCAGGCGGGCGATGGCTTCGTCCAGTCCCACCTGTTCGCTGGTCATCACGCGCTGCAGACCGTCGACCAGGAAATGCACGTTGCCCATGCGCCGTTCCGCCACGTCATCGCTGGAACTGAGTTGGCCCAGCCAGCCCTCGTAATCGATGTCCCGGATCATCTGGCGCACACCGGCGACGCTATTGCCACCCTCACAGCTGCGGCGCACGCCGTCCATCCAGCGGCGAAATTCCCGCAGGCGTTTGAGGCCGCTTTCCGACACCTGGTCGGCGCCGATGCGGTTGCAGGCCTGGTTCAGGCTGCAGCGATTGGCCAGCGCGAAGTTGCCCAGTGCTTCGAGTGTCGACGTGCCCAGCTTGCGCCGCGGTACGTTGGCAATGCGCAGGAAGGCATTGTCGTCATTCTCGTTTATCACCAGTCTCAGGTAGGCCATGATGTCTTTGACTTCATTGCGCGCGAAGAAAGAGGTGCCGCCGCTGAGGTGATAGGGTACCTGTTGTTGTTGCAGCGCCAACTCCACAAGCCGTGACTGGTGGTTGCCCCGGTACAGGATCGCGTAGTCGCCGAAGCGGGTGCGCTTGCGCATCTTGTGGTCGAGGATTTCAGCCACCACCTGGTCCGCTTCCTGTTGCTCGTCCGCGCAGCGCAGAATGCGTATGGTCTCGCCATAGCCGAGCTCGCTCCACAGTTGCTTCTCGAACACGTGTGCATTGTTGGCGATCAGGGTATTAGCCGCCTTCAGAATACGCGCTGTGGAGCGATAGTTCTGTTCCAGTTTTACGATGTACAGTGCCGGAAAATCGTCCTGCAACTGTGCCAGGTTCTCCGGCCGGGCTCCGCGCCAGGCGTAGATGGACTGGTCGTCGTCGCCCACCACGGTCAGGCCGCCGCGCAGGCCGACCAGTTGCCTGACCAGCAGGTACTGGCTGGAGTTGGTGTCCTGGTACTCATCGACCAGCAGGTAGTGGATCTGGTTCTGCCATTTTTCCAGGATGGTCGGGTGGTGCTCGAAGAGCACCGTCGGCAGCAGGATCAGGTCGTCGAAATCCAGTGCGTTGTAGGCCTTCAGGGCGCGCTGGTAGCGCTGGTAGGCCTGGGCGCAGAGGATGTCTGCCGGACCGGTGGCGGCCGCGAGCGCCTGTTCGGGGAGCACGCGCTCGTTTTTCCACGCGGAAATTCGCGCAGCAATGGTATTGGCCAGGTCGCCCTCGGCGCCGTGCTGCTGAATCAATAAATCGCGGATCAGTGTCCGGCTATCCTCGGCGTCAAAGATGGAAAACCCCGTCTTCAAGCCCAGTTCCTTGCGCTGTTCCCGGATAATCCTGAGTCCCAACTGGTGAAAGGTACTCACCGTAAGCCCCTGGGCGGCATCATCGCGCAGCAACCTGCCCACGCGTTCCTTCATTTCCCGTGCGGCCTTGTTGGTGAACGTGACGGCGGCCACCCGGCTGGACTTTATCCCGCAGGTGTTCACCAGGTAGGCGATTTTCTGGGTGATCACACTGGTCTTGCCGCTGCCCGCACCGGCGAGCACCAGTAGCGGGCCGTCAATGTAGTGCACTGCCTCGCGCTGTCGGGGATTGAGATTCGTCACCGGTTCAGTCCCAACGCCCGCAGCGGGCCGTCACAGGCAGGGTCGCCCGACATTGTGGTGAACGCCGGGAGCGCCTCGGCGCTTATCCATAGGTACACAGGTAAGCGGTTTCCTCGGCGACTTTGAGCTGGAATTTTTCGTTGGCGGGGACCACGAACTGGTCTCCGACCCGATAGGTTTGCCAGTCATCCCGGTTCGGCAGCTTGACGGTCAGTGCGCCGCTGACGACAGTGACGGTTTCCAGTTCGGTGGTGCCGAACTCGTACTCGCCCACGGCCATTACGCCGACGGTGGCCGGAAGGCTGGCGGTTTGAAAAGCAATTGAAGCCACGTTGCCATCAAAATACTGGTTGATCCTGAACATTGGAGTTCCTCGGTGGACGGCTGGAAAAACGGGGAGTGATTCTCGCGTTTTTCGTGCGCAAAGTAACGCGAAATTTGCGATATTTCCTGCCGCTGGCTGATACCACGCGCAGCCAGGCCCCTGTTTGGGCGGCGCCCTTCAGACAGCTGTCGCGAAATCCGCGACCAACGCGCCAGGTGGCGATGGCTGCACGGTTGGCATGGGCCGGGATAGGGAATTTATTACGATTGGCGGCCAAAAAAAAGGCTGGCGCGATGCCAGCCTTTGTCTGCGCTAACAAAAACGCACTGAGTGCAGCCCGCTAGCGAACACCGCCGCGCTTCATACCCTCTGCGGTGAAGTATTTTTCATTCTTGTCCACGCCGTTTTTGTATTTACCCGGAAGTGGCTTGCCGCTCAGGTTGTAGATGTCCTGCAGCAGGTCGTAGGAGCCGTAGGACGCGCCAAAACTGGCCTCGCGATCGTACAGGTTGGCGCCGTAGCTGTACTGTACGCGCCATAGTTGACCCCGACCGTCGTACATTTCCCCGGAGACCGCCGTCCAGCTATCCTCGTCGATGTAGAATGTACGCCGGCTGTACAGGTGGCGCTTGCCCTCCTTGAGATTGGAGTCCACGACCCATACGCGGTGTTTCTCCCAGCGCATCTTGTCAGGGTTCAGAAACTTCTCGCCCAACAGGTCCTCGACCTTGCCCTGGAATATCATGTCGTAGTTGTTGGCGGGGACGATCATTTCCTTCTTGCCGACCAGCGTCCAGTCGTAGCGCTCCGGCGAGCCGTTGTAGACGAAGGCGTCATCGTAGGTGGATGTTCCCGCTACACCGGGGTTTGGCGTGTCGAAGGATACGGCTGGCGCCAGGCGTACCCGGCGCTGGCCGACCAGGTATTGCCAGGCTTTGCGGCCTTTGCCCTCGGTGTAGTCGGCACCGGGCTCGTGGACCAGCAGAATCTCACCGGCGCGGCGGGCGGGCGCTTCATAGTTGATACGCAGCTTCGTGAAAGGCGTTTCGCCAACGGGTACATCGCGGTTCTCCTCCAGATACATGGGGAACACCGATACGGACGAGCTGGTTGTCGACAGAACGGGCTGGCCGTCCGAGCCGACATAGTAGACATCGGACTCAAGTGACGAGTCTTCGCCATAGCGAATCATGTGGTTCCACATTACCTCCAGGCCTGACTGGGGTATCGGGAAGGGTACGCCGGGCAGATTGTTGTCAATTTTCTGCCCGTCAGCGACCAGCGTGGCACCGGTGGCGTTTTTCAGGGTGTTGGCGTAGTACCAGTCCGGCCGGATCGTGCCCCGGTGGGTGGGGTACACGTGGATCTTGTAACCATCCTTGCCAAATTTCTTGAACAGGGCTTGCGTACCCGGCGTGAGTAGTTCAGCGTACTGCTGCCAGTTGCTGTCATCGATGGTATACAGCGGCTTTTCGTCGGGATAGGCATTGACATAGTTGTCGGAGCCCGCGACGAACTCCTCCGGTACCGGCGTGCCCTTAGAGTTCCAGGGTGGAATGCTGCCATCGGCATTGCCTGCCATTTCCGCGCCGACCGGCGTAAGATCCTTACCCAGTCGGGCCGCCTGGTCCGGGCTGACTGCCGCCAGGGCAGTGCTGGTAGCGAGTGAAGTCAGGCAGAGCACTGCCAGGGTTGATTTAATCGTCATTATGCGAGCTCCAATTTATCTGTTTATAGAGGGCTAGGCGAAGATTAGTTCAGTCAGAGAGAAATATCTACCGCTCTTTAGCCCAATGGTAATTGTACAGAGCCCGCCCCGGGCGTCCTAGGCCACCCGGGCGCCTGCGCTCTCCGGGTCGAAGGCTATGCGCAGCTCTTTCATCGCGTTGACGAAGAAAGACCGGACGAAGCGCGGTTCCCCCTGCAGGCGGGGGTTGCGCAGGCGGGGAATCAACTCCTCGAACATGATATTGAGCTCCAGGCGGGCGAGGTGGGAGCCAATGCAAAAGTGCTGCCCAATCCCGAAGGAACGCAACTGGTTGTAGAGGTCCGGCATGCGCTCGGCGCGCCTGACGTCAAATGTCATCGCATCCTCGCCGAAGGTGGCCTCGTCGTGGTTGGCAGCGTGATAGTGCAGCAGCACCTTGTCTCCCTTCCTTATCATCTGCCCGCCGAGTTCGACGTCCTCCATCGCCGTGCGGCGCATGGCGATAAACGCGGTGTTGTAGCGCAATATCTCCTCACAGGCGTTGCCGATTTTGTCGGGATTGTCCACCAGGTATTGCAGTTGCTCCGGGTGTTCCATCAGCAGCCGCATGCCCTGCGCGATGACTGTGCGGGTGGATTCGTTCCCGCCTACCAGGATGAGAATGAACATCCAGCCAAACACGTCTTCGGTAAGAGGGGCGCCATCCAGTTCTGCGTCCAGCAGTGCCCCGGTGATGTTGTCCATCGGCGATACCCGGTGCTGGGCAGCGAGATTCAGTGCGTACTGGATTACTTCCAGCGATGCCAGCTGCCCCTCCTCTTCAGAGGTGGACATGTCAGGGTCATCGGCGAAAATCATCGTATTGGTCCAGTCGAAGAACTTCTTGCGGTCTTCAAGGGGTACACCCAACAGCTCCAGAATGGCGATTAACGGGAGCTCCGCCGCGACCTCCTCAACAAATTCGCACTCGCCCTTGCCGGCCACCTGGTCAATGATTCGCCTGGCGTGTTCGCGAAAATCAGGCGCGTAAGATTCGACCCGTTTTGGCGTAAATGCGTTGCGCACGATACGGCGTACCTTCTGGTGCAGGGGGGGATCCATATTGATAATGGTGTGGCAGTGAATCCCGTCCACCATCTCCTGCGGATACTCCATCGGAAATGCGGACCGGGCCCTGGAGGAAAACAATTTGGGGTTCTTGGAGACGTAATCCAGCTCTGCGATACGCGTCACCGCCCAGTAGGGGACGCCTGTGATCGGGTCTTCCAGTTTTACCAGCGGGCCCGCATCGCGAATTTCCCGGAGCTTGTCGTACGGCATGCCGTCGGCATAGGTATCCGGGTCGAGCAGGTTGGTGAAGGGGCACTGGCTCATGGGACTCTCCGAAGGGTGTGACGAGAAAGGCGCGGCGTTAACAGGACATTATTAGTCTGCAGAGGATTGTGGCATACGCCGCTTTGTGGTGAAAGTCGGGCAGGCGATAAAGGCCCGGCAGGTTCAATCGGACGGACTGACCTGCAGGCTGTCGTGATGAAGTGTCTCCCGGCGTGCCGCCAGCCAGTTGCGCCAACCGCCATAACTGCTGATATTGTCCGCGCCGACGATGCCGGATCCCTCGCAGATAAAGCCACTGCACCAGCTGCCATCGGCCAATTCCACTTTCCCTATCCCCAGCGGCGCCGGAATACCCGCGACGAAGCTGCCGAAGTTTTCGTGCGGCATGGACCACACCTCCACCTCGATGGCCGTGCCACCCGCCTCATCCCTCGTCATCGCGGGGCGTTTGCCATCCGGTAACGCATAGAGCTGGTAATAGGGCGCGCTGTGAGTCCTGGACACCAGCTGCCCGTCCCGTTCGGTGAGTTGCCAGTTCAGTGGCTGACCCTGCAGGTGGGCGCCGCAAACAACCACCTCTATACGCCCTGTCACGGCAGTTGTTGCGCCACCTGTCGCCGGCAGTGATGTGTGGCCGGTTGCGCCCAGCGGCAGTCGGCAGGCGCGGTGCAAGCGTTCGGCATAGCCCAGCAGGCGGATGTCCTCGAACGCCGCGGAAAACAAGGTCACTCCCCACGGTACGCCGCAGTCGGTAAAGCCCACCGGTACCGCGGTAGCACTGTAATCGAGCAAGTTGACGAAGTTGGTATACGTGCCCAGCAGCGAGTTGTTGACTATTGGCTGTGCGGCCATTTCCGCTCGCGTGTAGAATCGGGGGCAGGTGGGCGTGACGACAAAGGCCAGATCTCGCATCAGGGCGTCACACTGCCGTTTCAAGGCCGCCAGGCGGTACTGCGCGGCGAATGCGTCTGCCGCCGTTTTACCCTCGGCAGCGGCGATGATCTCGCTGATCACGGGTAGCATCGAGGACGGCTCGACCCCGCGCGTGGCCAACCAGCGTTCGCTCACCCAGGGTCCCTCATACAGTAATCTCGCCGTTTCCAGGAAGGGTGCAAATGCCACGGACACGGCATCGCCGCCGAGTTCCTGCAGGCGCTGCACGCTCATTTCGAACAGCGCTTGCGTTTCGGCGTCGCCCTGGAAGTCCGGTTTTTCCGGTACGCCAAAACGGAAGCGTCCGGCACCGGAGGTGTTGAAATAGCGCTGTCGATTGTAGAACGGATTCGGCCTCGCGTAGGGGTCCTGCGCGTCATAGCTGGCGGCAATGTCCAGCAGCTGCGCGGCGTCCTCGCAGCACAGCGCGAAAATGCTGACACAATCCAGGGTGCGGCACGCCGGCACCACCCCGCGCGTGCTGAGCAAGCCCCTGGTGGGTTTGTGGCCGACAAGGTTGTTCAGTACGGCGGGCACACGCCCCGAGCCGGCCGTGTCGGTTCCCAGCGCAAAACTGACCTGCCCCAGCGCCGTGGCGATTGCCGAACCAGCGCTGCTGCCGCCGGAAATATAGTCGGTATTGAAGCTGTTCTTGCCCTCGCCGTAGGGGGAGCGGGTACCCACGAGGCCGGTCGCGAACTGATCGAGGTTTGTTTTCCCCAGCGGAATCGCACCGGCGGCGATCAGCACACTGACTACGGCGGCGCTTTCTGCCGGGGCGTACGCGAAATCGGGGCAGGCGGCCGTGGTGGGAATGCCCGCGAGATCAATGTTGTCCTTGATTGCAAAGGGTACCCCGAAGAGCGGCAAATCCCCGGGACTCTTCCTCTCGAGCGCGCTCAGGTAGGGCTCCAGTTCCGCATCGCTGAGCAGCGAAATCCACGCGTTGTACCCGGACTGGCGTCGGGCTTGTGCGGTGAGCCGGCCAATCAGTTGCCGGGGCGTGAACTCTCCCTGCATATAGGCCGTATTCAACGCCCGGAGGCTGAGGTTGTAGACAGTATCCGGGCTGCTCGCATCGCTCATGGTTTTCACTCTCCTTCACCTGGTGTTTCGTCCGCCGCTTCTTCCAGCCAGAGCAGGGTTTGTCCTGCAGTGACGGGCTGGCCCTGTTCGCGCACGACTTTCCTGACATCGCCGGATCGTGGCGCGTGGATGTCGATTTCCATTTTCATCGACTCGAGTATCATCACGGCGTCGCCCGCCGCGACCCTGTCACCCTCGGCTACCAGTACCTTCCACACGCTGCCCGACACCGGGCTGTCGATGGCGCTGATACCTTCGGGCAGGGCGGTCTCGTCTGCCTCGGGCGCGATATTTTCGTGCTGTTCGTAGGTGAGCTGGCCATCACGCTTCCACTGCGCCAGTTCGTCTGCAAAAGCCGTTTCGCGTTGCTGCTGGAAATCCGCAATCGCGGCGTTGTTCTGTTGCAGGAACTGTTGGTACTCCGCCAGGTTGAAGCGGTTCTCCTCGATCTTCAGCGGATAGTTACCCAGTGGAAAGTCCCGGCGAATACGTTGCAGCTCTCCGGCGTCAACCGGGTAGAAGCGAATCTGGTCGAAGAAACGCAGCAGCCAGGGCTGCTTGAATGCCTCTGTCTGCCGGTAGCGATTCCACATCTGCAGGGTACGGCCGACAAACTGGTAGCCGCCCGGTCCCTCCATGCCGTAGACGCACAGGTATGCGCCACCGATACCCACGGAGTTTTCCGCTGTCCAGGTACGCGCCGGATTATACTTCGTCGTGACCAGCCGGTGCCGGGGATCCAGCGGTGTGGCGACCGGGGCGCCCAGGTACACATCGCCCAGCCCCATGACCAGATAGGACGCCGAGAAGACGATCTCTTTTACCGCGTCGATATCCGCCAGGCCGTTTATGCGCCGTATAAACTCCAGGTTACTGGGGCACCAGGGCGCATCGGGACGAACCGACTGCATGTACTTGTCTATCGCCAGGCGGCAGGCGGCATCGTCCCAGCTCAGCGGCAGGTGCACGACGCGGGAGGGAACGGAAATATCGTCACTGTGCACCAGTGCCTGTGTCGCGAGATCAATATGGTGTAACAGGGCGTCCAGTGACAGTTGTTGCGAGTCGTAGTGGACCTGCAGAGAGCGAATGCCCGGTGTCAGCTCGCGTATGCCGGGCCGGGGATTTGTCTCGAACCACAACATCAGCGCGTGCACTTTGAAGCGGCGTTCGATATCCAGCTCCTGCGGACCCAGCTCAATCAGCAGGAAGTGATCACCGGCGATCCGGCAGACCACTTCTTCCCCGGATATCTCCGCACGGTGAACGATAGGGGACGACAGTGGAGCGGGAACGCTGACAGGCGAAGTGCGGGCTTCGAGTCGCTCGATACTTGCCAGTTGTCCGGCCTCCAGTGCGACCGCCTGCTGGTAATTCACCGGCTCAAAGTGTACGGTGGCGCCCGCTCTCAACTGCCCGAGCTTCCACAGGTCGGCGCTGATAACCGTCGCCGGGCAGACGAAGCCGCCCAGCGAGGGTCCGTCGGGGCCCAGAATGACCGGCATGTCGCCGGTGAAGTCCACGGTGCCAAATGCGTAGGCGTTGTCGTGGATATTGGAGGGATGCAGGCCCGCTTCGCCGCCCGTTTCCCGCGCCCAGGTGGGTCTGGGGCCTTTCAGGCGGACGCCGGTGCGGCTCGAATTGTAGTGCACCTCCCACGCGGTATCGAAGAAAGTGGTGATATCGGCGTCGGTGAAAAAATCCGGCGCACCGTGCGGCCCGTAAAGCACGCGCAGCGTCCAGGTGTTGCCTATGTCCGGTCGCAACGACGGCGGCAGTTCCCGGGCCGATACTGCCGGCCGTTTCCGATCGCCCGCCAGGTGCAGGACGTCCGCAACGCGCAGCGCGCGCCCTGCATGGCCGCCAAACTGCCCCAGCGTGAAGGTGGATTTCGAGCCCAGGTAGTCCGGACACTGGAAGCCCCCGCGTACCGCCAGGTAGGCGCGGGCGCCGTCGCCGCTGATCTTGCCCAGCTTGAGAACCTGGCCCGCGCTTACGCGGATTACCGCATACATCGGCAGCGGCGCTCCATCGATGCTGGCTTCGATTGTCGCACCCGTCAGTGCAATCTCCACCGCGCGCTGAAAGCGCAGCGTGGGGCCGTTGAGCGTAATTTCCAGGGCCGCCGCCTCCGCGCTGTTTTCCAGCAGGCGATTAGCCAGTCGAAATGACAGGGCGTCCATCGGGCCAGAGGGCGGTACGCCGACATGCCAGAGTCCGCTGCGCCCCGGAAAATCCTGCAGGGTGGTCTGGGTGCCGGCTACCAGCACTTGCACGGTGTCCGGTGTGAACGCGAATTCGCTGAGGCTACGCGTCAACAACTCGCCGCGCTGGCAGGCATCTCCGCGCACCACTGCCCGCAGGTAGGCCAGGTTGGTCTCAATGCCATAGAGTTCGCTGGCGGCCAGTGCCTGCGACATTTGTTCTAGCGCCGCGGCTCGGTTCGCGCCGTGCACGATGACCTTGGCCAGCATGGGGTCGAACAGCGCGGGTATCTCGATGCCGGATTCAATCCAGTGGTCAATCCGCAAGCCCTCCGCTTGCGGCCAGCTTACATGCGACAGCAGGCCCGCGGAGGGGCGAAACTCCTGCGCCGGGTCCTCTGCGTACACCCGCACCTGGACGGCGTGTCCGCGCGGGACCAGCGTTGCCCTCAGGCCGTCAAGGTCCGCCAGTTCGCCCGCTGCCTGTTGCAGCATCCATGCCACCAGATCGACGCCCCACACCTCTTCGCTGACACCGTGCTCCACCTGCAGCCGGGTGTTCACCTCCAGGAAATAAAACGCCTGGCTGTCGGCGTCATAGATAAACTCTACCGTGCCCGCGTTGCGGTAATTCACCGACGCCATCAGCCGTTCAGCGGTTGCGTGCAGTTCCTGTCTGGCGTCACCGGGCAGATTGGGTGCCGGTGTTTCCTCGATGACTTTCTGGTTGCGGCGCTGGGCCGAGCAGTCGCGCTCACCCAGAGAGAGCGCTTTGCCCAGGCCGTCACCGAAGACCTGCACCTCGATATGGCGGGCATTGGCGATGTACTTTTCCAGGAAGACACCGTCGTTGGCGAAGTAGCTGGCGCCGAGCCGCTTGACGCTGTCCCATGCCGCGCGCAATACCTCCACACCAGCGCATATCTGCATGCCGATACCGCCGCCTCCCGCCGTGCTTTTCAACATGACAGGGTAGCCCACGGATTCGGCCCAGCTAACTGCATCATCCAGGCTTGTCAGCAGCGGCGAGCCGGGTACCAGCGGTACGCCTGCGCGCTCAGCGGCATCACGGGCCTGGTGTTTCAGGCCGAACAGTTCCATTTGCTGTGCCGTCGGACCTATAAACACCAGCCCCTGCGCTTCGCAGCGGGCGACGAATTCGGTGTTCTCGCTCAGGAAGCCGTAGCCGGGATGAATCGCCTGGGCACCGGTTTCGCGAGCTGCGTTGAGCACTTTGTCGATGTCAAGGTAGGTCTCTGTGGCGGAGCCCGCGCCCAGGTTTATCGCGCAGTCCGCGTGTTGTACATGCAACGATTGTGCGTCTGCCTCGTTGTACACGGCGACCGAGTCTATCCCCAGTTCCCGCAGTGTACGAATGATGCGAGTGGCGATAGCGCCGCGATTCGCGATGAGTATTCTACTGAACATACAAGTTGTATCCTGTTCGATCGCGCTCAGTTCCAGATCAGTATCTCGATCGGTGTGGGGTTATAGGCATTGCACGGATTGTTCAGTTGCGGACAATTGGATATCAGGACGATGACGTCCATGCGAGCAGTTAACTCCACATACTTCCCCGCATCGCTGATGCCGTCGGCGAAGGTCAGTCCGCCCTCGGGGGTGACCGGCACATTCATGAAAAAATTGATGTTGTGTGTGATGTCGCGCTTGCTCAGACCGTATTCCTCGTGCTCGGTCACCGCGAGTAGCCAGGAGTCGCGGCAGGCGTGCATGCAGCGTTTCTCGAGCGCGTAGCGCACAGTGTTGGATTCTGTTGCACAGGCGCCGCCGAGCGTGTCGTGGCGACCGCAGGTATCGGCGACGATTTCCAGCATCGGGTTGCCCTCGTTGCTCAGCAGTACCGAGCCCGCGGTGAGATACACGTTGCCCTGCTCACGAATGGTATCGATCGCACTGTAGCGTTCGCTGGTGTCGTGCGCGTTGTAGAACAGGGTATCGGCGGCCTGGTTGCCCTCGAGGTCCAGTATCCGAATGGTCTGTCCCTGATGCAGCGGGCGCAGGTAGTAATCTCCCGCGTTTACCACTTCGCGATAAGCCGCTTGTGCGGCCCGTAATACACTTTCCTTGATCATGGCGTCTCTCCGCAAACAATTGCCGGGCGCATCAGGAGCGGCCCAGCGTGTAGAGCTCAGTATTCATGAAGCCGCGTCGGTTCTCGGCGCAGTGGTTCCTGCACAGGTCGTCCTCGGCCACCTCGTCGCCTGCGCGAATCTGGAAGCTGACCGGCTTTCTGGGATACGTCGACGAGGGGTTCAGAGGATGCGGACAGGTATGGAATACGACCAGGGTGTCCATTTCGAAACGCAGGTCGATGAAACGACCGGCCTGCGAGAAAGCGCTATCGAACTGCAGCACGCCGGTTTCATCCACAGTAACCTTGCTGAATAAATTGAGATTGGCCGCGAGGTCTTTTTTGCCCAGGCCGTACTTGGCCACTTCCACGAGGAAGGAGTCGTGGCCATTCAGCTGCCAGTCGTTGCGATACTGCTGGTAGTTTCGCTCGCCCCACCTGTTCGCGACGATGGATTTTGTGGTATTGCCGCACACGGTATCGTGCCAGCCCGCGGTATCCTCGACGATGGAACAGAACACGCGGCCCATGTCTGAGTAGAGGCAGTTGCCGCGCGTCAGCATGAAAGTATGTTGGCACTTCAACGTGTCCGGAGCGTTGTAACGCTCCAGCAAATTGTCGGGGTTGTACAGCAGCATACCGACATTGGCGCCGCCTTCGTCGTCGGTCAGTCTCAGTATCAATCCCCGCTTGATCACCATTGACCAGTGGCAGCCTCCTGGAATCGTGTCCTGATAATGAACCCTGTTACTCATAGACTGTCTCCACCTGTCTTCCTGTTTGTTTGCCACCGCTCGAACTGCGTGCGCTGTGTCGTAGCCATCCAGCGGTTTATCTCCCACAGGTCGCCGACGGGTTCCCCGGTAGTGACATCCAGTTGCTGGTAGCCGTCCGGGCCGAACTCCGGGGTCAGCGTGGTGCGGCTATACCCCCGCTGCCGCTGACTCCTCCAGATTTCCCTCCACCAGCGCTGGTGGCTCTCGAGCGCGCCCCGGTAGCGCGGCAGTCGAGGGTCGGCGACCTGCGGCCCCTGTTCGTAACCCACGCGCGCATGTACGTGCAGGACGCGGGCGACGAGACGGTTCAGAACGTCCTGCTCGACGTCCATCAGGCGCTCGCACACCACGCACCAGTGGCTGAAATCCGCAGTGAGTTTCAACTCGGGTAACTGCTCGCAGATTCGCGCGGTGATCCATGGGTTGAACAGGCTGCGTCCGCGGTGAGTCTCGAAACTGATCGTTAGCCGGTATTGCCGTGCCAGCAGCAGCGCCGCACCGAAAAAGTCGACGCTCGCTCCCTCTTCCCAGGCATCGCAACCACCGAGGCAGCTTACCAACTGTGGCGCTAGCGCAGCGGCGTGTTGCAGTTGTTGCTCCAGCGAGTGCAAGTGATCGACGATGCTTGCATTGCGTCGCGGTACATAGGAGCCCGCGGTACAGATCTCCGCAATGTAGAGCAACCCGTCGGCGCTCAATTGCTGCCGCCACTGCTCCTGTTCGCCGGTCGCTACCGGGGGCGGGCCTTCCACGCCGCTGAACCCCGCTTCGCTGGCCTGCCGGCAAGCCTGTGCAAAGCCGCCGGTGTGGCCCCAGAGTGTTTTGTAGCACTGCAACTCCATGGTCACACACCCACCAGGAATGAGACACCGTCAGCACCGGTGAATGTCTCACTGTCGGCATGGTGTATGCGCGCCATCCGGTAGCGGTGAAAGTGCGCGAGTTGACGAGGCAGCGGCACCAACTGCTTGCAACCCGTCGCATACAGTTGGCGGTACAATGCCGGCAGGCGGTACCAGGGCTCATTGGGTTTCTGGTGGTGGACATTGTGGTAGCAGAAATTCAGCACCAGCATGTTGAGCAGGGGGTACCGGGATGACAGTAAATTGGTGTAGGTATTGTGCTCTTCGTAGTCCCGGTCGTGCGCCGGGCGCTGCTGTGGACCGAGCAGTCGATAGTGAACGCCATAGCTGTGTTGAAATGCGTCCATGAATGCCATTACCCACAGGAACAACAGGTGGGCGGCCAGGTAGCCCAGTGCCGCCAGCGAACTCCAGAGGAACAGTACGCACCACAGGCTGCTGCGGACAAACAGTACCGCCAGCGAACGCTGTCGATACTGCCGTCGTTGCGGCAGGTAGAAAGGCGACAGGATATCCAGACATCGCTGCAGGACGTCCACGGCCGGGAGGTAGAGAAATGTTGCCCATCTCACACATCGATCCAGCCAGGGGCGATTGATAAGTACGGTCCGGTAGTCGACGGCCAGGATGTCAGCCCGTTCGATGTGGTGGCGAAAGTGCTTTTCCCGCAGCAGCGAGTAGGGGCTGTACACGGCGCCGACCAGCCAGGCCAATGCAGTGCCGAGCCGTTCATTGTAACGGGCCGAAGCAAAAACATTGTTGTGCAGGCAGTCGTGCAGCAGGTACGCCGACAACACCAGCGCATTGGTCATCAGCAGTAGTGCGGGCGCGAACCAGGACGGCGACGACAGACCGTAAAGGGCCGCCGGATAGGCCAGTGTCAGGTAGGCGATGAGAAGCAGGTTGGGTATTGCGCCGTCAGGACGTTTGAACCACTGCATGACAATGCACCGCGGGCCGTCCCGTTTGAGCTACACCAGCCAGGGCGTCCTGGCGGCTTGTGAATGTAACAGGCTGCATTATTCCATAATCTCCACATCGTCGCCAACATGTGTCATCCGGATCATGTGCAGGTCGTCGGTGTCATCCTCTGGACCCGGCGGATGAATCAACTCCTCGAGGCGTTTCTTGGTGGCCAGGAATTCCGGCGAAATCACCTGGCTGGAATGTCTCGGCCGGGGTACGGATACTTCGATCAACTCCTCCACCTCTCCCGGGTTTGCTTTCAGCACCAGGATGCGATCGGCGAGGTAGATAGCCTCGTCGAGGTCGTGGGTAATAAACAGCACGGTGATATCGATATTGCGCCAGATCTCGATCAGGTTCGCCTGCATCTTGCTGCGTGTTTGCGCATCCAGTGCGCCGAAGGGTTCATCCATCAAAAGAATTCGCGGTTTGTTCGCCAGCGCCCTGGCGATCGCGACACGCTGTTTCATCCCGCCGGACAGCTGGTGGGGATAAGCATCGGCGAATCTTTCCAGGCCGACGAGTTCGATCCAGTTCAGCGCTTCACTTTCCGCGGTTGCCTTCGTGTAGCCCTGCATCTCCAGGCCGAACATCACGTTTTGTTTGACATTCAGCCAGGGAAACAGGGTGTATCCCTGGAACACCATGCCGCGGTCGGGGCCGGGTTCAAAGACCGGCTTGTTGTCCAGCAGGACTTCGCCGCTACTCGGCGCTTCCAGGCCGGCGAGAATACGTATCAAGGTCGACTTGCCACAACCCGAGGGACCGATGACGCAGACGAATTCCCGCCTGTGGGTTTTGAAATTGATGTCTCTGAGTGCGGTTACCAGCCCCTGTTGTGAATCGAACTGCTTGCCGAGCTGCTTCACCTCGAGGATCACTTCCCGCTGTTTCAGTTTCTCGAACCGGGCGCTTACCGCCGCGCTTTTCTCCAGGTAACTCGGGAGTTCTATTGCTGTCATGGGTTCAGCCCTTTACCTGCTCTTTTTCCCAGGGGAACAAACGCTTGCCCAGTCTGGCCAGCAGTATGTCGCAGACGACACCGATGATGCCGATCATGATGATCGCCGCGTACACATTGTCGAAGTTTTTGTAGCGGGCCTGCTGCGTGATAAACCAGGTGATCCCCGAACTGGTACCGATGAGTTCGGCGACAATCAGGTAGGTCCAGGCCCAGCCCAACAGTATTCTCTGGTCGCGATAGAGGTCCGGCAGGATGCCGGGTATGACGACGCGGAACAGGAGTTGAAGTTTCTTCGCGCCCAGCGTCAATGCCGCTTCGAGTAATGCCACGTCGAGCTTGCGAGTGGTGTTGGCGATAACCAGCACCTGCTGGAAAAACGTGCCGATAAAAATGATCGCAATTTTCGGGCCGTCGTGGATACCGAGTATCGCAACCGCCAATGCGCCAAACGCCGGTGCCGGCAGGTAGCGGAAAAACTCGATGAATGGTTCCTGCAAGCGGGAGAACGCCACGTAGGTGCCGCACAGTATGCCCAGCGGCACGCCGAGCAGTGATGAAAGCGAGAAGCCCCAGAAAATCACCTGTATGCTGTGCCACAGACTTTCGTGCAGCCACTGTTCACTGCTGCGCGTTGGCTCGGTAGTGAATGCGGTGTAGAACGCGATAGCCACCTCGTGCGGCGCGGGCAGGTAGATCGGGTTGGCCCGCAGACCCTGCGGCGCGGCCGTCTGCTGCTCTGCCGCCAGTTGTGTTTGCTCGGCGAATACAGCGCGATCAACCAGCATCCCGGGCTTGAGCCAGCTGATGGAGCCTGGCTCTATGATCTCAACCTTGGGGTGCCACAGGAAGGGTACATAGCTGACCAGTGACCACAGCAGGATCGGCAGCAGGAATGACAACAGAGTGAGCGTCGTGACCTGCTTTTTCGACAGCGCCTGCCGCACAGCAAACCACGGTGTAGATTGCGACATACCAGAACCTTTTACCGTTTCCGTCAATGCACCCCGCTCGCGCGGGGCTCAGTCGGCTGTGCTTACATGCCCAACGTGATGGAAGGGTCGATATAGGCGTCGACACCCTGTGGGTCGGCATAGACTTCATACTTCACGTTGAAGTCGTCGGCAATTTGCGATGAACCGTACAGCGACTCTGTGCCCTCGCCTTTTTGCATGGCGGCTTGCGCTTCTTCCAGGCTGAGGATTTTGGTGCCATCCAGAATCGGCTTGTACTGATCGGCGGGAAGCCCGACGCGTGCGGCCATGATCGCCAGTGCATCGGCCTGGGTTTCTTCATCGTAGATATAGTCCACCGCCCGGTACCAGACCTGGGCAACTTTTTCCCAGTCGGCCTTGCGCGTCGCCAGCGATGCGGGGTTGACTGCCAGTACATCGTAGATCAGGCCCGGCGCGTCCCTGGATGTGGAGACGGCGGTCGAGCCCGGTACCTGCGCCAGCGCCTGTCCGGAACTCGGCTGCCAGGCGACTATGGCATCGACATCACCCGACGCCAGCACCTGGGGCGTCTCGTTGGTGGGGACATTGACCAGAGTCACATCGCTTTCTGTGAGGCCCGCGGCTTCCAGCGCGTTCAGCAGCATCAGGTGGCCAACGAAGCCCACTTCGACGCCGATGGTTTTGCCCTTGAGCTCGGCCACCGAAGAAATACCGGGCCGGGCCACGATCATATCATTGCCGTTACTGTAATCGTTGACGATGATCATGACGCCCTGCGCACCCGACGAACCCGTGACCAGGGTGTCGCCGTTGGTCATCGCGACGGCGTCCAGTTTGCCGGCGGCGAACGCATCCATGGAGGCAACGTAGTCGAACCACTCGAACTCGACGTCGACTCCCGCTTCCTCGAACCAGTTTTTCTCGATGGCGACTTCCCAGGCGACCCAGCCAGGCCAGTCGCTGTAGCCAATTTTCAGGGGCTCGGCCGCCTGCGCGGCAATGCTGATGACAGCGGCGGCAATTGTCGCCGCAACTGAACGGATCATTTTCTTGAACGGTGTACGATTATTCATGAGACTCCTCCAACGGGTTGCACAGTGGCTGGGCGCGAGAGATCCCGCTTACGCGTACTCCCGGGCTTTTATCCCTCCGTGTAACCCCCTGTTCAGAGGAGGTCGATAACTCTCGGACCAGCCATCGCCACGGCGATAACGCCGAGGCGACCGGAACCCTAGATATCCATTGGGTTTGCGTACTTGCCCCCTCGCATAGCGACGGGGGATCTCCGGCACTGCAAACAGGAAAAGCAAACATTGTGCCAACAACTTCCAAGGCCACATTTTATAGGGGAAATAGCGGTAGGGCAGAGTGCCCCACGCTTGCTGGCAGCGCACAGGCACAGCTTTGACGCGAGGTATTGCACTATAATGGTGCACTAAGTCCATGGGTCTCAGGCGCGGTAGCCCAGCGCCTCGTTGATATGTGCCAGTGCAATCCGCTCGCTTTGCTCGAGGTCGGCGATGGAGCGTGCGACTCGCAGGGTGCGGTGCAGCCCCCTGCCCGACAGGCGCATCCGCACTGCCGCGGCCTCCAGCGATTTTTTTTCCTCTTTTCCCAGTATGCAGGTGTTCACTAACTGCGCAGGCGTGAGCTGCGCGTTGGGGCAGCCCTGTCGCTGTTGCTGGCGAATACGGCTGCTGGTAACCCTGGCTCGCACTGTTGCCGAGTCATCGCCGTTATAACAGGGAGTGAGCAGATCGGCGGGCGCCAGTCGATTGACCGGCACGTGGAGGTCAATGCGATCCAGCAGTGGACCGGATACGCGCGAGCGGTAGCGCTGAATCTGTTCTGGCGTGCAGCGGCAGGGGTGCTCCGGGTCGCCATAATAGCCGCAGGGGCAGGGATTCATTGCGGCCACCAGTTGGAAACGCGCCGGATAAGTAATCCGGTGACTGGCGCGGCTGAGAGATATCGCGCCCGACTCCATGGGTTCTCGGAGAACTTCCAGGCACCGGCGGCTGAACTCAGGCAGTTCGTCGAGGAACAGTACGCCGCTGTGCGCCAGCGAGATCTCACCCGGTCTGGGCCGGCTGCCGCCGCCAACCAGCGCTGCCGCAGTGGCGCTGTGATGCGGGCTGCGGAATGGGCGCTGAAAGCTGAAGTCCGGTTCGGCCGGGCCCGGTGCGGAGCCGCTACCTGAAAAATAGTCGTGGACATCGCGCAGTGCGAGGCCTGCCAGAATGTCCTCGGCACTGGGCGGCGGTAGTATACCCGGCAGGCGGCTGGCCAGCAGTGTTTTACCGGTGCCGGGCGGGCCCCGGAAGAGCAGGTTGTGACTGCCGCAGGCGGCTATTTCCAGCGCGCGACGTGCACCCTCCTGCCCGATCACTTCGCGCAAGTCGGGTTGTGTGGGGCCTGGGGGGGAGTTTTCGGGCCGTATTGCCGCTAGTGGTTCACTGCCATTGAGGTGGGCGCACAGCGTCAGGATATCCGGGGCGGCAATGACCTCGGCGCCAGGCACACGGGCCGCCAGTGGGGTACAGGCGGTGGCAACGACCAGGTGCCGCCCGGCCCGCCTGGCAGCCGCCGCCGCGGCAACCACGCCTGGAACAGCGCGCAGGCTGCCATCCAGTGCCAGTTCTCCGAGAAACTCGTGCCGCCCCAGCAAGTCCGGCGGCAATTGTCCCGAGGCGCCGAGAATGCCCAGGGCGATGGAGAGGTCGAAGCGGCCTCCCGCCTTGGGCAGGTCTGCCGGCGCGAGGTTGACCGTGATCCGCCTGTCGGGGAAGCTGAAGTGCGAGTTCAGGATGGCGCAGCGAACCCGGTCCTTGCTTTCTCGCACGGCCGTCTCGGGCAGTCCGACAATATGGAACGCGGGCAGGCCATTGGCTAAATGCGTCTCTACCTGCACCAGCGGCGCTTCAATGCCAGTCAGCGCCCTGCTGTAAACAAGCGACAATTCCATGGCTCTTCCCTGAGCGTGTACCTGCGTTTTCGAAGTGCGCGCCGGTGCCCCTCGCACCGCGTCAGTCTGCCCTGGTCAGCGTCTCCAGTTCCCGGGTCAATTCTTCCAGTGAGGCCTCCAGTGCGCTGACCCTGGCCCGGGTTCTTTTCAGAATCTCGGCCTGTGCGTCAAATTCCTCGCGACTCACCATGTTTAACCGCGAAAGCGCGGACTGGGCCAGTGAACGCATGTTCTTGTCCACCTCGTTCTTTACGCCGCTGCCGCCAACCAGTTCGCTGACCTGTTGCAACACTTCCCAGGGTGGAGATGGGGGTTTCAGTGCCATGAGCCTGCCGTTCTACGCTGAATGATAAGAGCCTCGAAGTTTAGAGCATTTGGCCATCCGGGCACAGCGCATGGGAATGCACCTGTATGGTGCTTAGCACCAAATAAGTGCAATAAATGTGCTCACCCTACGTGCGCCAAACAGGGAGGATGTTTGTTATCTAATTGATATATATAGATAAATTAGATTCTGGCACAGAGTCTGCAAAGTCACAGCGACAGATGAGTAATGCGCACGAAATGCGTCCGCAGCGATAATTTGACGCTTTACAGGGTCTGTAATCTGACTTTAAACAAAGGAGTAAAGAAACATGTTGAACAAGAAACTGATTAGCACAGCAGTAGGCACCGCCCTCCTGGCGGGTATCGGAGCAACCTCCGTACAGGCGTTCGACCTGAGCGCGAACGTGGCGCTGGTTTCTGACTATCGCTTCCGCGGTATCACGCAAACCGGCAATGACGCGGCGATACAGGGCGGTTTCGATGCCTCGTTTGAGCCGGGTTTCTACATTGGCACCTGGGCTTCCTCAGTCGACTTCGGGGATGTGACTGATGGCAGCGGCAGTTACGGCACGATGGAGATCGACTACTACGCGGGGTGGTCGGGCCCGATCGGCGATACCGACTTCGGCATCGACGTGGGGTACTACTACTACCAGTACCCTGGCGACACCATCGATCCCACGGGTGACTACGAGGAGTTCAATATCACGGGTTCCTGGAAAGACCTGTCTGTGGGTGTGACCTATTCGGATGACTTTTACGCCGAGACAGGCAAGTACTGGTACTACGGCGCTGACTACAGCCTGAGCTTCGCAGAAGACTTCTCCCTGGGTTTCCACGCCGGCTACAACGACTTCGATGATGAGGGTTTCTTCGCGACCGATGAAACCAACTACACCGATTACTCGATAACGCTCGGCTACACCTTCAAGGGTGTTGATCTCTCCGTGGCCTGGGTCGGCACAGACCTCGATGACGAAGACTGCTGGGACACCAACTACTGTGATGACACGGCGGTCTTTTCCATCAGCAAGAGCCTGTAACACCAGGTAGCGGCATTGTGCGGGCCAGTTCCCTGGCCCGCTTTCAATCAGGAGATGTTTTTATGAAATTAATTACGGCTATCGTTAAGCCCTTCAAACTGGATGATGTCCGCGAGGCGCTGTCCGAAATCGGCGTCCAGGGAATTACCGTGACCGAGGTGAAGGGCTTCGGGCGTCAGAAAGGGCATACGGAACTGTATCGCGGCGCAGAGTATGTCGTCGATTTCCTGCCCAAGGTGAAAATTGAAGTGGCCGTCGCAGACGGCGTTGTAGAGCAGACCATCGAGGCCATCACCAAGGCTGCCAACACCGGCAAAATCGGTGACGGCAAAGTGTTTGTTTCGGCGCTGGAGCAGGTGATCCGTATTCGTACCGGCGAGACCGGCGAAGACGCGATCTGAATTCCCAACGACTGTTAGTAGAGAGTTATTCCTATGGAAAACAATATATTTGAACTACAGTACGCCCTGGATACGTTTTACTTCCTGATCTGCGGCGCTCTGGTAATGTGGATGGCAGCAGGCTTCGCGATGCTCGAAGCTGGCCTGGTCCGCTCCAAAAACACCACCGAGATCCTGCTGAAAAATATCTCGTTGTACGCAGTGGCCTGCACCATGTACATGGTCTGCGGCTACGCGATCATGTACGGCGGCGACATTTTCCTGTCCACTATCACCGGCGATGGCGTGGCCGGCGCGGAAGAGCCTGCGACCTACGCACCTTCGGCCGACTTCTTTTTCCAGGTGGTATTCGTCGCGACAGCCATGTCCATCGTATCCGGCGCAGTGGCCGAACGGATGAAATTGTGGGCGTTCCTGGCGTTCGCGGTCGTGATGACGGGCTTTATTTACCCCATGGAAGGTAACTGGACCTGGGGTGGTGATCCGGTATTCGGCATGTACACGCTGGGCGACCTCGGTTTCTCTGACTTTGCAGGCTCTGGCATTGTGCACATGGCAGGTGCCGCAGCGGCGCTGGCGGGTGTCCTGCTGCTCGGTGCGCGCAAGGGCAAGTATGGCGCGGACGGCTCGGTGAAGCCGATCCCCGGCGCGAACCTGCCGCTGGCAACACTTGGTACTTTCGTTCTCTGGCTGGGTTGGTTCGGGTTCAACGGCGGCTCGGTACTGGCTACGGCCAGCGTTGAGAGTGCGAACGCCGTGGCAATTGTGTTCATGAACACCAACGCGGCGGCTGCCGGTGGACTGATCGCGGCACTGATCGTGGCGCGCATGATGTTTGGCAAAGCCGACCTTACGATGGCGCTCAACGGGGCCCTGGCTGGACTGGTGGCAATCACGGCCGAGCCTTCGACCCCGACCGCCCTGCAGGCCACGTTGTTTGGTGCCATAGGCGGCGTACTGGTGGTGTTCTCCATCGTAATGCTCGACAAGTTGAAAATCGATGACCCGGTGGGTGCGATCTCGGTACACGGTGTTGTCGGTTTACTGGGCCTGCTGCTGGTACCTGTTACCAACGGTGACTCTTCCTTCAGCGGCCAGGTGATCGGTGCGATTACGATCTTTGTCTGGGTGTTTGTCACCAGCCTGATCGTGTGGGCCATCCTCAAAGCGGTCATGGGTATCCGTGTCAGCGAGCAAGAGGAATACGAGGGTGTGGATGTCGCCGAGTGCGGTATGGAAGCCTATCCCGAATTTGTCGGTGCCAGCGGTAGCGGTCGCTGATACAGACTTTGCGGGCGCGTCTTACGATGCGTGCTTGGGGGGCCTTTCGGCCCCCCTTTTTTTATTTCATAATGCGGGTTTTCTCCGGCTAACGATCCAGGTTGGGTCTGCGTCGGTCAGCGGAAAGCCCAAAAAAAGGAATGCGGATAATGATTGAGAAGACTGTACTGCGCGTCGGCGTTTGCGCATTGGTAGTTGCCCTCTCCGGGTGCGGTGGAACTGATACCCGAACGACGGTGCAATCCACCCAGACCCAGGGCAAACAACTGCTCGACCTCAAGGAGGCCTATGACAAGGGGGTGATCTCCGAACGGGAGTACGAGCGAACCAAAGAAGATATCCTCGAACAGGATTGACCCGCTTGTCACTGTTCGCGATTTGGCGCCGTGCGCGACAAGCCCGGTTCAGTGTAGCGACCAATCATGCAGTTTTGAAAAGCTTCCTGGCGTCGGTTCGGGGTTCAAAGTACATTTGCTGATAGTTGAAAGCCTGTATGGGTTGGTTGCAGTGGGGACAACGACCAATCCCACCCAGTCTCGTTTAAACCAGATTCAAGCTATCCTCTCCCTGGCGATGAGCGTGATGCCCGGTTATTTACCTGCTTTGGCATAGCAGTGTGTCTGCGGTGCCGCTCGGATGAACCGGGATATAACCAGAAGATATTGCCAGGTATCAATAAATATCATGGTGCTGACTCATTGACTGTTCTCACTCGCATGAAATACTGTTTGCCAGTAAGTCAGTTCTGAAAAAGGCAAACCCACTGAAAGGTGGGGACGCAAAGCAACCGGTCTTAGGGGCGAAAGCCCGATGATAGCGGAGCCGCCGGAATGGAAAGTGACATCACAGTGTGCGTTGGAGAACTGCTGGTACAGCGCCCTTCGCTCGCTAATCGAGCCGGAGATACTCCGTCACTCGCCCATCCCCCGTCTCCACGTGTAAACCGTTTTCTTGCCGCGCCTTCCTCAGTCCCTCGACCTTGAGTGGTTTGCTGGCACCCATTGAAAGCGGAGGTAAAAGGCGCGATGAAGATGACGAGAGGCAATAGCGGTTTCACGCTGATTGAGATGATGGTAACGCTGGCCGTCGTGGCCGTGCTGTTATCGGCAGGCGTTCCGTCTTTTAGCGCAATGATCATGAACAATCGCCTGGTGACGGAGAACTACGCTCTGCGCACCGTACTAAGTGCAGCCCGTTCCGAGGCGCAGACGCAACGAACGACTGTGACCGTGTGTCGCAGCGCGAACGCCATAGACTGCAGTACCGGTGACTGGAGTGCGGGGTATATCGCATTCATTGATCTTGACGGCGACGCGCAACGAGATGACGACGAGCAATTGTTGCAGAGTCGTGAGAAGAGTGACCACGGGATAGCGCTGCGTTACAGCCAGGCAAGCGATATCCTGCAATTCGACAGCAGGGGCACTGCTGTAGGCAGTAGTGGCACTTTCACTTTCTGTGATGCTCGTGGAGCAAGCGAAGCGCGTGGGTTGATTGTTTCCGCAGTCGGTGCGGTTAGAGCGGCAATGGCATCGGAAGATGAGGACTCCTCGCATGTCGTGCAAGATCACAATGGCAATGATGTTTCCTGCTCGTAAGTCGCTGTCGGCGCAGCATTCCGGCTTCACCCTTATTGAGGTGCTGGTCGCGTTTCTGATTCTCAGCGTCGGTCTGCTGGGTGTGGTTGGCTTGATGATGAACTCCAAGGTCTCCCAGCACCAGGCGATACAGAGAACGCGTGCCGTAGAACTTGCAGATGCCATGATCGAGCGCATTCGTATCAACCCGGCCGCCATTGCGACCTACAACATCGGCTTGAATCCGCTGGGTTCGAACAACGCCACCGAACCCTCGCCGAACTGCAGCAGTGGACCCTGTACGCCCACCGAACTGGCGGCCCATGACCTGTGGTCATGGGAGCAGGCGTTGCAGGGGCGCTCCGCGCTGGTTGACGGCGAGGGTGTCGACGGGCTGATTACACCGCGTGGCTGCATTGTCTTCATACCGGCAGCACCGCGTACTAGAACCGGGCAGCTCAGTGTCATTATACAGTGGCGTGGCCTCGTGGAATCCTCTGATGCGTTGGTGGAGGGGGACCAGGTGTGCGGAGGTGAAGAAGTAGGTGGTGATCTGTATCGCCGCCATGTAGCCGTCAATACATATGTTGTGGATGAAACGGAGTTTTAACGTGCGACCGGGTATCCGACAGCGACAACGGGGTGTATCAGCAATTGAGCTGATGATCGGGATGCTTCTCGGTCTCATTCTGATAGCTGGTGCGACAGCCATTTTTCTGGCTTCAAAGCGCTCATATACCGAGGTGGAACAGGTATCGACGCTGACGGAAAACGCACAGTTTGCGCAGCGTTTGCTGGATAACGCGCTGCTGCATGCAGGCTTTTTCGGGGAAGTACAGTCCAGTCGGGTCGAACTGGACGAAGGCCTGGGGGCGATTCCCGCGGCGGCAGACTGCACTGGCGCGGCGGCAGCTTACGATCTGCAGAACTACCTGTTCGCCGCTGTTGTGGATGGTGATGGTAACGCCCTGGGTTGCGTTACCGATGGTGTTCCAGGCAGCCACGTGCTGGTCATCAAGTCTGTATCTTCGACGCCGCTTTCAGATGGACCGCGAGACAATCCGGACCCCGATATTGAAACACACGGCGATGGCGTCATCGATACTCCTGTCGGCTTGAGCGCCACGCAAACCTATGTGATGACCAATGATACCGTTGGCATCATGTTTGACGGTGCAGATACCCCGCCCAGTATTCTCACCGGTGGTGATGTGCCCGGTGGAGTCGCCTGGGCATATCAGTATGAAGTCTACTATGTTCGCAATGGCGATATACCGCAGTTGAGCCGCAAAGTATTGGCTATGGTTGCGGGCACAATGACGGTAGTTACCGAGGATCTGGTTGAAGGGGTTGAGGATTTGCGGCTGCGGTTTGGGCTGGATGGAGCCGGCAGTGCGGATGGTGAAGTCGACACGCTTACGGCGGTGGCCGATATGGGCAGCAACTGGGGCCAGGTGGAGTCGGTGGAGGTGTCAGTGTTGGTGCGCAGCGCCAGCCAGGATTCGAACTATACCAATCCCAAGTCCTACACCTTGCCAGGTGGTAATGTTACGCCGGCGGATAATTTTCGGCGGATGTTGATCACCACCAGCATGTCTTTGCGTAACCCGAAACTGATGATACGGGGGAATGCGGCATGAGTGCGCCAAACATCCAGGTTCGGCAGCAGGGCATGGCGCTCGTTGTTTCGCTTCTTTTTTTGCTGATTCTAACGGTTATCAGTGTGGTCGCGGCCACCAATAGCCGCTCGGCATTGAAGATGTCCCTGAACGTACAGGATGGTCTGGAGTCGTTCCAGGCGGCAGAAGCCGGTGTATACGCCGCGCTTGCTACCGCAGGTACACCTACGGACCTGTTTCTCGGCTTCTCCACCGAGGATGTGTTCGGCGATCTGAGTGACGAGGAGAGTCCGCTGGGATTGTTGGGGACGGGAGCCGATTCTGTGACTACCGACGTTCTCCTCACCGTGGATGCTACTGCCTGTCCGCGTCGGGAGAACGGATCCAGCGTCGGGTTGTTTGACTGCGACTATTATCGTATCGAGTCCGAGCATGATGTGGCACAGCGTGCGCGCACCAGGATAAACGTGGGGGTGGTCAAAACAATCATCGGGAAGAATGTTCGTTAACGACGCTCGGCAGTTCCGTTGAATCTGGCGGATGGCATCGAAGGATAGGGGAGTGGAAGGGTATGAGGAACTGCGTAGGAGGATTGGAGCGCCTGCTGGCGATGGCCAGCTTGCTCGTGCTGCTGTTCGCCAACAGTCTTGCAATACGTGCTGACGATACCGAAATCTACCAGGCAAACTATCAGTCAGGCGCCTCGGGGCGTCCCAAAGTCCTGATAATCTTTGACAACTCCGGCAGTATGGATACAGTTGTGCAGGTTGGCGGAGAGCGGCCTGACTACGACCCGAACGCCACCTATGTTCAGCAGTTTGACCCCAGCAAGATTTACTGGTCGGATGACCAGTATCCCCCGGGCGTTGGCACCAACCAGTACTTTTCCGCTAGCAGCAACCGCTGCGCCACCTCCGCCACACCGTTGAATACAGTGGGAAAGTTCACCTCCAAGGCGCAGCTCTGGCGTCCCGCCAATGGCAGTTGGGTAACCGAGACCACCCGGCAATGTACATTATATTTCTGGGGCTATTGCTGGCGCTGGGAGAATACGACAACTACCCGTTGGAACGGTGACGAGGCGGAATGGCGGGCTCTGAGTACCCAGGACCGGTCGCCGATGCATGTCGATTGCGCTGCCGATGTGATCAATCCGGGCAATTCCGGAAACGGTACCGAGCCCGCCGGCTATCCCTACCAGCCCAGTGCACCGGATGCCGCCAATAGCCAGGCGTATACGGCCGATCGCAGCGCGTCGAATATCGACTGGGGAAATACCACCTATACTTTCTACACCTCCCACTACATGGACTGGTTGAACGATGACACGATCATACTGGAGGAAAAGACGCGCATGGATATCGCGCAGGATGTGGTGACCAGCCTGATCAACACCAACCCCATCATCGACTTCGGCCTGGCGGTTTTCAACTACAACAACGGCAACAGTTCCAACTCGAACAATGGCGGCAGGATTGTCAAACGTATCATCGCTGGTATGACGGATGCGCAGCGTACGTCGGTCACGGATGTGGTAGCCAGCCTGGGACCGGATACCTGGACGCCGTTGTGTGAAACGACCTATGAGGTCTACCGCTATCTGTCCGGCCAATCCGTTTTGTACGGCGATGACAAACGCTCCAGTGACAGCCCCGATCGCGACCGCTCAGCGGAGAACGGCAGTAAGGTCTATGTGCCACCTACCAGCGATTGCGCATACACGTATGTGATACTGATGACGGATGGCTACCCAACCTACGATTCCTACGCCAATAGTGCGATCGAAAACCTGACCGGGAAAACCTGCGGTCGCTATGAAATTGACAGTGCCGGTAACAAGGACAAGAACTGCTTGCCGACGCTTACCGAATATATGGCGAACAGGGACCTGGACGGCGTTGACAGCAACGGCAACCAGTTTGGTATTACCTATACCATCGGATTCCAGCAGGACCAGGATCTGCTGAAAGAAGCCGCCGCCAAGGGCAAGGGGCGGTACTACGAGGCCGATAACTTCGACGAGCTCACCGCGGCGTTCCAGGGGGCTGTTCTTAGTATCCTGTCCACTGACTCCACGTTTACCGCGCCGGCTGTTGCTGTTGATACGTTTACCCGTGTGCAAAGTCGCAACGAAGTATTTTTCGCGATGTTCAAGCCGGATGATTCAATGAACTGGCCGGGCAATATCAAACGCCTTGATATCTCCTTCGACAGCGGTGATGCCGTATTGGTAGACAGCAATGGTGACCCTGCTATCGATACTTCAACCGGTTTGATCAAGGATAATGCGACCACATTGTGGAGTAATGAAATTGATGGCGCCAACGTCGCAAAAGGCGGTGTGGGTGGAATACTGGCGACGACAAACCTGGCAGCGCGGGCCAATCGGCTGTATAGCAATACCGGTGTGAACCAGGCATTGGAGCTTTTCAACATTCTCAATATCAACGCCGCCGCTTACGGGTTCGATATCACCGACCCACTGAACCAGAATGATCTACTCTATTCTGTCTGGGGTGTCAGCGGCCTGAGTGAACTTACCGAAGTTATCAAATGGGGAGTCGGCTATGACACTGAAGACGAGGATGAGGATGACTCGACCATCGACAACAGGCCCTGGTTACTGGGCGATATACTTCATAGCAAACCGCATATCGTGAATTATGGTGCTCTTGGTTCTTTC
This sequence comes from Gammaproteobacteria bacterium, assembly GCA_030427485.1. Taxonomy (GTDB): domain Bacteria; phylum Pseudomonadota; class Gammaproteobacteria; order Pseudomonadales; family Halieaceae; genus Marimicrobium. The sequence goes on from JAUICG010000001.1 coordinate 94,262, forward strand.
ACCAGGGAGAATCCCGATATCCGAATCCTGGTGGGAACGAATGCCGGCTTCCTGCATATGTTTGGCAACAGCGACGGTGAGGAGGACTGGGCGTTTTTCGCCAAGGAGCTCGGTTCGGTGTTGACTCGTCGCAAGAACAACCGGGTGTCCTCGGATCGGGTCTACGGCATAGATTCGCCGGTTGTCGTGGCGACGGAGGACATTAATCTGGACGGTACGATTGATCATACTGACGGGGATACGGCGAGAGTCTACTTCGGGCTGCGCCGGGGCGGCCATCAGATTTATGCCCTTGATATCTCTGACCCGGATACACCACAGTTCCTGTGGCGTATCGGCAGAGGGGACAACGGATTCCTGGAGCTTGGACAAACCTGGTCCGTGCCCGCGGTTACGAAAATACCAGGATACTTTGACAACAACGGCGTTCCCAAGCCAGTCTTGATCTTTGGCGCCGGGTATGACCCTGTCAAAGACGATCACGATACACTGGCGGGCACCAACAACGACACCATGGGACGGGGGATTTTCATTGTAGATGCCGCGACCGGTGCCAAAGTGTGGGGTGTGACTCCCGCGGCGAACTCCGCTACCAACCTGCAGGAAACCGGGCTTCAGCACTCGGTGCCGGCCTCGGTCACTCCTCTTGACAGTAACGGTGATGGACTTACGGACAGGATATATTTTGGCGATAGCGGCGGCAATGTGTGGCGGGTTGACCTTCCCCAAAACACGCTGCCCACCAGCAGCCAGAATACCTGGCGTATCGTGAAACTGTTTTCCTCCAACGGCGGCACCAAGCGGACCGACAGACGATTCTTCAATGCACCGGATGTTGTGCGTACCACTTACGGTGGTGCCGCTTTTGACGCAGTACTGATTGGTACGGGCGACAGGACGAACCCCGCTGAGCTGGATGATGAGAGCGACGTCAACAACCCTTCGGTGGACAACCAGTTCTATATGATACGTGACAGGCAGGTGAATCCCTACTTCACTGCATTGGATTCAGGTCGTTGCAACTCGGAGCCTGAACACGACCTGCGTTGTGGATTGCCGATTACCCCCGCCGGCTTGTATGATGCCACCAGCAATATATTGCAGGATGGTAGTGCAGAAGAAATACTCGCGGCACGTGTATCCCTGGCTGCATCTTCTGGCTGGCTATTGAACCTGGAGGCCAATGGTGAAAAGAGCCTGGCGGAGTCTCTGACTATCGACGGCAAGGTCTATTTCACCACGTTCTCTCCGGATGCGCAGGTCACCAATATCTGCGAACCCTCGCCTGGTACAGGAAGACTGTACAATGTCAGCTTGCTGGAGGCGGTTGCCGTCACCGATTTCGATGGCAGTGAAGGCGATGACGACGACAGTAACGATAACGGTTATGATCGTTTCCTGCTGGTCGGTGGCTTGATACCGGACACCCCCTCTGCCCATTTTGGAGAAGACGGAGAGATTCGCTTGCTGCTGCCGCCGGGTGTTGCATCCACGAACGTCTCGGGCAACCCCCTGAAGACTAACTCCCAGATACCGACACCTTATGGTTCATACTGGCATATGGATACGGATTGATGATTGACCGCGGAAGAAAACCTCCTGTAACAATGCAGTCGCAAGGCGGCTTTACCCTGCTGGAGGTTATTATAGTCGTTGTCATTATCGGAGTACTGGCGACGATTGCGCTCCCCGCCTATCAGGACAGTGTGCGCAAGGGTCAGCGTAGCGATGCCAAGGCAGCGCTGTTTGCTGTTGCCGGGCGTATGGAGCAATACATCCTGGACCGCGGCAGCTATACCTATGACATGGAAGATCTCGGATATGCCAGCGACCCCATGATTAGCGACGAGGCGCATTACTCGATTGACGCGGCGGCGTGTACAGGTGGCAGCGCAGCGACTTGCTATGTGCTGACGGCTACGCCGCAGAGCTCATCACCCCAAGCATATGATACCGATTGCACCACACTGGTACTGTCATATACCGGTGAAAAATCAGCTACAGGCGGTTACCCTGATGGCTGTTGGAATTAGGAGTCGAGGTTCGGCGCTATGAAAAAAGAATTTGCGGCTGCCTTCTTGTTCACTTTCCTGGCTGCGCAGGTGGAATCTGCGCTCGCGCTTCCGGAGAATGAATACGCCTGCAAGGTCGAAACAAGAAGTCAGCAGACAGGAGTGGTGCTGGTGCAGGCTGACGACGAGCCCAGCGCGAGCAGGATTGCGGCATCGGTGAACGCGACGCGGCTTGATGGTGTCAAGGAACAGGTGAAGACCGTTCTGAAATGCATCGACTTTCCCGGTCAGCGCTTTTCGGACAGCCGATTGCAAGCCTTTGTGGAGGCTATGCCGCGGTAGCATCATCCCAAGTGCGGCAGGCTACCGTCATGGGCGTTGATGTTGTCGATAACTTCGGGCAGCTGTCGCAGGTTGATCACTTCGGCATCGGCACGCTGGTCGCCCGGCCAGGCTTTGCCGCGGATATTTACCCAGACGGTGCGCATACCCATTTCGCGGGCGCCCCGGACATCGTGTTCCGGGTCATCCCCCACATGCACGATTTCATGGGCCGCGGCACCGGTCTGCCGGAGAGCGGCGTGGAACATATCGGGGTGGGGTTTACTGGCACCGATATCCTCGGCCAGGAACGCAAAATCGAAATACTCCCCGGCGTCTGTCTTGTAGATGTCGGCGTTGCCGTTGGTAAGGGCGCCCAAGGTGTAGTTTTTCGCCAGTACTTCCAGTACGCCAAGCGCTTCTTCATAGAGCACGACTTTGCGGCGCTCGCGCAGGAAGACCTCGAACGCCTGTTCGGCACCGCTTCTGGCCTCCGTCTCGCAATAGTCGGCGGCGATGAGTAATTCGTACAGCGTCTGGATACGCATCTGGCTGACGTGGTGCAACAGCTCGGGGTGGCGCTTCCATACCGACTTCTTGAATTCAAACAACGCATCGTGATCGAGGTATTCCACCGCGCCCGGCCGGTGCGCCTTCAGCCAGTTCTGCTGGGCTTCCTCGGCACGCAGCAGAGCGGGCTCGACGTCCCACAGGGTGTTGTCGAGGTCAAATGTGATAACGGATACAGCCACGTCAATCGCCCTTGCGTCGCCTGGCTCTGGGGTGGGCGGCGTCGTACACCCTGGCGAGGTGCTGGAAATCCAGGTGCGTGTAGATCTGCGTCGTTGAAATATTCGCATGCCCCAATAATTCCTGCACCGCGCGAAGGTCGCCGCTGGATTCCAGCATATGACTGGCGAAAGAGTGGCGCAGCATATGGGGGTGCACATCCTGGCGCATTGCCGCCTTGCGGCCCTGCAGTTTGAGACGCTCCTGTATATTGCGCACACTGATACGGCGACCGCGATTACTGGTGAACAGCGCGCGGCTATCACCGCCCTCTGCTGAGGCCGGTGGTCGCACCTGGAGCCAACGCGCAATCGCCTTCAGCGCCACGGCGCCAACAGGCACGGTTCTGGTTTTCCTGCCTTTGCCGGTGACGGTCAACAGTTTGGACTGTGAATCGATGTCGTCAACCTCCAGCGAGGCCAGTTCCGCAAGGCGCAGACCGGAGGAGTAGAACAATTCGGCCATGGCGCTGTCGCGGCGCGCGGTGATTGAATCGGCGTCAAATGACAGGTACTTGCTCACCTCGTCGGCGTCCAGTGTTTTTGGCAGTTTGCGCGGCTTGCGCGGTGCCTGCACACTGGCCGCGGGATTGCGCAGCAAGCCGTTTTCGCGCCCGAGGAAGTTGTAAAACGAGCGGGTGGCTGACAGACTGCGTTGAATGCTGCCGCCGGCGAGGCCGCGACGGTGTAACTGGCTAGCCCAGGCGCGGATATCGGCCTCTACCAGTTGCTCAATGCAGTCCTTCCCCGTCGTCTTGCAAAACTGCTCCAGGGAAGCCAGGTCGCGTTGGTAACTGCCAATCGTGTGCGGCGAGAGTTGCCTCACGTCGCGCAGATAATTGAGGAAGCGTGTGGCTGATGCTCCCAGTGGGGCGTGAGCAGCGGGTACGGTGTGCACCGCGGCCTCAGTCTCTGGTAATGTTCAGGCGTGCCAGCAGTTTCACGATGACGTCAGCGATATGCGACAGGAACAGTGTGCCCACAGTGTTGCTGTAGCGGTTCGCATCCGTGCTGCCCACGGCAATCAGGCCGAGGGGCTCGCCCTCCGCGGCCTTGTTCATCAGTGGCATCATTGCCGCGGAGCCGATTTCAGCGCTCTCGGCGAACAGGAAAGCGAGTTCCTCGGTGCGCAGGGTGCCGCAAACCGCTTTGTGGCCCCTGAACAGGGAGCCGATCTGTTTTTTCACCGATTCGCGGGGTTCGGTACGCCAGCCCTCGCTGCTGCTTTCGCTGTACAGAATCATGCTGGCGAAGTCCACCTTGAAATCGTCTTTCATCGAGTTCATGTAGATGCCGTAAAGAGACTCGACGGAGTCCGCGTCCAGCAACTTCAGCACCAGCGAGCGGGTTTGTTCGTAGAGCGTGTCATTGTCTTTGGCATTCGTGGTGAGGGTCTTGAGCCGCTGGCGTATCTCGGTGTTGCGCTCGCGCAGTACGCTGACCTGTTTTTCCACCAGTGAAATTGCGCTGCCGGAGGCGTGCGAGACATGCAGATAATCCAGCATGTCGGGATAGCGCTGTAAGAAATCGTCATGATTCTTCAGGTACTCGCGCACGGTTTCGTCGTTAAGCCCCGTATCGTTTTTCTGCTGCGCCGCAATTTCTACCGCCGCTTCGCGTTTTTTGCTGGCTGACATAAGTGCTGCCTCTCCCTGCTGTGGATAGGCTCCGCGGGCGGAGCCTCAGATTTTTATGGTGCCTTCAAATACGACTGCAGTGGGTCCCGTCATCATCACCGGCTGACCTTCGCCCGCCCACGATACGGAAAGCTTACCCCCCGGCAGACCAACTGTCACGGATTCGCGTAACCAGCCGCGCGAAATACCGTAGACAACCGCCGCACAGGCCCCTGTACCGCAGGCCAGGGTTTCGCCCACGCCGCGTTCATAGACGCGCAGCCGGAGTTCCCTTTCCGAGATGATCTGCATGAACCCGACGTTTACCCGCTGCGGGAAATCGGGGTGTGACTCGATCAGTGGCCCCAACTGCTCAATCTCCGCCCGGCTCACGCTGTTGACGCGCAGTATCGCGTGCGGATTGCCCATGGACAGCGCGCCGATCTCGATGTCCCTGTCGTCCACCCGCAGCGTGTAGCTGGGTGCCCTGGCGGTGCTCCGGAAAGGTATGCTGGCGGGTTCAAACTGTGGCGCGCCCATGTTGACCTCAACGTCATGGTTGGGGCGCACGCGCAGTTCGATCACCCCGGCGGAGGTTTCGACACTGATAATCTTTTTCGTGGTCAGTTTCTTCTCGCGAACAAATCGCGCAAAACAGCGGGCGCCGTTGCCGCACTGTTCAACTTCCTTGCCATCGGCGTTGAAGATGCGATAGCGAAAATCCACCTCGGGGCTCTGCGGAGGTTCTACCACCAGCACCTGGTCGCAGCCCACGCCAAAATGCCGGTCCGCCAGCTTGCGAACGTCCCGGGAGCGCAATTTGAAGTGCTGGCTGATCAGGTCTATGACGACAAAATCATTTCCCGTGCCGTGCATTTTGGTGAACTCTAACTGCATACCAACCCGCCCACTCAATCAACCGTGCCCTGCCCGGGCAGACGTGTCTCGTGACGGATGAGGTCGGCGACTGTTTCGCGAGACCGTACCAGGAACATGTCATCGCCGTCCACTATGACTTCGGCGGCGCGACCGCGGCTGTTGTAGTTGGAGCTCATGGTAAAACCGTAGGCGCCAGCGCCAAACATTGCCAACAGGTCGCCCTCGCTCAGCGCCAGGTCCCTCGCCTTGCCTAGAAAGTCCCCGGTCTCACACACCGGGCCGACTATGTCCCACTGTGCCTGCTGGCCCTCGCCGTCCTGTTCCACGCGCTGGATATCCATCCACGCCTGGTAGAGCGCCGGTCTGATCATGTCGTTCATTGCCGCATCCACCAGCGCGAAGTGATGACCCGGTGTCGACTTCAGGTACTCCACCTGCATCAGCAGCACACCGGCATTGGCGGCAATCGAACGACCGGGTTCAAACATCAGCTGTACCTTGCGTTCGCCCAGTACTTCGCGTATTGCGCCAATGTACTGTGCGATGGAGGGTGGCTCTTCGTCACGGTAGTGCACACCGAGTCCTCCGCCCAGGTCCAGGTGCCGGATTTCGATACCCTGTACCGCCAGGTCATCCACCAGGGCAAGCAAGCGGTGAAGGGCGTCAATAAAAGGACTGATCTGGGTCAGCTGTGAGCCTATATGGCAGTCCAGGCCCACCACCTCAACCCAGTCCAGTTGCGCCGCGCGTTGATACACTTGCAGGGCTTCGGCGACGGTCAAGCCGAACTTGTTTTCGCGCAGGCCGGTGGAGATGTAGGGATGGGTCCTGGCGTCGACATCGGGGTTCACGCGCACCGATACCGGCGCCACACGGCCGAGTTCCCCGGCGACCCTGTTCAAAACCTCCAGTTCTCCTGCGGACTCCAGATTAAAGCAGCGAATGCCCAACTCCAGCGCGCGGGCCATTTCCGCGGGCTTCTTGCAGACACCGGAAAACACGACCCTGGCCGGGTCGCCTCCGGCAGCGACCACTCGCTCCAGTTCGCCGCCGCTCACGATGTCGAAACCGGCGCCCAGGCGCGCCAGTACGTCGAGCACGGCCAGGTTGGAATTGGCCTTGACGGCATAGCAGACAAGATGGTCTGCGCCCTCAAGGGCCTGCCGGTACTCCATGAATGCTGTTTCCAGCGCTGCCCGTGAATAGACATAGCACGGCGTGCCGTGCGCTGCTGCGATGGCGCTGACAGCGACATTCTCGGCAAACAGGCGGCCTCCACGGTAGGTGAATGGGTTCATCGCTCGCCTCGTTTCAGCGCTGCTTGCCAGGCTGCTCGGTGTCGGGCTGCTCGGTGTCGGGTTCGGCGACAGCGGGCGGCGGCGGGGGCGTCTCTTCGGGTGGCATGTAGAGCGGCCCCATCTGGCCGCATCCCGCGAGGACGGCGAACGCGATAGCGGGCAGTAGCTTGAGAATGTAATAGTGCATGGGTAAAGTCCGGTCAGTGATACACAAATTATACTGTCCGCTAGTAAGCAGTGCGAACAGCCCTTATCATTGAATTGTGCACACTTTGCCGGAAAATCCGCTGTGATGAGCGAATCAGAATTCAATGAGTTGATCGACCAGACCTTTTCTGCATTGGAAATGGCTTTGGACGACGTCGACGCGGATATCGATTACGAGACATCCGGCGGCGTTTTGACCGTAGTTTTCGAGAACGCCAGTCGCCTGGTGTTCAGTCGCCAGCCACCCACGCGCCAGCTGTGGCTGGCCGCTCGTGCCGGCGGTTTTCACTTCGCCTACGATGACGAGGCCGGCGACTGGCGCGATACCCGCCAGGGACAGCTGTTTCGGCCCTTTGTGGTAGAGCAGATGCAGGTACAGGGGAATGTCGGTTTTGCCTGGATTTAAGGAGGTGGGGGTGTCGCGAGTCCTTACACTGTACGTGGGATTGGCCTTGCTGGCCGCTCTGCCTGCGGCTGGCAGCGAGCCCCTGTACGTCAGGAACCTGAGTCCGGTGGCGGGTTTGCTCGGATTGCCCTCGCAGCGGGAGGCGAGCACCACGCCGCGGGGAGATTGGGCTGTGGCCCTGCACGGCAGCCTTGCCAGCCACTATGTCAATGAAAACAATGCCACGGAATTTCTCAATTTTGATGGGGAAACAGGGCGGGTCGCACTGGAACTGCGCTACGGTGTGGCCGAAACCTGGGATGTACAGTTGGAGATTCCCTGGCTCGACCAGAGCGGCGGGGATCTCGATCACCTGATCGATGACTGGCACGATCTCTGGGGCATGTCTGATGGCGGCCGCTCGCGAGTGCCCAGGGATGTGCTGGACTATCAATACATGTCCTCGCGTGGTGGTTTTTTGCTCCAGGACGATACATCCGGCATCGGTGATGTCAGTCTCTCTGTCAGCCATGCATTCTACCGTGATGAGGACTCCGCTGTCAGCGCTGTCCTGGGTTACAAGTTTGGCACCGGCGATGACCAGGACTTCCTCGGCAGTGGCGCTGACGATGCCTTTGTGGCGCTGCGCTTTTCCGGCGAGCAGCTATCCGACCTGCCACTGAGCTGGCACGGCCAGTTGGGCTATCTGCGCGCAGGTGATAGCGATGTACTGGATGGCTTGCAAGAGCGGAACCTGTGGTTTGCGGGGTTGGCCATGGACTGGCGATTCGCCAGCAACTGGTCGATGATCGCGCAGGTAGACAGTCACGCCGCGCCGCTGGACAGCGCGCTGACAGGTGTGGGCGACGACGCTGTGATGGGAACGCTGGGAGCACGTTGGTATTTCGCGCCGCACTGGTCGGTAGACGTCAGCATCGTGGAAGATATCCGCGTTGAGACTGCGCCGGATGTCACCTTTCAGGCCAGTCTGCGTTATCGTTCCGCAGCCGGTCGCTGACGCGAAATCTCAGCGACTCGCCAGGCGCGCACCAGCGCGCTTTGCCGCGGCAGCCACCTGCGCCGGCGCGGTCCCGCCGAGGTGATTCCTGGCGGCCACGGAGCCCTCCAGCGTCAGCACTTCGAACACATCCTCGCGAATATCCGCACAGAAGCCCTGCAGTGTAGACAGGCTCATTTCAGCCAGGTCCTGGCCGCTGGCGACACCGTGGGCAACCGCCTTGCCGACCACCTCGTGCGCATCGCGAAAGGGCAGTCCCCGTCGCACCAGGTAATCGGCCAGGTCGGTGGCGGTGGAAAACCCGCGCAGCGCCGCTCGGCGCATGGCTTCGGTCCTGGGTTTGATCGCCGGCATCATGTCCGCGAATGCGCGCAGGCAGTCGAATACCGTGTCGATGGTATCGAACAGCGGCTCCTTGTCTTCCTGGTTGTCCTTGTTGTAGGCCAGCGGTTGGCTCTTCATCAACGTCAGCAGCGCAATCAGGTGACCGTTGACTCGACCCACCTTGCCGCGGACGAGTTCCGGCACGTCCGGGTTCTTTTTCTGCGGCATGATGGACGAGCCGGTGCAAAAACGGTCCGGCAGCTCAACAAAATCGAATTGCGCCGATGTCCACAGCACCAGTTCTTCGGACATGCGTGACAAGTGAGTCAGCAGAAGCGCGGCAAAAGAACAAAACTCGATCGCGAAATCCCGGTCGGAAACAGAATCCAGCGAGTTCTCTGTCGGTTTGTCAAAACCCAGCGCCGCCGCCGTGTGCTCGCGGTCGATCGGGTAGGTGGTGCCGGCCAGTGCGGCGGCGCCCAGCGGTGACTGGTTGAGCCGCGCGCGACAATCCTGCAGGCGCCCGAAATCACGCTCCAGCATCTCGTTCCAGGCCAGCAGGTGATGGCCGAACACCACGGGCTGCGCAGTCTGCAGGTGGGTGAAACCCGGCATGATGGTGGTGGTGTTGTCCGCGGCCAGTCCGACGATGCCCTTTTGCAGCCGGGTCATCTCGCCGGCGATACTGTCGATCGCCGCGCGCAGGTGCAGGCGGATGTCGGTGGCCACCTGGTCATTGCGCGAGCGCCCGGTGTGCAGTTTCTTGCCGGTACTGCCGATCAGTTGGGTCAGGCGTGCCTCGATGTTCATGTGCACGTCCTCCAGCTCGATCGACCACTGGAAGCTGCCCTCGCTGATTTCCTGTTGCACCCGGGCGAGGCCGTCCTCGATTTCCTGCAATTCTTTCTCGTTGAGCACCCCGACGCTGTGCAGCATCCTGGCGTGGGCGAGCGAACCGGCAATATCCTCCGCAGCCATGCGCTGGTCAAACGTCACCGATGCGGTAAAGCGCTGAACAAAGGCATCCGTTGCCTCGGTGAAGCGGCCGCCCCAGAGTTTGCTGGTGTCTTTTTCGTTGGTCATTGTGCTTTGGATCCCATGGCAGTGCGCTTTTTGGAGTTTGAAGGCGCGCCAGTATATCAGTTTGGAGATCGTTTCGTTTCGGGTTTTATCCGCCGTCTGCAGGGTTCACGGCGGGTCCAGCGCACCCTGCTTGCCATACTGACGGTGTTATAACAGCGAGCACCCCGCACTACTGTAACGGTCGCTGATGCCACGCCCGACTGGTATCATGGCCCGATGAGAATAATGGAACCCCAGGCATGCCGCGCAAATTGACTATCGCCACCCGGGAGAGTCCCCTGGCCCTGTGGCAGGCGGAATTTGTCCGTACCGCATTAATGCGGGCGCATACCGATCTCGATGTGCAATTGTTGGGGATGACCTCGCGCGGTGACCAACTGCTGGATGCGCCGCTGGCCAAAATCGGCGGCAAGGGTCTGTTCGTCAAGGAACTGGAAGAAGCACTGCTCAATGGCAGCGCTGATATAGCCGTGCATTCGATGAAGGATGTGCCCCTGGAGTTTCCGCCCGGGCTCGCTCTCGGTGTAATTTGCGATCGCGAGGACCCTTCCGATGCCTTTGTGAGCAATCGTTTTTCTTCGCTGGATGCGCTGCCGCCCGGAAGTGTCGTCGGGACCTCGAGCCTGCGGCGCGAGTGCCAGTTGCGTGAGCGGCGCCCTGACCTGGTGGTAAATTTCCTGCGCGGCAATGTGAACACCCGGCTGCGAAAGCTCGATGAAAGTGAATACGACGCGATAATCCTGGCCAGTGCCGGCCTGATGCGACTGGGGTTCGAAGAGCGTATCACGCAGCGTCTCGCCGTCAGCGATTCCCTGCCCGCGGGTGGCCAGGGCGCCGTGGGAATAGAGCTGCGCAGCGCGGACACCGCTGTGCTGTCGCTGCTGCAACCGCTGCACCACGCGCCCACTGCCGCGCGGGTAACTGCGGAGCGCGCAATGAACCGTCGCCTGGAGGGAGGCTGCCAGGTACCGATTGCCTGTTACGCGGAGTTTATCGCGGGCGATGGGACGCTGTCCCTGCGCGGACTGGTGGGCAGGCCCGACGGCTCGCGGATATTGCGCGCGCAAGCGGTGGCGCCGGCGGATGAGGCGGAGCAATTGGGAGTCGGCGTCGCTGAAGATTTGTTAGAGCAGGGTGCGGCCGCTATCCTGGCTGAAGTCTATGGTGTCTGAAGGAGATAATACGGTTCGCGGCGTGTTGGTTACGCGGCCGCGCGGTGAGGCTGCTGACACGCTGTGTGCATCGCTTGCCGCGGCGGGTTACCGGGCACACAGCCAGCCCTTGCTGGAGCTGAGCGGCCTGCCGCAGCTCGATGCAGCCCAGCGTCACATGGTGATGGAGATTGATCACTACCAGCATATTATTTTCATCAGCGCCAATGCGGTACGCTTCGGCATGGCGCTGGTAACCGATTTTTGGCCCCAGATGCCGGTGGGTATCAATTGGTATGCCGTCGGAACCGCCACGGCCAGAGGGCTGGAGAAATTTGGCATACACGCGGTTACCCCGGACAGCGACATGAGTAGCGAGGGTTTACTGGCGCTGCCCTACTTGCGCAATGTGGAAGGCCAACGGGTGCTGATAATCAAGGGGGAGGGCGGTCGCCATACGCTGCGAGCGGAGCTCCTGCGGCGCGGGGCGCTGGTCGATGAACTGGCCTGTTACCGCCGCGGGCTACCGGATCTGGCTGCGGGAGAATTGGCGGCGCGCATAACCCGGTGGGAAATAGATATCATTTTGCTCAGCAGCGGCGAAGGCCTCGCCAACCTGCTGCTATTGCTTAGCCCGGCGGAAACCTCTAAGTTAAAAGCTGTTGGCTTTATTGTGCCGTCGGAGCGTGTTGCGATGCTGGCCCGTGAAGCCGGTTTCGACCAGATCGTGACTGCCGAGAATGCCTCGGACATGGCAATGCTGCACGCGCTGCAGGAGTGGCGACCCGGCCCTGGAGAATAAAAAGTGAGTGAATCCGAAACGAAAACCCTTGCCCAGGCCGATAAGGCCCCGGATGCCGTGGCGTTTGCAGAAGAATCGGGCGGCAAGACCACTAAAAAGTCGGGCCGGGTATCCGCGGGCATTGCATGGCTGTCTTTGCTCCTCGTCATTGCCCTGGCGCTTGGCGCGGCGTGGGTGCTGCGGGAGGGACAGGCCAGGGAGAAGGCGATGCAGGATCGCCTGGCGCTATTGGAGGCCGCTGCCGGACAAAAGCAGACGGACCTGGATGCGTTGACTGATCGCTGGAACCAGCGATTGAATACCGGTCTGGACGGTTTGAAGGGGGCGTTGGAGCAGCAGGTCGCGAAACAATCCCGCGATCTGCAATCCGTGCAAACCCGACTGGCGGATCAGCAACAGGAACTGGCGCGATTCAGTGCCAGTGATCGCGAGAGCTGGTTGCTGGCGGAAACCGGCCACCTGCTGCGACTGGCCAATCAACGCCTGGTCATGGCCGGCGATCCGGTGGCCGCCGAAGCCCTGCTGAACGGTGCGGATTCGGTGCTGCGCGATCTCAATGATCCCGGCCTGCATGCGGTTCGCGCTGCGGTTGCGGCCGATATAGCGGCATTGCGCGCGGTGCCGGAAGTGGATGTGGAGGGCATTTACCTGCGTCTCGCAGCCTTGATTGAACAGGCCGACAAACTGGTAATTTTCCAGTTCAGGGAACAGGCTGCGGCGCCCGGCCGGGAAGCGGCCGGCGATTGGCGCAGCCGCCTGCGCCAGGGATATGAAGCGGCGCTGTCGAAACTCTCGGATTACATCATTATTCGCAGGCGAGATGTACCGATGCAGGCCCTGATGGACCCGCAGTGGGAGGGGCTGGTGCGGCAGAACCTGCGCATGTTGCTGGAACAGGCCCAGATAGCACTGCTTTCCGCAAACCAGCCGCTGTACGCGGCCAGCCTGGCTCAGGCGCAACAGTGGGTGATGCACTTCCAGGACTCCGACCCGGTCGCAGCGAAAGCGATTGAGACGCAGATAGGGAAACTCGCGGCGCTCACTATCCAGATCCCGCAGCCCAATATTTCCCGCTCGCAGCAGGCGCTGGACGCGGCGATCGAGGAGCGCGCAGAAACCGGAGGCGAGCAGTAGTCATGCGTAAATTATTCGCCATCGCACTCGTCGCGCTGCTGCTCGGAGTAGGCATCGTCGCCATAATCGAAACCGATCCCGGCTACCTGCTGATGGCCTACGGCAACTATACACTGGAGGCCAGCTTGTGGGTTGGGGCGCTGTTGCTCCTGTTGTTCGTTTTGCTGGTTTTCCTGCTGCTGCGCCTGTTATACCGGGTGTTCAGCGGCCAGCGCAGCCTCGTATCCTGGCTGGGGGCCCGAAAGTCGCAGAAAGCGCTGCGCCTCAGCACCCGTGGCCTGATCAGTTTCATCGAGGGCAACTGGCAGGTCGCACGGCGCCAGTTGGTGCAGGGAGCCAGCCATAGTGAAGCCCCGCTGCTGAACTATTTACTGGCGGCCCGATCCAGCGCGCAACTGCAGGACAATGACAAGGTTCACGAGTATTTGCGCGCCGCGGCTGAAACTGAGCCCGGCGCCGCGATGGCAGTGGAAATCACCCTGGCAGAGCTGAAATTGCAGGCCGGGGAGTATCACCAGGCCATTGCTGCGCTGGACCATTCAACACGCAACCCCGGTCGTCACCCCTACGTGCTCAGCTTGCTGCGGCGGGCCCATGAAGGCCTGCAGGATTGGGACAAATTACTGGAACTGTTGCCGCAACTGCACAAGCATAAGCTGCTTTCCACTGAGGACTTTCAGCAACTCGAGCGGGATGTCCATCTTCACTGCCTGGGGGATGCGAGCGCCAATCTGGCGCAGTTGCAGGGTAATTGGAAAAAAGTACCCCGGTATCTGCAGGAAAATGCCGCATTTGTCGCGGAATACGCGCGCAGGCTCATTGCACTTGCAGAACACGGCGCCGCTGAGAAGCTCATCCTGCGGGCCCTGAAGCAGGAATGGCAGGCATCCCTGGTGCGACTCTATGGCTATGTCGAGGCGGACTCCGCAAAACAACTGGTGCGGGCCGAGGGCTGGCTGAAGGAGCACCCGGACGACCCGCAACTCCTGCTTTGCCTGGGTAGGTTGTCGGCGCGAGATGAACTTTGGGGCAAGGCGCGCGATTATTTTGAGAGCGCTTATCGCCAGGAGAAAAATGGCGAGGTATGCGCGGAACTGGGGCGTTTGCTGGACGCCCTGGGAGAGCCTACCGTGGCCGCCGCGTACTACCGCGAGGGATTGCTGTTGCAGGAAAATAGTTTACCGGTGTTGCCCCGGCCCGACAGGTTTGTCCACGACGCCCGAGTCGTTGCCAGCGTGTAACCGCCACGCCACGGTGCGTGTGGTCGTCGCGCTAGGAGGTGATGCCAAGCTCATCCCAGAGTGTGTCGATTCGCTGCTTGACTGCAGCATCCATAACAATCGGGTGACCCCAGTCCCGCGTGGTTTCTCCCGTCCACTTGTGCGTGGCGTCGAAGCCGACTTTCGAACCCAGGCCGGATACCGGTGAGGCGAAGTCCAGATAGTCGATAGGCGTGTTGTCGATAAACACAGAGTCGCGTCGCGGATCCATGCGAGTGGTCATTGCCCAGATGACGTCTTTCCAATCGCGGGCGTTCACGTCTTCATCCGTGACAATGACAAACTTCGTGTACATGAATTGTCGCAAAAAAGACCATACACCCAGCATGACGCGCTTGGCGTGCCCCGGATACTCCTTGCGCATGGTCACCACGGCCAGGCGGTAGGAACAGCCTTCCGGGGGCAGATAAAAATCGACGATTTCCGGAAACTGCTTCTGCAGTATCGGGATAAAAACTTCATTGAGCGCCATGCCCAGAATCGCTGGCTCATCGGGCGGTCGCCCGGTGTAGGTGCTGTGGTAGATGGGGGATTCGCGATGCGTTATCGCCTCGACCGTGAACACCGGGAAGCGCTCAACCTCATTGTAGTACCCGGTGTGGTCGCCGAAAGGGCCTTCATCTGCCATTTCACCGGGCTCGATATAGCCCTCCAGGATGTACTCGGCAGTGGCCGGTACCTGCAGCTGGTGTTCGCGGCACAGCGCGGTGAAGCACTCGGCTACCTCGGATTTGCCGCCGCGTAGCAGTCCGGCAAAGGCGTACTCCGAGATCGCATCGGGGATCGGTGTCACTGCCGCCAGGGTCGTGGCCGGGTCGGCTCCCAGCGCCACGGCGACCGGGTAGCGTTTTCCGGGGTGTTGCAATTGCCATTCCCGGAAATCCAGCGCCCCGCCCCGGTGCGACAACCAGCGCATGATCAACTTGTTGCGCCCCACCAGTTGCAAGCGGTAGATGCCGAGGTTTTGCCGCTCCTTGCCCGGGCCGCGGGTAATCACCAGCGGCCAGGTTACCAGCGGCCCGGCGTCGCCCGGCCAGCATGTCTGGATGGGCAATGCGCCGAGGTCGACGTCCGCTCCCTGTTTGGCATGGTACTGGCAGGCCGGATTGCGCACCACTTTTGGCGCCATGTTTAACACCTGTTTGAGCAGCGGTGCTTTGTCCCAGATATCGCGCATGCCCTTGGGTGCGTCGGGTTGCCGGAGGTAGGCGAGTATCTCGCCGATCTCGCGCAGCGCGCCAAGGTCCTGGGCGCCCATGCCCAACGCGACGCGCAATTCCGTGCCAAACAGGTTCGCGAGTACCGGCGTATCATAGCCTTTTGGGTTTTCAAACAGCAGGGCGGGGCCACCGGCACGCAGCGTGCGATCGGCTATCTCCGTCATTTCAAGCCTGGGGTCGACCTCTGTTTTGATGCGTACCAACTCGCCGCGCTTTTCCAGCGCGTCGATAAAGTCTCTGAGGTCGGTGTATTTCACGATGCCGTGTATCCGCCAGGGTTAACGATCGACACTACAGGGTGTCTGGACAAGTGGCAATGCGCAAACAAATGATCTGAAAAACGATGTGCAGGCCTACTCGATCTGTAGCGCAGCGTCCTGGACTTCCCGTGACCAGAACCGTGTGAGGCCATGGATGGCCGAACCCGAGCGCACATGGAAGTGCTTGCAGCGTGTTCTGGTCACGGGAAGTCCAGGACGCTGCGCCGCTTCGTGAAGCGGGGAACAACGATCACTTGCGCTTCATCGATTTGAAGAACTCTTCGTTCGTCTTGGTATCCTTGAGCTTGTCCGACAAAAATTCGATTGCCGGTGTATCTTCCATGCCGTGCAGCAGCTTGCGCAGAATCCACATGCGTTGCAGCTCGTCCTCGGCGGTCAGCAATTCCTCGCGCCGCGTACCGGAGCGGCGAATATTGATGGCCGGGTAGATGCGCTTTTCCGCGATCTTGCGATCGAGGTGTAATTCCAGGTTGCCGGTACCCTTGAACTCCTCGTAGATCACCTCGTCCATCTTCGAACCCGTATCGATCAGCGCAGTCGCGATGATGGACAGGCTGCCGCCTTCCTCGATGTTTCGCGCCGCACCAAAGAAACGCTTGGGACGTTCCAGCGCATGGGCGTCGACGCCGCCCGTCAACACCTTGCCGGAGCTGGGAATGACAGTGTTGTAGGCGCGTGCCAGGCGCGTAATCGAGTCCAGCAGGATAACCACGTCCCGTTTGTGTTCCACCAGCCGCTTCGCTTTTTCGATCACCATATCGGCCACCTGCACATGGCGCGAGGGCGGTTCATCGAACGTGGAGGCCACAACCTCGGCGCCGCGCACGCCCACGGAGCGCTGCATTTCCGTTACCTCTTCCGGACGCTCATCGATCAGCAACACGATGATGTAGCACTCGGGGTTGTTAGTGATGATCGCCTGGGCGATATTCTGCATCATGATGGTTTTACCCGCCTTGGGCGGTGCGACCAGCAGGCCCCGCTGGCCCTTTCCGATGGGAGACACCAGGTCGATAATGCGGCCGGTCAGGTCCTCGGTACTTCCATTGCCCGTTTCCAGCGTGAGACGCTCGTCGGGGAAGAGTGGGGTGAGGTTTTCGAAGAGAATCTTGTGCTTGGAGTTTTCCGGCCGGTCGAGATTGACCTTGTCTATCTTCAGCAGCGCGAAGTAGCGTTCGCTATCCTTGGGGGGGCGAATCTTGCCGGAAATGGTGTCGCCGGTGCGCAGGTTGAAACGGCGGATCTGGCTGGGCGAGACATAGATATCATCGGGCCCGGCCAGATAGGAACTGTCGGCGGAGCGCAGGAATCCAAAGCCATCCTGCAAGATTTCCAGCACACCGTCGCCGTAGATGTCTTCGCCGCTTTTCGCGTGGTGCTTCAGCACCGCAAAAATAATGTCCTGTTTGCGCGAGCGGGCCATGTTATCCAGGCCCATTTCCTTGGCAATGTCGATGATTTCTTGAGTGGATTTGGTCTTGAGGTCAGTTAGATTCATATGGAAAACAAGTGTGTACGTGTGATTAAAGGAAGGAATCGGGTATAACCGAACGCTGGTTGGCGATGCCAACAAATATTAGCTGTATAGTGGGTTGCAGAGTTTTTGTTATGGCACAGGAATGTGCGACGGTTTGGAATGTAGCACGGCCCGCCAGGGCCGTCTACCGATTTTTTCTGGCAATTGGCAGCCCGCCGGGGGGGTACTGCTGCGCGAAAGGGCGGGCCCGGTGGTGCCGCCCTAGATCACTTCCTGTATGAAATCGGTCAGTTGCGTCTTGGACAGCGCCCCAACCTTGGTTGCCTCAGCGTTGCCGTCCTTGAAAACAATCAAAGTCGGAATGCCGCGAATGCCGAACTTTTGCGGAATTTCGGGATTGGCATCCACGTCGACCTTGCAAATCTTCAGCTTGCCGTCGTAATCCGCGGCCAGTTCATCAAGCACGGGGGCTATCATCTTGCAGGGTCCGCACCACTCGGCCCAGAAATCCACCAGCACGGGGACCTCGGAATTCAGTACTTCCGCATCAAAGGTGGCATCGCTCACGTGCACGATCTGATCGCTCATGTTGTTCTCCGGTTCTCTTGCGGCAATTGGTTCCGCGTTATTTCAAGGGCAGCCATAATACCATCGGATGGGTTGGGCACAACTGGGGAGCTAGAGTATTTTGGCATGCTGATATGTCTAAACGCTATTAGCTGTCGAGTCGATGCTGGCGCAGATTATACTCTGCCGGCCTGCAAAACGACGAACACTGGCGCCGGACAGCTTGTCCCCCGGCAATCGCTTCCCCGGTACCAGGCTGCGCGCGCCCGCGACCGCTGTCCCGCTGAGAATGTAACGCGACCGTGTTAGGCTTGTCAGTTGTATCCAGAGCGACCACCCCGACTCTGGCGGGTCCAAGGGGAGCCCATTGCAAACGAAGAAGATAGCAGTCACTGCCATTGTAGCGCTGGCCATCGGCACCTGGTTTATATTCGATCTCGGCAGCTACCTGCAACTTGATGCGCTCCAGCAAAGCGTTGGCGATCTTCGCCATTGGTATCGGGGTAATCCCCTGCTGGCAGGGCTGGTTTTTTTTGCATGCTATGTGGCGGTCACCGCGTTGTCGCTGCCGGGCGCAGCCGTGATGACTCTGGCCGGCGGTGCATTATTCGGATTCTGGTACGCGTTGTTGCTGGTTTCTTTTGCCAGCAGTATAGGCGCCACACTGGCCTTTCTGGTGTCCAGGCTGGTGCTTCGCGACTGGGTACAGCAGCGTTTCAGCCGCCACCTGCGGGCGGTAAACTCGGGCTTTGAACGAGACGGGGCTTTTTACCTGTTCTCCTTGCGCCTTGTTCCGATCTTTCCCTTTTTCCTGATCAACCTGTTGATGGGTCTGTTGCCCCTGCGTACATGGACGTTCTACTGGGTATCGCAGATTGGCATGCTAGCGGGTACTGCGGTGTATGTGAATGCGGGAACGCAACTCGGCGAACTGCAGTCTCTTTCCGGTATTGTTTCGGCACCGCTGCTGGGGTCTTTTGTACTGCTGGCCGTATTTCCGTTTCTCGCCCGGTGGTTGCTCGCGTACATTCAGCGTCGCCGTATCCTCGCCCCTTATGCGAAACCGCGAAATTTCGACAATAACCTCATTGTGATCGGAGCCGGTTCCGCGGGCCTTGTCGCTGCGCTTATCGCCGCCACAGTGAAAGCAAAGGTGACATTGATCGAGCGCCACCGGATGGGTGGTGACTGCCTGAACACCGGCTGCGTGCCCAGCAAAGCGCTAATTCGTTCTGCGCGCGTTGCGCAAACCGGGCGGCGCGCGCAGGAATTCGGCCTGGCGCCGATGTCGGTGGCGGTTGACTTCAGCAGCGTCATGCAACGGGTTCAGAATACCATCAAAACCATCGAGCCCCACGATTCGGTAGAGCGCTTTACCGCGCTGGGCGTGGATTGTGTGAGCGGTGACGCGCGTATCGTTTCTCCCTGGGCAGTGGAGGTGAACGGGCAGACGTTGACGGCACGCAACATAGTGATTGCCAGCGGTGCGCGCCCGCGCGTGCCCGACATTCCCGGCCTGGCGACGATCGACTATCTCACGTCCGATAGCGTCTGGGAGCTTGCCGATTTGCCTGAACGGTTGCTGGTGCTGGGTGCGGGTCCCATCGGTTGTGAACTGGCCCAGGCCTTTGCCGAACTTGGCAGCCGTGTCACTCTGGTGACGCATGCCGATCGAATCCTGCCGCGTGAGGATCCCGAAGTCGCCGCTCTGGTTTCCGCCGCCCTAGAACGGCGGCAGGTGAAAATCCATCAGAACACGGAGCCGCTCAGGTTTGAAGATGGCGAGGGCGGTCGACGGGTTGTAGTCGGCACGTTCGACGGGGAGCAGAGCATCAGCTTTACCCATGTTTTGCTTGCGGTTGGACGCAGTGCGAACGTGGAGGGAATGGGGCTGCGGGAGTTGGGTATTGATCTCGGTCCGTCCGGCACGATCGAGGTGGACGAATACCTTTGTACCGCCATTCCCACGATTTCTGCCTGTGGCGATGTGGCCGGCCCCTATCAGTTCACTCACATGGCCAGCCACCAGGCCTGGTACGCAGCGGTGAACGCACTGTTCGGACGCTTTCGTCGTTTCAAGGTCGACTACTCCGTGGTGCCTTGGGCGACATTTACCGATCCGGAGGTGGCGCGGGTGGGCCTCAGCGAGGACGAGGCACGCAGCCGGCAGATTGCAGTTGAAGTAACCCGCTACGATCTCGGGGGCCTTGACCGGGCGATTGCCGATGGCGAGGCGAGCGGATTCATCAAAGTGCTGACCGAACCGGGTCGCGATCGTATTCTCGGCGCCACCGTCGTTGGCTACCACGCCGCGGAGTTGATCAACGAGTTTGTATTGGCTATGAAGCACAATCTCGGCCTGGGTAAAATACTGGGAACCATTCATATTTATCCGACGTTGAGCGAAGGCAACAAGTTTGTCGCCGGTGAATGGCGCAAGGCGCGCAAACCAGAGGGCCTGCTGCGCTGGGTGGAGCGGTATCATCGGTGGAGTCGGGGCCGATAGCTCCACCGTGAACAGCGTCCTGCTGAAGGTCACGCCGACCGGGGCGCTTCGTAAACGTAGTTTTTAAGTGACATTACCAGAGAGGGAGAAAACATATGACCAGGGTTGCCGTAGTGCTAGCAGGATGCGGTGTTTACGATGGGGCGGAGATAAACGAGGCAGTGCTGTCACTGCTGTGCCTTGAACAGCAGGGCGCAAGCTACGAGTGCTTTGCCCCGGATATCCAACAGATGCACGTGATCAACCATCTCACAGGAGAGCCTGCAGAGGGTGAATCCCGCAATGTGCTGGTGGAGGCGGCCCGCATCGCGCGCGGCAATATCCGGGACATCAGGGAGGCCGCCGCGTCGGATTTCGATGCGCTGCTGGTGCCGGGTGGCTTCGGCGCGGCAAAAAACCTCAGCAATTTTGCCGTGGCGGGCGCGGGGATGGACGTCCAGCCGGACTTCCTGCAACTGGCGCGCGCTTTCCATGAGAGCGGCAAGCCGATTGGTCTGGTTTGTATCGCGCCGGTGATGGCTGCCGCCATCTGTGGTGAAGGTGTGCGCTGTACCATCGGCAACGATGCCGATACCGCTGCGGCGATCGGCGCAATGGGCGGCGAGCACCTGCAGTGCCCGGTCTCGGAGGCACGTGTTGACACGGAGCGTAAACTGGTCACGACACCGGCCTATATGCTGGCAGGCAAGGTATCGGAAGCCTATGCGGGAATCAGCGCCTGCGTGAAAGAGGTGCTGGCGCTGGCCTGACGCCATGGATGCGGCCTGGCATGTGTACATTCTCCAGTGCGCCGATGGCTCCCTGTATACCGGGGTGGCGAGGGACTTGCAGCGCCGCTTGCGGCAACACAACGGTTCGCTGGCCGGCGGCCCCCGGTATACCCGTGGTCGCCGCCCGGTGCAACTGGTGTGGTCGGCTGTGGAGCCGGATCGCGGCGCCGCCCAGCGGCGCGAGGCGATCATCAAGAACCTGAGTCGCGCCGAAAAGTTGCGTTTGTTGCGAGCCTGACTTCGTGATGTTCAGGCGCTGAACGGCACCTCCTCATTGCGATTCTCAGGCATGAGATTGCGCTACTCGTCAGGTCTCGTCTGCGCCAACTCTTCCAGTTGCTGCTGTTGCTCCAGCCACAGTTCGTCCAGTTCCGCGGCGCGAGTTTTCAACTCCCCTTCGCGTTTCAGCAACTCGGCAAGGATCTGTTTGTTGTCTTCGGTATACAGGGCAGTGTCGCTCAACTGTTCGCGCAGCGCTTGCAGTGCGAGGTCAACTTCCGACATTTGTGCCTCGGTCTTGCTCACCTGCTTTTGTAGCGGGCGCAGCTTGTCGCGCTGGGTGGCCGCTTGCTGGCGTTTTTCCCGGCGTGAACTCTCTGGCGCCGCCACTTCACGTTTTTCCGCAGGTTTGTAGCTTGACAGAATCCAGCGCTCGTAGCCCTCGAGGTCGTCGCGGTACTCTTCCACGCGGCCATCGTGTACCAACAGTAACTCTTCAGCGGTGTTGCGCAGCATATGGCGGTCGTGACTGACCAGTACCAGCGCCCCCTCGTAAGATTGTAGAGCGACCTCCATCGCGTGACGCATATCCAGGTCCAGGTGATTGGTGGGTTCGTCCAGTACCAGCAGGTTGGGTTTTTGCCAGACCACCATGGCCAGTGCGAGCCGGGCTTTTTCGCCGCCCGAAAAAGGCGCGATCGCCGCAGTGGCCGCGTCGCCGCGGAAATTGAAACCGCCGAGGAAATTCAATATATCCTGTTCCCTGGCCGTGGGGCTGAGCCTTTGCAGGTGCAGGGCGGGGCTGGCCTGCAAATCCAGTGCCTCCAGTTGCTGCTGGTCAAAATAACCAATGCCCAGATGTTCACCGGTGCTGCGGCTACCGCCGAGCAGCGGCAGCTCACCGATAAGACTTTTCAGCAAAGTGGATTTGCCGGCGCCGTTGCGCCCCAACAAACCGTAACGACTGCCCGGGCGCAACTGCAGGTTCACGCCGCGCAGCACCGTTGCGCTGCCGTAGCCGAGGGTCGCCTCGTCCAGCCTCAGCAGTGGGTCGCTGCTGCGGGCCGGCGCCGGAAAGCTGAAATCAAAAGGAGAGTCGGCATGGGCCGGTGCCAGTGCCTGCATCCGTTCCAGTTCCTTGAGGCGACTCTGGGCCTGTTTGGCTTTCGAAGCCTTGTAGCGAAAGCGACGCACGAAGTCGTCGATTTCCGCGATGCGGCGCTGTTGCTTTTCGTAGTTGGCCTGTTGATTGGCCTGGCGCTCGGCGCGCATTCGCTCGAAATCGGAGTAATCTCCCTTGTAGGTGGAGAGCTGTCGCTGTTCGATGTGCAGTACGCGCTCACAGGTGGCATCGATAAAATCCCTGTCGTGGGAAATCATCAACAGGGTGCCGGGATACTGTTGCAACCACTGTTGCAGCCATAATGTGGCATCGAGGTCGAGGTGGTTGGTAGGCTCATCCAGCAGCAGCACGTCGGAGGGTGTCATCAGCGCGCGGGCAAGGTTGAGCCGGATGCGCCAGCCGCCGGAAAAATCACTGACCGGACGGGCAGCGGCATCCTCGGCGAACCCCAACCCCTGCAATAGTCGCTGCGCCCGCCGTTCGGCGCTGTACCCGTCAATTTCTTCCAGCAGGCTGTGAATACGAGCAGCCTGGTCAAATTGTCCGGCGCTCTCCAGTGCAGCCACTTCGTCGCGCAACCCGGCGAGTTCCCGGTCGCCGCGCCATACGAACTCGCCCGCAGGGAGCGCGGTGGCGCGTATCTCCTGCGCCATGTGCGACAGCCGCAGCGAATTCATACCTTCGATTTCGCCGCTGTCGTGACCCAACTCACCGACCAGGAGGGCGAAGAGGCTGGACTTGCCACAGCCAT
The DNA here is from genome assembly GCA_030427485.1 of Gammaproteobacteria bacterium. Lineage (GTDB taxonomy): Bacteria > Pseudomonadota > Gammaproteobacteria > Pseudomonadales > Halieaceae > Marimicrobium. The sequence continues at coordinate 117,474 of JAUICG010000001.1, forward strand.
TTGCGCCAATCAGCGCCAGTCGCTGACCGGGCTGTATGGTGACATTGGCATCCTGCAGCAGCAGTTTGCTGCCGCGGCGCAGGGCGATATCGCGCAGTATAATCATGAGGCCGCGAATTCTACCCGCCGGGCGGTCCGCGGGCCAGTGCCGCGAGCCCGCTCAAACCCTGATGTCACGCAGTTTGGCCGCAGCCAGCCCATCAAGGCCGCTTCGCCTCAATGCTGGTCTGTGCCGGTAGCGCTGGTGTAAGCTCCAGAATGAATAGTGTCAAGGCGGACACCTCATGGGCAACCCGTTGTGGGAGTATTCAGTGGCTACCTATCGCGTGGAGGAGGTTGCGGCAGCCTGTCTCACACTGCAGGATGCGTTCGCTGTGGATGTAAACCTGTTGCTGTATGCCGCCTGGCTGGCGCACAGCAATCGACGCCTCAGTGCCGACCACCTGAAAGCCGTGGACGAGTTGGTCGGGGAATGGCGGGAGAGCGTGGTGCAGCCGCTGCGCGCACTGCGGCGGCAACTGCGGGGCTACCAACAGGCGGCAGGCGTGCGTGAAGAAATCAAGGCGCTGGAGCTGCGCGCCGAGCGCGAACAACAGGATATGATGCATGCATTCCATCGATGTGCCGCGGAGTTGGTTCGGGACGTTTGTCCCATGCATGACAACCTGGCACAGGTGGCGCTACTGGCCAGTCCCGGCACCAGGGACTGGGAGCGCGAGATCGGCCGCCTGGCCCGCTTGATTTCGCCGTGAGGCAGGGGTGGCGCCTGAGAGAGGCGGGTAGTAAGATGGGCCCCCACTGCGATGGCTGACTTTCCTGCCCGACGGGATGGGAACTTCACGCGATGCGTCAGGTCTGAGGTGTGGAAGACGCAGCGGGCACACTCTCGCGGTGACAGGAGAATTTGCAATTCTCACGATTTCTTTGACGACTATGGAATAAAATATGAAGACGTATTTACTGCCGCTAGCGCTGGTTAGCGCTGTCGCTTTGCAGGCGTGTGACCAAAAAGCGCCCAATACACCTGCCGAGAAGCCGGCTGCTGCCGCAGAGACCGCCGCTCCCCCGGCTCTCTCGACCACGGAGCAGCGATTGAGCTACGGTATCGCCTTTGGACTGGGTCAGCGGATGAAGGCTGACGGCGTCCCGCTTGATGCCACTTCGTTCAGCCTCGGGCTTTCCGATGCGCTGGAGGGCAAGGACTCGCGGATGACCCAGGAAGAAATCGCCGCCGAGATGCAGGCATACCAGGAGAAAGCCAACGCAGAAAATGCAGCGGCACAGGCGGCGCTGGCCGAAGCCAACGAGGCGGCATCCGCAGCCTACCTGGCAGCCAACGCGGCTGAAGAAGGGGTGGTTACGACCGAATCCGGGCTGCAGTACAAGGTCGTTACAGAGGGAACCGGTCCCAAGCCAGGCCCGGACGATACCGTGGAGGTACACTACCGCGGCACATTGACAGATGGCACGGAATTCGACTCGTCCTACAGTCGCGGTGAGACGGTTACTTTCGGCGTAGGTCAGGTTATTCCCGGCTGGACCGAGGCCTTGCAACTGATGCCAGTGGGTTCGAAATGGGAACTGGCGATTCCATCCGACCTGGCCTACGGTGCCGGTGGCGCGGGGCAGGTGATCGGGCCCAATGCCGCGCTGGTCTTTGAAGTGGAGCTGATCGCCATCCCCAGTGATGACGAGGCTGCGGAGGCGGAGCCTGAGGCGGCAGCGGAGCCTGCAGCGGCCGAGTAGGGCCTACGCTGACTTTGGCACTTGCGCTACGAGGCGTCGGTGCCGATTGTGAAGGCCGGCGATGAGTTGGTCTTCCAGCACGAAGCGCGACTCCAGTACCTCTCCGAGGGCTGACAGGTCGCGCTTTAGTTTTTCCGGCTGGCCGCGCGTTTCAGCGTATTTCTCCTCGTAGGCCAGAATCACTTCTGTAGTGTCCCCGATCGAGGGCATCAGTTTCTCCGCCAGTACGCAACTGCCGTCATCAAAGCTTTCGGCTTCATTGATCAATTCGTGGAATACTTCAAAGTGGCCTACCGAGACGTAGTCCACCAGCAGTTCGCACAGCGCCTGTTGACGTTGCTCCAGCGCTTCGTCATCCCGGTAGTAGTCCAGCGTGACGATTATCTCGGTGTATGCGGCCAGCAATGCGCGCCGCTCTTTCAGCCACCGCGTGAGCAATTCCTCTACCACCTCGAAATGCTGTCTTGGGTCGCCGTCATCGGGGGCCATGGCTGAAATCCCTGCGAGTGAGTTGCACGTCCCAACTATATGACTGTAGGCAGCGCCGGGCAAGCTGTATCGGGATCTACGTCGGGATCTCTTACCCTCTCGCGATGTCCGGACTCGCCGGATACTCGCGCACGCACTGCCACAGGCTGACCAGAATGGCAGCGCAGAATAGCGCGAGCGTCTGCTCCGGGATGCTGAGGCCGAGGAAGCGCCAGGTAACCTCGGCACAGTTGCCATCCCCGGCCAATACAATGTTCAGCGTCTCCTCAAACGGCAGGTTTTCGATCATGTAATCGAGGCTGGGCCCGCAAGCGGGCACCTGGTCTTCCGGGAGGTGTTGCAGCCACACATGCCGCGCCGCCACGGCCGCCCCCGCCCACGCAGCCCCGCAGCACAGTGCACCGTAAACCCGGCTGCCCAGGCCCTGCGAATTGTGTACGAGCGCGATCAGCGCAATCACGCCCCAGGCCACGACGAACACGCGTTGCGTCATGCACAGCGGGCAGGCCTCCAGGCCGAGAAAACCTTGCAGGTAAACACGAGCGAACAGCATTGAAACAACGGCAAGAACGACGAGTCCGGCAAATACCAGACGTGGAGATAGGGATTGCAACATATGCCTTGGCGTCCTCGTGGAAAATTAAATGCGACGCGGCGTCGCGGCTATACTGACTGACCCGCAACGCTCACCAATACCCCGCTCCAGCGTCCCCTCGCCACGGAATTCAGCCAGCGCTGAGGCAGGTCGGAAATGTTCTACGCCAGGCGCAATGGTCGGCGAAAGGGTGGTGTTTACAAGCGTCGAATGGAATCCCTGCAGAAAGCCTCCAGGTGGGGGTAAAACTCCAGGAATGCCTGCTCCAGTGCCCCCTTCGCCGGTGACAACGTCCGTTCCAGATCGAGAAACGGGTTGTGTCGCCTGAAGCGCTGGCCAATGCGCGCTGCGGTGGCGAGCACTGTTTCCCACTCCTGATAGAGGCCGAGTATATCGTGTTCGACGAGCCGCGCAACCATCGTGCGAGCGCCTTCGCTCAGGCCGTCTTGCTGGGAGAGCAGTATCCGGTAGACCTCCCGGTTGAAGTCAGCTAGCGGTAGTGTAGCGAATCGAGACCAGTGCTGGCTGAGATAGTGATCAAAGCAGAGGTCGATAAGGATGCCGGAGTAACGCCGCAGACCGGGCGGAAGTTCGCGGCGCAGTTGCAGGAGCAGGGGGTGGCTGTCGGTATATGCGTCGATTGCGCGATGTAGCTTTATGCCGCGTTCCAGGCTTTCCGGCAGCCGGCCGCGCAGTAAGCCTTTTACGTAATCACCTTCCAGACCACCTGTGACAAGCCCTTCATCCGGCCAGGCGAGATGGAAGTGGGCCAGTAAATTCACGCTATGCCGCCTTAAAGCGTTTTGTACTGCGCGAAGAAGTTGTGCAGATACTGCTCGAAACTGATGTCGTCGGATTCCTCGACCGCATTTTGCGCCTGTATTGATAGCGCAGTCTCATTCTCGAACGCGGCCTGCACCTCGGACGGCAGCGCGCGCGCTCGGAAATATTCCGCCCATTGCTCGCTGTAGGCCATGGCCAGACGGAAAAAGGGCAGGCTCCTGTCGCGCATCTCGCGCAGCACACGTGCGGAGGGCGTTAGTGCGGCGTCCGCAACCTTGGCCAGCTGGTCCTGCAGGCTGGCGCTGTAGTCGCTGCTTTGGTGTGCCTGATCCAATAAAGCGGCGATCGGCTGCATGGCCTTGAGCAACTGTTGCGCCCACTGTGTCATCGGTACGTCTTTGCCGCTGTTGTTCAACTGAAGTCCCGGTTGCCTGCCGGTGTTGACCACCGCGTCAAGATTGGCGTCCTGCCTGTGCTGCTCCTCGTCATCGCAGTCCGGACTTTCCTGCAACAGGCAGTACAACAGGAATGTATCCAGGAAGCGCATCTGCGCCGCGTCGAGGCCAACCGCGGAGAACGGGCTGATATCCACGCAGCGTACCTCGATGTACTCGATGCCGCCCCTGACCAGCGCACACAGAGGAGTCTCTCCAGACCTGGCAACGCGCTTGGGTCGTATCGGGCTGTAAAATTCGTTCTCGATCTGCAGCAGGCTGTCATTCAGCTGCTGGAAGTCGCCATTCTGGCCGGTGGGAAAACCCCGGTATGCAGCGTGGGGCTGCACAATAGCGCTGGACAGTGTGGTGACATAATTTTCCAGCGAGTTGTAGCACACATTGAGCGCTTTCTGCGCTTCACTGTTATATCCAAGGTCACCCATGCGCAATGCGGTGCCATAAGGCATATAGAGACTTTTTCCCTCGTCATCAAACGGCTGCAGCCCGTGGTTGTCACGGCCTTTCACAAACGTGGAGCATACCGCCGGAGATGCGCCGTATAAATAGATCAGGAGCCAGGAGTAGCGACGGAAGTTACGAATCAGCCCGAGGTAGCGCTCGCTGATGTAATCTGTCTGCTTGCCGGGGCTGCCAGCATCCTGCCAGGCCTTGTCCCAATAGGTTTGCGGCATCGAAAAATTATAGTGGATGCCGGCAATCGCTTGCATCAGTCGCCCATAGCGGTGACCCAGTCCATAGCGATAAACAGTTTTCATGCGCGCCACATTCGAACTGCCGTACTGCGCAACCGGTATACCGGCGTCGCCTGAGACGATACAGGGCATGCTGGCCGACCACAGTATCTCGTCGCCCAGTTTCTGGTAGACGTAGCTGTGAATGTCCTCGAGTTGATGCAGGCTGTCCTCGATACTCGCGCTGACCGGGGTAATGAACTCCAGCAGTGCTTCAGAGTAATCCGTGGTGATGGATGAATGGGTGAGCGCCGAACCAAGCCCGGCCGGATGCGGTGTCTGGGCGAGCTTGCCCTGCGGTGTAATGCGCAGGCTCTCCTTCTCTATGCCGCGATGGATCGCGGTAAGTATCCCGCGGGCGCCTGGCTGTGACAGCGCCTGCAACTGTGTTTGCAAATGGGAAGCCAACGGAGTCTCCTTGATACGGTGCAGGCATACCGATAGTCGCGAGGCAGGTGCCGGACGGACTTACCAACGGCGGCTTTCCTGAAAATGGATGCAAGTGTAGCTGTCAATGTCAGTGGAGTACAGTTACGGCGACGGGTAGTGGCTCAGTTTGAAATTTGGCGAGAATCGAGAGCCTGAGGGGCAGGGTGGTGGTCGGGACACGCCAAAAGGCGCACATCCATGTGCAGGCTCGGGTGGCGACGTCCTGTCGCCACACGGTCCCGACCACCACCCTGCCCCTCAGGCTCGTGCAGCAAGATTTCAAACTGAGCCACTACCCGACGCCGGGTAGTGGCTTGCGGAGGCGCATTCAGGTGAGGCGGTCGAGGTATTTCTCCAGTAACTGACAGGCAAAACTCCGCTGTACCTCGCTGTCCTGCCCTGTTGCCAGCATGATACGCGACAGGATCAGTCCGTAGCGCATGCCGGCAAAAATCAGGTAGTAATCGTAGTCCTTTGCCGAGAAACCAGAGGTTTTCTCCCAGCGCGAGACCGTTTCCTCGTAGGTGGGCAAGCCTTCCAGTCGTGGCATGCCCAGGCCCTCCGAGAAGGTGGCATCCAGGTAGTTGAACCATGCCAGATCCTGCACGGGGTTCCCCAGGACCGCCATTTCCCAGTCAAGAACCGCCGCGACCGCGTCCAGAGCGGGATTGAAGATGACATTTCCCAGTCGCGAATCCCCCCAGCACAGGACCGTGGGCTCCTGGGCGGGCTGATGCGCTTGCAGCCAATCGAGGGCCCGTTGCCCTATGGCGTGGCCGGCTCCTTCCATCGCCCAATCCAGATAGTGTTGCCAATACGCCAGTTGTTGTTGCAGCGGCGTCTTGCCCGGTTCGTGCAGCCTGGCAAAGCCCAGTTCTTGATAGTCCAGCCGGTGAAAGCGCGCCATGGTATCCACCGCGGCATTCCACAGGGACTGGCGCTCGGCCAGGCTGGTTTCATGCATCATCCAGCCGTCCATATTGTACGGTGGCATATCGGTGGGGATACGCCCTTCGGTGCGCTTCATCAAATAGAACTGCACGCCGAGCAGGGACTTGTCGGTTTCCAGCCCGCGCAGTTGGGGCACAGGTATGTCACTGCCGCGACCGATACGATCCATCACCTCGTACTGCAGGCTCAGGTCATAGTCGGGAAACACCGGGCGCTCGATCGAGGGTTGCAACCGGGCGACGACAGCCTCGCTGCGCGACTGGCCACCTTCTTTCCAGTTGATGTCGAACAGCAGCGTCACATTGGACATACCGGTGGCATCCGGAATGGACAGCTCCGGGATGCTGACATCGTGGCCCCGGTGCGTGGCAATCCAGGATTCCAGTTTCTGTCGTGTGCCCTCGATATCGTCTACCAGGGGTGTCGGTCGGGCGTTTTCCACTGCGTGTCTCCTGTTGTTGGTTTTTTATGCTGCCGCATAGAATACGTGCGTGGCCTCGCGGTGGCTACTGGCCGCGATGGATCGTGGTATACAGGCTAATACCAATGGAAACGCTAATTCGATGTCTATTCACACTTGTCCACTGGCGGCAAAATGCTACAGTATGGCGCAGCTTTGACATGGGAGCGTCCAGTGCGAATTACCGAGTGGTTGAAAATCTTATCCGCTGAGCAAGGTTCGGATTTGTACCTCAGTACGGGTGCCCCGCCCTGCGCCAAATTCCAGGGGAAGTTGAAGCCCATTGCCAGCGATATTCTACAGCCCGGCGAGATCAGGGAGATCGCCTACGAAGTCATGGATCCCACTCAGCGCGCGGCCTTTGAGTCCGATCTGGAGATGAACCTGGCAACTTCCATTTCCGGTTACGGTCGTTTTCGCATCAATATTTTCATGCAACGCAACGAAGTGGGTATCGTGGCGCGAAATATTGTCGCAGACATTCCGCGATGGCAGGATTTGCGCCTGCCGCCGCTGCTGACGGAAGTTGTGATGCGCAAGCGGGGCCTGTTTCTGTTCGTGGGCGCGACAGGTTCCGGCAAATCGACCTCCCTAGCGGCGCTGATCGATTATCGCAACAGCAATAGCAGCGGACATATCGTGACCATTGAGGATCCGGTGGAGTATGTTCACAACCACAAAAAATCCATCGTCAACCAGCGGGAAGTCGGCGTGGATACCCGCAGTTGGCACAACGCACTTAAAAATACCCTGCGGCAGGCGCCCGATGTCATTCTGATAGGTGAGATCCGCGACCGGGAGACCATGGAGCATGCTATTTCTTTTGCTGAAACCGGCCACCTCTGCATCTCGACACTGCACGCCAACAACGCCAACCAGGCACTGGATCGCATTATCAACTTTTTTCCCGAGGAACGGCGCCCCCAGTTGTTGATGGACCTGTCGATGAACATGCAGTGCATCGTGTCACAGCGACTGATTCCGACCGTCGACGGCAAGCGTTGTGCAGCGATTGAAATATTGCTGGGCACACCCATGGTCGCCGACCTGATCCTCAAGGGTGAAATCGATGGCATCAAGGAGGTGATGCAGAAGTCGGAAAATGTCGGCATGAAAACCTTCGACTCCGCGTTGTTCGAGTTGTTTCAGGAGGGCCTGATCAGCGAGGAGGAGGCGCTGCGCAACGCCGATTCGACGAATAACGTGCGACTGAAAATCAAATTTGCCCGGGATGGAGGCGATGGAGGCGGCGGAGGAGACGACGCCATGGGGCTCAGCCTCGCCGCCCTGGACGAGGGCGATCACACGCCCGGGTGATTCAGGCGATGCCTTCTTCCCGCAAGGTGGGCAGAACTTTCTCAACAAACAGTCTGAGGCTCTGCCAGGCCAGATCCGGGTGAATGCCGCCGCACAGGGGGTGAAACATGATCGGTTGCGCACTGGCCATGCCCCGGGCGGCCTCTATCAACTCCAGCGGTCGATAGACCCTGTAGGCACCGCTGGCCCGCAGTTCATCGCTGTTTTCGAAGTGCTTGTACGGGGAAAAAACCCGCGCCTTCTCTGCCCAGAGTGCGTAGGTGTTGGTTTCGTGTTGCACATGGGGTGCGATCTGTCGCCAGTAGGCATCGGGGTCTTCCGCCACAAAGGTCACAGTGGATGGCGCGGCTGGCATCGGCCCCGGGTCCGGCTTCCCCTGTGTTTTCAGTTCCTGGCGGTAGTACTCGAAGATTTCGGGCCCGGAGGGGATAAAAAAATCCGCTTCCCTGGCGGCGCGTCGTGCGGCCGGTCTACTGCTGCCGCCCATGAGAATCATCGGCCGGGGCTCGCTGAAGGGTTTTGGCGTAACGGTGATTGAGCGGCCCTCGAATTCGAACGGCTCGCCGCTCCAGGCCTGTTTGAGGAACGGGCCTATACCGTCCATGTATTGCTTGCGCACACTTAACTGCTTGCCGACAGCGGCGAACTCCTCCTCCCGGTAGCCGCCACTGAGAATAGGTATGACGCGACCCCGGCTGATATTGTCCAGCACACTGAGGTCTTCCGCCAGCCGCACCGGGTCGTGCAGTGGGGCAATCAGCGCCGAGATAAAAATACGCATACTGCTTGTACGCGTGGCGACGGCGGAAGCGAGGACCAGGGGCGAGGGACAGTATCCGTCGTCAGAGCCGTGGTGCTCGGAAAGGTGGACGCTGCCGATACCCTGCTGGTCGCCCCAGGCGCACATTTCTATAGCGGTCTGGTATAGATCGGCTTGCGATGCTGTGGAAAATTCGGGCAAACGCATATCAAAGCGCAGCATGATATCTGCCATGGTAACTCCGTATTTATGCTGTGTTGGCCGGGTGTGCGAATGCCGGTCTCAACCCCCCATTATCGCGATCATAGCCGCCCAGGTTTTGATATCGGTATCCTCGGCATTCAGGATCTGGAAGCCTGCCAGCCAGGGGTGCAGTGCGTCATTGCTCGGTAGGCACCAGCGTACCTCTCCCGCCAGGTAGAGTGTACCCGGCGCGTTGGGCAGATCCACCCCGATCTGCAGGATGGCGCCCACGGTGAGCTCCTCAGACAGAATGACCTGCAAACCGTTGCGCGACACATCGACTGTGTTGCAGGTAATCATCTTTGCGGATTCATTTTCTCCGGCGCGCGCGGAAAGCAGTTCAATAAACGTCGTGCCTGTGACGGGAAGCCGTGGATGATTTCTTCTCTGCTCAGTCATAGATGTACTCCATGGCTACTCCCTGTCCAGGTTTTTCCGGACCTCGGTTACTTCCTCGCGGAAATTTGAGCGCGTTTCAAGAATATCGACCAATTCATTGTCAATCAGGTGGAGCAGTTCCAGTCGGCTCACCTGGCGCATTTTGACGCCCTGCCGGTTCACAAAAATATAGTGGTCGTTCTCCAGGTCATAGACGGCCAGACGGGCCATCAACGGTGTCTCGCCATCGTGAAACCCGAGCCATGCGCCCATAGGCAGTTTGACCTCGCGCCGAACAGCACTGTCATCTGCTTTTTCGGGTGGCTGAACATGCGCTGCTTGATTACCTTCCACGCCTTCCACCTCTGCCGGCGGTGGCTCCAGTGACTCAGTATGGCCTTCGGACAATACACGTGGGTAGTCCCTGTATCCGGCCTGATCGACCAGGGTGCCGGTGCTTGCCGATTCATCTACTGGTTGTGGAATGATCTCCTCGATGTGGTCATCGTCCTGGTCCAGGGCATCCGGGTGTTGAGCGAAGTATCCCCCGCGCGCCCTTATTTCCTCAGCCTGGTCAACGAGGAAGCCTTCTCCACTCGGTGGTTTCTGGCTCCCGGACTGTTCGTCGTTCCGGCGCTGCCGTTTTGACGATATGGCAGACTCGGCTTCACCAGGATCAGGCGTTTGCCCTTTGGTCCGCGCTTTGGGCGCGCCAACCGGGTCCAGGTCTGCCCGGATCAATTGCTCTGACATCGCCTGCAAGTCCAGGTTTTCTGCCGGCTCCGGGTCGGGGCCAATCGGGAGTTCGGGCTCCAATTCGAGTCCGAGTTCGGCTTCCAGTGCATCCTCTGGTTCGGACACCGCTTGCAACTCCGGCTCCGGGTCTGGCTCCAAGGCCAACTCGGCTTCCAACTCGGTTTGCTGTGCCGGGCTCGCCTTTGCACCATGGGCGGAAGCTATCGTTGAACCGGAATCCGGTCTTGCTGCAGACGAAGATGACGCTACTGATTGCGTTTCCGTATAGCGCTCTGGTTCTGCGGCGGATAGTGCACTTGCAAGGGCATCCAGAATCTCAACGGAGTCGATACCTACCGCCTGGGCCAGACAAAGGCTGAAGCTCGCTCCACTATAGAGTGCTTTCACTTTGCCCTTGGCGATGAGGCGTTCGAACTCGCTGAAGCTGAGTTGCAGGGCCTTGATTCCCGCCAGGTTGGTAAACAGCAGTTGCTGCGATTGCTCTACCTTGAGCACCAGTTGCGCTCGCACAGCCCCGTCGTTTCCGCTGTCTATGATGAACCACTGTCCCTTCTGCCAATTCCTGCCGGTAGTGGGGTCTCGCTCTGTGTCATCGTCACCGTGGCTCCCTTCCACCATGATCGGTGTGATGTGAAGGAGCGCCAGCGGTTGTCTCCGCAGGATTCGAAGGTGGGCGAATTCAACCAGCCCCATCGCCTCATTCACCGCTTCCGTGTCGTGATGCAGGCTCAGCAGCCAACGGCGCATTTCCTTCGGAAGCCGGGTGACGACTTCGAAAATGTGCTGGCGGCGCGTCTCATCCGCCGCTTCTGTATTCTGGAACGAGTCCAGCAGGGTTCCGGTCGTGAGAGACATCTTCTTCCACTGTTCGGAATCGGCGCCATACTTGAGCAGGACAAGCTGGGCGCTGGTATACCAGGGTCCCTTGAGAAAGCCACCGATTTCTTCGGGTACAGGATGTTTTTCGAGCGCCGTATTTATCATTCGCGCAGCCTCTTCTTTGGCTGCTGCGGTTTTAATCTTGCCCGCTTCGGCCTCCACCACGCGTTGCACCATTCGGCTTGCGCGCGCCTGGTCACGTTCCGCGGCAGTGGAAAACTCGGTACAGATCACCGACAGGTTGGTTGACCGGTTATCAAACCACAGCCGGGAATTGTCCACGGCCCTGGTGATCTGTTGCTCCAGTATAGTGCCGACTCTGTCGAGCCGTGCCTGCCAGCCTATGGCTCTCGTTTGGATACAGTCCAGTAACTGATGGATGGGGTGGGCCCCGGGTCGCAGAAACTCCGGGTCCGTGATAGCAAGCGCGGCGGATAGTGGCTTCAGCCGGCGTACCTGGCTGGCGACGCGACCTTCCAGCGGAGATTGCTTTTCCCAGATTTCGAGTGCCTTGCCCAGCCAGCGAAGGATCGCCACCTGCTCTGGTGAAGGCGTCGCCGGATCACCGATGGCCTCGGTCTGTCCGGTCAGCGCTACCCAGGGTGAAAGACTGTAATTGTCGATGTTTTTCAGATATCCAAGCAGTTCATCGAGCTGCATCGGGTGGGTGTGGCTGCCTACACCCATCGGTTCGCCAAAGCGGTCCAACACCAGCTCTCGCAGTGAACAGGGGAATGGAACATGTTCGGGACCGAGTTTCAGTGGACTATCTTTCCTATAATGAGTGCAATGAGAAAACCCCACAGGGCGACGAGGATCACCAGCCGCCATTTGGTGGGTGCCGGTTGCTCCTGGAACGTCATGGCGCGGCTGGTCAGGTTGTGAGAGCCACATGCCGGACATTCTCCTAGCTGACCACTTTTCATTCCGCGGTAGCTGCAATCTTTGCAGAAGTAGGCCATGGGGATTATCGGCTGCTCTTTAGAAGTTGGTCGACAATGCGCTCGAGTTGCTTAAGGTTATTGCATTCAGCACTAAAATGACAGGCGCTCTGGTAGCGCAGCATTTCGGAGTCCCCGCTGCCCCAGACCCTGCGCGCCTCGGGGTTCAGCCAGATCACCTGTCGCGCGCGCTGGTAGATACTCTGCAAAATATCCAGCCGGGGGTTGCCATTGTTATTGCGGGCATCGCCGAGAATGATCACCGTGGTGTTGCTGTTGATATCATCCAGTGCGAGTTTCGCGAAATCCAGCAGGCTGTTGCCGTAGTCCGTGGCGCCGCCGTATTTCCAGTTCACCAGTTCAATGGCCTTTTCAATGGAATGATCCGCAAAATACGCACTAACTTCGCCTAAGTGGCTGGAAAAAGCAAAACTCCGGACCTTTGGCAGAATATCCTGCAAGCTGTACAGGAACAGCAGCAGAAATTTGGCGTAAGCGGCAACGGAGCCGCTGACATCGCACACCGCCAGTATCTGGGGTTTCTCTTTTTTGACCTGCCGCCAGTAGGTATTGAACATCATGCCATCGTGAGGGATACCCTTGCGCAATGTTTTTGCCATATCCAGACGACCGCGCTTCAGCAGTTTGCGCCTGCGCGAATGGCGACTCGCCAGTTTTTTTGCCATTTTGCGGATCAGTTCATGCACTTTATGCAGGTACAGGTGTTCAATATTGTTCAACCGGGTCTTGCTCAGAATTTCGTCCATGAATTGCCGGTTTTTACCTTCCGCGTGCAGCAGGTACTCGCGTTCCACATAGTCGCGCACCTGTTCCCGCAGCCTATCCCGGTAGCGTTGCAGTACTGGCAGTGCAGGGCTCCCGTCCTGTTCCAGCGCGATTACCGCGTTGCGAATATGTTCCTCGCCCATTGCATCGAGAATACGGCGGGTGAACTGGCCCTTCTGGGTAAACATCTGGATCTCTTGCAGGCCGACCCGCTCGGCAGCCTGGTTCATGGCCAGTGTCAAATCCGTGCGATCATTGTCGAGAAGGCTCTGCATCAGCGGCGTCTGTAACAGGGATTGCAGCGCGGCATTATCCCCTGCGGCGAGTTGCAGCGCGGCCATCTGGGTGGCCGAAAATTCGGCGGCCTGCTCGGCGGCGCTCTGGCGTGCGGCATCCTCCGCCCCGGTTTTTGCCGCTGGCGCTGTGTCCGACGCCGAAAAGTCGGCGAGATCCTGTTGGAAATAGCGGTCGAAGCAGTGCAGGAAAATTACTTCTTCTTCCGGCGTCTTGGCCAGTGTCATCGACAGTCCGTCTCGCAACAGGTTGCGGTCGGCATAGCCGAGGTGTCTGGTAACCTCCATGGCATCGAGTGTTTCCGCGGGGGATATTCTCACGTCATGGGTGCGCAGAACCTGAATGAAACCGACCAGATTGGACTGCATGGTACGTTCCCCCGGCGACCTGATCTCAGCTTGCGTGGCTGTCGGAGACGGTGTCTTTTACCAGGGCTCGCAGTTCCGCATCGGTGGTGTCGATGTCTTCCTCGTACTTGAGTAGCACATTGAGAGTACTGCGTACCAACTCCTCTTCCAGATGATCGGCGTGTAACAGAAGCAGACTGCGTGCCCAGTCGATGGTCTCCGAAATTGCCGGCGCCTTTTTCAGATCCAGTTCGCGCAAAGAATGTACAAAACCCACCAACTGGTGGCGCAGTTGCTCGTCCACCCCCGGCACGCGACTGAGAACGATACGCTCCTCGAGTTCCACGGTCGGAAACGGGATATAAAGATGCAGACAGCGCCGCTTCAACGCGTCGGAAATGTCCCGCGTATTGTTGCTGGTGAGAAAGACCATCGGTGCTGTGCGCGCCTTTACGGTGCCGATCTCGGGGATGGATACCTGGTAGTCAGAGAGAATTTCCAGTAGCAGTGATTCAAACTCGTAATCGGATTTGTCGACTTCATCGATTAACAGAATAGCGCTCTTTTCCTGCTGCATGGCTTTGAGCAGTGGCCTGGGCTCCAGGAACTCTTCGGAATAGAAAATATCGCCGAACTGGTGCAATCGGGCGACGGAATCCGCCAGGCTCTGCGCCCCCTGGAGCAGGTCGCCCAGTTTCTCCTTGAGCACCTGTGTATAGAGCAATTGCTTGCCGTACTTCCATTCGTAGAGTGCCTTTGCCTCGTCCAGGCCTTCATAACACTGCAGGCGGATCAGTGGCGTATCGAGCAGCAGGGCGAGGGTTTTGGCCAGTTCAGTCTTGCCCACTCCGGGGGGGCCTTCGACCAGTACCGGTTTGCGCAATTGGTAGGCGAGGAATACCGCAGTGGCAATCTTGCGACTGCAGATATAGCCGTGGGACTCAAACCCCTGCTCGATTGTCTCGACCGAGTCGAGTTGTGGAATGTGTTGATTGTGCACAGGCTTACCTCGGGTGTTGAGACGCTATTGTACGCGATAGGCGTGCTGAGGAAAGTTAGTACTTATGCAACATTGTATTGACATATTGGCAGCAGGAAGGGTCCGCGGGTATCTCTCAGGGCGACAACCCGCCGTCGCGTCAGCTGGGGTCAGCCGCCGGTAGTATTCATGAAACGCACGATATCCGGCGTTTCATCCAGGTCGAAATGATGGCGCTCCGGTTTAATTGCCATGGCATTGACAATTGCCTGCTTGAGCTTGTCGCGTGAATAGCCGGGCGCGCGCAGAACGGCCCGCAGATCCGCCGAGTGCTCGTTGCCCAGGCACAGCAGCAGGCGTCCCTCGGCAGTGACCCTGACCCGATTGCACAGGTGGCAAAAATTATGGCTGTGCGGTGATATAAACCCGATACGCGTGGGCCCGTTCGCAATGCTGAAATAGCGCGCGGGGCCTTCCTGGCTTTGCGGATCACCCAGCGGTGCCAGAAGGTGCTCACGGGCGATGATCTGGCGCAGTTCCTCGCTGCTGCAAAAGCTCAGCGCGCGGTTGTGTTCGTCGATGAGTCCCAGCGGCATCTCCTCGATAAACGCGATATCGATATGGCGCTGCAGCGCAAAATTCACCAGGTCCAGCACCTCATCCTCGTTGCGACCTTTGAGGATAACCGCGTTCAGCCGGATGCGCTCAAAGCGCGCCTCGATGGCGGCATCAATACCGGCAATCACCTGGTCGAGGTTGCCGTAGCGGGTGAGATGTCGGAAGCGGCGCGGTTGCAGGCTGTCCAGGCTGATATTGATGCGTTTCACCCCCAACTCGCGCAGCGAACCGGCCATCCGCTGCAGTTGGGAACCGTTGCTGGTGATCACCAGTTCATCGAGGCCGGGAAGCTGTCCCAGCTGTTCGATCAGTGACAGGATATTGTTGCGTACAAGCGGTTCGCCACCGGTGAGACGTATTTTGCCCACGCCCAGTTCCACAAAGGCGCTGGCGACCTCCTGTATCTCCTCCAGCGTCAGCACATGTTTTTTGGGGACGAACGTCATGTCCTCCGCCATGCAGTAGACACAGCGAAAATCGCAGCGATCGGTCACGGACAGGCGCACATAGTCGACGCGCCGCCGAAAGCGATCGATCAATACCCTGGGAAACTCAGTCGTCATCGGCAGCAGTGTAGCCGTTAGCTGCGGGCGACTCCATAGCGGGGTTTACACAATCAATGGTGTACGACACGATGTAGCAGTCGTTTTGACCGGGGGTAACAGATTTGGCCGCAACAGGTAATTGGGCGTTATGGGCGGGTCCGCTGCTGGGTGCGGGAACGGCTGTGGCTAGCCTTGCATACGGCCACAGCGCCGATTTGGCAACCGTCGGCTTTGTCGCCGTGGTGTGCATCGTCTGGTGGGTGTGCGAGCCGGTTCCCATTCCTGTCACCTCGCTGCTGCCGCTGGCGATACTGCCACTGCTGGGCGTGTTGACACCTCGGGAGGTCGGCCAGGCCTACGGTTCCCCGCTGATACTGCTGCTACTGGGCGGGTTCTTGCTGTCCAAGGCCATGGAGCACTCGGGAGCGCATCGGCGCATTGCGTTTGGCATGGTCAAGCTGTTCGGCGCGGCCAGTGCGCGCAAACTCGTCATGGGCTTTATGGCCGCATCGGCCGTGCTCAGCATGTGGATATCCAACTCCGCCACGACCCTGATGCTGTTGCCCGTGGCCCTGGCAGTGCTGGACGGTGTCGAGGACAAATCAAAACTGGCACCGCCGTTATTGTTGGGTATCGCCTATGCCGCCAGCATCGGCGGGCTGGGAACGCCCATAGGTACGCCCCCCAACCTGATCTTCATGCAGGTTTACGAGCGGACCACTGGCGATAGCATCAGCTTCGCCCAGTGGATGAGCTGGGCGCTGCCCGTGGTCGTCGTACTGGTACCGGCGATGGCGCTGATCCTGACGCGCAACCTGGACGGCGCCTTGCAGTTGCGATTGCCGTCGATGGGCCGCTGGCAAACGCAGGAGCGGCGGGTGATGGTCGTTTTTGGCCTGACTGCCCTGGCCTGGATTACGCGCCGTGAACCTTTCGGCGGCTGGAGCGAGTGGCTGGGTTTGCCGCAGGCCAATGACGCCTCCGTGGCATTGCTGGCGGTGGTTGTCATGTTCGTGGTGCCAGGCGGTAAGGGCGAGCGCCTGCTGACATGGGAGCGCGCCAGCACCATCCCCTGGGGGGTGCTGCTACTTTTCTCCGGCGGCATTTGCCTGGCGGAGGGTTTTGTGCAATCGGGCCTGAGCGAGCTGATGGGGCAGTGGCTTGTGGCCTTGATCACCATCCACCCCTACCTGCTGATGTTACTGATCTGCCTCGCGGTAACCTTCATGACGGAGGCGACATCCAACACCGCGACCACGGCGCTGTTGATGCCGGTCCTCGCCGCCGCTGCCGTGGCGGCCGGTATCGCGCCGGTACTTATTATGGTACCGGCGGCAATGAGTGCCAGTTGCGCGTTTATGCTGCCGGTCGCAACGGCACCCAACACCGTGGTGTTCAGCAGCGGGATGGTCAGTACTGCGCGCATGGCGAGAGAGGGTTTTCTGATCAACCTGCTCGGTGCCGCTGTTATCAGTACGGTGTGTTACATGCTGCTCGCTTAGAGCAGGGCGAGCATGGTCTCGGCTGAGCTGACATCGACCCCGGGGCCGGCTTCCACGTTCAGGTGTGTGACCGTGCCGTTGTCTACGATCATTGCGAAACGCTGGCTACGCCTGCCAAGGCCAAAGCCACTGCCATCCATTTCCAGGCCGAGTGCGGCGGTAAACTCGCCATTGCCGTCCGCCAGCATCAGCAGTTCCTCGGCGTTCTGGGCTTTGCCCCAGGCACCCATTACGAAGGCGTCGTTGACTGCCATGCAGACAATGGTATCCACGCCTTTTGCCTTGATCTTGTCCGCGTTGACCACGTATCCGGGCAGGTGCGTCATGCTGCAGCCAGGGGTGAACGCTCCGGGGACGGCGAACAATACGACCTTCTTGCCGTTGAAAATGTCATCGGTAGTGATCCCGACGGGGCCCTTCTCACCCATGGTGTGCAGTGAGCAGGAAGGAATTTTGTCGCCAGTCTTGATGGTCATGGTAGGCTCCTTATCGTGAGCGAAGTCAAAGTGAAGTGGGATAATAGCAGATGAACGGTGAAACGCACTGCCCCCTGTGTGCCGGTAGTGCGATATCTTTCTTCCTGCGGGATCGCCGTCGTCCCTACCAGAGATGCGCCACGTGCAGCCTGGTGTTTGTCCCACCCCAATACTACCTGTCGCGGGATGCGGAGCGGGCTGAATACGCGCTGCACCAGAACGATATAGCGGATCCGGGCTACCGCGCGTTCCTGTCGCGCCTGTTGCAGCCCCTCGTTTCGCGGCTTGCACCAGGTGCTTGCGGTCTGGACTTCGGCTGCGGTCCGGGCCCCGCGCTTGCCCACATGTTGCGCGAATCGGGTTTTCAGGTTGCCCTCTATGACCGTATATTCGCCCCTGACCGAGACGCTCTGGCGAGGTCTTATGCGTTCATCTGCGCTACGGAAGTTGTCGAGCACCTCCATCACCCCGGACGCGAGTTGGACCGCTTATGGTCGCTGCTACAGCCCGGGGGCTGGCTGGGCATCATGACCAAACTGGTGCTCGACAGGGACGCCTTCGCGGGGTGGCACTACAAAAACGATCCCACCCATGTCTGCTTTTTCAGTGCGGCCACCTGGCGGTGGTGGGCGCATCGCTACGATGCCAGCCTGGAAATCGTCGGTGCGGATGTCATCCTGCTGCAGCGCCCTCTGCCTCGGTAATCATATTGATATAGATGGATTCACAATCGCGGTAGAAGCTGAGCTGGTCGTCGCCGAGGTAGGGGGCGACCATGGTCAGTAATTGCAGGACCCCCTGGTGAATGGTGATCTGCGTTGGGCGGTTGTCATGCAGCAGGGCTTCGTAACTGAACCAGAAGGTCAGGTTGAGCGTCATGTTGTCCACCAGCCCGAGCAACTGTTGGTCCCTGGCGTCGATGATGTCCTGCTGCAACAGCGTTTGACAGATCGAGTACAGCGCGGCGCGCTTCAGTTGCATCAGGCGTTTGAACCCGCGTTTTATCTCCGGATAGCGCTGCAGCAGGTTTTCGAGGTTGTGGTAAAGGAAACGGTACTGGTACATCTCTTCCATCACCACATAGAGGTAGTACCAGTTTTCCTCCGTGCCGCCCCGATCACTGCTGAGCGGCCGTTCGATCGGCGCGGTCAGGGTATGATGCATCGCGTGTTCGTACTGCTGGAACAGTTCGGCGATGATCTGGTCCTTGCCTTTGAAGTGGTAATAGAGGTTGCCCGGACTGATATCCAGCTCATTGGCGATATCGATAGTCGTGGTCGAGGCTTCGCCCTCCTCATTGAACAATGCCAGGCTCGTGTGGAGTATGCGGTCCCTGGTTTTCATCTGGCAGTGGGATCAGGTCCTGGGCTTTCTCGCGGTGGTCTTCCTGCGCGGTGCAGCAGCTTTTTTGCTCGCTACGGTTTTGTGTGCTGTCCTGGCCGCGGGGGCTATCTTTTTGCCCGCGGACTTACCCTTCGCACCGGTTTTTACCAGGCCCTGATCTGCCAGCGCCCTTGAGAGTTTATCTACCTTGCGTGACAGCTGGTCGACTTTCTTGTTCAGCGCGATAAGGTCTTCGATACGCGCGGGACGCTGGTTGTGAAAGTTTTCACGCACGCGACTGATGCGTTCCTCAACAGAATGTCGAGCAGCGGCGGTACTCTCCCTGGCATCCTCTTCCAGTGCGGTGCCGGCTTTGACCAGGTCGCGAAACAGTTTGGGGGGTTCCATCGCCTTCTCAAGCCTGCCCTGCGCCTCTTCGACCGCCTTGCCGTAGGCGCCCACACCCGCGAGCCAGATATTTTTGGCGATCTCACTCGCCTTGTCGGTGACCTTGTTTTTTTCATCACTCATAGAGGTGCCCTCCCGCAGCGGGGCTCGTGTATTGCGGTAGTGTAGCAGGACCGCCTATTAAAGCAGATTGGAGGACAAAAAAAAGGGGCTACAAAGTAGCCCCGAAAAATCCCTGACAGGCAGGGTAAATGGTCCTGGATGGACTAGATTCAGGCAGCCGTTTTGATGCGCATGGAATCCTTCAGCTCCTCAAAGCGCGCTTTGGCCTGTTTCAGGCGGGCTTCCAGCTTTTTCCGGTCGGTCAGCGATTCGAGCTCCAGCTTGGGCAGTTCAAGGTCCTTGATAGCGCCTTTCGCGTCTTTCTCAAGCTTCTCGCCGCGCTTGACCAGTTCCTTGTACACTTTGTCAGCTTTCTTGCGGCGCGTTTCCATCTGCTTCTGCAGCTCGGTAAATTGCTCCTGTGCCTGGTCGTACGCCTTGCCGTAGAAGCCGAGGCCGGCGAGGAACACATTGCGACCGGTTTCCTGCGCATTGGCAGCGAAATCCGGAGTCGCTTTCTTCTTCGCGGCAGCGGCTTTTGCGGCCGGCTTGCGCTTGGCGGCCGGCTTGCGCTTCGCGGCGGGCTTGCGCTTGGCGGCGGTCTTGGTTGCAGTGCTGTTTGCAGTGGTGGCTTCAGCCATGGTGTTCCTCCTAGAGAGTCGCAGTTTTTAGTGGGCTACCCCACCAGTTCGACGCCAGATTAGGGGAAAAAATTAGAATAAACATACTAGAAAAAAGTGACTTATTTGCGGCGCGGGTATCGTTCTGTCCCGAGCGGGCGAATCCCGGCGAATACGGCAAAAAAAAGGCCCACTATGAAGTGAGCCTTTATCGGGAATGCAGTCGTTTACGCAGATTTGGGGCCAGCGGCGACGATGGCGCCGGAGGCGTTGAATTTCAGGATATTTTCCTCGAAGAGTTTCGCCAGTTTGCGCGCCTGCTCGTCGTAGGCTTCCTCCGTTCCCCAGCCGCTGCGCGGGTCCACGTACTGCGCGTCGACGCCGGGAATTTCCGTGGGGAAATCGAGGTTGAGGATATCCAGGTGTTTGGTGGGGGCCTTGAGCAAGGCGCCGCTCTGGCAGGCATTGACCACCGCGCGCGTCACCGGAATCGGAAACCGCGAACCGGTGCCGCCGGGTGCCCCGGAGCCGCCGATCCAGCCGGT
This sequence comes from Gammaproteobacteria bacterium, assembly GCA_030427485.1. Taxonomy (GTDB): domain Bacteria; phylum Pseudomonadota; class Gammaproteobacteria; order Pseudomonadales; family Halieaceae; genus Marimicrobium. The sequence goes on from JAUICG010000001.1 coordinate 137,935, forward strand.
GTTTACGAGGTAGACGTGGCTGCCGAAGTCGTCAATTCGCTTCATCAACAATTCAGCATAGTCGCTGGCGGGCCGCGGCATGAAAGGGGCGCCGAAACAGGTGGAGAAGGTTGGGTGAATGCCGGCTTCGGCGCCCAGTTCGGTCGATCCCACGCGCGCGGTATAGCCGCTGAGAAAGTGGAAGGCCGCAGCCTCTTTCGACAGGATAGAGACGGGAGGCAGGACCCCGGACACATCGCAGGTCAGGAAGATGACACACTTCGGTTCTCCGCCGCTGTTGGCTTCAGTGCGCTTTTCGACATGCTCCAGAGGGTAGCAGCAGCGTCCGTTCTCGGTGAGGCTGGTATCGCAGTAATCCGCGTGGCGCTCCTCATCCAGCACTACATTTTCAATAATCGCGCCAAAGCGAATGGCATCCCAGATCACCGGCTCGTTTTTCTGGCTCAGATCTATGGTCTTGGCATAGCAGCCGCCTTCCAGGTTGAAAACCGAGCCCCTGGCCCAGCCGTGCTCGTCGTCGCCGATCAGGTAGCGGTCCGGGTCGGCGGAGAGGGTTGTTTTACCTGTGCCGGACAAGCCAAAGAACAGTGTGGTATCGCCGTCCTCGCCGACATTTGCGCTGCAGTGCATCGGCATCACGTCTTTTTCCGGCAGCAGGAAATTCTGTACCGAGAACATGGATTTCTTCATTTCACCGGCGTACCGCATGCCGGCGAGCAGCACTTTGCGCTGGGCAAAGTTGATGATGACAACGCCGTCGGAGTTCGTGCCGTCGCGCTCTGGAACGCATTCGAATCCGGGTGCGTTGAGGATGGTCCACTCGGGTTTGCGCCCGGCATTGTAGTTCGCCGGGCGAATGAACATATTGCGGCCGAACAGGGCCTGCCAGGCGGTTTCAGTAGTAACCTTTACCGGCAGGTAGTGGTCGCTGTGCGCGCCGACGTGCAGGTGGGTGGTAAATTTGTCACGAACGGCGAGAAACGACTGGACCTGGTCCCAGAGGGCGTCAAATTTGTCGCTGTCAAAGGGGCGGTTGACGCTGCCCCAGTCGATGCTGTCCTCCGTGCTGGGTTCCCTGACCACGAAGCGGTCAGCGGGAGAGCGCCCGGTACGGTGGCCGGTGGTCACCAGCAGGGCGCCCGTGTCGGACAACATACTTTCGCCCCGTTTCAGTGACTCTTCAATCAGCTTGGAAGTCGCCAGGTCAGTGTATTCCTTGGCGGTGTGGATGTCTTGGGTCATGGTGCTTCCTGTCGTTATGAAGCGCGGGCCGGCTGGGCCTCTGCGCCAGTATTTGCGGCTTCAAGGGGGCGTAATTATGTCAGAAGCGGGGCATTTTGCGAATTATATTGAGCATAAATGCGCCGAATTCCGGCCAAGTTGTGATCAGTGTAAAGTTTTGCCGTGGTCGCTTTCCAGCAAGTCCGCCAGGTCGTTGCGCTCGAAATGATAAGCCTGGTTGCAAAATTCGCACTCCATGCTGATGCTGCCCTGCTCTTCCAGTAAATCCAGGATTTCGGCTGGATCCAGCGCGGACAGGGCGTTGCGGGTGCGCTCGCGGGAGCAGGAGCAGCGAAACTTCACCGCGCGGGGGGCGAATAGCCGCAGCGGATCCTCGTGGTACAGGCGGTAGAGAAATGTTTCGTCCGTCAGTGCCAGCATTTCGGAGTCTTTCGCAGTGGCGGCCAGTGCGCAGACATGATCCCAATGCTGTTGCCGTTGCTCGTTAGCGGGCTTGACCTGCGACGGCAACTGCTGCAGTAACAGACCGCTGGCCCGCTGTCCGTCCGCGGCGAGCCAGATTCGGGTGTTCAGCTGCTCGGATCGCTGGAAGTAACTGTCCAGACTGAGGGCCAGCGAGCCCTCCTGCAGTGGGACGATACCCTGGTAGCGCTGTCCCCCGGTCGGGTCGATAGTGATGGCCAGCTGCCCGTTTCGCAGCAGCAGGTCAAAATTATCGGAGGTGGCCTGCTCGGCGCCCCGGGCGATGCCGCGCACCTGCAATGTATCGTCGCACTCCGCCATGAGTAGCGGTATCTGGCCCTCGGAACGCGCCTGCAAAACCAGTTTTCCTTCAAACTTGAGGTTACTGCTCAGCAGTACCGCCGCGGCCAGGAACTCTCCCAGCAGGCGAGCCACGCCGTCCGCATACTGGTGTATGGCGAGTATTTCGCGGTAGGCCGCGTCCAGCTGCGCGCGCTCGCCACGGATGTCGGCGTGCTCGAAGAGAAATCGCCGGGAGCTGTCGCCGGCTTCGGGCGCGGTTTCGTTTACAGGTAGGCTCATCGGCGAGAGTCTATCACTGGACCGGCGGTTTACAGTAACGGTGATTGCGCAGGGTTCAGTATTTGAGCCCACCGATCGAAATATCCGGGGGAGCGGGGATATTGCCGGGATTAACGGCTAGAGTATGTTCAGGTCATATACCGCGCCCCGTCCAATAATATCAGGAGAGAAACCATGAGATTCAGCTACCAGGTTGGTATGTGCGACCCCGACCACTACCTGCCGCTGGCCAGAGCGGCTGAAAAGGCGGGTTTTCACGGGATCAGCATACCGGACAGCATCTGTTACCCGCAGGAGGCGAGTTCAAAATACCCCTACAACAAAGACGGCAGCAGGGAGTTCCTGGAAAGTGTGCCCTTCGTGGAGAGCCTGATCGCGGTGGCGGCAATGGCTGCCGTCACGGAGACGATCCGCTTTTCAACGTTCGTCTACAAGCTCGCCGTGCGTCAGGCGCCAATTGTGGCGAAGCAGGTGCAGGGCATTCAGGTGTTGTCCGGGAATCGTTTTGATTTTGGTATTGGTATCAGCCCCTGGGAGGAGGACTTCGCGGTTTGCGGTGTGCCCTGGGAGAGGCGCGGCAAGCGATTTGATGAGCAGATCGCGATATTGCGCGGCCTCGAGTCCGGTAAGTACTTCGGATACACCGGTGACATGCACGATATGCCGCCGAATAAGATGAACCCGGTGCCGAGTGCACCCACGCCGCTGCTGATTGGCGGGCATTCTGAACCAGCGCTGCAGCGCGCGGCACAATTGGGCGATGGCTGGATGTGCGCCGGTGCAGGCACAGACGAACTGGCGGCCTACATCGGTCGAATCAATCAGTTGCGCAGCGAGCATGGGACAGCCGACAAGCCGTTCCGGGTGTATACCACCGGCCAGGATGCGTTCTCTGATGAGGGTATCGCCAGGCTGGAAAGCATAGGCGTGTCCGATGTGATTATCGGCTTCAGGAATGTCTACGAGATGGAAGCGGACAAGCCCCTGGAGGAAAAAATCGCTCAGCTGAACTGGTATGCCGGGGAGTTCATCAATGGCTGAGATGGCCGCCAACACCCCGGTACTGGTAGGAATTGCCGCCGTCCAGCAGAAAGTGCAGGATTACCGGCAGGCGCTGGAGCCCGTGGCGCTGATGGAATTGGCCCTGCGAAATGCCGCCAGTGATGCCGGTTGTGAACAGTTACTGGGCCAGGCGGACGAGATCCTGGTACCCAGGAGTCTGTGGGGCTACAGCGATCCCGGCCGCCTGTTGGCAAAGGCGCTTGGCGCGAACTCGGCCGGGACGCTGCTGGCGGAGTTCGGCATCCTGCAGCAGACGCTGTTGACGCGCGCCTGCCAGCGTATAGCAGCGGGCGAATCCAGGGTGGTGCTGGTGACCGGCGGCGAGGCCAAATATCGCGCACTTTGCGCGCAGAAGGCAGGGGAAGAGGCATTGGAAACTTCCCAGCCCGATGCGGAGCCGGATACCACGCTGCGCCCGCAAGAGGAGATGTGGTCCCCGGTGGAGTCCGCGGCGGGACTTGGCATGCCGGTCGGGTATTACGCCATCCTCGACAGCGCGTTGCGTCACAAACAGGGCTTGAGTGTCGATGCGCACCGTGACCAGATGGCGGCCATGTATTCCCGCTTGAGCGAGCTGGCCGCGGACAATCCCGATGGCTGGTCTGACCAGGCCGTGCCGGCCGGGCACATCCGTGAACACTCTCCCGCCAACCGTATGTTGGCCTTTCCGTATACCAAGCTTCACAACAGCCAGTGGAATGTCGACCAGGCGGCCGGCCTGATCCTGTGTTCCGTGGGTGTTGCCGAGGCCCTGGGTATCGAACGCGGCAAGTGGGTATTCCCGCGCGCGTTCACCGAGTCAAATTTCATGTCGGTGGTCGCCAGCCGCAGGGACCTCGGCGCCAGTGAGGGGTTTCGGATTGCCGGCAGGGTAGCGATGGAACTGGCGGGTATTGAGTTTAACGACATACGTCTGTGCGAGTTGTACTCCTGCTTCCCCTACGCCGTGCGCGTGCAGTTGCAGGAATTCGGCATGACTGCGCAGCACAATGTCAGCGTTACCGGTGGGATGACCTTTGGCGGCGGGCCGCTGAACAACTTCGTCTTTCAGGCAACCGTGAGAATGGCGCAGTTACTGCGCCAGAACCCGACCGAGGTGGGTCTGGTGACAGCCGTCAGCGGCATGTTGACCAAGCAGGCCTGTGCGCTGTGGTCGGCGACTCCAGGCGCCGGCGGCTGGGCCTGCGCCGATGTGACGGAGCAGGTAAGCCGGGAGAGTGAGGTCTGTGAGCTGGTGGAGGACTACAGCGGCAGCGGTACGGTGGCGGGTTATACGGTACTGTTCAAGGGGCTGGACCCCTGGCGTGCGGTGGCCGTGTTTGACCTGCCGGATGGCAGCCGCACGGTCGCTTTCAGCGAGGCGCCGCGAGCGCTCGAGCATATGATGGCGCAGGAGTGTTGTGGCGAACGCTATGAGATTGCGAGCGGGCGGTTTCACTAGTACTCCGTCAATATCATGTTGACGGACTACTGGCCGCGGCGAACATCCCGCGGCGATTTTCCCGTCCACTTCAGGTAGGCACGGCGAAAGTTGGACGGATCGTTGAAGCCTACCATGTAGGCGATGCTGGCCAGCGACAGCCGTTTATTTTGCAGGTGACGGGTGGCGTGTTCAGCGCGCACCTGGTCCAGCAGGCGCTGGAACGATTGTTGCTCTTCGTCCAAACGGCGGCGGTAGGTGCGGGGGCTGAGGTTGAGCATGGCGGCAATCTGTGGCATCTGCGGGTACTGGCCTTCAAGCTTGCGCAACAAGCGCAGCGTCCGTTCAGCCACGGAGTTTTCCTCCTCGAGGTCTGCCAGCAGGCGGGCGCACTCGGCTTCGTAAAGGTTGCGCAGAACCGGGTTCGAGGACGGCAGCGGGGTATTGAGTAAATCCCGGTGGAATGCGATGCGGCCCTGCGGTGTGTCGAAATGAATGTCGTCGCCGAACAGTTCGTAGTACAGCTCAAAGTGATCGGGTCTGGGGTAGGGGAACTCCATGCGCATCCGCAGCTCGGGTGCGTTGAGCAGGCCGCGAAGCGTATTGATGAGGGCCCCGTAAAACAGCTCATACCCAAATTCTATCGAGACATCGCCCGGCGTGCTCACTATCGTCAGGATGCACTGCTCTGCGACGGTTTCAAATTCAAAATGCAGTCCCGACGCCAGCAGGTGGTTGTATTTGAGGAACAACTCGATGGCCTCCGCCAGGTCGGTGCAGGTCATGAAGGCCTGTCCGAGCACAGCATGGGCGCTTAAATTCAGGCGTAACCCCAGTTTGAGACCCAGCGCCGGGTCGCCGGTGAGGGTCTGGGCGTTGCGGACCAGCCGGTTGAAATCATCGTCCAGTATGCGCGCGCCAATGCTCGAGATACCGGCGCTGGCGAAGGTGGTGCCCGCGAGCAACTTGTCGTGATCGCAGCCCTGTTTTTCGACCATGTCGATCAGGATCAGGATGTACTGCGCTGGTGTGGTGGTTTTTGACATTGACGTATTTGGCCACAAATGACCATAAATTGACAAGACTTTACCTTGCTGGGCCGCTGGGCATCGCGCATAGTAAATTCCCGCATAACTATACGGAGCGACGGCTATGAAGATTGAATGGACTGATAAAACCCCGCGCAAGATTCAGCGCTTTCCCGGTGCAGACTATCCCAAGGATAATCCGGACCTTGAAGATGTCCTGACCAGCGCGGATGTTGAGCATGTCGCCGAGATTTTCCAGACGCCGCTGACCGGATCCTACAACTGGGATTACAAGGTCCAGGACGACAGGATCAAGAAGCTCTACGATCTGGGCAAACAACTCAACTGGGACCCCGAAATCGATATTGACTGGAACCGTCCCTGGCCCATGGAGCAGCAGTCACCGGAGATGATGAACCTGCACGATTACGAGCCCTACCTGGCGATGGACGAGGACACCCGGGCGGAGTTCTGGTTACACATGAATGCCTGGAGTCTGTCGCAGTTCCTGCATGGAGAGCAGGGTGCGCTGCTGGTGGCGTCCCAGTTGTGTTCCTGCGCACCCACGTTCAACGCCAAGCTCTACGCCGCGTCGCAAACCTTTGACGAGGCGCGCCACGTGGAAGTGTTCAACAAGTACCTGCAGCAGCGTATCGGGATGAGCTACCCGATCAATACGCACCTGAAAAGTATTATCGACAAGATTCTTACCGATGCCCGCTGGGATATGAAGTTCATCGGTATGCAAATAGTGATCGAGGGGCTGGCGCTGTCGGCGTTTGCGACCACTCGCGAGACAACCCCGGACCCGGTGCTCAAGGACGTGGTGTACCTGGTGACGCGCGATGAAGCCCGCCATGTCACATTTGGCGTGAACTACCTGGAAGAGTTCGTCAAGACCCTGTCTGACGAGGAGCGAGAAGAGCGTGCGCAATTCGCTTACGAAGCCTGCGCGATCAGTCGCGAGCGGCTGGTGGCGACCGATGTATTTCGCCATTTCGGGTGGGATGTCGAGGAGGCGCGCAAGAAAGTCCTCGATGGGTTTGTGATGTCCACTTTCCGCAACCTGCTGTTCCAGCGCGTGATTCCCAACCTCAATCGTATCGGCCTGCTGACGGAAAAGGTGCGCCCGAAATTTGAAACATTGGGTATTCTGGATTACGAAAATCTTGCGACCGACGGGGATATTGACTGGTCCGCTATGGAGCGTCCACTCGATACGCAGGAAGCCCAGTCTTACGAGCAGAGCATGCTGGCCGAGTTTGCCAAGGCACACGAAGTGCAGGAAAGCAAAACCAGCTCCGCAGCGTGAAGTGAGCCCTTCGGGGCTTTCTGCACCGGTTACCTGTTACCTCTCATTACCGGGTCATCAGGGGGAACCGCCCTGTGGGCAGTAGGCGCAAAAAAAAGCCGGCTGAAAAGCCGGCTTTTTTTTTTGCGCTGGTGCACCGCGCGGTGCACGCGGCATGGATCAGGCTGAAAGTGCCTTTATCTGTGCATTCAGGCGGCTCTTGTGGCGCGCAGCCTTGTTCTTGTGGATGATCCCTTTGTCCGCCATGCGATCAATAACGGGCACCGCGCTGTCGTAGGCGGTCTTTGCCGCGGCCGGATCGCCGCTGCCGATAGCGGCATTGACCTTCTTGATGACGGTGCGCACCAGTGATCGCAGGCTGGCATTGTGTGAGCGACGCTTCTCTGCCTGGCGGGCGCGCTTCTTTGCTTGTGGTGAATTCGCCACGGTATTACCTCAATGGAAGTCAAAAAAATGAGAGGCGCGATTATTCACATTGCCCCGTCCGTTGTCAACCGCCGCCTCTCTGGCGAGGCCAGTGCACGGTGATGTATACTAACGCCTAATAGTTGTTATTGACCTGCTTTCCCGGGGTGGCATTTTCTGCGTATGAATAATCCGGCGGTATCAGCGGCACCCAGCACTGCGGAGCGGATTCTCGACGCCGCCGAAGACCTGTTTGCCGCAAAGGGCTACAGCGCGACCTCTCTGGGCGATGTGGCCGACCGGGTAGGCATTCGCTCGCCCAGTCTCTACAACCACTTCAAAAACAAGGAAGCCTTGTACGAAGCCGTCCTGGAGCGCCTGTTGGCTGTGTTCTCCGCGCCGTTGGCGGAATTGGAAGGCGGGCCGGTCACCAACGAGCGGGTCTTTCACTGGCTGGAAACGATTGTTCGGCAGCACCATGCCAATCCGAACCTGGCCCGGCTGTTGCAGCACGCCGCCCTGTCCGGGGGGCCGCATACCAATGAGTTGATAGACCGGCTGTTTCGGCCCATGTTTCGACCGGATGCCAAGATAGAGGGTGGAGATCTCACGCTGTTCGAGAATAGCGGGCTACAGCCCTGGGCGGTTATGGCGTTTAACAACCTTGTGATGTCCTATGTCACCATGGCGCCGATGTACCGCGATTTGCTCGGCCAGGACCCGTTTAGCGAAGCCGCGCTGGAAAACCAGCTGAGCCTGATTAAGATGCTGCTGCGTGCAGTTTTTGAATACAAGGGGGGAGCGGCAGGGGCTGGCTAGGCGCGCCTGTTCCCTCTCATTGTTTGCAAGAGGCTAGATCCAGGTCATGTTAATTTCGGAGGCAGTGCACATCTGGCGTGAGTCGGACGGTGACTATCATATCGAGTGGCAGGCGAGTCATCCCGATACGCGAGTGACCGTCGAGGCGTTGGCGCCGAATGGTAATGTGAGTGCTCACTATAGCGAAGACCTGCGGCGTGCGCGCTTGTCCGGCCTGCAACCCGCCAGTCGTCACTTTTTCCGCGTACGCGATCAGCACGGAACTGAGGTGCTGGCGGCCGAGCGCAAGCTGGGTATGCAGGGCACGCCGAATTTCAGGGATTTCGGTGGCTACCCCACCGCAGACGGGCGCAGCGTCAAGTGGGGCTCCCTGTTTCGCTCGGGCCAGTTGTCGAGTCTGAGCGACCAGGATGTGGATCTGCTGGCGAGTCTTGAGCTTGACCTGATATGCGATTTCAGGCGGCAGGAAGAGCAGGAGGGCGACCCCAGTCGTCTGCCCGCGCGCAACACTCCGCGAATCGCCAGCCTGCCGATTATACCGGGGAGCAACTCGCGATTTTTTGAGCAGGCTGAAGGCCAGGCGGCTGACCGGCAGGCGATGTTCGACTTCATGGTGGAGATTAACCGCGATTTTGCCGAGTCCCAGACGGCCACATATGCCCGCATGTTTCGGGAGATTCTGGACATCCAGGATGCGCGCTTCCTGGTGCATTGCGCCGCCGGCAAGGATCGGACCGGGTTCGCGGCGGCCATTATCCTGATGGCGTTGGGTGTGTCGCGAGAGGTGATCATGCGCGACTACATGCTCACGGCGCGATTTTTCCACCCGGAAAAGGAAATGGACCGGCTGCGGGAGAAATACCAGATGCAGTCCATGGAGGGAGCGTCGATTCTACCGATGCTTGAGGTTCACGAGGATTACCTGGCACGTGCACTGCTCGCGATAGAGCAGGGCTATCCCTCGGTGGAAGTCTACCTGCGGGAGGCGCTGGGTGTGGGTTCGGCCGAACTGGCCGAACTGCAGGCGCGCTACCTGGATTGAGCGTAGCGCACTGAACAGCGGCCGCCGACAAACGAAGGCGGCCTCAGCAGCAGGGAATTACTTGTTTTTGCAAGCGCCCTTGGCTGCCTTGATCTGCTTCTTCTCGCAGTCATCGCTTGAGGCATCACCCACGCACCACTTGCCGCGGTTGTCCCAGGCAGTCAGCTCGGCTTTTTTGCCGTTGGAGCATTTTACCGTGTAGGTGGAGTAGGCCGTGCCGTCACTGGTGGTAGCATTCTCGTTAAATACGATGCTGGTGGGCTTGGCGGCCAGGCTGCCGGCGGAGAAGACAACCAGTGCTGTAGCGGCTGCGATTTTGGATATGTTCATGTCGGGTTCCTTGTGATTCGCTGTTGGTGTTGCAGTGAGAAAATGGGCTGCAAATGGAGCAGCTTCGATGAGGCTATTATAAGGCAAGGCGCGGCCAGCAGAAGTTACTAAATTGTAAGTTTTTGGGTATTTTGGTAACAAAATTGAGATTAGTGGTGAAAATTAAACCTATGTATATGTTTTTACAGTAATAAATCACACTTTCCGTTAGTTTCCCTTGGAAACGTTAACAATATTTAATGTCTTTTTGGTAACAAGTGTGCTCTGGCCTTACTCGGGTGGCTGGTAGTTTCGACGCTGCTGATAACAGTGGTGATGTTCGCCTCTGGCGGTCCTGCGGGGCGCGCGGGACATGCCGTGCGCGTATCTGCCGGATGACTCGCGCAGGGATTTTGGTTATGGTGTGGCGCCTTAAAAATATGAGATTGCCGGCTTGACCGACCCCTTTGCAGAGATACGGCCCTATAAGGATGATGAAGTAGCCGCTGTAGTGTCAGGCCTGTTACGCAGCGCCGAATTCCTGGACACGCTCGCCGCGTATCGCCTGGGCCGACTGGCACGCTACGTGCCGAGGTCGCTGCGTTTCCTGTTGCGCCCGGTGGTGAAATATATTCTCTCCCGGGAGGTGCGTGGCGTCTCGGATGTGCGCAGCATGCAACTGGTCATAGAGCGCTACATGACGCGTATGATAGAAGCCGCCACGGGGGGGTTCAGCGTGTCGGGCCTGGATGCGCTGGTTTCCGGTCGCCCCTACCTTTTTATGAGTAATCACCGCGATATTGCGATGGATCCCGCGTTCACCAACTACGCGTTGCACAGAAACGGCCACGATACGGTACGCATCGCGATCGGGGATAATCTGCTCACCAAGGCGTGGGTCTCGGACCTGATGCGCTTGAACAAGAGCTTTATTGTCCGCCGTGCCGTAAGTGGCCCACGCGAACTGCTGTCCGCTTCGAAGACCCTGGCCAACTATATACAGCACTCCCTGCGCGCAGAGAATGCCTCGATCTGGATAGCGCAGCGGGAAGGGCGCGCCAAGGACGGCGTTGATCGCACCGAGCCGGTAATCGTCAAGATGCTGTCCATGAGTCGCGACAAGCGCGAGCAGGGATTTGGAGAGCACATTCGCAGTCTGGGTATCGTACCGGTTGCTATTTCCTATGAACTTGACCCCTGTGACGCGATGAAGGCCCGTGAGCTCTACCAGAAGGCGTCCGAGGGCCGCTATCAGAAAGGCGAGCAGGAAGATGTCGCGTCCATTGCCCAGGGAATTGCCGGTGAGAAAGGACGCGTTCATGTCACGTTCGGTACGCCGCTGGCTGACGACCTGGAAACCCCGGAAGCGGTCGCCGCTGAGGTGGACCGGCAGATCATCACCGGCTATTGCCTGCACCCCACCAACATCTACGCATACCGACGACTGTACGGTGAGGGTGCCCCCATCCCCGATGCGCTCTATCTCGAGGAAGGCGACTGCACCCAGGCCGAGTTCGAGGCGCGTATCGACGCCATGCCGGAAGCGCACCGCCCCTATGCGCTGGGCATATACGCCAATGCGGTGGTCAGCAAACTGGCGCTTGCACAACGTTCGCAGACCCCTTGCTGAGCGAGGAACTCAAGGGCAGCATACGCGACGCCTACAACGCCATTGTCGAGAGCAAGTCACTCACGCCGCGTTGGGGGCAGCGCCAGATGATCGCCGAGATCGCCAACACCCTGTCGCGCATTCCGACAGTTGAGGGCGAGGAGCGCGGGCCGCCCGCCGTCTGCGTGATCGAGGCCGGTACCGGCACCGGCAAGACGATTGCCTATGCCGTCGCGGCCATTCCCATGGCCCAGGCTCTGGGCAAACGCCTGGTGGTAGCCACCGCCACGATTGCGCTGCAGGAGCAGTTCATCAACAAGGACCTGCCGGATATTCGACAGTGCAGCGGAATGAATTTCAGTTTCGCGCTGGCCAAGGGCCGCCGCCGCTACGTGTGCCTGTCCAAACTGGATCGCCAACTGGCAGAGGGACAGGGCGCATCCTCGTTGATACCACTCTACCCGGATGAGTTCGGCGCAGTGAACGGGACGGAGGCGCTGCCGACATACGACGCGATGTTGCAGGCACTGGGTCGGGGAGAATGGGATGGCGACAGGGACAACTGGCCGGACAGCGTGCCGGAAGAGATCTGGTTCGGCGTCACCACCGATCACAGCCAGTGCAGCGGCCGCCGCTGCCCCAATATTGGCCAGTGCAGCTTTTACCGGGCGCGGGATGAACTGCAGAACGCGGATATCATCGTAAGCAATCACGATCTCGTGCTGTCCGATCTCGCGCTCGGCGGCGGCGCTATCCTGTCGGCCCCGGAAGACAGCATTTACGTGTTCGATGAAGGTCACCATCTGCCGGACAAGGCGCTGTCGCATTTTTCCAGCTACTGCCGGCTGACTCCCACTGTCACCTGGCTGCAGGATAGCAAGAAGACACTCGCGCAGGGCGCGCCTGCGCTGGCCGCCATTGATCAGGCGCAACGCTTGTTGCAAAGCCTGCCGCAGCAGATGGACGAGGCGGTTGCAGCATCGCAGGTGGCGGAGCAGACGGTGGCGGCACTGTTCGACGAAACCGATATGCCCGCGCATCGTGAGGAGCAGCAGTTGCGACTGGAGCACGGCTTGGTACCCGCACCCCTGATGCAGGCCGCGCAGACGCTGAGCGGGCAATTCCGGAAATTGGGCACCACCCTATCCCGTTTGGAGAATGTGCTGGAAGACGCGCTGGACGATGAACACGCCGGCCTGGACAAATCAGATATCGAGACCTGGCATATCAACGTGGGGGGCATGCTGGGCAGGGCGGAAGCCGCGCTGGCGCTTTGGCAGGAGTACGCAGTCAGTGGCGAAGGAGAGGTTCCGCCCAAGGCGCGCTGGATAACCCTGCTCGCCGGTGGGGGACAGTTTGGCTTTGAACTGCGCTGCAGCCCGGTGTTGGCAGCGGACATCCTGCAGGAGTGTTTGTGGTCCCGGGCTTCCGGGGTGATCGTGACCTCGGCGACGATCACCGCGCTGAACTCCTTCGACCGCTTCCAGTTGCACTCGGGCGCGCCGGCCGGCACCAGCTACAAAGTAGTGGCCAGCCCTTTTAATTATGCCAACGCCACGTTTGCTGTACCTGCGATGGACTGTGATCCGGGTGACGCACAGGCCCACACTGATGCGCTGATTAGCTTATTGCCCTCTGTGCTGGATCACAGCGAAGGCAGCCTGGTCCTGTTTTCTTCCCGCCGCCAGATGCAGGACGTGTACGAGGGCGTCAGCGGCGCGTTCGGCGGTCGCATATTGATGCAGGGCGACTACAGCAAGCAGGAGATCCTGCGCAGGCACAAACAGGCGATCGACGAAGGCCGGGGCAGTGTCGTATTCGGCCTTGCCAGCTTCGCCGAAGGCGTGGATTTGCCCGGTGATTACTGTCGCCACGTGGTGATTGCCAAGATTCCGTTCGCAGTGCCGGACAGCCCGCTGGAGGCCGCCCTTGCCGAATGGGTGGAAGCCCAGGGGCGCAATGCATTCATGGAGATCAGCGTACCCGACGCTGCCCTGCGCCTGGTACAGGCCAGCGGCAGGCTGTTGCGCACGGAGACAGACACCGGCCGTATCACGCTGATGGACCGACGTATTCTGACCAAGCGCTACGGTCGCGCAATTCTGGATTCGTTGCCGCCGTTCCGGCGGCAGTGACATTCCCCGCAATTTTCGAGACGGCTCAATCTCGTATTCTGAATGTCTTTCAAATATAATCTCCGGGAAACCCGGGGGTGTATCGGATGCGGAATTCTCCCGGGTTTTTGAATCCGGCGTGAAACAAACTCAAGAGTTTCAAGCGTGTACCATAGTATTCCTTCGCACGGGCAGCACGGCGTGTTGGATTCAGTGAAGCGTCTGTGAGGTTCCGACAAACTCCCCGATATTCACCCGTGGACGAGTGTAGGAATTGGTGTATGCACAATCCCCGTAAACCCGTTATTTCCGGCCCCGGTCCGATGGGCGGCCAATGGCGTTAATGCGCGGAATGCCGGCGAGGGAACTCGGCTTCAGTCTGCTCGAGATGGTGGTGGCAGTGGCAATACTGGGGTTTTCTCTGGGTGCGCTTTATCAGGCAGCTGGCGGTGCTACCGGTATCGTTCGTGTGGATGAGCAGAGGTCCTACGCAGTAGAGTTGGCCCGTTCGCTTATCGCAGTGTATGCAGCGGTGCCGCGTGAAGGACTGAACCAGACGGGGAAAACCGGAGGGGGGTTCATCTGGCAGGTAGTCGCTGAGCCAGAGGTACTCCCGGAGGGTAGCGTCTTGCAGGCGGGCCAATTGCAGCGTGTGAATGTCACTGTCAGTTGGGAAGACGGGCGCAAGGAGCGCAAGGTTTCCCTTGATTCAGTCGTTGCGGGCAGGCTGGAGGCAAGGTGAACTGGCAGCGAGGGTTTACCCTGTTGGAAGTGCTCATAGCCCTGACCCTGCTGTCCATGATTATGGTGGCAACCACTGCCGCCCTCCGTGGATTCGGGAATACCAAGACGGCTGTTACAGAGGTCACCAACCGTATCGATGAAATACGGGTGGTAAGTGGTTTCCTGCGAAAGTCACTGGGCGGCGCGATGCCACCGCAACAGAATGCGACCACGACTCCCACATTCGGTCAGCCCGAATTGTCGCCGGCCTATTTCTGGGGGAACTCGTCCGAACTGGTCTGGGTGGCGCCTTTGGTCGCAGGTGCGGACCTGGGCGGGGCCTTCTTCATGCAGCTCAGCCACAGGGACGATTCGCTGGAACTCCGGTGGCATCGTTACCGGGCGTCCGGGATGACGTTCAATTGGGAGCAGCTCGTGCCCCGTGTGCTTCTGGAGGGCGTGGAGGAATTCGCTGTCGCCTATCGCGCCGATTACGGCGGTGAGTGGTTGGGAGAGTGGCCTGAATCGCCGGGCATTCCGGTCGCGGTACGCTTGACCATCAAGGCGCGGAACAAGTACTGGCCTGAACTCGTGGTGCGCCTGGATGCGGGCGAGTTGAGCCGGCAATGAAATATGTGCGTGATCTGCTCACAGGGGTACCCAGGCATTGAGTTGCCGCGGCGAGCTGCGGGCACGAAGCACGGAAGCCGGCGTTGCGCTGGCAATTCTCGTCTGGTTTCTGGCCGCCATGTCTCTGCTGGTGGCGGGCATCGTTATGCAGGCCAGGATGGATACCAGGCTTTCGGGATTGCACCTTGCAACCGCGCAGGCGGAGGCTGCGGGTGATGGCGCGATTCAGCTGGCACTCGCCGCGCAGCCGGAAGTGGAGTTTCCCGTACGCTCGGCCAACTACAGTTTTCATCGTCTGGGCAAATTGGAGGTGGCAGTGGTACTCACTCCGCTCAGCGGCCTGGTTGACCTGAATATGGCGCCGGAAGACCTCCTGGCTGTATTGTTCTCCTCGGCGGCCGGGCTGAGTGAAAGTGCGGCCTATGAGTTGGCTTCCAGTGTGGTAGAGTGGCGTGCTTCGGCCATCGAGGGCGTGAGCGAGGGCGCTGGTGGCAGGTTTGAGGTGTTGGAAGACCTGATGATGGTAGAGGGCGTAGACAGGAATGTTTTTGAGGCCGTGCAGGGTTCTATCTGTGTGAGCCAGACCGGTCGTTCGGGGGTGGATTGGGTGTCGGCGCCAGTGTCTGTGCTGCGAGCACTGGGGGGTATGGACGAGGCGTCAGCAATCGCGTTGGTCCTCTCGCGATTGGGCGGAGGGACAGAGATTCCGGAACCGCCCGCGGCGCTTGATCTGCGTTATCAGCAGGCGACCATGTCCAGCGCCTATCGTGCCGATGCGATGGTGATGCTGGATAACGCCGTGTATCTGCGACGTCGTTGGGTCGATCGTGAGCGGGTGGGCGCAGACGGGTTGCCCTGGCAATTCACCCGGACCGAGCCTGTACGCGTCGTACCGGCGGCCGAAGAGGCCATGTTGGTCACGCAAAAGGGCGGTTATGCTCGAAAGTAGTCAGCCATGGAGTCTGTTCGGATACGATCTGCGCCGCGCGTCCCATTATTTCCGCGCCGGGTGGCGCGAGTTTCTGTGGGGCAGCGAATCGCCTGTGCTGGCCGCGTATGACGAAGTTGTCGCGGTGCGTCAGGAAAGCGGAGGCATCGTATACTACCGGGCGGGTAAACCGGTTACGGCGCCTTTGGGGGATACCGGGACAGCGCAGGCCGTTTTGCTGCCGGAGCGCCTGGTACTGGTAAAGACCCTGCGATTACCAGTGGAGGCCGAAGCCGACCTGGAAACGGCGGTGGCACTGGAAGTGAAATATAGCAGTCCCTTCCCGGTGGACGACACGTGCTATGGCTGCGCTATTGGCAAGCGGCGGGAAAGAGACCTGGACGTCAAACTGGTGATTGCCTCGAAAAGCGCTGTACTGGCGTTTGTAACTGCTCTTGAAGCTGGCCAGGTCGGCGCGGCTGTGGAAGTCTGGGCGCTTTCTGAAGGGCAGGTGGTGTTACTGTCGGGCTTCGGCGAGGCCGGGCGACAGCGCAGGAACCTGCGACGATTAACGCGAATGTCCCTTACCCTGGCCTATTGTGTGGCAGCGATTTTGGCCTTTTTCGCGATTGCGGCAGGCGCCAAATATCTCGAATTGAACCGGGTGCGTGCTATCCAGGACGAGGTAGAGCGCCGCGCGGGCGATGCGGTGGAACTGCGCACCGGGCTCGCTTCGGCCAAGGCGCATCTCGCGACAATCAATGATTTGCTGGCTGAATACCCGGCGCCCCAATCGGAATTGAGGAAACTGGCGTCGATTCTCGGGGACGATACCTGGATATCGGCAGCCGAGATAGAAGGCACACAGATTAGAATTGAAGGGGAATCCCGCGATGCTGCCGCAGTCATGCAGCAATTGCTGGACCATCCGGCGTACGCTCTCGTCGAGGCGCCGGTTGCCATCAAGAAAGTGAGCTCGGACACGGAGCGCTTCGTGCTGAACCTGACCCTGGCTACTGCAGAGAGTAGCGAATGAAGCCCTGGCTGGGTGCTGACAGGCCGAGGATAGTAGTGGGCTGTACAATGGGTGTTGTGGCGCTTTTGTTGATGTACTGGATACTCCAGTTCTGGTTTCTGCGGTCGGAATTTGTCGCTGAGATAGAGGCCATTCAGCCGCGAACGGCCCGCTTGCTTGGAATTGTCGAGAGTGTTGATCAACTGGAGGAGGCTGCCGGGAATGTTGCTGTTGTACTCCGGAATGCTGTCTATCAGTCTGATAGCGACAGCGCCACTTCGGCCGCTGCGATGCAACAGAATGTGCGGGAGCTGATGGTGAATGCCGGCTTGTCGGTGTCGGGCAGCCAGATTTTACCCGCGCAAAAGACCGGGGAGTTTGAGCGCCTGGGCCTCGATATCACCGCGGAGGGGAATATCGATGAACTGGACGAGGCTTTTTCGCGTCTCGAGCGGCTGCGGCCACTGGTGTTCATCGAGTCTGTGGCGGTGACACCAATCAGGGCTCGTCGCAGTAACCGCCGGGGAGCTGCGGAGGCGCAGGACCCGCATGACGGCGATCCGCGCAAGCTCACGGTACGATTTGGTCTGTTTTCGCTGAGGTTGGCGGACTGATGGGTTGCTTCAGTGATGAAATGCCTGCGCGCACACCGGGTCCGTACCAGTGAAAAACGCAGCCGATCAACAACTGCGCAAGCTCGCGCTGATACTGACCGCTGTGCTGGTGCTGCAATTATCCTGGAGTGCATTGCGGGTGTTGCTGACCTCCGAGCCGGTCCCGATATTGCCCGCTGAGGCATCATTGCGGGTGGATGACCGACTCCATGTCGAGCCGCTGGACGAGGAGTTGTCCCAGGCACTGGTTTCCAGGCCGTTATTCTGGCTCGGCCGACAAGCTTATGTCGCCGATACCCCGGGTGAGATCGAAAAGACGGTGAGTGCCCGGGGCAGCGGGGCGATCAGCCAGGTTGTGTTGCAGGGAATGTATACTGGCAGCACTCCGGGCATCATCATTTCCGCTGGCGGTGAACGGCGCAGAGTTCGGCAGGGGGAGTCAGTGGAAGGCTGGGAATTTGTCCAGCTACTGCCCGATGGAGCGGTGTTCAGACGCGGTGAGGATGAGGTGACGCTCAAACTGGAGCACGCCTTTTCCGTTCCCCAGGATACCGGGGCTGATGAGTCCTCTGCAGGGGAGAGGGATTTGCGGGTTTCCGGCGGTGAGCCGGACTCGAACGAACATAATGAGACTACAGGCGAATAGAATTGCTAAATTTTCATAACAGGCTATTGATATTGGCCGCGACGTTCGCGCTGTCCAGCTGTACGGTCATGGAGCAGCAGCAGGCCGCTCGCGACGAACAGGCCGACAATGTCACGAATGAGTTGGCCGCGGCGGCCACCGCGACAAGCGGACCGGGTGGCGCTATTCACACACCCGGAGCTGATGCGGGCGCATTTGCTCAAGGTGCATCCGCGAAGCGGCCCGACGCTTATGTGAAGAGCGAGCCCACGCTTTATACAGGGACAGACCAGCTCGTGCAGATGCCCGCGGCGCAGCCGCCGATAAAACTCTACGGCGACGCCGTCAGCCTCGATTTCGAACAGGCGCCGCTCACCGAAGTCATCCATGCGATTATGGGCGATATCCTGGAACTGGACTATATCGTGGAGCACCCGATCAATGGCGAGGTGACGGTCCGCACACGCACACCTGTGCCCCGGGACCAGTTGCTGAAAATACTGGAGTCCCTGCTGCAGGCGAACAATGCCCTGATGGTCCGCGGTCAGGATGGGCGCTTCTTCATCAGCGCTTCCGGTCAAATGCGTAAATTGAACCCGAGCGTGAGCGCAGCTTCAAGCAATCTCGTCGGCTACAGCAATATCATTGTGCCTTTGCAGTATATCAGCGCAAAAAACATGGTTGATATTCTGCGTCCGGTGGCTGATGAGTCTGCGTTTGTGCTGGTGGACTCCACGCGCAACCTGCTGGTATTGGCGGGAACCAGCACCCAGTTGGACGGATGGCAGGAAATAATTACTACCTTTGACGTCGACTTGCTCAGCGGGATGTCGGTGGGGATTTTTCCGATAGAGAACTCCTCAGTCACGGAAATGGCTGCCGCTCTGGAGAATATGTTGGGCGGCGAAGGCGGCGATGGCGAAGGGATGGCCGCAGCAGGTGATATGGGAAGCCTGATTCGGATTGTCCCGGTCGAGCGGCTTGGCAGTATCATGGTAGTGACGCCCCGGGCCCATTACCTGGCGCGCGTCAAAACCTGGATAGAGCGCCTTGACCAGGCGGCGGATAGCAATTCGGAAAGGCGGTTGTATGTCTACGAGGTGCAAAACAGTAACGCCACCCATGTGGCTGGGCTGCTCAGCACGATTTTTTCCGGGGCCGGCAGTGGCAGCGGGGCGAGTGATGGAGGCGTTGCGCCCGGCTATACGCCCGAAAGTATCAGCTCATCAGGCGATGAAACCTCCCAGGGCAGTGCAAGTGCCACCAGCGAGCGCAAAAATGTCATGGTCGGGGATGTCCGGGTGGTTGCGGACGATCAGAACAACGCGCTGCTCATTTACGCGACAGGCCGCGAATACCGCAAGATCCAGGCAGCCATGGAGCGACTGGATATAGCCGCGACACAGGTCGTTATCGAGGCCAGCATCATTGAAGTGACGCTCACCGATGAGTTGCGTTACGGCCTTGAGTGGACGTTCGAAAACTCGTTGAGCGGGAATAATACCGGGGTAGGCCAGTTGGTGAATGGCACATCGATTGCCGCCCAGGTACCGGGGTTCTCTTACTCGGTAGTGGGTGGCAGCGGGAATATCAGGGCCGTGCTCAATGCCCTGGCCTCTGATGACCTGTTGAACGTGATATCATCGCCATCGCTCATGGTGCTGGATAATCACACGGCCAAGATCCAGGTGGGTGACCAGGTGCCGATCGAGAGCTCTACGACCGTGACAGACGGTGGCAATACCGTCTCGTCGATAGAGTACAAGGACACCGGGGTGATGCTGTCCGTGACGCCGTCGGTAAATGCCGGCGGCCTGGTTACCATGGAGGTTGAACAGTCGGTGACGGATGTAGGTCCGGTCGATGAAGACGGTGCCGGCCAGCGTACATTTCTCGAGCGCGAGATCACCACCAGGGTGGCGGTGCGCTCAAGCGAGTCCGTGATACTTGGCGGTCTGATCAGGGAAAACAAGAGTAGCGGCAGTAGCGGGATACCCATATTGCACAGTCTGCCGATCGTGGGCCCTCTGTTCGGGACCAAGAGCGAGACTGGCGTGCGCACCGAGCTGTTGGTGGTCATTACCCCCAGGGCGATCTACAGCGATGCGGATTTGCGCGACGTGAGTCGGGAGATGCGCCAGCAGATGCAGGGGCTTGAGTTGCTTGATGTATCCAGGTCCTCCAGCTTCCTTTCGGATACCAGGGTAGGACAAGGCGGCAGCGGGAAATCGCCCGAATAGCCCGTGTATACGCTGATTGGGTCCGCCCGGCAGGGCAATTTGATTACTGTAAGGGAGAGATACCGGATGGTGGTTGCAGCAGGCCGCAACATGGTCCTTGGCATTGTGCTTGTGTCGTGCATGAGCGCTTGTGCGTCACTGGATGTGTTCCAGAGCCCGGAAGAGAGGGTGGCTCAGCGCTCGCAGGAGCGACTGGACGCGCTGATGGCCAGGGACATGGAAAAGGCGTTTTCTTTCCTGTCCCCGGCCTTTCGCAAAACCACGACCTGGCAGCGTTACAGCGCGAAGTACGCGGGGGTGACGAACTGGCGGGGGGCAACGGTTGAGAGCGTTGCGTGCCAGGTGGACAAGTGTGATGTTGTCGTAGCCATTCGCTATGAAATGGTTCGACCCAAGGTGGAAAATACCCGTACCCGTGAAGAAGTGTGGATTGAAGTCGATGGACAGTGGTATATTTACGCCCGGTAACCCATTTGGGGCGTTGCGAAAAAATTGCAAAAATTTGCTGGCAAATCCCTAATTTAGAGTGCTAAATTAGCCATCTAAATAGTTGAAAATTTCACATTTTCACACGCTATTTGAATGTTGTACGCCGAAAAACACTGTGCTAAAGTACCCGCCAATCAGCCAGTATTGAGCGGGCCGGTTAAAGTTGCTTAACAGTGAAAGGTGTTGAGCGGTTAGGGCAAATAGAGTAAAAAAACTAACTGTCGGTTGATAACAGATACCGTAGGGCCGTTTAAACTGTTAGACCATTTTTTTTAATAGGAGTTACACATGAAAAAACAAGCCATGTCACTCGCCGTCACTGCTGCTCTGCTGGGTGGTACGGTTTCGGCATATGGATCGATGTACATCAATGACCAGGGTCTTGGTGAGACATTGATTTATCCTTTCTATTCATCAGCCAGCGGGAACGACACTTACGTTCATGTGGTCAACACTACTGATTACACCAAGGCTGTTAAGGTTCGTTTCATCGAAGCACGCAATAGTGACGAGGTGCTCGACTTCAACCTTTACCTCTCTCCCCAGGACGAGTGGGCAGGTGTAATCACCAGCAACCCGAATCCCGGCCCCAACGGTGAAGGCGCGATCATTCGCACCGTTGACAACTCCTGTACCGTTCCTGCTCTCGGTACTGGTTCCGGCCCGCTGGGTGGTAGCCAAGAGGTGCTTCCTAACGGAAAAACCCTTCGCGATCAGCCGTTCGTGAACTACGAGTACCTGGATGATTCCCAGCTGAACCCCAATGCTGAAACAGGTCTGGTGCGTACCACTGAAGGCTACATCGAAATCATCGAGATGGGCCAGCTTGACCCCAGCTTTGGCCTCGGTGCTGCGGCCGTGCACAACGCGGCTGGCGTCCCTGCCAACTGTAACGCTCTGGTCAACGCCTGGAGTAATATTGCCGGTGTCGACGGTACCTGGTTGGTAAATTCACAAGCTCAACTGCTGACTACCTGGATGGGTGGCGGCCTCTACGGCTTCGGCGTACTGATCAACGTTGAAAAAGGTACTGCCGTGGGTATGGATGCGGTAGCCATCGAAGGGTTCGCGGATACGACGCTGGGCTCTCCCGATCTGCACTCCGAGCCAGGCGACACCCGCCCCGGCCTTGAGAATGCTACCAACCTGGTGACTATCTTCAACGATGCGATGGCCACAGAGTACACCATGGACAACGGTATCGACGCGGTCAGTGCGCTGTTCCAGTCTCAAGGTATCGCCAATGACTACGTTATCGATCCCGATATCGATGCGTCGACAGACTGGGTTATCACCATGCCCACCAAGAGCGAGTATACCCAGGGTGCACCGAACGGCACTGCAATCCCTCCGTTCTCCAGAAACTGGAACGGCGTGAACGCGTGTGAACCCGTGTCACTGGTTTCCTGGGACCGCGAGGAAGCGTTCGAGCCGCCCGGTTCTGACGGCCCGATCTTCTCTCCGGCACCTCCCAGCACGCCGGTTGGTCCTGACCTGACCATCTGTACTGAAGTCAGCGTCATTACCTACGCTGCAGACAGTGCAGTGGGTGCAAGCTCCGCGATCCGCTACGGCTACAGCCCGGAAGATAACGAAGGTTGGGCTTACCTGGACTTCCTGACAAACAGTCTGGTGTCCACGCTGCCGGCTGATGCGCGCATGCTGACGGATCAGGCAGGAACCACGACCTTCGAAGGGTTGCCTGTTACTGGCTTCGCAGTGTTCCAGTACGTAAACGGCACTCTGGACGGTGGCAGTGTCCTGGCGAACTACGCCGCTTCGGTTGAGCACAAGACTGAGAAGCTGATCACGACAACGCCGTAAACCAGGCAGCGCTGTTGTTAATCGAAAAGGTGCCCTCGGGCACCTTTTTTTGTTCACTGCTGGTTCCTTTCAATCCCTTGTGGAAGGGGAGCCAGACTCGTTACTTTTCCCGGAATTTTAATATTGTGGGAAAATAGCGTCCTTGATATTCTATCGCCCCGGTTAGAATAATTTTCGCATTTTCTTTGAGCGCAAGCTTGAAAGGACAGTCAATATGAACGTTTTTAAGGTATCCCGGATTTCACTGCTGCTGGTCGCTTTTACAGTAATCGTTGGTTGTAAGGTGCAGGTCGTTTCACCCACGGGTGGAAAAATCACATGGAGCAACGGAGGAAACTGCGCGGCCGGGCTAATCTGTGATATCGAGATCACAGATTCCGCATATAGTGAGACCTTTACTGCAGTTCCGGCGCCCGGTTATGAATTCGTGCAATGGCAGGATGGTGTCGGTTTCAACTGTCCTGGCAAGACCACCCCCACCTGTACCGTATCCATTGGTACCGGGCAGGAAGAATACGTAAATTATTACGCCTCGACTTCGGTAATGCCTATCTACCGGGACGTCGGCATCGATAGCGATGGTGACGGAGAGCCGGATCGTACAGATGAGGATGACGATAACGACAATATACTGGATGTGGACGACCAGTGCCCTGGAACAGAAGAGGGAGCGGTAGTCGATGAGTTCGGTTGTTCCGAAGCCCAGGCCGAGCCGGCTGATCTCTGTACAGGACAGCTTCCTGCAGATGTAACCTGCGGGTATGAAATTTCCGAAGCTGATTGGATATCGCTTGCGACTGAGACCGTCAGGATTACGATTCCGAAGGGTAAAACGCTTGCCTCCAGGTTTAAAACGTCTGACAGCACGACGTCACACGGAAGGTTCCAGTACCAGACTCCTCCCAGTACCCCGGCGGCAACTGTGATAACCTGGGTGTCACTGACCCCGGGCGGCGTGGAGCTGTCGGCTGCCTGTTCCCGCGGCCCAGCGGTCAAGACCTACTCCTTCACATGGACCCAATTCGATAACAGGTACTGCGATCTGCTGCCGAGTCAGGTTTACTATCTGAACATCAGGCACACCGATGTGAACAATCCCGCAAGTTCCATCAACAGGGATATAGTAACAAGCAGCCCCTAGGCGTGGTATAGTCTGCGTTTTGATCCGAAGCTCCCCGTTTGACGGGGAGCTTTTTGCATTTTTGTGTGCATGAAATTTACTGGTGCCGGGAGTAATCGTGGTTTTAGATGTATTGAACAAAGGTCTGCTGGTAGCAGTCTCCCTCGCGTGCAGCGTGTTCGCTCTCGCAGAAGATGAAGTGGTGTTGAAAGCAAACGGTTTTGTTGTCACCACGCAGGATTTTGACCGCTATTTAACCGAGCAGGGTATAACGGGTGCGAAACGCGAGAAAACGCTCGCCAAGGAGGGGGCTGTCAAGGCGGTTTTCGAGAATATCTATGTGGTCAGGGCCATCGCCTCCCAGGCGGAAAAAAACCCCGCAATAGACAAGGCTGCAATAGAGTGGAGTGTCGCGAATTACAGAGAGCGCCTTTTGATGAAACAGCAAATTGCGCTGGAAGTGGAGGCCGAGATGGCCGAAACCGACTGGGATGGCTTGGCCCTGGAGCAGTACAAGGCAAAAAAGACAGACTACAAGACAGATGAACAGGTCAGTGCTGCTCATATCCTGATTTCGCTCACTGATCGAACCCCCGAGGAGGCGCGCATCAGGGCGGATGAAGTCGCCGCGAAGTTACAAGCGGGAGAGGACTTCGAGACGCTGGTGAGAGAGTACAGTGATGACGAGGGTACCATTGCGCGCAGCGGCAATCTGGGCTTTTTCTCTCGCGGCAGAATGGTGAAGCCGTTTGAGGAAGCGGCCTTTGCGATGACGGAGCCGGGAGAGGTTTCGGGGCCGGTAGAAACTGAATTTGGCTATCACATCATTCAATTCAACGAGCGCAGGCCTTCGCGGCAGCTCAGTTTCGAAGAGGCCAAAGCACCGATTATCTCGCAGTTGAAAAAAAGCATATGGCAGCAGATAAGCCAGAGCAAAATTGCCGCGGTGAGAAGTGGCGATGTGGATTTTGGCCTGGAGGTGGACCTTCCCTTGTTAGAGAAATATGAGCAGCGCTATACTGCCGGGGCCGAAAGCGGCTCAACTGAGCCGTAAGCGGTTTGCATTGTCTGCACCCCAGTCCCCAGGGACGGGTGGCCAGTCGCATTTCCACGTTCGCAGATCATGACCCCCGCCAGTCGATCTAATTCAGTCCACGACCCCTGTGCCGCAGCCGGCACTGCGCTTGTTGTGAGTGGTATTGGAAAACGGTACACACTGTACGGTAAGCCAACCCAGCGGCTGCTTTCTTACCTCCTTCCGGGCTACCGAGCCAATTGCGAAACGTTCACCGCGCTTGAAGAAGTGAGCTTTGAATTAAAGCGTGGCGAAACCCTGGGGATTATCGGGCGCAATGGTGCGGGGAAATCCACTCTGCTGCAGATTGTTGCGGGGATTTTGCAACCGTCCTCTGGTTCATACGTCTGTAACGGCAGAGTGGCGACATTGCTTGAACTGGGAGCCGGATTCAATCCGGATTTCACAGGGCGGGAAAATGCCCGGCTCAATGCGGCAACCTACGGTCTGTCACCGTCTGAGACAGAAGCAAAAATGCCGAAGATCATAGAGTTTTCCGGTATTGGTGACTTTATAGATCAACCGGTGCGAGTTTATTCCAGCGGCATGTTTGTCCGCCTCGCTTTCTCTGTGATAGTCCATGTTGATCCGGATATCCTGATAATCGACGAGGCGCTGGCGGTGGGCGACGTGTTGTTCTCCCAAAAATGCATGCGCTATCTGGAAGATTTCAAACGGCGTGGCTCGGTCTTGTTTGTCAGCCATGACGCCGGCGCCGTAAGCCGCTTGTGCGACAGGGTATTGTGGTTGGACAAGGGTCGCCAGATGGGGCTTGGTGAGCCGAGCGCCATCCTCGACAGTTACCTGGAGCATATCTATTCAGAGCAACAGGCGCTTGTGCCCAAAGCGCCTGTCGTGCAGGAAGATGAGAGTCATATCGAGGATCCCGAGCCGGAGTTTGAAGAGTTTGAGCCCTGGTTCGACGCGAGAGAAAGCGTTAGTGGCAGCCCCGCAATGTACAACGCCATGGTGGTGCATCGGTTTGACGAGAGCGCAAGCGGCTTTGGCGACGGTGCTGCAACAATAACCGATGCCTGCTTTATCGATAGACAGGGGCGGAAACTGTCCGGGATACTGGGTGGTACACCTATAGCACTGCGTTTCACTTTTGTCGCTCACCGGGATCTGGAGAGACTGATTGTCGGCTTTCTGATCAAGGACAGGCTTGGCCAGGTCATTCTCGGCGACAATAACCTGGTCATTCACTACGATGAGATGATGACGGCAGAGGCTGGTCGTACCTACAATGTCAGTTTTGGCATCACCATGCCGTACCTGGCGCTCAGCGAGTATATCGTTTCAGTTTCTGTTGCTTCCGGCACACAATCCGAGCACGTCCAGCATTGTTGGTTGCATGATGCTTTGGTTTTTCGTGCGGAAAAGGGACCAGTGGTGCACGGTATCATGGGTATACCACTGGCCTTTTGCCAGATCACACCGGTTCAGGATGCACCATGACGGGCTTGCCATTAGCGAACTACAGAGACCTGTTCCATGCGCTGGTTGTCCGGGAAATTCAGGCCCGGTACCGCGGTTCGTGGTTGGGTCTACTCTGGGCCATTCTCAACCCGGTATTACTGATGCTGGTGTACTACTTTGTATTCAGCCTGGTTTTTCAGGTGAGGCTGCCGCAACTGTACGACGGCAGGGAAGTCCCTTTCGCGGGTTTTATTTTCTCTGGACTGATTGTGTATTTTCTCTTTGCTGAAATCGTTACCCGGTCCCCCACACTCATTCACGATAATACAAACTACGTCAAGAAAGTGGTGTTCCCGATCGAAATGGTACCACTGGTCGCACTGGCGGCATCAGCATTCAATTTTGTGGTATCGTTCGCGGTGCTGTCGTTGTTTCTTCTGGTATTGGGTGCGGGAATCTCCCCGACGGTCCTGCTGGCACCGCTAGTGATTCTGCCTTTTTTGTTGTTCCTTGCGGGTTTGGCCTGGTTTATCAGTGCATTGTCCGTATACATCAAAGATGTGACGTATATTGCCGGGTTCCTGGCGACGGCAATGATGTTTTTGAGCCCTGTTTTCTATTCATTGGAAGCCGTGCCCGGGAACTTTTACCAGATAATGATGCTCAATCCTCTGACACATTATATCGAGGCGTTTCGCAGTTGCGTTTTAGGCGGGGTCGTACCTGGCATCACGCCCTTTCTGGTTATATACATTGAGGGGCTTGTGGTTTGTGTGTTCGGTTACAAGTTCTTCCAGAGAGTGCGGCCAGGCTTTGCAGATGTACTTTAGGGTACCTGAATTATTACCGTCGGGATTTACAGGTTAGCGAGCCAGCCAGAGTATGGCTCTAAGGGAACAGGATAGAGTAGCAATGGCCGCAAGCGTTCATGCTTATACAAGCATAACCTCCAATTACCTGCCCAAGGCGCGAGTGCTGGCGCACTCGATCAAGCAAACATGTCCGGGCGTGCAATTCCACCTGGTGCTGTCAGACAATCTGCCTGTCGGGTTTGATCTCGCTTCCGAACCATTTGACGATATTATTTACGCCGAAGACCTGGTGAGCAGTGACTTTCCCCAGTGGGCCTTTGGCCATGCAGTCGTAGAATTGTGTACGGCTGTGAAGGGCGTTGCTCTGGAGCATATTTTCACGACGTTTGACGCGGAACAGGTTTTCTACTTTGACCCTGATATGGTGGTGTTTGGTCGTCTGGAAGACCTGCAAGAGAACCTTGCTACTGCCAGTGTGGTTTTGACGCCGCATCAGACGGACCCTGAAACAAGTGATATGGGTATACTCGATAACGAAGTGTCGAGTCTGCGTCACGGTGTATTCAATCTCGGGTTTGTCGGGGTGCGAAATGTCGCAGAGGGCAGACGGTTTTCCCGCTGGTGGGCAGAGCGCCTGCTGAAATACTGTCACGATGACCTTCCAAGAGGCCTTTTTACGGACCAGAAATGGGTCAATCTGGCTCCGTGCTTTTTTGACGACGTTACAGTTATACGTTCGCCGGCCTTCAATGTTGCTACCTGGAACCTCGCGACCCGTAAGGCGACAGGTTCATTGGAGGAGGGCATACTCATTAACGGCGAGCCACTGGGCTTTTACCATTTTTCGGGGTTTGATAGCGGTGATCAAATTACCATGCTTGAACGCTATGGCGCCGAAAGCCCGGTGCTATTTAGGCTGCGTGAGTGGTATATCGCCGAATGTGAGCGCCATGGCCAGTCGGAACTGGGGACTTTGAGCTCAAAATATACCCACTTCAGTAATGGTGACTACATCGACAAGGGCTATCGCGTACTCTACAGGCAGCGCATTGACTTGCAGCGCGCATTCCCCAATCCATTCCAGGCGGGTGGAACAGGATGCTACAAGGCCTGGTATGACGCCCACCCTGTCGAGCACCCGCCCCTTGGCGCGGTGCAGGTCGCTGCGGGCGTGCCAGTCGCATCGGTGCTGGCTGACCTGGCGCGATACTTTCACTCACTGGTGGTGGCAGGCGGTGGCGCCACCCGCGCAAAGCGCCTGCTGCTCAAAGGGTTTGTGCGCTTTCTATGGCTTACTGCAAGAGCGTGCGGATATCGTGCAAACGTGTAATTTTGCACTCATGCCGATGGGCGTCCTGAGTCAGACTCGGGTTTCCTGATGGAAAGCCAATTACTGGATGACTCCTGGTGTGTTGTGGTTGTCGTCACTCCCGAGAATGCCGACCGGCTGAGCCCCACTCTGGAGAGCGTGCGGGCGAATTCGCTGGGTGTCGCGATCTCTATTCTGGCTACTGATAGCCCCACCGTGCGTGCGGTACTGGCGGAATGCGAACTTCCTGTTGAGTACAGACTCCCTCCGACAATGGGCCAGCAGAATCAATGGGTAACGATATGCGGG
Organism: Gammaproteobacteria bacterium; assembly: GCA_030427485.1. Taxonomy (GTDB): domain Bacteria; phylum Pseudomonadota; class Gammaproteobacteria; order Pseudomonadales; family Halieaceae; genus Marimicrobium. The sequence goes on from JAUICG010000001.1 coordinate 166,473, forward strand.
CACCACAGTTTTGCAGCGCGAAGGAGCATATTCGTCTTCGCCGGCACCGTTGTTCCGCAGCACTGGGATGCGCGATTGGTAGCGGCCGCGCAGTGCGCCCGGGATGCAGTTGCGGTTGCCCCTTTGTGTGCGCGCCACCCGGTATATTCTGTTTTTTCTGACGCTGCTCACAAGCCGGGTCTGCAGGTCGATGCGGTGGACCAGTGGCTTAACGATTATATTGATGGGATCGAGTTTGAGGTTCCTGTAATGTCAGGCAGTTGCACCTTGCTTCAGGGTGACTTCTGGCAGAGCCAACTGTGCAGGGTGGACAGTGATCGCTCGCTACTGGAGGCGCTGCGCAATCATGGAAAAAGCCTCGTTGCCACGGACCGGGTCTATGTGGACGACTCGAACACACCCTATGACAACGATATTTCCTTTCTTCCAGAGGCCTACCAATCAGCCTACCTGATGCGACATCCGCTGCAGAGAACCCGGCATGCGCTGACGGAACTTTCAAAGCGGTCGGAACAGCCGGGAACCCAGGTCCGCTGCCTGCCGGTGAGGCTTCATGTAGGCCATAGCTGGGGAGGGGGGCTGGGGCGCTGGATGGAGGATTTTATTGCCGCCGATACCAGTCACAATCACCTTGTGCTGCGTTCTGTGGGCGATCTCACGGCGTTTGGCCAGACTATTGGCCTGTATCGCTCCATGGAAATGGGTTTTCCCGTGCGCAGTTGGACCCTCTCTGAGCCTGTGACTTCCATGAGCCTGGGAAGTTACGAATACCGATGTATTATTGATGAACTGATTTCGGAGTATAGTGTTGAGTCGCTGGTGATTTCGTCGCTCATCGGCCACTCCCTGGACTTGCTGCGCAGCCCGCTGCCCACGACGGTTGTTCTGCACGACTTTTTTCCATTTTGTCCCGCGCTATATGCAACCTTTGGTTCTCCGTGTCGCTCCTGCACCGACCGGGAGATGCGGACCTGTTCGCGCGACAATCCCCTGCATTCATTCTTCCGCTGGGAGAAAGATGACTACTGGTTGGCCGCCCGATCGCCATTTATTGAATTACTGATGCAGGAAGACATCACACTGGTGGTGCCGAGTCACTCCGTCAGGGAGCGATACCGTACCCTGGAGCCGCGCCTGAAGGAGAAGCCGATACATGTCATACCCCATGGCCTGAACGAGACTTTCGCTGCGTCCCTGGTGCAGGCCCCAGTCCCCCGGGAACCAGACGAACGGCTCCGGTTGGTCGTCCTTGGCCGGCTTACGGCAGAAAAAGGGCTCGATATCCTCGCCAGTATCCTGGGAGAGATAAGCGCATATGCCGATGTCCTGCTGTTGGGTGTCGGTGAGAGCGGCGCGCAGTTTGAATCCATGCCAGGGGTTGCTGTTATCGAGTCCTTCAACAGGGATGATCTCGGTGAACTGCTGCGGGAGTCGAAACCGGATCTGGGTTTGTTGCTTTCCGTGGTACCGGAGACCTTTAGTTACACTTTGAGCGAACTCTGGGCGGCAGGTATACCTGTGCTGGCCACCCGGCTTGGCGCGTTTGTGGATCGCGTAGAAGAGGGAGATAATGGATGGCTGGTAGAGCCTGAAGCAACAGCGGTTCTTGAGCAATTGGGTGTACTTCGTGACCAGCGGAATCTCCTGCTGCTAGCCAGGCAGCGATTGCTTCAGCGCCCCGTACGGACGTCGGGCGAGATGTTCGAAGCTTATGCCGCACTGGAGTCATCCCCTGAATTGATACCCCTGAACCGCTATAAACGGGCCAGGCGATCCTACGGTAACCCGTATGCGCTGAAGGGTGCGGATAAGCAAGGTGAGGCGTTGCACATCAATCACCAGTTACCCTATCGCAAGGTGCTCGCGGATTTCCTGGATTACACGGGCAGGAAGGTGGCGCAGACCCCCAGATTGCCGTCCTGGATACGCGGCGGCATAAGTAGGTTATTGTGCAATCTTGCCGGACGATGTGCTAGCAAGTAGCTTGCCATTTCAAACAAGCGACACTGCCCTTCTCATCAGTACCTGGATAAGAAATGCATATATTCACCAGCATAACCAGCAACTATATCCCCAAGGCAAGGGTGCTGGCGCACTCTGTGAAGGAATATGTTCCGGATGCTGTGTTTCACCTGCTGTTGTGTGATGTCCCTCCTCCCGGTTTTGACCTCGAACAGGAAGCGTTCGATCACCTTATCTTGCTCGAAGAACTGCAAATCGAAAACAAGCAGTCATGGATATTTCAGCACAATGTCGTCGAATTATGTACAGCGGTGAAAGGGCTGGGCTTTCAGGAGATATTCCGGCGCTACGGGGCCGATAAAATCCTGTTTTTTGACCCCGATATGGTGCTCTTTTCCGGAATTGAGGCGATATCAAAAAAACTTGATGAACATAGTGTGTTGTTGACACCCCATCAAACCGAGCCTGAGAAAAACCGTACAGCAATTCTTGACCATGAGGTGAGCAGTCTCAAGCACGGCGTATTCAATCTGGGTTTTCTGGGGGTAAGGACTTCATCCGAGGGCATGCGGTTTGTACACTGGTGGAGTGACAGATTGCGCGATTTCTGTTTTGACGATAAGCGACACGGATTGTTTACCGACCAGAAATGGCTTGACCTCGCTCCGGCATTCTTTCCTGATCTGGGAATTCTGCGGGATCCGCAATTCAATGTTTCAACGTGGAATATTAATAACCGTGATATTATAGGAAATCTCGCCAGCGGAATTGTTGTCAATGGGGCGCCGCTGTGTTTTTACCATTTTTCGGGGATCGACTGCGGAGCGCAGAACCTGATGCTACAGCTCTATGGCAGTAACAATCCTGTACTATACCAGATGCGCGAATGGTATTTGACTCGGTGTGCCGAGATGGGTCAGCAGCAACTGGGCAAGCTGCGTTGTTGTTATGCGTACTATGAAAATGGTGACGAGGTAAGACCTGCCGAGCGCCTGCTGTATCGCTATCGTGAAGAGCTCGCCGACCAGTTCCCGGACCCTTACGCCTGCCCGCGGAAAGGGAATAGTTATCAGTCCTGGTTTCGGAGTAATGCCGGACTGAATGAAGAAGGGCGCGGCCCGGAGGAAGAGCTGGTGAGTGTGTTACGACAGGAACTCGATGCCATCCACCACTCAATAAGCTGGCGACTCTTCCGCCGATTGTCCACAGCATACCGGCGAATCGGCACAAGGCTCATACCGTCGCGTATTTTGACCCGGCTAACCCGCAGATAGTATGGATTCCTCAGCTTCAGCATCAGGTGGGACTATCCTGTTCGTAAGCCATGATATGCGCGGAGGTGTAGACCGTCATATTGCGCAACTCGAGGAGATACTGGCTGGGCAGGTGCGCGTCGCCAAACTGGTGAGTCAGCCGCGCAACTATGTGAAGTTGAGCCTCGGAACGGAAGCCTGGTATTTTGACCAGCGTAGTCAGTTTGATGATTTGCTGGCTATCCTGAGCGCGATGCAGGTTTGCTACATACACATCCATCACTTGTTTGGTTTCAGGGCTAATTTTTGGCAACTCCCGGACAGGCTGCAGCTGCCGTACAGTTTTACGGTGCATGATTATGGTCTGATCAATGGCTCGACGACACTGAACGACAGGGAGGGTTACTTCCTGCAGGATTTTGCCACGCAAAATTCACCGTCGCTGGCCCAGCTACCCGCCTGGTGCGTCGACCTGCAACAGTGGAAAAAAATGAACGCGGCACTCCTCGGGTCGGCAGAGCAGGTGTTTTACCCCTGTGAATTTACCGGGGATCTCTTTCGAGCTCATTATCCGGGTGCCAGCTATCGACACTGTTTTCATCCCGACTGGGAAATTGATGCCCCCTACCCCCCCGTAAGGGTGGAAAATGCCAGCTCGGGTAAGCTGCGAGTCGCGGTATTGGGAATGTTGAGCCGCGAAAAGGGCGCTGACCGCCTGGATGCCTGTGCAATTGCTGCCCGGGAGAAAGCTCTGCCGATTGAATTTGTGCACTTCGGTCAGGCCTACCGCCGATTAAGCGACTGTGTAACGGCCCTCGGTCGCTATGAAGACCGCGAACTGCCCCAGCTCATGACTGCGCAATCGATAGATCTTGTATGGTTTCCCGCGCTGTGTGCCGAGGTTTACAGCTACACGCTTTCTCACTGCCTGAGGTTGGGTCTGCCTGTGCTTGCGCCTGATGTGGGCGCGTTCGCCGAGCGGCTCGCCGGGAGGCCTCTCAGCTTTATTTTTCCTTATCGGAGTAGTGTCAGTGACATTCTTGCGCAGTTGGAGGCCATTCGCCAACAATTACAGCGGGGCGATCACTCGCAGGCATGGCCCGGGCAGGTGTTGCCCTCGCAGCGGGAATATCTCTATCGTCGAGACTACCTGGCCATGCTGCCCGACTCAGCCGCCGCAAGCGAAGGTGAGCTGAGCGGTTTTTCCAGCTACTTGAAGCGGCCGGCCGCGCTCGGCCGTGCCGAATTCAAAACTCGGCTGTTACGGCTGCTGCTCTCCCTGAGTAATACCGCGCTGTTCGGCCTCCTGCAGAGAGTTGTTCCCTATGACATACAGAAGCGATTGAAGCGACTGCTCAGCGATAAGCCGCTTCATGAGCTGGGCTCATAGCAGATAAGGCGCGCCTGTTCAGACCGGGTTGCAGTTGTGAACCGCTTATCCCGCCGGGGAGGCGCCGGTAGGCCCGACGGTTGAGATTGCCCAAACTGACGCACTACCCGCAAACTATACCGCGTTTACCCGATCTATATTGGTGGTAAACTTGCCGCTGCGTATATGCTGTTCAATGAGGGGGTCTCCCCGAGGCTATTGTCTGAATGAAACTGGGTGAAATGTTAGTTGAAGGTGGCAAGATTACACCCAGAGATGTCGATCGCGCACTGGTTGCCCAGGCGGAGATGGGCGGTCTGTTCGGCCAGGTTTTGGTCAAGCTGGGCCTGGTATCGGAGATCGACGTCGCTCATGCATTGTCTGAGTTGCTCGAGGTACAGTTCCTGTTAGCGGCCGATTACCCCGAGGAGCCGGTTGCCGCCCCCGGCGTATCCTTCGATTTCATGATGGCTAATTCTGTTGTCCCTTTATCAATCGGGAAGGACTCCGCCAGATTCGCTGCGACATCGCCGCAGGATGAGTTTCTGTGCAAGGCGCTTGGAATGGCGCTCGACCGCCCGGTCACTTTGTGTCTTGGACTGGAAAACGAGATTCTCCACGCCCTGCAAAAGCATGAACAGGAGGAGGACGCGGATGAGCCTGAGGAGGAGATACAAGGGGCCTACTCGGATGACCAGGAGTTCATAGAACACCTCAAGGACCTGGCGAGTGAAGCACCAATCATCCGCCTGGTGAACCAGATTATTCATCGAGCCCTGGACCTGGGAGCTTCGGATATTCATATCGAGCCATTCGACGATGGCTTGCACCTGCGGTATCGCGTGGATGGAGTGATCCACGACGCTGCGGAGGCGCCCCAGGCCAGTCATGCGCCTGCTATTGCCTCCCGTATCAAGTTGCTCGCCAATCTCAATATCGCGGAGCAGCGCTTACCCCAGGATGGACGCATCATGACCAGGGTCAAGGGGCACGAACTTGACTTGCGGGTTTCCACAATCCCCACCGTGCACGGCGAGAGCATTGTTATGCGAGTGCTTGATCGGCAGAGCATCCGGCTGAGCCTGACCGACATGGGTTTCAGCGACGATACGCTGCTGCGTTACCGGGAGCTGCTGTCCCGTCCGCATGGGGTCGTGTTGTTAACCGGGCCGACGGGCTCGGGCAAGACAACCACCCTGTACGCATCACTGTCATCCATGGACTCGGAAACACAGAAAATAATCACGGTTGAGGACCCGGTTGAATACCAGTTGCGCGGCGTCAACCAGATACAGGTGAAGCCCCAGATAGGATTGAATTTCGCGCTCGCTCTGCGGTCCATACTTCGCCAGGACCCGGATATCATCATGATCGGCGAGATGCGCGATGGCGAAACTGCGCAGATTGGTGTGCAGTCGGCATTGACCGGGCACCTGGTGTTGTCGACCCTGCATACCAATACCGCGGCAGCGGCGATTACCCGCCTGGAAGACATGGGCATAGAGCGCTACCTGATCACTTCGTCAGTCAACGGCGTACTGGCCCAGCGCCTGGTCAGAAAGCTGTGTGAGCGTTGCCGCGAGCCCATTGCCGCCTCTGTGGAAGCCACGTCAGGTCACAGTCTTGGGCGATTCAAGAAATCGCCAGGGGATCCCATCTACAAGGCTGCAGGTTGCGATGCCTGCAAGCAGACAGGCTATCGGGGTCGCACAGGTATTCATGAGCTATTTGTGCTGGATAGCGCTATGTACGAAGCGATTCTCGATGGCGCGGATGCCACTACTTTGCATGCGGCAGCCCGGCGCAACGGCATGCTTACCCTGTTTGAGGATGGCCTGAGAAAAGTGGCGCTTGGGATCACTTCAATGGAGGAGGTGCTCCGTGTGACGCTGGACCAGCAGCAGGAAGACGATGCAATCGTCGCCGGCGATACCGTGGCGATACCGTAAATCTGGCGAACTGGCGAAACTGGCATACGATAGAACGATGGCTTCTTTTAGCTACAGAGCGATTTCGAATCAAGGCAAGACCGTGCAGGGCGTGGTGGCGGCGGATCGAATCGAGTTGGCATCCCGTGAATTGCGGGCCCAGGGCCTCACCCTGCTGAGCCTGGAAATCGCCGACAATGCCGCAAGCAGCCTGGATGACGCGACCCGAGGCTCCGGGAGCGCCGGTAGCAACGATGTCCTGGCCATGACCAGGGAGCTGGCAGTGCTGTTGCGGGCAGGACTTCCTATTGACCGGGCGCTCAAGGTAATGATCGACATGGCTGCCGACGATCAGCTTCGCGAATTGCTGGAAGAGCTGCTGGGTTCTGTGAAAGCCGGTAAGGGATTGAGCCAGGCGTTGCAATCTTACCCCCAGGTGTTCAGCAGTTTTTACATTAGCATGGTGCGATCCGGGGAGGCCAGCGGTCACCTGGCGGATGTTCTGGCGCGGCTGTCCGAGTACCTCACCAATGCCAAGTCGGTAAAATCCAGCGTTATTTCCGCATTGGTTTATCCCGGTATTTTGCTGACGGTCGCGATTCTTTCTATTGTCGGGATGCTGGGATTTGTGGTTCCGCAGTTTGAGACATTGTTCAGTGATATGGGCGATGCCCTGCCGGTATTGACGCGCGCCGTAATTTCCGCGGGAGACGTGCTCACGCGTTATGGCTGGCTACTGCTGGTATTGCTTGGCGTAGGCGTATACGCCGTTCGCCATTGGGTGCGCAGCGAAGCGGGACGGGCCCGATTCGATGAATCGCTGATTCAGTTGCCTCTTTTTGGGCCGATCGTATTCAAGTATGAGGTGGCAAAGTTTTCCAGAACAGTGGGAACGCTGTTGGGCAATGGTGTTTCCCTGCTGCGAGCAATTTCGATCGCAGTGGAAACCGTTGACAACAGCCATATTAAAAAGTCACTCAACGTCCTGGCGCCGGCGGTTAAAAGGGGGCAGCGGATGTCCGTTGCGCTGGAGGAAACGGGTGTCTTTTCTTCCCTGGTGATTCAGATGGTGAGGGTTGGGGAAGAGTCTGGCAGTTTGGACGAGATGATGACGGAGTTGGCCGAGGTTTACGATGAAGAAGTGCAGGCCGGTGTCAAGCGAAGCCTTACGCTATTGGAGCCAGTGCTGATTCTGGTCATGGGCGGCGTGATTGCCCTGGTCATTATCGCGATTTTGATGGGAATCATTTCGGTGAATGATCTGGCCGCCTAGTTCGACAGCAAGCTTGTACGAACCGGCCATCCCTCGAGAATTACTAGTGCAAAACAGGAACATACAGATGCTGAAACGTGAAAGAAGTTCGAACCCAAGAGCCCGCGTCAGCGGGTTTACGCTGATTGAGCTGTTGGTTGTCCTCGCGATAATCGCATTGCTGGCGGGACTGGTAGGCCCCAGCGTTTTAAATCAACTGGGCGGCGCCAAGAGCAAGACGGCGAAGATCCAGATAAAGGACCTGGAACAGGCCCTTGAAATGTACAAGTTGGACGTCGGCAAGTACCCGTCCAGCAGTGAGGGCCTGGACGCCCTGGTCCAGAATCCCGGCGCTGCGGATGGCTGGAACGGGCCGTACCTGAAGTCGGGTGTACCGCAGGATCCCTGGAAGCATGACTATCATTATGTGTATCCCGGTACGCGGGCCGACGTTGAAATCTATTCGCTGGGTCAGGATGGGGCCGAGGGAGGAGATGGTGAGAACTCCGATGTGGGTAACTGGTAAACGCAGGCGAGGACCAGGATAAGGTGCCGGCACCCGCTTCCCCAGTGTCCTGCGCCGCAGGTTTTACCCTGTTGGAACTGGTCGTTGCGATCGGGATCGCGGCACTCGTACTGGCTGTCAGCGTGCCAACGATGCAACGGCTTTACCTCACCACGCAGTATCACGGGGCGGTGAACGATGTCGTCAACCTGCTGTCGTCCGCGCGCTACTCGGCAATCAGAAAGGGCGCAAACGAGGATGTACTGATTAACCCCGAGACCCGGGTGGTGAAAGTCGGGAGAAAACAGCAGCAATTGCCAGGTAGTCTACGCATAACGGTTCTTGGTGCGAGAGAACTGAATCGGGAGGGTGCGGGTGTTATCCGCTTCTACGGCGACGGGAGCTCCAGTGGCGGCTATGTAGAGCTGCAAAATGACAGTGGCATGGGCGTGCGGGTGGAGGTCGATTGGTTACTGGGTCGTGTAACACTCTGCAAGGAGAACTGCGGCGATCCGATTTATGCGGCGCGCTCCTGACGGTTGACAGGGTTGCTGTTGCGATGGTCCGGCCAACGGATAGGTGTGCGGGTCAAATGAGACTATTTTTTCCTCATCCAGGCAGTGTAGCGCCAGGAGCGACTTTGCTCCATGATCCTTACCTTTATGTTCAGTTCTTCACAGAGTGCTCGTGATTCCGCGAGGTCGGAGTGTAATCGGGCGATGTCGTCGACAAGTCGATTGATGTCGTTATTTTGACGGGCGATGTCATCGTTCAGGAGTGCAACAGCCGCCTGCGCATCGGCGAGGGCGCTATCGGTCTCGGCAAAACGCTGTCTGGCGCTGGTGAGCATTGCCTGTGCATCAGTCAGTGCGTTATCGGTTTCGGCAAATTGCCGCCTCGCGGAAGCGAGCATCGACTCCAGTCTCTTCCGCTGTTCCTGCTCGCCCAGCACGCTGCGGCGGGCCAGTTCAGACCGCTCCAGGATTGTTTTGGTGTAAATATAGTGTTCGTCCAGAATTTGTCTTGCGTCATCTGGCTTTTCATCCAGCCGTATAGCATCCACATTTCTGCGATAGGGATAGAGCGGATCGCGTTCTATGAAACTGCTGACAAGCTCATGATATTCCGGATGCAATTCGCTCAGTATTTTGTCAGCCAATTTCTTTCTATCGTTGGATTCGTCGGAAAAACTCGCGGCACCTTCGTGGAAAACAAACACATCCGCGGCGAGAGCGTGCTTCCAGCCTCTGGCACTGGCACGAAGCGAAAAATCGCACTCCTCTCCATAGCCATGACCGAAGGACTGTTCATCAAAGGGGCCGGTTTCATCCAGGCAGGACCGCTTTATGTACATGCAAAAGCCGATAGCGGTGGGAATTTCACAGTACAACCCGGAATTACCTGCTTGAAAAGCCCGGTCGAGCTCACCGGGACTCCATTGTCCGGGAAGACTGTTGGAAATTGGAAATACAGGGTAGGAACAGATTGTTCCGTTGTTGGTAAACGGCGTCACGGTTCCGATGTTGTCTTGCCGGTAAGCGCAGGCCCGTAGTCGCTGTACCCAGTCATTGGAAACGATGGTGTCGCTGTTGAGCAGGATGATGTCCGCATCGTTATCGAGCGTAAAGCCCTTGTTAGCGGTGCCTACAAAGCCCAGGTTTTCCCGGTTGATCACAAGCTCGATATTGGAGCGCTCGCTCACAGTTCGACAGTATGCGCTGACGGCTTCTTCCGGTGAGTTGTCATCGATAACGATGATGCCTGCCTGTTCAGGTAACGTGCTGGAGAGCACAGACTCAAGGCAATTCCGAGTTGCCTCGAGATTTCGGTATACAGGGACGATAACGGTCACAGGCCGAAGATGCATATTGCCAGCGTTGCTGGTCATAGATCACACTTCCCCGAATTCAAGTGACTGTATGCATGGACGCGGTGCGGCGCTGGTGAGAATTATACAGTAAGCATGATGTTGTACGACGCTTTTTGTCAGCAACCCGGGATATGGCCTGATTTTGTGACCACCAGGGTGCTGTACTGTGTGCTGCTCTGGAGCGTTACCGGAAGGGTAATCTCGCCCTCTACAAAGACGATGGATTGCCCTGTCTGCCCGTCGAGAGACCACTCCACGATATCCCCATAGTCAAGGCGCAACAGGCTGGACGGTCGTGTACGCAAAGTGATGTTGACGCTCGCCTCTGTGGGCTGGTCCGCAATATCCGGATGGATATCTGTCAACCGCAGATACCGGATGTCGACCTGCGCTGTGTACTCCGTGGTTGCCATCGACGGGCTACGCCAGGACAGCCCGATGTTGTAGCCCCCGATAGGCCCCCAGATGTTGGCTGTGGATTCCGTAAACGCGACAATGAACGGATCGTCCAGCCTGACGTCCTGGTCAGGCGCCGCGAACATCTCGTTATAGGGCAGTTCCGCGGCGCATGAAGGATCCGGCAGTGAGTGACCACAATTGTGCCAGAGCGAGTAGCAGGAGATGCGGTGCCTGTCGCAGACCCGTTGCAGCCAGTCCTGATGAAAGAACACAACGTTGTCGGCCGGGCTGCCCTGCAGGAAGAAATACATGAACTTGAGTTGATCGCTTTGGACCTCGTGGTCTGCCAGCGCGGTGTCGAAGTCACCCCACGCGATCTGGATATTACTGGTTTGCTGGTAGAGCCCGCCTTCATCGAGAAAGCCCATTGGCGATTGGCCACCGTTGATCTTGGTGATCCGGGCCTGGATTTCGGGGTCGACCAGGCCGAACATCAGCGGTTGCAGCAGCGAGGTCGATGCGCCGTAGCTGCTGCCTTTCAGCATCAGGCCCGCGCCCCAGTCAACACGATCACCCCAGAGTTGATCGATTTTTCTCACCGCGGTGGTGTAACGCTCCGCCGGCGAGTTTCCGAAGAATGGTCCACCGAACCCCCAGGGCGCCACGCCGCTCACTGTGTGTGCCGCCGCTGTCGGGTAGTAGTCGTTGCAATTCTTGACCACTATCTGGCCTGCCCTGGAGAAGTCCCAGGTGGGACAGTTGCTGGCGTTGCCATAGCCATCCCAGTGCAGTACGACCGGGTATTGCCCGGTGGCCGTGGGCACAAGGAAGCCGACCGGGTAGCTCATAGTGAAGCCGGGAGGGCCGTAGGTGTCGTTGATCTCGTAATTGCAAACGTGAAATTTGATCGAGGGGTTGGGAAAGGGTATTGCGGATTCCGCGCAAGCCAGGTCGTCGGGGTTGCCTGCCGAGACGTCCAGGGCGGACAGCATTGCTGTGGCGAAAACAGCGAACAGGACGAACCTCATGACGCGGGCTTTAGTGTGGCAGTTTGCCCGGCCTTATCAATCGCAGCATTGAGTGTGAGTTTCAAAAGTTGTTCCATATTTTTATACTCTCCCCGAATAACGCGGTCGCGTTTTGCCCACAGGTGCCGGTACATAGAACCCGGATGGCGCGCATTCTAACGTATTTACGGGGTCGTGAAATCGGACAAATTGCCAATCCTCGTTTGACCGATCTGATTTCGAGTTGGAGATCTAAAAGAGTGCAGCCGGGATGGAGCGGGTGATGGGAATCGAACCCACGTATGCAGCTTGGGAAGCTGCCGTTCTACCATTGAACTACACCCGCGTGCCCGGCGCGACCATTGGCGGGTGCGGTTCGGGAGCGAGCGCAAGAATATCCCGATAGTGGCAACGGGTCAAAGCACGCGCGCCGGTTTTTTCACAATCGGGTAGAATCACTGACCATCGTCACGTCGTAGTATGACAGAGTCTGGTGAATATGCAGACAGAACTGGCAGCATTGCTTATTGATATCGAAGCCGAGTTGCGCCGACTCGGGCAGTGGCACAAGGTGCCCCCGAGTGCGGCGGCACTGGCGTCTGATCAACCGTTTTGCGTGGATACGCTGACATTGCCGCAGTGGTTGCAGTTTGTCTTTTTGCCGACGCTGTACCGCATGATGGAGGGGGGCGAGCCCCTTCCCACGCGCAGCGGGATCGCGCCGATGGCCAGCGAGTATTTTCGCGGAACGGGGCTTGCGAGTGCGGACCTGGAGGCGGCTTTGCTGCGGGTCGATGAGCTCCTGACGCAGGGCGTACAACCCGATTGAGCGGTCGGAGAAGGCGTCGACTCACTATGGAGCCTCTCTGGAACCGATATCAAGTGCGCCGCGGGTGACACGGGGCGCGGTCCCCAGTGGCGGATTGAAGACTTTTACCGGCACCAGCGATACGCTCTCCGCGTCAGGCAAGGCCAGTGCCCTGTTGATTGTGCCGGCATCCGGCGGGCTGGCCCAACTGCCGGCTTGTCGAAGTCCGAGCTCAATGGCGACATTGTTTTCCTGCTCGCCCCTGCCCAGCAGGAAGTAGCCGCTTCCAAAGACCAGATTGTTCGCGACCAGGATATCGCCGTCCGTGTGGTTTTTGACCAGTGTGCCGCCCGGGGCCTCGTTTATGAAGGTGTTATTGACCACGAACAGGCGGTGTTGGCCCGCGCTGCGCTCCTCGCATCCTTCCGCGCCGTAGCCGATCGCGTCACGGTTTTCTGTAGTTTGTGCCTGGTGCATGTCGTTGCCGATAATGTAGCTGAGGCCGCAGTTGGGCAGATCCACCAGTCGGCTGGAGTTGCCGCCGGCAGTGTCTTCGATCCGGTTGTAGAGGATGCGGTTCTCCAGTGCGCGTGACTTGATCTGGTGGCCGCGATCCGTGCCCTTGAAATGGCTGCCGCTGATCGTGAAGCGACCGAGTCCCCCGACATAAATCCCGTGGCTGAAGGTACCCTCGCGTTTTTGAAAGTAGAAGCGCGATGAATCGATGTCCAGGCTGGCGTCGGGGTAAGGGCCGGTCAGCACGGAAAATTCATTGTCGTGGAAGTAGGTGTTACGCAGGGTAAGGTTGCCGCCCTCGTGGCGAATGCCGGCGCCGTTGGTGTCGTGAACCCGCGCGCCGGAAAACTCGATGTTCTCCACCAGCGTGTTGTTCCCGCTGATAATCCAGATCGCCTTGCCATTGGGGATCACTCCATCGGACATCAGGTGGGCTATGCCGCCTACACCGCGAATGGTGATATTGTCCTGCCGCCAGGCAGCGTAGTCATTGTGATAGGTACCCGCAGCAATCTCGATGGTATCACCGGGTCGGGCGAACTTCGCGGCGTCACTGGGCGTTCGCAGCCAGCGCGTGGGACCTACGCGCAGAATGGTCGCGTGCGGAACGGCGTGCGGCTCGTTTGCCCATGCGGACTCGGCGAAAGCCGTTGCTGCAAGCAACTGCGAGGCGACAAGCAGGCACAAACTATACCGGAGACTGCCGGGAACAGTCCCTGGGCGATGCCGGTGGGGCAGGCGTGCTCCTGCCGGGACCACGGGAACGCCTCGTTCAACCTCTGTTTTCATGCAGGATTTCCGGTAAGTCGGCCAGGGAACTCAGAACATGTTTCGCGCCGCTGAAGTCGTGGGTCGCTGTGAACGCATTGTGCACCACGGCGCAATCGATATCAGCGGCCATCGCGGATTGTAATCCGCGCTGTGAGTCTTCGACCACCAGGCATTCCTCGGCTCGCGCCCCGAACCGGCTGAGCGCCAGCAGGTACGGTTCCGGATCAGGTTTGGATGAGGCATAGTCCTCCCGTGTGAGGATAAAGTCCATGTGTTGAACCAGCGGCCGCTTGTTGTGTATCAACTCGAAGTGGCGCCGGATCGAGGTGGTGACGATAGCCATCCGGTGGCTGGTCGAAAGTGTTTGCAGTATGGCCTCGACACCCGGTATTTCAATCGCTTCCCGCGCCAGATACGCTTCGTAGTAGGCGTTGCGCTGCTGTTGTTTCATTTTGATCAGGCGGTGGTCAATACCCGCGGCCTCAGCCAGTTCCCAACTCGAGGCGCCGCGCACCATACGTTGCAGGTAGCTGTCTTTTTCCAGTGCGATTCCCAGCTCGGCCAGCGCGCGCTGAGTGGCCTTGAAATACCAGAATTCGGTGTCGACCAGTACGCCGTCATTGTCCCAGAGTATGTATCGCTTCATCGCTGCCTTCGCCTGTCCTGAAACGTGGCTAATGGCTTCTGTCATTGCTGTGGTAGATAAATTTTTTTCCTGCAAACTGTTCGTAAAAGGCGTTGTGCGCGGCCTCAGAGAATACGTCCTGCCTCGTCGGGTATTGCGCGATCCAGTCTATCAGCATGTCGAGGTTTTTATCCTGGTCTTCCCGGCTCGCATACTTGTGCGGCTCCCAGGGTCGATTCCTGGCATTCTCGATGCACGCGGCCACGGGCAGATCGAGAAATATTGCTTCGTCCGCATGGGGGGCGGCGAACGCGAGCAAATCCGTGTAGCAGCCTTCGATGACCCAGCTATCGGCGGAGGATATGAACCTCTCGATCGCGGACTGCGAGTCCGGCAGGGGCATCCGTGCAGGTGGGTTTGTTGGCAGCCAGGCCAGGGTGTCCAGATCCAGGTGCGCCAGCGCGCGCTCTTTGGAGAGCTGCTGCGCCAGAGTGGATTTACCCGAGCCGGAATTGCCGAAGATAAGAACTTTACTCAACGATTGGCTCCTGCCACTGTGTTAAAAATCGCATTATCAAGGGCGCGCCCCTATGATATCGCATTGACTATTGATTGGGACCGGGATTCCCGTCCAGAATGCAGGGAATCGACCAGACTCCGGAATGCCATTGTTGGATTTAGGGAGAAATCATGACACCAGAAAAACGTATCGCCATCACGCTGCCCGCAGGGCCTAAACTTTCCGATACCATAGCGCAGCTGCAGTGGGCGGAGGACAACGGCATTCCCGATGCATGGTTCAGCGATGCCGGCGCACCCGACACTCTCACCCAGATTGCCGCCGTGGCACACCACACCAGGTCCATTCGCATCGGCGTCGCGGTCACCCCGGTGTATACCCGCAGCCCCTCGGTACTGGCGGCATCCGCCGATGTGATCAGCCAGGTGCTACCGGGTCGCTTCGTACTGGGCCTTGGCTCGTCCAGCCAGACGATCATGGGGCAGTGGAATGGCATACCGCTGGCTAAACCGCGCACCCGGGTGAGGGAAACCGCGCAACTGGTGCGGCAGATGCTGGCGGGGGAGAAAACAGACTTCCAGGGCGAAACGCTTTCCAGCCGCGGCTACCGGCAGGTAGCGGCGGAAAACCCGCCGCCGATCTATATTGGCGCGCTGCGCCCGAAAATGATCGAGATGGCAGCGGAGGTGGGTGATGGGGTTATTTTTAATTTATGGCCCCAGGGTGCGCTGCCGCGAATGATGGAGGCGCTGAAACGCGGTGCGCAGACCGCCGGTAAGAACTGGCAGGACATCGAGGTGGTAAATCGCGCGATGGTGTTGTGCACCGACGACAAACCGATGGGGAGGGAAATTTTCCGCGCCGCCTTCGGGCCCTATTACGCCACGCCGGTCTACAACAAATTCCTGGCCTGGGCCGGCTATGAGGATGCCGCGAAGACCATCGAGCAGGGCTGGGCAGAGAAAAACCGGGAGAAAACCGCGGGCGCGCTCACCGATGAACTGATTGATGAAATCGCCATCATCGGCAGCGAGCACGAGATACAGGCACGCATCCAGGCGGATGCGGACGGCGGCGTGCATACCCACATCATCGCCCCGATGGCGGCTACCCGGGAAGATCTGGAACGCACCTATAATGCGTTTACTGCGGAGAACTTCCGGTTCGCCTGAGAGTGAAATATTCGATCCGTTGTGTATGTTGATGCCTTATTATGCGCGTAATAAGGCCCCATGCTGCTGAGCATGCCGGAGCAACCGGCGTATTCAGGAAACTGCCGGGGCAGCGACCGTCCTAATGCAGCGTCCGATTCGAACGCATCTCGGCCTTCAGGTCTTTCGCCTGATCGGTCGCCGCCGCTTCCTGCTGCTGCATGTAATTGCGCAACCGGCCGACGACACTGGTCATCACGTCGATGGTCTGGCTGATCTGGTCCAGCGCCATCAGAATGGTCTCGGTCTCGGTCGGTGACTTGTCGCTACTCGCCATGTGAGATTCCTCTGTTAGTTCGTATCAATCCCAGGTCAGGGCGCCGCCCGTCTGGTATTCGATGACCCGTGTTTCGAAGAAATTTTTCTCTTTGCGCAAGTCCATGATTTCCGACATCCAGGGGAACGGGTTCTGTGCGCCCGGATACTGCTCGGGCAGTCCCAGTTGCGACAGGCGTCGATTGGCGATGAAGTGCAGGTACTCCTCCATCATCGCCGCGTTCATCCCCAGTACACCGCGCGGCATCGTGTCGCGGGCGTATTCAATCTCCAACTGGGTGCCTTCCACAATCATCTGGATGGCTTCCTGCTGGAATTCCGTGGTCCACAGGTGTGGGTTTTCCAGTTTGATCTGGTTGATAACGTCGATGCCGAAGTTCAGGTGCATGGACTCATCGCGCAGGATGTACTGGAACTGTTCTGCCACGCCGGTCATCTTGTTGCGGCGACCCATGGAGAGGATCTGGGTAAAGCCGCAGTAGAAGAAGATGCCCTCGGTCACCGCGTAGAAGCCGATCAGGTTGCGCAGCAGCGTCTGGTCCGTTTCCATGGTGCCGGTCTTGAAGGTAGGATCGCTCAGCGCGTGGGTGTGGCTGATGCTCCATGCGGCTTTCTTGGCTACCGAGGGAATCTCGCGGTACATGTTGAACACCTCGCCCTCGTCCATGCCCAGCGACTCGATACAGTACTGGTAGGCATGGGTGTGGATGGCTTCCTCGAAGGCCTGCCGCAGCAGGTACTGGCGGCACTCGGGGTTGGTGATCAGCCGGTAGATCGCCAGCACCAGGTTGTTGGCGACCAGCGAGTCCGCGGTGGAGAAATAACCGAGGTTGCGCTGCACGATACGGCGCTCGTCGTCGGTCAGACCCTGGGGGTTCTTCCAGGTCGCAACGTCGGCGGTCATGTTGATTTCCTGCGGCATCCAGTGGTTGGCGCAACCATCGATGTATTTTTGCCAGGCCCACTCGTACTTGAACGGCACCAGCTGGTTGAGGTCGGCGCGGCAGTTGATCATCGCCTTCTCGTCCACCGAGACGCGGGCAGCGCCCATTTCCAGCGCTTCCAGGCCCGGTGCGACATCCATGTGATCCACCGCGTCCTCGGCGGCCTTTACCGCTTCGGCGGCGGACTGCGCGTCGATCTCTTCAATCTCGTCAATCTGCCCGGCAGGCTCCGGTGCCGCCTGTTTGGCGACGGCCGCGGGTTTCGCTACCGCCGGCCTTACGGCTTCCAGTGCCGCCGCGGCATTGATGGATTTGGCGGCGCTGCTCGCCGCTTCCTCTTCTTTGTGGTAATCATCCCAACTTAACATTGTGTTGCCTTCCTGATTTTTTGAGGTGGTCACGGTTCTCGTTATCGTGTTGGCCCGCCTACTGGCAGGCCTCGCAGTCCGGGTCATCCAGCGAGCAGGCATTGGGCACAGGCGCCGGACCGCCCTCGGGCGCGCCCTTGGACACCGCGTTCAGGGTGCCGGTATTGATGGTCGACTTCTCCGCGCCGGTCGCCGCGAGTGAACGCAGGTAGTACGTGGTCTTCAGGCCGCTGAACCAGGCCATACGATAGGTAACATCCAGCTTCTTGCCGTTGGCATTGTTGATGTACAGGTTCAGTGACTGGGCCTGGTCTATCCACTTCTGGCGACGGCTGGCCGACTCCACCAGCCAGCGCGGCTCCACCTCGAACGCGGTGGAGTAGATGGCTTTCAGGTCTTCGGGAATACGGTCGATGGCCTGCACGCTGCCGTCGTAGTATTTGAGGTCGTTCACCATCACCTGGTCCCACAGTCCGCGTGCTTTCAGGTCGCTTACCAGGTAGGGATTGACGACCGTGAACTCGCCGGAGAGGTTCGATTTGACGTAGAGGTTCTGGTAAGTCGGCTCGATAGACTGCGACACGCCGGTAATGTTGGCGATGGTCGCGGTGGGGGCGATCGCCATCACGTTGGAGTTGCGCATGCCCTGCGCCTTCACGGTGTCGCGCAGGGTCGACCAGTCTAGCGTGTGGCTGCGGTCGACGTTGATGTATTTTTCACCGCGCTCCGCGATCAGTTTGTCCAGCGAATCCAGCGGGAAAATACCCTGGCTCCACAATGAACCCTCGTAGCTGGAGTAGGCGCCGCGTTCGGCGGCCAACTCGCTGGAGGCCTGGATAGCGTAGTAGCTGATGGCCTCCATGGAATTGTCCGCGAACTGCACGGCCTCGTCCGAGCCGTAGGCCAGGTGCTGCTTGTACAGCGCGTCCTGGAAACCCATCAGGCCCAGGCCGACGGGGCGATGGCGCAGGTTGGAGGCCTCGGCCTGCGGGACCGAGTAGTAGTTGATATCAATCACGTTATCCAGCATGCGCACAGCGGTACGCACCGTTTTTTGCAGCTTCTCCAGGTTGAGTCCGTTCTCGTCGATATGCTGGGGCAGATTGACCGAGCCCAGGTTACAGACGGCGATCTCGTCCTTGTTGGTATTGAGCGTGATCTCCGTACACAGGTTGGAGGAGTGCACAACGCCGACGTGCTGCTGCGGCGAACGCAGGTTGCACGGGTCCTTGAACGTCATCCAGGGATGGCCGGTTTCAAACAGCATGCCCAGCATCTTGCGCCACAGGTTTTCCGCCTTGACCGTCTTGAACAGCTTCAGTTTGCCGGTGCGAGCCATTTCCTCATACTGCTCATAGCGCTCCTGGAACGCTTTGCCGTAAAGATCGTGCAACTCCGGCACGTCGTTGGGGGAGAACAGCGTCCACTCGCCGCCGTCGAACACCCGCTGCATGAAGAGGTCGGGTATCCAGTTGGCGGTATTCATATCGTGGGTGCGGCGGCGATCATCGCCGGTATTTTTACGCAGTTCCACGAACTCCTCGATATCCAGGTGCCAGGTTTCGAGATAGGCGCATACGGCGCCTTTGCGCTTGCCGCCCTGGTTGACGGCCACGGCGGTGTCATTGACTACCTTGAGGAATGGCACAACACCCTGTGACTTGCCGTTGGTACCCTTGATATAGGCTCCCAGGGCGCGCACGGGCGTCCAGTCGTTGCCCAGTCCACCGGCGAACTTGGAAAGCATCGCGTTGTCCTGGATGGAGCCGTAAATGCCGTGCAGGTTGTCCGGCACCGTAGTGAGGTAGCAGGACGAAAGCTGCGGGCGCAGTGTGCCGGCGTTGAACAGGGTCGGCGTTGAACTCATGTAATCGAAGGACGACAGCAACTGGTAGAACTCGATCGCCCTGGCGTTCTTGTCGTCTTCTTCTACCGCCAGTCCCATCGCCACACGCATGAAGAAAATCTGCGGCAATTCGATGCGGGTACTGTCGCTGTGGATAAAGTAGCGGTCGTACAGGGTTTGCAGGCCGAGGTAAGTGAATTGCAGGTCGCGCTCGGGCAACAGCGCCTGGCCCAGGCGCTCGAGGTCGAACTCCAGCAGATTGGGTGCCAGCAATTCCAGTTCGACGCCCCTGGCCACATAGGCGGGCAGTGCCCTGGCGTAGAGCGTGCTCATATCGTGTTGCGTGGCGCTTTCCGCCACATTCAGAAAGCCCAGGGCTTCACTGCGCAGGTTGTCACAGAGCAGGCGGGCGGCGACGAAGCTGTAATTGGGCTCCTGCTCGATCATGGTGCGGGCGGTGATGACCAGCGAGGTACTCAGTTCGCTCTGGCTGACACCGTCGTAGAGGTTCTTCAGGGCCTGGTCAAGGATTTCCGTTTCACTGACGTCGGTCAGGTCGTAGCAGGCCTCACTGACAATGGTGTGGAGGCGATCGATGTCCAGCGGGGCGCGGCTGCCGTCGGCCTGGACCACGGAGATATTGCCCGCCGCGGCCTGCGTGGCGGGTGACAGGTTCTGCTTGGCAGCGCGTTTCTGTGCCTGCCGTTCGCGGTAGATGACGTAGTCGCGGGCTATCTTATGCTCCCCGGAACGCATCAGCGACAGTTCGACCTGGTCCTGTATGTCTTCAATGTGGATAGTTCCGCCCGAGGGCATGCGGCGCTGGAAGGTGCCCATGACCATTGATGTCAGCTTGGCCACCGTCTCATGGATGCGGCTGGACGCCGCCGCCTTGCCGCCTTCCACCGCGAGAAATGCCTTGGTGATGGCCACGGCTATTTTGCTGGCTTCAAACGGTACAACGGTGCCGTTGCGCTTGATCACACGTAACTGTCCCGGAGCGGTAGCGGCGAGGGCGCCGCTGGCGGTGGGGGATTGCCGGGGTGGGGTGGTCGCTGCGGCGGGGGCGCCGTCCTGGTTGGTCTCTGTCTGCATGCTCTCTCCGAAGTGCCGATGCTGGCTTTATTTGGGTTACCGCGCGGCGAAGCATTCATATACCGGCTGCACACCGCCACATTGCGGGAAAGTCTCCCTGGGGCTGATGTCGGGAAGAATCCCTGCCTCGGCAACTAAAATTATGAACTTGTTATTCGTACTTTAGCGGCGACACCCAATATATGGGGGTATACGCTTCACTCAAGTACAAGATAATGCGGCTGGGTGCGCAATGCAAGGGAATTACACTGGGTTTATTTTGTGGATAACTTGTACACAGTTATGTGTGTCTGTGCCTACTTACCTCACAGGCCTTGATCTGCTTGGGGGCGCCGGTCAAGGAGTGGCCGATTGCCCGATAGCGCGGTTCCATCGAAAATTTTTTTGTCGTATTTCTACCAGTATTGTCAGCGATTGCTCAGCAGCAATGCCTCCACCAGTGCTTTTTGCGCATGCAGGCGATTCTCGGCTTCATCCCAGATCACCGTATCGGGAGCATCCATCAGTTGCGCGCTGATCTCCTCACCGCGGTGCGCCGGCAGGCAGTGCATGTACAGCGCGTCACTGGCGGCCAGGCTCATCAGCTCGCTGTTGACCTGGTAGGGCTTGAACAGCCTGGCGCGTTCCAGTTGCTCCTCCTCCTGGCCCATGGATGCCCAGACATCGGTAACCAGCAGGTCGGCGCCACTGGCGGCTACCGACGGGTCGTGCTCGATGCGCACGCGCTCCCGGTTCGCCTTGAGGAGCTCGCTGTTCGGCTCGAAACCCGGCGGGCAGGCAATACGCAACTCAAAGTCAAACTGTCGGGCCGCGTTGATATAGGACTGGCACATATTATTGCCGTCCCCCACCCAGCACACGCTCTTGCCGGCGATACTGCCGCGGTGTTCAAACCAGGTCTGCATGTCCGCGAGCAATTGGCAGGGGTGGTAGTCGTCGGTCAGTGCGTTTACCACGGGTACCGATGAGTTTGCCGCAAAACGCTGCGCGATATCGTGGCCGAAGGTACGGATGACGATGATATCCACCATAGAGGAGATGACCCGGGCACTGTCCTCGATCGGTTCGCCGCGGCCCAATTGGGTGTCGTGCGGGGACAGAAACATGGCGTGGCCACCGAGGTGTGCGATTCCGGCTTCGAACGACACCCGGGTGCGGGTAGACGATTTGGAAAAAATCATCGCCAGCACACTGCCTGGAAACGCGCGCTGGTCCTGCCCGGCGCGGTGTGCGCGTTTCATTTCGATACCGCGCTCGATGAGTTGCTGCAACTCCCGGGGGCTGAAATCCAGCAGCGTCAAAAAATGTCGGGTGCCTGGCATGACCTGTCCTGTTTAAGCGCCGGAGGCGTTTCAGTCAAAATTGTGTATCAGTTCAGCAACGGCGTCGGCCAGTTCCCGGGCTTCGGCCTCGTTAATCACCAGCGGTGGCAGCAATCTTATCGTGTTGCCTCCGGCGACGTTGATGAGGAAGCCGGCATCCATCGCGCGCGGCACCAGTTCACCGCAGTCCTTGTGCAACTCGATACCCAGCATCAGTCCCCTGCCGCGAATGGCGCAGACGTGTTTTGCGCCTGTGCATGCGCTGCGCAGGGTGTCGGCGATCAACTGTCCCATTGCGGCAGCATTGGCGCACAAGCCATCCTGCGCGATGCTGTTGACCACCGCCAGGCCGGCCGCACAGGCCAGCGGGTTGCCGCCGAAAGTAGAGCCATGATGGCCTGTGCTGAACACTTGTGCCGCTGGGCCGCGCGCCAGACAGGCGCCAATCGGCACGCCATTACCCAGGCCCTTGGCCGTGGTGACTACATCCGGCACCAGGTCGAGACCCTGATAGGCGAAATAGGTGCCGGTACGGCCGTTGCCGGTCTGGACTTCATCGAGCATGAACAGCCAGTCTTCCTTGTTGCAAATCGCTCGCGCTGCCTCCAGGTACTGCTGGTCCAGCACTTGCACACCGCATTCGCCCTGAATAGGCTCCGCGAGGAAAGCCACCACGTCCGGGTTTTTTGCCGCGATCTGCCTCAGTGCCTCGATATCGTTGCGCGGCGCTCGCACGAAGCCCGCGACCAGCGGTTCGAACCCGGCCTGTATCTTGCGGTTGCCGGTGGCGCTGAGCGTCGCCAGCGTGCGGCCGTGGAACGCACCTTCGAGTACTACGATGGCGGGTTTCCTGATGCCGCGTGCGTGACCGTAAAGTCGCGCCAGTTTGATGGCCGCCTCATTGGCTTCCGCGCCGGAATTGCCGAAGAAGCAGTTGTCCATCCCCGCGACCTGCGTCAGTGCGCTGCCGAGCGCTTCCTGCGCTGCTATGCGGTACAGGTTGGAACTGTGGATCAGCTTGTCGGCCTGTGTACGGATCGCCGCGGTAACCGCCGGGTGAGCGTGGCCCAGGCCGTTGACCGCGATGCCGGAGATGCCGTCCATATAGCGGCGTCCGTCGGTGTCGTACAGGTACACACCCTCGCCGTGACTGAATGTCACAGGTAACCTGGCGTAAGTCTGCATCAGCGCCGACATGATTGTGCTCCTCCCAAAAACGCAAAAAGGCAGCGGAAGCTGCCTGGAAACGATCAACTATAGCTAGGTAAATGAAGATTGGCAATCCACCGCAATGCAACAGGCGCAATTTGGTCCGGGAATAGGGTATTATACGCGCTGCACGCTGACAGCCCGACGGGCAGCCAAAACACGAGATACAGGGTAGGACAACCGATGGACATTATTGAAACAATCAAGCAACAGATCGCAGAGAACCGGGTTCTGTTGTATATGAAAGGTTCTCCCAATCAGCCCCAGTGCGGCTTTTCGGCACGCACTGTCGAGGCGTTGATGGCGTGCGGCGAGCGCTTCGCCTACGTGGACATACTGAGTAATCCCGAAATCCGCGCCACACTCCCGCAGTACGCGAACTGGCCCACTTTCCCCCAGCTTTGGGTCGACGGCGAATTGGTGGGGGGCTGCGATATTGTCACCGAGATGCACGAGAACGGCGAACTGCTGGCGCTGATCAAGGAAAACGCACCCGCTCCCTCAGCCGGGTAGCGCCAGCGCAGCCATAGCTCTACGCTATTGATTCCATGTTCATAATTAAATAGGCGATATCGTTCGCTCTGTGTATTATTCCTCTGCAATCGCGCGGTCTCATCCCCGAGAACGCGCACTGGATGCATAACCGAGAGGAGTAGTAAGAGATGGGCGTTTTAGTTGGTAAACCGGCACCGGATTTCGATGTCGCGGCAGTGCTTGGCACAGGGGAGATCGTCGATTCCTACAAGCGTTCCGAGGCGATGGCAGGCAAGTATGGCCTGGTATTCTTTTATCCGCTGGATTTCACCTTCGTGTGTCCCTCCGAGCTGATCGCCCTCGATCACCGTATGGACAAGTTCCGTGAGTTGGGTGTGGAGGTGGTAGCTGTGTCCATCGACTCCCAGTTCACGCACAATGCCTGGCGCAATACGCCCGTGAACAGTGGCGGTATCGGCGCGGTGTCTTACACGATGGCGGCTGATGTCAACCACGACATTTGTCGCGCCTATGATGTTGAAAGCGCCGGGGGCGTAGCGTTTCGCGGTGCGTTCCTGATCGATCCCAAGGGCGTGGTGCGATCGCAACTGGTCAATGACCTGCCGCTGGGCCGCAATATTGACGAGTTGATCCGTCTGGTTGAGGCGCTGCAGTTCACTGACGAGCACGGCGAAGTGTGCCCGGCGGGCTGGAACAAGGGCGACAAGGGCATGAACGCCTCCCCCGACGGTGTCGCAGCCTATCTGGCGGAGAATGCTGACGGCTTGTAACTCGTATTCAGTAGCTTTTTTCTAGCGGGCCTGGTGCCCGCTTTTTTTTGGGCTGGAATTTGTTTGAAATTTAGTGCGTGGCAATAGCGCCGGGCTTCGACCTACTATCTACCCGCATTACTGGTTTCAGTAGTCCAAACTGACCCTGGCTACGGGCAATGGTAATGGTGCAGCCGCCCCACCCCCACTGTGCCGGGATAATGGCAATGCCCCTGAAGTTCGCATCCTATGAGGTCTGAAGTAGTTCCCGAAGCCGGGCCTCAACCAGTTCCAGGCGATCATTGCCAAAGTACATGTCATCGCCATTGATAAAGATCGTCGGCGACCCAAATCCCCCACGGGCAATCAGTTCATCCGTCGTCTCGCGCAACAAATCCTTGTACCGCTGACTGGCGATAGCGGCAAAGAAGCCCTCCGCGTCCAGCCCCACCCGCGTACAAATTGCGGCGAGCACCTCATCGCTGGTGATATCGGGGGTGTCACTGTCCCAGTAGGTTGCAAAGACTTCCCGCGAATACGGCACCAGTGCGCCCTGTTCCTGCGCGTAAAACGCGCCGCGCATGGCCCTGACGCTGCTGATGGGATGTCCCGGCGGCATCTCGGTACGGACACCGCAGAGTCGGGCCCAGTCCCGCATATCCTTGACGAAGTATTTCATGCGCGGATTGTCAGGGCTGCTGAACATGGCTTCGCGGGCCGCGTACAGCTCCTGGTTGACCGCGTTAAAAACCCCTCCCACCAGAATGGGTCGCCAGCGGATCGGCAGCGCCAGCTGTTTCATCAGGGGTTGGATGCGAGTGAACGCGAAGTAGGTCCAGGGGCTGGAGCAGTCGTAGAAGAATTCCAGTTCGGGTGTCGCCGCCATGCGTATACCTGTGAGAATTTCCGGCAGCAGTTTAGCACATACCCTTGACGCATCAGGTATAATTGCGCCTTTGTGTCCACAGGCAGGTCCGCAATGGGTGTCGATCGGCAATGAATGTTGAGCAGTACATGGCTGAGGTGGGTAGCGCTGCACGAGCGGCGTCGCGCGCTGTGGCGGTCGCGCCGACTGCCGTGCGCAACCGCGCGTTGCTCGCCGTGCACGATGCGCTGGATGGCGCGCGTACCGGCTTGATCGAAGCCAACAGGCAGGATCTGGAACAGGGCCGCGCCAGGGACCTGGAGGCGCCCCTGCTGGATCGGCTGGAACTGACGCCGGCGCGTATTGACGCGATGCTTGAGGGCCTGCGACAGGTGGTGGCGCTACC
This sequence comes from Gammaproteobacteria bacterium, assembly GCA_030427485.1. Lineage (GTDB taxonomy): Bacteria > Pseudomonadota > Gammaproteobacteria > Pseudomonadales > Halieaceae > Marimicrobium. The sequence goes on from JAUICG010000001.1 coordinate 192,044, forward strand.
GGACCCGGTCGGCAGCATCTCGGACATGCGCAGCATGCCCAGCGGGATTCAGGTGGGTCGCATGCGGGTGCCGCTCGGTGTGATCGGGATAATCTATGAGTCGCGGCCCAACGTGACTGTGGAGGCTGCGAGCCTGTGCCTCAAATCCGGCAATGCCGCAATTTTGCGCGGCGGTTCCGAGTCACTGGCGTCCAACTGCGCTATCGCGGATTGCCTGCGTCAGGGCCTGCAGTTCGGTGGATTGCCCGCCACGGCCGTACAGGTGGTGGCTACCGCTGATCGGTCGGCCGTGGGCCATTTGATCGCCATGCCGGAATATGTCGATGTGATCGTGCCGCGTGGCGGCAAAGGGCTGATCGAACGCATCAGCAGGGATGCCAGGGTGCCGGTAATCAAGCACCTCGATGGCGTCTGCCATGTGTACATTGATGAGTTTGCGGATGACGAGATGGCGTTTTCCATTGCCGTGAACGCGAAGACGCAGCGTTACGGCACCTGCAACACCATGGAAACCCTGCTGGTGGCGGAATCGAAAGCGGCCGCGATACTGCCGCGCCTCGCGCAAGCCTATGTGGAGGCGGGCGTGGAACTGCGCGGTTGCCCACGCGCGATGGCGCTGATGCCCGGCGCAAAACCCGCGTCCGAGCAGGACTGGCGGGAGGAATACCTCGCACCGATTCTGGCGGTGCGCGTGGTCGCCGGTCTGGAACAGGCCATAGAGCACATCAATACCTACAGTTCGCAACACACGGACAGCATTGTCACGCAGGAGCACGGGCGAGCCATGCGTTTCCTGCGCGAAGTGGACTCCAGTTCGGTCATGGTCAATGCCTCCACGCGCCTGGCCGACGGTTTTGAATACGGACTGGGTGCGGAGATCGGGATTTCCACCGACAAGATACATGCGCGTGGCCCGGTAGGACTGGAAGGCCTCACCACCCAGAAATTTGTGGTGCTCGGCGAGGGGCAGCTTCGCTCTTGAGCGAGCCCACGCTGTCCATCAGGACCCTGGTAGGTGTCTTTGGCGGGACCTTCAATCCTGTGCACTACGGCCACCTGCGCTCGGCGCTGGAACTGGTGGAGCGGCTGCAACTGGAGCAATTGCGCCTGATGCCCAGCGCGCAACCGCCGCACCGTGAGGCGCCCGCGTGCAGCGCCGAGCATCGCGCCGCCATGGTAGAGCTGGCCGTGCAGGGCGAGCCGCGCCTGGCCTGTGATATGCGAGAGCTACAGCGCCACGGAAGTTCCTATACCATCGACAGCCTGATTGAATTGCGCAGTGAACTTGGCGCCGGGACCGGACTGTGCATGGTGTTGGGTTGCGATGCGGTGCTGGATATCACCACGTGGCACCGCTGGCAGGAATTGTTGGACTGGGCCCATATTGTAGTTATCGCGCGCCCCGGCTGGGAGCTGCCGGGCGAAGGCGAAGTGGCCCAGTGGCTGAAGGGACACCGGGTGGAAAACCCGCATGGCCTGCGCGGTCGCCCCGCGGGATGTATTGCGATAGAGGAACTGCGCCCGCTGGCCATATCGTCGACCGAGATTCGCGATATTCTGGCCGCCGGGCGGTCCGCGCGCTACCTGCTGCCGCAATCGGTGCTCGACTATATTCAAACCAATACACTTTATCGATAACGACCGGACCCTCGATTATGAATGCGAAAGTTAAACAAGCTTATGGAATCTGAACAGTTCACGCAGTTTGTCGTCGCTGCGCTGGACGATCTAAAGGCCGTCAATACCGTGGTACTGGACGTGCGCGCACTCACGGACGTGATGGACTATATGGTGATCACCAGCGGCACCTCCAACCGCCATGTCAAGTCGCTGGCCAGTCATGTGTCCGTGGAAGCGAAGAAACAGGGTGTCGCACCCATGGGCGTGGAAGGCGAGAGCGGCGGCGAGTGGGTGCTGGTGGACTTCGGCGATGTGGTCGTGCATGTCATGCTGCCGGCGACCCGCGATTTTTACGACCTGGAACGTTTGTGGAGCAGTCCCGAAGAAACCGGCTCGCCTGCATGAAAAAAGTCTGATGCGCATCACTGTGATCGCCGTTGGAACGCGGATGCCCGCGTGGGTTGAGCAGGGTATCGCGGAGTACAGCAAACGCCTGCCGCGTGAACTGAAACTGGTGTGGCGCGAGATACCGCTGGCAAGGCGTGGTCGGGACGTCGCCGCTGAAGGAGAGCGCATACTCAGGAATATTCCCGCCGGTGAGCGTGTGGTCGCCCTGGACGTGCAGGGGAAGCGGGTGTCAACCGAACAACTGGCCGGTCACCTGAGTGCCTGGCAGATGTCGGGAGCCAACTACAGTATCCTGATTGGTGGCCCGGACGGCCTGTCCCCGTCCTGCCTGGCGCGGGCGGATTTTTGCTGGTCGCTCAGCGATTTGACGCTGCCGCACCCGCTGGTGCGAGTGTTGCTGGCGGAACAGTTGTACAGGGCTTGGACAATTACCGTCAACCACCCGTATCATCGCGCCTAGTGTTTACCCTATTCAACGCTGCACAGGGTCTCCAGGCCGTTTAAATGCTACCGCAATTCGATTTAAAAGATCCGCAGCTCGAATCTCGTGTGAACGGCACACGCACAATCCTCGCGATCGGCCTGGTGATGATTTCGCTCTGCGTGGTACTGATGCGCTACTACGAGCTGCAGGTAACGGAATATGAAACCTACCGCACGCAATCCGAGCGCAACCGTGTGCAGTTGCAGCCGTTGCCGCCCCGTCGCGGTCTGATTTTTGATCGCCACGGTGTTCCGCTGGCCGACAATCGACCCAGCTACATGCTATCCATTGTGCGCGAGCGCGTCCCGGACCTCGATGCCACACTGGCTGACCTGCAGGCAGTGCTCCCGATATCCCAGGGCGACCTGGAAACCTTTCGCAAGAAGCTCTATCGCAGTCGTCCCTATGAACCCGTGCCCCTGCGGTTTCGCCTGACCGAAGAAGAGCGCGCGCGCCTGGCGGTCAACCGCTTTCGATTGCCGGGGGTGGTGGTCGAGGCACAGCTGTTGCGGCACTACCCACACGGTGAGTTGTTCTCGCATGCGCTGGGCTACGTGGGCCGCATCAATGAGCAGGAAATGCAGGAGCTCGATGAGACGGATTACCGCGGCACCTTTCACATCGGCAAGGTGGGTGTTGAGAAATACTACGAGGACCTGCTGCACGGGGATGTCGGCTACCAGAACGTCGAGAGCAATGCGCATGGGCGCGTGCTACGGGTGCTGGAACGGTTCGCGCCCGTGCGCGGCAAGGACCTCACCCTGTCGCTGGACTATGACGTGCAGCTGGCCGCGTCTGAAGCACTCGGCGATCGTCGCGGCGCGGTGGTTGCAATCGATCCACGCACCGGCGGCGTACTGGCGCTGGTTTCCACGCCGGGATTCGATACCAACCTGTTTGTAAATGGCATCAGTTCCAGCGAGTACTCCGCACTGCGTGATTCGCTGGATGTGCCGCTATACAATCGCGCCATCCAGGGTACCTATCCGCCCGGTTCCACTATCAAGCCCTTCATGTCGATGGCGGGATTGCTGTCCGGCCTGGTAACACCGCAGTCAACGGTTCCCGACCCCGGTTGGTACAGCCTGCCCGGCGATTCCCGCAAGTATCGCGACTGGATTCTGCGGGTCACGGGCACGGGACACGCCGCGCGAGTGGATATGAAGATGGCGATCGCCCAGTCCTGCGACGTTTACTACTATGACCTCGCGCGCCGCCTGACGATCGACCGCATGCACGATTACCTGCTTCCCTTTGGTTTTGGGGAGCGTACGGGTATCGATACCACCAATGAGCGTGCCGGTGTGCTGCCCTCAACGCGCTGGAAGCGCGGTGCCATGTCGCAGCCCTGGTATCCCGGTGAGACGTTGAGCGCCGGTATCGGCCAGGGCTATATGTTGGCGTCGCCACTGCAATTGGCCGTCGCTACCAGTGTGATGGCCAGCAGGGGGGAGCGGCGGGTCCCGCGCCTGGTGATGGCGGTGGATGGTGAGCCTGTTCCTGCTCCGGTGCTGGAGCCATTGGTGGCACCCGATGAGTACTGGGATGCGATTTTTGACGGTATGCGCGAAGTAGTTCACGGGGCGCGGGGTACGGCAAAAGCGCTGGCCAATGGAATCACCTATGAAATGGCGGGGAAAACAGGTACCGCCCAGGTCATCGGTATCGCGCAGAACGCCGTCTATAACGAGGATGAGGTGGCGGAGAGACACCGGCATCACGGTCTTTTCATTGCCTTCGCGCCCATCGAGTCGCCGACCATCGCGGTGGGGATCATCGTTGAAAATGGCGGCGGCAGTTCCGCGGCGTCGCCGATTGCGCGCGCAGTCATCGATACCTGGTTTGCGGTGGAGAGCGGCTGATGGGTGATTACGTACGGCAGTTGCCCCACCAGGGCTCGCGGGATATGGCCAAGCGGCCGAGTGCTGTGATGCGCTTTCATCTCGATATCCCCCTGCTGTTGTTGCTCGCGATACTGAGCGGCTACGGGCTGATGGTGCTCTACAGCGCGTCAGGGCAGAGCATGGAGGCCGTGTACCGCCAGGGAAGTTACCTGGCGCTGGCCTTTGTGATCATGCTGCTGGCCGCGCAGGTCAGTTTGAAGCAGTACGCGAGCTGGGCGCCCTGGCTGTTTCTGGGCGGTGTGGCAATGCTGGTGGCGGTATTGCTGGTGGGCGTGGGCGCCAAGGGTGCCCAGCGCTGGTTGCAGATCGGCGGGTTTCGCTTTCAACCTTCGGAGATCATGAAACTGGCGGTGCCAATGGTAATTGCCTGGTTCCTGGCGGACAGGGTATTGCCCCCGCGCCTCCCTGCTGTCGTCGGGGCGCTGGTGTTGCTGGCGGTGCCCGCTGGATTGATCGTGGTTCAGCCCGACCTGGGCACCTCCCTGTTGATTGCTTCCAGCGGACTGTTTGTGCTTTTTATCGCCGGGATTGGCTGGCGCTACATTTTTGGCGCCGCCGTGGTGGCGGCGGCATCGGCCTGGCCGGTCTGGATGTACGGGCTGAAGGAATACCAGAAGCAGCGCATTCTCACGATGTTCAACCCGGAAAGCGACAAGCTCGGGGCGGGCTGGAATATTATCCAGTCCAAGACGGCTATCGGATCAGGCGGGTGGGATGGCAAGGGGTGGATGCAAAGTACCCAGTCGAGACTGGACTTCCTGCCCGAGAGTCACACAGATTTTATCATCGCGGTATTGGCCGAAGAGCAGGGCCTGCAAGGGATAATTCTCCTGATGGGTATCTACCTGCTGATCCTGTTGCGCGGGTTCTGGATAGGCGCCCATGCGCAAACCAGTTTCGGTCGAATGATGGCCGGCAGCCTGACACTGACGTTTTTCGTGTACATCTTTGTTAATATGGGAATGGTTGCCGGTTTGCTACCGGTTGTCGGGGTGCCGCTGCCGCTGGTGAGCGCGGGCGGTACCTCGCTGGTGACGCTGCTGGCCGGGTTTGGTGTCCTGATGGCGATCAGTACCGAAAAGGCCGGGGCGGACGCATGAACGCCCTGTGCAGCATTGCCGTGAATCCACCCTTTGTCGTACGAGAACGAGTTAGAGTCTATGTCATTACGCCTGAAAGTGTTTGTTGTCCTGTTCTGCCTGTGGCCGACCTTGTCCTGCGCGGGGGATAACTATGGCGCACACCCGAATGCGGCGGTGGTGGTTGATGAACTGGTTGAGGAAGAGGGTTTTGACCGCGAAGAATTACAGCAGCTCTTTGCCCGGGCAGAGCGCAAGGACAGTATTCTGGCGGCGATCTCCCGCCCCGCCGAGAAATCCAAGCCGTGGTATGAGTACCGGGAAATCTTCCTCAATAAAGCGCGCGAGGACCAGGGGATTGAGTTCTACGGGAAACATCGTGTGACGCTGGAGCGGGCACAGCGTGAGTTCGGTGTCCCGGCGGAAATCATCGTCGCCATTATTGGCGTGGAAACCTATTATGGCCGGGTGGCCGGCAGCTACCGCGTGTTGGACGCACTTTCGACGCTGGCGTTTGATTATCCTCCCCGCTCGCCGTTTTTTACCGCGGAGCTGAAGAACTTTCTCATTCTGACCCGCGACCAGGGTATGGATCCTACGGAACTGATGGGGTCTTACGCGGGGGCGATGGGCTATGGACAGTTCATGCCGAGCAGCTACCGCAGTTACGCGATCGACTTCGATAATGACGAAATTGTCGATATCTGGACCAACCCGGTCGATGCCATCGGCAGCGTGGCGAATTATTTCAAACAACACGGTTGGCGCGAGGGTGAAGTCGTGGTGTCCCCGGCAACCGCGGCCGCCGATACGCCGGACAGCATTTTTGTGCAGCGCCGCGATGACCTGGAGCCGACCCGGACAGTAGCGCAGTTTGCCGCAGAAGGGGTTGTCGCAAAGATGGAGCTTGATCCGAACGCGCTCGCGACCGCGATGAAGTTCGAACTGAAAAACGGTTATGAGTACTGGCTTGGACTGCACAATTTCTACGTTATTACCCGCTATAACCACAGTGCGATGTATGCCATGAGTGTTTATCAACTCAGTCAGCGGCTGGCGGAGCGTATCGCCCGATGAAGTCCCCTGTTGTCGTCCTGGCGATGATTGCGACGGCGGTGCTTTTCATCGGCTGCGCGTCGCAGCCTCCGGGGCCCGAAACAGGCGCTGAAACCGCCGTGGCGCCACCTAAATCGCGGTATGCGGTGGAGCACGACTTCGCGCCGTTGCGTCCGATCAGTCCGGAAGATGTTGTCGATGCGGTGCCACTGCCCGATCCTATTCTCGCGGCCGGTAATATGAGCCCCTACGTTATCGACGGGGTGACGTACGAGGTGCTGAAGGAGTACCGCGGTTACAGCGAGCGCGGAATCGCCTCCTGGTACGGCGCCAAGTTTACCGGCCACGAGACATCCAACGGCGAACTCTACGACGTGTACCAGGCCAGCGCCGCCCACAAATCGCTGCCGATTCCCTGTTTCGCGCGGGTCACCAACCTGGACAACGGCAAGAGCATTGTAGTGCGGGTCAATGACCGCGGTCCGTTCCATGCGGACCGCCTGATCGACCTGTCCTATGCCGCGGCGGTAAAGCTGGGCTATATGGAAAAAGGCACCGCGAACGTGGAGGTCGAGGTCATCGACGTGGTCGGTGTCGAGGACCGGCGCGACGCGTCCTATGGCAAGTATCGCTTTTTGCAGTTGGGCGCGTTTGGCAGTGAGTCCACTGCCAAAACCCTGTTGGCTGAACTGCAGGACCTGCTGTCAGCGCCAGTGTTTATCAGTCCGGTTGATGCCGGAGGTACCAGGCTGTACCGTGTCCGGATAGGGCCGGTAGATGACAAGCAGCACCTGCTGGCGCTGCAGCAGCGCTTGCAGGACAGCGGCTATGAAGCGGGACAGCCACTGCCATAGAATACAGGGATTCTTTCGCTCCGACTTCGCATGCGGTACCATCGCGGCTTGCTCAACTCACCTTCACGGTCCCGCTAAATCATGACTCGAATCGTACTTGCCCTGCTCCTTGTTGTTACCAGCCTCCACGCTCCTGCACAGAATGCGATACCCGCACCCCCGGAATTGGCCGCCAAGGCGTATTTCCTGATTGACGCCGACAGTGGCGAGGTGCTGGTGGAGCACAATGCGGATATGCAGCTGCCGCCGGCCAGTCTCACCAAAATGATGACCGCCTATGTGCTGGCCGAGGAAATAAATGCAGGACGGGTCAAGGAAGACGATATGGTCCGTATCTCCGAGAACGCCTGGTCGCAAAATCCGGTGTTCAACGGCTCATCTCTGATGTGGATCGAGCCGGGTAAAGATGTCTCGATTGCGGATCTGCAGCGCGGAATCATTATATCTTCGGGCAACGATTCCTCGGTGGCAGTGGCCGAACATATTGCCGGCAGCGAGGCGGTGTTCGCCGAGATGATGAATACCAATGCCGAGCGACTGGGCATGACGAACACCTATTATGTGAATTCACACGGTTTGCCGGATCCGGCCCACCTCACCACCGCACGAGACCTCGCGACGTTGGCACGGGCGATGATCAATGACCACCCCAGGCAGTATGCGATCTACAAGGAGCTCGAGTTCACCTATAACAACATTCGCCAGTACAACCGCAACACCCTGTTACTTCAGGACCCCTCGGTGGACGGGTTGAAGACAGGCCATACCAAGGAAGCTGGCTATTGCCTGGTAGCTTCTGCGGAACGCAAGGGGATGCGCCTGATATCGGTGGTAATGGGCACTGCGAGCACCAAGGCGCGAAAGAATGACACCGCAGCGCTGTTGAACTACGGTTTTCGTTTCTATCAGACGGCGACTGCGTTTGCAGCGATGACTGAACTGGCCAAGCCGCGCGTGTGGAAAGGGCAGCAGGATTACGTACCTGTCGGTTTCGTGGAGAAAGTCGTGCTGACGCTGCCGCGCGGCAAGCACGACGAACTCGAGACCGATGTGGTATTGAATGCCCAGATAGAGGCGCCGTTGGCGGTCGGTGATCCCGTGGGTACGGTAAGCGTCACCCTGGATGGTGAAACCCGCCTGCAGGCGCCCGTGGTCGCGCTGGAAGCTGTAGAGCAGGCGGGCTTTTTTGCGCGCCTGTGGGACAGTGTGCTGATGTTTTTCGCCAAATTGTTTGGTGCAAGATAACAGGGCTGCGCCCGGGAGAGCACCGTGGAGCAGCCGCCTGAAGCCCCCAAGATCGAGTTCCCCTGCGATTACCCGATCAAGGTGATGGGACGCAGCAGCGATACCTTTGAATCGACAATTCTGGAAGTGTTCGAAAGTCACGCGCCGGGATTCGATCAGCAGACAGTCGTCGCGAAGATCAGTAGTAAGGGCACTTTTACCTCTCTCACGATTACCATCACCGCCACCGGGCCGGAGCAGCTGGAGGCCTTGCACCAGGACCTGCTGGCCACCGGTTTGGTGAGCATGGTGATTTGAGCCGTGTCGGCGCCGGAGCTGGTGCAGCGCGAACTCGGGCTCGTGGATTATCAGCCGACGCTGGACGCCATGCGCCAACTGACCGATTCACGAGGCCCGGACTCGCCAGACGAATTGTGGTTATTGCAACATCCGCCGGTGTTCACGCAGGGCCAGGCGGGCAGGGCCGAGCACCTGCTGGCGCCCGGAGATATCCCGGTGATCCAGGTGGACCGCGGTGGCCAGGTCACCTACCACGGGCCGGGACAGTGGGTACTGTACCTGATGGTGGATATGCGCCGCCGGCAATTCGGAGTACGTGATCTCGTTAACCTTATCGAACACAGCCTGGTTAGCCTGCTGGCCGAGTACGCTATTGCTGCCGCGGCCGACCCGGCGGCGCCCGGCGTCTATGTGGAGGGCGCAAAAATCGCCTCGCTGGGTTTGCGGGTGAGGCGCGGCTGCAGCTATCACGGTCTGGCGCTGAATGTGGATATGGACCTGGAACCGTTCGGGCGCATCAACCCCTGTGGATACGCCGGTTTACAGGTGACCTCGATGGCGCAGCAGTTGCCGGGTGCTCGCCTTGAGATGGCGGCGATCGGCGCGCGTTTGCTGGATATAATTGCGGGCAATCTGCAACGCGATGCAGGCTAGTACTCCGTCAATAGCATGTTGATGGAGTACTAGATCACCCGGTCACTGCCCCCATCGATGGGAATCTGGGCGCCCGTGGTCGCGTTAAAAACGTCGCTGGCCACTGTCGATAGCAGGCGTGCTACATCGCGTGAGCGAATTTCCCGACCGAGCAGGTTCTTCGATTTGTATTCTTCCACTGTCATGCCGTAGCGGGCGGCGGATTTCGCCAGTGCATCCTCTGTCCATAACGCGGTATCGAACACCGCATCGGGATGAACCACGTTAACCCGTATACCATCAGCGGCCAGTTCGAGTGCGGCGACCCTGGCCAGCTGTGTGATGCCCGCCTTGCTTACGGAGTATGCTGCGGCACCAGGCCCTGGCGCTGCATAGTTTCTTGAGCCAACGAGAAGGATGGACGGGTTTACGCCGAGCTTCAGGTACGGGATGGCTGCGGTCAGCAAGCGCTGCGTGGCTGTCAGGTTAACAGCCAGGGTTTGGTCCCAGGTTTGTTCCGTATGGTTTTCGATGCGTTCTCCGGACTTGAAAATTCCCGCGTTGCAGACCACGATATCGAGACCGCCGTAGCGACTGACCACCTGCTCGACCGCCGTTGCTATGGAAGCGCTGTCGGTCAGATCACACACCAGGCCCGTCATGCCGCCGCTGTCCAGATGCGCTACCACGTCCCGGTTGACGTCCAGGCCTACCACCACCGCACCGTCAGCCGCCAGCGCCTCGCAGGTTGCCCTGCCAATGCCGCTGTTGGCGCCCGTTACAAGTGCGATCTTTCCCTGGTGAGGCTTTGCCGCAGCGGCTTTGCCCAGTTTGGCCTGCTCGAGCACCCAGTACTCCAAATCAAAAATGTCTTTCTCCGGCAGTGCTTCCCAACCGCCGATTGATTCGCCGGTCTGGATTGCCCATCGTGTGTGCCTGGCAATATCACTGATGATATTGCACTCCTTGACACTGCTGCCAAATGCGATTGAGCCCGCAGAGCGCCAAATGCCGACGCGGGGCGCCTGATCCAGGATCTGTAGATCGGACTGATTGTTCGCCGCGAAATAGGCCCGGTAGTCTGCGACAAACCGGTCGATCTCCGGCACGGTCGCGGCAGGCCTGGTGTCGATAATGACGGGTATGCGCTTGGTGCGGATCACGTGATCCGGCGTTATCGGTCCGCGGGTGGCGATCCCGGCGACATCGGGAAGGTCGGCAAACCCCTGGGCGTCGGGTGTTCGATCCAGCATGGCCAGTTGCGCGCAGCCCCGGGCCCGCGACACGGCTCCACGGATGCGCGCAAGGTCCAGCAGGTCGACCGGAAGGTCCGCCGAGGCGTGTTCGCTCACCCCGTGCGCGGCGATATAGTCCTCCGCGCGGGTAACCAGTTCTATCATGTTCTCGTACGCAATTCTGGCGTTGTCACTGTAGGTGAAAACGCCGTGATGCATCAGGATAATGCCCGTGTACTGGCCCGGGTCGTCGCGTTTGATCGCGTCGTTTACCTGCTTCGATAGAATAAAACCGGGCATGATATAGGGAAGCACCAGGCAATCCGGAAAGACCTCGGCAAGAATCGCCTCCCCCCTGGGGTTATTGCTCAGTGTAACAATCGCATCCGTATGTGTATGGTCGATAAACCTGGCGGGCAGTATCGCGTGCAGTATGGCTTCAACCGACGGGGAGGGTGCCGACGGGTCCAGCATCAACGCGCGCAGCTGCCGGGTCATGTCCGGGTCCGAGAGACTATCCAGTTCGGCCAGCATTCGGGTCTCTTTCAGTTTGATCGCGGGAAACCCGGGCTTCTCGATTGTTTTCAAATCCCAGCCGCTGCCTTTCACATAGAGCACCTCCAACTCATTGCCGAAGAAATCGCGGGTGCTCGCCTTGACCGAGGTGTTGCCTCCGCCGTGCATCACCAGGTCGTCGCTGGAACCGAGCAGTCGCGAAGTATAGACGCGCATCGCCAGGTCATCATCGGCAAAGGCGGCGGCTATCTCATCGTCCCACAGGCTTTTCATTGTTTCTGCTCCATGTAAATTCAGACCGCGAGTGATTTCGCGTGGTCATACAGCTCGATGTCGTAGGCGTTGTCGATGGCTATTTGATTTCGAAATGCCGCTGAGACGGTTTCGCCTTCTCCGGCATGTCGATGCGGAATGCCGGCGATCCGCCATCCGTGTTGATCGCTGAGTTGTCGGAGGAATTGATCATAGTGCTCCGAGACTCCCACCACTTCAACGGACGACAGATTCTCCTTCGCCGTGCACAGCCTCGAGTCGTCGACGCTAATCACGCCCGTGCTGGCGGCGAAACATTCCAGGGAGACGCGGCCGGGCGAACGCTGCCGAAACGCCTCGATCTCCCCGGACAGGTTCTTACCGTCTCCCATGACATGTCTGGGTGGCAGTTCAGGTGCTCCCGCCAGGAAGCGGTTTTCAGCCAGCGCCTCGGCGGCGGACATGGAGAACAACTTGGTCTGGTAGTTATGAATGAAACTGGCTTGGAACCAGGGATCCTCATAAATTGCCTCCAGTTGCAGCTTCTGGTGTTCGATGTGATAGCGACGGCAATGCTTGAGATAGGAAAGCGTACGTTCAACGGGGTCTCGCAGCAGGGTCATCGCGACATAGGGTCCGTGCAGGAGCGCGCGAACAGCGTAGGGTATATGGCCGCGGACCATCCGGAGTTTGCCCTGCAGTGCGTTGACATCGGCGACGAGTTTCGGGACGAACAGGTAGGCCTCGATGCGACGGAAAATGTCGGCATCGGGGGCGATGCAGGCATCGGGGTATCGCTCGCCAGCAGAAAAATTGCTACTGATGATATCGGCGAACGAGGTGCCGCCGGTCTTCATAATGTGAATGAAGAGGAATTTTTTCTCGCTGGGCGGTGTCATCGAAAGCGTTTATGTCTCCTGGGGCGATGCCGAATCTCAGGTGGCGATGACAGGAATGAGGCGTTTGCCTTTGCTTTCGAGATGGTCGAGGCGTACCTGTGGAACTACCTCCACGGCCGATGCGACTGCTGCGAACGATGCTTCGCTTTCGCTGGTAAAGACGGCGACCATCCTGTCCAGGTCGGCAGGAGACGCATCGCCGGCGTTGACAGCGCGAAGCTTGTCGGTAACCGCGTTCAGCGGATCGTGGTTGCACGACCGGCAGACGGGTTCACGGCTGCTCACATGGTGTAGTTTCTGCTCGCTGATAGCCAGAATCGATGCCTCGAAGACACTGGCCATCGGCGCTTCTTTTTTCCAGTCCGAGCAACAGAGGTAGTAAAGCCCGTCGTAGCCGATAAACACTGACAGGTAGGGTACCGGGCACACCCATCGGCGCCCGCTTTCCTCCATCAGCTGCTCTGCGGCGCGGCGCTCGGCGAACTGTTCGTACTGCATGTGATCGACAAACAGTGCGCCGCCACGGTTTATGACCTCATATTTCATGAAACGATTAACGCCATAGCCGCGCCAGAACGCCTCCATACGGGCCGTATGTTCCGGGTCCTTCCGGTGGTTGACCAGCACGATCTGTACCTCGCACGCGGTTCCGGCATCCTCGATGAATCGAACGATGTTGTCGCGAGTTTCCTCGTAAGGGAGGTTGTAGATTCGCTCGTAGTCTTCTCCCAGGTCGGAGATATTGATGTTGACGCTGGTGACGCCGGCATCAAGTATCGCGTCACCGCGCTTTTTATCCAGCAGGGCGCCATTGCTGGACATTCCGCAGGTGGCAAAACCCGCGTCGCGAATCTTGCGGATAAACGCCGGGGTATCGGGATTGATCAGCGGTTCACCCAGTCCGCAGATATTAGGTCTCACCTGGAGTTCCACGGCGCTCCCGGAGCGATTGACATCGCGAAATTCGACAGCGCGATTCAGGGCCTGGTCGAACGTCGCCATCGTCATATGTCCCTGGTGCGGTGTGGCATCTCGTGGGCAGAAATGACAAATGGCGTTGCACCGGTTTGTCGCCTCGATATCGATGTTGATACTGACTGCCATTAACTATCCGTGGAACCTTTTTCCGGCCAGCCAGTATAGTGGATGGTCATGCATTAAGTAAGGCGAAAATACCGGCATAACCCGGTGTTTTACGCGGTTTTGTGGCTCAATTCCGCATGAGGAGGCCCGTGGAGACGCTACGAAAGGCCGCTCGCATCGTACAGCAGGTGGGCCGAGCAGTCGCCGACGAGGTCGACGATCATCTCGCGGCTGGCGAAGCGCCACTGCCCGTCTACTTTCTGAAACCTGTCCCTGTAGCGCCCGGAAATTATCGGCTGCAAGGGCAGTTGCTCTGTCGCCTGAATGACGGTGTAGTAGGAGCGGGCGGAGGCCTCGCTGCCGCACTGGTCCAGTTCGATGATCACATTGCTCGTAAGGTGTTTGGTTTGGGGCGTACCTGTCGTTTCGTACAAGCGACAGGACTGCTGGTACATGTTAAGAACTTCGTGATAACCGCTGCGCCGGACATTGTGTGCCGGTGAAATAATCTCGGCATCGCGAAACAATTCAGCAACAGCTTCGAGATCGCCGTTGTCTATCCGTTCGGCATAGCGATAGATCAGGTTTTCAATGCAGCGGGTGTCTTCCATTGAACTCTCTCGATTGGCGTTGTAAGTGCGGTGAGCGCTTGTGGCTCTTTGCATGGCAGCGGGTCCGGCCAGTGGATAATGCCTAGCTGGTGGCGACCACGGGAATGATATCGGCGGGAATCATACCCTCGGGGTGACTGTCACCATAGCGCAGCAATTCGCCCAGTGCTTCGTCGATATCCCTGCTGACACTGAGCAGGGACTGCCTCAACTCATCGACGGATTCGGCCGTCACTTCGCCGCGGTTGAGTGCGCGCAACTCCTCAGTGAGCATGTTGATGGGGTCGTGGTTGCATGTTTTACAGACAGGCTCTCGGCTCACTACCATGGCCAGTTTTTGCCGGGTAACCTGCAGGAAGCTGAAATCGAACACTGAACCGAGGCTGGCCTGCTTGCGCCAGTCGGAGCAGCACAGATAGTAGTTGCCGTCATAGCCGATAAACAAAAAACCCCACGGTGCACCGCACAGCGGTTGCGCTCCGCCCTCGGTCAACTCGTTGCGAGCGCGAACCATCTCGGAGTACTGTTCAAACTGCATATGCTCGACAAACAGCGCGCCGCCGCGATTGATTACACTGTAATCGTGGAATTGCTTCAGGCCGCGTTGGCGCCAGAATGCCTGCATGGCGGCGATATGCTCCCGGTCATCGCGGTGATCGACAAGTATGATCACCGGGGTGCATCGTCCCTCGGCCAGCTCAGCAAAACGTGTGATGTTGGCGCAGGTGGTATCAAAGGGCAGGTTGTAAATTCGCTCGTACTCTTCATCGATATCGGAGATATTGATGTAGATTTCGTCCAGGCCTGCGTCGAGCAATTCATGGCTCTTCTTCTCCGTGAGAAGCGCACCGTTGGACGACATCGAGCAGCGGAAACCCTGCGCCTTGACTTTTTCGACAAAAGAAACCGCGTTGCGGTTGATGAGCGGTTCACCCAGGCCGCACAGGCTGACAACCACTTCCAGCCCGGAGACCTCCTTGACCACTTCGCGGTACTCCACCGCGCGTGCCAGTGCCTTGTCGAACGTCGCAACGTCCATAATGCCCTGGTGCGGCGTCGCATCGCGGGGGCAAAAATGGCAGGTCGCGTTACATCGATTGGTGATCTCGATGTCAATGGTAAGGAACATGTGGCGCTCGGTTGGCGGAAGAGTTCAAAAAAAATGATGGCACCATAGGCGTCAAACTGTCAAGAACAGTCTCCGGAAATGGGATGCCGGACGCAGATCATTGAATTCTCCGTGCAATCAGCGCATTTTGACACGGTCGGGACCCGTGCGCTGTGTGCCGGCCGGCGCTATCTGCAGAGTTCGGCATCCATCATTCGGACATCCGGAATAGTCAGCTTTTGCTCGCGGTACAGGGAGGTGTAGACGTCGGCGAACTGCTCCGCCACGCGGGGTGAATAACTGTCTGCGAAGGAGCTGAGCATTATATTGGAAAAGCGCGCCCTGCCGTGGTAGTTGACGTAGGTAGGCGATTGCAACTGGCCGTCATCGGCGGGGCTGTAGCTGACATCGCTGCTGGCATCACGCAGGAATCCGGATGAGTAGAGCTTGATCGTGGACTGGGGCGCACGTTTGCCGAGGTGCGCCTTGGGCTGGAAATAGCCGGTCAGAATGACGGCATTGCAGCGAGTGGGGTCGAAATAGGGGTCTTCAAGAACGACATCCGCGATATGCCACTCAAGCCCGTGGCCGGGTATGAAGCGGAGATCCCACAGCCCCTCCTGGCCGGCGAGCAGGTGAAAAGGCAGGCCGCCCGATGGCGTCGCCCCGGCGGGCAGGGGGCCGATCTCCAGGCCGAGCGAGAAGCCGTAGCGGTGTGGTGTTCGCATCGCGTCAAAGCCGCTGTACAGGCTTTGCGACGCTTCCGCCCCCGGCGACTCACTGACCGCCAACAGGCTTTTGCGCCAGTGCTCCCGCCAGAATTCAGACGTCAGTTCCGCGACCGGTACCGGGTTCTGACCGGCGACATCCATGTCACCTGAAGGGCTTTCCGACAGGTCAAACAGGCTGGGCGAAAACCCCTGCAGACTCGCCAGCCGCCAGGTCCCCGATTCCGCCAGGAAGCTGTAGCTCAGCGTATTCACGTTGGCGCTATAGACTTCCCAACTCCTGCGGCGTCCGGTGAGTACCTCGTCGTGAAAAAACGACGGCCACAGGTTGCGACCGTCCAGGTCGGGCGGCGATGGAATTTTGGCCGCGGCGAGCAGTGTCGGGTAGATATCGACATTCATCACCACTTCATCGACGGTTCTGCCCTGTGGAATGAAGCCAGGCCAGCTGATGATGAGCGGTGTGCGAAACGAGCCCTCATACATTTCGTTCTTCTTTCCGAAGAACGGAAAGTTGTTATTCCTTTCACTGTTGGTTCCGCCGTTATCACTGACGAACACGACCAGCGTGTTTTCCCTGTCGACGACGGCCAGTATGCGCCCTACAGCCTCGTCGAGCTGGGTGACCAGTGCGGTGTACTGTCCTTCGGGCGTATCCGGGAAACGATCCGCGAAACGCGCGGCGGGTTGAATCGGCTGGTGCGGTGCGAGGAATGCATGGTAGAGAAACCACGGCTTGCCGGCCGCCTGGAGTTCCTCGATCTTGCGAACGCTGTGCTCCGTAAGAATGTCGGTGAGATGTCCTTCGAATTTGCGCAGATCACCGCCCTGTTCGCGCAACATGGGATTGTGATAGGTGGGCCTGCGTTGGCCCTTGTTCGCCTCGGTAATCTCGCCGGCAAGCTCCCATTGATTGAGAAACCCGAACCAGTGATCGAAGCCCTTGTGCTGGGGCCAGGCCAGCAACCGCTCTTCACCGGCATGCCACTTTCCCGTGAGGTTGGTCGAATAGCCGGCACGTTGCAGTTGTTCCGCGATGGTCAAGAACTCCGACGGGATTTCCGACCCCACCGGGCGAAAGCCCGAGCGTTCAGGGTCGCGGCCACTGAGAATCGCGACCCGGCTCGGTGTGCAGGTCGAGTCTGCATAGTGCCTTCTATAGGTCACGCCCTCCTGTGCCAGTTGCCGGATATTTGCAGTGGGCAGGCCGCTGCTGTTGAGTGCCGAGGTGTCGTCGTAGCCGAGGTCATCGGCGACAATCACCAGGATGTTTGGTGTGACGGCGGCAGGCGACCCCTCGGTGGTGCCGGCGGCGTCTGTATCGAGTTCCGTTACGCTTGAAAGCCACGCAAAGCTCAGTATTGCAAGCAGGATGATCGCTATGGATTGCTTGTCATCAAGCAGCGATGAGCGCGTTTCCGGCATTGGATCTCTCAGGTCGACATGGGCGGTTCGATAGTCTACCATTGCCGGCGCAAGCGACAATAATCTCCCCACGCTCCCTGAAAAAACTATGATAATCCGCCTGCCCAGTGTTTACGAATTAAAGAAGGCATTGCTGTGGCCGCGCACATTGTTTATGCGCTTCAAATACAGGAATGCCGGCCGTTCCCTGAAGACCATGCTGGAGTTGCACTACTACAGCCCGTCCATGATAGATTTCGTAGGGGCCACGTTTGTCAACAAACATATTTTGCACGAAGCGGACATCAACGCCGACAGCGTGGTCATTGATGTGGGGGCGTTTACCGGGAGCTGGGCGCAGCATATTGTGGATCGCTACGACCCGGTGATCTACGCGTTTGAGCCCAATCCCAATTCCTTCAAACGATTACAGGAAAAGGCGGTCAACAACCCGAAACTACTACCCATGCCCTATGGCCTGGGCGATCAGGATCTTACGGTGGATTTTACGCTCAACGGCCTGGGTTCCTCCATGTGCGACGAGCGCAGCAGTCACTCGGAGACGCCGCGTACGAAAGTGGAAATAGCGGCTATCGACAGGATATGGAGCGAGCTGAAGTTCAGTCAGGTAGATTTGATGAAGATCAATATCGAGGGCGCCGAGTTTCTGCTGCTGGACAAGATGATTAAAACCGATCTGCTGAAAAACGTGAATTGCTTCATGATTCAGTTTCACGAATGGCACCCCGGTGCCGGCCGCAAGCGCCGGCGAATTCGCGAGGCCTTGTCGAGGACGCACCGACTGGAATGGGATTACAAGTTCGTCTGGGAGAAGTGGGTTCGTATCTAGTACTGCGTCAATATCGTGTTGATGGCGTATGTCCACCCGGATAGTGTCACAGGCCCTGACAGGGACTTACCTCAGGGACCATTTCTCCCAGACAAAATGGTAGTCCCAGTCCAGGGTGTGAAATTTGCGCAGCGCCTTCCTGATTTTTCTTCGTCTGTGGTATGCACCCGGGTGCCATTCGTGAAACTGAATCATGAAGCAATTCACGTTCTTCAATAAGCCGGTGTCGATCATTCGCTCCAGCAGTGGAAATTCGCCCCCCTCGATATTGATCTTCATCAGGTCAACTTGCCCCAGTGCCAGTGACCGCCAGGTATCGGCAATATCGCGAATCTCTACATCGGCGAAGGGTACGCCAGTCTTGCCGCTGGTATCCGAAAAAATCGAGGAGCCCAGGTGCTCCAGCGCCATTTTTGCAGTTTCGTTCCTGTCGCCGAGGCCAAATTTATAGGCGATCAGGCGGTCGTTGTCCGCCGCGCGCCTCGCAAGCTGCTTGTAGTTTCTCGGATCGGGTTCAAAGGCGTGTATGGTGGGGTTGTATCTATCCATGATCTCCTGTGCCCATTCCCCGGTATAGGCACCGGCATCGATCACCGTACTGTCGGCGTTGATATCGGCCTCGTGCAATAGTTGCCGGTTGGCATTGACGGCGCCCATCCAGTCGTAAAACGCAGGCCTGTAGTAGTGGAGTTCCAGGGCGCTGCGCAGGAAGCCGGGCTCGAGGTTCTCCTTGCGCCGCATGTACACCTTGCGGGGGTACATCAAGGCCACCTTGATTTCGTAGGGACTGGGGAGTTTCAGCGGCATGGCTTCAGCTGCCGGTCGCGCTCCTCAACGGAATCGCCTTGTTCGGCTCCTGGCGTGCGTCGCGTTCTCCCGCTGTCACCTCGCCAAAGTTCAGTGAGAACAGGCGTCGCCGTTCGCCGCCGTTGTAGCTGGCATGGATGGTGCGGAAATTCCAGATAATGAGATCGCCTGGCGTGCTGTGCACCGTATACGCGGGTATGTCCCTGCCATCGATGCCGTAGAGGCCGGGAATGGCGGAAGAATCCACGAAGTCCTTGCGCAAGGTCCGCGCGAAGGTCTGCTGGTGGAAATGGCTGCCCGGAATGATGCGAATGGCGCCATTTTCCCCGTTGAGGTCATCGAGGTAAAAAGAGAGTTTTACGTGGTAGTGCTGCAGCGGCGCGGCGTAATTATCCGGGTGCCAATAGCTCTCGCAATAGAACAGGTTGCCGTCACTGCTGGCCCATTTGTACTCGTTGCCGATCAGGGAGCGCACCACCCCGACAACCCTGGGATCATGTTGCAGCGGCGCGAGCCGCGGGGACTGTTCGATGAAACCCGGAATGATGACGCGCCGTTCATCCCCGTGCAGCGCCTCCTTGGTTTCCCATACAGGTTGATCCCTGTCGCCGAACAGCTCCTCGAACCCCGCGATGATACTATCGATGTCTGCGGCGAAGAGGCCCGGAATTTTCAGGAAACCAAAGGTCTCGAAGAAATGAATCTGCTGCGGTGTGAGCAGGTGCTGATCCTCGACCCGGGTGGAATCGCCCGCTTGACTGGTGAGCGCTTGACTCATAAAAGACCTGCCCCGTTGCTGTAGCCGAAGTAAATAACTTAGCATTATTGCTATATTTAGTGAAGCAGCCCCATGGGCCAATTCCTGGCGGCATTTCCGCACGGTGCGCGGTGAAGGTAGACGATTGAGTATGACAGCATTGATCCTGAGTCGCGCCGGCAGGTCAGTCGCCGCGGTTAGCACTGGCTTGCCCGGGAGCGCCGGCGATGAATGCCGCAAGCCCCGTGTGCCGGACTAGCCCGGTTGGTGGGCTCATCCCGCGTGCATTGCGGCTCGCGGTGTGCGCGGCGGTCGTGTGCCTGGCCGGAACGGCGCAGGGCGCGGTACCGGACGCAGTGCAGGTGACGCGTTTTCAGCGCACAGCACAGTATCTACAGGAGGCGCCCGCGGAACTGCGCAGCGATTTTGCCGCCATCGCGCTGTCCGGTCTGGCCCGCGCCTACTTTGCGGAGGCGAAACTGGCCCGGGAGGAAGCTGTCAGGAACGGCCGGAGCCCACAGCTGGTGTCCTGGTCGGCCAGGGTGGAGCGCTACGCCAGCCAGATGCCGCTGCTGCTCGACGACATCGAGATGGGCCTTCCGGTGAGCCTGAATCTCGGCCCGGACAAATCCCTGGCCATTACGGTCGCCGACAGAACGGTTATTCTCAGCCACCCCCGGCTGAATGAACAGCATGTCTTCGAGCAGGGTATACTGGTGTCCTTCTGTGCCAGGCACAGCTGTGATGACATTTCGCCGGCTCCCGGGGGGCTTGCCGCGATACCTGTTGCCGCCGTGAAAGTACGCCCACAGTGGTCGTTTACGGCACAGGAGTCAGTGTGTGCCTACGACGGAATACGTGTGCGCTTCAATAATACTCGGAACATGGCCAACGCCCGGCTGATTTGCCAGCAGCTCATACAGGAGATTGTCACGCTCACGGATGAACTGGCCTGGCAGTGGCGCCACACGGTTGCAATCGAGTGGGGTCACCTTGAAGTCCAGCCTACGCCAGGCAGGCCCGGGCATATGCTGCAGCTCAATACCCTGGGCGATACAGTACTGGTGACGGTTCCGATGTTGTACCGCAGCACGGCCCTGTTCGAGCAGGTTCTCCCCTGGGTTCGCCAGCGTGTTACGCAGCAGGCGCAGGTGAGTATCGAACTGGATGCGGACCGCTATGGCTGGCAGAAGCCCTAGCCGGATCCGCTCGCTGCGGTAATTGGCAGGCGATGCGGGCTGGCCCCCGGCGACTCAGCTTCTGAATTTCATTACGGCGCTGAGCAGCTGGCGACAGGTGATTTGCCCGATCAGCTTGCCGTTTTCCACTACCGGCCTGCGCCGTTTGTTCTTCCGCAGCATATCCTCGGCAACGCTTACGATATCTTCATTGGGATTGGCGACAACCAGGTTGTCCGAGGCCATATGCTCTCGGACGATACCGATGTTGTTGTTGTTATAGATTGCTCCCAGTACCGCCCGCAGACAATCCATTTCCGAGAGAATGCCCACCAGGTTGCCATCGGCGTCGACTACGCAGACGCCTGATATCTTGTTGTCAATAATCACTCTCATCGCGTCGAGGATATTGTCCTCGGGCCTGACCTTCACCGGATTGGGGAGCATATAGTCCCGCAGGTTGACTGATTGCAACATACTCTTCTCCAATTGCCGGCAGGATCCGGCTTTTCTCAAAGTATAGCCCGTAAAACCGCAGGCAGCTCCGCAGAGGGGCTACCGAATTGGTCAGAGGTGCCCTAGATTGATCGCTGACCCGGCTTTCGTCAAGGTGGGTGTCGATGGCGTTTCGGGACTGGTCGGTTGGTATCGCTTTCGCTTCTGTGACAGTATTGTGCGCCGGATGAAACATCAGATTGTCCTCGGAGCCCTATGAATTGGCTGAAGAATCTCGCGCTTGTATGCGCTTCCCTGCTGGTCAGTCTCGCCGTGGCAGAGGTGTCGGTAAGGGCGCTGGTCGCTATCGGTGTAATGGATCGACCAGGCAGTGAAAAGGCCCCCCGGGCCAGGGACAAGGCTGATTATACGAGGCATAATGCGCGCAAGATCGCGAGCGAAAACGCCATATTATCCGTGCAGTACGATCCGCGCGATCCCAATATCAATTCGCTGGGACTCAGGGGCAAAGAGACAACGATTGAGAAGCCCGCGAATGTATACAGAATTGCACTGCTGGGCGACTCTTTTGCCTACGGATTTTCCGTACCGCTGAGCGATATATTTGCCACTCGCCTGGAGAATCGCCTGAATGAAGGCCGTCGGGACAGGCGGTATGAAATCCTGAATTTCGGCCATGCCGGTTATGGTACGGTGCAGGAAGTCGAGTTGTATCGCACCCTTGTCCGGCGGTTCAAGCCGGATGAGGTGCTGCTGTCATATATTCTCAATGATGTAACGGGCACCGAGTTCCTGGCCGAACTCTACAGGGCGAATCTGGAGTTTGTGCGCACCACCAGCCAGTTGTCCGAGAAGAGTCTGTTGGCTACCTGGATTTACATTAACTATCACCGGTTCAACCAGGATAAAGGTCAGGATGAACTGTGGAAGAGCCTGTATCTGGATTCCTCGCCGGCATTTGCCCAGGTTCGCCAGGCACTGGCTGCGCTCGCGGCGATGACGCGAGAGGACGGCGTCAGGCTGCGGGCGGTCATATTTCCCGAACTGGGAGCCGATGCGGAGGATTATCCGTTTCCGGCCGTTCACGATGTCATCAAGGCGGCACTGCTGGAGAACGGCATCGATACCCGGGATCTTTTACCCTACTATCAGCGCTACAGCGACTGGTCTGAACTGATTGTTGCCAGCGACGACCAGCATCCGAACAGCAGGGGTCACGAGATTGCCGCCGACGCGATCTATGAATTCCTCGATGTGCCCTGAGTCATTGCTTACCGGAGGTTTGACATGTTGCGAGTTCTGACTGCCCTGACTGCGGCCCTGTTGTTGGGCAGTACCCTCAGCGTTGCCGCGGCAGGTCCCGCCGAGCGCCTGGCTGAAGCCATCCGGTTCAAAACGATCAGCTACCAGGACCGCAGCCAGATTGATTACCGGGAGTTCCGGCGCTTTCACGCCTACCTGCGCAAGACTTTCCCGCTGGTTTTTTCGCGACTGGAGGTGGAGGTGGTCAACGGTTACAGCCTGCTGATTCGCTGGCCCGGAAGCGATCCCGACCTGGAGCCAATACTGTTCACCGCCCATATGGACGTGGTGCCGATCGAGCCCGGTACCGAGGATGACTGGGAACACCCGCCATTCGCCGGCGTGGTAGCGGATGGGCGCGTGTACGGCCGCGGCTCGCTGGATGACAAGCAGGGTGTGCTGGCGAATCTCGAGGCCGCGGAGTCGCTGCTGGCGCAGGGATTTGTGCCGGCGCGTACGCTGGTCTTTGCGTTCGGGCACGATGAGGAAATCAGCGGTAAAGACGGTGCCGGAAAACTGGCCGAGCGCATGCGGGAGAAGGGCTGGCACTTTGCGTGGATGGTGGATGAGGGTGGTATGGTAACCTCGGACAACCCGTTGCTGCCCGATCGCCCGGTTGCGATCATAAATGTCACGGAGAAAGGCTATCTCACGCTCACGCTGGTGGCCACCGGCGAGGGCGGCCACTCCTCCAGGCCGCCGAAGATCAGTACTATCGGGCGCTTGTCCGCCGCGTTGGAGCGCATTGAGAATAACCCGTTCCCGACACGGATCGTGGGCCCTGTCGCCGCTATGCTGGAGACCATGGCGCCACACCTGGAACAGCCCAACCGGTTTTTCTTTGACAACCTGTGGCTCACTGGCGGACTGGTAGCGGACAGGATGAGCGAGGACCCTACGACCAATTCGTTTGTCCGCACCACTACCGCGCTGACCATGTTCAATTCAGGGGTCAAGGAGAACGTCGTTCCGCAGCGCGCCGAGGCCAAGGTCAATTTTCGACTGTTGCCCGGCGATACCCCGGAGACGGTAGTCGACTATATCACCGGACTGGTCGACGACCCCGAGATCGCTATCAGCTACGATCAATGGGACCAGGTACCGGGTGTGGCGGACTACACCGGGGGAGGCTTTGCGGTGATTTCGGAGGCGGTGCGTGCGGCGTACCCCGAGGCCGTTATCGTGCCGTCCCTGCTGGTTGCGACCACGGATACCCGTCATTATATTGACCTGGCGGACGATCAGTACCGCTTCCACGGTATGCTGGTATCGCTCAGCCAGGCCGCATCCGTGCACGGCACGAATGAATACATCGATATCTCAAGCTACGAAAACACTATTGAAGTTGCGCGCCAAATGATGATACTTGGCGCTCGTTAAAGCCCGGCTGAAAGGTTCAGCGTGCGCGGCAAGGAGCACAGTGTTAGGCTTTCGTTTGTCCTGCTACCCCTGATCATATTGGAGAAAAGCATGCGATGTCTGTGTACCCTGGCCGCCATCCTGATGTTGTCGGGCTGCGCCAACCAGCCGCAGCCCGTCGTCAAGTGCACCGAGCCGCGATCCCAACTCTGTACGAGGGAGTTCCGACCGACCTGCGCAGTACTCGCGGCAGGTGGTACCAGGGAGTTCGCATCGCCGTGTACGGCCTGCGCTGACGCTGCCGTGTCAGGCTATAATCCCGGGCCTTGTCCCGAGTGAGCCTCACCAGCCGCATTCTTCTCGCGATGGCGGCGGGTATCCTGGCGGGATCCCTGCTGAACGCCCTGTTCCATGTTGACCTGCTGCCGGGGCTGCGCGCGGCCATTGAGACCTATCTGATCGACGGCCTGTTCGACGTGGTAGGTCGGGTTTTTGTCGCATCCCTGAAGTTGCTGGTGGTGCCACTGGTACTGGTCTCTTTGATTTGCGGCTCCAGTTCACTGGGCAACAGTGCGCGCATGGGGCCGATCGCAGGCAAGACCATGGTGTTCTACCTCGGCACGACCGCTATCGCGGTCAGTGTCGCGTTGATGGCCGCGGTGCTCGTGGGTCCCGGTGAGGGCGTTAACCTCGAGAGTGACACCAGCTTCCAGGCCACCGAGCCGCCGCCGCTGACCGACGTACTGGTCAATATCTTTCCCACCAACCCGGTGCAGGCGATGGCGGAAGGCAAGATGTTGCAGATCATCGTTTTCGCCCTGCTGTTTGGGTACGCGATCTCCCATGCCGGGGAGCCGGGACAGCGTATCGCCAGCTTCTTCCGCGATATGGAATCAGTGGTCATGAAGATGGTCGACGTCCTCATGCACCTGGCTCCCTACGGTGTGTTTGCGCTGCTGGCGCAGTTGTTTGCCACCATGGGTATCGGCGCAATCCTGGACCTCGCGACCTATTTCCTGACGGTGCTCACCGTATTGCTGTTCCATGTACTGGTGACCTACAGCCTGCTCCTCAAGGGCCTGACCGGTCTCTCTCCGCGGATACTGCTGAGCAAGATGCGCCCGGTGTGGGCCTTCGCTTTCAGCACCGCCTCCTCGGGCGCGACCCTGCCGATCACGCTGCGCACCGTCGAGAACCGGCTGGGTGTGCACAACAGTGTGGCCGGTTTCACCGTGCCGTTGGGTGCGACGATCAACATGGACGGCACCGCGATTATGCAGGGGGTGGCCACTGTCTTCATCGCCCAGGTCTACGGCATGGACCTGACCATGAGCGCGTATATCACGGTGGTGATTACCGCGACGCTGGCCTCCATCGGTACGGCTGCGGTGCCGGGTGTAGGCCTGATTACCCTGGCGATGGTGCTGGGGCAGGTCGGTATCCCGGTTGAAGGTATCGCGTTGATTATCGGGGTGGACCGGTTGCTGGACATGGTGCGAACGGCCGTGAATGTGACCGGCGATTCGGTTGCTTCGGTGGTGGTGGCGCGCAGTGAAAAGCAGCTTGATGAGGATGTGTTCCTCGATGAACGCGCCGATCAGGACGAGGATGACGTGCATGACACTGCCCCGTCCGAACCCGGGGTATGAGACAATGCGCGTGATGCCGGACGTTTTCTCCCCGTAATCCAGCCAGTGAGACCAATTTCTGCCTATGTCCATTCAATGTACCATCGTCCCGGTTACGCCGTACCAGCAGAACTGTTCCATAATCAAGTGTGAGCGTACCGCGCGGGCAGCCATCGTCGATCCGGGCGGGGATGTCGAGCGAATTCTGGCCGCGGTCGAGCAGATGAATGCCACAGTGGAAAAAATTTTGCTCACGCATGCCCACATGGATCACTGCGCCGCCTCGGATATGCTGCGCCAGCAACTGGGCGTTCCGATAGAGGGCCCGCATCGGGAGGATGATTTCTGGTTGCAGAAGCTCCCGGAATCCTGCCGGATGTCGGGCTTTCCGCCGGCCGAGGTGTTCACACCCGATCGCTGGCTGGACCAGGGTGACACGGTGACCGTCGGCGAGCAGGAACTGCAGGTCCTGCACTGTCCGGGGCATACACCGGGGCATGTGGTGTTTGTTTACGCGGCGCAAAAGGTGGCCTGGGTCGGAGACGTACTGTTCCAGGGGTCCATCGGGCGCTCCGATTTCCCGAGGGGAAACCACGATGAACTGGTTGCCAGCATCCGCCAGAAGCTGTTTCCGCTGGGCGACGACATCACCTTTGTCCCGGGCCATGGCCCGACCTCGACCTTTGGTCACGAGCGACGCAGCAATCCGTTTGTGGCAGACTCGCGCTATGGCTGAGGACGGTGACGCCGGTCGCGACGAACGGGAGAATTTGCTGCGCCATGAGTACCACCTGCAGACCGCGCGTATTCGCTGGCATGAGCTGCAAACCTACTACGCCCACGGCAGCGTCATCGCTGTCTCGCCACAGCTCGACCTGGTGGATGTCGCTGTGCAGTTGGGGATGGATAATACCGGGCGCTTTGAACGCTGGATAGCGGCGGGCGAGGTCGCGGCCGTGAGTGATGAGCAGGCACTGGCATGGTACGAGGCCGATGCCTGCCTCTGGGCGGTGGTGGCGGCGCCCTGGGTGCTGGTGCAGGAATCCGCGGAGAAACCCGCTGGGTAACAGCATTCAGGCTGGTCCGGGATAATGACAGGTGGTTAAGCTTTGAGCTAGACTTCGCTTTCAATACCCATAATCGAGGTGGAATATGCGCTCTGTTCTTTTGGTTACGACTCTACTTTTTTCCGCACTGGTATTTGCCGAGGACGCCACCTATTCCGTATCGGAAACGACCATGGGCGTCCTGCTTGCCGACCCGGCCGCAGTGGCTGTGTTGGAAGAGCATTTGCCTGGTTTTACCTCCAATCCACAGCTTGGCATGGCGTCAGGCTGGACGCTGGAGCAACTCCAGGTTTATTCGCCGGACACTATCACCGACGAGAAGCTGGCGGAAATCCAGGCTGATCTGGCGGCGTTGCCGGCAGAATAGGCAGGTCGACGCTCAGAGCCGGTTGAGCAGATCCAGGTAAGCCACTTTACTGCCGCCCTTTTCCCAGTGGCCAATGATGCCGCCGGCTTCAAGGTGCCTGTAGAGCTGCATCGATTCGACGTCGACAAACGGGCTGGCCCACTCCACCGGCATCATGGCGGTAAATTCGGCGGCCAAACCCTGTCGGGTGTGGGAGGAATTTTCGCGCGGGTGGACAGTTTGCTCCCCGAACAGGGCAGTGAGCAGCTGGCTCTGTTCCGACATATGCGCGATATAAACCCTGTTGGCTTTCAGGTCCCGCACCACAGCCCGGTAATCGAGCCCGGGACCGAATGACAGGAAGGCCGCCATGGAGGGAGACTCCTTCTGCAGAATTTGCTCTGCCACTGACCGTGGCCGGGATTCGACCGCCCGCGTGAAGGTGTCGATGTCCATCTGCAGGTAGTTGAGCAAATTGACCGAGTCGGGCCGTCTTGCATTCTTCAGAGTATGGGAAACGCGATACGCCACCATGCTTTTCAGAATCTCCGCCGGATCGCGCACCGTGGTAAAGAAAACATCTTTATCCGCCCGGTAGTACGGCACGAGTTCGCGCGCCTGCTTGTGACCCAGAATGAACAGTCTCTCGGGATTCTGGAACATCTGGTAGCCGGCATACACACGCAAAAAGCGCTGCTGTCTATCCGCGGCTGCATCCTCCGCCAGATAGGACTGTAACAGCTCCGCCTGGGCGCTTCCGGGGGGGCAGGAGTGCGCCATATAGGTGGTCGCCTGATCCAGTGTACCGCTGCCGGGGAGCGGCACCGGGGCACACCTGTTCCGGTGCACCAGGATCTTGCGTATGGAGGTACCGCCACACTTCGGTATGTGGATAAAAAACACGCGCTGTGCACCGGGGTGTCGACTCATCAGCCCGAAATAGTCCGGCGTGCCGATACCGAGCGACTGCATGTGCGCTGCCTCCCGCTCTATGGACTGCCTTGCGATGTCCAGCTGTGCGGGGTCGGTCAGGTCGGGTACGGGTGGGCGAAGCGGTGTCGTCATAGTTAACGATCCCTTATGATCTTGATCCAGTCACCGGTGCGCGGCTCGCCTCGCGGATAGAGGCCATTCAACAGCCGCAATTGCGCCTCGGCATCCGCAATGCGTACGCCGCTGGCGAGACTGGCCATGGTGGCGCCCTGCGGTACCTGGATGTAATGCACATACAGTCCATTGCTGGCGCCGTGTTCCGCCGGATGCATTGGCCGGAAGCTCTCGATCATCGACAGCAGCCCGGCGTCTGCGGCGGGGAAGTTTCCCGCTTCGCCATCGAACAGGTAGCTCAGGTTATTGTAATCGATCACTGCCACGCGGCGCGCTGCGGCGCCGCTGCCGACGACGCCTGTATAGCCCTTCAGTCCCGCCTGGTCGAGTGCTTTTCCAGCGCTGAGCGTAGCGCTGAGGCTGCTTTCGAGTACGGCCTGGGGAGTGGCGTCCTGGTCGCGACGGCGCACTGTGATAGTCAGCTCAGCGCTGCCGTCCGGCGCGCTGGCGACGATAGCCCTGGCCCCGGCATTGACGTTCCAGTCCAGCGGTCGCTCAAAGGTGAATGACAGTTTGTTGTGGTAGTAACGGTCCTCCGAGCGGTCACTCGGCACACTCTCGCCCCATACCAGGCCCTCGATATGGCGTTTGAATTCACCGGGCAGGGACGGGTCCTCAACCTGTTTGCTTGCGTCGAGTTCGCCGGCGGTCTTTATGACCTGCTTGAGTCGCTGGTCATTGCGCGGATGAGTGGCGTAGAGGCCGTGATAAGTCGCCACCCGCTTGCCGCCGGCCTTCGCTTTTACCCGCTGGAACTGTTCCTGGTCCTTTAGCGCGCCAATCACTTCCAGCAGGGACTCCGGGTCGTAGCCGGCGTTATACATGTATTGCGCGCCCAGTCCGTCCGCTTCCAGTTCCATATCCCGCCCGTAGCCGCTGACGAGTTCGGTGCCGTACATAGTCGAGGCTGTGGCGAGGTCGCCGCTGCCCGTTAATACATAGGTCGTGGTGGCGACCACCTTGTTGGCAACCGAGGCCGCCTGTTGCCGGCTGTGGTGACTGGCCGTGACGTGGCCGATTTCATGGGCCAGTACCCCCGCCAACTCCGCTTCGTTTTCCAGGTAGGCCAGCAGGCCGCGATTGATGTAGATAAAACCGCCGGGCAGGGCGAAGGCATTGATATCCGGGCTGTCGACCACGGTGAACGTGAAAGTCGTGCCGGGTTCATCGCTGCCGGCAACCAGGCGCTGGCCTACCCGATTCACATAGGCCTGCAGTTCAGGGTCGTCATAGGCGGCGCCCTGCGTGATCATTTCCTGGTGCATCTCCCTGCCGGTCGACGCGCTGCCGGCGCAAGCTGACAGTAGGGTCAGAAGCGGGAGGATTGCCGTGAGGGCCAATGCGGTGCTGTACAGGCTGCGCATACCGATATCTCCTATTGCTCGCTGGACAGGAACTCCAGTAGTTGCTGGCCGATACCGTCGCAGGCCGTTCCCTGTACCGGCGCGATAATCGGAATCGGCACAATTACCGCAGGCATATAGGACTGTCCGGTGGCGCTGGTATTGACATGGCCCACCGCGGTTTTGTCAGTGAAGTCCCAGATGGTCGCTTCGTAATTTGCATCGTGACTCCAGGTGCCAAATCCGAAGCAGCCACCCAGGCTGCATGCCATGGAGCCACTGCCGCCGGTGCGTTCGGTGGAGCCGTCCAGCCAGATCATATATTCGACTTTCAGCGCGGCCATCTTCTCGGCGACGGGTTCCTGTCGCAACAGGCGCTCTATATCAACAGGGTGCAGCGGCGCGGTGCGTGGCTCAAACCAGGGGTAGACGGCATTGAGGAACTCCAGCTCGTCGATGACCGTGATGGAGTTGTCGCCCGAGGCGATATAGTCGCCCACGCAGCGGACAAAATCCGGCTCCGTTTCATAGTCGCTGGCGTGGCGTCGACCGAGGATCACCACGCTGTCCCCGCCCAGGCCCGCGGTGGGTTTGTTGTACACCATCTCGTCAACCGTGGCCGTTACGCAGGCGGAAAGCAGCGGAATGCCAACGCAATAAAACACTGTACGCAGAGACAATGCCATCATGGGGACACCGATTCTGTCTGCACACCCTGTTCCTGCAGCCAGTTCCGCACCGCCGGAACCCGGGTGAAGTTTGTCGCGAAATTAGCCCCGGCGTCGCGTAGCGCCATTACCGCCGCCAGGTTAACCGCCTCCTGGTCACTTTGCAGAAAGCCGGTCGGTGTCTTGCCGTAGCTGGTCATATTCCACTCGGCGACCGGTGTGCCGCCGGCGCTGAGCAACTCGAATCGGTAACGCATCCAGATTTCATACACCTTGACTTTGGTGTGCCTGGGTATAGCGTACTGCAGTTCCTCTACATGCGGGACCAGAATCGCATCGACATTCGCTACCGGCTGGCCCGCGCTGGGTGGTCGGGTGAGTTGCACGACTTTCGTGAACATACCGTCCAGCAGGGTATTCCACATTTGCACCTGCGCGACGCCGGTACTGACGATCCAGCTGGATTCCTGCCGCGACTTGGACTCGTCGAAAAACTCGTGCCCGGCGAAGTCATCGCCATACCAGACGCCGAGGGTCATCGGCAGCGGTTCAATCAGCGGTGCCGGGAACTTGCCCTCGACAACAACATGCGCCGGGCCGCAGCCTGGCAACAGCCCTGTCAGCATGACTGCCAGCAGCAGTCGGGTAACGCGGCTAACGGAAATCATTGAGCGCGACAAAAGTGCCCCCGTTGCGACGAGTGAGTTCCCGCATCAGCGTGGCAAAGCGAATTCCTGTGCCCTGCAAATGCGGTGCGCGGCTGAACTGCGTGGGAAATCCCACCGCGTGAATACGCACCAGGCGATTGCCGTTGGCATCCGTCCGGTTGATGCGATCCACGGTATCGAGCACCTGCGTGATGGAGGGCCCGGTGAATTCATCCCCGAACACGTAGATGCTGATTTTCTTGTCGGGCGCCGCGAAGGTCCGTATCGCCGCCTCGATGCCTTCCACCGGGCTGGAGTTGCTGAAAATGCTCCAGCCGCGCAGGTTTTGCACGATGATTTTGCGGCGCCCCGGGGTATCGGGAATCCACTTGCCGCGGTAGCTGCTGAACAGGTAGTTGCCCATATCGTTCATTACCTGGATACCCTTCACCTTTGGGTAGATGGCCAGTGTCGCCTCGATCTCCTCCAGTACCCGATTCCATGCGTAGGAAAACATCGAACCCGAGGTGTCGATAACAAAAATTATATACTCGCTGTCGACGGGAATACCCCCGATTAACTGGTTCTTCGACTGGTGCTGCGTTCCCAGCAGCCGCTGCATTTCCTCTGACAACTGCTGCTTCGCCGACGCCAGTTGACCGGCGATCGCCGAATTGCTGCTGTTCTCGACCTGCAGGCTGTCATAGCGCGATTTGGCGCTGGCCATCTGGCCGCGCAGAATCGCTATGCGCTCCTCGTGTTCTGACAGCTGTTCCTGCTTTGCGTTCAAATCGCGATTGAGAACCCTGGTCTCACCGCGCAGCTCGAACAACTGTTCCTGCAACGCCGCCAACTTGCCCTCGAGGTTGACGGTAGAGGCTTCAAGGATTTGCGGCTGCACGGTCTTGGTGATCATCAGCAGCAGAATGATCGCGCCGAAGCCACAGCAGATCACGTCGAGAAACGACAGCGAGAACTCGGCAACGCCTCTGCCCTTGCGCCGCGCCATCAGGGCCAGTCTCGCGAGGGGCTCATCAGCGATCCCCTGGTGTGCAGAGCCAGTTGCCACAGTTCGGACACGGCCATCGGGTCTCCCTCCATCGGTGCCAGTATGATGTTTACCGGTACCCGTCCGGGCAGTTGCCTGATCGCCTGTGCGTACAATTTCTGCCGCTCGGGGCCGGTCACCTTGTTGCTGCGCGGCGGCGTGGTGCCCTGCGTGGGCAGGCCGTCGGTGATCAGGAAAATATTGTCCGGCGCGGGCGACAGCTTGTGCAGGGCGAGAAAGGCATTTTCCAGGCTGGTGCCGCCACTGGGTGTGATGTTGTGCAGCGCGCGGCTGACTTCGCCCAGCTGCGCCTGGTTGGCCACCTCCAGCCATTTGCCCTCGGTACCCGACAGGGCCGGCCTGGCGAGCGTGTTGAAGGTGATGACCTGGTATTTGCTGGACACGGGAAGTTGCGCGATCAGCCAGTCCACCGTGTTCAGGCTTTTCGTCCATTTCTCGGCCTTGCGCTGCACGGATTCTCCCATATTGCGCAGGCGTATGATCTGCACCAGCTTTTCCGCCAGCATGCTGGCGGAGACATCGAGCAGAATCGCGATGTTCTTCCCGCCGAGGTTGAGCCCGGTCAGGTATTGGCGGTTG
Organism: Gammaproteobacteria bacterium; assembly: GCA_030427485.1. Classification (GTDB taxonomy): domain Bacteria; phylum Pseudomonadota; class Gammaproteobacteria; order Pseudomonadales; family Halieaceae; genus Marimicrobium. The sequence goes on from JAUICG010000001.1 coordinate 224,605, forward strand.
CCGTCGCCGATAAAGTCCCTGGCGTTGGCGCCGGTATTTTCCGTCGCGGATTGTCGCAATTCCTTGACCTCGCTCTCCAGTGACAGCAATTCGGCTTTCAGGCTCTCGATATCCTGGCTTTCTGTGTAACCCTCATCCCTGCGACTCTTTATCTGCGCCTCGAATTTCTCGGTGTCCTCGGCGATGCGTGTCGCGAGCCCCTGGGCTTCAACCATTTTCTGGTCAACCTCCGATAGTGAATTGCGCAGCCTTACCTTGTCTTTCTCGCCCTCCCTGACATCCTCCTCAAGTAAACTGACCTCCGACAGCACGTTTTCGTTCAGTATGGTCGACTCTTCCTCGATCGCGTGGTTCATGATCAGGAATACGAGAATCACCGCGCCAAAGCCACAGGACATGATGTCCAGGAAACTCAGGTTGAACGTGGTGAACTCGCGCTTCTTTTTGGCCATTGCGCTAGGCCCTGACCTCGATAAGAATGGCAGCATCCCCGCCCGCGCCGGTCGCGATGCTATCCCCGGTGTCGAGCAGCTGGCCGGGTCGATAGGCAGTGCCGTTCACCGTGGCGCCGGATGTTGCACCACGCAGCTGCCAGCCCGCGTCATCGCGGTAGATCTCGCACCCGCCATCCAGCGCAGTGCCCGCCGCGAGCAGGGGCTGTGCCACATGTCGGTGCAGCAGGTGCGTGGCCCGGGGAGACACCGGTCTGGCCGGGGGTGGTGCAGGCGGCGCTGCGGCCGGTGCTGTTCCGGGCTCTCCGGCGGCGGGTCCGGCAGGTGGCTCCGCGCAGGGCAGGGCGGTGATAAAACTCAGCGCCTGTTCACGCTGTACCAGGCGGTCCTCATGCAGTTTCAGGGCCCGACGCAGGTCTTCGGCCTGCAGTATATCCAGTTGCGCGAACGTGCTGGTCAGCCCGGGCAGCAAGGCCGCCAGCGGGTCGGCGATCACCCGGTCGTCCGGCTGCAATATGCCTATGGTGTCACTGGCGCTGTCGAACAGGCGTTTGCCGGCGGACCGCAACTGCTCCCTGCCGATGCGGGCCTGGTAACCGTTGATATCCAGGTTGGTCTCCGCGCTGGTGTGCAGCGCGCGCAGCGCCGCGGGTAATTCGTCGTACAATTGCTGCTCGGTGGCCGCCTTGCGCCGCGGGTCGAAGCGGGTCTGGCGCACGAACTCGGCCGCTATCAGTTCCACCAGCCGCTCCTGTAACTGCAGCAGGCCGCATCCGGGCAAGGGCACAGTGCGCTGCAGCTCCACTTTGCCATCGCGTTCAGTGAGTTGAGAGATCACCGCCTGGTGGAGCTGTATTTCCAGGTGAAACAGGCGTCCGCCCCGGCTGTAGAGACTGCCCAGCGCGACGCTGCGATTGACCAGGCCAACCGCATCGAAGGGGCACTGCTGTACGATACCCAGCAACAGCGCGAGCTGTTCATGTTGCATGCTGCCCGACACCGCCAGCAACAGTTCATCGGGCCTGTTGGCCTCGGCGTGCAACTGCTTGAGGTGGGCGTGCACCAGGTCACCGGTGTGGCGCGCCGGACCGAGGGCCGGCTGCAATACTTCCGTGCTGAGCTGCCACCAGAAGCGCGTATTGATGTCGCGTGGCTGCAGTCGGGCGGCGGCGCGTGCCGGGACCCCGAACACGTAGTCTTTTCCCTGCAACAGGGCGTAGCCGGGGCTTTGCACCAGCGCGTCCTGATGCCACAGCGTCAGGTTGCTGTCGTTCAGGTCAAGCAGTCCGATACTCATTAGCCGGCCACCAGGAAACGCAGCAGGCGCTTGTCGGCATAGCGTTGGCTGTCCAGTACCAGGCGTTCCTGCGAGAGCTGCAACTGGTGCAGGCAGAACATGATGATGATGCTCAGTACCAGCGCGACGAACGTGCTGTTGAATGCCACCCCGAGACTGGCGGTGACGCCCGATATGTCACCCTCGACGGCCTTGTAGGCCTGCCCGAGGGCATCGCCGATACCGCGCACGGTACCGATAAACCCGATCGAGGGAATCGCCCAGGCGATATAGCGCACCATGGACATTTCAGAGTCCAGACGGTCCGATTCGATCTCGCAGTTCTCCTTGATGGTTTCAGAGACGGCCTGGATTGAGCCTGTGGTGGCAAAGCGTTGCAGCGCCGAGAGCAGGGTACGCGGCAGCAGATAATCCTGTTCGGCCTCCGGCAGGGCTTCCAGCGCGCGGCTGTACTCGCGTGCATCTTCCGGCAGCACCGTCGTTCCCTCGGGGATGTCCAGCAGGCGCCGCTCCAGCATGTTGCGCTCGTGCATGCCGCGCCGTCCCTTGTAGCCCATGATGGCCAGCGCCCAGATCAACAGGATGAAACAGGATTCCTGCTCGTAGTCGCCGATCACCACGGCCAGGCTGCGCGTGGTAACGAAGTCCGGGTCCGCAGCCTGCTGGGCCGCCTCGCGCTCGAGATGGGCTTTTGCGCTGGGCCGGATGACACCGACGTACACGGCATGTACCACGATGATCGCAATCAGTAGCGCAAACAGTTGGTAGATGAATTCGGATGACATTCTTTGCTTCATTGGGGCGTCCTATATATCCACCGGGAAAGAAACGGGTACATCTTCGGATATCTCCTCCGACGCGCGGTAGTCAAAGGGGGAATTGGCGGAGCCTGCGCTGGCGGTGTTCGCGGCTGGCTTGTCAGGCGCTGGCGCCTGCCCTGTCGCCGCGGGCTCATTCGCCGCTCCTGTGTCTGCCGGGGCGCTGGAACCGCTTGACTGCTCGGGCTGCGCATGGAGTGGTGTCGCCCCCAGCAACAGGACGAGGCACATCAGGGTCATTTGTCGAAAACTGATCATCGCTTACTCCGCGTAGCGTGCAAGGCGGAATCCTACGTCATCCCGCCCGGCTTGCCCATAATCGCGGTAGGTGAGGCGCAGTTCGGACAGTTTGGAGTGAGTCCACGCGGCGCCCCGGATAACGTAGTTGTCGCCCGTCTGCCCGCCGAGCGGATCCTCCTGCGTGGCGCCGTTCGCCGGCGGGATGGTGTAGGCATCATGCACCCACTCGGAGACGTTACCGCCTATATCGTAGAGGCCGTGCTGATTGGCTTTGAATGAGGCCACCGGTGCAGTGGCCACGTAGCCATCCTTGTAACCATTCAGGACGCGGCCGGTGACGAAGGCCGAGGTGTCATCGGCGTAATTCTCAGCCACCAGCGTCGGCGGAAATGCATCACCCCAGGGGAAGAGCAGCAGTTTGGCGCCGCTGGCGCGGGCGGCCCAGGCCCATTCCGCTTCCGAGGGCAGGCGATAGCCGATGGATGCGCTGTTGTAGCCCGTGACGATGCCATTGGTCTGGCGGTAGAACGGCGGCAGCCCCTCGCGTGCGGAGAGCCAGTTGCAAAAAGCGGCGGCCTGTTGCCAGCTGACCTGGACCGCCGGCTGGTGGTCCTGGTTGAGGCTGTTGCCCTCGACCTGGCCCGAGTTGTGACCGGGCTGGAACTGGCGAAACTGCGCGTTGGTGACTTCCGTTGTTTGCATATAGAACATGCGGCGCAGCGCCACCGGGTGCAGTACTTCGTTGGCGCGTCGGCCGGGGTCGCGGCGGGAGGCGCCCATCGTGAAATCGCGCATCGCGGAATCACCGGGTTTGAACAGCAGCAAGGTCTGGCCGAGGGCTGTGGTGACCTCGGGCTTGATACGTTCCATGGTCACCGCCTGCTCGGTTCGCAACGTGATATCTACCAGCTGCGGCAGGCCGGGGCGCGGGGTGACGCTCTGCCGCGCGGTCGCGTAGCCGTCCAGGCTGACTTCAACGGAATGCTGCACGGCGGGCAGCGACAGGGATGTGACGCCCGCGGCAATCGTTTTACCACCGATGCGCACCACCGCGTTGGCCGGACTGATTCGCAGCCGCACTTCACCCAGTTGCGCCTTCAGCGATACAGTGCGCGTGTCGGTGCTGGCGGCGGACATCTCCACAGTGCCGTTATAACGCTCGTATCCCGGCTTGAACACGTCCAGTCGGTGCACTTTGCCCGGACTCACTTCCAGCGTCAGCGGCGTCTGTCCCTGGAATTCCCCATCCAGCGTGACATTGGCGCCGCTGGGCTCACTGCTCAATGCCAGCTCGCCCGCGGCGGGCTGCAGGCTTATCGCGCCGAGGTCCTGGTCTTTGGCCGCCTCCACACGCAGGTTTTTCTGCCAATCGGCGAACGAGGGCAGCTGCAGCATCAGCTGGTGCTCGCCCTGCAGCACTTCGATCGTGGCGGGTGTGGTTCCCGATTCTTCGCCATCCAGCAGGATGCTCGCCCCTGCCGGCACGCTGTCAATGCTGATCATGGCCCAGGCCGGCGCCAGCTGCACAGCCACTTTTTGCCGTACGTTTCTACCGGTTACCTGCAGTGTCTGCGTTTGTGGCAGGTGGCGGTTTTCCTCCAGCAGCAACTGGTGCTCACCCTCGTCGAGCGGCACATCCACCAGCGGGGTCCTGCCAACGGACTCGCCGTCCACCGTAACGCTGGCGCCCTGCGGAGTGCTGTCGATAGACACCAGACCGGGCAATGCCTGCAGGGAGAGCTCGAGTGCCTGATTGTCGCGGTCGTCCACCTCGACGGTGGTTGTCAGCGGATGATAACCATCAGCGGTGGCTGTCACCTGGTAAGTGCCGGGCAGCAGCAGATAGCGCTGGCCAAAGGGCAGTGCGAGGCCGGACACTGAAACCTGTGTGGGCGCCTGGGCAGCCACTGCAATGTGCAATGACCGGGCGCTGAACAGGAACAGCATCATCAGCACGAACAGCACGAGGCTCGCCACGAGTAGCCAGCGCCCCTTTTTTCGGGGGCCGGGCGATGTGCTGGTCGCCTCTTCGAGCGGGGTGAATCCGCTGGGCGTGATGGTTACCGGTTTGTTGGACATGGGTTCAAAGTCATCGGTTGGTTTGGGGCGAAATGGCACTGATCTGCGCTTAAGTGTGGCACAAGGCATTTTAGCTTCTGTATCCCGCTGGGACTGTGCGAGGCAGGAGCCGAGCTCAAGCCCCCATGGATGGGTTCACGGCGTGTCCCTGCGGGATACAGAAGCTAAAATGCCGATATTCAACCTTAATCTAGAGTCAGTGTGTATTCATCCTCTCAAATCGGTTCCGTACAAACGATGGTCACGGGTGCCGGCACCGAATCGTGGGTGATGGTAAAGCTCTGTCGTACATCGCGATACCCCGCGCGGGTGCCAAGCGCAGTGTAGTTTCCGGGTCGCAGCGTCAGCTCGCGTTCCGAGAAGCTGCCCAGTCGCGCCACCTTGTAGACGATGACTTCGGTCTTGTCATCCGAACGCAGGGTGACATTGACAGTGGCGTTGGCCTGGCGCAGGACCGTTTCGAGCTGGCTGATCTGTTGTTCGAGCAGTGGCCCCCGCGGGCTGACCTGCTTCGCCTGCTCCAACAATTGCCCGGTAGCGGCGGCGACGGCCGCATCCGATAAGCGCTGAGTGTCGGCAATCGCGGAGCGCAGTTGTTGGTCAAGCTTTGCGCGCGTTCGGCTGCGTTGCAATCCCTCGCTGGCAAACAGTACGCTGCGGTCAATTTTTTGCGCCTGCTCATAGGCAGTCACAGCATCTGCCCACTCTTCCTGCTGTTCGCTGCGCCGGCCCTGTTGGTCCAGGCCGGCGAGCCGCTGGGCGGTTTCCGCTGTAGTGACTTCCTGCAGCGCGCTGGCCGCTTCCTTCGAACCCGGTAGCAGTTTTGCCGCCGCACTGAACGCCTTGCGCGCGCTGTCAAAATGGCCCTGATTGAGCGCGGCGTAACCTGCGCTCATGGACTGGTTGAAATCCCTGTCGCGCGTTTTCGCGCTGACCCGTTCTAACTCACTCTGCGCGCGCTTGTGCAGGGGGTCCAGTTCAGTAGCCTGTCGCAGCAGTGTCTGCGCCTTTGCCAGGTCGTCCGCCGCTTCTGCCGTCAGTGCGTCATCCAACAGGGACAACAGTTTTGGCAGCGCCTCGGCCCGCCGCTGCAGCGCGGCGATATCGCTGTTGTCGGGTTCGATGAGAGAAGCGGTTGCCAGTGCGTCCGATGCGGCGCTGGCATCGCCCTTGTCGATGGCCTGTTCCGCCTGCTGCAACAGTTGGTCGAGCAACATCGGGATAGATACCTGCAGCGCCTGCAGTGCAGCCAGACCCTGCTGGTACTGTGCCGCCGCCTCCTCGTAGCGCCGTTCCTTGTAGTGTGCGTCGCCCGCCGCCGCAAGGCTGGTCGCCTCGCTGAATGCCTCGGCTGCCCACTGTTCCACGCTGCGCGCCTGCAGGGCGAGCTGCAGTTCCAGTAATTCTGCGGCAAGCTCCTGTGCTGTCTTGCGCTGGTGCGCCAACTGGGCATCGGACCACGGCGCGGCCTCCTCGACGGCGGGAGCCTCAGACGGCGCGGCGGAACTGTCCGCGACGGAGGCAGACTGGCCAGCCGCCGCGGCGCCGGGCGATTCGGCTGCGGTACCCACGGACGCCTGCTTTGGTTCCAGTGCGGCGGGCAGCAGGAAAATGACCAGGCCGGCCAGTACGACCAGCGCCAGCAGTGCCGGCAGCACCCAGACCGGCGTGCCGCGTTGTACCGGGTGGCGCGACGTGGTGGCGGCGGCGGTCTGGGCGGGTGCCGGTTGCGCGACGTCAAACGGGATCGGTTTTACTGGGTCGTTGTGAGAGGACATGCCGTTGCTGGAACCTTGGATTTCGGGGGAACGGATCAGAGTGTATCAGCAGTGCGGGCGGAATCCTCGGGTAATTCCAGGTCGCCGATCTCCGCACGGTAGATATCGGCCAGCACCGCGCGCCACTGCGCATACTGCTGCTCCACATTGCCGCTGAGCGTGACGGTGCGGTCCTCCAGTTCGATCACCTGCGGTGTGACTTCCGCTTCCAGGGATGCGCCCAGTTCCTCCAGGGCCTGGACATGTATCTGGGCCTCGTTGCGTTTATCCAGGCCGCTCTTGACCAGCAGGCCGCCACCGAGCACCGCCACCTGGCCGGCCACGCGGCTGGTCTGGCTGTCGCCAGTGGTCGCTGCGGCAATCCCTCCCAGCACCGCCAGGCCGCCGAGGATCAGGTTGCGCGTGCTCTCGGCCTGCAGCTGCTGCAGTGCGAGCACTTCCTCGTAGCTGGCTTTGCGCCAGTCCTGGTAGGGCGCGGCCATCTGGGTGTCGAATGTCTCGTAGTAGGTTTGCAGGGTATCGACATACACGTGGTCGCGCTCGCGAATTTGCCGCACACGTTCCAGCATGGGGTCGTCTTCGGCAGGCAAGCGCTGCACCTCGTACTTGCCGTTGCGCCCCTCTTTGAGATAGCCGTCAAAAGCATCCGGGGAGAAACCGCGCGCGAAGCGCAGCTCGGTTACCACGCGCACATCGGCGCGCTCTTTCGACGGCAATTCCTCCAGTTGCAGTAACAGATCATTGGCGATGGTGTTGTAGACCGCCTGGAACGGATCGTTGGTGTTGCGCGTGGTGGCTTCGTAGGCGTAGCGGCTGGCCTCGCCCGTGTAGGTCTTGTCCAGCCATACCTCGCCGCGCGAGTCGGTCGCGGTGATCTGCAGTTGCAGGGTTTCACCGTCGGAGCGCAAAATCTTGCCGCGCACCATCAGGTCGGTTATTTCGATGTCCGCTGGCACCACGCGCACGGCACCCCAGGCCCCGCTGTCCTGCATCGCCTGGGAGAGTTGCATCGGCATGAAGCGGGCCTCGGCCTGGCGCACTTCAGGGTAGACCTGTTCGTCCTCATCGTAGTCATCGAGACCGGGATCGAACACCACCACGGCGACATCCAGCAATTGCTGTTCCGGGACTGGCGCGGTGGGTGTCTTGATCGCTGGCGCAGAGGTGGTTTTGATCGTCTGGTTGACACAGGCGCTCAGCAGCAGGCACAGCCCCAGCAGGGGTAACACGCGCAAGCCGCTCACTATTCTATGCCCTTGTACTTGCGGTATTCATCCCACAGCTTCTCGCGCACCGCGGGGTCGGCCTCGCGCGAGGCGGCCTCGCGCAGTTGCCGGGCCACGACATCGTCATCGCTGCCACTGGGAATATCGGCCGGGGCAGGGTATTTCGCAGTGTCCTGCGGCGGCGCTCCACCCCCGGCGCCACCCAGGCCGCCACCGGTGCTGTAGCCACCCGCATCCGCCATGCCTTCCCCATAGGGGCTGTTGCCTTCCTCTGCATCGCCTGTGCTCATTCCGGCTGAGATGCCTCCACCGGTACCGCCGCGCGAGGACGATTGCCTGGCTGCGGCTCGCGCGGCCTCGCGCTGCTCCGCTTCCGTCTTGAGTATCAGGGCGTCGAATTCGCCTGCGCCCTTTTCCAGTTGCGCGTCGAGGATAGCCACCTGCTCGGCAGGGGTGAGCGGTCCGCTGCCGCTGCCGGCGGGCATGCCAGCCGCGCTGCCGTAGATACCACCGCCATAGCTGCCGCCACCGACGCCGTCTCCGGCCTGGCTACCGGCAGCCCGGCCAGCCGTTTGTCCCGCCGCCTCTTCGCCACCCGGGGCGCCGCCGCTGCCTGCCGCTTGCCCGGCTTCGCCGCTCCCCATGCCGGCCGGCGAATCTTCGAGGCTGGGCTCGTCGCGCAGGTCGGGCAGGCCCGAACTGCCGACGGATTGCTCGCTGAATGTCGGTTCCGCGGCGCCTGGAGCGGCGGTATCAGATTGCTGTTCGCTGCCGCTGGCACCGCCCTCGGCCGCGGAGGCGGGTGCGCCGGATTGAGCGGTATTTTCCTCCGGCGGCCCCACCTCGTCGCTGCTGCCGGCGGCCGCGCTGCTTTGTTCGCCCGAGGCGCTGCCTTCACTGCCGGCGGACTGGCTGCCGGATTCAGCGCTGGCGGATGAAGCAGTGCTGCCAGGCAGGCTGGGGCTGCCCGCGGAACTGCTGGAACTGGCGCTTGAACTGCTGCTTCCGGCAGAGCTGCTGGAACTGCTGGTTGGCGGCGGTGCGCTGGCGGGTGTCGGGGGTTCCGGTTTGGTGGGATTGCTGGCGCTGGGGCAACCGGACAGCAGGATGCACAGGCAGGCCGCGACGCCGATACCGTTGAGTCGTCGCGCGCAGGTGCTATTGAATGTGGAACGCTTTAACAATGTTTTCTGTCTCCACGGGTTGTCCAGCCTCGAACCGGGGGCGAAAGGTCGTTTTGCGCAGCTCCCGCATCAGGCGGTAGGCCTGGCTATCGGCTTCATCATTGTCATCCAGGCGCTCAATATCATGTACCCTTCCGCTCTCGCTCACCCCGAACGCCAGGGTGATGGCTGCCTCATCGGGCTCCACCACGGGCGGTAGCAAGTCGATACCGGCGATAGCCGGCAGTGCAACGGGCTCGCCAAACAGTTGTCGTGCCCTCTCTTGGGCATCATCCGCGCGCGCAAGTTCCGTGGTCGCCTCGCGATAGGCCGCAAACGCGTCGTCTTTCCTGCCATTCCACAACTGCCAGTCGCCCAGCATTACCAGTGCCTGGGCAATGGAGGCGCGGTCCTGGGGATTATGCTCCTGTTTTATCGTGGCGATGGCATCGATAATGGCGTTCCCCTGCTTGTAGCTTTTGTGGTGGTAGGCCTTGAATCGCAACAGTCCCTCGTCAACGTGACCATTTTCATCGAACACCGGGGTCGAAGGTGGTATCTCGTAGCCGGAGATCAGGTACTGGGCCTGTAACATTCCGTAGAGTGGCGGCAGCAGGTTGGGTGATTTTTCGCCCTCGCGAGTGACCACGTCGCTGAACGCCACGCGGTACAGTTCCGACATGTCGATCAGGCGCTCGTAGCTGTCCTGTCCCAGTTGCAGCTGGTAGGCCTCGTACTGCCATTGTGCCTGGTCCATAAAAGCCGCGACCAATTCGGCGCCGCTGCCGATAGCCCGGGTCTGTACACGGTACAGATAGTCCTGGCGCTCGTCGGCCTCAGCGTAATTCCGCAGTGCCTTGTGGCTGGCGATTTCACCCTGCAACATCGGTATCTGCTGTGCGCAGTACAAGCCCTCGTTGACGCGTGCCAGGTGTACGCTGCGTTTGTACAATTCAATCGCCTCGTCGTGGCGGCCCTGGGCCTGCAGCGTCCGGGCGAGGCCGACCATTGACTCCGACAGGCTGGAACCGTACGCGCCCTCGCGGGATTCAGCCTCCTTGATCGCGCGATTGTAAGCCATTATCTCGTGCGCGGAAGTGACATGGGCGGACGGCAGCGCCGTGGCGTAGTCCTGTGCCCCATTGGGCGCAATATCCGGTGTCGTCTGCTGTTGCAACCCGGGCTGAACGTCTGTCCGGGGCGCTGTTTTGGCGTCCTGCGGATTCGTCGCTTCACTCTCCGGCAGCACGTCGTTCTGGCCCAGCGCCAGCGGCGCCGCCATCACAGCGGTGGTCAGGAGAATCGGGAGCAGGTTGCCAGGAATGGACCGTGTCTTCATTGTGCACCCCCTGTGGCGATGCGCTGGTTGCGCATGTTGCGTGGTGTTTTGCAAGCTATGGCAGACTATACAATACTGCGGCGGGCGGACAAAATACCCGCCGGTCGCCACCGGAGTGGCGCCCGGGCAGCCAGAAGGAGCGTTATGGGACAGTTTGCGCGGGAAACCGCTATTGAACAGATCGGCGACAACCATTTCCGGGGAGTGCTGTGCGAGGGCTGGCGCATTGGCGCTGTACCCAATGGCGGGTATGTACTGGCCATCGCGGGACGCGCGCTGCGGGCCGCGTTGCCGCACAAGGACCCGCTGACTGTCAGCGCATTCTACCTGTCGCCCACCGGCTTGGGACCCATCGATTGCCGCGTGGAATTGCTGGGCAGCGGGCGCAGTACCAGTTTTGCCGAGGTGAAAATGTACCAGCAGGGCGAGTTGAAGGTGAAGGTCACCGCGGCCTATACCGACCTGGACAAGCTCAGTGGTGAGACCTGGTCAGCCGATGACAGGCCGCAGTACCCCGCCTGGGAGCAGTGTGTGCCGCCGCCGGACAAGGGCCTGGAATTTCGCGACCGCGCGGAAATGCGCCTGGTGTCGGGTGCGGACGTGTTCAACAGGGGTACGCCGGATGGCAGCGGCGCATTTTGTGGCTGGGTGCGTCACAGTGATGGCGCCGACCCCGACGTGATCGGGCTGTTGATGTTTGCCGACGCCTTTCCGCCGCCGGTGTTCACTGTATTCGGCCCGGTGGGCTGGGTTCCCACGGTAGAACTGACCGTCCAGGTGCGCGCCCACCCCTCGCCGGGACCCCTGCAGGTGCGCCTGGCCTCGCGCTTTATGACAAAAGGCGTGATCGAGGAGGACGGGGAGTACTGGGACAGCGCAGGTCAACTGGTGGCGATCAGTCGCCAGACCGCCAAGGTCAGGTTGCGCAAGGATTGAGCCAGTCCCTCCTGGCCTGGGCCCGGGTGGATGTCCCGCGGTCGGGGTCGACAGGCTTATGACGCCCGGGAGAGCCAAACGGCCAGCACCGGCGGCAGCAACAGTTCGGTAGCGAGCAGCAGCAGGACCGGGACCGTCGGTATTCCGGCTACGGCGATGGACACCAGCCGCGCCAGGCCCGCGGCGAAAAACACCCACAGAATGCACTTCAGGACAGTGCTGTACCTGCGGATATCCGTGGCGCAAAGAAACAGCAGGACGCCGTACAACGTGAACGAGACGCCGTAAAAGCGGTTCTGGCTGTCGAGCACGGGATCGGCCAGGCTCTCCGCGGGAATGCGTGCACCGAGCAGCACCTCGGCACCGGGACCTAAAACCAGGTGCAGGATGCCAACGATGATAAAAATGGGCGCTATCAATTTCAGGGTGACGGACAGTCTATGCATATCGGGACCCTGGCGGGATGGTTTGCCTGCGCCTAATCATCGGGAATCAATCGCTTGCCCGGACTGACCACAATAATGCGCTCGCCGTGTCAGGGCTTGCGACAGGCGTCGATGTCACTGTCTGAAATGCCCAGATCGGCTGCGGCTCGCTTCAGGTCGCCCATGGTCGCGCCGGCGGTGTAGATCTTGCCGGCGGTGTTCTCCAGCCATTCGACGTTCTGGTAGCGGGGCGCCTTGTCCGTGTTGAACAGCTTTGCCAGTCCGCCCTGGGCTTTCGATGCCTGTACGGCTTTTTCCTGCAGGCATGCCGCCTGTTGCGCGCGCAGGTCGGTCGGCTGCTCCGTGGTGCTGACCTCGGCGCTCGCGGACACCTGTACGCCGCTGGCGGTGTCGCCTTGCTGCGCAGCGCCCGCTGGGCTGCAGGCCAGTGCCACTGCCATCACCACGGCTTTCCACTCTTTCATCATTACATGCTCCCCGCTGGAACCAGTCAGATCGCGCATTATAGACGGCGGCGGGGGATTGTCATTCCCGAGCTGTCACCAGTATCCTGCCGATACATTTCTCCAACAGGATTCGGGTTTGCAGGCGTCGGAACTTCTCACGCAGCACCTGCCGGAAATCGCGCATGCCTGCGCCACGGCGCCGGCGCTGGACCTCGCCTGTGGTATGGGCAGGAACGGTCTCTATCTATTGGCCAACGACGTCCCCGTGGTTTTCGCGGACCGGGACAGCGAGAGTCTTGCGCGTATCGAACAGCATCTGTCGCCCCGGCAGCGGGAATTGGCGCGCATCTGGCGGGTGGATCTGGAAAGTCCCGGTGCGCACCCGCTGGCTGCGGCACGCTTCGGCGCCGTCGTCGTGTTTCGGTACCTGCACCGTCCCCTGCTGGAGGGAATAAAGGAGGCGGTCATACCCGGCGGGCTGGTAATCTACGAAACGTTCACAGTGAAGCAGGCCAGCTTCGGCCGTCCCCGCAATCCGGATTTCCTGTTGCGGGTTGGGGAGTTGAGACACCGCTTTCGCGACTGGAACATCCTGCTCGATTTCGAGGGCATCGAGCGCGACCCGCTTGGAGGACAGTCACGGGCAATTGCCCAACTGGTGGCGGAGAAACCCGCCGCGTAGGCTAGTACCCCGCCACCCAGCCGCCTGGCCGCCTGGTATCCGACGCACCGTACAGCCAGCCGTTCTCGAGCATGATGGAATTGGTCCGGCCCGTGGTGCGCCCCGCGATGTCCACCGCCTGCCCCATCGCTTCCAGCAGCCGGACAGTGTCCGGGCTGAAACCCTCCTCCATTCTTAGTACGTCGGGCATCCACTGGTGGTGGATGCGGGGCTCCGCCGCGGCGGTGGCGACATTCATGTCGAATTCCATCGCGTTCAGCGCCATCTGCAATACCGTGGTGATGATTACGCTGCCCCCGGGACTGCCGGTCGCCAGCCAGGGTTTGCCGTCACGCAGCACGATGGTGGGGCTCATCGAGGACAGCGGGCGTTTTCCCGGCTCTATTTTATTGGCCTCGCCCTGCACCAGGCCAAACGCGTTGGCGTTGCCGGGGCTGGCGGCGAAATCGGCCATTTCATTGTTGAGCAGCATGCCGGTCCCCGGTACCGCGATGTGCGAACCAAAACTGAAGTTCAGCGTATAGGTGTTACTGACGACGTTACCGAAGCGATCGGCCACGGTGTAGTGGGTGGTTTCGGTGCTCTCGTTGCCGAGCGGCCGGCCGGGCGCTATCTGTGCCGCGGGCGTCGCGTGCATGCCGTCGATACGCGCCCGCTGGCGGGCGGCGTAGCGCTTGTCGATCAATTGCGCCACTGGCACGTCGACGAAGTCCGGGTCGCCGAGGTAGAGGCTGCGATCGGCGTAGGCCAGTTTCATGCTCTCCGCCAAGTGGTGCAGGTAGGTGGCGGAGTTATGGCCCATCGCCTGCAAATCGTAGCCCTCGAGCACGTTGAGAATTTGCAGTATGTGTATGCCGCCGGAGGAGGGTGGTGGCGTGGAGACCACGTCAAAGCCGCGATAGGTCCCGCGCACCGGTTGCCGTTCGACGACCCGGTAGCCGGCGAGGTCCTGCGCGGTGATCAGGCCGCCGCCCGCTGCCATTTCCGCGGCGATGCGCTGCGCCACCTCGCCGCGGTAAAAGCCCTCGGCACCGTTGGCGCTGATCTGGCCCAGCGTCCACGCCAGGTCGGGTTGTCGCCAGGTGTCGCCTATGGCGTAGGCCGAGCCGTCTGGCCTGAAGAACAACTGCGCCGCCGCCGGATTTTGCCGCAGCCGCTGCGCGCTGGCGTTTATTTCAAACGACAGCGCAAACGAGACCGGAAATCCCTCGCGGGCCAGGGCAATGGCGGGAGCGAGCACCTCCTCCCGGCTCAGTGCGCCGTAGGTATCCTGCGCATAAAGCAGTCCGGCCACCGTGCCGGGCACGCCTGCCGACTGGAGGCTGAAATATTCGCGCTGGTGATCGAGCTCTCCCTGCGCATCCAGGAACATGTCGCGGCTGGCGGCTGCCGGGGCGCTCTCCCGGTAGTCGACCAGGGTTTGCCGGTTCTCCTCGGCCAGGTGGATGAGCATAAAACCACCGCCGGCGAGATTACCGGCGCGCGGGTAGGTGACGGCCAGCGCAAAGCCGGTGGCCACGGCCGCGTCCACCGCGTTACCGCCGTCGCGCAATATTTTCGCTCCGACCTCGGCGGCAAGTTGTTCGGGCCCTACCACCATGCCGTGACGCGCGACAACGGGAATGAAGCGCTCGTGGTAATCGATGATGGGCTCGGACGTTTCCGCGGCAACGCTTTTTGCGGCAGGAGCAACGGTGCGTTCCGCCATATTGCCGGATTGCCCCGGTGTGGTACAAGCGATCAGGGCTGAGCCCAACAGGATCAGGATCAGGCGTTGCCGCCGCAGGATAGTCACTAGCGATGTTCTCCTGTTTTTGGCAGCGGTCCAGTTTGCAACCAGGCTATCGACCGGGAAGAAATTTCAAATCGCACCACTACCATGTTTTGCGAGGCTCGACTTTAACTGTTTTGTTTTGCCGCGCATACTCCGGGGCGGTGTTTCGATACCGGATACAGGGGATTTACGCAAAGCGGGGGCGAAAGAGCATGCACGCACTGGAAACCGAACTTGAACAACGCTGGCACACAATGTTCGCTGCACTCGCTGCGGGCGACGATGTGTCACCGGGTCTGCGACTGCGCACAGAGGGCATGATGGAGGCCGCGGCGCTGCTGGACGTCGCCACGCCCGATGCGCTGCAGGCGTCGATGAACAGCTGTTATCAACGTGCCTACGGGCACGCTATCGCGGAGGATTTCGGCGCTGACTGGCAGGCGTTTTTTCCGTTCCCACAGATACCGGCGATGGCGAAACGGGCCCCTGTCTACCCGAGCACGAAAGATTGATGCGTCTCAGCGCGGATCGCGCCACATAAACCATGCCACAGGGCCGTTCTTGCCCACTGCCTCCTCACCGGTAACCTCGAAGCCATGGCGTTCGTACAGGGGTATGTTGCGGGCATTGGAGCACTCCAGGTAGGCCGGCATGCCGCGTTCATCACAAATGCGGATGCCCTGCTTGAGCAGCGCCGCGCCGATGCCTTGCCCCTGATCACTGCGCCGACAACCGATAAACTGCAGGTAATAGTGCGGCTCCTTCGGGTGATGCCTGGCGAATACCGAACTCTGTCGCGCGACGCGCCACACCGGCCGCAGGCCGTTGACCCGCAGCAGTTGCAAGCCGAAGCGCAGCAGGCGCAGCCGCGGGGCGACCTTGAGGCGCTGTTCGGGCGGCAGCCACAATGCCGCAGCCCGGCCCTGGCCTTCGAGATGCACTATCCCGCGCGGCAGGTACACGTCCTTTACCAGCATGCGAAACAAAAAAGGGTACATTTGCGTGGTGGGGAACAGCCAATTGAACATCGGATCCTCGGCGAAACTGTCGCTGAGTGTGTCGACCAGGGTATCGAGGTCGCCGGGAACTGCGTCGCGAATTATGGGTGCGGTATCCATTTTGCGGAACTTTGTCTCTGCGATGGCCGATAGCTACTATAGCGCCCCACAGCGTAGCAGGATATGACAGTGCGATACGAGCAATTCCGACGCGAATACAGTGCAGCGGTATTCAGCCAATGAACCAGATTGCGCACGAGTACGTCGACAACCGCGGGGTGAAGATTCATACCGCCATACTGGGTTCCGGTCCCGTCGTGGTGATGTGCCACGGGATGCCGGGCCTGTGGTACAGCTGGCGCCACCAGATGAGCGCATTGGCGGATGCCGGGTATCAGGCCGTTGCCATAGACCAGCGCGGCTTTGGCATGAGCGACAGGCCGCTCGCCGCCAGTGAATATACCAGTCACCACACCGTGTCCGACGTTATTGCGGTGATGGATTACCTGGACGCCGGGCAGGCGATACTGGTCGGCATCGATTTCGGCGCGGCGCAGGCCTATAACTGTGCCGTGCGCCACCCGGCCCGGGTCAAGGGTGTGATCGGCATGGCATGCCCCTATGACTTCGATTTCTCCGGGCGCGGCTGTGCCGGGTCTGCCCCGGTTGACCCGGCCACCATCACCCGCGCGTTTGCGCGTCCGGATATCAGCCCGAATGCGTGTTTTGCGCGGATCGCGCAATCGCAATTCTTCTACGCCCATTATTTCCAGAGCGTCGGCGAGGCGGAGAAAGAACTGGCCGCAAAGCCCCGGGAATTCCTCAGGAAACTGTTCTGGAACCTGAGTGGGCAGGGCGACTTGCTGGGCAGTTCACAGGCACCCGTGGAGGCCAGGGGCTATTGTGATGTTCTTGCGGAGCCCGAGATGGCGCTGCCCTGGCCCTGGTTGTCGGTGGAGGACTTCAACTACTATCTTGAGCAATTCTGCAACGCTCCGGCGGGTATGGAATTCATTGGCGGCCTGAACCTGTATCGGGCGGCGGATGCGAACTGGCACATCAACGCCCGATTCTGTGATGAGACCATCGGGCAGCCATCGTTGTTCATCGCCGGCGCGCGGGATCCGGTATTGGGCATGATCGATGACAACGCGCTCGATGCTTTCAGGAGCCGCTGCGACGATCTCCGCGGTATCATACTGATCGAGGGTGCGGGCCACTTCGTCCCGATGGAAAAACCCGCGCAAACCAATGCGCAGATGCTCCGTTTCCTCGCTTCGCTGTAAAGGCGCTATACGACAGGCAGAGGGACTGTTCAGGGTGAAACTTTCCCCGGTGTCCGGATACCTTGCATGCCCGGAGTCGGACGTC
This sequence comes from Gammaproteobacteria bacterium, assembly GCA_030427485.1. Classification (GTDB taxonomy): domain Bacteria; phylum Pseudomonadota; class Gammaproteobacteria; order Pseudomonadales; family Halieaceae; genus Marimicrobium. Next base: position 241,650 of record JAUICG010000001.1, read on the forward strand.
GGTCAGGGTTTAATTCAACAGCCCCCTCATCATATCGCCAAGTGATGGCGTGAAGTCAAACAGCACATTGCGAATTTCACCCGGAAAGGGCGTTTCAGCGGGGTAGTCCTCATTCAGTGCCTTGCCGTCGTCGCGTCCAATATCGAAGGTTTCCGATGAAGAGAAGGTTCCCGGCATGGCAAATTCCACGGACTCATCCAGAATTTCGTTGCCGTTATTGGTGAGGGTAATTTGAATCGTCTTGACCGCCATGGGTGTTACCTTCATTTGCAGGCCACCGGCATACTCGAAGCGCATTTCCAACCGGTTGCTGCCGGCTTGCAGAGCTTCACTTGCAGTCACCCTGGTTTCTTCACCCATCAGTCCGCGCAGGGCGAACACCGGCTTACCCTCGCTCAGGTATAGACCCATCCCTCCCAGTGAGCCGCCCATAGCATAGATGGGCCCGGTTTCGTTGCCCGCAGGCAACTGTATATCGGCAGAAAAGCTGTGGCTCATGAATTTGATCGGCGGCGCATTGGATTCCAGAATTCGCGTAACGGGATGGGGAAACTGCCACCGCATACCGCGCGCTTTCATATCCTGCCTGGCCATGTTGCGCAGAAAGACACGTGTACCGCCGCCTCCATCAATCGGGTCGACATGAAATCGCGTGGCCTGCGCTTTGAACTCGGCATCCAGCCTGGAGACAATTTCCGGGTGCCGGGCGGCGAGGTCATCTGTCTCGCCGGGGTCGGATCTCAAGTTGTAAAGCGCCCAGGCATTGTCCACCGACGCCGAGGTTGTCAGGTCCCAGGTGGCGGTACGATTGGAGGCGACGAGTTTCCAATCGCCTTTTACGAAGGAACGGTTACCGTACATTTCAAAGTACTGGCCGCGGTCGCCCGGCGCTTTCGATCGAGAAAACGTCGGCACCAGGTTAAGGCCGTCAAACGCACTTTGCTCCACGCCATTGACTGTTTTTGCCGGTTCAATCCCCGCCGCCGCCAACACGGTGGGGGTGATGTCCGCGATGTAGGCAAACTGCTCGCGCCATTCGCCACGCGCCTCGATTCCGGCGGGCCAGGCTACCACCAGGGGCACGTGAATGCCGCCCTCCCAGGCTGTTTGCTTGTAGTAGTTGAAGGGGGTATTGCCGGCCACTGCCCAGCCGAAGGCGTAATGGGGGAAGGTTTCCGGCCCGCCCCACTGGTCTATCCAGGCGATATTCTCATCCACAGTGGGCGCATGGGAATTAGGGAAACTGATTTCATTCATCAGACCCGTTGGTCCACCCTCGGCACTGGCGCCGTTGTCAGAGGTGATTACGACCAGCGTATTTTCCAACTCACCACGCGCCTCCAGCGCATCCAGTACGCGACCAAATTCATAATCGGCATAGGATAGAGAGGCCGCAAACACCTCCATCTGGCGGGCGAACAGGCGCTTTTCCGCATCGGTCAAACTGTCCCAGGCCTTCATGTGTTCCGGCCGCGGCGGCAAACGCGTATCCGCGGGGACAATACCCAGCTCCTTCTGCCGCTGCAGAATGATTTCGCGCGCCACATCCCAGCCGCTATCAAATCTTCCCTTGTACTTTTCGATCCAGCTTGCCGGGGCATGGTGAGGAGCATGCGCTGTTCCGGTCGACCAGTACATAAAGAAGGGCGCTACCGGATGCATGCTGCTGCGATTGCCGATAAACTCTATGGCGCGATCGGCCAGGTCGCGGTTCAGGTGATAGTCAGGCTGATCGGGAATGGGTGCGGGCGCGTTGCCGTCCCACAGTATCGGGTCGAAATTGTCGGTGTCCGCCGTCATGAAACCATAAAAACGTTCAAAGCCCTGTCCCTGCGGCCAGTAGGTGAATGGCCCGGCCTGGGTCACGTCCTGAACTGGCGCGTGGTCAAATTTGCCGAGCGCATAGGTCCGGTACCCGGCCTGGCGAAAATTCTCAGCTACCGTGCCGGCCTCGGCGGGAATCAGGGTGTCATAACCCGGTAAACCCCGCGGCCCCATGGCGTGACCACCCACATGAACCGTGTGCGGGTTGCGCCCCGTTAACAACGATGCCCGACTTGATGAGCAAACCGGTGTGGATCGGAAATTTGCATATCGCAGACCCGCGGTTGCGACGCGATCAATGTTCGGTGTTTCAACAAGGCCGCCGTAGGACGATACCTGCGCAAAACCCACATCGTCCATCAACCACACTAACACATTGGGAGCCCCTGGCTTTGCCGCCAGGCGCTGCGGCATTTCACCCGGGACGGATATGGCCTGATCTTCTTCTGAAACATCCAGGTCCAGGGCCTGGACCGGGTATGCGGGCATTACCAGCAGGGCCAATACACCCACCAGCCATAGCTGTACTTTCATTGTCGTAACTCCCGGTCACACCTGCACGGCGGCAGTCGCCATGCGCAGGGATTCGTCAAAGTAGGTTTGGGGATTGATAGCCATCTGCGGGTGGTCCGGCCCGCCCTTCGCGCGATCAATCAATTGCAACGCACCGGTCACCATGATCGCCACCATGGTCATGCGGCCGGTAAAGGCATTCCGCTGTCCCCGGTGAAGCAGACTTTTAATGCGTTCTCCCAAGCGACTGGTTTCCAGGTAGATATCGTCCACGGCGATACGGCTCTCACCCCAATGGGAGCGCATCAAGGCGCCCATGAAGCCGGCGTAACTGTGCATGCCGTTTTCGTTTACCTGCTCATACAGTGGCAGCCACAGGGCGCGTAACAGCGTATACATGTCCTCTGACGCGCCTGCATCGAGCGCCGCTGCAGCCAGTTCACCGCGGCGCTGGTCAATAGCGGGCAGGCGATGATGAAAAATCGCTTCCAGCAGGCTCTCCTTGCTGCCGAAGTGATAGGCCACCACGCCGGTATTGGAGGAGCCCGATTGCGCGCCGATCTGTCGCAGCGACACGCCGTCAATACCATGTTCGGCAAACAGGCTCTCAGCCGTTTCGATCAGGGCGGCGCGGGTTTCCTCCCTGCGAGGGTCGTTCCTGGTGCGTCGACTGGCCATGCGCTCTCCCACAAATAAATAAATCGTATGATTTATTTAAAAGCATACGCGGAAAATAAAATAAATCAAATGAGTTATTTTTAATAAACAGCCGGTCATCTGTAAGCGGGGCAATGCTGGCAGCGCGATAGAACGCAGGCAGTGTGGGCTGCTCAGGATTTGCCGTCGCCAAACGCCAGTTGCTTCAGCGCAACGCGGTCGACCTTGCCGGTCGCGTTCAACGGCATCGCGTCGAGTACGACCACCTCCTCGGGGGCCTTGTAGCCGATGCGCGCGCGGGTGAAGCGAACGAGCTCCTGCATCGTGGGCCGCGGTGTATCCGCCACCAGGGTGACATAGGCGCGCACATTCTCCCCGTGCTGCGGGCTGTGTACGCCGACCACGCCGGCACTGTCCACTGCCGCGTGCTCCAGCAGCGCATTTTCCACTTCCTGCGGGCAGATGTTCGAGCCGTCGTGGATGATGATCTGCTTCTGGCGACCGTGGAACCACAGGTAGCCGTCGGCGTCGGCACTCATCACATCACCGGTATCCAGCCAGCCATCGACGACGGTGGCGGCGGTTGCTTCGGGGTCGTCCCAGTAGCCGACCATATTGCCGGGAAACCGGATCCACAATCGGCCCTGCTCGCCGGTTGCGACCTCGCGGCCGCCGCCATCGCGTATCGACGCTGCGTATCCTGGTGCCAGTGGTCCGATGGAACCGCCCCTGAACGCGCGCGGCGGTGTGACAGTGGGCACGCCGATCTCCGTCATGCCGTAGTCCTCATCTATCTCGATACCGGCAAGCGTGGTGAACTCCCGCTCCAGCGCGGCGGAAACCTTGTCACCACCGGAATAGCAGGCCTTTACCGAGGCGAAATCGGTATGGCGCGCACCGTGATCGCGGGTCAGCGCATACAGCGCCGACGGCAGCATCCACAGCTTTGTCGGCCGCTCTTCGCGCAGCAGCGGCAGGATTTCGTCGGCATCGAAGGTACGTGCGAGCACGACCCGGCCGCCGGTGGCCAGCGTCATCATCGACAGGTGGTGCCCGCCGACATGCGAGGCCGAACCGCCGGGCAGCATCACGTCCTGCGGGCCCATCTCGAAACTGCGTGCGGCGCTGGCGATGATCCAGCCCAGCGTCGCGAAACTGTGGCAGACGCCTTTGGGCCTGCCGGTGCTGCCCGAGGTGAAAAAGATGATCGCCGGCGCATCCGGCACAGGCGGCGCAAAATCGCGGTCCGCTTTATTACGCGACAGCAACGCGGTGAAGGGGCAATCCCGTTCATCATCGTAATCGATCGTGCCGAGCGGCAACTGCCGGGCAAGGCGGCTGGTAGCGAGATCGGCAGCGCGCTCGGCGTGTGCAACCAGGACGCGTGCGCCGCTGACCGCCAGCGCGTGGTCTATCTCCGGCGCCATGTAGCGGTAGTTGAGCGGCACCGCGACCAGTCCGCACTTCATGCAGGCGAGGTAGTGGACAATCAACTCCATGCGGTTGGGCAACAGTGTAGCGATGCGATCGCCGGGGGTGAGTCCCAGTTGCAGGTAGTTGCCGGCCAGTCGCGTGGATACCACGTCCAGTTCGCGCCAGCTCCAGCGCCGGCGTCGCGACACAAGCGCGTCTGCATCCGGCTTCGACGTCAAGCCAGGCTGCAGTATCCGGGGCAGGTCGACGGGCGCTGCCAGCTGCGGGCCGATAATGGGCATGGTGATCCTCCGGGCTGTCTGACTCCGCTCACAGTCGGGTTGCGGGTGTTGTATTCCTTGTGCGAACTTTGCCTCCGCTCGGTCCGACCGTTACTATAGCGCCCCACAGCCAGGCAGGATACGACAGTGCGATACGAGCAATTCCGACGCGAATATACCGCCGCGGGCCTGACCCGGGACATGCTGGATCCGTGCCCTATGCGGCAGTTTGAAACATGGTTTGATCAGGCGATTGCCGCTGAGTTGAACGACCCGACCGCGATGGTGCTGGGCACTGTGGATGAGCGCGGCGCACCCTGGCAGCGAATCGTGCTGTTGAAGGGTCTGTCGGAAGGCGGCTTCGTGTTCTATACCAATTATCACAGTGACAAGGCACGCGCGATGGCGCGTGAACCGCAGGTCTGCCTCCATTTTCCCTGGAATGCGCTGGATCGGCAGGTGATCGTCGCGGGTACGGTGCAGAAAACCGGCAGTAGCGAGTCAGCGGCCTATTTCGCGTCCCGTCCGCGTGAGAGCCAGATAGCCGCCTGGGCATCGAGGCAGAGTGCGGCCATCGGCGATCGCGCCGCGCTGGAGGAGCAGGCACGGCGCATTCGCGAGCGATTCGGCGAAGGGGAAATTCCCCGGCCGGAGTTCTGGGGCGGCTACCGCGTACTGCCGACGCGCATGGAGTTCTGGCAGGGCGGCGAGCACCGCCTGCACGATCGTTTTGTCTACTGGCGCGGCGCAGCGCGCGAGTGGCAGATTGAGCAATTGCAGCCCTGAGACGGGCTAGCGCATCCGGCGCTGGCCGAAATAGCGTGGCTCCTCCTCGATGCCCAGCAGGATGCGGCGTATCATGTCCAGGCCCGCGGCGGCGATCATGGTCTGGAACAGCGTGCGCTCCACCGGCCAGCACAGGCCCCGCGTGCGCATATGGTCGCGCTCGCCCCAGGCGATCCAGACCGTGCCCACCGGCTTTTCCCGCGATCCGCCATCCGGCCCGGCGATGCCTGATACCGCAATGGCGTAGTCCGCGCCGGCGCGGTCCAGCGCACCCAGTGCCATTTCCCGCACGACTTCCTCGCTGACGGCGCCGTGTTGCGCAAGGGTGTCCTCGCGCACACCGAGCACCGACTGTTTGATCGCATTGGAGTAGGTGACAAAGCCGGCGTGAAAGCCCTCAGAGGAACCGGGTACGGCCGTGAGCAGCGAGGCGATCAGGCCGCCGGTGCAGGATTCCGCGGTGGTGAGGGTGGCGCCGCGCTCGCGCAACAATTGCAGTACCCGGCGCGCCAGTGTCATGTCGCCCTCGCCAATGATGTGGTTTCCGAACAACTCCCCCAATTTATCGCGACAGCGCCGCTGGGCCGCGCCGGCTGCCGCGCTGTTGACGCTGAGCTTGACTTCCATCTGCGGTGCGCCGGCGCGAAATCCGAGCTCCACCTCCTGTGGCCAGTCCGGTACATTGTCGCTGATGATCTGCTGCGCGGTGGATTCACCGAGGCCGAATGTCTGCAGGCGCAGAATGTTGCGCTCCATCGGGCGCTGCAGGCGGGCGGCGAGATCGGCCACGATAGCGTCCATCATCGGTCGCAATTCTCCGGGTACGCCCGGTGTGCAGATCACGCGGCAGCTGCCCACCGTCAGTTCGAAGCCCACCGCGCTGCCCACCGGGTTGTCGATTACGGTGGCGCCCGCCGGGAGCAAAGCCTGCTTCCGGTTGGCGGCGTTTAGGGGCAGGTTGCGTTTTTCACACCAGCGCTGCAGGTGAGCCACGGCCACCGCGTGTTCTTCCAGCGGCACGCCGGCGACCGCCGCCAGGATTTCCGCGGTCAGATCGTCGATGGTGGGTCCGAGCCCGCCATTGACAATGACCAGGTCTGCGACGGCGGTCATGGCGGTCAGCTCCGCCGTCAACAGCGGCACATCGTCACCCACGGTGACCTTGCGGTACACGCCTATCGCCAGCTCGCCGAGCCGCTGCGCAATCATTGCGGAATTGGAGTCCACGGTATCGCCGCTCATGATTTCATTGCCGGTGAGCAGCAGTTGTACGTTCAATGCTGTGTCTGCCATGTGAGCCCTTGTGGGTTGCGGGGTTGCCAGCATAGCCCCAATGCTTTTGCCAAGGCAAAGTGCTATCGTTGCGTCACCATGAAAGCGTCCCCGGCCGGAATGAATTATTGCCCTGATTGCGGCGGGCCTCTGCTGCGCCATGTGGTGGCGGGTGAGCCGCGCCAACACTGGTTCTGCGGGCGCTGCCGGGTGCCGCACCACGCCTATCCCCGGGTTGTCGTCACCGTGTTTGTCGCCTGTGGCAAGCGCCTGCTGTGGGTGCAGCGCGAATTGTCGCCGCAGCGCGGCAAATGGGCGATCCCGGGCGGTTTCCTGGAACTCGAGGAAACGCTGGCCGAGGGCGCGGCGCGCGAACTTTACGAGGAGGCGGGTATTCGCCTGCCGCCCGCTCAGTTGCAGTTGTACATGACCGGCAGTATCACCTTCATCAACCAGCTCTACGTGGGGTTCCGGGCGACAGTGGCATCCGAGGACTGCCAGCCCGGGGTGGAATCCATGAGCTGCCGGTTTTTCTCGCGCGAAGAGTGCCCCTGGGAGGAGGTGGCCTACCCGCAGGTCAACGACTCCATCCGCCAGGCCTACGATGACCTGGACAGCGGGCGCTTTGCGGTGTGGCAGGCGCAGATGACGGAAAATCACTACGAACTGCGCCCGGTGTCGCAATAGTGCGCTGACGGTGCCGCCAGAAGCCGCCGAGCTTGTCCAGGTAAGCGAGCTCGGCCGCTAGCAGCATGACTTTGGCTGTGGCCGATGGCACTATCTTGCCCCATCTCGTCCTGATTGGGAGAAGTCCCAGATCGTGCCCGGCCAGATTCTCATGCGCAGCGAACCGGTCCTCCTGCCGTACTACCCAAGGCTGGTCTTCCTGTGGCTGGTGGAGCTGGGTTATGACGAGAAAACCTTGTTCGAAGGGCTGGACTTTACCGCCGACGATTTACAGGATGAAAGATTCCGTCTCAGCATCGAGCAGCATGAGCACTTCATTCTGCGGGCGCTTTCTGTCAGCAACAATCCCCATTTGGCAGTCAGGTTGGCTGGTATGTACGACCCTTCCAAAGCCAACGTTGCCCTGATGGCGGTCGCGAATAGCGGGCGAATCTCAAAGGCGCTGGACATGATCACGCGCTACCAGCGACTCTTTACGCGGGTTTTCTGCCTGCGCTTAGTCGGGTCAGACGACGACCCGGCCATGGAAGTGGAGTCGTTGCTTGAGCATCGCAGTGTCATCTATTTTTCGATCACTGCGTTTGTCCTGGTGCTCGACAATTTTTTCTTGCGTGTGCTGGGTGGGACACACCTTATCAAGTCCGTGGCGCTTGGTTTCCCCGAGCCCGCTGGCTTCGATAAGGTGAGAGCGGAGTTCGGCTTCCCCCTTTTCTTCGACCAGCCCATGACCCGGATCTACTTTGACCGGTCCTGCCTCGACCAACCTCTGAAACAGTCAGACCCCCAGACAGTGCGCCTGTTGCTGGAGATGAGTGAACGGCAGTTGCAGGAGGCTGAAGCGGAGACGAGTTTTGTCGGTGCGGTACAAGCCCTTTTGATCGAGCATCTCGCTTCGCCACCCAAACTGGATGATGCGGCCCGTTTGCTGGGCGTGTCTTCCCGCGGTTTGCGAAGGAAGCTTGCCGCGTCGGGTACCGGCTACCAGAAGTTACTGGATTCGGTTCGCCTGAAGATGGCGCTCAGGCTGTTGACGGGGACCGAAATGCCGGTGTCATCGATCGGCTACGAGTTGGGTTTCGAGAATGCATCCGATTTCGGACGCGCTTTCAAGCGTTGGAGCGGACAGTCACCGGCATCCATGCGGCGTACGCGACCATAGCTGCCTGGTTCCTGGCCTGTTGAGCCTGCGAGAGGACTACCACGCCGAAGTGCGCCTGCGGGTGGTGTTGGCGGCGGCCTACGAGCGACTCCCACGGACCTGTGATCGTCACGCCTCCGGTTTGGCCGGATATGTATAGCAGATGGCCATCTCGCCGCTTTCGGCGCCAGCCGCCGCTGCCTACACTGCGAACCTGCAAGCGTCATTCCTGCAACAGCGATAACGGAGCGTCTTCATGGATCTACAGATAAAGGGCAAGACTGCGATCATGGCGGGTGGCAGTGCCGGGATGGGGCGGGCCACCGCCGAGCGCCTGGCCGAGGCCGGGGTCAATCTGGTCATTACTGCCCGGCGCGAGGAGCGCCTGCGCAAAGCGGCCGAGGAAATCGCAAGCAGGTACAACAGCAAAGTGACGCCGGTAGTGGCGGATTCGTCCACTGAAGAAGGCCGCCGCGCGCTGTTCGACGCCTGTCCCGCTCCCGATATCCTCGCGATTACGATCAAGCCGCCGACCCCGAATGGCAACTTTCTCAACATCGAGGCGCAACAGTGGCGCGATTCGATGGAAACGGCATTGATCGGTCCTATCGAGATCATGCGGCATTACATTCCCGGCATGACGGCGCGCGGTTGGGGCCGTATTGTCAACATTGCGACGTTTTCAGCGAAGAACCCGATGATCTGGCGACTCATGTCAGGACCGGCGCGCTCGGCGCTAATTAATTACACCGCCTGTGTCTCGCGCGAGGTCGCACGCCACGGCGTGATCATCAACAACCTGTTGCCGGGCATATTTCGTACCGAGGGCATGGATGAGTCCTTCGATGCCTACGTCGATGCGTTCGGCCTGGAGCGTGACCGCGAGGTCGCGACGAAGCACTTCATCGAGAACAACAGGATTCCTGCCGGGTTCATGGGCGATGCCGAGGACCTGGCGCCGATGGCCGCGCTGCTCTGTAGCCCCCTGTCGCGGTTTATCGTGGGCCAGAACATCGTCATCGACGGCGGCCAGCATTTCTCCCTGTTCTGAGCCCGGGTGCTGTCAATCGGCGGGCCGGCAGTGGCCGTTGATCATTCCATTCGAGCAGTTCACGGCTTCCCTGCTGGTGGAGTTCATTTTGGCTGGAATCTGCTGACGCGGGCCCCTTGCGGCAAACAGTCTAGAAGCCGCCGTGCTTGTCCAGGTAGGCGAGCTCGGCCGCGCTCGATGCCCTGCCCAGCACAGCGTTGCGGTGGGGAAAACGGCCAAAGCGGGCGATCACATCGCGGTGGGCAATGGCGAAGCGGGTAAATTCGGCGAACTGCGGGTGCCCCGCCTGATTCGACAATGCCTCAAACAGCGTGACGCAGCGTTCCTGCACCGCCAGGTCCTCGCAGTGCTCCAGCGGCAGGTAGAGGAACACCCGGTGTATCGCCGGTAGCCGCAGGTGGCGACCCGAGTCGATGGATTCCAGCGCCAGTTCCAGTGCGCGCGGGTCGCCGGCGAACGCCTGCGCCGTGCCCCGGTGGATATTACGCGAGAACTGGTCCAGCAATACCACCAGCGCGAGCAGGCCCCGGTCGGTGTGCGCCCAGTCATCCAGTTGCCCGTCCAGCGCAAGTGCGAGCGTGGCGCTGAACTGCTCGCGGCAGAAGGCGTCCGTTTCCTCGCTGGCGCCGAACCACAGCGCATGCTTGTCCGTTTTGCACAGGCCGCGCTCGTCCAGTTCGCCGAACCAGAACCCGTGAATGGCCTCGATGGTCTCCGTCATTTGCGATGCACTCCCGTCGCCGTCCCGATATGTTACAGTGCGCCCCTTCTCATGAATCGATGATAGCGGAAATCACTTATGGCATTACTCCCCGAAGTCACCCTGGACACCGACGAGCAAAAGGCCAGCTACGGCTTCGGCCTGCAATTTGGCAATCAACTGTTGCGCAACGACTTCGAGGGTCTGGATGTGGCAGCTGTGCTGGCGGGTATCCAGCACTGGTACGGGCATCAGCAGTCGGCTGTGACCGAGGAGGAGATCAACCCCAGCTATGCGGTGATCCAGCGCCGCCAGCAGGAAAAAGCGGCGCAACTGGCGAGCAAGCGCAGCGCCCTGGCAGAGCAATTCCTGAAGGCCAATGCCGAACGTGAGGGAGTGCTTACTACCGCCAGCGGCCTTCAATATGAGGTGCTGGAGAGTGGCAGTGGCGCCAGCCCCGGCCCGCGCTCCAATGTCGTTACCCACTACCACGGCACGTTGGTAGACGGTACGGTGTTTGACAGTTCGGTGCAGCGCGGCGAGCCCGCGGAGTTCGGCGTACACCAGGTCATCCCGGCCTGGACAGAGGCTTTGCAGATGATGTCGGTAGGCGACAAGTGGCGCATCGCCTGCCCGCCGCAGCTGGCTTACGGCGAGCAGGGTGCTGGAGACGCCATTCCCCCGAATACCGCGCTGGTGTTTGAAATACACCTGATCGATATCAAGGGCTGACATGGCCGCCAGTATCAATCTGCCGCGTATCCTGCGGGTGGGGGCGGGCGCCAGCGGACTGCTGGTGCAGACACTGGCGGAGCTGGAGCTGTCGCGCCCGCTGCTGCTTACCGACCCGTACATGGTGGATTGCGGTTACTGCGCGCGCCTGCTGGCGCCGCTGCATGAGGCCGGTATCGCCTGTGGCGTGTTCAGTGACTGCGTCCCTGACCCGACCACCGATAGTGTGTACGCCGCCCTGACGATGCTGCGCGCCGGGGATTTCGACTGTGTCGTCGCGCTCGGGGGCGGCAGTTCGCTCGACACCGCCAAGGCCGTGGCGGTGTTGGCCGAGCACGGCGGCATCATGCGTGACTACAAGGTTCCGCGGCAGGTGGATTCCGGACTGCCGATTATCGCGATTCCGACCACGGCCGGCACGGGGTCCGAGGCGACGCGCGTGGCGATCATCACGGATACTGAAACGCAGGAGAAGATGCTGTGCATGGGGCTCGGCCTGATGCCGGTTGCGGCGCTGGTGGATTTTGAGCTGACCATGACAATGCCCTACCGGCTCACCGCGGACACCGGTATCGACAGCCTGTGTCACGCGCTGGAGGCGTATGTCAGCCGCAAGGCCAACCCGTTCACCGACAGTATCGCGCTCACCGCGATGGGCACGATCTACCGGAATATACGGGTCGCCTGCGCCGAGCCGGACAACCGGCAGGCCAGGGAGGCGATGATGCTCGCCGCGACCCAGGGCGGCATCGCGTTCGCCAATGCCTCGGTGACGCTGATTCACGGCATGAGCCGCCCGATCGGCGCGCTGTTCCATGTTCCTCACGGGCTGAGCAACGCGATGCTGCTGCCCGGGGTCACCGCGTGGACTGTCGACCATGCGCCGCAGCGCTATGCCGATTGCGCGCAGCATATGGGCATCGCGGCAGCGACAGACAGCACCGAGGCCGCCTGCGTGAAACTGGTGGATGCACTGCACGCGCTGACTGCGGAGTTAAAGGTGCCGGGACCCCGGGCCTATGGCATCGATCGCGGCGCCTGGTTCGATTCGCTGGAACTGATGGCCGCGCAGGCGCTGGATTCCGGCTCGCCGGCAAATAATCCCCGGGTTCCCGAGGCGCAGGATATCGTGCAGCTCTACGAGGGGATCTGGTAGCCTTCGCAAAGCCGGCGAGAACGGCGCTGCGGCGAGAAAAACAGCGCGTTGTCCCCGGCTGACGCTTACATTACCGCCCGCCATTGTTTAAACTAGGGCGGCACGAATTTCCTCATATTACGCTGGGTCATCTGCTTATGAAACGCGTCGTATTCAATCAAAAAGGCGGGGTCGGCAAGACCAGCATCGCCTGCAATCTGGCGGCGATCTCGGCGGCGATGGGCTATCGCACGCTGGTGGTGGACCTGGATGTGCAGGGCAATACCACGGACTACCTGGTGGGCGACATCGATGCGGATGCGTTTCCGGCGGAGGCGCAGGGTGTTGCCGGTCTGTACCGGCAGACCGTAGGCTCGCGCAAGATGCGCAAGAACCCGGATTCCTTCGTCTGGGAGACCCCGTACGAGCACCTGTTCCTGCTGCCGTCGAGCCCGGTGCTGTCCGAGATGGAGAAGGAACTGGAATCCCGCTACAAGATCTACAAATTGCGCGACGCGCTGCAAAAGCTCAATGACGAGTACGATCGCGTCTACATCGACACGCCCCCCAGCTTCAATTTCTACTCCAAGTCGGCGTTGATCGCCGCGGACACCGTGTTGATCCCCTTCGATTGCGACAGTTTCGCGCGCCAGAGCCTGTACTCGCTGCTGGATAACATCGGTGAGTTGCAGGAGGATCACAACCCCGAACTGGAAGTGGAGGGTATCATCATCAACCAGTTCAACTCACAGGCGAGGCTGCCCGGCGAACTGGTCGCGGAGTTGGAGACCGAGGGTCTGCCCGTTTTCAAGACCTACCTCAACAGCTCCGTGAAGATGAAAGAATCGCACCGTGATCACCGGCCGCTGATCGACCTTGCGCCCAGTCACAAGTTGACAGGGCAGTTCCTGGATCTGCACACCGAACTGGAGAAGGCCGCCGCGCGCGCGGCAGCCTGAGGCGCCGTTCACCCCGCGGCAAGCAGGCGGCGCCGGTTAAACAGCTATATCTATATGCTTCCTGGTTATTTGTAACTCCCTTTTTGATTCTATAAAGTGCCCTCCCTCGATAGTACAAACATGGGTGTGAACGCCGCTTGAAACTGGATCTCGACAGCATCAACGACAGCTTGCGCAATGCCAGTGCTGCCGAGATCGTATCCTGGGCGCTCGGCCTGGGACACAGGACGATCGCGACCACGAGCATGGGGCGCAATGCGGCGGTGATGCTGCACCTGGTGAGTGAAATCGACAAATCCGTACCCACCATCTGGGTCGATACCGGCTACAACCTGCGCGACACCTACGTGGTGGCGGAACGCCTGATTCGCGACCTGGACGTGAATATCCATGTCTACTCGCCAGAGATGACCTCCGAGCGGCGCAACGCGATCATGGGCGGCATCCCCACGGTCGATGAGGAGGAGCGGCATCAGGAGTTTACGCGGCAGGTAAAGCTGGAGCCGTTTGCGCGCGCGCTGGACGAGTTCAAACCGGAAATCTGGTTAACCGGGATTCGCCGCGAGGAAACGGAATTGCGCAAGAGCCTGGATATTGTCTCGATGGATGGCCGCGGTATCGTCAAGGTGGCGCCGCTGTTCTACTGGTCAGAGGATGACGTCGACGCGTACATGGCGCGCTATGAGTTACCGACCTGCAAACACTACTTCGATCCCACCAAGGTACATGACGGCCGCGAATGCGGCTTGCACACCACCACCTGAATACGACGGCAGGGAACCTCGTCCGGCTAGCCCAGCGCCACCCAAACGCCGACGGCCATGGCGGCGGTGAAGGCTATGAAGCAGGCGACCACGAGTGCAAGACGGCGCATCGCGCGTTGATCGTCAATTGTGTCTTCCATCGAAAGGTGCTGGGTCATACAGGTACTCCCTCGTGCTAGCGTTATCGTGAAACACCGTATCTCAATTTCAGTGTCCTGCAATCGCGAATTCCGGTCGTTGATGCAGATCAAACCTGGCGTCTTTGGTGAATGGAGTGCGCTATACTGCGCAGTGTGGAGGGCGCCATGGCAAGCTCTGGACACAACACTGCGCGATATCCCCCCGGACCGTCGGGTGGCCGATGCCGGTCTGCCGTGGCTCTCCTGTTTGTCCTGCTGTTTTCGACCGCCTGCGCCACCCCGGACTCGAACGCCCGCCTCGCCGCTGGTCTGCCGCCGCTGCAACTGCATGACCGCCTGCTGACCGCTGCCTACGCCCAGGATCGCATGCCCACGCCGGACCTGCTGGCCGTGGATGAGGAGATGCGCGCGTTTGTGCAGCGCTATGCCGGCGACAGCCCTCACAAGAGACAGCGACTGATGATGTTGCACAGGGCGATCCGCGGCCCCGCCACACTGGGTATCGAGTACGATCCCCGGGCGGAGGGGGCCGCAACTGCCACCTTTCGCCGCGGCTCGGCCAACTGCCTGGCCTATGCGACCCTGTTTATCGCGCTGGCGCGTGAGGCCGGCCTGAACGCGAGTTACCAGTGGCACGAAGTGCGACCGCAGTGGGTACGGCAGGGGGAGCGCCTGGTGCTGCGCAAACACGTCAACGCGCTGGTCACCCTCGGCGGAAATGAGCAGTACCGGGTGGATATCGACCCACTGCCGGCGCAGGACATTGTCCATTCACGCGGCATCAGTGACACCGAAGCACAGGCGCTGTATCACAGCAATCTGGCCATGGACGCGCTGGCGGCGAACGCGGTCGAGCAGGCCTGGCTGCACGCGGTGCGCGCCGTGCAACTCAGCCCGGGGACGGCCCACCTGTGGGTCAATCTGGGGGCCGTGTACCGCGTCAACGGGCAGCACCGCGACGCCGAGTCCAGCTATCACGCTGCGCTGCAACTCGATCCCGGCGAACACTCCGCGATGAATAACCTGATGGTGTTGTACGATAGGGAAGGTCGCCTGGCGGAGCGCGATCTATGGGCCCGGCGCGTGGCCCGCCATCGCGAGGGAAACCCCTATTATCACGCCTCGCTGGGAGACGAAGCCGCGGAGGCGGGTGAATGGGCGCGGGCGGTGAGCCACTACGAAAGAGCACTGGAACTGTCGCCGAAGGACAGCAGGATATTGTACTTGCTGGGGCAGAGCCACAGTCAATTGGGCGAGGTTTCCCTGGCGTCGGTGTATATGCAACGGGCTATCGAAAACGCGGTAGCGTACGGTGACATCCTCACCTATCGAACACAACTGGATGCCCTGCGGGGTAGTCCCGCAGCGGGCTCCTGATCTGTTGGCGGTCGCAGTTCGGCCCGTGGATGGGTTGCCTACCGGGGCTCAACGCGAATGTATGCCCGCCGCGCCATCTTGCCGGTGAGCCGGGAGAAAAAGTCGGCGGTCAGCATCTGCAGGCCGTATTTGCGGCGCAGGGCCCGCAGGGCGAGGGTCTGGTCTGCGGGGCTGTCGAGTACGAAAGCCCGGGTGTCCGTCCATTCCCCCGTGACGGTGCCGCTCATGGTGCAGGGCGCGATGCGTGATTCGCTGAAATTGCGCAGGCGTTTCACCTTGCCCGCATCGCCGGCGCTGAACAGGTAGTAGTGGCCCTGGTCGGGCGCAAACCAGACGGGCGTGGCCACCCACTCGCCGGAGCGCTTGCGCGTGGCGAAACTGATGTAGTTGCCTTTTTCCGGCAAATTTCTCGCATTGGCGTTCATGAAAAAACCTGTAAGCTTAAGCTATGATCCCTGATCAGTGCCGCCATTAAAACGGCAATTGCCACGGGCCACAATACTTGTAACGGAACAAATAGGGAAACGTCACCATGAACCGCTTTGATGCAAACTCCACAACCGACCAGGTAATAGAGGGGATTTCCCTGGAGGGCAAGCTCGCTGTTGTCACCGGCGCCTCCTCCGGTTTGGGCGTGGAGACCTGTCGCGTGCTGGCCGGCGCCGGGGCGACCGTGCTGATGGTCGCCCGCGACGAGGAAAAGCTGGAGGCCGTCGCGGCCGACCTGCTGCGCGAGCAACCGGGGGCGCAGTTGCTCACGCAGCGTATGGACCTGGCTGATCTCGACAGCGTGCACAGCGCCGCCACCGAAATCCTCCTCTACCACTCTGAAATCCAGCTGCTGATCAATAATGCCGGCGTGATGGCCTGCCCGCTGCAGCGCACCAGACAGGGTTTCGAAATGCAGTTCGGCACCAACCACCTGGGGCATTTCCTGTTTACCGGGTTGTTGTCCGAAGCGCTGCTGGAGGGCGCCCCGGGACGGGTGATCAATCTCAGTTCGGCCGGACACAAGTTCGCGCGGTTCAATTTCGATGATCCTTCCTATCAACACCGCGACTATGACAAATGGCAGGCTTACGGGGAGTCCAAGACCGCCAACGTGCTGTTTACCGTCGGCCTGGACCTGCGCACCCGCGAACGGGGCGTGCGCTCCTTCGCTGTCCACCCGGGCGCGATCATGACCAACCTCGGCCGGCACATGGATGAATCCGACCTCGCCACGCTGAACGAGCGAAGCCCCTCGGGCAAGGGGTTGGTGTTCAAAACCCTGGAGCAGGGCGCCGCCACGACCGTCTGGGCCGCGTCCTCGCCGCAACTGGCGGGGCGCGGCGGGATTTACCTGGAGGACTGCCAGATCGCGGCGGCGGCGGTAGAGGGCAAGAGTACCGGTGTGGAGTCGTACGCGGTGAATCCGGCGTTGGCGGAGAAGTTGTGGCTGCTGTCGGAGGACCTGGTGGGGCAGTCGTTTGATTATTGATTTTCCATTCCTGTAATTGTGCGTACGCTGCCGGTCCGGGCAAGTATTTATCGCCTCACAGGACCCGCCGTAAACCCATCCATGGGGGCTTGAGCTCGACATCCATGTCTCGCACAGTCCTGTGAGGCGATAAATACTCGCCCGGACCTCCATCGCGATAACGTGCAGTAATGAGGAGATACTATGGACATCTTCCTGTGTACCCGGCCTTGGCAAGCCTGAATGGCCTCACAGGACCCGCCGTGAACCCATCCATGGGGGCTTGAGCTCGACATCCATGTCTCGCACAGTCCTGTGAGGCCATTCAGACTCGCCAGGGCCTCCGTCATTGCATCGCCTTGCATCACTGCAGACTATTCTTCAGTGTCGGATGGACCTCTGGGTGGAATGAGGTTCCTACAGGACTGTGCGAGGCAGGACGCCGAGCTCAAGCCCCCATGGATGGGTTTACGGCGTGTCCTGTAGGAACCTCATTCCACCCAGAGGTTGGGAATGGCAATGAACCCCAGTATTTCGAAGAGCAATGCTCCCAATTGGTCAGATCGCAGTCGAGCCAACGCAGCCGTTCTTGTCTGGTAGCCCGCAACAGGTTTAGGTAATCTACGCGACACTCAGCCGCGTCAGGACAGAAGACCAGCCCAATGCCCGAACACACAGCGATCAGCGCAATTTTAAGCGACAAGGTACCCCCGGGCTCCCAGGTTACCGTCAAAGGCTGGCTGCGCAGCAAGCGCGACTCCAAGGCCGGGATATCCTTCCTCGCGGTACACGACGGCTCCGCGTTTGGCGCGGTGCAGGCGGTGGTGCCCGATACGCTGCACAACTACCAGTCGCAGGTGCTGCCTTTGTCCACCGGCTGTGCCGTTATAGTCAGCGGTGAACTGGTGCCGTCACAGGGCAAGGGCCAGAGTGTCGAAATCCAGGCCGGAGCGGTTGAGGTGGTCGGAGAGGTCGACGACCCCGAAACCTACCCGATTGCCAAGAAGCGGCACAGCTTCGAGTACCTGCGCACGCAGGCGCACCTGCGGCCGCGCACGAATACGTTTGGCGCGATTACCCGGGTGCGCAATACGCTGGCCAATGCCATCCACAATTATTTTTACGGCAATGGCTTTCACTGGATCAATACACCCATTATCACCGGGAGCGACTGCGAGGGCGCGGGCGAGTTGTTTCGCGTGAGCACGCTGGATTTTGCCAACCTGCCACGCAGCGCACAGGGAACCGTGGATTTCGAGAAGGACTTTTTCGCCGGCGAATCCTACCTGACAGTGTCGGGACAACTGGAATTGGAGGCCTATTGCCTGGCGATGAGCAAGGTCTATACCTTCGGTCCCACGTTCCGGGCGGAAAACTCCAATACCAGTCGTCACCTCGCGGAGTTCTGGATGGTCGAACCCGAGGTTGCCTTCGCCAACCTGGAGGATAACGCGCTACTGGCGGAAAGCCTGCTCAAGCATGCGATTAGCGCGGTGCTGGAACTGCGGGAAGACGACATGGCGTTTTTCCAGCAGCATATCGATGACGGTGTGATCGCACGCCTGCGCGGCGTAATCGACAATCCGTTTGAGCGCATTGAATACAGCGAGGCGATCGACATTCTGAAGAACAGCGGCCAGGCGTTCGAGTTTCCGGTGGCCTGGGGCCTGGACCTGGCATCGGAGCACGAGCGCTATCTCACGGAACAGCACGTTGGCAGGCCGGTGGTGGTGATGAACTACCCCAGGGATATCAAGGCGTTCTATATGCGGTTGAACGACGATGGCAAAACGGTCGCGGCGATGGATGTGCTGGCCCCGGGTATTGGGGAGATTATCGGCGGTGCCCAGCGGGAGGAGCGCCTGGACATGCTGGACTCGCGCATGGATGATGCGCTGCGCGAGAGCCTGTGGTGGTACCGCGACCTGCGTCGCTATGGCACCGTCCCGCACGCGGGTTTTGGTCTCGGTTTTGAACGGTTGTTGAACTACATCACCGGTATGGAAAATGTGCGCGATGCCATACCGTTTCCCCGCACACCGGGGCACGCCATTTTTTAGGGCACTGTCCTGGCGCCCCGGAAAATCCTGCCCCAAATTGGGTGTTTGTAGGGAATTTCCTGCTGGTTTGTGCAAAATTGCCTAAAAAACGATCAAATAGCCGGCTTTCCTCGGTCATACTGAAAGGCCGTTGGAATGGGCTGCTCGGTGGTACACGTAGCAGCGGAGGCATGCAGATGCGGCGCGCATTCAAGGAAATGGAAGAAGGGCCAGTGACTGAAATGGCGATCGTGAACACGTTCACCAAGCTGATTTTCGGTGACGAGTACTACACGCCGCGCGAACAGGCCATTATCGACGCGTTCCGGACACTGGAAATCACGGTTGCGCGCGACAGCCGCGCAGAAATGGGCGAGTACCTGCGCAACCTCGGCGTCCGCGAGATGATTCAACTGGTGTCGGGACTACAGCAGCACATCAGCGACCGCGGCAGCACACGGCCCCGGGTCGCGCAAAAAAAGGTGCCGCATTCCCCCAGGGCCTAATGCGCCTTGTCGGCGGGCTTCAGGCCACAGCCCGGCACGGGGGTGAACAGGGACTGAAACGAGCCGTCTTCATCCACCCCGAGAAAGCTCAGCTCCACATGCTGGTTTAGCTGAAAGCGTCGGGTGGTGCTGGTGAGGCTGGCCGTCCATTTGTCGTAACTGAACTTTTCCGGATCCTTGCGTAAATCGACAAAGCCCGTCAAACCATTGTCATCGAGGCGGGCGGTAAATCCGCTGCTGGTGACATGGGTGATCACGGCGTTGAAGACGACCGCACTGTCGCTGGTGATTCGCTTCAGGTAATTGCTCGCCAGCCAGCGCTCCGCCTCCAGTGTCGCCGAGCGGCAGGCGCTGAGCCGCAGCTTCAGGTCGGACAGTATGCCCGTGTTGAACTGTCGGGGCTCAGCGCCATGCAACACCGCCTTGATCTGCAAATGCACCAGAAAATCCACGTACTTGCGCAGTGGCGATGTGCAGTTGGTGTAATAATCCAGCGCCATGCCCATATGTGGTGCCGGCTCACAGCTGATCTCGGCGCGCGTTAACAGGCGATTGACCATAGCGCGCAGGGGCAGGGGATTCGGGGATGCGGCGAGCCCGCGCATGATGGCGCGGTAACCGTCCACTGTGGTGTGATCCAGCTCCGCCAGTTCCGGTGCGTGCAGGGTAAGAAATTTTCGTACTTCCTCACTGCGGTCGGCACGAAAACCGGGGTGCGATACGAAGGGGCCGCTGGCCTTGTGGCCTGCCAGAAAACGCGCGGCACAGCGATTGGCGGCCACCATGCACTCTTCCACCAGCTTTTGCGACAGCAGTTTATCCGTGGGCTCGATGCTGTCTATCTGCTTGTCGTCGTTCATTACCCAGCGAAACTCCTGGCGTTCTTCCATCACCAGGTAGTGCTGTTCACGGTGTGCGCGCAGCGCCCTGTATATCTGGTACAGGGTTTCCAGCGGCGAGGCGTGGCTCATCAGTTCGTCGTACTGGCCATTGAGGTAGCGATCAACGGCGAAGTACGACAATTTCGCGCGGGAGCGTACCATCGCCTCGATAAATTCGAAATTGCCGATTTCGCCGCTGTCCCTGATCGCGACCCGACAAACCAGCGCGGCGCGATCGACGCCCTCGGACAATGCGCAAGTGTTCTGTGACAGTTCCTCCGGCAGCATCGGCAGGACATCGCCGTGGAAGTACACCGATGTTGCACGCGTGGCGATGTCGCGGTGCAGGCCGGCCCCTTGCCTGATGTAGGCGGTGGGATCTGCGATGGCGACGTACAGTACCCAGCCGTCGGTGCTGATCTCGGCATACAGCGCATCGTCGATATCCAGCGTTTTGGTCGAGTCGATGGAGACAAACTCGAGGTCGGTGAGGTCGCGGCGTTGCTGTGCATCGAGCGGAGACTGTAGCGCCTGACTCTCCTTGAGTTCCTCCTTGACGCCCTTGCTCCACTGGGTGGCGAGCCTGTACTTGGCCATGCAGTACAGGTTTTCAATGCCCGGCGTACACTCATCGCCGATCACCGAAAGCACCTTGGCCTGCGGCTTGCCGTCGCGGATCGGGTGACGCAGGATGGCGCAGCGCAGGAAGTCGCCCTCTTTCGCGCCATTGCGCGCCTGCGGCGGAATGAACAGCCAGCGATTCAACTGCTTGAGGTCGGGCTCGACGAAAATGGCCTTGCCCTTGCGCACGCAGCGCCCGGTGAAGTCCTGCAGGGGACTGCTGACCAGTTTTTCGATGTCCGCGATGGTCTTGTTGTCTTTGGTGGGCCGGATGCAGACCCGGACCCGGTCATCGGGGAAGGCCTTGAGCATTTCCTGCGGCGGAATGAAAATCTCGCGGCCATCGTCGAGTACCGCAAAGCCGTAGCGGGCCTGGGTGCCTTTGATGACCGCTTCGGCGCGTTCTTTCTCGGCCTCCATTTGCGACTTCAGGCCTTGCAGTTGCGAGAGCGTATCCGGGCTGAGCATTGGTGGGACAACTTTATTTAAAGGTATAAGCTGCGCATCGTAGCGGAAATCGCCACGGCTGTCAGTGAGTTATGGTTGAAACGCGCAAAGCTCGCGCAATTTGGCAGGGCGGCATTGACAGTTTGTCGCGGGGGGTTTAATAATGACCGCATGCGGTTGCAATCCGCCGGGGTGTACCTTTGATCAATTTCGGGACGCCGGGCAATCCGGTCATCGCCGATTGTCCTGTTTCGCACAGCAAGCACCACACTGTCGCCAGCTTGTATCGAACGCCGGGGTTGTCCCCACCCCCCAAAGCCGCTGCTGAATTACCGACCAATCTCTTCAATCGCGCTCCACCCGACCGGGACGTATCGGGCCTCCTGCTACAAGCTCTCTCACCTACCTATCGCAATTTGTTATGAGGATTTCCTTATGGACTCAGGTTCTACGCTGCGTGTAGAAAAGCCCACACCCCTGAAACCTGCTATCAAGAAAACGTACGTACTGGATACCAACGTCCTGCTGCACGACCCCATGGCTGTTACCGCCTTCAAGCAACACCACCTGGTCATTCCGATGACCGTGCTGGAAGAACTGGACCATATCAAGGATCGGCACGACAAAACCGTGAGCCGGGAGGCACGCATAGCCATCAACATGATCGACAAGGTCGTCGACGCGGCCTCGCCCCAGGAGATACAGGAAGGCGTGCCGGTGCCGGGAACCGCGCTGGAGAATTACTCGCCCGGAACGCTGGCCATCTACCCCGACCAACGTCTCAGTGCAGATTCGGAGGTGCCCTACCTCGACGGCACCCCGGACCAGGCCAATGACAACCGGATTATCAACGTGGCGCTGCGCCTGCAGGCGGAGAACCCCAATGAATTCGTCTGCCTGGTAACCAAGGATATCAACATGCGCATCAAGGCCAAGGGTTCCGGCCTGATGCACGTGGAGGACTATCGCCGTGACCGGGTGCTGGATGACATTGATCTGCTGGCTACCGGATACGAGCATCTCAGCGGCGATTTCTGGTCCACGATCAGCGAGGTCGACACACTGCGCGAGGATGATTGCACGCTGCACCGGATTCCGCGCAAGTCATTGCCGCAGGCCTATCCGAACATGTTTGTGCACGATGACCAGGAGTTTATGGCCTTTGTGAAGCGGGTCGACAGGGATTATGTCTACCTGCGCTGCGACAGTCGCGACAGTTTGATGAACAAGCGCTTCTGGGGTCTGGCGCCGCGCAACCTGGAACAGGCCATGGCGATGTCGCTGCTGGATGACGACGCCGTGGATATGACGGTGATGACCGGTCCTGCGGGTTCCGGAAAAACACTGCTGGCGCTGGCCTACGGCTTGCACGCCATTCTGGAGCAGCGCAAGTTCAGCAAGTTGATCGTTGCGCGCTCCACCCCGCCCATCGCCGAGGATATCGGCTTCCTGCCCGGCACGGAGGAGGAGAAGATGGCGCCGTGGCTGGCGGCGTTTGACGACAACCTGGAAATCCTGCACGGCGCAGACGAATCGTGTCACGGCAGTATCAGCTACGTGAAGGAGCGCGCGAACATCCAGTTCAAATCCCTCAACTTCATGCGCGGGCGCTCGTTCAACAACGCCTACGTGATCATCGACGAGGCGCAGGGGCTCACCCAGTTCCAGCTCAAGTCCGTGATCAGCCGGGTCGGCGCGGATTCGAAGATCGTGGTGCTGGGAAACCTCGCGCAGATCGACAACAAGTACATCTCACCGCTCACCTCGGGGCTGACGTATCTCGTGGAGAAGAGCAAAGCCTACCCCCATGCGGGCATCATGCATGTCAACGGCATCGTACGTTCGCGGCTGGCGGCATTCGCCGAGGAGAATTTGTAGGGCAGCAGTAAAGACAGTGGCGCGACGATGCCCGGTCGCGCCGGTCTTGCACATTCGCAGATCAATTCAAGTCGATAGTCGAGGCGGCAAGTGAGATGTATAAGAATTGTATGCAAATTGAAGAGCGAGTTATTATGAGTTCCAGGTGATGTCTCTATCAAGCTTGTGTCATGTGTTGCGTATTGCCGCTATAGCGTTTTTTCTGAGCTGCGGGACGTTACCAATTGCGGTCGCGAACACACCATTCCCCCAAAAAAATGTAGCGGAAACCGCGGCGCTGATTCAAGCGGCTGACGCTGTAGTAGCACAAATCAGAACTGACAACGTTCAAGCCGCAAAAGAAGTGGACGCGGTGTTTCTCGCTGCTAATCGATTGGCACAGGAGGATGCGCTAAAGCAGGCCAGATATTACTTTGAAGCAGGCTTGCAACTGTCTCCGTGGAATATGTTACAGCAATTGGCTTACGCCGATGTATTGCATTCACTGGGAGAACAGCAGCGAGCATCCTCGGTTGCAAAGTTGGTCGCAGAAACGACTGAGACCGCTAATCTTCTTCAGGAAGCACGAAAACTGGCTGGAATTCATCACAATAAGCGAGTTTTGCAGCTACCGGCAGGTACATTTGAGAGGCCGGTAATTGCACTTGTGAAAGTTGGAGAAGTAGAGGACTGGATTGTTGAGGATGCCGGTATTCGATTAATGGGCACTCTAGGTACTCCGGTCTTCCTGTCGGATACAGTTGTTCCATTGCCTCGGCATCACAGGAGTTTTTACCAACGCTGGGGCGAACAGCTCAAGGAAAATGTCGTTTGGGAGCATCCGTTTGTTCAACAGCAGATGCGGGATTTGTCGGTTGAATCACGTGAGTCAGCTACACTGGATGAGACTTTGGAGCTCTTGGCCAGGATAACCGTGGCCCAGGGGCATGACGACCCCCGTCCTTCCTTCCCAACACTCAAGCGGAAGGCTCAAGCTCAGGACCAGCAATGGGATGCGAGCCAATTATGGGGTTATGTTCATCAACTATTACCCAAGAGAGAAAACGTTACTGTCATCGGCATAACTCAAGTCGATATATATACTGGTGATAATAATTTTGTTTTCGGGCTGGCCGACCTTGGAACCGGCTATGCGGTCGTCTCTACTAAACGATTTGAAGCGCAGTTTAATGGTGAGCGCGAGAATCAGCAGCGTTTCCTGGATAGGCTTCACAAACAGTTACTATCATCTGTGGGATTTGCGTTTGGTATCCCTAGACCAACAGACCCGAGGTCTGCTCGATCTTATCCCAACGGATTGGCAGATCACGACCTAAAGGGGACATGGCTGGCCCGGGAAGACCTCGAGGCCTTCGAAAAGTTCTTAGGTCACAAGTTACCCGAAGCCACGTGGAATGATTCGAGAGAGCACTGGTAGCGTGATTATTGCGCCGTAACCTGACATTCCTTGCCCTGCACGTCGATCGCGCAAAAACTGCTAAACTGCTGACAACCCAGCCCGGCAAGGTCGCGACGATGATCAACAGGCTACTGGCCCAACTTCAGCAACGGCGTGTCACCCGGGTTGCCGCCATGTATGCAGCCGCGGCCTGGGCCTTGCTGCAGGTGGCCGACGTGATGTTTCCGATCATCGGCCTGAGTGAGAAAGCGATTGCGATGGTACTGGTGCTGGCGGTGGTGGGCTTTCCGCTGTCGCTGATCCTGAGTTGGGTATTCAATATCACGCCGCACGGGCTGGAGCAGACTTCGGATACGGATATTGAGGGTGACGTTGAACGCTTTCACCTGACGCCACTGAGAGCGGTAGCGATAGCGGCAGCACTGGTGCTTGTCCTGCTGGTTGGCTATCTCATTGCGGAGCGCCTCTACCAGATCATCATCGAACCCGCACCTCCTGTTGTGGTGACCGGGCCCACCGGTCCTACCGTGCCGTCATCGTCCGCGGCTGGCCGTGCCACCATCGCAGTACTGCCGTTTGAAAATTTCAGCGATGTCGCCGATATGGAGCACTTCGGCGATGGCCTGGCCGAGGAAATCCTGAACCTGCTGGCCAAGCTGGACGAATTGAGCGTTGCCGCCCGGACGTCCTCGTTCTATTTCAAGGGCAAGGATTTCGATATTCCCGCTATCGCCCGGCACCTGGGCGTGCGTTACGTGCTGGAGGGCAGTGTAAGGCGATCGGGGCGCCAGGTTCGCGTGACGGCCCAGTTGATCGACGCGCGCAATGGCTTTCACCTCTGGTCCGAGACCTATGACCGCGAACCCGACAATGTATTCAGCGTGCAGGACGAGATCAGCAGGGAGGTGGTAGACAACCTGCAGTTGATCATCTCTCCCGAATCGAAGGGAATACTGGACGAGGGACTGTCTGTGAATCCTCGCGCCTACGAGTTCTACCTGCGCGGCAGGGATTACCTGCGCAAACCGCGCGACCCGCAGTCACTGAAGAACGCCGAGGGCATGTTCAGCAAAGCCGTGAGCATCGCCCCGGACTACCCGGATGCCTTCGCGGGATTGTGCGACACGCAATTACAGCAGTATTTCGCCAACCATGAAAAACTGCGATTCTCGGCCGCTGAGAAAGCCTGCCATCGTGCCCAGGAACTGGACGACAGTTCCCCCGCGGTCTACGTCGCACTGGGAAACCTGTACCGGGCATCCGGGCAGTTCGCGCTGGCCGAGCGCAAGTTCAATCGCGCGCTGACGCTGAAACCGGGGTCGGTGGATGCGCACATCGGCCTGGCGGAGACATTCAAGTCACAGGGCAAGTACACCCTGGCCGAACAAACACTCGGCAGCGCCATCGAACTGGAGCCGAACAACTGGGCTGCCGCGATGGCGATGGGGCGTTACCTGTTCGATGTGGGGCGGGTGGAGGAATCCACCGCGTATTTCGAACGCATTGACGACCTGCTGCCTGAGAGCAACGCGGCGGCGAACAATCTCGGCTCCGCGTATTTCCTGCTGGGGCGGTTCGAAGATGCGTCTTCGGCCTGGGAGAAGGCCCTGAGCGTCAACCCGATGGCGACGGTGTACGCCAATCTCGGCTCCAGTTATTTCTTCCAGGGCCGTTACGATGATGCGGCGGCCATGTACCCGAAAGCGCTGGAGATGGCGCCGGAATCCTTCGAGAACTGGGGCAATCTCGCGGATGCCTACCGGCATTCCACCCAATTGTCCGCGCTGGCTCCCGCAGCCTACGAGCGCGCGATCGCGCTGGCGAATGAGTATCTGCAGATCAATCCCTCGGACGCCTTCGCGCTCGCGGCGCTCGGACACTATCTCGCCTGTACCGATCAGCGCGAGGCAGCATTCGAGAATATCGGACTGGCCAGGCAATTGGCGCAAAACGATATGATGGTCTACTATTTTTCTGCAACCGCATTGTGTGCTCTGGGTGAAAAGCAACTGGCACTGGACGCTGTTCGTACAGCATTGTCGCTGGGTTATCCGTTGCATATGGTGGAGGCCGATGCCGGGCTCGAGGGATTGAAGCAGATGCCCGATTACGCGGCGGTGCTCGCAGAAGGGGTGCGTCAATACGCCCATCTCGGCGCGAAGGAACCAGAACAATGAACTCTACTGCATACGGTAAGGCTATCAATCGCGCCCTGGTGATTCTGGTCGCGTTGCTGATCTCTGCGTGCACCGCCCAGACCAATACACAGTTCAGGCCATGCAAGAAAGGGGGGCCGGGTAACAATCACTGTCTGGTGAAAATCAGCTTCGACAAGCTCGGTTGTCCCATCTCTGTTGATGAAGACAGTTTTGACGTGGAGAAAGCCAGGCGCATCTACTGGGTGTCCGTCTATCCACCTGAACTTGCGGAGCCTCCGGAGTATGAAATTTACTTCGACCCGTTCAAGGGTAATCCGATAAAAACCCGAAAGAACGCGAAGGTGTCACCGCGTTTCGATCGTAGTGCACCCGACGTCGTGTACAAGTACACCATCGTTGGCACCGCGTGCAAGCACAAGCCGCTCGATCCGCGTTTCAGGTTGCGCTGATCGGGCGCCGCTCCCGGGGCGACCACGTCGTTATTCGCAACGTCTCTCACCCCGCGGCTGCGCCAGCAATGATTCCAATAGCAGGGGCTTGTCGGTCATGATGCCGTCCACCCCCATGTCGATCATGCGCAGCATGTCCTCGCATCTGTTGATGGTCCATACCTGTGCCGCCAGGTTGGCGTCGTGCAGCGCCTGAACCAGTTCCGGCGAGACGATGGGAATCGGGTCGTCTCCCGGAATCTGTTCTCCGATCTGGCTGGCGTCGGGCGGCATCTGGGCCGTGATATGCTCGGGTAAATCAGGCACGGTGCCCGTGATGAGGTACTGCGTGAATAATTCCAGTCCCTGCCCCAGCGGTAAATAGCTGTAGACACAGGGCGCCACGGCCTTGAAGTTCTCGGTGACCTCGTCGATGAAGGAGCCTGCAATCAGGTCACCGTAGCGGCCGTAGCGTTGCAGTACATCCGCCATTTGCTGCTCGTAGTTTCCGCTGCCGTCCAGATCGGGCTTGAGTTCCAGGTTGATCCGATTGTGGGGGAAGCGGGCCAGCGCCTCCTCCAGCGTGGGAATGCGGAAGTCCCCGGCGCTGTAACCGGGGGGCGGCGGCTTCTCACCGGTGGCGATACCGCGGAATGCATAGTCCTCGACAGGCCGGTTGTGTGGCGTACCCGCATCCGTCACGAACCAGTAGGCGGCGTCCAGCGCGCGCAATTCTGCCAGTGTCAGGTCAGCCACGTTTCCGGTGCCATTGGTCGTCCGGTCCACGGTCAGGTCGTGCAGGATAACCAGATGATTGTCGGCGCTCTGGTAGACATCCATCTCCAGCACATCCGCGCCGGCCAGGGCCGCCTCGGCATAGGCATACAGCGTATTTTCCGGGAAGTCAGTGACGCCGCCGCGGTGCGCGAAATTCAGCGGATCGCCGCCGTGCACCAGCCAGGGGTTGGGGTCCTTGGCAAACGGTGCATCGCAGGTGGAATCATCGTTGGCGATGGTGCCGGTAATCTTGGTGGCGGTGGCCTCGGCATTGCCGTTGACACTTATCGTGAGCGTGAAGGTTTCCGCCGCTTCCTCCTCGGCATCGCCCAGCATGTCCACTGAAATGTGACCTTCGATAGCACCTGCGGGAATCACCATTTCGCCCGCGGTGTCGAAATAGTCCTCGCCTGCGGTTGCGGTGCCCGCGCTGGTGCTGTAGTTCAGGACGACGGGGCCGGCCTGCGGTTCGGTCAGGGTCACCCGGAATGTCAGCGGGCGCATTTCGCCCGGCGCGCCTTCCGGTGCCGCTTTCGGTACCACTGTGAGCGAGGAGGGCGACGCGAGCACCCCGTTGGAATCCGAGGTATCAGAGCAGGCTTGCAGCAACAACACCGCGAGTAAAGTGGGCGCCAGGCAACGCGTGGTCATAAGCAAATTGTCCGTGTAATTTTGCGTGGCAGCATAACTGAATTCGCCGACTTCAAGCCACCCTGCTTCTTGCGGGCTCAATCTTCCCGCACCGGCCGCCTGTCCAGCGTGCGCTGCAGGGTGCGTCGATGCATTCCCGGGGCCTGCGCAGCGCTATCAGCCGAGGTGTGCGACCTGACAAAGCAGGGTCTACCCAACATCCATGCCTTCAAATTTGCCACTCTCGCGCCACTCGTCGATAAACTGGAAATAGGCCATCGCCCCAGCGGGATGTCCGACGTTTGCGGCGGCCGACTCAGGCAAGGGTTGGCCCTCGTTATTGTAATAGCCTGGCGTACAACTGGGATCGGCGATCATCTGCACACTGCCTGACAGCAGCTCCAGCCACGCATCCTCGGCATCCCTGGACGCTTCGATAGTCTGGTAACCCTTGCTCCTGGCGTACTTGATGACCATTGCAATAGTCCTGGCAGACTCGACAATATTGTGAGGCACATTGGCGATGAAGTTTGCCCCCTGGGTAAACTGAACCCGAAACGCATTGGGGAAGTTATGTACGCTGACTCCATGCAGGGTGCGCATGCCCTTTTCCCAATACTCACTCAGCTTGAGTCCGCCCCTGCCGATTGTATCGAAGCCTGCGCGCTCTGCCAGGTCGGTGCCAATCTCGAAACCGGTAGCGTAGACAATGCAATCCACTGAATACTCTACGCCGTCGACCACAACACCCTTCTCGGTAATGCGTTCGACGCCTTTGCCATTTGTGTCGAGCAGTTCCGTGGATGGCCTGTTAAAAGACTGCAGGTATTCATCGTGGAAACAGGGACGCTTGCACAGCTGTCGATACCAGGCCTTGAGTTTGTCCGCGGTCTCAGCATCGCTCACGACCTCATCAACCCTGGCACGAATCTCATCCATCTTTTCAAAATCGGATTCTTCGTAGGCTGCCATCATCTTCACAATGTCGCCCCGCTCCTGGGGAGGCAACCGGGACAGCTTGCTCCTGAAGCGACGGGCGAGATCCGTCCAACCGTCCTGAACGAGGTCGACATCATTCGATGTACCTGTCATCGTCCTCGTAAAGTTTTCCATCCACCGCTGTTGCCAACCCGGATCCTTCGTTTCTTCTCTATACCAGTCGGTGTCCATGGGCGTATTGCTGCGCACATCGACGGAGGACGGTGTGCGCTGGCAGACATAAAATTTCTCACAGGCTGCCGCAAGATGCGGCACACACTGTACCGCTGTGGCGCCTGTGCCAATCAGGGCGACCTTCTTGTCAGCGAGACCCTCCATCGGCGCCCCTCCCGCATCACCCCCGGTATAGTTGTAATCCCATCGGCTGGTGTGGAAGGAATGCCCCTTGAATGTCTCGATACCCGGTATTCCCGGGAGCTTCGGTACATGCAATGGCCCGGTACCGACTATGACAAACTGCGCGGTGAAGGCGTCACCGCGATCGGTCTCAACCAACCAGACCGCGCTGTCTTCCTGCCATCGCAACTCGGTAACACAGGTATGGAACAGTGCCTTGTCATACAGCTTGTACTGATTGGCGATGCGGCGGCAGTGTTCAAGAATCTCCGGTGCCCGCGCATATTTCTCACGCGGCATATAGCCGGTCTCTTCCAACAAAGGCATATAAATCATGGAGGCCGTGTCGCACATGGCGCCTGGATAGCGGTTCCAGTACCAGGTGCCGCCGAAGTCACCCCCCTTCTCGACGATGCGGTAGTCACTGATCCCCTGCTCGGCGAGTCGTGCACCCGTCACCAGGCCGGCAAAACCGCCGCCCACAAAGGCTACATCCACATGGTCGGTTTTCGCTTCGCGCGGCTGCACCTGCACATAGGGATCATCGAGGTAGCGCTCAAAGTTATCAGCAAGTCGAATGTACTGCGCGTTGCCATCGGGTCGAAGTCGCTTCTGACGCTCTTCAGCGTATTTCGCTTTCGTGGCATTTATGTCCATTCCATCTCCAGTCAATCAGTGAACACTCAAAATTTGGCAGAGCCAGACCACACAGGGAATGATATCAGGATAAGGGGCGGGACACGTATGCCAATTGCCCATCCACGACAATACAGTGCGATGCAGCGCAGTAACAGATGGATTGAGGTATCTGATCTGATGGTCTCGCGGCGGGCGCGGCATTTGTACCGGCGGATGCACGAACGTAGACTGTTGCGACGGTCCGATCGAGGTTTCCAGAATGGCTACACCCACCACACGGTCACAGCAGTCTGCGCGCGGCATGCTGGCTGCGGTCGAGCGTATCGGCAATGCACTGCCAGACCCGGCGGTGCTGTTTATCGTGCTGCTGCTGGCCGTGTGGATACTGTCCTGGCTACTGGCCCTGTTCAGCTATGAGTTGATCGACCCCCGCACCGGAGAGCCGCTGGTAGTCGTCAATCAATTGTCTGCTGCCGCCATGACACAGTTTCTGTCTTCCATGGTCAGTACCTTCGCCCATTTCCATCCGATAGGCGTTGTGCTGGTGGCGATGATGGGGATTGGTGTCGCCGAGCATACCGGTTTTATCAACACTGGCCTGCGAGCCATGCTGGGAGTCACTGCGCGTTGGCTGCTTACGCCGATGATTATCCTCGTCGGAATCGTCAGTCACACGGCCGCAGATGCCGGTTATGTGCTGGTTATCCCGCTGGGTGGGATTATTTTTCATGCGGCAGGCCGACACCCTCTGGCTGGTATCGCTGCGGCCTTCGCCGGGGTCTCGGGTGGCTTCTCGGCCAACTTCATACCCTCGGCGATTGATCCCATGCTGCAGGGAATCTCGCAGTCCGCAGCGCAGATTATTACGCCGGACGTGACGCTCAATCCACTCAATAACTTTTTCTTCACCGCCGCCTCGTCATTCCTGATCATCGCACTCGGCTGGCTGATTACAGATCGCGTGGTGGAGCCGCGGCTACGCGCGACGCCAGTAGACGAGGACATCGCGGCACCGACCGCGATGGACGCCCTGACGCCGCGTGAGCGTGCCGCCCTGCGTTATGCACTGGGCAGCGTGGCCGTCGCGGCCGCCCTGCTGGCCTGGTCCGCCTGGCCCGTGGATTCCGCCTGGCGCGGCGCAAACGGTTCACTGACCGAGAGCGGCGCGCCCCTGATGGCATCCATCGTCTCGCTTATTTTTATACTGTTCCTGTTGCCGGGCGTGGTCTATGGCGTGGTGGCCGGCACTGTGAGAAGCAGCAGCGATGTCATCGCAGGCATGACCAGGGCGATGGGCAGTATGGCCTACTACCTGGTCATCATGTTTTTTATCGCACAGTTTATCTACGCTTTTTCCCAATCCAACCTGGGTGTGCTGCTGGCGCTGGAGGGTGCGGCCGCGCTGCAGTCGATGGGGCTGCCCGCACCGCTGACGATCACCGGCATTGTGCTGCTCACTGCGCTACTCAACCTGTTCGTGGGCTCGGCCTCAGCCAAGTGGGCGCTGCTGGCACCCATATTCGTGCCTATGCTGATGGGGCTGGGCATCTCGCCGGACCTGACACAGGCCGCGTATCGCGTAGGCGACTCAACCACCAACATCATCACACCCTTGATGCCTTATTTTCCATTGGTGGTGGTGTATTGCCAGCGGTACATCGCGCGGGCGGGCATTGGCACAGTCACCGCAATGATGTTGCCCTATTCCATCAGCTTCATCATCGCCTGGACGGTGTTCTTACTGCTGTACTGGGCGCTTGGCTTGCCACTGGGGCTGCAGTCTGAATACACCTTCAGTGGCGCCCTGTAACGGCAGTGCAACGCGGGAGGCCGTAGACAGGCTATTGCCCGCTGTTCAGCTTCGGTGCACAGTTAACTCTGCAATAATGAACCTGGCAACAGACAATGCAGCAATTATCCGCAATGGACAGCAACTTCCTGCAACAGGAAAGCGCACGTACCCCTATGCATTTCAGCCTGGTCATTGTCTACGACCAGTCGCGGCGCAAAGCGGGCAAGGTTCGCTTTGAGGATATTCTCGCGACCTTTGCGCACAACCTGCACAGATCCGTTGTCTTTCGCCGCAAACTGGCGGGCGGCGCCATGGGACTGGACACCCCCTACTGGATTGAGGATCGGGATTTCTTCCTCGAATTTCATGTTCGTCACCTGGCCCTGCCCAGGCCGGGCGACTGGCGCCAGTTCTGCATCCTGCTGGCGCGCCTGCATTCGAGGGGTCTGGATATGAAGCGCCCCCTGTGGGAGGCCCATGTCATCGAGGGCCTGAACCGCGTCGAAGGGCTGCCCAAAGACAGTTTTGCCATCATGCTGAAGATCCACCACAGCGCGATGGACGGCGTCTCCGGCGCCGGGCTGATACAGGCGATTCACAGCCTGAACGAGGGCATCGCGACACCGGTAGTCGATGACTGGCAGGGCGAGAACGCACCCGCGCCCTGGCAAGTGTGGTCGCGCGCCTGCTTCAACAATCTACGGCGTCCGGCCAGGCTGGTGGGCACTGTTGGCGCGCTGGTGCCGAACATCGTTCGTACACATAAACACAGCGCCAAGCCGGTCAGCGACTGGCGCGAGACACTGACTGCAAAAACCCGGTTCAATGTGCGCGTCAGTCCCAGCCGCGTAACCGATGCACTGATCATCGATCTGGCCGAAGTGAAAACCCTGCGCAAGGCGCTGAACAACGTCACTATCAACGACATTGTCGTCACCGTGATTGGCGGAGCCCTGCGCAACTACCTCGTTGCGCGGGGCGAACTGCCCCGGGAGAGCCTGGTGGCCGCAGCGCCGGTGAATGTCCGCAGCGAGCGCGGCAGCACTTCCAGCGGCAACCAGATGAGCCTTATGCGCATTGATACGGGCAGCAGCATCGCCGATCCGTTGGAGCGACTTGACGTTGTGCACGCCAGTGCCCGGCAAGCCAAGGCATTTTCCAGCGCAATGGGTGCGGATGTGGTGATGAATATCAGCGAAACCCTCACACCCGCAATGCTCGGTTGGGGAATCCGTGTCGCCATGCTGGCGGCGGAGCAAAGCGAGCGCGCCATGCCCTGCCAGGTGGTCATTTCCAACGTGCCCGGACCTCAAATGCCGCTCTACTTCGCCGGTGCCAGAGCACACCTCATGATGGGTATCGGGCCGTTGCTGGACCTGATCGGACTGTTTCACGCGGTAATGAGTGGCGCCGGGCATATTGTCATCAACTTCGTATCCTCCCGCCAAATCCTGCCTGATCCGGACTTCTACAAGACATGCCTGGAGAATTCCTACCAGCAACTGCGCCTGGCGGCAGGCCCGGCCAGCTCGCAGGGCGGGCGCACAACCCGCAGGACCAGTACCACCGCCCGCCCAAAATCCAACGACAGGAAAGGCAAGGGGTCAGGCCCCTTGTAAGCACAGACCTCACCCGGTTCGACATCCAGCACGGCGCCCGCATCGTATTGAGTGGTATGGACTATAGCAGACACGGCACTGCCACGGCCGCCACCGCATACTACGCTGGTCGCTGGCTGGCGGTGTTGCGGCGCCAGCCACCCTGTAGTGGGGGTCAAGTGGTCAAGCGCTCAGATCGATCATCAGGGGGCGCAGCCGCGTTTGGTATGCTCGTACGACCTGGGGCACTCACAAGTCCCGTACCATGTCACCAGGAGGGCTCGTGGCGCAATCGTTGCAAAAATTGGGGTGGCTACTGGTCATACTGATGATGGCCTCATCAGTGCTTTTTTACGGCAGCCAGTCGCGCATACCGCAGGTCTACACCGTCCCCGTCGAGCGCGGGCCTGCCGAGCGCGTGCTTTCGATCGTCGGCAGGGTCACGCCCAAGTACGAAATACGTGTGCGTGCGGAGCAACCTGGACAGATCATCCAGCTGCTGAAAGACGAGGGCGAGGTCGTATCCGCTGGCGAGATAATTGCCCAGGTCGCTGCAGAGGAGGAGATAGCCACGCTGAGTGCTGCCCGTGCGGAGACGCGAGCCCTGTCGGTGGAACTCGAGCGCGCCCGCAGTCAGCTCAAACGCACCGCGAATCTGGTGCGTGATGGCTATGTCTCCGATCAAAACCTTGATGATGTCGAAGCGGAGGTTGATACCTTGCAAGCCAGGCTGATTGCCGCCGAGGCAGCAGAACGTCAATTCGAAGTGCGCGCCGAGAAGTTTGTTATCCGGGCGCCAATCGATGGCAGGATTCTTGCGCGGGATGTGGATCCCGGACAGGTCGTCTCGACTGATACCACGCTCTTTGAGATAGGCTCACCGACACTGGAAGTCCGGGCCGAGGCCGACGAATACTATGCCGATGCTCTGCAGGTTGGGCAGTCCGCCCGGGTAAAGGCGGCAGGGGGAGAAGCGGTGTATGACGCGGTCGTCACCGAAATTTCGCCCCAGGTGATCGCCGCTACCGGCGGTCGGCTTGTGCGATTGGATACTGCGGCGACCGAGGAACTTCCACCAGGACGCACCATTTACGCAAGCATTGTCATCGAACAGCTCCCCGATGCGGTGACAGTGCCGCGCACAGCTTTGCGTCTCAGCGGAGGGCGTTACCAGGCCATCGTTGTGCAGGACGAGCGCGTACGCGCGGTCCCGGTCGAGGTACTGGATTGGCCCGGGGCTCGAGCCATCATTCGCGCCGGCCTTGAAGGCGGAGAGCAAATTGTCGCAACTCCCAGCTCGATGCAGGACGGCGACAGGGTGCGGGTGATCGAAACGAGCGGCGAACAGGAGCCCTGAGCGCATGTTCCAATGGCAGGTAGCGTGGCGCTACCTTACCTCAAACCTGTTGCAGAGTGCCCTTCTCATCGCGGGAGTGGCGCTAGGGGTGGTTGCATTTGTTTTTATCACCGCGCTAATCAACGGGCTTGCCATCGTGCTCACGGAAGAAACGACCGGCAGTATTGCGCACATTACGCTGGAACCGCAGGTGCGCGTTGCGCCAGTTCTCACCGATCAGTCGGACTATGCCGCTACCCCGGTATCGAACTCGCAGCGGCGTCAAATCCGTGACTGGCAGGTTCTGGTCAGCATGATCGAGGCAATGCCCGGGGTCGTAGCTGTGCGACCTGAGATCGATGGCAACGGATTCCTTGTTCGCGGCGAGGCGGTCGCACCCGTTGCGATCAAGGGCATCGAGCCCGAGAAGCTGTCCGTGGTGGCACCCATCGCCGACAGCATCGTGAGCGGACGGGCGGATCTCTCTGCCGGTAGTCTGCTTATCGGCACGCAACTCGCCGGTGATCTGGGGCTGGGGGTGGGGCAACCGGTGATTCTGCGCACCGAGCGCGACCGGGAAAGACTGCTGACGGTTGGCGGTATATTCGAGACCGGGATCGCCAGCGTCGACGAGCGCCTTGCGTATCTCAACCTGCGCTCAGCGCGCCCGTTGTTCGAATTGCCCGACGGCGTGATCCAGTTATCGATTCGCCTGCAGGACCCGGCGGATGCGGAAACGCTGGCGCCCGCTCTGGCCTCGCTCACCGGTCTCCACGCAGTGCCGTGGCAAGAGCGCAATCGCAATCTGGAAGATGCACTGGCTGCCCAGGCCAGCACAGGCTCCCTGATCCAGTTGTTTGCGATGGTATCCATTGCCATTGGCGTCGCCAGCGCACTGCTGTTGTCGACCTACCGTCGCCGCAGTGAGATCGGGATTATGCGGTCCTTCGGTATTTCGCGGCGCTTCGTGGCGATGGTCTTTGTGATACAGGGTCTGTTGGTGGGTTTGCTGGGCGGTTTGGTGGGTGCGCTGTCCGGGTACGCGTTGTGTCTGTGGCTGTACTCTATCCGCCAGGCGGATGGCGATCCCATACTGCCCATAGCACCCGATCAGGGAGGTTATGCGCTGGTCATCGCGCTGACCACGCTATGCGCCGTGTTGGCAGCAGTGCTGCCGGCCCGGGCTGCCTCACGGCTGGATCCACTGGAGGCTATCCAGCAGTGAATCCGCTGTTGCAGGTAAGTCAGATCACCAAATCCTTCATTGAAAGGGAGTTGGAGACTCGTGTGCTGAACGGGGTGAATTTCTCCCTGCAGCCCGGCGAACTGGTGGCATTGCTGGGCCCTTCCGGTTCGGGCAAGAGCACGCTGCTGTCGATTGTGGGTCTACTGTTGTCGCCCACCGCCGGCAGCATGCGCTTGCTGGGCGATGAGGTGGCCCAACTGAATGAGTCGCAGCGCTCTGCCTATCGCAGTCGGCATCTGGGTTTCGTATTCCAGGCCCACCATCTGCTGCCCGATTTCACGGCACGAGAGAACGTTGCCTTCCCGGCCGCCGCTCCCCGCAACAGAATGACCGGCGCTATGCACCGGCGCGCCGCGCAGTTGCTCGACCAGGTTGGTCTGTCTGAGCGTATCGACTTTCGTTCCACTGCGCTGTCGGGCGGGCAGAAGCAGCGCGTCGCTGTTGCCCGCGCACTGATGAACAAACCGCAGCTCGTGCTGGCGGATGAGCCCACGGGTAACCTGGATCGGGAGACAGGCTTTCAGGTGATGGACTTGATGAAGCAGATCAACCGGGCGGAGGGAACGACCTTTCTTATTTCGACACACGATACCCAGATCGCGGAGCGCTGCGACTATCGTATCCATCTGCTGGATGGCCGTATTGATCGTGTTGACTGATGAGCCCCGCCGTCATCGTCTAACACAACCAATCAATCTGATTTCACCCTGCCCGCTGCACGTGTTTGAGCCGCGATGCCGCCAGATGGTGAGGTACTGTATTGAAGAGAAATTGATAAACTAGTAATTCAAGGCAGAGAGCGTGTGTAAAACCAGCAGAATTGCACTGTTTATAACGACCGACGTCAATATTCTTGCGGCTATGGCAGCAAGCGCTAAGTGTCAGATAGTATGAGAAAATTACCCATTCGCCAGGCACAGTCAATGGTGGCTGGCACACCTATGCCTGCAACCAGTTCTCCACTTTCAGTCCCGGCACCCGGGAAAATTCCCCGACATTGGCGGTTATAACCGTCAGGTCATTTGCGAGTGCATGTGCGGCGATCAGTAGATCATTTGGCCCAACGGGTGTTCCCTGTCGTGTGAGGTGATGGCGTAATGATGCGTACTGTCGGTCGGCAGGTGTTTCCAGTGGCAGGATTTCCAGTGCCGAGAGGATCATATCAATGCGTTGGGCAAGTTTTGCAGAGTTTGACTTGATTGCGCCGTAGCGGAGTTCCGCGGCTACAATGATGCTGGTGCAGACTGTATCTTCGCCTGCCGCGGTGATTTGT
This sequence comes from Gammaproteobacteria bacterium, assembly GCA_030427485.1. Lineage (GTDB taxonomy): Bacteria > Pseudomonadota > Gammaproteobacteria > Pseudomonadales > Halieaceae > Marimicrobium. Next base: position 279,522 of record JAUICG010000001.1, read on the forward strand.
GCTGCTACGGCGCCTTGCGGATTGCGGACAAGATCAGACAGGACATTGGTATCCAGTAAATACGCCAGCGATCCACTCATAGCCGCACGTCATCCAGTGGAGGCAGGTCATCATCGATATCGGGGAAGGGTTCAGTCAAGGAATCCAGAGATGCTAGCAGCGCCAGCAGCTTGCCTTTACGAACCGGCTCCACGATCAGGCGGTTACCTTCCTTGTGGATGATTGCTTCCTCACCCTCCAACTCGAACTCCCGAGGAATGCGCAGGGCCTGGTTGCGCCCGTTGCGAAAGAGGCGTACGTGGCGTTCAGAAGTTGTCATTTGAATATCCTCAGGCTTATAAGGCATATGCCAAAGCATATGCCTGCGGATCGAGTTAGTCAATCCTGTGCATGTCGAATTACTAATTTACCAACGATATCAATGAGTTGATGGTTGCCGCAACCAGCGTCCTTGCTTGTCCGCCGGCACCGGTAATCACTGTGAAACGCCCATAGCGCGAGCGGGCAGCCATGTGTGCGTCTCAAACGAAAATGCCAGGGCCAGGCCATTGGTTTCAAAGGCTGCCGGGACGGCTCAATCCTCCCGCACCGGCCGCTTGGCCAGCTTGCGTTGCAGGGTGCGTCGATGCATTCCCAGGGCCCGGGCGGTGGCGGAGACATTGCCGTCGTTGTCCAGCAGGACGCGCTGCAGATGTTCCCACTCCAGCCGACCCAGTGACGTCGGCCTGGTGGGAATCGGCGCCGGAGCCGCTGTGCTGTGCTGTTCAAACGCCTGCAATACCTCGTCCACCGTGGCCGGCTTGCACAGGTAGTTGCAGGCGCCCGCCCGCGTGGCTTCCACCGCGGTCGCGATACTGGCATAGCCGGTCAGTACCACAATTTTGGCATCCGGGGCGGCCTGGATCAGGGCGGGCAGCGCCACCAGCCCGGATTCGTCCGGCATATTCAGGTCCAACACGATATGAGTCGGCGCAAACTCGGAGCAGGCCTGCAGTGCCGCGGCGGCGCTGTGGCATTGCAGGCACTCGAAGCCGCGCCGCGCAAAGCCCCGCGCCATCACGGCGGTAAACACCGTGTCATCGTCCACCAGCAACAGGTTGCGCGGTGCCGTCATGTGAACGTCTCATGCGTCGCTGGTAGTTGGGATATCGGAAGCGTCACCCGGGCTATGGTACCCCCTTCGGGGGCATTGCGCAGGTCCAGGTGTCCCCCGTGGCGCTCGATTGCGGCGCTGCTCAGCAGCAGCCCGATGCCCAGCCCGCCGGCCTCGCTGCCGCGTTCGCCACTGTGCAGTTGTCTCAGCAGTTCCGGCGGAACACCCGGTCCCTGGTCTTTTATCTCCAGGCGGATGGTTTCCCCGTCCCAGTCCAGGGTGATGGAAATACACTCTGAACCGGTATCGGCCGCGTTGTTCAGCAGGTTTTCTAGCGCCTGTTGCAGGGTCGGGTCACAGGCCAGTACCGGCGCGGGTCCATCCCCGAGGCACTGGAACTGGCGCGCCACGCGCGGCCGCCTCAGCCCCCAGCGTTCCACCGCGGACTCCACGAACCGGTGCGAGGAAATACGCTGGAAACTCCCGGCTCTGCTGGTCTCCGCTGTCTGGCTGAGTGCCGCCAGCGTGCTTCGACACTGCTGCAGTTGCCCGCGCAGGATTTCACAATCGGCCCGGGAGGACTCTCCCAGCGCGGGGTCCTGCAGCAACTCGTCCACCAGTACGGTCATGGTCGACAGCGGCGTCGCCAGTTCGTGCGCGGTTCCCGCGGCGAGGCTGGCCACCGCCATTATCTGCTCGTCGCGCAGGCCCGCCTCCCTGCGTTGTACCTCGCGCTCTTCCTGGCGTCGCAGTTCGGTAGCCATGCGCACCACAAAGTAGGTGATGAGTACCGCGCTGAAGAGGAAGTTAAACCACATGCCGAAGGTGTGGATACTGAAGTCGTCACCGTGCTGCATACCGGCATGCGGCGCAAATAACGGAAAGGGGCGGTTGAAGAAAAACAGCGAGGTGTACGCGAGCAGCGAGACCGCGGCGATCAGCCAGGTAAAGCGCCAGGGCAGCACCGCCGCGGCGACGACCAGCGGCACGATGTAGTAAGACACGAATGGGTTGTCGGCGCCGCCGCTGAAATACATCAGTACGGTCCAGCCGATCACGTCGACCAGTAGTTGCAGCAGGAATTCGCGCTGCCTGACGGGCCAGGCTTGCGTCGTCCGCCACAGGCTGAACGCGGTGAGCAGTCCCAGCGCGAGCAGGGCCGATGCCGGCCCCCAATGGCTGGTTGTATCGCTGCCGACACGGGTGACATAGACCAGCACCCCGGCCTGGCCGAGCAGGGCAATCGCGCGAATCGCCAGCAGACTGCGCAGGTTGGTCAGCGACGAGCTGTAGGGGGTTCGGCCTGGGGCATCAAGTGGGTTCACGGGCGCAGATTATAGCGGGATTCCCTGGCCAGTCGCATCCCGCGCATGTTGCCTGCGACACTATGCCACATCCACGCAACCGTTGAATGCCCCTATACTCCGCGGCTCCCGGCGCGTCGCATGCAGGGGTCTTCGCGCGCCGCAGGTATCAATCTCCCACAATTTCCACAAGGAATGGCCATGCCCTCGATTCCCCATGCCCGGATTCACTTTCCGTTGCACCGCTGCGCGGCGCTGCTGACGAGCGCGTTACTGGCAGCCGGGCCGCAGGCGCAGGTCGCCGGACCAGCGGCGGCCATCGGGATGGAAACCGTGGAAGTACACGCCCGCCAGCTGCAGACCGAATTGCTGCGCGAACAGTCACTGACGCCGGGTGGCGTCAGCGTAATCGACAGCGACCTGATGTATCAGCGCAATGTCGTCAACCTTGCCGACATGCTGCGCTACACGCCCGGGATCTGGTCCAACAGCGCCTCCGGCGGCAGCGGCGTGTTTCTTTCGTCGCGCGGTTCCAACCTTGACGCAACCGACTACGACATGAATGGCATCAAGCTGATGCAGGACGGCCTGCCGATCACCACGGCCGATGGCAACAACCACAACCGCCTTATCGATCCGCTGAGCACGCGATATGCTACCGTTGCCCGCGGTGCGAACGCGCTCACCTGGGGCGCCAGCACGCTCGGGGGCGCGATCAATTTCGTCTCGCCTACCGCGCTGAACAGCGAGCCTGTGGAACTGTTTGCCACGGGCGGCAGTCACGGCCGCTTTAACGCCCGGGCGACCGGGGCGGGGCTGTTGGAGAATGGCCTCGATGGCCTGGTGACGGCCGAGAGCAGTCGCTGGGACGGGTACCGCGACCACAGTCGCGAGAAGCGCGAGGGGATCTACGGCAATACCGGCTGGCAGTTCGCCGGCGGTTCGGAAACACGCCTGTATGCAGGCTACTTGGACAGCGACCAGGATCTGCCGGGTGCACTCACCGAGGAGCAATTCAAAAGCGATCCCGATCAATCGTCCGGCAAAGCGCAGGGCGGCAACTACCAGAAGAACGTGAATAGCTGGCGCGTGGCGAACAGGACGCACTGGTCGCTCGGTGACAACAGCTCGCTGGAATTCGGCTTGTCATGGGAAGAACAGTCGCTCTATCACCCGATCGTGGATAAAGTGCTGGTCGACTTCGATGGCCCCGGCCCGATGCCGCCGACGGAGGTGTTCAGCCTGCTGGTTGATACCGACCATCGCGATCTCGGTGTGATGCTGCGCTATGAACTGAATCTCGATCAGCACGATCTGTTGTTCGGCGTGAACTATGGCGATGGCAAGGTCCACGGTGGGAATTATCGCAATGACAACGGTCGCAAGAACGGCCTCACCACGCGCGTAAACAACACCGCACAGAGCACCGAGTTGTTCATCATGGACCGCTGGCGCCTGGCTGAGCAGTGGACGCTGGTCTACGGCGCGCAGGGCGTGTGGGCTGATCGCAACGTTGAAAATATCGAGGTCGAAAGCGGGGCGCGCCGCAATCCTCATGACGACTACAGCAGCTTGAATCCGCGCGCGGGCATATTGTACGACATCAGCGAGAACGCCACCGTGTTCGCCAATATTAGTAAGCTGTACGAGGCGCCTACCAACTTTGAACTGCAGGACGACGCCAGGGAGAACGAGCAGACACTGGACGCGATGAAGGGCACGGTAGTTGAAATCGGCAGCCGCGGCTCGCATACGCTGGGCGAGGCGGGTGAGTGGTACTGGGACGTCGCCGTGTACTACGCACAGATCGAGGACGAGATTCTTTCGGTCGATGACCCGCTGGAACCCGGTACCAGCCTGACGACCAATGTCGACGACACAGTGCATGCCGGCGTGGAATCCCTGTTTGGCGCAAGCGTGGCACTGGATGCCGCGGGGCAACACCGCCTGGCCCCGACTCTCAGCCTGACGCTGAATGATTTCCGCTTCGACAACGACCCGTATTATGGCGATAACAACCTGCCGGCAGCGCCGGATTACGCATTGCGCGGCGAACTGCTCTATCGCAACGCGAACGGATTTTACGCGGGCCCGACCTTTGACCTGGTGGACAGCCGCTACGCGGATTTCAGCAACACCTATAAAGTCGACAGCTATGGCCTGCTGGGCCTGCGCGCCGGTTTTATCGCTGAGCGCTGGGAAGTGTTTGCCGAGGCCAGCAACCTGCTGGATACCCACTATGTATCCACCTTCACAGTGAAGGATATCGCCGGGCCCGATGCGGACATTCTCTTCCCCGGGGCGCCTGTCTCGGTTTACGCCGGTCTCAGGTTCCAGTTGTGAAGTTTACTCGCATCGATAAGGATGGCTCACCGATGGCTGTAGTGAGGCATGGCTGACAATGCACGAGCAACGGGATAGCACGCAGCTGCCGCGTTATCGCGCCGCGTGGCGCTGGCACTTCTTTGCCGGTGTGTTTGTGGTGCCTTTCTTGCTGGTGCTGGCGGTGACAGGCCTGGTCATGATCTACTACCTCACCGTGGAATCACCCGCCGGCGAGCGATTGTCGGTCAGCCCGGGCGCCGGCTCACCAACGTCGCCGACCCGGCAGATGGCCGCCGCGAGCGACGCGCTGCCCGGCAGCACCGTCGCGCTCTACATTCCGCCGCGCGATGCCAGCAGCACCGCGCAGTTCGAGCTGTTGCAGGCCGGCAGTCCCCAGGTGGTGGATGTTGACCCCTATACCAGCGAGGTTTTACGCATTGTCGCGAAAGATCACAGCGTCTACGCATGGGCGCAGCGCATCCACAGCAGCCTGTTGCTGGGGGATGCCGGCGATACGCTGCTTGAGATAGTGGCCGGACTCACCCTCTTGTTGCTGGCGACGGGCACGTATATGTGGATGCAGCAGCGCGGCAAGCCGACTGCGCCGGCGCCGTCATCGCGGCGCCGGGGATGGCGGCGCTGGCACCTGCTGACCGGGCTCTGGGCCGCGCTGGGCCTGTGCTTTTTCCTGGTATCCGGTCTCGCCTGGACCAATCTCTGGGGAGGCAAATTCGTGCAGCCATGGGGCTCATTCCCGGCTGAGAAGTGGGGGCCGGTGTCGCTTGGCGGGAGCAACCACGGCAGTATGAATCACGGTGCCGCCAGGGAGGTGCCCTGGGGACTCGAGCAAACGCCCATGCCCATCTCGGGCAAACATCCCGGGCAGCAGACGATTACCCTGGACACGGTGGATCAACTGGCCAGGACGCTGGGCTTTGGCCCCCGCTATCGCATCAACCTGCCGCTGGATGCCGCCGGTGTATACACCATCAGCAGCACCTCGATGACCGGCGACATTGACCTGCCGGGGCAGGAGCGAACCGTGCACGTCGACCGCCACAGCGGAGAAATACTCGCGCAGGCCGGCTTCGAGGATTATTCGCCGCTGGCGAAAAGCATGGCGGTGGGCATCGCCGTGCACCAGGGGACAATGGGCGCATGGAATATCGCATTGAATGCATTGGCCTGCCTGGCGCTGATCTTCCTGTGCGTGAGCGGCACCGTGCTGTGGTGGCTGCGGCGCCCCGCGCAAAACCGGTGGCTGCCCGCCCCGCCTCGCATTGCCGGACTACCCCTTCGCAGCGGATTGACGGCTCTGCTGCTACTGTTGGGGCTTGCCCTGCCTTTGCTGGGAGTCACCCTGGTCGGCGGCCTGTTGCTGTATCTTCTGGGTCGCCGCTATCGCAGTGCCTGATCCACCGGCCCGGTGGTTTTTCATGGTTTCCATCGCCACAGCCTCCTATACTTGGGACGCAATTTTGTTTTCCGCTGCAAAGCGACAACCAAAGAGTGACACCGGAACGGGGCGCGACCTATGAAACGCTGGAATGGCTGGGGCGATGACGGCAATGATCTCGATTACGAGCTGAGCCGCTCCGCGCTGGGTTTCCTGGAGGGTTTGATCGGCAAAGCCACGCGCCTGCCCGATGCCACCCTCGAGCAGGCGCTGGCGACAGTTCCCCGCTCCCGCCTGCCGGAAAACAGTCTCTACAGCCTCGATGCCGAGGACCGCCTGCGCCATGCCCGCGGCCAGAGCCTGCCGGATTGGCTGGCCTTGCGCAGCGGCGAGTTGGGTGTTTTTCCGGATGCGGTCGCGTTCCCGCAGAGCAGTGAAGACGTTCGCAACCTGCTTCAGCACGCGCAAGCACAACAGATTGACGTGATTCCCTACGGTGGCGGTACCTCAGTGGTCGGGCATATCAACCCGGAACAGTCCGAACGGCCCGTGCTGACCATTGACATGAGCGGCATGAACAAACTGATGGCGCTGGACAGGAAAAGCCAGATTGCCACCTTCGGCGCGGGTACCACCGGGCCGCAAGTGGAGTCGCAACTGGCTGCGCAGGGCTATACGCTGGGCCATTACCCGCAATCCTGGGAACTGTCGACCATTGGCGGCTGGGTCGCCAGTCGCTCCAGCGGCCAGCAATCCATGCGCTACGGTCGTATAGAGCAGATGTTTGCCGGGGGACGTATCGAAACGCTGAAAGGCACGCTGGATATCCCGACGTTTCCCGCGACGTCGGCCGGGCCCGACCTGCGGGAATTTTTCCTCGGCACCGAGGGTCGCCTCGGCATTATCACTGAAGTCAGGGCGCGGGTGACACCACTCCCCGAGCACGAGGCCTTTCACGTCCTGTTCTTTCCCTCCTGGGAGGTTGCGCTGGACGCCGTGCGGGAGATCGTGCAGAACAAGATGCAGTTGTCGATGATGCGCCTGAGCAACCGGATGGAAACCTTCACGCAGCTCAAACTGGCTGGCAGCGCGGGCATTATCGCGTTGCTGGAGGGGTATCTGAAGATGCGCGGCATCGGCGGCGACAAGGTGATGTTTACCTTTGGTGTCACCGGATCGAAAGCACAGTGCGCCGCGGCCCTGCGCCTTACCCGGCAGATCGCCAGGCGCCACGGTGGCGTTGGCGCCGGCCCGGCGCTGGGCAGGAAGTGGGAACACAGCCGTTTTCGCTCGCCCTACCTGCGCCATGGCCTGTGGGATGCCGGCTACGCAGTGGATACCATGGAGACGGCGATCGACTGGGTGCGGGTTGCCGATGCCGCGGCGGGCATTCAAAGTGATATTGCCAATGCGCTGGCGGATGAGGGGGAGAAGGTGCATGCGTTTACGCACCTGTCCCATCTGTACGGCCAGGGTTCCAGCGTGTATACCACTTATATCTTCCGCTGCGCTGACAGTTATGCGGCAACCCACGCGCGCTGGGAAAAACTCAAGGCGGCCGGCGCCGAGGCTATCGTGCGTTTTGGCGGCACCATCAGCCATCAGCACGGCGTGGGCAGGGATCACGTGAAATACCTGCCGGCGGAAAAAGGGGAACTCGGCATCGCGGCGATAAGGGGCATGGTGGAGGTGTTTGATCCGCAACGGCAAATGAACCCGGGAAAATTACTGCCTTGAAGTCTTCATGCCGTCGCGGGGCCCAGCAGTGAGTGCGCAATCGACCGGGTTTCCCGATCGCGACGCGTTGTGGCAGTCGCTGCGGGAGGATGGGCGGGACCGGGATATCGTCGTGGTTGGCGGCGGCATTATCGGCGCCGGCATTCTGCGCGAGGCCGCGCGGCGCGGACTCAAGACGCTTCTGGTGGAGCAGCGGGATTTTGCCTGGGGCACCTCCAGCCGCTCCTCGAAGATGGTGCACGGCGGACTGCGATATATCTCGCACGGTGATATTAGGCTGACCCGCGATTCGCTGCGTGAGCGCGAACGCCTGCTGCGCGAGGCGCCAGGTCTTATCGAGCGCATGGGCTACCACTTTACCCTGCGCAAGGGCGTGTTTCCCGGCCGGTTACCGTTCAGCCTGGTATTGTGGCTGTACGACAAATTGGCCGGTATCAAGGACCATCGGTACTTCAGCCGGGAGAGCCTGGCGAGGCACTACCGCGGCGTCAGTGTCGAGGGTGTGACGGGCGCGATGTACTACACCGATACGGTGACCGACGATGCCCGGCTGGTACTGCGCGTACTGCAGGAAGCAATCGCAGCCGGCGGCGCTGCGATCAACTACTGCAAAGCGCAATCCCTGCTCAACGAGCAGGGGAAAGTGACGGGTGTGGTGCTGCAGGACGCCGAGAGCGGCGAGCAACTCGAGGTGTGTTGCAAGGCCGTTATCAACGCCACGGGTGCCTGGGCTGACCGCTTGCGCAACGAGGTGAATCCCGAGAAGCGTATTCGCCCTTTGCGCGGCAGCCACCTGGTGCTGCCGCACGGGAAGCTACCCGTGACCGATTCCCTTTCCCTGCTGCACCCCGTGGATAAACGTCCGGTGTTTATTTTTCCCTGGGAAGGTGCGACGGTGGTGGGCACCACTGATCTTGATCACGGGGATGACATCGATCAGGAGGCGAGTATCTGTACGCGGGAGCTGGATTACCTGCTGCAAATCGTCCACTTGATGTTTCCCGATGCCGGTATTACCCGTGACGATATCATCTCCACCTGGGCCGGTGTGCGTCCGGTGATCGGTTCGGACAAGTCCACCGACCCGTCGAAGGAGAGGCGGGATCACGCGGTGTGGGTCGATGGCGGTCTGGTCACGGTCAGCGGCGGCAAGCTCACGACCTTTCGCCTGATCGCACTGGATGCGCTGGCGGCCGCGGGGCCGTCGCTGGGAGAGGTCTCCATACGCGAAGCCAGTGACGCCATATTCCGCGCACCGTCGATCAGCGCCGGGCAACTCGATACTGTGGACGGGCAATGGGCGCAACGCCTTATCGGTCGCTATGGCGATCACGCCGCGGCCCTGCTGCGCGAGGCGGGCGCCGGGGAATTACAGCAAATCGGCGATACGCAGTTCTGCCTGGCCGAGTGCCGCTGGGCGGCGCGCAACGAAGCGGTGCAGCACCTCGATGATCTACTGTTGCGCCGCACCCGCCTGGGTTCGCTGTTGCCGGCAGGCGGTGAGTCGCTGTTCCCGGCCCTGGAGTCCATCTGCGCGACCGAATTGCATTGGGACAGGGCGCGCTGGCAGGCCGAGGAAGCGCGGTATCGGGAGATCTGGCGCAACCACTATTCCCTGCCTGCAGCGTAGTCACTTTCACGGGACAGGCCATGGAAAACACTAAACCCTATGTTCTGGCCATCGACAACGGTACGCAAAGCGTGCGCGCACTGGTGTTTGACCTCGAGGGGCAACTGGTCGCGAAGAGCAAGGTGGATATCGAACCCTATTTCTCGGAACAGCCCGGCTGGGCCGAGCAGCACGTGGAATACTTCTGGGAGAAATTGTGCGAGGCCTGCAATGGGCTCTGGCCGCAGCTGGATTTTCCCAGGACCGCGATAAAATCCGTGGCGCTCACCACGCAGCGAGCCACGGTGGTCAATCTCGATAACCAGGGCAGGCCCTTGCGTCCGGCCATTATCTGGCTGGACCAGCGCCTGGAGGACGATCTGCCGGGTATGGGGTTCTGGGACATCCTGCTGACGCTGGCGGGCGAAAAAGAGACTGTCCGTTTCTTCCGCAGCCAGGCCGAGTCGCACTGGATCAGGAACCGGCAGCCGGATATCTGGGCGCGCACCGACAAACTGTTGCTGCTCTCGGGTTTCCTGGCCTACAGGTTGACGGGCAGGTTTGTCGATTCCGTGGCGAGCCAGGTCGGGTATATACCGTTTGATTTCAAACGGCATAAATGGGCGGGACCGCTCGACTGGAAGTGGCGTGCGCTGCCGATCAGGCGCAGCCAGTTGCCTGAACTGGTGCCGGCGGGGTCTGTGCTGGGCATAATCACCCCGCAGGCGGCGCGACAGACCGGCATTCCGGAGGGCTTGTCGCTGATTTCTGCGGGCGCCGACAAAGCCTGTGAGGTGCTCGCGTCCGGATGCCTCACGCCGGATACGGGCAGCCTCAGCTACGGCACGACGGCAACCTACAACAGCACCAGCACCCGTTACATCGAAACCATCCGGCATGTCCCGGCGTATCCGGCGGCGATGCCGGGCGCCTATAACTCTGAGACCATCGTGCAGCGCGGGTACTGGATGGTGAACTGGTTCAAGCGCGAGTTCGGTTTACGCGAGACACGCCTGGCCGCGGAGCTGGGCGTGGAAACGGAAAGCCTGTTTGACGAACTGCTCAAGCAGGTGCCCGCCGGCGCGATGGGCCTCACGGTACAGCCGTACTGGTCGCCCGGCGTGCGCATACCCGGCCCCGAGGCCAAGGGCGCCATCATCGGTTTCGGCGATGTCCATACGCGAGCCCATATCTACCGCGCCATTATCGAGGGCCTGGCCTACGCGTTGCGCGAGGGCAAGGAACGGCTGGAAAAACGCAGCGGACACGCGATTACGACGTTGAAGGTATCGGGCGGCGGCTCGCAGAGCGATGAGGCCATGCAGATAACCGCCGATGTTTTCGGTCTCGCGGCCGAGCGCCCGCATACCTACGAAACCTCGGGCCTGGGTGCTGCGATCAATGCCGCGGTCGGCGTTGGCCTGTATCCCGATTATGCGGTGGCGCTTGAGCATATGACCCACAAGGGAGCGGTGTTTGAACCCATTGCGGAGAATGTGGCGATATACGAGAAGTTGTACACGGAGGTCTACCTGAAAATGTACGAGCGATTGAGTCCGTTGTACGGGTCTATCCGTGAAATTACAGGCTATCCGTTCTAGCGCGGGAGTGAATGGATCGGCGTCGCGGGTTGTTTGAGTGGGCGGCGGGATAGCGCTTTCCTGAAAAAACCAGATGTCAGGAATTTTTACAAACCCTGTTCATTCCCGTGGCCTGAAGAATCCGTTGCCCCTGATAGTGGGACTTTTGTGATCGATGGCACAAAATGTGCATATATTTCCGTACAGTGCTGGACAGGTGGCCGGTTCAGTGGCAAGGGGCAACAGCCGGAGGAAGGAGCTAAATATGAGATTTAAATTTGGAATTGCCAATATCGCGTTCGCGTTTTTATGTGCAATGACATCCCTATCCGCCCAGGCGGTGGAAATCCTGTTTGCGCACGTCTCCAACAGCTATGCGCCCTACCACGATGACGGCGATGAGATTGCCGGTTATGTGAGTGCGCTGGCCGGGTATAACGTCACGATTCGCGACCTCAACACGGCAGTCTACAACGACTATGCCTCATTTGATCAGGTCTGGGTATATGACCTGTACACGGGGGCGGACAACAATGCCTCCCAGGTGGCCAACTACCAGAATATCAGCAACTGGTATAACGGGCTTGGCATGACGCAGCAGAACCTGATTCTGGATGGCCGGATTATTTCATCGGCAACCGGCTTGCCCTGGCACGCGGAACCCGAATGGATTCAGAACTATGCACTGGAATTGATGGACAATGGCCGAACGGGCGGACTTTTGCTGGGTACTGATCACAGCGCTTTTCAATCCGGCATCAATCAGATCAACGCAGGGATCAACATCAGTCCGTTCACGGGCACGCTGGCACCCACTTACTCCGTGGTCGATACCAACTCCCCGCTGTACACCGTGGCCGGCACGTTCGCTTGTCCGGGTGACGCCAGCAAGCGCTGTATCTGGGACAACTCCTCCCCCGGTTTTGCTCCTGCGGGCCTGCAGGCCAATGGCCAGACCCTCACGCCGGTGGCTTACCACGGGACGACGTCTGATGCGTGGGATAACGCCTCCGTTTCTTCCACGCTGGGCAGCAGTACGTTCGGCACCTGCGGTAACCCCGGGCAGCCCCCCTGCGAGACACCGGTACCCGCTCCGCTGCTGCTGATCGGTGCGGGCCTGCTGGGACTTGCCGGGTCGCGTCGCTGGCGCGTTAAGCGCTAGCGTTCTGCCGGGTGGGGAGCACCGGTCGACTGGTGGGGTCAGTGCTGATCGACCTTCTTCCTGTCATCGATTCTCACCAGCGGATAGAACAGTTCTTCCAGCCAGTGGGCGGTGGGACCGGGTAGTCCGTAGCGAGCCGGACGTCCTTCGGGAATTTTCAGCGTGCCAAACAGCCAGTCGTACAGTGACAGTACGACGCCAAAATTGCGATAAGTTGCCCCGTCCTTGCCATAGCCGTGGTGGGTGTGGTGTATACCGGGTGAGACCAGCACGTGTTCCAGCGCGCGAAAGTAGCGTCCGAGCACGCGATGACGGCGGATCGGGTCATCCCAGCGGAAATTGCTGTGTGTTACCACGTTCCAGACCTGCTTGATGAGGATGTTCGTTACCACGGCCTCAGCCAGGCCCAGATGAAGCGCCAGCCCGTTCACCCAGGCAGCGGGGATGATGAAGTACCAGCTGAGGTTGAGCCGGAAGTTGAGCATCACGTTCATGTGCTTGCCGGAGTGGTGGGTGCGGTGAATTTTCCACAGCCCGCCGAGCCATTTGCGCGGCCCCATGCCTTCGTGCGCCCAGCGATGTACCCAGTAGAAGCAGAATTCGTCGACCAGCATCAACAGGGGCAATGCCAGCCAGAAAGAAGTGCCGTCCAGTGTGCCTGTCGATGCGGGGATGACGAGGTTGTAAATGCCGGCGACCAGCGCCGCCGCCAACAGGGCCATCACGCCCCGGCCCAGCATGAAGCTACCCAGCAACAGCTTGAAATCGCCGGGCTGGTAGACGCCTTTATGCCTGCCGGTGACAATTTCCAGCAGTAGCAGGAAGACGGTGGCGACCGCCACCCACGCGTATGAATCCATGCTGTCGCCTCACGTTGTGCTGTTACCCTGTGGTCACTGTGTGCGATTATCTGCGCGATGTAAAATGCATAGTTAATCAATTATTCATGCAGTGAAATTATGGAAATAGACCTGAAACGCCTGAAACAGCTGGTGACCATCGCGAAACTGGGGAGCTTTTCGAAAGCGGCGGAGGAACTGCATATCAGCCAGCCTGCCCTGAGCAGGAGCATCGCGGGGTTCGAGTCCCGTTTCGGGATCAGGATATTTGATCGCGGCCGCACCGGCGTCGTGCTCACTCCGCTGGGTACCCTGGCAATCGCGGAAGCCGAGACCCTGCTGCGGCAGGCGCGGACGCTGGGGCACAATCTCGGCCTCTACGGTAGTGGCGATGCGGGGCGAGTCGCACTGGGTATGGCCCCGCTGATCGCCAGTATGGTCCTGCCTCGGCTGAGCAGTCACTTTCTTGCCTGCAAACCGAAGCTGCGTGTGCAGACCTCCGTGAAGCCAGCGGAACTGCTGGCCGGCGAATTGCTCGATGACAAACTCGAAGTGCTGTTCTGTTCCGCGGGCACCTTTCCCGACGGCGACGAACTGGCCGTTCGAACCATCGGCCGGATGCGCATTGGGTTGGTGGTTCGCGCGGCTCATCCGCTGGCCGGGGCTGGCGTCGTCACCAGGGCGCAAATGACAGAATTCCCGCTGCTCAGCGGGCGGGAGTTGCCGGAGTCGTCGACGCCCTGTGGCACAGTGATCTGCGACAACTACCATATCCTCCGCGAGGTGATCCACGACTGCGATGCCCTGTGGGTGACCTCGCCGCAGTTCGTGCAACAGGAAATACGCTGCGGGCGACTCACACTGCTGGCGGTGGAGGACAGTCCCCTGCCGGAGTATTCCGATGTTTGCGAGGTACGCAGGGCGGGGCGGACCGCCTCGCCAACCTCAGCCGCTATCGGGGATTTTGTCGGACGTTTTTTCTCCGCGCTCTGTGCTGACAACGCATAGCGTGCGCCGACGAGCCTTGCCAACCAGGACAGTGAGGTTAAAGTAACGGGCGCGGGACGTGTGTTGGCTCAACAGGAGATAGATGGTAATGGCAAACAGCGAACGAGTGTACGTTGTCGGTGTCGGTATGACCGACTTCAAGCGCTGCGACACCGAGGTCAAGGCGTTGGCCCAGGCGGCCGCAAGGCAGGCCCTGGAGGATGCGGGGGTCGCCTACGATGTGGTGGAGCAGGCTTTTGTCGGTTACATCAACGGCATGAGCACGCTGGGGCAGCAGTCCCTGTACGGCATCGGTATGACCGGTATCCCGGTGTTCAACGTGAACAACAACTGCTCCACCGGCTCCACGGCCCTGTACCTGGCCTACAACGCCGTGCGCAGCGGCATGAGCGACTGTGTGCTGGCGCTGGGGTTCGAGAAGATGCAGAAGGGCCCGCTGGAAAACCAGATGCCGGGGCTGGAGAAGATCGCCGCCGAAACCGAGAAGGAGAAGAAGCCGCCTATCGCCGCGCGCATGTTCGGTGACGCCGGGCGCGACCACATGGAGAAATACGGCACAAAGCCCGAGACCTTTGCCCAGATCGCAGTCAAGAACCACCTGCACTCAGTGAATAACCCGCGGTCCCAATACCAGGAGGCATGCACGCTGGAAGAGGTGCTGGAATCACGCATGATCCACTCGCCAATCACCCTGTTGCAGGCCTGTCCCACTTCGGACGGCGCCGCCGCGGCAGTGGTCGTCTCGGAAGGCTGGCTGAAGAAGCATCCGCACCCGGGCGCGGTGGAAATTGCGTCCATGGCCCTGACCACGGACATGGGGGACGACTTTGCCCGCGGTCCCATCGGCATGGTCGGCATGGGCATGTGCGAACGCGCGGCGCAGAAGGTGTATGCGGAGTGCGGCGTCGGCCCCGAGGATGTGCAGGTGGTTGAGCTGCACGACTGCTTCAGCACGGCGGAACTGATTGCCTACGAGGGCCTGGGCCTGTGCCCTGAAGGCGAGGGCGAGAAGCTCGTGCTGGACGGTGCCACCACCTACGGCGGCAAGTGGGTGGTCAACCCCTCCGGCGGACTGCTGTCCAAGGGCCACCCCATCGGCGCCACGGGCCTGGCCCAGTGCGCGGAACTGGTCTGGCAATTGCGCGGGCAGGCGGGCGGGCGGCAGGTCGACGGAATACACAACGCGCTGCAACACAACCTGGGCCTCGGCGGCGCCTGCGTGGTTGCGATGTACCGGAAGGCGTGACATCCTGCCGCCGGTTGTTGCGACGGGGATACAGCGATGGATTTGTCAGGCGAGATCGACCAGGTTACCGCGGCGCTGGACGGTGGTGTACTGACCATCACCATGAACCGGCCGAGCAAGAAAAACGCGCTGGTGCCGCTCATGTACACGCGCATGGCGGA
This sequence comes from Gammaproteobacteria bacterium, assembly GCA_030427485.1. Lineage (GTDB taxonomy): Bacteria > Pseudomonadota > Gammaproteobacteria > Pseudomonadales > Halieaceae > Marimicrobium. The sequence continues at coordinate 294,982 of JAUICG010000001.1, forward strand.
ACTCATAGAGCGCGCCGGTGAATCGGCATCGGTCAGGGTCATCCTTGTCACGGGCGGTGACGCGTGTTTTTCCAGCGGTAACGATGTCACCACCTTTGCCGGTATGGACGAGGATTATGGCGCCGCGCCGAAACGTTTCCTGAAGGCGATTGCGCACTGTGAACTGCCCATTGTCGCCGCGGTCAACGGCCCCGCTGTCGGTATCGGCACCACTATGCTGCTGCACTGCGACTTCGTGGTGGTAGGGGAGGAGGCCTTGTTTCGCACGCCCTTCGTCGATCTCGGCGTCTGCCCCGAGGCGGCTTCCAGTTACCTGTTACCCCTGCGGATGGGCTACTTTCCTGGGGCGAGGATGTTGCTGCTGGGGGAGTCCCTCTCTGCCGACGAGGCACTGGCACAGGGCCTCGCCACCGCGGTGTACCCGGTCGCCCGTGTCCTGCCCGAAGCCCGCGCCCTGGCCGCGCGGCTGGCGGGTCGCTCGCCCACCTCGCTGAGGGTTACCAAGAAACTGATGCGCGCCCCCATGCTGGCGGGCATTGACGCGGCGATGGAGCGGGAAAACAGCGCGTTCCGAACCTGCTACGACGCGCCGGAATTCGGCGAGACTCTGGGCGCCTACCTGGAGAGGCGACCTGCGAATTATTCGGGATAGCAACTACTCCTGCGCCAGTAACCTGGCCAGCGCGTCGACCTGTTGCTGGCGCAGCGGCTGGCTCAATTTCGCATTGCTGTTGAGCGAGGACCACTGTGGATGGGCGCGGGATTTTTGCAGCGCGTCCGGCAGTTTGCCCTCCCGCCAGGTCTTGTCCGCCTCCGGCGTTTCGACCCTGATGCTGTCCATTGCCGCGTGTCCGCGGGCGTCCATGGCCTGTACCAGTAGCCGCTGGCGCAGGGCCAGCAGGCGCAGCACGGCATCGTCGACGGTCAACTCGCGGCGCCCCTTGAGTTTGCCGAGCAGGCGGTCGCCATAATTGCGTGCAGTTTGTAACGCGCCGCCGGCAATGGCGCCCGCCAGGGCCGCGGTCCCGAGGGTCAGCCCGCCGACCAGGATGTCGACCCCCGCGCCGGCGGCCGCCCCTGCGGCAATGCCGCCCCCGACTTTCACGCCGAGCTGTCTGAGGGTTTCGGGATTGAACAGATCATCGCCCCAGCGCCCGTCCAGCAAAGGCAGTTCGGCGGCGGCAGCGTCATCCGGTCGGAAGGCGTAGAGCTTGAGCAGGGCTTCAACGCAGTGCTGCTCGCGCCGGCGAATGGCATTGCGCAGTTCCACGACGGCCTGTTCTTCAGCGGCCTTGTCACTCGGGATGCTATGCCGGTAGGCGGCGCAGTCCACCAGCAATTCAGCAATCAGGTGCGCAGCGCTGGCGAGCCGTTCCATGCGCTGTGTGTTGTGATTGTTGACCAGCCGTTCCAGTTGTTCGCGCGACTCTTCCAGCAGCAGCGCCAGGCTTTCGTAGAGGCGCTGCTCTCCGTCCCGCGGCGGTGCCACGCTGTCAAACCGCACCAGCGCATGAAGCCCCAGGCGTGCCAATGCATCGCGCCACTGCGGCTCGCGCTGCCCGGCGCTGCTGACAAAATTGAAGACGGGTAACAACGGCTTGCCGCAACTGGCGAGAACCGAGAGTTCGTCCCGGTATTTTGCAAGCACCGGTTCGCGCGCGTCGATCACATACAGTCCCGCATCGGACGCCAGTAACTGGCGCAAGACCTTGGCCTCCTGCTCGAATCGCTGTCGCGCCTCACTGCCCTGAAGGAAGCGCGCAATCCGCGCCGGACCGTCAAGACGCTCGCCGGGAGTATCCAGGCGCTCGAGGTAGTCGAGCAGGGCGATCGCGTCCTCCAGTCCCGGGGTATCGTACAGCTCCAGCAGCGCTTCACCGTCTACTGACAGCCGTGCGCCTTCCACGTGTCGGGTGGTGCTCGGCCGGTGCGAGACCTCGCCGAAGCCCACGTCGCGGGTCAGGGTGCGCAGCAATGAGGTCTTGCCCACGTTGGTGTGGCCTACCACCGCCAGTTTCAGGGGCTTACTCACTGCCACCCTCCAGCCAGCCCAGCGGCGCGCGGTCGGCGAAGGGCAGACCCAGTTGCTGCAGCGCTGTGTGCCAGTCGCCCAGGCGTTCGGTGTCCAGTGTCTGGTCGGCCGGGGCCGGCAGTAACCAGACGCGGGTCGCGGCGGCATTGCGCGCCAGTTCCGCGATCAGTCCAAGACTGCCGCGATCCGGCGAGCGGCGCGGGTCACAGGCTATGGCCAGACGAGCCGGCGGGAAGCGCGCCATTTGATCCAGCAGCTGTCGACGCGATTCGCGGTTGTCCAGGATGCCGGCATTCACTACCTCCGTTGGCAGCTCGGGCGGCCAGGGGTGCTCGTTGTCCAGTTCGACGCCGACCAGGACAGCGCCCGAGCCGGCCTGATCGGTGCCTGCCAACTCCGGAGCGGGCGGCAGGTCGGGCGCTGCATCATTGACTCCCAGGCGCTCGCTACTGGGCATCAGGCGTTCCCGCAACTGCGCGTAGCCGGGAAGGGACAGGTCCAGTTCCAGGGCGCGGCGGCCGTGTAGCCAGCGCCACAGGCAAACAGCTGCCAGCAGCAGGCGCGGCGCTATCCCATACACCAATACTGCACCTACCAGCCACGCGGCCCAGGCCTGGCGGGCGTTTTCGATGTTCACTACCGCGTCGCCACTGGCCCGGATCATCTCTGCCGTGGGTACCTTGAAGCCCAGCCAGGCAGGTATCGCGCCCAGGGCCCGGGTGAAAAGTACAAAGGTGTCACTGTGTAAAATGGTGGTCTCCCACACGAAGCCGTAGCGGCGGGTCGCCATCAGCACCAGCAGGAACAGCAGCGCGCTCAGCAGGGCCAGTACCCAGGCGCTGTGTGTGATCAGGCCAATCACCCAGCGGTTCAGATGTCGCCGCTGCAGCAGCAACACCAGCGCGGGTCCCAGTTGAACTGCCCTGGCGTCGCGCGCCAGCTTGCCGCTGAGCCATAGCCACAGGCGCCCGAGGTTGGCCGTTTGCTCGCCGGAAACTGCCAGTCCCAGCAGCCAGCCCAGGAGCATAAGCAGGTTCAGGCCGAGCAGGCTCCCCAGCGCCCAGAACACGTTGACCGGGTGTTGTCCGTTGCCCAGCGCCGCGAACGCGAGCCCAGCGCCACTGAACAGCGCCAATGCGACCAGCGCAACCAGCGCCAGGCGCGCACCCTGCAGCCAGTGAGCCAGGGCGGCGAGCAGGCCGTCGCGCTGAGCCAGCCAGAGCGCGCGGTGTTGCAGGCGATTGAGCAGGCTGCCACCGTTGACGACGGCGCGGCGATTGGCCTCGGCATCCTCCAGCGGGCCGGCCTGCTCCTCACGCAGGCGCACGGCTTCGGTTATCCAGAGGCGTTGTAATGGTGTCGGCTCGGTCACGCAGTGTCCTGTCGCGGGTATGATATCGGGGGGAATATTACCAAGTGTTTTAACTGTTAACGCAGCATAAGCGACCCTATAATCACCAAATCCCGCCCATCTGACAATGTGTTATGGAGAATTAGAACATGAAAAAGTTAGCGCTATCTCTGGCAATATCTACCGTGGCGATGTCCGCCTCGGCGCTGGATCCCATGCCACCGGAAGCCGGGTTTTCGGGCTTCCTTGCCCTCGGCGCCGCAGGCGGGCAGGTCGAGTCAAATTTTCTTGCCAAGGTTGTGGGCGTGGAACTGAGCAATGAGGATATCTACCAGTACGATTCACCAAACCAGACCGACATCATTATCCCCAGTTTCAACTACAACTTCGGCTATACCTTTGCCAACAAGAAGACTCGCGCCTATGTCGGCTCGGCGGTAGAGAGCTCGATCGACTTTTCCAGTAACACCGTGGTGGCCCTGAGGCACGATTTCGATTCGCTCGGCAGCATCGAATTGGCGGGTCTCGCGCCGGGCGTGGCCAAACTGGAGGTTTACGAAAACCCCTACCAGTTGGGCTCTGATCGTGACGAGACCGAGCGTAGCACGTCGGGTGGTCGCGTTACCTGGGATAAAATGTTCGGCACGGGGCTGGAGTTTATCGCCAACGTCAGAAAGGTTGATCTCGACCACGAGCGCAGCGGCGAGGGCCTTGGCCTGACCGCCGAACAGCAAAAATTGCTGGATCGCGAGGGCGATGTCAGCTCCTATGAACTCGGCTATATGTTCAACTGCGGCGACGGCCTGTCAGTGCGCCCCAGCGCGGCGTACATCGACAATGACCTGGATGGCAATGCCATGGCCCAGGACGGCTACGAACTCGGCATCAGCCTTGCCTACGATGCGGGTAAGTACGTATGGATGAACAGGGTGCTGTATCAGAGCCTGGACGGCGATGAGGTAAACCCCATTTTTAATGAAAGGAATGACGCGGATGTCTATGTACTGGCCAGTGAAGTGCGTGTGCCCGACCCCTTTGGCTGGGAGAACTGGTATACCACCGTGGGTGTAACATGGGCCGATTACAAGGCCGACATCAACTTTAACAAAGAGAATGTGGCCATGTTCGCGGCACGCATCGGGCGTCGTTTCTAGTACCCGGTCGACTTACACGAAGCCCCGTCAGTTTGCTGTCGGGGCTTTTTTTGTTTCCCTGTCCAGCGCTAACCCAACGGCGGCGCCACGGCTGCGGTCGCTGTACGGCCTGTCCCCGAGGCTTCGATCAGTTTGAGCAAGACGGGCAGCAATGCCGCGGTTTTCAGGTCGATCTCGGGATCGTTGTTGACGAAATGGTCGATGCCCACCGCCATGATGGTGTAGCCGGGTGCCAGCGCATCGCTGATGAGCGTGAGTCCATCGTTGGGTCCCTGCTCCTTGAGTATGCCGTAGAACAGGCTGCCCATCTCACTGACCTGTCCGGAAAACGGGATGCCGATATAGTTCACGATGGTGAGCTGCGGGGGTGGTGAAAAGGTGCGATAGCGCAATTCGCTCTGGGAACGGCTGAGGCTCAGCAGGTCGTGGTAATCCCAGCCCTCGAAGAAAGCCACCGCGCGCAACAGCAGGGCGTTTGGCCAGGGGAGGAATGCATCGATCACCGGGCTGCCCCTGAGCACACCGCAAATATTGAGCCAGCCCACGAGCAGCGGGTTTTTGGCGACGGCCGGGTTGTTCAGCGCCAGCGCTACCGTGGGCCCGCCGGAACTGGCGCTCACCAGGATAATCTTTTTGCCCGACTGAAAATGTTGCAGCAGCGCAGTGACCAGTATGTCCGCGCCGCCCTCGACGGAGCCGTTATCCTCCACCTCCACGAGGTGGGTCTCAAAGCCCAGGCCGTTGATAATCTCGCGCGGTTTTGCCAGATCGGCCCCGGTTTCGTCCGCGCTGGACTGGTAACCCCAGCCCGGCACCACCAGTATGAGATACTCATCGGCGTTCGCCGCCAGATAAGCCGCCTGCGCCGCATCACCGCTGCGCCTTGCTGCAAGCTCGGCGAGATACAGTTGCTGTGATTGCCGGATGCGCGGAATGCTGGAGAGGCAGCGAATCAGCACCGCCGTGGCGGTATCTGCCGAATACTCGGCGGTGATTTCCCGCAGGCTGTCGGTATCGGGTATATCGGATACCGAGTCGCAGGACAGTCGATTACTCAAGTCCCTTGACACCGCATCCAGCAAGCGTTGCCCACCGGTAACGATTAACTGGCTGGCGATTTCAGAATCCACAGCCGTGTCGACTTCAATGCCCGCGAGAACCCCTTTTGCCGAAAACCCGGACGCTGGGGCAACTGCGAAAGTCGAGCAACTGAGAGAAAACAGTGAAAAGCATACCGCGATAACAGTGATGAAGTATTTCATGTTGGCAATCCTCGTTGTAGGAGACGGTGGATTGCATTAGTACCGCGGACGGCCAAAATCGTCTTTTCGATTCGGAACGATTGCTGTTAGATTCCGAAAAATCGCTGGGCGAATAATCTATCAGGATTTAACTTGCTGATTGTATTGATAAATTTTATTTCTCGAGGTGTTGGCGAAACTCGCTCGGCGTTACCCCGAAGTGATCTTTGAATGTCCGATTGAACGGCGCCAGTGAACGAAAACCGGCGTCCAGCGCCAGTGTGAGCAGGGGTGTGTCGCGATACTGTGGCTGTTTCAGCCGTTGCGCCACTTCCCTGACACGATACAGGTTGATGAACGCGTTGAAATTGCGGTGGCCCAGTTCACCGTTGATTACCCGGCGCAACTGATGCGGCTGGGTGCGCAGGCGATCGGCCAGCGATTTGATGGTCAGTGGTTCCATGGCGAACGCGCGGTCATTCTCCATCAGCGACAGCACCTGTTTCGCCAGGGGCGATTCAGGTTCGCCGTCCGCTTCAGGCATTTCCGCCATTCTTGCAAAGACATTGTTCTCTCTCACTGAGAAAAAGTGCAGACACAACGCGCTCACCGAGAGGAGCAGCGCAAACATATTGAGCAATTCAAGAGTGGACGTGATCTGGTCGCCCAGGAACATCTCTGTCGTAACAACGAGGCTGATGTAGCAGGCCACCCCGACGACGACAAGCAGGCGCAAACGCCGCCTCGGTTCGACCAGATCAGCGTGCCAGTCCTTCCCGACAATGACCAGTGCAGCGACAACCCACAGGAGTTTGGCCAGCTGAGCGATCCAGCCTGGTATTGCCAGTTGTTCTATCCGGCACGATTCTGCCGAACCGTCACCGGAGCAGAACGCGCCAAACCCGGTTATCGCAGTGGCCAGAACCAACCATTTGATCCAGGGCCCGGGTTCAGCATTGTCATTGAAAACAGTATTGGCGAAGTACCAGAACAGTGCCGGTACCACGATTGCGACCAGAATTATTGGATAACCGGCAATGCCCCACTGCCACTTTTGCGTCACCAGCGGCGCCAGCACATAGCACGAGACGCCGAGCAGCAGGACGGCCGCAGCCCGATAGTTGGGATTGCCGACTCTTTGCGTAATCAGCAGCGTTACCAACAGACTGAGTTCAGTGAATGTCGCGATGCGAAGAATCAGTTCAAGTTCGGACATGTTCTGCCATTCCCGGTTTCGCCGGAAAAACACTAGCACACCATGGATGGTGTCGGAACCGGGTCCGCCTGGTTTGACGGGCTCAAACCCCGACAGGCTTTTCAGTCCCACCCGAAGTGCCGGACCACCGATACACGCTTGCTGAAAAGCCTGTCGGGGCTCAATCCCTGCATCGCAAATCAAACCGGGCGGCACCAATTCTCCCGGGACGCGTTTACAGGGATTATACATGCATTTACAATACATCTTATAGTGAGTGCTCCCACGGCCTGATGATGGCCGTGGGAGAGGGCGTATTGGTAGGCCGGGTCTATGGAACAACTGCCGATCCCGGGTCGGCGGGTGCAGGGGCGCGGCTTCCGGTGTAGGTGGATGTGAGGGAGGAGTTTGCTGGCATGAGCCACCACCAGCCAGGCGCTACCTGGACGACGCAGGAGGGTACTCCGGTGGCCGCAGCAGCGGTGGTTGCGCACGTTGTCGTCCCTGCCGGCCATTTGGCGCAGCGCATCTTCTTCCCCGCCGCCGCGTTGTTCGCTGCCCTGGGGCCGTGGTTGCTGCTTGGACTGCCGGTTCATGGCGAGCCGTTCTTCGCTGTCTCCACCCACGCCAACAGTATGCTGGTTGGCTATGTCGGCGCGCTGATAGCGGGTTATCTCGGCGGCAGAGTGCCCACTGTGCAACTGGTAGTACTGTTCGGCCTGTGGCTGGCTGGCCGTTTGGCGGAATTGACTACTGCGGAGCCGTTGTTTGTGCAGGCGCTGTACGCCGGCTTTGGCTTGAACCTGGCGGTGCTGGTGGTGCCGCGATTCAGCGCAGCCAAGAAATGGCGCAATCGGCTGATAGTGCCTCTGCTGGCCGCGATCACCTGCTTTCCCCTGCTGCTCCTGGCGGGCGGCGCACTGGAAGTGGAGACCGATTCCAGCCTGCACTCTCTGGTACTGATGATCGCGTTGCTTATGTTCTTCATGGGTGGACGGTTCATTACACCACAGCTGGCCCGGGCCTGTGCGGATCGCGGGGTCAAGTTACCGCACCGCGTACAGCCTGTACTGGAAGGGACGGTGATGCTACTGCTGCTGTGCGCCATCACTCTGAGTCTTGGCGGCGCTGGCGAAAGTTGGACGGCGCTGCCTGTCGGCCTGTCGGGCCTGCTGGTGCTGGTGAGACTAGCTAGATGGAGGCTACTGATCGCGGGCCCGGGATATATCGATCTGAAGGCGCTGGGCATCGGTTATTTCTGGTTGGGGTTTGGGCTGTTGGCTTTCAGTCTGTCATTCCTCGGCGTTCTGCCGGTGGCCGCCAGCCTGCATGTCGTTACCGTCGGTGCGCTGGGTACGCTGTCTTCAACTGTGATGTTGAAGACGACACAGGCCACCCGGGATGCACGGGCAGTGGTTTACTATCCGGTGATCGCATTACTGACGATCGCCTGCATCGCGCGCCTGGCGGCGGGTAGCGTGCCGGATTTGCGCGCGACGCTGCTTATGGTGGCTGCCGTATCCTGGAGCCTTAATTTCATGCTGGTTTTCTTCCACCTGGTATGCGTGAACAGAACGAAACACGCTCGCGGACGCGATCTCTCCCGACAGGTTCGCACGGGCCGCTACAAGAATGGTTAAAAGCGGGCAAACAGTTATTTGGCAGCCACCTCCGTGCAGGATTCGAACACGGGATACTGCCCCCACTGAGGAGAATACCTTATGTCCAACCATCAAGGCGATGACACGGGTACCCGGCCACCGGCCTCGGCGCCCTGTTCGATGCATGAAGTCGATCCCCATTACATGGGTCTGGCGCCGGATCCCCGTGCCGCTGAAAGCCATGGTCCAACGCAGAGCGCCCGCATGACCGGCCCTGCCACCACGGAGGTGTACGACAAGGGCACACCCGGGCGGGGCTATGTGGTCGTTATTTACGGTTTGTACATCGGCAGCATCCTGGCGCTGGTGACCGCACCGTTGGGTGCGCTTATCGCACATCTGCGACTGGGCCGGGGTGCTGCGTGGCTGGATAGCCACCTGCTGTTCCAGGTTCGCACGTTCTGGCTGGGCATGTTGGCAGCTGTCCTTGCCCTGCTCGCATGGCAGGTCACCGGGCAACTCGATTTGCCGCCGATGTATGCCTGGTCGTTCGGCTACCTGTTCGCAACGGCGGGGATTGTATGGATGATGGCGCGCTGCGCCGTCGGCGTGCACAGGCTCACCTCCAACCGGGCGATCGAGGTCCCGCGAAGCTGGTTGTTCGGTCTCCGCAACGGGGGCTGACTACCTGCCGGCGTCGTCGGGAAAATCGGGGTCGATGGGTGGTGCATTGCCTGCCCCGCTGGCCCAGCGCTCGAGCCATCTGCCAAGCCTCAACACCAGCCAGGTGACCAGGGGCGCAAGGAGCATCAGGCCAACGCCCCAGTCGAAGCGGTTGATCGCGAGTGCAAACAGCGTCACCACGGCGACAGCCAGCACAACTCCGGTCACCAGGGCAACCGCTTTGCGGGAAGATGTGACGTCCGGGGCCGGCATGTCAACTGCCGACCAGCTGTCGGTAAATACCGGGCAGTGCCTGGGAAAGGTGTTCCGGCTTGTGCACCATGGCGTACCCGCCGGGGCCGAACAACTGCGCGATATACTGCTGCGCTTCCTCGTCGATAGTGATGCCGAACACACTCAACCCGGCCCTTCTCGCGTCAAGAATGGCGCGCCGGGTATCCTCGACTGCATAGCGTCCCTCGTAGTAGTCGTTGTCACTGGGCTTGCCATCGCTCAACACCAGTAGCAGGCGGTGCCGGTTCGGGCGCCGCTTCAGTTGATCGGCACTGTGGCGTATCGCTGTGCCCATGCGGGTATACTGTCCAGGCTGTAGCGCCGCGATACGGCGCCGGACCATTTCACTCATTGGCTCTTCAAAGAATTTTACCGTGTGCACCCATACCTGCCTGCGCCGGCGCGACGTAAAACTCTGTATGCAGTAGTCGTCGCCGCAACTGGCCAGCCCGAGTGCCAGGACCAGCAGCGCTTCCTTCTCGATGTCGATCACCCGCCGGTCCTGCACCCAGGCATCGGTTGACAGCGATGTGTCGACCAGGATGGAAACCGCCAGGTCTCTCGCGTGCGGAACTGCGGCCATGTACTGGCCCTCGCTGTTCTGTCCCATGGCGGTGCGATCACAGTGCGCGCGCACCACGGCATCCATGTCCAGTTCGCTGCCGTCGAGTTGGCCGCGCAGCCATTCCCGTCGCGGACGCAGCGCCTCGAACTGGCGTCGCACGCGACGGATGCGTCGCCGTGTCGCCTGATCCAGGACTTCTCTGTCAACAGCCTCCTCGAGTACGCCGGTCAGTACACGGCAGTGGTCCGGCAAATTGCTCTGGGTTCGAAAGTTCCACTCGGGATAGGTGTGTTCGCCGCGCAGGCGTTCCCCGTCGACCGCACCGGGCGAAAGGTCCAGATCGATCCTGAGTTGGGATGCCGCGCGCTTCCGGTTGACGCTCAGGGTGATTTCGTCCATCTGCTCGGCGTTGTTACTGGCGTTTTTGTCCTCGTCGTCATCCACCGCCCGGTTGACGTTCACCATCTCGGCAAGTGAGAGAATTTTCTCGAAGCGGTTGAATACCAGGGGGTCTTCGCGTTCTGCCTGGTCCTGGTGTCGCCGCTCGGCCTTGCGCTTGTGCTTGACCTCACCGGTAGCTGCGGGTGATTGCGGTGGCGCGCTATCATTCGCGAGGGCATGCCTTCCCGCAGTGCCCAGGTGACTGCGCCCAGCCCACATGGGGACGGGCAGCGGTCGTCGATAGTTGTCGGGCGCGCGGAAATCGCGCAGGCTGATCGCGGGATCGAGTATTGGCGCGAGACACCGCGATGCCGGGTCCGGCAGCGGTTCCGACGATCCCAGCAAGTGGAGAATCGCAGCTTCCAGCGCCGCTTCTATCGGCGGCAGATCGCGCCTGGGTCGTGCGCAGAGCAGTTTCGCGCGCAAGCGATCATACCTGCTATGCAAACCCGGAAAAGCTGTCAGTACCCGCTTGTTGGCCGCGACCGCCTCGCGCAGTTCAGCGATATCCCGGCGCAGGGGATCCTGGTAAAGCCGCGAAGGCGGCTCCGTTACTGCAAGGTGTGCAGCGAGCCAGAAGTAGAGGTCTCGATTGAGTTCGCGTTCCGCGAACAGCGCGATCCGTGGTGGCAGTAACAGGCTTTCCTCATCCAGTCGGGCCTGGTCCAGTATTTCACGGTCCACGCCCAGTCGTTGGCGCAGGCTGAGCCGATGCGTTGACGCGCGCGCCGCTAAGGCCGCAACCGTGACACCGGCCGGCCCGCCGGCGGCGCGAAAGAATACGGACAGGGGTGCGGCAACCTGCTGCAGGCTAATGGATGCTTCGGGATGCTGCGTATAGCTGGCGCTCTCTGCAGAGGCCCATCGATGCCACCACCGGCCAACCCGCTCCTCCAACTCCAGCCATTCGAGCATGTTGCCGACCGCTTCAGTCGCCGCCGAAGGTGGCGCGGACGGCTTCGAGCAATCCCTCCTGGACATCGAGGTCGTCAGTCAGGGGTTCCACCAGAGTCGCTTGCGCTGCCTCCAGTATGGGTAGCCCGTTGGCGATCAGGGTGGCACAGTAGATCAACAGTCGGGTCGACACGCCTTCCTCGAGATCCTGCCCTTTCAGGCTGCGCAGCCGCACCGCAAGATTGACGAGCGCAGCGCACTGTGGCGCCGGTAGGCCGCTCTCGCGCGCGACGATGTCTCGTTCCAGTTGGGGCGGGGGGAAGTCAAAGCTTTTGGCCACGAAGCGCTGGCGCGTGCTCGGCTTGAGTGATTTCAGTATGTGCTGGTAGCCGGGGTTGTAGGACACCACCAGCATGAAGCTGTCGGGCGCCCGCAGCAGTTCGCCGGTGCGTTCCAGCGGCAGCATGCGGCGGTCGTCTGTCAGCGGGTGCAGGACCACGGTGACATCCTTGCGCGCCTCCACCACCTCATCCAGGTAGCAAATGCCGCCTTCGCGGACCGCTCGCGTCAGCGGGCCGTCCACCCAGCGCGTCTCGCCTCCCTGCAGGAGGTATCTGCCGGTGAGGTCCGCCGCGGTCAGGTCGTCATGGCAGGAAACGGTGTATAGGGGGCGCCCCAGTTTCGCTGCCATGTGGTCGACGAAACGTGTTTTGCCGCAACCGGTCGGGCCCTTCAGCAGCAGCGGCAGACCCCGGCGGTAAGCCTGTTCAAACAATTCGCACTCGTTGCCGATTGGCTGGTAATAGGGAACCTCGGGTGACGCCGGGTCTCGCTCGAAAACTGTCTTGGTCACGCCGGTAGCGTCCTCGTCGCGCTTGTGTATGGGCAGTGAAGCAGCTCTTAACCGGCTGTACCCGCAGCCAATTCGCCCCCGGGTGTTGCGGGAGCCTGCTCTCTCGCCGGTCCGAATATGGCAATAAAGTAGACTATAGCGGCGACGGCCACCACCATCCCGGCTCCCAGGCGCATGTAGTAAAAGAGTTGCAACTGCTCCTGGACCTCCATGTAGTTAATCCCCATGACCCGTTGCAGGTGAGTCTGCACAACCCCGGCGAAGGTCAGTGTAAACGTCATGAAACACATGGCGGACGTCATCAGCCAGAAACTCCACATGTTCAACACCTGATTATACGGTTGTACCCGGCGCAGTTGCGGCATGGCATAAGTGATTACGGCCAGGATCATCATCACATAGGCGCCGAAGAAGGCGAGGTGGCCGTGCGCGGCGGTGACCTGAGTGCCGTGACTGTAATAATTGACGAAGGACAGCGTGTGCATGAACCCCCATACGCCGGCGCCGAAAAAGGCCAGGGTGGCGCTGCCCAGCGTCCATAACATGGCAGCCTTGTTCGGGTGATTCCGCCGGCCCTTCCAGAACATGAAAAAGGAAAACATCACCATCGCGAAAAACGGCAGCACTTCCAGGGTGGAGAAAATACTGCCGAGCGGCTGCCAGTATCCCGGGCTGCCAATCCAGTAGTAGTGATGGCCCGTCCCCAGCAAGCCGGAAAACAGCGCCAGGCCGATGATCACGTAAAGCCATTTCTCGATGATTTCCCGATCGACACCGGTCATTTTTATCAGCAAATACGCGAGCAGGGAGGCCATGATAAGTTCCCACACGCCCTCTACCCAGAGATGCACGACCCACCACCAGTACAGCTTGTCCACGGCGAGGTTACCGGGATTGTAAAACGCGAACAGCCAGAAAACCGCGGCTAACCAGAGGCCTAGCATCAGGACCAGGCTGATGGCGGTCTTTCGACCCTTCGCCAGCGTGAGACTCGTGTTGTACAGAAACATCAGGAACGATACGGTAATGAGGATCTTGGACCATAGAGGCTGTTCCAGGAACTCCCTGCCCTCGTGTATTCCCAACTGGTAACTCAGCAGGGCGCCTGCGCCGGCGACCGCGAAGATAGCAAGTTGGACATAGGCGATCATCGGGCTGTGGATATCAACCTCGGCCTCCTCAGGCAGCAGGTAGTAGGTACAGCCCATGAAACCCAGCAGCAACCAGACCACCAGCAGGTTGGTATGGCTCATCCTGATGATGTGAAATGGCATCGCCTCCGCCAGAAACTCCGGCAGGACATAGACCGTGGCCGCCAGGATGCCGAAGGCGACCTGAAGGGCGAACAGCGCCATGGCCACGGCGAAAAAGGGATAGGCTACACGCTGGGTCTCATACTTCATCGCTACAGTCCTCTGCTGCTTGGGGCTCAGCCAGCCGGAGTCGGCGGCCAGCCCTGGGTGTCAATGGAATCAGTCCACTCGAGAAAGCTCACCAGCGCATCGAGTTCTTCTTCGCTGAGATCGAAACTCGGCATGGAGCGCCGCCCGGGTATGTTCAACGGCTGCGCGCGAATCCAGGCTTTTAATCCCGTGCGCGCACCATCCGGGTTGTCGCGCCCGCCGTAGCGCGTCCACACATTGCCCAGCTCTGGCGCAAAGTAAGCTCCCTCGCCAAGGATGCTGTGGCAATTGATGCAACTGTTTTGCTCCCACACATGCTTACCCATCCTGACCTGCTCTGTCAGTGCGTCGCTGTCGGTGGAGACGTTCAGCATGTACCAGTGGGTATGCGCGGTAAGCGCAACAAAGACGATGAAAAAGAACAGCGACCCGCCGAAGAATATGTTGCGCGCCGCCGACCTGGTGAGTGCTTCAGCCATTGCAAACTACCTCGTCTCAATTTGTCGAGTTCGGCTACCGCGACAGCTGCGATTGCGGCTGGCAGGCCCGTTTAATAAGATGTATAAATTATGCATCATATAGACAGGAGTGCAATTATTTTTTTACTCGCAGCAATTCCCAAAGTGGGGCAGTATCGTGTAATTCGCAGAGTGCACAGCACTCTGCCGTGCGAATGCAGGCCGGGTTACACTGGCCGCCTGAGCCATCGCCATGAATGTACCCGATGGAAGCTGTGTAAGCCGGGGTCAATCTGTTATACGCCGGGCATTGCGCCCATTGCCGGAGCCAGCCTATGCGCTTGACTGCCTTTACTGACTATTCCCTGCGCGTACTGATCTACCTCGCGGTAAACAGCGACCAACCAGCAACTATTTCCCGGATTGCGCAAAAGTATGACATATCACGGAATCACCTGATGAAGGTGGTACACGAGTTAAGCCAGAAAGGTTATCTCATCGCCCTTCGGGGAAAAGGGGGTGGTCTGCGTCTGAGCAGGGCGCCCGCAGACATCAATCTCGGTGAACTGATACGGTCCATGGAGACAGACATGGCCATCGCCGAGTGTTTCGGCGCAAAAAACACATGCATCATCACGCCCGCCTGCTCCCTCCGCCCGGTGTTCAGCGAGGCGCTCAATGCATTCCTCGCGGTACTGGATACCTATTCGCTCGCCGACGTTGCACCGGGAAAACGCGGAGCGCAACTCGTGCGTATTCTTGCCAGTGATTGATTGTTCCCGGCGGTCTTGGCACGATCTTGCCTGGAGCTGCTTTAATCGCGGTAGGCCTTGGGAATGGTGATTATCGGGCTTGCGGGTAAGTGTTGGTAGCGACGGACTCGAACCCCGACAGGCTTTTCAGTTGCTCCCGGTGGCCACGTTAGAATCCCTTCCCAATTGCCCCATAGCAATTGTTGCCCTTACCCGGTGAATCATATAATCAGGGAGGTGCATCAGGGATGCGCCAAATGGATTTGCTCAACAGGTTAAGGAAAATTCTGAAGATGGACATAACCGGCAGTTGCTTTTGCGGTCAAATCGAATACGAAGCTGAACTGGATGGCACGGCCGTCAGTATCTGCCATTGCCGTGACTGCCAGGTATTCAGCGGTTCGGCATTTCGGACATCGGGTATCGTGCCGCCCCACCGTTTCAGGTTTACCCGGGGCACCCCGAAAATTTTCGAGAAAGTCGCTGATAGCGGGGCGGTTCGGCGTATGGCATTTTGCGCTGAATGCGGTACCCACCTTTGTTCCCTCCCCGCGGAAGCAGAGGGAGAGGCGGGTTTTGTGTCCATAAGGGTAGCCAGCAGTCATCAGTTCAAGCAACTGCAACCGGTGCTGGAGTTTTTCTGTTGCTCTCGAGTCGACTGGCTGTCCGACCTCGAGGGCGCGACGCAGTTTGACGGCATGTTTCCGCGCTCCCGGTGAGTGTTGCCTGCCGATGTGAACACCCTGTACACCTGGTGACAAGCACACGTTACACTATAGTCCATGGATAAAATCTTCATTCTGTTCCAACACCTGGTGCCGCAGCACCTGCTCTCCCGATGTACGGGCTTTCTTGCGCGTTTGCGCGGGCCCGAGTGGCTGAAGAACTGGTTGATCCGGCAGTTCATCCGGCACTTTGGTGTGGATATGTCGGAGGCGGCCGAGCCTGACTACACCCGCTACGCCTGTTTCAATGAGTTTTTCACCCGGCCGCTGCGCGACGGCACAAGACCCCTGGCTGACGCCGATGTTCTCTGTCCGGCGGATGGCGCCATCAGCCAACTGGGTGAGATTACCAATGGCCTGTTGTTCCAGGCCAAGGGGCGGTATTTCTCGGCGGAGGATTTACTGGGCGGAGACGCGGGGCGTGCCGCGCAGTACCAGAACGGGCGCTTCGCGACCATCTACCTGTCCCCGAGGGATTATCACCGCGTGCACATGCCGGTAGCGGGGCGTTTGGCCCAAACCTGCTACATCCCCGGCAAGTTGTTCTCGGTGAATGGCGTGACCGCGGAGAACGTCGATCGCCTGTTTGCCCGCAACGAGCGACTGGTGTGCTATTTCGACACCGCGTCCGGCCCCATGGCGATGATACTTGTCGGCGCGATGGTGGTGGCCGGGATCGAGACCGTTTTTGCGGGGCAGGTGGCGCCGCCCCCGAAAACCCCGGTCACGGTGAATTACCTGGACCTGCCGCAAGCGGTGGAACTCGCCCAGGGTGACGAAATGGGGCGGTTCATGCTGGGGTCTACGGTGATTCTGCTGTTTCCCGAAGGGGTGATGAGTTTCGATGAGCGTTTTCATGCCGGGGCGGCTACCCGAATGGGTGAGATCCTGGGTTCATACCAGTAAGGCCGGCTCCGACCAGCTGCTTCAGATTTTGAACTTGTCATCTATTCTTGTGCAAAGTGTGATCAGGGTAGGATCCAGGCTCAGTTTTCGCCCAGGCTCGCCACGATCCGTCGATAACTGTCCAGCCTCGCCGCGCTGATCACACCCGACTCGACGCCCGCTAATATGGCGCATCCCGGTTCCTGCTCATGCTGGCAGTCGCGAAACTTGCAGGTGCCCAGCAGGGGGCGAAACTCGCGAAAGCCCTCTTCCACCTGTGTCCTGCTCATATGCCACAAACCGAATTCGCGAATGCCCGGTGAGTCGATCAGTGTGCCGCCGCAGTTCAGGTGCAGCAGTTGTGCCGTCGTCGTGGTGTGGCTGCCTTTCTGCGTGGTTTCGGACAGCGCGCCCACACGGATATCCGCCTGCGGCAGCAGCGCATTCACCAGCGAGGATTTTCCGACGCCGGACTGGCCCACGAACACGCTGGTGCGCTCGTACAACGCGGCGTTAAGTTCGTCCAGGCCGCTGTCCCTGGTCGAAGTGTGTATTACGCGGTAGCCGAGGCCGGGATAGATTGCCAGTAATTCGTTCATGCTTGTCCGCAAAGCAGAGTTCGCTGTCAGCAGGTCTGTTTTGTTCAGTAGAATCACCGGCTCGATACCGACGGCTTCCGCCGCCACCAGGTAGCGGTCGACCAGGTTCGCGTGCGGCTCGGGCAACGGTGCGATGACCACTAAAATCTGGTCGATATTGGCGGCGATGGGCTTCAACTTGCCATAGGGGTCGGGGCGCGAGAGCACGCTTTGCCGTTCCCGCTGCGCAACGACGACGCCCATCGGATCGCCTTCACACCACACCACGCGGTCGCCGGTGACCAGGCCTTCCAGGTTGGCGCGCAGATGACAGCGCTGCATGTTGCCGGATTCGGATTCCACTGCGACCTGCGTGCCGTAGTGCGCAATCACGAGTCCGTCCTGCTCCGGGCCCAGTTCTCCGCCGCTGAGCGCGTCCTGCGCTTCGGTGTCGCGACGCGCGGCGCGACGGGCCCGTTCTTCCTGGATTTTCTCGACACGCCAGGCCTGTTGCCGGCTGAGTTTGCGTTTGCTCATTATGGCATTATTGGGTCATGGCCTTGGTCTGTCGAGGCAATTTGTTACACTGCCGGGTCTTCGGGTAATTCAGGATAATCCTCGCATGCAAAGGGCCAGCAACCTCATCTGGGTGGATATGGAAATGACGGGCCTGGACCCGGACAACGACCGGGTTATCGAGATCGCCACCATTGTGACCGACACCCACCTGAACACCCTCGCCGAGGGGCCGGTGATTGCGGTGCACCAGAGTGACGACAAGCTGGCCGCGATGGACGAGTGGAATACCACTCATCACACGCGTTCCGGCCTGGTGGACAGGGTGAAAGCGAGCGACTACGACGAGCGGCGCACGGCCGTGGAAACCATTGCCTTTCTCGAGCAGTGGGTGCCCAGGGGGGCGTCGCCAATGTGCGGCAACACCATCTGCCAGGACCGGCGCTTCATGGCCAGGCATCTGCCGCAGCTGGAAGCCTTTTTCCACTATCGCAACCTGGACGTCAGTACACTGAAAATCCTGATGCAACGCTGGCGTCCCGAACTTGAAGCGGGTTTTGACAAGACCGGGACGCACCTGGCGCTGGATGACATTCGCGAGTCCATCAATGAAATGCGCTACTATCGCGAGCACTTCCTCAGACTGGCGTAGCGCCGTGTTGACCCAGCGCCCAGGCCACGTGTTCCCGGACCAGCGGCGAAGGGTGTTGCCGGCGCCCCATCAGTGCATTGACTACGGCGTCCGAGCGCGGTGCATTGCCCAGGGCCACGGCGAGATTGCGCAGCCAGCGCTCGTAGCCTATGCGGCGGATCGCCGAACCCTCAGTGTTCGCCAGGAAGGTCGCTTCGTCCCATTCGAACAGCGCGACCAGTTCGATATCGGCGAGACCGTGACGCGGTCGAAAATCGCTCTCCCCCGTCGCCTGTGCAAATTTGTTCCAGGGGCAACAGAGTTGGCAGTCGTCGCAGCCGAAAACCCGGTTGCCCATCAGCGGGCGCAGGTCGGGGTCGATGCTGCCGTGGTGTTCAATGGTGAGGTACGAAATGCATTTGCGGGCGTCCAGTTGAAAGGGGCCGGTGAACGCGCGGGTGGGGCAAATGTCCAGGCATGCGGTACAGGTGCCGCAGTGTTTCCCGGAGTGGGCTTCGTCCAGCGGCAGCGGCAAATCGGTAAAAATCTCCCCGAGGAAAAACCAGGAGCCGGCATCGCGGTTGATCAACATGGTGTTCTTGGCGATCCATCCGAGTCCGGCCTTCTCCGCAGCGGCGCGTTCCAGCACCGGAGCGCTGTCGACAAAGGCTCTAAACTGCCCGCGGCCGAGTTCCGCCTCGATGCGTTGTGCCAACCGCGACAGTCGCCGGCGAATCAACTTGTGGTAGTCCCGCCCGAGCGTGTAGCGCGATATATAGGCTTTGTGCGGTGATTCCAGGATTTTGACCGCCTCCGTGTCGCGTTCCAGGTAATTCATTCGCAGCGAGATCACGCGCAGGGTGCCGGGCACCAGTGCATCGGGCCGGCTGCGCTTGCGGCCGTGGCGCGCCATGTACGCCATGGTGCCGTGATACCCGGCAGCCAGCCACGTCTGCAGGTAGTTCTCATGCTCGCCGAGATCCACACCGGTGATGCCTACTTGCTGAAAACCCAACTCGGTGGCCCATTCGCGGATTTTCTGCACCAGGGCATCGGAATGTTGCTGTGTTGGTTGTTGTGGCAAATTGGAACGACCAATGATTGTCTTCTGGGTATAATTCTGACAGAAGTGGGTTTTCCATGTGCTTCTTTTTGCTGCCGGTGCTGACTGCGGGCAATCTGCCTCTTTCCCCCAGATCTCACTGCGTTAGCAGTAACTACCGGGCAAAAGGCAACTGACAGATGGCAGGGAGACAATGTTAGGCACCGAGAGACTATATACCGCGGCGCAAACCCGGGCGCTGGACCATAGCGCCATCCACGATCACGGCATTCCGGGGAGCACACTGATGTTGCGCGCTGCCGAGGCGGCGTTCAGGTGTCTGCTGGAGGCCTGGCCGGAGCCCGGGCGGATACAGGTGCTTTGCGGGACCGGCAATAACGGCGGCGACGGCTTCCTGGTCGCGGATATGGCGCACAAGCGCGGTATCCCGGTCACCGTAATGCAGGTCGGCGAGCCGGAAAAAATTGGCGGCGATGCACTGCTGGCGCGTCGACAGGCCCTCGCCAACGGTGTCAGCATTACGGCCTTCGGCGACACGCCACTGGACCCCGAAGGGGTAATCGTCGATGCGCTGCTGGGCACCGGGCTCGGGGGCGATGTGCGCGGCGACTATGTGCGTGCCATCGAGGCGATCAACAGCTGCGGGGCGCCTGTGCTGGCTGTCGATATTCCCTCCGGGTTGTGTTCCGATACCGGCCGCGTACTGGGTTGTGCCGTGCACGCGGACCTCACCGTCACGTTTATTGGTTTAAAGCGCGGGTTGTTCACGCTGCAAGCGCCGGACTATACCGGCGCGGTGCATTTCAGTGACCTCGCGGTGCCGTCGGAGGTCTACTGCGCAGCGCCCGCAAATTGCAGGCGCCTGGAACTCGAACCGCTACTGGCTCGCCTGCCGGCGCGTCCCGCGACCGCCCACAAGGGCTTTTACGGCACCGTGTTGGTGGTGGGCGGTGATTACGGGTTCGCCGGCGCCGCGGCGCTGGCAGCCGAGGCGGCGCTGCGTTGCGGCGCCGGTCTGGTGCAACTGGCGACGCGTCCGGAACATATAGCCTCGGTGGTGGCGAGGACGCCGGAAGCGATGCCGCGCGGCATCAACGTGGCCGGCGATTTCATGCCCATGCTGGAGGCCGCGGATGTGCTGGTGGTGGGGCCGGGGTTGGGCCAGTCGCGCTGGTCCACGGAACTGGCGCAGCTCGCCCTGGCGAGCGGCAAGCCACTGGTGCTCGATGCCGACGGTCTCAACCTGTTGGCCGCTGGCGCGCTGGGTGATGTCGAACGGGCCGGGAACCGGGTGTTCACTCCGCACCCGGGTGAGGCAGCCCGTTTGCTGTCCTGCGCAACTGCAGACGTGCAGAAGGACCGCTTCGCCGCTGTCTGCGCGCTGCAGGAGCGCTACGGAGGCGTGTTTGTACTGAAGGGGAACGGTACGCTGCTCAGTGACGGTGAGAGTACCCTGTTGAGTGATTACGGCAACCCCGGTATGGCCAGCGGAGGCATGGGCGATGTACTCAGCGGTGTAATCGGGGCGTTACTGGCGCAGCATTTGATGCCGCTGGAGTCGGCGGCGCTGGGGGTGTGCTTGCACGGCGCCGCCGCCGATAGTGCCGCGGGGGAGGGGCAGCGCGGCCTGGTGGCCTCGGACTTGATCCCGGCGATGCGATCGCTGCTCGGATGACGGAGGAAGACTTCACCGTGGTGGCGGCGGACGAGGCGGCGATGGTGAGTCTCGGGGCGCGCCTTGGCGCTGCTTGCGAGCCCGGCGCCGTGATCTTCCTGCAAGGCGATCTGGGCATGGGCAAAACGACCTTCAGCCGCGGTTTCATCCGGTCGCTGGGCCATGCTGGAGCGGTGAAGAGCCCCACGTATACCCTGGTGGAACCCTATCGCCTGCGCGATCTGGACGTATATCACTTCGATTTATACCGTCTTGGCGATCCCGAGGAGCTGGAATTCATGGGTATTCGCGATTATTTCGGTGATTTTTCGGTTTGTCTGGTGGAATGGCCCGAGCGGGGCCTGGGCGCTTTGCCCTCGGCGGATTTAGTGATTACCATACAGCGGGAAGGTCGGGGTCGGCGCCTGTTGTTTCGCGCCGAGACCGCGCAGGGCGAACGGATTCTCGCGCAGCTGCGCACAGGGTCCCGGGCACAGACCCAGGCCTGAAGAAAAAAGGTGTGATCCGGCGGGAGTGATATGGGCAGGGCGTGGTGGATATCGGTAGTCCTGGTTTTACTGGGCGCATCCCCCGTGTGGGCGGTGGATGTCCACGACGTGCGCCTGTGGCGCGCACCCGATCACACGCGGATAGTCTTCGATCTCACCGCGCAGGCACAGCATTCACTGATCGTTCTCTCTGACCCCGGCCGTATCGTGCTGGATATCCAGGATACCCGACTGCGGGCTGACCTGGCCAAGCTGAACCTCGGCAATACCCCGATCTCCGCTGTTCGCTCCGGCGTGCGCGATGGCGACGATTTGCGCGTGGTTCTGGATATTACTGCCGAAGTCGACCCGCGCAGCTTTACATTGAAAGCCAATGAGCAGGCGGGCGACCGCCTGGTACTGGATCTGTACGACCAGCAGGCAACGACGGCCGAGGTCAAGAAAACGGTGCAACACGCCGCCAAGCGCGACCTGGTGATCGCGATCGATGCCGGCCACGGAGGCGAGGACCCGGGCGCGACCGGGCCCAATCGGGTGGAGGAAAAAGATGTTGTGCTGGCCATCTCCCGTGAACTGAGTGCGCTGCTGGAGGCGGACCCCGGGTTCAGGCCGACCCTGATCCGCACCGGGGACTACTATATCAGCCTGAAGGGACGCAGGGACCTCGCGCGGGAGCGCCAGGCGGACCTGTTCGTGTCCATTCATGCCGATGCTTTCAAGCGCAAGGAAGCGCACGGGGCATCCGTTTACGCGCTGTCAACGGGCGGCGCGACCAGTACGGCTGCTGACTACCTTGCGCAGCGGGAAAATGCCGCGGACCTGGTGGGCGGGGTCAGCCTGTCGGACAAAGACGATGTATTGGCGGGTGTGCTGGCGGACCTGTCCATGACGTCAACGCTGGATACCAGCCTGAAGCTGGGTGGCAAGGTACTGGGCAATGTGGATAGCATCGCCAGGCTGCATAAACGGCAGGTCGAACAGGCCGGCTTTGCGGTACTCAAATCGCCGGACATTCCCTCCATACTGGTGGAAACAGGCTTTATCTCGAACCCGCAGGAAGCGGACCTGCTGGCGACCACCGCTTACCAGAAGAAAATGGCCAGCGCGATCCACCGCGGCATTCGCGAATGGTTCCTGGCGCATCCACCCTCGGGTACATTGCTGGCATGGCAAAAGCAGCAGTCCGGGGAGGAGTATATTATCGCGCGCGGTGATACCTTGTCCGGTATTGCCGATCGCTTCAGTGTTCCGCTGGCCGAGCTCAAGAGTTATAACAGTATCAGCAATAGCTCGAGGATTCTGGTGGGACAAAAGCTGAACATCCCCAAGAGCTGATACAGCCGCCCCGATGTCCAGAATTCGTTTGCTCAGTTCCCGGCTGGCTAACCAGATCGCCGCTGGTGAAGTCGTCGAGCGTCCCGCATCGGTCGTCAAGGAAGTGCTGGAGAATAGCCTGGACGCGGGCGCGACCCGTATCGATATCGATGTGGAAGCCGGCGGCGCCAAATTGATCCGGATACGCGACAACGGTACCGGTATTCCCGCTGAGGATATGGAACTCGCCCTGGCGCGTCACGCCACCAGCAAGATCGCCTCGCTTGAAGACCTCGAGTGTGTCGGCAGCCTCGGGTTTCGCGGCGAGGCGCTGGCCAGTATCGGTTCCGTCTCGCGCCTGACGCTTACCAGCAATGCCAATGAACACGGTAGCGAGGGCAACAGCGCAGTCTGCGAGGGACGCGAGATGGAAGTGCAGCGTAAACCGGCGCCCCACCCGCGCGGTACCACCGTGGAGGTGCGCGACCTGTTCTTCAATACTCCCGCCCGGCGCAAGTTCCTGCGCACGGAGAAGACCGAGTTCAATCACCTGGAAGAGGTGGTAAAACGCCTGGCCCTGTCGCGCTTCGATGTGGCGTTCACGCTGCGCCACAATGGCAGGGTGGTGCACAACCTGAAAGCCGCTTCCGCGCAGGCGGAATACCAGCGCCGGGTGGCGGCAATCTGCGGGCCGGTGTTCATGGAGCAGGCCATTGCCGTCGAATCAGGTGTGCCTCCCTACCGGCTGTCGGGCTGGGTCGGGTTGCCGACATTCTCCCGCAGCCAGGCCGATCTGCAGTACTTCTTCGTAAATGGTCGCGTCATCCGCGATCGCCTGGTCGCGCATGCCATCAAGCAGGCGTATCGCGATGTGCTCTATCACGGCCGCCACCCGGCGTTTGTGCTTTATCTTGACCTGGATCCCGCGCAGGTGGATGTGAATGTGCACCCCACCAAGCATGAAGTGCGCTTTCGCGATGGCCGCGCCGTTCACAACTTTATTTTCTCCAGCCTGCATCGCGCCCTCGCTGACGTGCGGCCTGGGCAGGAGCCGGTTCGCGAGCCGGCGGCTGAGCAGTTCCTCGCAGCCGGTGACGGCATGGCAATAGACACCGCAACCGGAGAAATCCGCAGCCAGGGTGCGCTGGCCTGGGGCGCGCCCGGCGCCGGTGGTCCGAGCGCGGCGGGTCGCGCGTTTGCGGCTTCGACGGGCACCGCGTCGCAGGTGGCGGGGCAGTTGCAGGGCTACTCCCGTTTGCACGGTTTGCCCGCGGCCCAGTCGCCCGAGGAGGTCCCGCCACTGGGTTATGCACTGGCCCAGTTGAAGGGCGTCTACATATTGGCGGAGAACGCGCTCGGTCTGGTGCTGGTGGATATGCATGCCGCCCACGAGCGCATTACCTATGAACGGCTCAAGACCGCTCGCGACGAGAGCGGCATTCGCAGCCAGCCCTTACTGGTGCCGCAAGCAGTGGCGGTCAGCCAGCGCGAGGTGCAGGTCGCCCTCGAGCACAGCGCGCTGTTCCAGCGCCTCGGCCTGTCCGTTGAAGAGGGCGGCGAGGAAAGCCTGGTTATTCGCCAGATTCCGGTGGTATTGCGCGATTCCAATGTGGAGCAGTTGTTGCGGGACGTACTGGCGGACCTGATCGAATTCGGCAGCTCGGAGCGCATTGAGGCGCATATGGATGAAATCCTCTCGACCATGGCCTGCCATGGCTCCGTGCGGGCGAACCGTCGGCTTACGGTGCCGGAAATGAACGCGCTGCTGCGCGACATGGAGGAAACCGAACGCTCCGGCCAGTGTAACCATGGCAGGCCTACCTGGATCCAGCTGGGCCTGGACGAACTGGACTCACTGTTTCTTCGCGGCCGCTAGGTCGCTGCCCTCTCATGTCGAGCGCCGCTAATCCCCTGCTGGTCTGCCTGATGGGCCCCACTGCCTCGGGCAAAACAGACCTGGCCATCGAATTGGCCGGACACCTCGATTGTGAACTGGTCAGCGTCGATTCCGCGCTGGTATATCGCGGCCTGGATATCGGTAGTGCCAAGCCGCAATACCCTCATCACCTCGTCGATATCCGAGATCCCTGTGAAGCCTACTCGGCGGCGGACTTTCTGGCGGATGCCAGGCGGGTGGTGCGGGAAATTCTTGAGCGGGGCAGGACCCCCCTGCTGGTGGGCGGCACCATGCTGTACTTCAAGGCCTTCCTGGAGGGGCTGCCGGAGATGCCGGGAGCGGACCCGGTGCTCCGCGCCGAGATCGCCGCACAGGCCGAGCAGCTGGGCTGGCCGTCTATCCATCGGGAACTGGCGCGTGTGGACCCGCAGTCCGCCGCGCGAATCCATCCCAACCACTCCCAGCGCCTGAGTCGCGCCCTGGAGGTGTTCAGGGCCAGTGGCGTGACCCTGACGGAATGGCACAAGCGGGAGACAGCCCCCGCCTTTGGCGATTGTCGCGTGGTGCAAATGGCGATCAGTCCGCGGGAGCGCGCGGTGCTGCACCAGCGCATCGCACAGCGCTTTGAGCAAATGATGGCAGCGGGCTTTGTGGAAGAGGTGCGCAGCCTGTGGCTGCGCGGCGACCTGCACGCTGGCCTGCCGGCGATCCGTGCGGTGGGCTATCGGCAGCTGTGGCGGTATCTGGAGGGCGAATGCAGCCTGGACGAGGCGGTGCAGGCGGCGGTGGCAGCGACCCGGCAGCTGGCCAAGCGACAGCTAACATGGTTGCGAAAATGGCCCGATCTTGCCTGGATATGCACTGATCATACCGGAAAATTTGCTTATGAGGACGGTTCCGGCGTGCTGTCCGGGGGTCCTTCCCGCAGCTCACCACTGGTGCTGGCCTTGAACTATCTTGAACGGCCCCCACTATAAGTCTGGTGCAAATGCTATATACTGTGCCCCGCAGTATCCAAGTCCCGAAATCCGCTTTGAAAACCGGCAGGGGCCGTGTATAAGACTGGTAACAGGTTGGTCCATTTAACTTTTTCGGCCCGAGTTGGGCCATATTAGGAGAGACTTATGTCAAAAGGGCATACGCTACAAGACCCTTATTTGAATATTTTGCGTAAGGAGCGAGTCCCCGTTTCCATATACCTGGTGAACGGGATCAAGTTGCAGGGCCAGATTGAATCGTTCGATCAATTTGTTGTGTTGCTGAAGAACACCGTGAGCCAGATGGTATACAAACACGCGATATCCACGGTTGTCCCTTCCCGCGTGGTGCGTGTGCCTTTGCAAAACCCACAGGACGATGACGAAGACGCAGGTTAGATGTCCCGCAGTCAGGGGCTCAGTCATCGCCTGGTTCTGACCTGAAGAGGTAGCCTTGTTTTTTGACCGTCCCGATTCGGGGGAACGCGCTGTGCTCGTTCACCTGAACCTCGCCAGTGAGTTGGAGCGCGAAGATCCTCGAGAGTTTGAGGAGCTCGTGTTATCCGCCGGAGGCGACCCGGTGGCCTATGTCATGGGCGCCAGGGGTGCGCCGCACCCGCGCACATTTGTCGGCAGCGGCAAGCTGGAAGAGATCCGCGCGCTGGTGCAGGCGGAGTGCGCGGAAATCGTGATGTTCAATCACGCGCTCAGCCCCAGCCAGGAGCGCAATCTGGAGAAGGAGTTACAGTGTCGGGTGTTGGACCGTACCGGCCTGATCCTGGATATCTTCGCCCAGCGCGCGCGTACCCATGAAGGTAAACTCCAGGTCGAACTCGCGCAACTGCAGCATGTATCGACGCGCCTGGTGCGCGGCTGGACCCACCTTGAGCGGCAGAAGGGTGGTATTGGTTTGCGCGGCCCGGGTGAGACGCAGCTGGAGACGGACCGCCGCCTGTTGCGCGCGCGTATAAAATCCATTTCGGCCAGGCTGGAAAAGGTGCGCAAACAACGTGAGCAGGGGCGCCGATCCCGTGTCAGGGCGGAGATACCGACTGTTTCATTCGTTGGCTATACGAATGCCGGTAAGTCCACACTGTTTAATCGCATCACCGAGTCCACCGTGTATGTGGCCGACCAGCTCTTCGCGACCCTGGATCCCACATTGCGCCGGGTGGCGCTGGAGAATGTCGGCCCGGTGGTGCTTGCCGATACGGTGGGGTTTATCTCGCACCTGCCGCATAAACTGGTCGAGGCATTCAAGGCGACACTGGAGGAAACCCTGAATGCTGACCTGCTGCTACATGTGGTGGATGCCGCCACCGCGGACAGGGACAGGAATATCGATCAGGTGCAGGATGTGCTGGCGGAGATCGGCGCTGAAGATATCCCCCAACTGCTGGTTTTCAACAAGCTGGATTTGCTGGAACAAGCGCCGCGACTGGAGCGCAATGCAGAGGGTAAACCGGAGCGGGTGTGGTTGAGCGCAGCCACTGGCGCGGGGAGTGACCTGTTGTTGCAGGCCATTGCGGAACTGGTGGGGCAGGACATGGTGTCGGAAGACTTGTACCTGGAGCCCGGTGAGGGCAGTCTGCGCGCTGCGCTGTACAGTCTGGGTGCGGTCGAGACCGAGGATTATGGGGATGACGGTGTCGCCCACCTGAGTGTGCGACTGCCACGCGCGGACTGGAATCGGCTGATGAAGAAGGGGCCGGAGCCGCTGTTTTAGTGGTGGGTTTGCGCAAGGGCCGTGCACGTGGCCCTGGCGGAAATTTGATAGACTGTTTTCGGGAAAGAACTAGGAGTTGGTTATGGCCTGGAATGAACCGGGTGGTGGTAACAATAAACCAAAGGACCCATGGGGTGGCGGCGATCAAGGCCCCCCCGATCTCGATGAGGCGCTGAAAAAATTACAGGCCAAGATGGGAGGCCTGTTTGGTGGCGGCTCCTCCTCTGGTAGCGGGGGGTCGTCGGGCCTTTCGGGATCGGCGATCGGCGTATTGCTCGTGGTGGCGCTGGTGATCTGGGCGGCGATGGGTTTTTACCAGGTTGACCAACAGGAGCGTGGAGTAGTGCTGCGTTTTGGTAAGTACATCGATACCGTACAGCCGGGGTTGCAATGGAATCCCCCGTTGATCGACGAGGTCACGCTGTTGAATATCACCAAGGTTCGTTCGGTGAGTTTTCGCGAAATCATGCTGACCCAGGATGAAAACATCGTCGAGGTGAAACTCTCGACGCAGTACGTGATCGATGACCCGGTAAACTTTGTGC
The DNA here is from genome assembly GCA_030427485.1 of Gammaproteobacteria bacterium. Classification (GTDB taxonomy): domain Bacteria; phylum Pseudomonadota; class Gammaproteobacteria; order Pseudomonadales; family Halieaceae; genus Marimicrobium. The sequence goes on from JAUICG010000001.1 coordinate 322,899, forward strand.
TCAAGGTACGTGATCCTGAGCGCTCACTGCAGCATGCAGCGCAGAGCGCTTTACGCCATGTCGTGGGCGGCGCCAGTATGGACATGGTGCTCACCGAGGGCCGTGCGCAAATCGCACTGGACGTGCAACAGCGCCTTCAGGATTACCTCAATATCTACCAGACAGGCATCCTGGTCAGCAAGGTGACGATTGACGAGTCAAAGCCGCCGACACAGGTTCAGGCCGCATTCGACGATGTGATCAAGGCGCGCGAGGACGAGGAGAGGCTGCAGAATGAGGCGCAGGCCTACGCCAATGGAATTGTCCCCGAGGCGCGTGGTAGCGCGCAACGCCAGATCGAGGAAGCCAGCGCCTACAAGGAGCAGGTGATCGCCAACGCCCAGGGTGAGGCGGAGCGCTTCAGCGCCCTGTTGGCCGAGTACCGCAAGTCACCCGCCGTGACGCGCGAGCGTTTGTATCTGGATGCGGTGCAATCTGTGCTCAGCCAGACCAACAAGGTAATGGTCGATGTCGAAGGCGGTAATAATGTGATGTACCTGCCGCTGGACAAACTGGCCGAACAGAGCCAGCGCAGCACTGGTCCGGGTGAGCTCAAGATAGACAGCTCCAACATTCGTGAATTGACCAATGCCGTCACCGAGCAGTTGCGTCGCGACGCCGCTGTGAGCGACGGTCGCAGGGGAGGGCGCTAGTCATGTCCGGACGCAATGTAACCATCATTTTCTTCGTTCTGGCTGTGGTGCTGCTGTTGGGCAACTCGCTGTATGTTATTAAAGAAACCGAGCGAGGTGTGTTGCTGCAGTTCGGGGAGGTAGTCAACCCGGACTTGAAACCCGGCCTGCATATCAAGATTCCCTTTGTGAACAACGTGCGCAAGTTCGACGGCCGGGTACTCACGGTGGATTCAACGCCCGAGCGCTACTTTACCCAGGAAAAGAAAGCGCTCATCGTGGATTCCTATGCCAAGTTCAAGGTGGCGGACACGGAGAAATACTACACCGCAACCAATGGCGAGGAGTCGCGCGCGATGGGCTTGCTGTCACAGCGCATCAATGACGGCCTGCGCAACCAGGTCGCGGTACGCACCATTCAGGAAGTGGTGTCAGGTGAACGCGACGAGTTGATGGAAGCGCTTACCGAAGAACTCAATCTCGTCGCGCGGGAAGGGCTGGGTGTCGAAATCGTTGACGTGCGGGTGAAACAGATCGATTTGCCTCCGGACGTATCCGAGTCTGTATACCGGCGCATGAATGCCGAACGTGAAAAGGAAGCCCGCGAGCACCGTTCACAGGGGCAGGAACTCGGCGAGGGTATTCGCGCCGCCGCTGATCGCGAAGTGACGGTGTTGAAAGCGAATGCCTATCGCGATTCAGAATTGATTCGCGGTGAGGGCGATGCCGCCGCCACCGCGATCTATGCCGAGGCCTTTAATGCGGACCCGGAGTTCTACGCGTTTACCCGCAGTCTCAGGGCCTACCAGGACGCTTTCCAGGGCAACGGTGATATTATGCTGGTGCAACCCGACAGCGAGTTTTTCCGCTACCTGAAGGATTCCGATGGCGGGAAGCGTGAGGCCAGGGCGGCGGACTAGAGCGCCCGCTCCATCCTCCGCTTCCCCGGCAGCGCGGGAGAGTGGTGGGACATTTTTTTGAGCGTGTGATCCCGGAGAGCGTGTGGATTTTTGGCAAGTACTTCCTGTCGCCGTGGCGCTGGTATTTATCATCGAGGGCATGTTGCCGTTCATCAGTCCTGATCGCTGGCGGGCTATGCTGACGATGGCGGAGCAAATGGATGATCGCGTGATTCGCAACGTCGGCCTCGGCAGTATGCTGTTCGGCGTCGTGGTTTTGTATCTGGTGCATTAGGAACGAGATGGCTACAGTAGATCACTGGCAACTTCCCGACGGCATGGAAGAGGTGCTTCCGGCACAGGCTGAATCCGTGGAAGCCCTGCGCCGTGTGCTGCTGGACCTGTACCGTAGCTGGGGGTACCGCCTGGTGATACCTCCGCTGGCGGAGTTTACCGAATCGCTTCTGGTGGGTCTGGGAGAAGACCTGGATTTGCTCACTTTCAAACTGACAGATCAGCTCAGCGGTCGCACTCTGGGGATTCGCGCCGATATTACGCCGCAGGTGGCGCGCATTGACGCGCACAGCCTGGCGGAAGAAGGGGTAAGCCGCTTGTGCTATGCGGGATCTACCCTGCACACCCGCCCGAAGTCGCTGCTGGCGTCGCGTTCGCCGATCCAGCTGGGTGCCGAACTCTACGGTGATGACAGCCTGGGCGCGGATGTGGAGATTGTGCGCTTGATGTTGGCGACCCTGGCGTCGGTCGGACTCTCCGGGGTTACCCTGGATCTCGGGCATGTGGGTATCTATGAGGCGGTGCTGGCGAAAGCCGGGCTGAGCACGGATCAGGAAAAAACAGTGTTCGATGCGCTGCAGCGCAAATCCGTACCGGATTTGCGCCTGGCCCTCGCGGACGTGGAGCCGTCCATCGCCACTCTGATTATCGCCCTGGTGGATTTGCACGGTGACGAGACGGTATTGCACGCGGCCCGGGAGCTATTTGCCGAGTCGGTACCCGACGCGTTGGCGGGGGTTGACGCGCTGCAGGAGGTTGCCATTGAAGTTCGCCGGCAGTTGCCGGACCTGGATATTTATTTCGATCTGGCCGAATTGCGCGGCTATCATTATCACACGGGCCTCGTTTTTGCCGCCTATGTGGCGGGCAGCGGCCAGGCCCTGGCTAATGGCGGCCGCTACAATGATGTTGGTGCCGTGTATGGCAGGGCGAGGCCGGCCACTGGATTCAACACCGACCTGAAAGCACTGGTGGCATTGTTGCCGATGGCGCCCGCGGGCGCTGGCGCCATTAGCATGCCGGACGTGGACGATCCCTCTTTGGACCAGAAGGTGCGGGCACTGAGAGCGGCGGGAGAGGTTGTAATCAATAACCTTTCGGGCAAGCCCGATCCGCGCTGCGACCGCGAACTTGTTGAACAGGGTGAACAGTGGCTGGTGCAGCCGCTGGATACCGATGACCGTGCGTAGGTAATCACTGGCGCGCATTTCCCTATCAGCTTCAAAACATGAGCCAAAGCAATGAGCAAGAATGTAGTAGTCCTGGGCACCCAGTGGGGTGATGAGGGTAAGGGTAAGATTGTCGACCTGCTGACGGACCAGGCCAGCGCCGTGGTGCGTTTCCAGGGCGGGCATAACGCCGGACACACACTGGTGATCAATGGTGAAAAAACTGTCCTGCACCTGATTCCCTCGGGTATCCTGCGAGAGAATGTCGCCTGCCTGATTGGCAATGGTGTGGTGTTGTCCCCGGCAGCCTTGCTGAAGGAAATTGCCGAGCTGGAGGCGAAGGGGGTTCCGGTGCGCGAGCGCCTGAAAATTTCCCCCGCCTGTCCGCTGATCCTGCCGTATCACGCCGCGCTGGACCAGGCCCGTGAGGCCAGGCGCGGGGAGGAAAAAATCGGCACCACTGGCCGCGGTATCGGGCCGGCCTACGAGGACAAGGTCGGTCGCCGCGGCCTGCGCCTGGGTGACCTGCAGGACGAGCGTCGATTCACGCGCAAACTCCGGGAGGTGATGGAGTACCATAACTTCTTCCTGCAGAACTACTACCAGGTAGAGCCGGTCAGCGTGGACAAGGTATTGGCCGAGGCGCTGGAGATGGGGAGGGAATTACTGCCGATGATGGCCGATGTCACCGGTATCCTCCACGAATATCGCCAGGCAGGCGCAAATATCATGTTCGAGGGCGCGCAGGGCTCCTTGCTGGATATCGATCATGGCACCTACCCCTTCGTCACAAGCTCCAACACCACGGCTGGCGGCACCGCGACGGGCTCCGGCTTTGGGCCGCTGTACCTGGATTACGTGCTGGGCATCACCAAGGCCTATACCACGCGAGTAGGTTCCGGCCCCTTCCCGACCGAGTTATTCGATACCACCGGAGAGCACCTCGCGAAGAAGGGACACGAATTTGGCGCCACCACCGGGCGACCGCGTCGTTGCGGCTGGTTCGACGCGTTTGCGCTGCGTACCGCGGTGAATATCAATTCAGTCAGTGGACTCTGCCTCACCAAGCTGGATGTGCTGGATGGGCTGGAAACGATTCGGATCTGCGTCGGTTACACCTGCAAGGACGGTAAACCGGTACTCAACCCGATGGACTCGGATGATTACCAGGGATTGGTGCCGGTGTATGAAGATGTCCCGGGTTGGAGCGATTCCACGTTGGGTGCCAAGACGCTCGAGGAACTGCCAGAGGCCGCACGCAATTATATCCACAAGATTGAAGCGGTCGTGGGAGCGCCCATCGATATCATCTCCACCGGCCCCGACCGGGTGGAGACTATTGTGCTGCGACACCCTTTCGGGGATTGATCCGTATGCCGGGAGATCATCCGCCGCGAGAACGATAATAACTGATTGCGCCAGGGAGGAAGTGAAAACACGATGCATCTGAGAAAACGTGTACTGGTAACGGGGGGAGCGGGTTTTCTGGGCTCGCATCTGTGCCGTCGCCTGGTCAGCGAAGGACATGACGTTATTTGTGCGGATAACTTTTTCACTGGAATAAAGGACAACATAGTCGAGTTGCTGACCCGGCCGAACTTTGAGCTGCTCCGCCACGACATTACCTTCCCGTTGTACGTCGAAGTGGACGAAATTTACAATCTGGCATGTCCGGCTTCACCCATTCACTACCAGCATGATCCCGTGCAAACCACCAAGACCAGTGTACACGGCGCGATCAACATGCTGGGTTTGGCCAAGCGCACGGGCGCCCGGATACTCCAGGCCTCCACCAGCGAGGTGTATGGGGACCCGCAGATTCATCCGCAACACGAGGCCTACTGGGGGCACGTCAACCCGATCGGCGAGCGATCCTGCTACGACGAGGGTAAACGCTGCGCCGAGACACTGTTTTTCGATTACTACCGGCAGCACCGGTTGCGCATCAAAGTGGCGCGGATTTTCAATACCTACGGCCCCAATATGCATCCCAATGACGGCAGGGTCGTTTCAAATTTCATCATGCAGGCGCTGCGCGGTGAGCCAATTACCATTTTTGGCGATGGTTCGCAGACGCGTTCATTCTGCTACGTGGACGATCTCATTGAAGGGTTTATCCGTTTGATGGCTACCGGTGATAATGTCACCGGCCCGATAAATCTGGGGAATCCCAATGAATTCACGATTCGGGAGTTGGCCGAGAAGGTGATAGAGCTGACTGGATCAGATTCGCGCCTGGTCTGGCGGCCGCTACCTAACGACGACCCCATGCAGCGCCAGCCCAATATCGAGCTGGCAAAATCAACACTGAACTGGGAGCCCAGGATTGAGCTTGAACAAGGTTTGCGTCTGGCAATCGAGTATTTCAAGACGATGCTTTGAGTTGATCAGCAGGCGGCCGGATCCGGCTGCGATGATCGTTTACCGGGCGTGGACTGTTTCGATCGTGCCGGTTCGCTACAATTCAGGGTTCCCAGCGGGAGATTTTCACAGAAGAGTGCAGTGAGGTGTTGGGTCTTCAAATTCTCTTTGCGGCGCTGCTGATAACCCGAATTTCGGTGAGCATCGGCGCCCGTGTGGGCCTCGTGGACGGCCCCAGTGCGCGCAAGCAACACCAGGGACAGGTGCCCCTGACTGGCGGCATAGCGGTGTTTACCACGCTGGTGTTTGGCGTATTTGTATTGGGCATAGCGCCCTATACCTACTCAATGCTGGTGATTGCCTGCGCGGTATTCCTTATCGGAGTCTTTGATGATTTCCGCCACATCAGCGCGGGCGCGAGGCTGCTACTGGAGTTTGCCAGCGGAATCCTGCTGGCCACATTTGGAAACATCGCCATTACCAACGTGGGAAACCTGCTCGCACTGGGTGATATTCCGCTGCTGTTGATGACAATCCCGTTATCTGCACTCGCGGTAGCGGGTTTAAGCAATGCGTTCAACATGATAGACGGCATCGACGGTTTGGCCGCCAGCACAATCTCCCTGCCCCTGCTGGTGCTGTATCTCCTCGCCGCGCAGGCAGGTCACCCCATGGCCAATACCCTGCTGTTGATGTTGATACCGCTGGCCGTTTTCCTGCTCTTCAACCTGGGGCCCAACAACCGCCTGTTACCCAAAATGTTTCTCGGCGACGCCGGCAGCGTTACGCTCGGTTTCCTGGTAACGGCCTCGCTGGTGTTTTTCTCCCAGGGTGACAACGCCCTGATCAAGCCGGTGACGGCGCTGTGGCTGGTCACCCTGCCATTGATGGATATGCTGGCTACCATGCTGCGCCGCTACCGGCGAGGGCAGAGCCTGGTGAAGGCAGATCGCTCTCACCTGCACCACACCCTGTTGGACAGGGGCCTGGGGCGAAGACTGACCCTCATCCTGCTGATCGGCTACGCGACGCTTTGCGCGGCAGTGGGCGTGCTGCTGGAAGAACTGCCCGAGTACCTCAGCCTGCTTTGCTACTTCCTGTTGTTCTGCGCCCATTGCTGGTACGTGGTCAACGCGGACCGCATCGGTAGACCTGAAACAAGTCGTTAAAACCCGGTTCACTTCAAGGCGCCGCCGGATTGATCAGGGTTGACTTAAATTGTGACGCAGTCCTCATTATTCCGTGTTGTCGACTTTAAGGGCTATGCTAAGCTCAAATTCAGGATGGCAGTCTTGTCGATGTCGGAGCGGTGAATTGAGTGCTGCCAACCGCTCGCAAGCGCGATCAGGGATGTCGCGTGCTCGCCTAATCGATCTTGGAGTAACGGGTGGACGAAAAAGAGCTTGGTGAACGGTTTTGCGACCTGTGGCGGGACTGTGGCGGCATAAATGCGGACCGGGTATGGCAAAAGTTATGTTCGCATTACAGGGAACCACACCGTTTCTACCACACGCTGGCGCATATAGCCCACTGCCTGGGTCAGCTTGACCTTGCCCGCGAGCATATCGCTGAATTCAATGCCACTGAGATGGCGATATGGTTTCACGATGTCATTTATCACTACGGCGCCAAGGATAATGAAATTCTCAGCGTTGCCTATTTCAGGGACGAGGCCGGGACGGCGATGCCGGCTGATTTCGTCGACAGGGTTTCCGAGTTTATTATTGCCACGCAGCATACCGGGCCCGCCGGGGATGCTGCCATCGCTTATGTGGTTGACATAGACTTGTCGGGTTTCGGGTTGCCCTGGGAGGGTTATCTGGCTGATTCAAACTCCCTGCGCCATGAGGCCGAGGGCGTGAATGATGAGCAGTATTACCTGGGGAAACTGCGCTTTTTAACTGAATTGCAACGCTGGCCCAGTCTGTACCAGTCACCGTTTTTCAAAAACCGCCTCGAAGCCAACGCGCAATCCAATATTGCCCGCTACACCGACGATTTACGCCAACAGGGCTTCGGTCAAGCCGCTACCTCCCAAGCCTAGTCAGCAGGTGCCGCACGTGGTCCATCAGGGTCACGGATTTCATGTTCGTCAGTTCACCCGCGTCGAGGAACACGCCGTCGCAGTCGGGACAGCTATCCAGGGTAATATGCGCCTGCTCCTGGTCCTGGACACGGTCCAGCGTGGCGCCGCACTCGGGACAGTTGATGTCCCTCATGGTGTTCTGCTGCGCCCCGAGTGACGCGCTGCCGCGATCCAGTACGACGTCTGAGAGCCACTCGTCACGCAAGCGTTGCAATGTTTGCCACTTGCAGAACAGCCCGCTGCATCCGGTGCAACGCCTGACCTCAATATCGGCACCGAACTCAACCGCCTCCATCGGCTCGCGACATTTGGGGCAATCCATAGTCAGTCTCCTTTTTGCGGTATTTTCTCTTATGTCAGTACTGCCTGCAGGGTGGCTGTGGTCAATTGCAGGCGCCGCGTGATAATGCGGATCATGAATTTGTGCAGGGCGGCGGCGATTTGCGGGTGCTCCCGCTCCAGACGGGCATTCGCGTCCTGACTGAGCACAAACAGGTCTCCGCCGGTGTCCACGATGACAGTCGCGGTCCGGGGAGTGCCGAGGTAGAAGCCGACCTCGCCAAAAACGGTTCCTGCGCCAGCGCGGCGAATCCGGTGTTTTTTGCCGGAATTGGTATCCAGGTAGACAGAGGCGGTACAGGTCTGCAGCAGGAACATCTCGTCGGAGGGGTCCCCCTGCGCCGCCAACTGCTCGCCGGGCTGGACGTACCGGTGTTCCAGATACTCTTCCAGTACGGAGTGGTTTTCGTAGCTGGAAATATGTTCGAAGATTTGCTGCAAAATACCCTGTTGCGCTTCCTCGCTCAATGACAACTCTTTCAGGATACGCTCCTCGCACCATTCTATTCCACGGTCGAGATCGGGCAGTATCTGTATATAGCTGGTATTCTCCTCTTCAAACCAGCTTCCCATCAGGCGCTTTTGCATTTTGTGCGTAAGCCCGGTCAACAGCAGGAAAAAATTGCGCTGGGACGCCTCCTGAGCCAGCTTCATAAAGCTCAATGCGGCGGAAGAATCCATTTCGGTGACCTGCGCGAAATCCAGAACGGCGTAGCGCAGCGGGGGTTGCTCACTATCGGCGAGGCGATCTTCAATGCGTCGTGCCAGGGCGGTGGCGGTACCGAAAAAGAGGTACCCCTCCAGCTTCAGGATCAGCGTCTGCCCGCCTGTTTCGCGCAGGTATTGTTCCTCGGCGCTATTGCGCTCCACATTGCTGCCGCGCTCCTTACCGGTGAGTGCGTAGCGCACGACATTGATCCTGCTGTAGTTGATCACGAACAGCACGATAGCGCCCAGCAGGCCTACCATGACGCCCTCCAGGAAGCCCACCGCGGCCACCGCCAATACAATAATCACGACCACGAGATACTCCAGCTGCGGTAACTTCTTGCGGGCTTCGATCAGCCATCGTTCCAGCAGGGATACGCCGAGGAACACCAGTAGACCGGCCACGACGGGTTTGGGAAACCAGGCGATGAAGGACATGCCGTAGAACAGCATCAGCGCGCAGAATGCGGCTATAACCAGGCCTACCAGGCGACTGCGGGGGCCGCCGACTTTCATCGCCAGTTCTGTCAGCGACATTGACGGGAGTGCAATCAGGCCACCACCGGTACCGCTGACGGTGTTGGCGAATCCCGCCACCATCAGCTCGCGATTGATGTCGACATTGTTGCGCTGCACCACCGACAGGCCGCTCGCGGTCAGCATCAGCGAGACTGCGCTCAGCATTATAATCGTGCCGACTGTGGTCATATTTGCTATCACCACGCTCCAGTCCAGGTCGGCGGAGCCCTCGAACAGGATCGGGTTGACCAGGCGGGGGGAGGCTTCCGGGAAGGGTCCGACCAGCCATCCGCCGGCCATCAACTGTTCGGGATGCAGCCCGACAGCCGTTGCCACCGCATAGAAAACCAGCGTCAGCAGGAAGATACTCGCAGGCATGGCCAGTGATTGATGCCAGTTGCGGATTGCCCAGCGTATACAGAAAGCTGCGACTATGGCGGGCAGCCAGCGCCACAGGGCACCGGCTTCAAACAGTGCGAGGAAGTCGTCGGCTGAGGCGAGCGGGGAATCGTAGACCATGCGCAGCGCTCCCTGGATCATCAACCAGCCCGCACCCGCGAAATAGCCTCCCATCACGGAATACGGCAGGTAGCGTACCAGCGAGCCGAGGCGGAAGTAGCCGAGCGCCACCATCACGATGCCGGTCAGCAGCGTAGCGAACGCCAGGGCCCCGAAAGTTGTGACAAACAGTACGTCCGCCGGTGTGCCCGGGGGAGAACTGGCGATGATCAGGGTGACCATCAGGGCCAGTACCGGCGCGGTGTCATCGTCCGGCAGGGCCACCACGGGCCGGGCCGAGCTAAACAGGCTGAAGAGTGATCCGGCTACTACGGCGGTAGCGATCAGGATGGTGATTCCGGAGGAAAGATAGGGCGTCAATTCGCCGTGGAATATCAGGGCGGCAAAGCTCACGCTTGAAATCAGCGTGACAATGCCCGCTATGACGCCCGCCAGCAGGATTGACGCGATGCTTTCGGCGTTCAGTGTCCTGAGGGAGAGCAGGGATTGTTTGATAGAGCGCTGGATGTCACTTCTCCGCGAGCACGATGGTGGTGGACAGTATCCCCGCGGTGATTCTCTCGTAGTGCAGGTTGACCAGCGGGTCCCGGGGAAAATCCGCCATCAGCTTTTCAAACATTCCACTCGCCGCGGGGTCATCGCGGGAGAGTAACTCGAAAGCCTCGCGATAGCGCTTCATCAGGGGGGATGCCGCGGCCTGCTCGGAAATGGGCTCGAAAGCTTCTATCGCCTCCGTTTTCCCTTTAAGCACAAGCGCCCCTATCGGTCGGAAAAAATGGTTGGGGCACTGCGCCGCTGTCGTGCCGGCAATACAAATTTGCGTGCCGAGGTGCTTGTTGACGCTTTCCATCCGGGCGGCGGTATTAATCGCATCCCCGTGCGCAGTATAGTCAAAGCGTTCGCTGCCCCCGAAGTTGCCCACGATAGCCCTGCCGGTATTGATCCCTATCCGGGTCACCCCGAAGGCCATGCCGCGGGCCTGCATCTTGGCGATAAAGTCACTACTGATGCGGTCCATGGCCAGGGCGCATTTGACTGCTCGTTCGGCGTGGTCCGGTTGATCGAGAGGCGCATTGAATATCCCCACCACCGCATCGCCCACGATTTTGTCTATCGTGCCGCCGTGCTCCATCACGGCGTGGCACATGGCCTCGAGGTATTCGTTCAGTACCGATACCAGCAGTTCCGGACTGGCGCTCTCGGTGAAGGAAGTAAAGCCCGCGATATCGGAAAACAGAAAAGACATCTCCCGCGATTCACCCGTCAATCTGAGGCTGTCGGGATTGCTCACCAGCTGGTCGACCAGCGCCGGCGCCATATAGGAGCTGAAGGCCTTGCGCACCTGGCGTTTTTGCCTGGCTTCGGCGAAATAACCGAACAGTACATTCATCGAAATAATCGACATCACGGTGAGCAGGGGCATCACCGGCGACAATGCCAACTGCGCGGAAGACCATAGCCAGACATCGCCGGCGATCATCAGCCCGATAAAGAGTACCGCAAACACGGTAATCGCCAGCGCGCCGAATGCCGGACAAAGGAAGGCCAACAGCAGGCCCGATACCGCTATTGCCAGCGCACTGGCGGCGTTGGCCCAGTCCGGCTCGCGGGGGAAGGGTTTTCCGGAAAGAATCCTTTGCAATACCGTGGCATGGACCTCTACCCCGGGAAAGGTCGGGCCGGTGGGCGTGCTGACAAGGTCTGACAGGCCCAGTGCGGAGGACCCTATCAGCACCGCCGAGTTCTGCAACTGCGGAAAGGTATCCGGGTTTGCCGCGCGAACAATTCTGGTCGCCGAAATATAGGGTATGCCCCCGCGCTTTCCGGTATACGGAATGAGCACCCTGCCGTACTGGTCTGTAGGAATCAGCGTACGATCCAGCCACAGCCCGGTGATGCGCTCGCTTTCTCCGGCGTGCGCGGTGTCCATTTTGAAACGCAGCGACTTGGTATAGCGGCGCGCCATCGCCAGCGACAGCGAGGGATAGATCGCGTCGTCGATTCCGAGTATCAGTGGGGTACTCCTGAGCACGCCGTCCGCATCCATGGTGGTGTTAAGGAAGCCGCCGTGGTTAGCTGCCTTTTGCAGCAGCGCCATATTGCCGGTGTAGCTCGACATGATTGGCAGGGTAAGTTTACCTCGCTGCTCCGGCGAAATCACTGACCAGGGCGAGGGCAGCTCACCCACCGATTCCTCGCCGCCGGCGTGAAGCAGGAATCCCAGCACGACATTCTGCCCCGCGAGAAGCCGGGAGAACGCCAGGTCCCGGTCCATTTGGGGTATCAATTGCTCCAGGTAGTCCCTGTGCTCGAGGTCGCCGGTCTGTGACGCCGCCTCAATCAGTTCGCGCGCGACATTGCGCTCGGATTCGGCAAAAGCCACGTCAAAGCCTATTGTATGCACACCCGCTTCTTTCAGCCGGGTGACCAGGGTACCCATCTTCTCGCGGCTCCAGGGCCAGCGACCCTCCGCACGCAGGCTGTCCTCGTCGATGTCGATGATAATCACGTTGCCCGTGGTGGGCGGATGATCCGGCAGGGTCAGGTTCAGCCTCAGATCATAGGCCAGGTAGTTCAGGCGGTTGATGATGGTGCGGTTGGAGTCGGCACCGGACATTTGCAGCCACAGTGCAAGGAGTGTGAAAGCGATACCCAGCGTAATCCTGGAACGATGATTGGTCAGGTACTGCTTCATGTCCGGCTGTCTTGTCCTGGGAGCGCCTTTGCAAGCGCCGCGCTATTCAGGGCTTGGAGGCTTGCCGATGCTGCCCCCGGGAGGTACGTCGCGCTCGGGCTGTATAGGCGGTTTGGGCTTGACCGGTGGTGGCTTCGGGGTCGTCCGGGGGGTGATAAAAGCGTCGAAGTTCTCCTTGAGCTTGTCAGCATTGTCTTTTGCCCGTTCAATGTCCCGCGCTTGCGCGGGGGCGGCTTTCAGGGCGGCGTCCCGGAAGCGGTCCGCGTTGGCCGGGTCGAGTAACGAGGCGACAAATACCATGTTTCCCGCCTCTTCCGGGCGTGCCGTGGAGATCAGTGCAACGGTATCGGCCACGGTGGAGGCATCGATGCACAGGTGTTTGGCGTTATTGATGAGTACAGCCATCACCATCATCAGCTCACCCGAGTTCAGGGCCTTCAACTGCGCCGCGATGGCGGCTGCGGTAGCTTCGTCATACTCGGGCCGTGCCGTCAATCGATGGGGCGCGTTCCCCAGGCTGCAGCCGTTCTCTGTGGGCAGTAGATCAGAGGCATCGGGCGATGATGCCGCTATGGCCTGGACCACCTCATTCACCGGGTTGGGTACAGTTGCAGGCGCCAGCAAGGTCTGTCCGGTGCCGGGATCCTGCCGGGTGGTACTCCCGGTGGTGACGATGATGGATTCCCTTGTGCCGTCCGCGCTCTCGCGCAGAAAGGTGGCTTCGCCTATCATTGCCTCGACGGTCACATTATCAGCAGCGAACAGCGCACCGGAGGCGCTTGTCATCAGCAGTGCGACTGACGGCAGAATTCTACGCAGTGCCAGCACCGATTACTCCGTGGGTGGGGAGACGGAGATGCTGATAAAGGTGCCGCGCACACCGATGGTGGAGTTGCCCGCAGTAAAGCTGATATTTTCGGGATCCTCCTTCGCGATTCGGCCGCTGACGTAACGCAGCGTGCCTGAAAGGATATTGACCTTACTGGTGTTGGATCCCGGTTCGTCGGTGTCGAAACTGTAGTCGCTTATCAGTATTTCCGAACCGCTGTCGAGGTCGAGCACACTGTTGTCGGACAGCACGATTTTGACGGATGAGTCGGGCCCTGTGGTGATTGTATCTTCGCGGTTCAATTCGGTCTCAGCGTCTACCGGTTCACCGTTGACGCGGACATCGCCCTCAAAACTGAGGATGCGGCCATCGGCTGACCAGGCACCCGCGCTCACCAATACCAGCAGTAACGTCAATATACGAACAGGGAGAATGGCAGGCATGGGTCGCACCCTTTGATAAAGAGTCGGATTGAAAGTGCAAATATAGGCTTAGTAAATCGGCAGCGCAAGCCCACCACAATTCCCGATACGCCGATGTTCACTGCTGCTCGCGAACAACCGCCACCCAGGCAAAGGCCAGCAGTACGACGAACCACAGGCTGTTGGCGGGTATGTGCAGATTGAAATCCGTGAAGCTGTGAATCAGTATACTGGTGATGCCCATCGCGCTGGCCAACCCCAGTCCCTGATGCAGGCTGGAGGAGCGGCTACGCTGGGCTTGCAGGGATTGCCACAGACTGGTCAGCACGGCGGTACCGAGCAGTGCGAACCCGATGAACCCGAAGCCGCTGCCGATTTCGAGGTAATCGTTTTCGGCGTGCCGGTAGTACAGGGAGTCCGGGCTCATGTATCCGCCGTGCACATAGGCATCGAAGAAGCTGTCCGCGCCCGTCCCGGTCCAGAAGTGATCCTGCCACATGACAATGCTGTCTCTTGCCACCTCGTCACGCTTTTCGGTTGCAAGGGTGGTGCGCTGCAATCGCTCCACGACCTCGTTCACCCCGAACCATTTTCCGACGATGTAGAGGTCAACCAGCAGCAGGCTGATAAAAAACAGCACCGCATTGCGGGTCACCCGCTGTTGCAGAACCATGCCGACAGTGCCGCATACCAGAAGGCTGGAGAAGAACGCCACATTGCCCATGCGGGATCGCGTCAGCACCAGCGCGACAACCATTATCACCAGGTACAACCGCAACCTGAACTTTCGGCTTAACAGGGTATCGATCATGCGGCGCGTAAACTCGCGCCAATTGGCTGCCGGGCGACGGTGCAATCGGGCCACGAGCATACCGATACCTATTGCCAGGTTCATCTCCAGGAATCCCGCCAGGTGATTGCGGTTTACAAAGGTGCCGCTGGCGCTGCTGCGGAGAAAAGTCTTGTCCAGGAACGGCACTTGCTCCAGATCGCTCATCATCATCGCACTGGCGAAAAAGGCCTGGAAAACCGCGCAGCCCACCATCACCTGGGCGATCCGGAGGATGCGCTCCCGTGAGTCGACCAGCACCAGCACCAGTACAAATGCCGCCACCAGCGCCAGGCCGAGCAATAGGGCGAGCCTGGTGGAGTCGGGTGCAACGGTGATGCCTGACATGATTTGTGCCAACACCCATACCTGTGCCGCTATCAGCGCATACAGTGCGGGCCACGCCCGGCGCAGCGCGGCCGTTGTGCGTACATGACCCGATAGCATCAGTACGAGACATCCCAGCAGCGCGCATAGCAATAAAACGGATAACAGCACAGTTGACCAGTCGCGGTTGCTGCCCAGTGGCAGGGGCGCCCACGCCAGCACGGCCAGCAAGTAATAAAACAGCGCGTTATTCGCCCAGTGGTAGGATGTGATAGCGGGCCGAGACATTATCGAGCGCATACCCTGACGATAAAACGTCCATAATACAGCGAGAGACGAAATTCCGGCCACGGAACCTTGCCAACAATGCACGATTCACTTGGCAGAAAGGCGGCACAATGGCATTCTCTTGTCCCAGCCGTATTGCGCTAGAATAGCGCCGCACAAGGCCGGGGTGGCGCAACACATAATGAACAAAGCAGTACATGCTGAATTTGCAGTGCGCTTGCCGGCGGAGCGCCAGAATCAATTCCATGTTGTGAGAAGGACCCCCCGCATGCGCGACAGGTTTTCCGACTCGGCCGGCTTTGCCAGGGCTTTGGCTGCGTTTGTGTTCGCGCTGCACAGCACGCAGAGTACCCTGGCGGCGGCTCCACCCGATGGGCCTGCCGCGATCGAAGCAGGCCCTTTCGCGATTACACCTACTGCCGGTGTGGAAACCAGGCACCGCGATAATATCTATCTGCAGCAGGATAATGGCACCGATAGCTGGATCTACCTTGCGCGTCCGACACTCAACGTCCTGGCACAGGATCGCAATAATACCTACCAGTTGAACTACCAGGGCGAGGCCGCCTGGTACCAGGTCAGCCGGCACAATGACGACAACGACTATTTCGACAATACGATCTCCGGCGAGGCCCATATGGAGTTTTCGGAGCGTTGGATTGCCGAGGGCTTTGTCAGCTGGGCCGCCCTGCATGAGGATCGTGGTACCGGACTTTCGGAGGGCCTGATTGGCGAGGTGCTGCCCAAACCCATCGAATACGACCAGGGCGACGTGGCCGGCTCGCTTCAGCTTGGCTCCCAGGACGATGTCGGCTGGCTGCTGCTGAAAGCGGGTTACATGGAACGCCAGTACCAGAACTTCAAGGAACTCACGCGGCCGCGCGACCGCGACGAGACGACGCTGGACGCCACGTTTTTCCACCCGGTCGCTCCCAAGACAGACATCCTGGCCCAGTACACGTTCAAGCGTATTCACTACCCGAACCCCTTCGAGGATATTGCGCAACTGGACAGCGACGAAAATACCGTTTCCCTGGGTGCGCAATGGGAGATCACACCCAACCTGACCAGTACGGCCAAGGCAAGCTACATCGACAAAGACTTCAAGGATTCGTCTCGCGCCGACTGGGACGGCCTCGGCTGGACGCTGGAACTGTTAATGCAACCGAGGGAACAGGACACCATCCTCGTGACGAGCACGCGGCACCCGGAGGAAACCACGCTACAGGGGAATTTCATCAAGCGAGAGGTGTTCACCGCGACATGGACACACCAGTGGTCCGATCGTGTCTACTCCGAGTTGGGGGGCCTGCTTGGCCAGGACAACTATGCCCAGTCATTCGACAACAGGGAAGACGATATTTTCAATGCCTCACTCAAGGTGGGCTACGAGTTTCGCCGCTGGGTGAATGTCTATACCGGTTACGCCTACGATCGCAAGAATTCAAACGTTGAAAACCTGAGTTACCGGGACTACGTTTTCAATCTCGGTGTGGAATTCAGCCTGTAGTCCGCCTGCGATCCCCGTGTCACCCGCCCCGGGTCTACTCCTAGTCGCCAAACGGGTCTTCCGGCAGGCCTTCCGCGATGCTGTCCGAACGATAACCCCTGCCTTCGCCCTGCCCCCAACCTCTCGGTAGCCAGTTGCTTTTTACCTGTTTCCGTACGGCCTTGCCCGATTCCCTGCCAGCTCGAACCAGTTGCCAATAGTCTTTCAGACTCAATACCCGCCAGGCGAATTCGCGCACCGTGCCATTCATTCTGAAATTGTAAACCTGTACTTCTCCATCAACGACTGCGGGGAACACTACATTCTCCTGTATATCCACCAGTGCCATTGTTTTCATTCTGGTTTTATGGCCGACCCATGTCAGGCTGAGGTCGCGGGTGGGATCATCGCTGCGGACTTCAAACGTCCACTCGTCGCTTTTCCCGTAGACGACGGGGTGGTAGTCCGTATTGTAAGTTTCCCTGTCGGAATCCCAGTCGGGGCGGTAGAACATCACACTCAGGTAGGTGCCTGTCCAGGTCTGGCTGAGTTCCGGCAGGTCGTAGTCGTCCAGTTCCGGTGACGCATTCCACAATTGACCCAGTGTATTGTAGGGGTCCTCCAGGCCCTCCGCCTCGGAGGTGAGGATAAGCTGGACAGCCCATTCGCCCGGCTTCAGGTCCGCGGCCCGGGCGTGGGAAGCTGCGACTGTGGCCAGTGCGGCGAATAGGGTCAGTGCAAGTCTCAGTTTCATAGTGGTCTTCCGCGATTCTGCATGCTGGGTTCAGGGCTGTGGGATGCGCACGCGCACGTTTGAAATGGCCGCGCTTGGCTGCAACATCTCAAGCCAGGCGGCCGTTTTTGCCGGAAAGGTAGCCACCGGATTGCTTAGATCGCGCGTGAAGTAGGTATTCCCGTTCCAGTAATGGACGTTCTTGCTGACGACCGAATTATTGACAGCCTGTTGGCTGGACAGATTGAACGGAAAGAATCCGAAAATAATTGACGGGAAGACGATGTTGGACCAGCTCACCGTGCCGGAGTAGGTGTTGGCGAACATGAAGTACCGGCTGTTGCCATCGGTAGAGAGTATCGCAGGATACTCGAAATACGGACCGGGCGTGGCAGTTGTCGAGGAACTGAGCTGCCAGGCCTTCTGTACGGTGGTGTAGACCCAGAACGCATCACCGGTGTTCGCGGGACTTGCCAGTGTCAGCTTGACGTAACAATCGGAGGGGCCGGAGCTGACCACGCATTGATTGTCGTTGTAAACGCGTTTCCAGACAATCCAGGTCACGCCGTAATTGGCCGTTCCCAGGCTGGGGCCAAAGACATCGCCAACAGTCCTCCTGCCCGAGGGCGGAACGCAGGGAATGCCGACCATGGTCCACCTGTTTGCGCTCAGTGTGAGGGACGCGCCGCAGGCCTGGGCAGTAACCTGGGGTGCCATTGCGACAGCCAGCCAGAACAGCGCGAGCGAGGCCAGTCGCGTGCGCCTGGTCGTCCCGTTTGCAAAAGCCTTACAAAATAACCGTGTAATTCGAGCAATGTCTGACATGGGCGTTACATCCTGCGGGCCCCTGTTCGGGGAGGCAATGGTCTGTAGGGTGTGGTCGGTATCTGTGGGCAGCGGCATCGCGATTGGTCTGGGGTTATTTACCGGGTTGCGGTGGCGCCGGCGCCATTCCGGGGGGTGGTGGTGGGCTTCCAAACTGGGCCGATGCCGGCGCGGAGCCCAGCACGGTCAGCGTGGGTGCGACATAAAGTGCTTTGGTCGACTGCTTGACGAAATCGCGACGGTTGAGGTCGGACTTTGCATCCGCTTTTTCCGCTTCTGATGGGTGGTCGTCAATTGCCATGTTGGTGATACCTTCTCACTTGCACTCATGCCTGCGGTTATCAAGCTCGCCAACGCACAGGGATTACGGTGTGGGAGCCCTCAGTGCTTCAGCTGTAAAAATGGCTCGTTCAGATACCAAGACTTGCATTACTATTGTATAAGCACAAGCTATATATTTTCCCAGTTTGCCAAAGGGCGCACAGTCTCAATCTGCGTGCCGGCGGATTGTAACTCAAAACCGAGCAATGCTGTGATGCACCTCAAGCGTCAAAAGTACCATCCTGCAGACTGTGCGAATGTCCCGGAGCTGAATCAGGGATACGGGATGTATCGATTTTTCAATGTAACTCTCGGCAGCCAGTTTCCTTTGCCCGAACTGTGTGATTACCAGAAATCCACGCCTTCTATCAGCGTGCGGCAGATACACTCCGCCAGAGTCGCGCCGGGAGAGTTCGAGACACGCTATGAGTGGCGCAATGAGCAAGGTCGCTTGCTCTGTCGATGTGGACGGCAAGATGGCAGCTATCTCCTGCATTTGCCATCGCAGGCGAATTTCTATGTCGGAGTCGATGGAAACATCGACTGTCTCGCGTTTCCGGGAACCGGCTCGGGATTGCTGCGCCAGCTCCTGCTTAACCAGGTTCTGCCCCGGTACCTGGCGCATAGCGGGGAGTTGATGCTGCACGCCAGCGCGGTGACGCTTCCGGGTGGCAGCACCGTGGCTTTTCTGGGTGAGTCGGGGTATGGCAAGTCGACGTTGGCCTCCTATTGCCAGTTGCAGGGCGGGCAAATCATCGATGATGACTGTATTCTCCTGCGCACCGACAGCCGTGGGGTCAACGTCATCGGGGGCGTTCCAACGCTTCGCCTGTACCCGGATTCGCTAACGGCGCTGGGTCATGATTCCGCCGGGTTCGCGGTCTGCAGCGACGGTTCCAGCAAGCGGCAAATGCGACTGACCGGGCGCGCCACTCCCGCTCCGGTAGCTCGGCGCCTGGACGCCCTGTTCCTGTTGCGTGCGCCGTCGGGGTCGACTGCTGTGGGCGTGGAGCGCGCCGGAGGCCAGGCCGGGATGATGTCCATCCTGGGTAGCGCGTTCAACCTCGATCCCACCGATCCACAGACGCTGTCGGGTACGTTCGGAGGTGTCGCGCGTATGCTGGAACAGGGCTTGCCGGTATACCACCTGCACTATCCCCGGGCGCACGCCGCCCTGCCGCGGGTGCTGGAGGCTCTCAGTTCATTCCCAATTCCAGGCTGAGCCGCAGCCCGCATTTGCAGATACGCGCAAGTAATCTTAGTATCTGCTAATCTCGCGGGGGTCAGCCCCGGCTCACTGCCATAGTTCACGGATACTGTTTTGATCGCCAAATTACACTCGCTGCTGTTGCTACTGATCCTGCTGGCCGTCCCGGCCCTGGCGCAGGAGGCGGAGGGCGTCTCCTACACGCTCAATACCGGCGATCATGTCCAGATTACCGTGTTCGAGGAACCGGATCTCAGTATCGACGCGGTACTGGACGACACCGGCGCGATCTCCTTCCCGCTATTGGGGGAGACCAGGGTACGCGGCCTCACTCCGCGCGAGCTGGAAGCGGCTATCACCGAGGGGCTGCGCGGGCGGTTTCTCATCAATCCCCGTGTGAACGTGGCCATCAAGGAGTACCGGCCGTTTTTTGTGCGCGGCGAGGTTGCCAATCCGGGCGGATACCCCTTCAAGCCGGGTTTGACGCTGGAGAAGGCGGTCTCCATATCCGGGGGATTCACCTCCAGGGCCTCCAGGAGCGAGTTTTATATCATGTCTGATGACGCCGAAGCGGGTGGGAGCGGGAAAGGCAGGCCAGCGCAGTTGACGTCGCGTATCCGGCCGGGTGACGTCATCAACATTGAACAGAGTTTTTTCTAGCTCCACGCGTTACCAGCGAGCACACGACATCATGCAAGCACTCCAGCGCCCCGCCGATCTCACGCCGCAAGACGAAGACGCGATTGATCTGCACCATTTGTGGCAGGTTATCCGCCGAAACCTGTGGGGCGTGCTGGGTTTGTGCGTGGTGGTCAGCCTGTTGACGACGCTCTGGGTGATGCGGATCAGCCCGGTGTATCGCGCCAGTACCACAATCATGATTGAGGCGCAGGAGGTGAAAACCGTATCCATCGAGGAGGTCTACGGCCAGCCGCCCGGTATCAGGGAGTACTTTCTCACCCAGTTTGAAATCATCAGGAACCGCGATATCGCCGAGAAGGTCGCCGATGAACTGGACCTGTGGAACAACCCCTTGTTTGCCCCTCCTCCACGCAGCGAGGAAGGCAGCGAGGGTAACTGGCGCTCGGCAATCCGGGACTTTGTGACCGGGTTTGAAGCAACGACGGGTCGCGACCAGGCCTCGGCTGTCGAGGAGGAAGAGCGCAGGAAGGTCGCGGTAATCAACCGTTTCATGAGCCAGTTGTCAGTGCAGCCGGTGGAGTTCACCCAATTGGTGGTGGTCAGTTTCGAGTCCACTGACCGGAAACTGGCGGCGGAGATCGTGAACACCCTGGCGCGGGTCTACATACAGAGCCAGTTGGACGCCAAGATGCAATCCACGCAGGCGGCCGGGAACTGGCTCACCGGTCGACTGCAGGATCTCAAGGCGAAACTGGACGCGTCGCAACAGGAACTGCAGACGTATCGGGACAGTGAGGATATTCTCGATATGGCGGGTGGCCAGACGGTGGATGCCCAGGAATTGAACGAGCTCACAACACGCCTCGGCGAGGCGCGGCGCGCGCGAATCGGCGCCGAGAGCATCTATCGGGAATTGGGCGGCGGAGCCAGTTATTCCGTATCCCAGTTGATGAAAATGCCGGAGGTGTTGCAGCATCCCCTGGTGCAGAGTTTGAAACAGAGCCACACCGCGGCCCAGCAGGAAGTGGCCAACCTCGCCAAGCGGTATGGTCCGGAACACCCCAGGATGATCGCCGCAATGGCGCGCGAGGAAAGCGCCGAAAACGAGTTACAGCAGCAGGTTATGCAGGTTGCAGCCGGCATCGAGAAAGAGTATCGCATCATCCAGCGCAACGAGCAGAACCTGTCGCAGCAACTCGCCGCGGTGAAGGAAGAGGTCGCCACGTCCAACCGCAAGCAGTTCCGCCTGCGCGAACTGGAGCAGCAGGTGGAAGCCGACCAGCGTCTCTATGAAATGTTTTTCAACCGCGCCAAGGAAACCTCGGAGACCATGGGGTTCCAGTCCGCGCATGCCCGGGTGGTGGAGCGGGCAGTGCCGCCCATCGCGCCGATCAAGCCCAACAAGCGCAATATCGTCCTGCTCGCCTTTGCGCTGAGCGGCCTGGTCGGGATAGGGTTGGCGATACTGAGGGATATGCTCGACAACACCCTGAAGTCGCCGGATGAGGTGATCGAGCGGCTCGGCACCCCGTTGTTGGGCGTGTTACCCAATATCAAGGTGCCCAGGGGACAAACCGGTCCTTACCTGGGTTATCTCGAAGATACGACATCGGCATTTGCCGAGTCCGTGCGCAGCGTGCGTACGGGACTGATGCTCACAGGACTGGAAAACCCTCACAAGGTCACGGTGGTAACATCCACCAATCCCGGCGAGGGCAAGAGTACGGTGGCGATCAACCTCGCGGCAGCGCTGGCGCAAATGGAGCGCGTGTTGCTGATTGACGCGGACCTCAGGCGACCGGCGGTGGCCACCGCCTTCAAACTCCCCAGCGGTACGCCGGGCTTGAGCAACGTACTGGCGTTGAGTGAGCAAGCGAAGGACTGCGTGCGCAGCGTTGACGCCGGGTTTGACGTGCTGCCCGCCGGTATCCTGCCGCCAAACCCGCAGGAGATGCTCGCGACGCACCGCTTTCGCGAGCTGGTGAAAGAGCTGGGCGAGCAATACGACCGCATCGTGATAGACTCGGCGCCGGTAAACGCGGTCAGCGACTCACTGATCCTCGCCATCGTAGCGGACTCGCTCGTATACGTCGCCAAGGCGGATGAAACCCCGTTGAAGATGGTCATGAAATGTATCAGCCTGATCAGGCACAGCAACCTCCCGCTGACCGGCGTGGTACTGAACAGGCTGGATACCAGGAAGCAGGGCGCCTACGGCAGGGGCGGCTATTACGGTACCTATGAAGCCAGTGAGCGCTCGTGACCAGGATGCTCCCGGTGCCATTGTCGCATCCTTGTTAGCCGCTGCCCGGGGGTGAGGCAATGGATATTTACGTGATCTCCATCCCTCGATTTCGTGAGCGTTTCAATTATATCCATGAACATGTCAGGGCCAGATCGCATAGAACGGTGCATGCCATCTGTGTCGACGGCGCGCAGCTGGACAGTTTGCCGGACTTTCTTTCAACCGGTATTGCCGGCGACTTCAATCCGGGTCAGATTGGCTGTGCTGCGGCTCATCTGCTCGCGTACGAGAGAATTGTGGCCAGTGATGCCGAGGCGGGGTTCGTGGTGGAAGACGATGTCTGCCTGCCGGCGGATATTGATGGCATTCTTGACAAACTGCAGGCTGAACTGGCAGCGAATGAAGTGATTTCACTGTACAACCGCACGATAAAGCGCGAGAAGTTCAGCCGGCTGGACGCGGTTGCGGTAAACGGCACCGGTATTACCCTCGTCTATCCCATGACTGCCAACAGCATGCGCACGTCGGCCGCCTGCCTGGTTGGTCGCGAGGCCGCCAGGGGGATTCTGGCGTGCAACCGCGACCTGCGTTATGTGGCGGACGACTGGGCCGCATTCTACCGTTCGGATGCAATCGGGTCGATTCGGCTGGCTCACCCGATTCCCTGCAGGATGAGGTCGTTCCAGTCCACGATCGGTTATAGCCGCGACGGTTCATTGAGTGCGAGAATCCGGAATCTGCTATTGCACAGCTATATTGGGAAACAGCTCATAACCTTGCGTCGCCGTCTTATCTTCTGGGTCAAGGAACGGAATATTGTCCTGGTTGATGAGCGATCACCGATCTCCGTCAAGACCTGAGTGACGATGAACAATCTGCACAAGTCGCCAGGTGCCGATACTCCCGGTAGTGCCACGGCATGAAGATCATGCACGTAATCGAATCCCTGGGTGTCGGTGGTGCTGAACGCGTGTTGACGATACTGTTGCCGGCGCTGCAGGCGCTGGGGAACGAGGTGATGGTTGCGGTGAGGACAGACCGGTTGGACCTTGCGGGCGCACTGGAGGCGGCGGGAGTGCCGGTTGTCCAACTGCCCGCACGTCACAAGTGGAACCTCGCGGGTACGGCCCTGGACCTTGCACGCCTGGCTGAACAGTACCGTATTCAGATCATTCATGCGCACCTGTATTTTCCGGCGCAATGCACCGCCCTGGTGAAACTGCTGCGCCTGCATCGCGCCGCGACTGTGGTGACGTTTCACAATCTCGCCTATGCCCCCGGCGTGAACCGGGGTGGCGTTCGCCTCCGCTTCAGGAAGTCGCTCGCGTCCTTCCTTGCGCCCGGCGGATTTGACCGCAAAATCGCGGTGAGCGGGGCCGTAGCCCAGCATTACCGCGCCTCGCTCGGTCTGGGCGCTATCGACGTTGTTTACAATCCCGTCGATATTGCAGCCATGGACGGGTTGGCGTTGCCGCCGCGACAAACGACCGGCGAAGTCCCGCACATCGTTGTGCCAGGGCGCCTTGTGCGTGAAAAAGGACACGCAGACCTGGTCGAGGCCCTGGCGCTGCTGCGGAATCAGGGCAGGGTGTTCACCGCGAGTATTGCCGGAGAAGGCCCGCTGCGCCGCGAACTGGAGCAAGCCATCCAACTGGCCCGGCTCGGGGATGTCGTGGTGGTCACGGGAATCCTGCCGCACCGTGAATTACTCGCGATGGTCGCCTCCGCAGACATCGTCGTGATCCCTTCCCGTTTTGAGGGTTTTGGTCTGTCGGCGATCGAGGCCATGGCCTTGGCGCGCCCCGTAATCGTGACCGCTGCCGGAGGGTTGGCTGAGATAGTTGAAGACGGGGTCAGCGGTCGCTGTATCCCCGTGGGTCGGCCGGGGGAAATTGCCCGGGCGACAGGCGAACTCATGGCGTCACCGCTATTGCGCGAACAGTACGGTATGGCGGGACGCAAACGGGTGGAGGAGGCATTCTCCCTGCCGCGTATTGCCGGGCAATTGCACGCACTCTATGAAGACACCCTGGCGTCGCGCCGGGGCAGAGCAAGCTGTGTTCCGAAACACCGATAGCGGGTGACAGAATGAAGGCCAGTATTCTATATATATCGTATACCGGACTGTTGGACCCTCTCGGCCAGTCCCAGGTATTGCAGTACGTGCTCGGCCTGGCCCCCGACTTTCGCATGACCCTGCTCACCTTTGAAAAACCTGAAGCCCTGCAAGACGGGGACCGTCTCGCCGATCTTCTGGCGCAGTGCAGGCAGGCCGGGGTTGACTGGCACTATCTGCACTATCACCGTCGTCCTTCACTGCTTGCCAGCGTGTACGATCTGACTGTGGGCGCGATCAAGGCGAGGCAGCTTGCGCGCGCGGCGGGCGTACACGTCGTGCACTGTCGCAGCTATGTCGCCGGCCTGATGGGCCTGTTGGCAAAACGGGTATCGGGCGCCCGGCATCTCTTCGATATGCGCGGTTTCTGGGTCGATGAACGCGTTGACGGTGGAATCTGGCGCCGGGGCTCGCTGCGATACCGTCTGTGCAAATTGCTCGAGCGCGCGCTTTTCACGCATACCGATCACGTGGTTTCCCTGACACGCGCGGGAGCGATCGAGCTTGCCGGATTCCGTTACCTTGCCGGAGCCCTGCCCCCGATCTCGGTGATCCCGACCTGTACCAATCTGCAGATGTTTCGACCTATCGAGAAAGAGTGCGAGGCGAACGAAGGCTTCACACTAGGCTATATTGGCTCCGCCGGGAGCTGGTATCAGTTTGCGGATGTCGCCCGCGTGGTCAGGCAACTTTTTGCCACCGTCCCCGGCTCGCGTTTTCTGGTAATAAACAGGGCGGGTCACCGCGAGATCCGCGAAGCCCTGGTGAACGAAGGCGTCGACATGGCGCGTGTCGAGATGAAGGCCGTCGATTTTCGCGAAGTCCCGGTCGAAATCGCCAGAATGGATGCCGGCGTATTTTTTATCAAACCGGTCTGGTCCAAGCGCGCTTCCAGCCCAACGCGACTGGGCGAGTTTCTCGCCTGTGGCAAGCCCGTCCTGACCAACGGCATGGTCGGGGATGTTGAGGAAGACATAAGCGCGACCCGCACAGGTGTGGTGATCAACGACCGGGAAGAGGAGACGCTGGCGAGGTCTCTCGCGCGATTGGTGAGCATTGCGCGCGAGCCGGGAATCCCGGGGCGATGCCGTGATGCCGCCGAACAGCGGTTTTCGCTGCAACTGGGCACCGCGCGCTATGCTGCCATCTACACGTCACTGGCGCATGACTGCGGGCGGAGGGCCGCTTGACAACGCCGGCGCTCAAGGTCCTGTTCCTGACCCGGTATCCGTATGAAGGCGCCAGCAGCCGTTACCGGGTCTACCAGTACTTGCCACATCTGCGGGCGCTGGGCGTGCGCTGCGAGCAACAGTGCTTTATGGACTCGCGGATGTACAGGCGCTATTTTTCCCACGGTGGGTCTTTAAAGAAAGCCTGGCTGATGCTCCGCGCGATTGTCTGTCGCCTCAAAGTCCTGATGCGTTTCAGGGAGTACGACATTATCTATATGCAGCGCGAGCTGTTTCCTGTAGCGCCGCCGCTGTTTGAGCGCTACATGAAAAAACGCGGGGCGGTCTTGTTCTTCGACTATGATGACGCCCTGTTTATCAACAAACCGAGTCGGTTCAACCCGATAGCCACTTTTCTGCGCTCGCCGGACAAGACATTTGAACTGTTTGGCCTCGTGGACCTGGTAGTGGCAGGGAATGATTGGCTGCGCGACAAGGCCGCTGCTCATGGCGCGCACGCGGTGACCCTGGAGGTGGCCGAGGACACCGACAGGATTGCGATGCATGCACCACACGCCAATGACAAACCCGTGACCATCGGCTGGCTGGGTTCCACCACCACGGTGAAGTATTTGCGCATCATTGAGCCTGTCCTTCAACGTATTGCCGCGGACTACCCCGAGGTCAGGTTTGAATTCATGGGCGGCGGAGATTTCCATATGGAGGGAGTTCCCTGGGAAGCCCATGCATGGTCGCTGGAGGATGAGTTGCTCGCGCTGTCCCGCTTTGATATAGGCCTGATGCCGCTGCCCGACGATGAATGGGCGCGTGGGAAATCCGGTGGCAAGGCGCGTACCTACATGGCCGCCGGCGTAGTCCCTGTCTGTTCCGCCATCGGTTACAATTTGCAGCTCATGGAGCACGGCAGAACCGGATTCCTCTGCAGCAGTGAGGACGATTGGTATTCCGCTATAGCTACGCTGATCGGCGATGGGGCGTTACGGCAGACGATCGCTGTGCAGGCCAGGGCCGATGTGCGGAACCGTTTCTCCCCCGCAGGCCAGGCCCTGAAGATGCGCATGCTGTTTGATGAAGCGCTTCGACCACCCGCGGCGAGCGTCGGTAATGGCGTCATTCGAGCAGAGTAGACGTCACCGATGATTCTTTATGTATCCATATTCATGTCGCTCGCGCTGCTTGGCCTGGCGAACCTGTCCAGCCGGCAAACGACGTTTGTGTTTGCCGCACTCTACGTGTTTTTCGTGTTGTTCGTGGGCGCGAGACTGGACACGGGCTGTGATTTCGCGACCTATTTCCTGCGTTATAAATACCTCCAGTTCAACAACATCACATCGCTGTTTGACACCACCGAGCCCGGTTTCTTCCTGCTCTCGTACTTTACCAAGAAGGCCGGACTGGCGTATGTCTGGCTCAACGTCTTCTCGGCATCGATATTTTTCTACTATCTCATCAAGTTCGCCCGCAACCACCCCCGACCGCTGCTGCTGATCGCACTGGTGTTTCCGATCCTGGTGATCCAGTTGTCGATGTCGGGATTGAGGCAGGCACTTGCCGTGGCTTTCCTGATGGGTGCGCTGGATGCGTTTCTGCACGCCAGGCGATTGCAGGTTTTCATCTATATCCTGATTGGCTCCAGCTTTCACCAGTCCCTGGTCATACTCCTTCCGCTGGCGCTTATGGTAGGCCGTAGCTATTCACTGGCGCGGGTCATGGGCGCGATCGTCATCCTGCTGCCCGTCGCCGCTTACCTGCTCTCAGGCCGCGCGGAGGTGTACCAGGACAGGTATATCGATGAGATTTATGGCGATATGGATTCCGGCGGGGCTATTTTCAGGCTGGGGCTGCTGGTAATAACGGCTACCCTGTTCGAACTGTACACAACGCGAATGGCCAGGGCGCACCCCAATGAATATAACCTGATGCGCGTGTTCGCCCTGGTTTCGTTCGCGCTGATTCCGGTGATGATGGTCAACACCGTCGCGCTCCATCGGCTGATTTTCTATGTCGTTCCGATGCAGGCCTATATCCTGGCGGCGCTGCCCCGCGCGATGTTCGCCAATAAACGCTCCATTCAAATAGTCGAACTGGGGGCCATCGCGGTATATGCCGCTTATATCGTGGTGTGGTTTTCGGCGTCCCGCCATGCCAATATCTGTTATGTTCCGTACCAGAGTTATTTGTTCTGAGTATTTGTCGGAGCCCGGGCGCCTTGCCTCGCGGAACGGGTGATCGAGAATTTATGAATGCGTTCCGGCCCTATGCGGTGGTGCTCGGTTTGTCGCCCACCGGTCTGTATGTCGCCAGAGAACTGGGGCGAAGCGGCACGCCATTGTTGGGTGTCGACACCGGGTTTGCCAGTGCCGGCGCGTCGCGCTATTTCCGCAGGAGCGGCGGCATATGGTATGAGCAGGACACCGAGCGCCTGGTGGAACGGCTGGTCGACTTTGGCAACAGCTGTGTCATCAGGCCGGTACTGATACCGACCAGTGATCACTATGTGGAGCTGATAATCGAAAACCATGCCCGGCTCCGAACCGTGTTCTGTATCGCGGGGTGCTATGCGGGCGTGGCGGAATCCCTGCTGGACAAGCAACAATTCCATCAGCTGTGCATGGCGCAGGGGATAGCAAGCCCGGGCATATGGGAGCTGTCCACTGCCGATGACGTCACCGGGCTGGAGGAGATTCCCTTCCCCTGCATCGTGAAGCCCGCACTGATTCATCTGGCAAAGCCCTATATGCGTGGGCGAAAGGTGTTTGTAGTCGAGAGCCCGGCCGACCTGCGGGCGCTCCTGCAACGACTTCCCAGGGAGGCGGGGCGTTGGCTGTTGCAGGAAATTATTCCCGGTGAAGAGTCCCGCATCTCCCTGGTGGCCGGGTATGCGGGGGAGCACAATATCGCGGACGATACGTTTACAGCGATAAAACTCAGGCAGTATCCACCCGGATTCGGATCGGCATCCCGGGCCATCAGCGGGCCCTGTGACGAAGCCAGGGAGATCGCCGGGAAGCTGATGGCGTCAATCGGGTTCAGGGGCGTTTACGGTGCGGAATTCAAGCGTGACCCTCGCGATGGCAGGCTCAAGATCATAGAGGTCAACCCGAGGCCGACGCTGTGGTTTTATCTGAGCCACGCTGCGGGGAAGCGCCTGCTGGAGAGGGCGTACTGTGACATGGCCGGCCTGCCGTTCGCAAAGTCCAGGGCCCAGCGTGATGGTGTGCTCTGGCACTACGTGTTGAAGGATATCGCGTCGGCCATTTTCTACCGGTTCAGGGGCAAGGACTTTGTGCTGGGCGCCCCCGACCTTGCGGCGGGAGGTCCCGTGGAAGGCCGCTGTTGGCCGGTGTTCAGTGCAAGCGACCCCCTGCCGTTCTTTGCCGAGTTGGCGGTTTACGTGACGAAGTTTGTCAGGAGAGTATTCTGAGAAAAATTATAGTCAACGCCGATGATTTTGGATTGTCCTCGGGTGTCAATGAGGCGATCGTCGAGACCTTCATGCACGGGTGTGTATCCAGTACCACGTTGATGGTCAATGCCCCTGCAACGGAAGATGCGGCCGACAGAGCAAGGCAGGTCCCCGGACTGGGCGTTGGACTGCACTTCAATCTCACACTGGGACGCCCGATCTCCGGTGCCGGCAGGGTCAGGTCGCTGGTCGATGGGGAGGGCCGCTTCCTGGCGCGGGGGGCGCTGGCCCGGAGCATGCTGCTGCAAGGCGTCAGCAGGGCGGAGCTTCTGCTGGAACTAGAAGCACAGTTTGAAAAAATGCTGGCATTGGGTTTGCATCCAACGCATATTGATAGCCATCAGCATTTGCACATGTTCCCGCAGTGCTTCGACACGGTCGCGGCGTTTGCCGCCGCGCGGGGACTGCCCGTTCGAATGCCCTGGATACTGCTTCCGGCGGGTGTTCACAGACCTGTGACCAGGCGCCTCAAGCAATGGGGTTTGCGGGTTTTGATGGCCAGAAACAGCAGGCGTTGGCAGGGCAAGCTGACCTGGAACAGTGGCCTGGGAAGCATCTTCGATCTCGGGCAGGTTCCGCGCAGACTGGATATCGACCACTACCGGCTACTGCTGGAAGCGGCACCCGCCGGTGTCTTTGAGCTGATGGTGCACCCGGCGAAGAATGCCGCGGAACTTGACGGCCTGACCAGGATCGGGGATATCAGCGAGCGGGAGTGGCGTTTTCTGACGACCGGTAGTTTACCCGCGTTGATCAGTGAACTCGGGTTTACCAGGGCGAACTATGGAGATATCTGAAGACCAGCGCTCCCACAGGCTTTGTGCACGGGGAGCGTAACCGTCCATACACCCATGGCAACCATTACCGTATCCTCCAATACCTCCTGGTACCTGTTCAATTTCAGGGCGAGCACGCTGCGTAAACTTGTCAGTCTTGGCCATCGGGTGGTCTGCCTCGCGCCGGCAGACAATTACAGTGAAAGGCTGGTAAGTGAGCTCGGCTGTGAATGGTATCCCCTGGCCATCAATAACAGCGGCAACAATCCGGTCGAGGATTTCGGGCTCATACTGCAGTTCTGGCGCTACTACCGGCGTTTCCGGCCGGCGGCAACCCTGCACTTCACCATCAAGAACAACGTGTACGGCACCTGGGCAGCCCGCATACTGGGGATTCCTGCAATCAATAACGTGTCCGGACTGGGTACGGCATTCATTCACGGGGGGCTGGTCTCGGCCATTGTGCGTATGCTGTACAGAACAAGCCAACCGTTTGCGCACCGTGTTTTCTGCCAGAATGAGGAGGATCTGCGGCAACTGGTGGAGGCCAGGTTGGTGCCGCCGCGGCGGGTTGAGTTGCTGCCCGGTTCCGGTGTCGACCTGCAGCGGTTTCACCCGGGCCTGAGGCGTACCCGCGAGGGTTCCTTTCGCTTCCTGTACGCGGGACGGATGTTGGCGGACAAAGGACTGCATGAACTCATTGCCGCCGTTCGCGCCCTCCACGCGACCGGTGTCGAGTGCGGGTTGTGGCTGGCGGGATTTGCCGACGTCGAGAATGTGTCCGCGATATCCGAAGCACAGCTGGTCGAATGGGCGAACGCGCCCGGCATCGAATGGCTTGGCCCCAGTGACACGATGGAATCCGTCTACGCGCAGGTCGATTGTGTCGTCCTGCCTTCCTACCGGGAGGGCATGCCGCGGAGTTTACTGGAAGCCGGAGCGATGGGCCTGCCGGTACTCGCCACCGATGTGCCGGGTTGCCGGAATATTGTGTCCGACGGGTATAACGGCCTGCTGTGCCGCGAGAGGAGCAGTGACTCGCTTATGCAGGCGATGCGAAGGATGGCTGCCATGAGTGCAGCCGAACGGGCGAAGATGGGTGAGAACGGCCGCCAGTTGGTGACGGAGAAATTTTCCGAGCAGGTCGTGGTGGATGCGACGCTGAGGGCCGTTGAGTCGGCGCTGGGGGATTGAACGCGGGCCCGACCGCCGGTCCGGGCATGCGCTGCCGACAACCGCGGCAACTGTCACCGGCTGCCAATTTTCTTAGCCGGCACACCGGCCACTATCGTTCGAGCGGCGACCGATTTGTTCACCAGCGCATGGGCGGCGACGACAGCACCGCCGCCGATGTGGACGCCCTTCAGCACCGTGGATTTCGCCGCGAGCCAGACATTGTCCTCGATGACGATCGGCGCGGTGGTGAAACCGGCGCTGCGCACCGGGTCGGAATCCAGCGCATGATCCTGGTCGCGAATGACGACATACTCGGCGATAAGGGCGTCGCTGCCAATGTCGATGCGGTCCCTGCACACCACAATCGCGCCTTCTCCAAAATGACTGTTATCGCCGATCCGGATACAGCCGCCCCTGGCAACAATGACCACGTTGGCGCTGAAGCTGACGCCTTTGCCGATCGTGATCTTCCCGTTGGCGGTGCAGGCGAGGGTAACCCTGCCGCCACAGTGCGGGAGGGATGCAAAATCCACCCCGGTCTTCAGCCACCGGCTCCGGGCTACGAGGCTTACTGCCCGCAGCGTATTTCGAATCCGGCGCAAGCCCGATAAGGCGTTGTTAAATGGCATACCGGTAGTCCGCCGACGCTGACAGGGTGGTGGGATTCACGGCCCGGGCACTACACATAGTATCGTATCCCCAGGCGCTGTTTCACTTTGATCCACAGCAGGACATTCCAGGTTATCAGCATCAGCATCGATGAAAATGCGGCGCCTTCCAGGCCATACCGTGGCAGCAGCAGGCTGTGCAGTACTATGTTTACCACCAGTGCAATCGCCATGGCCCTGGTGACATCCCTCTGGTGCCCGGTCATGTTGAGCAGCAGCGCGACTGTGCCCATCAGGGCATTGACAGCCTGGCCGGCCGTCAGTAGCAGCAGGGGCGCATAGGCCGCGGAAAATTGGGGTCCATAGAAGGTTTTCAGCAACCAGGGACTGGCGACCGCAATAGCCGCCACCAGCGGGACAGTGGCCGCGATGATCAGCTTGTTCGCGCTGCCCGCCAGGGCCTCTATGCCGCGCATATCCGCGCGCGCATAGAGACGTGAGACATAGGGAGAAACGACGGTATTGCTCACCTGTAATACGATCACCACAAAGCCCGCCCCCAGGGTCGCAACCCGGTAGAAGGCGACCTCGGCATCACTGCTGTAGAACTCCAGGAACACGATGCTGAGTTGCATATTCAATACCTGCATTCCCGCCGTCAGGCCGATTGGAAAAGCCGATGAAAACCATCTGGCCGTATCGAAGGCCGCTGTGGCCGGCGCTATGGCCGCCGGTTTGCGCAACCTGAACAGCAGCCAGCCGGAAACAAACGCGATCAGCGAACACACTATATAGAAAGCGACCACATTGTCGGCCGAGGGCGTGACGGGCAGCAGGAATAGCGCGAGTAACAGTCCCGACATCAGCAGGGTAGGGCGAATAATACTCTCCGGCAGTTGTGCCAGTATGATATGCCGCAGCCCGCCGAGCATCGCATCGCGCAGCGCCCCGAGCGAAAGTATCGGAACGAGGAACAGGCCGAGCAGCAGGGCAGTCTGTTTGTCAGGCGTATAGTGCCCCGGGTTCACTAACAACCACAAAGCGGCACAGAGGCAGACAGCCGTGGCGACAAGGGCGACGAATTGATGGGAGCGCAGGGCCAGACCCTTCATATACCCCCATTTTTCGTTTGCCTGCAGTGCAGCGAATTCGCGCATGACCAGAGTCGGCATGCCGGACTGCGTGGGTACGCTAAGCAGGGCGACGACACTCATGGCGAATACATACACGCCGTAGCTTTCAGCGCCAAGAAAACGTGCCAGCAGAACCGAGTTGATAAAGCCCAGCAAGTAGTACGAAATGCGAATGAGGAAACTGCCGGAGAACAGTCTAAGCAGGCGATCCAGGTTCAGCAGTTCCGGGGCAGTGTCAGTCATGCGGGAACTGTAACAGATTTGGCTGCCGCCTCATCGGCTTACGTAGGCCGCCAGTTTCGACGGGCTGTACCACATCGAGTTGGCCAGGTGCACGCACCTCGCGTAATAATCTAGCAGCCTCGCCCGGGCGGGGTCGTTATAACGCCTGCGCATCGTCGCGATACGGCGCTCGAGGTCCGTAGCGCAGGCGGCCGTGCCGGTGGCCTGGTATCCGGTCAGTGCGGCAACCAGCTGGTCGAAAACGCCGAAGGCCTTGCCGCAGTGTTTTGTTACCAGGCTGCGGTCGACAAGGCCTTGCGCGCTATCCATCAGGCCAACATAGTCGCAGGCCTCGCGGATCGGGAATTCCCGGCGGGTCAGGCAGCCGTCGTGAACCAGTCTGCCGAGTACGATATGTATGATCTGGTGTTCCGTGGACGGCACCAGGAATCCGGCGCCGTTGATCTGGTGCTCACTGGCGCAATCAAACAGCGGCTGCAGCGGGTTCTCGTGTTGAAAGCGTCGCGGCAGGAAGTGTCTGTGCAGTTCGACAAAGGCGACCTGGTCGCGCTTGACCAGTGGGGGGAGATGATGATGCGCAGCGCTGACGCGGATCGCCGCTTGCGTGTCGCCGGGCACACCGGGTTTTATCTCCAGTGCCCGCCTCCGTCTGTAATAACCATAACCGGCTGTTCGCAGGGCTTCGCCAGCCGCCAGTAACGCACCGGGCTTTACCAGCAGGTCGATGTCCGCCTGTTGTCGAAAACCGGGGTTTTCCCTGTTCACCGTCAGCAATTGAGCTGTGCCTTTCAGCAACAGGGGTTTGATGTCCGCGTCGTTCAGGGTCCGGATCAGCGCGCCGGCCTGCAGCACAATCTGCATGTTGCGCCGCGTGTTTGCCAGCAGCGCGTCGCGCAGGCGGCGATTGTTTTCGTCACTGATATGGCCGGTGATTGCAGGTTGCGCATAGCAACGAACCGCCAGTGCCGGGAGTACCGCCTGGCTCGACGCCATACCGATCAGGTGCGGCATCAGGCCTTGTTCAACGCAGGCATCGAGCGCACTGCGATCGCGGCCACCGATTATCCGGCACAGCGCCTGAAAAACGGCCCAGCTTGATGGCATCAGTATCGCGCCGCGGCGGGGGACAGCCTAACGCCCGACACAGCTGTACTGGAATCCATGGTCCAGCATCGACTGCTTCTCATAGACGTTCCGCAGGTCGACGAAAACGTCACCACGCATCAGTGTCCTGAGTTTGCCGAGGTCCAGGCCCCGGTACTGGTTCCATTCCGTCATCAGCACGATGGCATCGGCATCCATGGCGGCAGAGTCTATACCGTCCGCGTACGCGACGACGTCGGGCAGTTCTTTGGCGGCTTCATCCATCCCGTGCGGATCGTGGGCTTTGATGTGCGCGCCGTGCTCGATCAGCGCCGGTACTATCGTCAGCGCCGGGGCATCGCGCATATCATCGGTTTCCGGTTTGAAGGTCAGGCCCAGCACCGCGATGGTTTTTCCCGCCACGCTGCCTCCGAGGGCGTCGAGAATTTTCACCACCATCAATTCCTTCTGCGCGTTATTGGCGGCAACCACGGCCTCGACTATGCGGCTGGAACAGCCCGCATCGTGGGCCATGCGGATCATGGCCTGCGTATCCTTCGGAAAGCAGGAGCCGCCGTAACCCGGCCCCGCGTGCAGGAACTTCTTGCCGATCCGGCCGTCCAGCCCCATACCCCGCGCGACGGCGCTGACATCGGCCCCGGTTTTTTCGCACAACTGGGCGACCTCGTTGATGAAGCTTATTTTGGTGGCGAGGAATGCGTTGGCCGCATACTTGGTGATTTCGGCACTTTCCAGGTCGGTGATCAGGAATGGGGCTTCGATCAGGTACAGAGGGCGGTAGAGTTCGCGCAGCAGGCTCTCGGCGCGCGCGGTTTCCACGCCCAGCACCACGCGATCGGGGCGCATGAAATCGTTGATAGCCGAGCCTTCACGCAGAAACTCGGGGTTAGAGGCAATATCGAAATCCGCTCCGGGATTCGTTTCCCCGATGAGCCGTTTCACTTCGCGCGCGGTCCCCACCGGTACAGTGGATTTATCCACGATCAGGGTATAGCCCTGCAGATACTCCGCAAGCTGGGTAGCAGCGGCGTAAACGTATTTGAGGTCGGCGTGTCCGTCCCCCCGTCGAGTGGGTGTGCCGACGGCAATGAAGACGAGGTCGGCATCGCCAATCCAGTCCTCGAAGCGGGTCGAAAACCGCAGGCGGCCCGCCTCGACGTTGCGCTTTACGAGCTCGTCCAGGCCCGGCTCGTAGATGGGTATCCGGCCGCGTTCCAGCGCCTCGACCTTGTCCTGGTCGACATCCAGGCAGGTAACGTTCGCGCCGAACTCCGCAAAACAGGCCCCTGACACCAGTCCCACGTAACCGGCGCCAATCATTACCACGTTCATAGTTCTTCCTTATGCATATGTTTCAGATACCACGTCACGAAATTATTGATGCCGTCCTGCACCGTCGTCTGCGGGAGGTAGTCCACGTGTTCAACCAGGTCCTCGATATCAGCATACGTCGCCGCGACATCTCCAGGCTGTATGGGCAGCATTTCCCGTATTGCCGTCTTCCCCAGCGCTTTTTCAATCGCTTCGATGAAGTCGGTCAATAATACCGGCTTACTGTTACCGATATTATACAAACGGTAGGGTGCACTACTGGTGCCCGGGTCGGGGTAGTCGGCGTCCCACTCGGGATTCGCGGTGGCCGGTTTGTCAATGACGCGGATAATGCCTTCCACGATATCGTCGATATAGGTGAAATCGCGCTGCATATTGCCGTTGTTGAAGACCTTGATGGGCTCTCCTGCCAGGATGGCCCTGGTGAACAGGAACAGCGCCATATCGGGCCGGCCCCAGGGCCCGTAGACGGTAAAAAATCTCAGCCCGGTGGTAGGGAGGCCAAACAGGTGCGAATAGGTATGGGCCATCAGTTCATTGGATTTCTTGCTCGCGGCGTAGAGGGAAATCGGGTGATCGACGTTATCGTGCACGGAATAGGGCATTGCACTGTTCATGCCGTACACGGAACTGCTGCTGGCATACACCAGGTGGTCGACATTGTGGTGCCGGCAACATTCCAGAACGTTGGTAAAACCCACGATATTGCTTTCAATATAGGAGTGTGGATTGTCCAGCGAGTAGCGAACACCCGCCTGTGCCGCGAGGTTGATGACAGCGTCGAAGGTATTGTCGGAAAACAGGGCCTGCATAGTCGCCTGGTCCTGCAGGTCGGCCCTGACGAAATAGAAGTCGGGCCGCCGCATCAGCCTGGCCAGTCGGGCTTCCTTCAGGCTGACATCATAGTAGTCGTTGAGATTGTCGAGACCGGTAACAGTATTGCCGCGAGCCAGTAGCCGTTCGCTGAGATGGTAGCCGATAAAACCGGCAGCGCCGGTGACGAGTATATGCATGGAGATGACTCCGGTTCGCTGACCTGGATGCGCATGATAGAGTGTTTTCTGCGTATTTGCATTTCATCGTCGCAGGCTGTCCACCTTTGTTGAATTGGTTATACTCTGTGCTGTTCTGGGGCGGTTAGCGCAAGGAAATACTCTATGGCCGGTACTGTATTGGTGACTGGTGGTGCGGGTTACATTGGAAGCCATGCATGTGTCGCGTTGATAGAGGCCGGTTACGATGTTGTGGTGCTGGACAACCTGTGCAACAGCAGCGCGGTCGCACTGCAGCGGGTGCGGGACATCTGCGGAACAGCGCCGGTTTTCAGGCAGGGCGATATCCGGGACAGGGAGTGCCTTGACCAGATTTTCCGGGAACAACAGATCGATTCGGTACTGCATTTTGCCGGTCTCAAGGCGGTGGGCGAGTCTGTCGAGCAGCCGCTACAGTACTACGACAACAATGTCACCGGTTCCCTTGTTCTGCTGGCCGCAATGCAGCACGCGGGGGTCCGCAACCTGGTATTTTCCTCTTCAGCCACAGTGTACGGCGATCCGGTATCGGTGCCGATCCGGGAGGACTTCGCACTCGGCCCCACCAATCCCTACGGTCGTACCAAGCTGATGGTGGAGACCATACTCGCTGACTGGCAGGCGGCGAACACGGATTGGAGTATTGCCCGCCTGCGCTATTTCAATCCGGTGGGAGCGCACATCAGCGGTCGTATCGGGGAGGATCCGCAGGGCATACCCAACAACCTCGTGCCGTTTGTCGCGCAGGTGGCTGTAGGCAAGCGCGACAAGCTGTTTGTCTTCGGCGATGATTATGCAACGCCCGATGGTACCGGTGTGCGCGACTATATCCATGTGATGGACCTGGTAGAGGGGCATGTGGTCGCGCTGGAGCATATTTGCCGCGAACGCGGCCTGCATACCATAAACCTGGGCACGGGTAACGGCGTGTCGGTACTGGAGATGATTGAAGCGTTTGAGCATGTCAGCGGGCGGCCCGTCCCCTACGAGATCGTTGCTCGCCGTCCGGGTGATATCGCCACCTGCTGGGCCGACCCTTCGCTGGCGCGGGAACTGTTGCACTGGACGGCGTCGCGCGACCTGACACAAATGTGTGAGGATGTGTGGCGCTGGCAATCCGGCAACCCCAGGGGATATGCCTGACTTCCCGTCCGGCGCGCGGCGTGAACGGCTGCCGTCGAGGTGCCCTGGATGATCGATTTTACGCTGGTAAAAGTACTGTCGCTGCTGGTATATCCGCTGAGCATGAGCCTGCTGCTGGGCGTGGTGGCGCTGGCGTTCTCCCGCTTACAGTGGACGCGGGGCAGTTTTTACACGCTGCTGCTGGCGTTTGGCTGGCTGTACCTCTGTTCCACGTCATTTTTTGCCAATTATCTCAGCGGCACACTGGAGCGAGGGTTTGTGCCCCGCGCGATGTCCGCCATCGCGCCCGCCGATGCGATCGTGTTGCTCGGTGGTGCCATGCGCGGAGACACGCATATGGGCACGCTGGCCGACCTGAACCACCATGCGGACCGCCTGGTATACGCCGTCGCGCTGTTCAAGGCGGGCAAGGCGCCGGTCATCGTGCTGACCGGGGGTGGTGTCGATGGCGCGCGCACGGAAGCGGAGCAGATGAGGGAACTGCTCGAAGTGATGGGCGTTCCCGCTGAGCGTATCCTGCTGGAGCGCGACAGCCGCAACACCCACGACAACGCTGTGTACGCTGCGCAGTTGCTGCAAGCCGAAGGAATCAAGCGGGTGCTGCTGGTCACGTCGGCGTACCACATGCGGCGCTCGCTCGCGCTGTTCGAGGCCCAGGGCGTGGAGGCCATCCCGGCCCCCACGGATTTTCAACGGCTGGTAGCACCGCAATTGCTGCCGGCGTGGTTGCCGACTGTCAGCAATCTCTACCAGAGTACCGATGCGCTTCACGAAATCGTGGGCTACTGGGTATACCGTTGGCAGGGCTGGTTGTGAAGCGCGCCGAAGCCGTGTTGGTGCCGTGCAGCAGGCGCCCGCAGCGAAGAAAAAGGGTGCCCTGATCCTTTGACCGGGGCACCAAGCGGCCGGCAGTGGTCGCGGGTGACGGGTATAGCCCCTGCCACTGTCATCGACCGAACTCAGAGCGAATGTCTCGCCTTGTATTCGCTGTAGCTCACGCCGGTCCAGCGCCGGAACGCGCGGTAGAAGCTGTTGACCTCCAGATAGCCCAGTTCATCGGCCAGGCACTTGCCAGGGCGCCACATTTTGCGCAGTACCTGCTCGCAACGATACTGCCGTGCGCGATCCAGCAGGAACTGGTAGCAGGTGTGGTCCGCGCGCAAACGACGGCGCAGCGTGGTGCTGCTCATGCCCAGTGACTCGGCGACGGAGTCGGCCCGCAAACGGGCGAGATCGCCACCGAGCAGGATCTGCAGTACGCGGTCGGTTGTGCGGGAGAGCGCCAGGTAGGCGGGCTTCTCCGGTGGCGGAAGGGTGTCATCCCAATTGCTGTGCGATACGAGAGATTGATCCATAGCCATAACATCCTTGTTGTGGTTTCAGACGTGGTTGTCCGCTTAGCC
Source organism: Gammaproteobacteria bacterium (assembly GCA_030427485.1). Lineage (GTDB taxonomy): Bacteria > Pseudomonadota > Gammaproteobacteria > Pseudomonadales > Halieaceae > Marimicrobium. Next base: position 362,037 of record JAUICG010000001.1, read on the forward strand.
TGACGGTATCCGGCCGATAAACCGGAGCGCATTTTCTGCCTGGCTAAGGGTCAACTAAAAAATAGCACAGATCGCTCAAAGTGAAAGCGTCAGCCGCGGCCTGCCCGGATTTGGTTAATCTGCGGGTTCGGACAGGGGGCAGTCCATCACGGCGGCAATGCTCGTGATGACTTCCCACTCGACCGCGCCCAGTACCCCGTCGCTGCCCGCGGCCCGGGTCATGGCTTTCAGCAGGCGCGGCTTCAGCAGCGGGTAGCAATCGGCCAGGGTGTACACCGCGCGGGAGAAGGCGGTGGTGCTGCATTGCTCCGGCGGCAGCAGGCTGAGTTGGCTAAAGCCGAGCGCATCGGCGCCCAGGCGGAATACCGTCTCGGAATCACCGCTACCGTTGTGCGCCAACAGCGACAGTACCGTTCGCACCGGCGACACCACCTGCTGCAGCTTGCGGTAGCGCGCGCGGCTGGGCTTCGTCGCGATAAACTCGGGGTCGAGGTAGTGGCGCACCAGTTGGTACAGGCACCACTCGTGCAATGCGGTACGCCGGTCGGCCTGGATTATCCGCAACAGGCCGCGCTTGAACACCTGGTACTGCGGCGCGGACATGGCCTTGAGGGCGGGCAGGCACAGTTCCAGCAGCGGCAGGCGGTGGGGTGCGCCCAGTGCGTGTACGCCAGGGTGCAGCGTATGCGTCAGGAGTTCCAGGCCGGAGATGCCCGCCTCGGCGATTATGCCGAGCTGCACCCGGTGCAATGTCGGCTCTTCATCCAGCAACAGGGCGAACACCAGCGCCTGGGCGCCCAGCGGTTCGTGGCTGTGTTGCACAAATACCAGTGGAATGTCTTCCCGCGCCGCTGTTTCACGCTCCAGTTGGTCGGGATCGGGCTCGAAGTCCGCATCGGTAGCCGACGCCGACTCGGCTGTCCCGGCGAGCGCGCCGGCGATGGACGCCGCTACCAGTTCGGCGCGACCAACGCCGACCTCCGCCGCTGCCGTCCGGCCGGGCTGCCAGTTATAGCGCGAGGGCTTGCGCTTGATGTACTGCCCGTCCCAGCGTGGGTCCACGCGCAGAATCCGTTCGCGCAGGGGTGGATGGGTGGCGAACAATTGCCACAGGCGATGGGTGATCTGCCCGAAGAATATATGGGACATCTCGGTGGCGCGCGCGGCGTGCACGAGGGTGCCGGGTATGTAACCGCCGATGACCTTCAATGCGTCGCCAATACCTTCGGCGCTGCGGGTGAACTGGACCGCGCTGGCGTCCGCGAGATATTCCTTCTGCCGCGAAATGGCAGCCTTGATGAAGCCTGCCGCGAGCCCGCCGACCAGCCCCAGCAGCCACAGCGCGAGTCCGAGCAGCGGCAGCACATTGTCGCCGCGCTGGCTGTCACCGGAGCGAATACGGGCGCCGCTGCGCAGCAGCAGGTGGCCGGCGTCGCCAATGAAGGTAATACCCTTGAGGAGGGCCGCCAGGCGGATATTGAGCCGCATGTCGCCGTTGAGTATGTGGCTGAACTCGTGCGCGATCACGCCCTGCAATTCGTTGCGCCTGAGGTGCTCGATGGCGCCGCGGGTCACCGCCACCACGGCGTCCGCGGGGATGATGCCGGCGGCGAAGGCATTGATGCCGCGTTCGTCATTCAGCACGTACACCGGCGGTACCGGCATATTGGCTGCCAGCGCCATTTCCTCGACAACATTGAGGCAGCGCCGCTCGGCGGCGTCCCGGGATTGCGGCAGGATGCGGGTGCCCCCCATACTCTCGGCGACCGCCTTGCCGCCGGTGGACAGCCGTATCCACGTCACCAGCACGACCAGGGCAATGGTGCCGCAGATGGCCAGGCCAATGGTGCCGAACTGTGACCAGCTGAAGTAGGAGAGGAAGCCCGGCAGACCCGCCTGGCGGCCGCTGTAGATATTGTAGTCCTGGCTGAAGAATAAAAAGGCCGCCACCAGGGCATTGGTCAGCAGCACCAGTCCGAGCACAGCCAGCAGAAAAAGCGCGACCAGCCAGCGCGTATTGCGCCGGGCGAGGTCCTGCTGCGCAAAAAAATCCATCTGACGGGCGGCTCAAAGCCTCAGAAGTTGACTTTGGGCGGCACTTGAATCTGCGGTGAGTCGTCGAACTCGAGCAGGGAGGCGTCCTCGGGATGGCCGAATTTCGCGGCGAAGAACACCGGGGGAAAGCTTTGCCGGTAGGTGTTGTAAGCCATCACCAGATCATTGAAACCCTGGCGCGCAAACGCCACGCGGTTTTCAGTGCTGGTCAGTTCCTCGGACAGTTGCTGTATGGTCTCGTTCGCTTTCAGGTCCGGGTAGGCTTCCATCGTGACATTGAGCTTGCCCAGCGCGCCCTGCAGCGCACCCTCCGCGGTGGTCAACCTGCCCAGCGCGTCCGGACTCACATTGCCGTTGTCCATCGCCTTGAGTATCGCGGCGGCGTCGTTGCGGGCGGTGATCACCGCATCCAGGGTTTCGCGCTCGTGGGCCAGGTAGGCCTTGGCTGTTTCCACCAGATTGGGTATCAGGTCGTAGCGGCGCTTCAGCTGTACCTCGATCTGCGAGAACGCGTTGAGGTAGCGATTCTTCAGCGTCACCAGCGAGTTGTAGATGGCGACGATGTAGATGACCAGCCCCAGTAACACCAGCCAGAATACGATAGTGGACAGTTCCATAACACAGCTCCCCGGTTGCTCTATTTGTTATCTGCATTCCGCCTGCGGTTTACGAGGCATCCTGCACGGTAATTAGACCACGTTCACAGGCATCTGCAAGCAGGGCCTCCAGGTCTGCCTGCAACTGCGCTTCCTCCACCTCGTACTCGTCCAGCAGGATGTGGTAGATCGCGGACAAGTCGGCGCCCTCACGGATCAGGTGCCAGATGCGCGTGCCCACGGCGTCCAGGCCGAAGTAGCATTCGCTTTCCAGATCCAGTATCACCGTCTCGCCCGCGATTTCCTGGGAAATGACCTTGGGGGAGACTGTGATGACTTGATTGAGGTTCATTGGGGCGCCTGTCGGGTCCATCCAGCTTGCTATGGCTTTTGGCATTCGCGCCCGAAGCGGGCAGGGTTTTAGTGTGCGAGAGCCGTCAGCCGGTGCGAACAGGATAGATCACCTCGCCCCAATCCGAAAGTGCGGGAGCGAGCGGCGCGGATGGCCACGGTTCGTCGATCTGGAACGATAGAGGTCACACCCGCCTGTGTGAACGAGCTCATCAAGACCCCGGAGGCAACTGCCGGGTAGTGCGTCAGTTTGAAATTTGATGATAGTAGAGAGCCCGGGTGGCGTTGTTGCGGCCGGGACCGTGTGGCGACAGGACGTCGCCACCCGAGCCTACACAAGGACGTGTGCTTTTTGGCGTGTCCCGGCCGCAACAACGCCACTCGGGCTCGTATAGACCAATTTCAAACTGACGCACTACCCGGCAGCTGGAAGTATTGAGATCCGGCCTCGTATACACTGTGATTCCCCAAACACAGGAGAACATCACATGCCAAGCAATACACAGATAGTCGACGGCTTCATGCAGGCCTGGAACAGCCTGGACCTTGACGCCATCATGGATTACTTCACCGAGGATGCGGCGTACGCCAATGTACCGATGGGGCCGCCCAACGTTGGTAAGGCTGCCATTCGCGCGTTTATCGAAGGATTCCTCGGGAGTACCAGTGCAATCAACTTCGTGGTGCACCACCAGGTGGAGGGTGCGGACGGCGTGGTGATGAACGAGCGCACCGATAAACTCGTGATGGACGGGCGTACGGTGGAACTGCCGGTGATGGGGGTGTTCGAGTTCAGCGGCGACAAAATCAGCGCCTGGCGGGATTACTTCGATATGGGCGGTTTCGCCTGAAAACGGGCCGGTTGCATGGTAGGCCCCGCCGGGCAGCGCTGTGCCCGGCGGGGAGTTAGCTCTAAAAGACGCCTAGAACCGGTAGCGCAGCGAGGCGCCGTAGGTACGCGGCGCACCGTAGCTGGCCGCAACCCAGCCCAGGCTGTCCGGGACGCTGAGGCCGCCGGTGATGTAATCCTCGTCGAAGGCGTTGTTGACGAAGGCTGCGACATCAAAGTCCGAGCCCATCACCGAGCCCCAGTCCACACGGAAATGCGCCACGGTGTAGGAATCCGCCTCGACTGTGGCCAGGGATTCCTGCAGGTTTTCCTCGCTCCAGCCCAGTCCGGGCCAGCGGAAGGCGCCGTCATTGGTATCCATATCGTCCTGCCAGTAAGCGCTGGCGGTCAGTGTCACCTCGCCGATGGAAGCGTCCAGCGGCAGGGTGTAGTTGACGGACGCGGTCGCCGTATTCTTCGGGATGTAGACAAACGGCGCGTTGGAGTAGTCGACAACGTAGATGCCGCTGCTGTCGGAGACCTGGCGCTCCCACTCGTTGTAGCTGGCGTCCACGTAGGAGTAGCTCAGCATGAAGACCAGGCTCTCGATCGGCGCTACCGTGATATCGAACTCCACGCCGTTGATATCAGCCTTCGCGGCGTTGGCGGTAAAGGTCTCGAAAGCGCCCGTATCCGGGTTGGTCCCCGACAGAGTCTTCTGGATATCGTCGAACTCCTGGGCATAGATCGCCAGGTTGGTGCGCACGCTCGCCAGGTCCCACAGATCCCAGTCGGTCTTGTGTCCCAACTCGTAGGTGAGCACGGTTTCCGGGTCGAACGGCTGCAGCGAGAAGTTGTTCACCCCGCGCAGGTTGAAGCCGCCGGAGCGGTAGCCGGTCGCGACACTCAGGTATACCAGCATATCCTCCCTGGGGTTCCAGTTGACCGAACCGCGCCAGGTGAGTTTGTCGAAGCTCTCGTCCACCTTGCGCGAACAGGCGTCATCCGGCAGCAGCTGGTTGTTCTCGTCCTTCACCGCGCAACCGTAGATCAGGGTATTGTTGTCCAGCGAGAAATTCTTCACCTCCATCTTGCGATCGTCCCAGGTTTGCCGCAGGCCGGCGGTGACAGACCACTGCTCGTTGAACATGTAGTTGGCCTCGCCGAAGATCGCCCAGGTTTCGTTCTCGGCATCGCCATTGGGTGAGTCCTGCAGGAAACCGTTCTGGGCGATGTACCAGAGCTGGTTGACGTCCGGGATGTCAATGGGGGACGGGCCTGTGGGCCACTCCGGGTTTCCTCCGAGCACCTGGGTCGGCAGCGTTTGCGAGCCGTCCATATTCATCCAGAACACACCGGCGATCCAGTCCAGCTTGTCGTCGAAGGCATTGCCGAGGAGCTGCAGTTCGTCGCTGTACTGGGTGGCGGTCACCTCGCCGGACTGCGGGTTGAGCGTCACTGGCGACGTCAGTGAGGTGATCGCGCCAAATATCGGGATCGCCGTGCCGTCCGCATCGGTGGAGGATTTGCTGTCGAGATCGCGGTAGCCGAAGATGTTCTTGATCGTGACCGCATCATTGATCTCGAACTCGGTGGTATTGGCGAAGAAAATATTCTCAACCTTGTCCTTGCCGTTCACATCCGTTTCGATCTTGTCCCAGTCGCGGGCGGCCTGGCGTGCGAGCGCTTCATCGACTTCCGGCTCCGACGGCGCACCGAGGCGGGAAGCTCCCCCGTTGAAGACCGCGTTGGTGAGCCGCCCGAGGCCCGCGTCCGAGTTGAATGCCAGCGGGACGGGAACCGGGTTGTGCATGTCGTTTTCATCGTACGATACCGTGGCGTAGTTGCTCAGGCGATCATTGGGCGTCCAGTCCATCGTGACCCGCAGGCCGTAGGAGTCCTCGTCCCAGAACTGCTCGTTGCCGCGCAGCGCGTTGTCCGCGACGTTGTCCTGGTAGCCGTCGCGGTCGATGCTGATACCGGCGACGCGGAATCGCAGCGTGTCGTTGACGGGCAGGTCCACCGCGCCCTCCACGTGCACGAGGTCGTAGTTGCCCAGTCGGGTCTCGAGGTAGCCGCCGAGTTCCTCACCCGGACGGGTTGGCGTGAACAGCAGCGCGCCGCCGGTGCTGTTGCGCCCGAACAGCGTGCCCTGCGGCCCCTTCAGCACCTGCACATTGGCGAGATCGTACATCGCGAGGTTGGTGCCCTGGGTCGGGGTCAGTACCACCTCGGCGAAGTAGATCGGCACCGCGGGGTCTTCAGTGATGGTAACGGTCGAGGGGCGCTGGCCACGCAGGGTGATCAGCGGGCTGTTGGTACCCGTGCCCCCGGAGGAGATGCGCAGGGAAGGCACATGTATGCCGAGGTCTTCCACGCGCGTGATGTTCTGTTCGCGCAGGTATTCGGAACTCAACGCGGTGACCGCCAGCGGAATGTCCTGCAGCAACTCCTCGCGACGGCGGGCGGTTACCACGACTTCCTCGAGCGCGACCAGTTGGCGCTCGCCGGGCGCTTGCTGCGTCTGCGCGGCAGCGCCCGTGGCGTAGCCTCCCGAACCTGCGGCCAGCAGCGCAATCGCCAGGGTGGTACTGAGGTTGTCGCGCTGCCTGCCGGTCGGGCGCAGGGCTGATTTTTGACGTTTCGGGTTGTTCATGATTGTAGACCTCTCGGGCTCTTATGATTGCGGGTGAAACCACCTTCTCGCGCGCGCAGCATTGAACGTTTGTTTGTCCCCGGCGACCTGCTGCTGATGACAGCCACGACCTGCGCTCTCGTCTGGTTGTTGCGGATGGTACCGTGCCGGGTAACGGTAATCAACTATGTTGTTCATAAAATGATGCCGGTTTTCATGTGTGCGTTTTTTCGGTCGCAGACGGGGGACCCTCGCTCCCGCGCCAGGAGTGAGCAGCCGCGACTGCCCCACAATGCTGCCAGTACACGCGATTTCGGAGCTCGCCCATCGTTATTCCCGGGTCAGCGTTGAACGCCTGCGCCGAGAATACAAAACTCCTTTTTATGATGATTCCGCCGTCCGTTTTCTCCCCAGCCAACGTAAATGAGTCAGTATGCGAAGTCCATCGGAGAAAGCGTGGATATCCGGCGGGACTAGCCTGAACCGGCCATAGCACTAGGATGCAGGCGCAGTGGCAGGTGCGGCGACGCCCTCGCCGCGATCAGGTCAGTTGGCGGCGCCGAAGTTGTAGCGCACGCGCGCGCCGAACATGCGCGGCAGGCCGGTCATGCCGGTTTCGAAGCCGGCCACGCCCCAGAGGCCGGAGCGGTACACTTCGTATTCCTCGTCGAATGCATTGGTCACGAACAACGAGCCGTCAAAGGCACTGCCGCCGATCGCGTTCCAGTTCACGTTGAAGTTGACGAGGTCGTAACCGTCGAGTTCGTACATCGGGCTGACTGTTTCCGATACTGCCAGTTGATCGCTGAAATAGACGTAGGTGGCGCCGAGATCGATATCGCCGTAGTCCGCGGGCACCGGCAGCAGGTAGCGCACATTCGCCACCAGCTGGTTCTTCGGTGAATACGGCAACTCCTCTCCCTCGGAGGTCGACAGCGCAGCCGGCGTCGCGCCGGTGGATGCGACCAGGGCGGAGACGTCTTCCAGTTCCAGCACCTCGGTGTTCAGGTAGGTGTAGGCCAGCCCGAACTGTATATTGTCTGTCAGGTTGACATTGCCCTCGACTTCCACGCCCCAGATGCGGGATTTACCGGCGTTCACGATTGCCGTTGAGCCGGTGCCATTGGAGGTAAGAATGCCCTGTTGCAGTTGCTGGTCGCGGAAATCGTTGTAGAACATGGCGATGTTGAACACACCCGGGAAGCGGCCGCTGAAGGTGTTCTTTGAGCCGATTTCGTAGGTGTCGACTTTCTCCGGGCCGTGGATATCGATACGTTCGCCGCTCGGTGACGGCGTGTGCTCGCCCGCCGGGTTGACACTGCCCTGGCGGTAGCCGCGCGCATACTTCACGTAGAGCAGGTTGTCCACGGTGGGCTTGTAGCTCAAATCGGCGATCCACGTGGGTTTGTCACTCTTCTGCTTCATGTCGGCCTCACCCAGGTCCACCACCGCTATCGGCGCTTGCAGGGTGTTGCTGGTGGCGAACTCGTAGCGCGTGTCCTTTGAGGTGCCCTTGGTGTCGTCCCAGGTATAACGCGCACCACCGGTGACGCTGAGCTGGTCGCTGATGTCATAGGTCGCCTGCGAATAGACCGCCTGGTTGTCGTACTCCACCCCCTGCTCGGTGAGCAGGACGTTCGACAGCAGGAAGATCGACGCGCAGCGGAAATCATTCGCATTTTTGGTATTCAGGGTCGCGAGGTCGCAGTCGATCTGCCCGGGCGACTGCTGGCCAGTATTGCCATCGGGTTCGCTGTGCTCGTAGTACAGGCCAGCCTGCCAGGTCAGCCTGTCGTCAAACGAGGAGCCCTGCAGCTGCAGTTCCTCCACCACGGTTTCCTGGCTGGTGGTCGGCAGACCGGGGCGGACGCCGGTGGTCGCGAATACCCGCTCGCCGCCCGGAATAATAAAGTTCGTGCCGAACAGGTCGGAGGCGTTGGTTGTCTCCAGGTTGGCATAGGAAAAGATATTCCTGATCAGCAACTCGTCGTTGATTTCCCAGTCAGTGTGATTGATCACCTGCCATTGCTCGATCTTGACGCCCGCCTCGGGCACGGTGCTGGCGACGTCATAGAAGTCGTTCTGTCCGGTGGCCTGCTGGCGCTGCAGCTGCGCATTACAGTGCGGAACATAGAGAAAGCCCAGCAGTGCGGTCGGGCCGGTGCCGTCGTTGCAGGCGACCAGCGTGGAGGGCTGGCTGTTGGTATTGGAGTTGGTATATGTCGCCACCGTGTAGTTCTGCAGCGAGTCGGTGATGTCCACTGACATGCTCAGGCGCCCGGAGACGTAATTGACGTCCGCGAGATCGTTGGGGCCGATGTTGGTGATATTGTTGAGGATGCCGTCCCGTTTCTGCTGGTCGAAGCCGGCGCGCACGCGCACGCGGTCCGACAGCGGGACATTGAGCACGCCCTGCGTGCGGTACATGTCGAAGTTGCCCACCGATCCCTCGACGTAACCTTCGAATTCCTCGGTCGGGCGCTTGGGCGTGATCAATACCGCGCCGCCGGTGGTATTGCGGCCGAACAGCGTGCCCTGCGGGCCCTTCAGCACCTGTACGTTCTCCAGGTCGAAGAACGAGCCGGGGCCGGCGCCGTCGCCGGAGGTCTGGGCATTGGTGCCGCGCGGCGCGACGACTTCGGCAAAGTAAGTGCCCACCGATGCCGTGGTGCGCAGCTCCTGGGTGAAGCCGCGGATCGCGAACGAGCTGTTCACGGCGCCGAAACGCTGGTTGACCGAGAGCGACGGCGTGTAGGTCGCGAGATCGGCGGAGTTGACGACGTTGGCGTTATCCAGTTGTCGCTGGTTGAACACGGTCATCGAAATCGGCACGTCCTGCAGCAGTTCCTCGCGGCGCCGCGCGGTCACCACCACCTCTTCCAGCAGCGAGACATTCGGACCGGGCGGCGCGCCCGTATCCTGGGCCAGCGCCGGGCTCGCGGCGTATATGCCGAGCAGGGGCAGGGTGAGCGCCAACAGATTCTGGCCTGGTTTTTTCATAGTCATCACTCCCTTGTTACTTATTTTTATGCTGCGCCGGCGGAAGAGGTAGCCAGCGAACAATACCATCAAACGAGATGCTTGTGACAGAGTTTCCTGCGTTCCAAGGTAGACGAAGGCGGGGGCGCAATCTCAACCGCAAGCGCAGTTCTATCGGCATTTCCTGCAATGTCACCGACGCGGGGCGGGCCGGAGGTGCGCCGCGCTGCGACTGAAAGCCCTGTCCGCCTAAGCGTTTTTCCCCGGAGCTGCGACCGGGCCGGACTGAACTGCGCGCATCCAGCGCGCGCTCCTGAAGTACAGGATGGCGACCACCGTGCCCACGCAGGACGCAATAAACCCCGCCCACCACAGCCCGTCAGCACCCAACGGGGTGTGCCGGGACAACAGGTACGCGGCCGGCAGCTGCACCAGCCAGATGCCGGCGACGGTCAACAACATCGCGGTCAGCGTATCGCCGGCGCCGCGAAAACAGCCCGTTAGCGAAAGCTGGAGTCCGCTGAGCGGGAAGGACAGTGAAAAGATGCGCAGCACCAGCGCGCCCTGCGCAATCAGCTCCGGCTGGCCCGGCACGAATACGCTCACAATCGGCGTGGCGAAACTGAACAACACGGCTGCGAGCAGCAACATCATCGAGGTGTTGGCTGTCGCCGATACCAGCGCGGTTCGCCTCGCGCGCACGCTGTCGCTCGCGCCCAGGCTCTGCCCGACGAGGATCGACGTGGCCATGGACAGGCTGAATGCGGGAATGATGGTGAACGTGAGCATGCGAAACACCAGTCCGTACGCCGCGAGCACGACTGTATCGAAGCGGGCGGCCAACATGGTCATCGCCGCCACAGTCAATGCCTGCATCGACTGCTCCAGCGAGGCGGGAAGGCCCAGCCTGGCGAGCCTGGAGATGCCCGACCAGCGCGGGTACAGGTGCCGCGGCCTGATGCGCAAGCCGAAGCGGGGTCTCAGCATCAGGGCGATGCCGGCGATGGCGGTGATACACTGGGTCAACACGGTCGCGCAGGCCGCACCCTGCACGCCGAGCGTCGGAACCGGCCCCCACCCGAAGATCAACAGCGGGTCCAGCAGCGCGTTCAGCGCCACACTGGCGAGTATCACCCGCAGCGGCGCCCTGGCTTCGCCGATACCGCGCAGCATGGCCTGGTAGAACGCGCCCAGGAACAGGAACACCGTGCCAGCGAGCGAGATGCGCAGATACAGCAGCGCGCTGTCGAACACGGCATCCCTGGCGCCAATGGTGCGCAGGATATAGGGCGCCGCCAGAAAGCTGACAACGGTCAATACTATTGCGAGGAGTACCATCGCGATGAGGCACTGCGCGACGGTCTGGTTTACCTGCGCGGTATTTTTTGCGCCGTGGTACTGCGCCACCAGGATTGTGCCCGCCAGGGACAGTCCGCTGCCCAGCGAGATCAGGAGCAGGATGACGGGGAAGCAGACTGATACCACGGCTACCGCGTCGGCGCCGAGGCGGCCGACCCAGAAAGCATTGATCAGGTGGTAGCTGGTCTGCACCGCGCCACCGATAGTGATCGGTATGCCGAGCGTCAGCAGTTGCCGCAGGATCGGCGAGTGCTCAGCGCTGCGCATTGACCTGTTCACGGCTTGCCGGCCCCGCCTGGTTGCCGAAGCTGGCGCGAACAGTAGCGGTTTTCTCCGCGCCCGCTGCGGGTGTGCCGCTTCATTTTGCGATCTTCCGGGAGCGTGCAGGCGGTTTGCGTTTCGCCGGCGGCGTGGATTTCGCCTTGCCCCGCGCGGGCTTCGGCGCCGGTTTCGACTCTGGCCGCAAATTCGCCGGTTGCGACGAGGTGTTGAAAGGAATGCCCGCCAGGCGCAGCCAGTCGCGGGTTTTCTGTACGAGGTAGGCGACGGCGTCGGGGTCATCTTCGCCGACCCAGCTCATGATCGTACCGGTCAGGTGAGCACTGAAAGCCGCGGCCGCGGCCTCCCGGCCGATGCAGGTGTCGGGCATAACCCGCAGGATGGCGTTGCGCAGGGCGGCGCCGCGCATCTTCTCGATTGCGGCGAGTTCGCGCTCCTCCATATTGGCGGAGTAAGTGGCGAAAAACGACGGCAGGCTCTTGCGGTTGCCGAGGTGGCGACCGATGAATGCGGCGACCTCCAGCAAGCCATCGCCACCCGGCGGGTGCGGCAGGCTGCCGACAAGCTGCGCGAACTGCTCCGCCATCCGGGTCATGAGCCGCACCTTGAGTTCGTGCGTGCTCTTGAAGCGCAGGATAATCGCCGCGCGTGACAGACCCACTTCGGCGGCCACGTCCGTCAGTGTGAAACCGTGTACGCCGCGGCGTGCCATCACCTTCCTCGACGCTGCGAAAATCTCCTCGTCGCTCACTGTCGGGGTTCTGGCCATAGGCGCGTCGATCTCCTGCAGGTGGCTGTTGTCAGCCGGCATTGCGAGTAATACATCCGCAACCGTTGACATTACTTACACTGTCGTCATAATAATACTTACACTTGTGTCAGTAAAGTCCGGTAATAACACGATGAGCACTGGTTGGAATTGGCAATGACCGCTCTGCACCTGGCAATGGTCCCGGGCAAACCGCCGGACGCACGCCAGCGGTGGTTGCGCACCTTGCTGCTACTGACGCTCCTGCTTCCCCTGTATGCCGCCCGCGGCGATGCGCCCTTCCTGCACGAGGGTGAGGCGGGATTTGTGATCTCCCGTATTGCGTTCGCCCTTCCGGACGACGCGCTCGAAACCGGCGCCTGCCCGCAGGGCATGGCCAAGAATGTGCGGGAGATTTTCGCCGCGACGGAGGAGGGCAAACGGCGGCCGCAGGAGTCGGATGAAGCCTACGCGGCGCGCCTTGGCGAAGGCGGCAAGCCGTTCTCCACCGCGCCCAACGGCCAGAACCTGTGCACCAATCCCGAAGCCGGCGCTCCCGACCCGCACTTCCGTACGGTCCGGCTGAGCACGATGCGGGTACCCGGAATCGACCTTGACGGCGCAAGCGCACCCGGCGCGGGGACCGCCGGACACTGCGTCCACGAGGATTTTACCGGCCCGGACGGCGAGCCGGGCGTCGACAACCAGTTCTACCGCGTGGTGGGCTGCACCCGGTCCTATCAATCCACCGGGCCGTCCAATGGTTTCGACACCGAGATGCTCACAGGTTCATGGGGCATACTGTTGTCCCTGTCCGGTGTGGACGATATCGTCAATGACGACGATGTACAGGTGCGATTCTTCGCCAATGCCGACCCGATCCAGTTGAGCCCCGCGCGCGAACCGCTGGCCTTTGCCACCTACCTCGTGGACCCCGACCCCGCGTTCCAGGCAGCGACGCGCGGACGGATCGAGAACGGCGTGCTGACAACTGAGCCGGCCGATGTGCAGTTCCATCACGTGGTTAACAGCATGTACCTGGTGCGCCCGCTGCGCGACGCGCGCCTGCAGGTCACACTGTCGGCGGATGGCGAACTGGAGGGGTACCTCGCAGGCTACACGCCGGTGGAGGCGATGTACGACGTGCAGTTCGGTTATCGCGACGGCAGTACCAGCACCGGCGAACCCGCCCCGGAGCACCGTCGTGTCGGTTCGGCCAACGGCGCGGCCTTTGTGCTCGGGCATACCTGCAATGGCGTTTACTACGCGCTGTACGAGCACGCCGACGGACACCCGGATCCGGACACCGGGAAGTGTACTTCGATTTCCACGCAGTACCGGATCAGCGCACTGCCCGCGTTTGTTATTGCCGGCGCGCAGCAACTCAACCCCATTGCGGAACATGGCGATGCGCGCTGACCGGCCGGGCGCCACTCTCGCGCGCGAGTTCCTCGATGCGCTTGCCGCAGCCCCGGAGGGTGATGGCACGCTACTGGACAACTGTGTCGTATTGGCGCACTCTGACCGCTCTCTCGCGAAAGCGCATGCCTTTGAGGGCATGCCGATCATCGTCGCCGGCGGCCGCATCCGCACCGGCGACCACATGGCCGACCCGAGCAGCGGGATAGGCCTGACCGTGCAGCGGGCGATGGGCCTGCAGGTCGAACGCTGGGACACAATGGGGATGGAAACCAACCGAAGCATTGCGGATCTGCTGGTTTGAATGCACAAATACCCGGGCGAGACAGTAATAACACAACGGAGGAATCAAACAGTGAACAGACGCCAATTCCTGGAGTGCGCGGCCATCCTGGTCAGCGGTGCGACAACGGGCAGGCTGGCCTTCGCGCTGACCGAGGAACAGATGGTGTACCTGGCCAGCGCGCCCGATTACACCAGCCAGAAAGTGGACTACTTCTCGCCGGCGCAACGCAAGCTGGTCGCCGCGATCGCGCAGACCATCATTCCGCGTACCGACTCGCCGGGCGCGATCGATGCCGGCGTGCCGCATTTCATTGAACTGATGGTCGCGCAGTGGCTGAACGACGGCGAACGGAGCATTTTCAACGCCGGCCTGAAAGACATTGAAACGCGGATTCCAGAGGAGCACGGCAAGGCATTTGACGAACTGGACGGCGACCGGCAGCTCGCCGTTCTCGAGGCGCTGGAAGCGGCGGCCAGCGATTCGCCGTGGTATGTCCAGGGCAATATTCGCCGCGCCTTCATCAGCGACGCGCCGTTCATCTGCCAGATCAAGGAGCTCACCGCCTGGGGCTTCTTCACCTCGGAAGTCGGGGCCACGACCGTACTGCGTTACAACGTGATGCCGATGCGCTTCGACGGCAATACGCCGCGCACACCCGGGGAGAGCACCTGGGCGCCGTTCAACTTTTATCACTGATGCCACCCGCCTCAAGAATTCCGCACCGGGAGAAAAAAAGATATGACCGACACCACAACCCATGATTTCGACGCTATCGTCGTCGGCTCCGGTATCACCGGCGGCTGGGCGGCGAAGGAACTCTGCGAGAAGGGCCTGAAAGTACTGGTACTGGAGCGCGGCCGCGACATGCCGGCGGGTACCGGCTATCTCGGCGAGCACGCCCCGAGTTGGAAACTGCCGTTCAACGGCAAGCCCGACAGGACGCTGTGGGAGCGCGAGTACCCGGTGCAAAGTAAGGTCTACGCGTTCAGCGCCGCCAACATCCAGTTCTGGAACAACGACCGGGAGAATCCGTACGCGGTTGACGAGGGGACGCCCTTCGATTGGTACCGCGGCAATGTCGTCGGCGGCCGTTCGCTGATGTGGGGCCGCCAGACCTACCGCTTCAGCGAGCAGGATTTCAAGGCCAATGCGATGGATGGCCACGGTATCCCGTGGCCGGTGGATTACGACGAGATTGCGCCCTGGTACAGCCACGTCGAGAAGTTTATCGGCGTGAACGGCAAAAAGGAGGGCCTCGCACAACTCCCGGACGGCGAGTTCCAGAAACCGATGTCGTGGTTCGCGATCGAGGAGACTATCCACGGCAGACTGAAGAAGCATGCGCCGGATATCACGCTGACCAATGCGCGCACGGCCATCCTGACCGAGGACCTGCCGGGGCGCTCCGCCTGTCACTACTGCGGTCCCTGCGAGAACGGCTGCTCCACCGGCAGCTACTTCAGTTCGCAGTCCTCCACGCTGCCCGCCGCGCAGGCCACCGGCAATCTCACGCTAAAGTCCAATGCCGTGGTTGAACGCCTGGAGTACGACAAGGCGACGGGCAAAATCAGCAAGGTGCACGTGATCGATGCCAACACCCGGGCGCGCAGCGCATTCAGCGCGCGCCTGTTCTTCCTCTGCGCCTCCACGGTGGGCACCACGCAACTGCTGCTGAATTCGGCGAGCGCGGAATTCCCGAACGGGCTCGCCAACCGCAGCGGCGTGCTCGGGCATTACCTGATGGACCATTTCCTCGGCCTGGGCGTCGCCGGGATCTACATGGACGACACCGACAAGTACTACTACGGCAACCGCCCCACCGGCCTGTACATCCCGCGGTTTCGCAACGTGGCGCAGCAGGACCAGGAGCTCGATTTTGTGCGCGGCTACGGCTACCAGACGATGATCAACAGCAGCAACTGGACGAGCGCTTTCAACAACAAGGGCTTCGGCGCGGGCTACAAGAACGCGCTGCGCGAAATACCGCCCTCGTGGATGTTCTACATGGGCGGCTTCGGCGAATGCCTGCCGCAGCAGCGCAACCGGGTCTACCTGAGCAAGACGAAGAAAGACCGCTTTGGCATCCCGCAGGTCGCTTTCGACTTCACCTGGGGCGACAACGAAAAGGCGATGGCGAAGGACCTGCTGGCCCAGGGCGAGCGCATCCAGAAAGCGGCCGGCGCGGTGATGTCCATCGCGTTCGGCGATGCCGAGAAGCTGTCCGTTCCCGGCGCCGGCATCCACGAGATGGGCACTGCGCGCATGGGCGACGACCCGGCGCAAGCGGTGCTGAACAAGCATAACCAGGCGCACGACATTCCCAACCTGTTTGTGACGGACGGTTCCTTCATGGCGTCCTCGTCGTGCGTCAACCCGTCGCTCACCTATATGGCGTTCACCGCGCGGGCCTGCGACTACGCGGTCACGCAGTTGCGGGCGGGGCAGATCTGATCGCGGTGTGGCGCGATCATCCCGTCAGGCGGGATGGAAAACTGCCGCCACCGCCTCGTCCACGAATACGCGCGGCTGGCGCTGCAGCAGCGCGCTCTGGTGTCCGCCCCTGCACCAGCTGATGCGCGGCTGTTGCCAGTGCGACCACAACGCGTGTACCTGCTCGATAGGCACGAACTGGTCGCCCGTCGCGGCGAACAGGTAGCGCCCGGTGTGCGGCACCAGCGTCGGCATCCGCAGTGGCGATACCACGCTGTGCACGGCGCGGTCGCGCAGCGCGTCCACGCCGGCGATGCTGGCCAGGCGCCGCTCCGCCGAGCTGGCCAGGTACTCGCGGTGCGCAATCATGTCGGTGGGCGGCACGCCCGCGATCACGCAGGACAGGTCCGGCTCGACGGCTGACAGCAGCGCGCTGGTATAGGCGCCCAGCGAAATGCCGAATATCCCGACCTGCGTGGCATCCTGCGTGCGTATCCAGGCGATCAGCCGGCGCAGGTCCCATATCGCCTGCGACTCGGCGTGGAGGAAATCCACCACCGAGAGGCCGAAGAATTTCTCGCCGTTGAACCCCGCGGGCGCCCGCGGGCCATGTACCGGCAGCGTGAACAGCGCCAGGTTCAGCCCGGCATCCCGGTGCAGGTGCGCGGCGCGAAATGCCTGGAGATCCTGCGCCGGCTTGCCCATGCCGAAGCCGTGTACGCATACCAGCCACGGCGCGGCCCGCGAGTGGCGCAGGATCAGCGCATGGGCGGTTCGGTTCTCGGCATAGCCGAGCCAGCGGTCCCGTCCCGGCAACTCCGCGTCCGGTTCGTGGCCGCTCTCGAAACACAGTCGCTCGCCTTCGAGGCCGCGCACGCGCAGCGGGCTGAGCGCCGGCGACGTGAGCGGCGGCGGCTGGCGGTGAAACCGCAGCGGGTCATCGAGAAAACCGCGCCGCTGCAGGAATGCGTGCGCCGCCCCGGATTCTTCCACCGCCGCGCGCAGCGCCGCCGGCGTGGACGGTGGCGTCAGCGCGGCCATGAATCCCAATACGGTATCGTCAAGCGCTACCAGCGCGCCGTAGCCGACTGTCGGCGCGGGCGCGGGCACGCCCTGAATGGCCGGTTGCCGCCGCACCTGCAGCCAGCCTGCGGCGAGGAATGCACCGAGGGCCAGCGCGAACGTCGCCAGCCCCAAACCACGGTCCGCAAGCAGGCCCAGCGGCAGTGCGCACAGCATGCCCAAAGCGCCCCCGATCGCCACCAGTTGCGGCGCGCGTAAATCGGGAAACAGCAGCAGTCGCGCGCCACCGGCCACCATCAGTACCGCGGGGATTGCCGCCACCGCCAGCGCCGCGTAGCCCGCGTGCGCTGCCAGCAGCAACAGGCCCAGGCCCGCGGGCAGGGGCAGCCAGGCGCTGGCGTGTTTCAGATTCTGCACGTTGTCAGCGCCACTGACAGCCGGTCAGCCTGGCCTGGCATCGGTGTGCCCCAGCGCCTTCAGGAAGCGCCGCCGCATATCGGCCATGTGCTTGTCGAGGGTCTCTTTCTTCCATTTGCGGGTATCCACCGGGGGCAGTACATCGATGTGGACGGTGGCTGCGCGGTACACGAACTCGCCCTTGGGCGACACATCGACCGCATTGTGTATCACCACCGGTACAATCGGCGCACGGGACTGGAGCGCCAGTTGGAAAGCGCCCTTCTTGAACGGGCCGAGCCGGGTGGACGTGCTGCGTGTTCCCTCCGGCGCGATCGCCACTGAGAGATTCTCGCCGTTCACCCTGCCCGCCAGTTCACGCATCGAGGCGATCGCGTCTTTGGGCTGCCCGAGGTCCAGTAGCACGACGCCGCCCAGTTCCATCGCCTCGTTGAACAGCGGCACGCCCTTGCCGTGCTTCCTGGCCACGCCGGCGAAGTCCCTGCGCAGCAGCTTCGCGAGAATGATGAAGTCTGCCTTGCTCTGGTGATTGAACAGGAAGATCGCCGGGCGTTTTTTCCAGAGGTTTTCCTCGCCGCGCACGTCGAGCGTCATGCCGATCAGCGCGCTGGCGGTTTCGGCGAACAGCGACGCGGTGAAATTCTGCGCCTCGCGCTTGGAACCGGTGATCGCCCAGACCGGCAGCGACGCCGCCGCCGAGGAGACCATGCTGCCCGTCGCCAGGATCGAGCGCAGCCACTCGGCGGCCTTTGGCCTGCCGCGGCTGGTGAAGCGCCGGGTGGGCCAGCCGCGCCTGCGTGCGATCGCGGCCAGCGCGCGATTGGGGTTGGTGGGTCGCGGCTTGCCGACCCGCTCCAGCAACGCGATATCGTCGTCGCTGTCGCTGTAGAAGAAGCTCTGCGCCAGGTCCACGCCACAGCGCTGCGCCAGCGACTCGGCTGCGAGCACCTTGCCCTCGCCGAAGCACACGGGTTTTACCACCTCACCGGTGAACTGGCCGTCTTCCACCACCAGTTGCGTGCACATGACGTGCCTGATACCCAGGCTGTCCGCCGCCGGCTCGACCTGGTAGGGGGTGGCGGAGGTGACGATCGCCACGGTGTGTCCCTTGCGCAGGTGGGTCTCGATCAGCGCGCGCGATTCGGGATAGATCGACCGGGCGATATCCTTCTCGAACAGGTCGACACCGAGCTGGCGATAGGCCGCCTCGTCGGTACCGCGCAGGAACTGGGTGGTGGCCATCATCAGCGCGGAAAAGCTGGTATTGCCGAGGCCGAACGCGGCCATCGCGCGCGACGACTCGACGATCTGGCGCACGGAGAGCTGCTTGCGCCGGATCTGCTCGCGCATGAACGACGTCGCGGAGTACCCGGCGATCACGGTTCCGTCAAAATCGAAGAACGCGCCGATCTGCGGCCCCTCGGGCAGCGCCTCTATCTCCGCGACAACTTCTGCATGTGCCCGCATCGGCATCGCCCTCCACAAGGATTCCTTTACAACCGGCCGGAGCGCATAGTAATATACAACACTGTTGACTGCAAGAGCCCCGCCGGCCACGCGGTTCCGGCACAGCGTCAGGCTCGCGATTCCCGCGAGGATCAAGGAACATGCTTAGCGAAACAAACGACACCGAGCTGCACCTGTCGGGAGACATGCCCGTGGTGCTGATCCTCGACGCCCGCCACCGCATCGAGGAGCGGCTCCTGCAGGCCTGGTGCGCCCGGATGGTCGCGAGCGCCCCCGCCCGGCAGGTGCATACGGTCACGCTGCCGATTTCCGACGAGCGCCGCGGCCTCGACCTGCAGGCATTGCGCGAGCGGCTCGCGGCCGACCCCGAAACACTGGTGGTGCCGGTGAGGGTATTCTGGCGCATCCCCGGATTCGACCAGGCGCGCGGGCTGCGCCTGCGGCAGTTATTGTTCGGCGATCCGCGCGCGCCGGGTGCGCTGCGCGCGCGCTGGATGCTGCTGCGCGACCGGCGGCGCGCGTTCTGTTTCGCCGGGCAGCCGGCGACCATCGGCGCGATGCGTGAGGAATTCGAGAGCAGCGAGCAGGCCGGCAGCGCAGATAGCGCGGTCAGGGAGGACGCTTTTACCCAGGTCGTGCTGCGCAGGGCCGGGCTTTCGCTGGACATCGCCGAGCGCGGCCTGCGCGGCACCCGCTACAAGGTGCCAAAATTTGTCGCCGAGAACCTGCACGCGAACCCGGCCTTCGCCGAGGCCGTCGCCGCGCTGTCGGCACAGAGCGGGCAACCGCTGGCGGCGCTTGAGGGCGAGGCTGACAAATACATGGCCGAGCTCATTTCGCGGCCGCGACCGCTGTTCATCGACCTCAAGGCCTGGCTGGAGCGCACCCTGCTGTCGATGGGCTACGACAACGACCTGTCGGTCGACCCGGCCGAGGTCGAGCGATTCCGCCGCATCATCCGCGAGAAGCCCACGCTGGTGCTGTTCACGCACAAGACCTACCTGGACGGGCTGGCCGCCACGGATATCGCCTACCGCAACGACATGCCGCTGATCCATACCTTCGGCGGCATCAACATGGCGATGCCCGGCCTGAGCACGATGATGCGCGGGGCCGGCGGCATCTTCATCCGCCGCAGCTTCCGCGACAACCCGCTGTACAAGCTGGTGCTGCGCTTCTACATCAGCTACCTGCTGGAAAAACGCTTTCCGATGACGTGGGCCTTCGAAGGCACGCGCTCGCGCACGGGCAAGCTGAGCCCGCCGCGCTTCGGCCTGCTCAAGTACGTGATCGATTCCGCGCACAGCAACGGCGTCGAGGACCTGCACTTCCTGCCGGTCTCCACCAGTTTCGACCTGATACGCGACGTGGACGATTACGTCGCCGAGCAGTCGGGTGCGTTGAAAAAGCCCGAATCGCTAGGCTGGTTCATCGGCTACATGAAATCCCTGCGCGAACCCCGCGGCCGCATCTACGTGAACTTCGGCGAGCCGGTAGTGGTGCACAAGGCGCCGGATCCCGACGATAAACTGGCGCTCGCGAAAATCGCGTTCGAGGTCGCCGTCAACGCCAACCGGGTCACGCCTTTCACCCTGAATGCGTTGATCTGCCTGATCCTGCTCGGGTCCGCGCCGCGCGGCATGACGGCGGGCGAACTGCATACCGGTATCGGCTATCTGGTGGACTGGGGCAGGCGGCGCGGCATCCGCATGTCGGACACGCTGGACCAGGGCGCGGAAGGCGCCGTCGAACAGCAGATCGAAACGCTGCTCAGGAGCGGCCTGTTCAACCGCTATGACCAGGGCTCGCAGGTGGTGTACTCGGTGGAACCGGCCAAACACCCGGTCGCCAGCTACTATCGCAATACGATCATTCACCACTTCCTGGAACGCGCGATCATCGAGTTGTCGCTGCTGAAGGCGCGCGAGGACTATAAATCCCCGGCACAGGCGGTGTTCTGGGCCGAGACCAGCCGGCTGCGCGACCTGTTCAAGTTCGAGTTCTTCTACCCCGAGAAGGAGGAGTTTCGCGCCAACCTGGAAGCGGAACTGCGTCGTATCTGCGAGGACTGGCGCGAGCGCCTGCAGCAGGGCGGCACCCGGCTGCACAGCCTGGTCGCGCGCTGCCAGCCGCTGGTGGGGCACGCCGTGTTCCTGCCGCTGGCGGAAGCCTATATGATCGTGCTGCTGGTGTTGAGCGGGCTGCAGCCCGGTGAGAGCCTGAGCCAGAAGGACTGCGTGGCGAAGGCGATCCGGGAGGGGCGCGTCGCCTACCTGATGCGCCGCGTCACCAGCGAGGCGTCCATTTCCCGCGCGCTGTTCGAGACCGGCTACCAGATGGCCGAGCACCTCGGCCTCGCCGGCGCGACCGACGCCCGGGCGCTGGCCGGCAGGAAGGCGCTGCTGCGCGAATTCCGCGACCTGCTGCGGCGTATGGAAACCTCGCGCATCGAGGGGTTGCGCGAGGCCGATAAACTATTCGACGAAGTGGAGTGAACAGCACATGTACCAGCAACTAGGCGCGCAGGATGCGCAGTTCATCTATTCCCAGACGCCCAACAACCTGACGCACATCATGGCGGTGAGCGTCTACGACCCGTCCACCGCGCCGCAGGGCCGGGTGCGGCTGGGCGACATCGTGGCGCACGTCCGCGACCGGCTGTTCGTCTCGCCCGTGTTCACGCGCAAGCTCTACACGCCGCCGCTCGGCATAGACCACCCCTACTGGGTGGAGGACGAGCACTTCGACCTGGAGGCGCATATCACCCGCACCACTCTGCCGGAACCCGCGGACTGGCGGCAGTTCGCGACGGCGATCTCGCGCCTGTTCAGCAGCCCGATGAATATGCACCGGCCACTGTGGGACCTGCACATGCTGGACGGGCTGGACAACGTGGAGGGTTTCGCGCCCGGCAGTTTCGCGCTGGTCACGCGCCTGCATCACTCGGCGATCGACGGCATCGGCGCGGCGCAACTGATGGCCGCGCTCGCCGACATCGATGCGCAGGGCACACCGGCCATCCCGCTGCAGGCGAGCGCCGGCGACGCCGGCCGCGCACCCGAGAGCGGGGCGATGCTGCAACGGGCCCTGCTCAGCGCGATCAATTCCCCGCTCCGGTTCACGCGTTCACTGGTGAAGTACACGCCGGAAATGCTGGCGGCCGCGAAGGAGAAGCGGCAGCGGGACCGCAGCGAGGCAAACGATCCGGAGATTCCCGACACGCGCTTCAACGGCCCGGTCTCCCCGCACAAGTTGTTCGACGCGCTCACCTTCCCGCTGGCCGACTTCAAGACCATCAAGTCGGCAGTGGAGGGCGCCACCGTGAACGATGCGGTGCTGGCCGTGGCAGGCGGCGCGCTGCGGCGCTACCTGCGCAAGCACGGCGAATTGCCCGAGGCCTCACTGATCGGCTGGTGCCCGGTGAACGCCAGGCCGGCCGAGGGCGCCGAGCAACCCGCCGCGAACAACCTCTCCGGCATGCGCGTGCCGATCGGCAGCGACATCGACGATCCGCTGCAGCGCTTGCGCGCAATCCGCCGCTCGACCGCCGCCAACAAGTCCGCGGAGTCCGGCGTGGGCGCGCGCATGATGGTCGAACTGGTGCAGTACATACCCAGCACCGCGATGAAGGGCCTGGCCCGCGCGCTGTCGCAGGAGCGCTTCGCACCGAAGATATGCAACCTGTTCGTCTCCAACGTGCCGGGTTCGCCGGTCGCGCTCTATACCTGCGGCGCGCAGTGCACGCACCAGTTCGGGCTGGCGCCGCTCGGAAACGGGATGGGCCTGTTCATCGCGGTCGGCAGCTACAACGGCAAGCTGATGATCAATATCATCTCCGACCGCAATATCCTCCCGGATATCGACTATTTCCGCGAGTGTGTCGAGGTCGCGGTCAGCGAACTGCTCGACGCGGCGAAGCCGAAGCCGGGCGGGCGGAAAAAAAGGAAAAAGTCGTAGCCCGGGTCATCGGGGTGTTGTGCACTTGGAAATGGTGTCCCAGAAGGGAGAAATCTCGAACTCTGGGCACTCTCTCCTCCTAAACTGGAATGAGGCACATAAGGAGAAGTCCGAAGGGGTCGAGTCAGCACCCGAGGTCATCGAATTTGAGAGTATTCTCAAGACCTTGGAGGATTGGGCGGATTACCTTGAAAACGACGTCCCCTACTTCCAGGAGGGGCCGAAATGACTTCTCCGATGGATATCAGGGCGCACCTCCAGAAGGACTTCGAGGCCGCTGAGCGTGGTGGTCGGCCTTCTGCCAGGACTAAGCCCTCTCCCTTCTCGATCCGCTTGAGCGACGTTGAGCGTGCGAGGCCACAATCAATAAGGTGATAGGTGACAATTCTTGCACCATTGCCGGGCACAGGTCACAGCATCCAATTGGCGCACGGTTGGTCGAGGGGTCCCGGGGGGCTATGAAATGCCCAGCAGACATACTGTGCTGTTTTGTCGATAACATCGACACAGGCTCCAAATAAGTAGACAAAATGCAATTTTATCGACATATGATATTGACCTGTCGACAGGAGCGACCTATGCTGCAAATATGTCGATAAAAAGCAAAGTATTAAACATATGGTTTGGAAGCCAGATACACCCTACAACGGCCTGCCCCCGCTACCACCCGCAACGGAACTTGAAACCAGGGCTGTGCTGAAGCGTTGTATTGCTGCGAGGGCTGCCCTGGCAGAACTCAAGCAAGCCGCTCAGTTGATTCCCAACCAGGCCATGCTCGTCAATACATTGCCGCTGCTGGAAGCAAAATACAGCTCTGAAATCGAGAACATCGTAACGACCACCGACAAGTTGTTCGAGTACGCTGGCAGTGACAGACAAGCAGACAGCGCGACCAGTGAAGCTTTGCGTTACCGCAGTGCGCTATACGAGGGTTGGCGGGAATTGGCGGAGCGCCCGATCACAACCCGGATGGCGGAAGCGGTCTGTACACAGATCAAGGGCGTGCAGATGGAAGTCCGCAGAGTGCCGGGAACAAAGCTCGCTAACGAGTTGACAGGGGAGGTGGTATACACCCCCCCGGAAGGAGAGTTGGTATTGCGAGATTTGCTGGGTAACTGGGAGCGCTTCATCCATGAACACCCTGAGATAGATCCTCTCGTTCGCATGGCCGTCATGCATTACCAGTTCGAGGCCATCCACCCGTTTACCGATGGGAACGGACGCACAGGACGCGTCCTGAATATCCTCTACCTCGTTCAGGAAGAGCTATTGACGTTACCGATCCTGTACCTGAGCCGTTACATCATTGCTAACAAGCCTGCCTACTACGCGAATTTGCTGGGCGTGACGAAGGAGCAGGACTGGGAGAAATGGATCGGTTATATGCTCGATGCGGTTGCCAGCACCGCGCAATGGACGACGCAAAAAATCATTGCCATACGTGATCTTGCTGATCACACAGCCGGGTATGTGCGGGATCAATTGCCAAAAATCTACAGCCGTGAACTCGTGGACACAATATTTCAGCAGCCCTACTGCCGCATTTCCAATTTGGTGGACGCAAATATCGCCAAGCGCCAAACCGCATCAGAGTATCTTAAACAACTTGTGAAGGTAGGTGTGCTTGTCGAGCGTAAGATGGGGCGCGAAAGATTGTTTATCCATCCCAGGCTTATCCAGTTGGTATCGAGCGACAGTAACGAGATATCTGAGTACTGAGACGCGTGATGCATCAGCTGTTGATGCTGCATCACTTAAGGTTGGATGGTGCCCAGAAGAGGACTTGAACCTCCACGCCCTTGCGAGCACTAGCACCTGAAGCTAGCGTGTCTACCAATTTCACCATCTGGGCATTTCAGAGTTCCACCACCTGACGAGCCGGCCGTGGTTTCCGAGGGGCGCGACTGTACTTTTCTGGCGCCGCTTTGTCAATGCCCGGGAAGACGGGGCGGGCTCTCCTGCCGTATAATCGGCGAATATTTGCATATCCTTCACAATAAATCCTGACGGAAGATCCCATCTCTATGGCCAAAAAAGGCAAGATTGCCGATCCCCACGCCGCTCGCGAGGCCGAGCGCTACGAAAACCCGATCCCCAGCCGCGAAGTGATTCTCGAACTCCTGGCCGATGCCGAGAAGCCGCTGGACCACGCCGATATCGCCAGGGCCCTCGATCTTGGCGAGTCCGAGCAGGTCGACGCGCTGCAAAAACGCCTGCGGGCGATGGAGCGCGACGGGCAGTTGATGGTGAACCGCCGCGGCGCGTATGGCCTGGTGGACAAGATGAACCTGCTGCACTGCCGCGTGCAGGGCCATCGCGACGGCTACGGCTTCGCCCAGCCGGTGGCGGGGGGCGACGACGTCTACCTCAACGCCCGGCAAATGCACTTTGTGTTCGACGGCGACGAGGTGCTGGTGCAGGTGACCGGCGAGGACCGGCGCGGGCGCCTCGAGGGCAGGGTGGTCGAGGTGCTGGAGCGCAAGCACAAAACGGTGGTCGGCCGCTACCAGGAGGAGAGCGGCATCGGTTTCGTGATCCCCGACAATGGCCGGCTCACGCAGCAGATCCTGATCCCGCCCAAAGAGAAGGGCAAGGCGCGTTCCGGCCAGATCGTCACCGCCGAGATCACCGATTACCCCACCCGCAAGCTGGGGGCCAAGGGCCGCATCGCCGAGGTGCTCGGCGATCATCTCGACCCCGGGATGGAGATCGACGTCGCCATCCGCTCGCACGGCATCCCCTGGGAGTGGCCCGATGAGGTGCTGGACGAGGCGGGGCGCCTGGAGGCCGAGCCGCTGGAGGCCGACAAAGCGCACCGGGTCGATCTGCGCAAACTGCCGTTTGTCACCATCGACGGGGAGGACGCGCGGGATTTTGACGATGCGGTGTACTGCGAGCAGGCCGGCAGCGGTAGCTGGCGCCTGTGGGTGGCGATCGCCGATGTCTCCCATTACGTGGCGCCGGGTTCCGCGCTGGACCAGGAGGCGGCGCAGCGCGGCAATTCGGTGTACTTCCCGGCGCGGGTGGTGCCGATGCTGCCGGAGGCGCTGTCGAATGGCCTGTGTTCACTCAAGCCGGCGGTGGATCGCCTGGCGATGGTGTGCGAGATGGAACTGAGCGCCAGGGGCGTGCTGTCCCGGTACCGGTTCTACGAGGCCGTCATCCACTCGCACGCGCGCCTGACCTATACGCAGGTCGGCGAGGTGCTGGAGAAGGGCAGGCATCCCGAGGTCGACAAACGCCGCGTGGCGGACCTGAAGCGGCTGCACAGCCTCTACCGGGTGCTGCGCGCGGCGCGCGACAAGCGGGGTGCGATCGATTTCGACACCGTGGAAACGCGGATTATTTTCGATGACAACCGCAAGATCGACGCCATCGTGCCGGTGGTGCGCAACGATGCTCACAAGCTGATCGAGGAGTGCATGTTGTGCGCCAATGTCGCCACCGCGCGCTTCTACGACGCCAACAAGTTGCCCATCCTGTTTCGGGTACACGAGGGCCCCACGGAGGAAAAGCTGGAGGGCCTGCGCAAGTTCCTCGGCGAACTGGGCCTGGACCTCGGCGGCGGCGCCAGTCCGACGCCGCTGGACTACCAGCACCTGTTGCTGCGGATTGCGGACCGCGACGATGCCCATGTGATACAGACCATGCTGCTGCGCTCGCTCAGCCAGGCGGTCTACCAGCCGGAGAACAAGGGGCACTTCGGCCTGCACTACGAGGCCTACGCCCACTTTACCTCGCCGATCCGGCGCTACCCCGATCTGCTGGTACACCGCGGCATACGGCACCTGATTCGCCGCCGCGCCGCCGCCAGGGGCGTGCTGCGTGTTGCGGGGGCCGCCGACATCCCGACAAAGAAAATCTTTCCCTACGATATCAACGCGATGGTGGTGCACGGGGAGCACTGCTCCATGACCGAGCGGCGCGCGGACGAGGCCACCCGCGAGGTCGATGCCTGGCTCAAGTGCGAGTACCTGCAGGACCATGTCGGCGATGAATTCAACGGCGTGGTCAGTGCGGTGACCAGCTTTGGCCTGTTCGTGGAGCTGGAGGATCTGTATATAGAAGGGCTGGTTCACATCACGGCCCTGCCGGGCGACTACTACAACTTCGACAAGGCGCGGCAGCGGCTCACCGGTGAACGCTCCGGGCGCAGTTTCCAGCTCGGCGACAGCGTGCGCGTGCAGGTGGCCCGTGTCGACCTGGATGACCGCAAGATCGACTTCGAGATGATAGATGCCGGCCCCGCGAAAAAAGCCAGGGGTAAAGGAAAAGGCGCGGCCCGGGACGATGCCGCAAAGCCGTCGAAGAAGGGTAAAAAGCAGGACAAGAAAGCCGCACCGCGCAAGTCCGGCGGCAAGACCGGCCTGCGGCGGCGCCGCTGACCGTGCGCTACGTCTACGGCATTCACGCGGTGGACAGCCTGCTGCGGCAGAATGCCAGGGCGGTGCAGCGCCTGTTATTGCAGGCGGGCCGCAACGACAAGCGCATCAACGGCCTGCTCGAACTGGCGCAAAACCAGGGGGTGACCGTGCTGCGCGAGCCGCGCGCGGGGCTGGACAAGCTGGTCAGCGGGCGCCACCAGGGCGCGGTAGCCGAGGTGGCGAGTTCGGCCGACGTCCACGCCGCCTCCAACCTGTGGAACGAAGCACAGCTGCTGCAGGCGGTGGAGGACAAAGACGGCGCGCTGCTGATCCTGGTGCTGGACGGGGTCACCGACCCCCATAACCTCGGCGCCTGCCTGCGCAGCGCGGACGCCGCGGGGGTGGATGCCGTGGTGGTGCCCAAAGACAACTCGGCGGACATTACAGAGGTGGTGCGCAAGGTGGCCTGCGGCGCGGCCGAGGTGGTGCCGTTTGTCCGCGTCACCAATATCAGCCGCACGCTACAGGCCTTGCAGGCGCGCGGCGTGTGGCTGTTCGGCACCGACGGCGAGGCGGAAAAATCCTTATACGACAGCGACTTGACGATATCCCTGGCGCTGGTGCTGGGGGCCGAGGGCAAGGGCATGCGCCGCCTCACCCGCGAACAGTGTGATTTTCTGATGCGCCTGCCGATGGCGGGCTCGGTGAGCAGCCTCAACGTCTCCGTGGCGGCGGGCATCTTCCTGTTCGAAGCAGTGCGCCAGCGCGCCTGCGTAGCGGCAAATGATAGCGGTTTTGTTTAAAAATTGGTAAGAAGCTAGAGCCTGAGAGTCAGCACTGCGGTCGGGACCGTGTGGCGACAGGACGTCGCCACCCGAGCCTGCACATGGACGTGCGCTTTTTGGCGTGTCCCGACCGCAGTGCTGACTCTCAGGCTCGAATAGCCAAGTTTCAAAGCGAGCCACTACCCGGCAAATAATCCGCTTGTCACTTGCGGCCAAACTCGGTAGACTCCGCTCCCTCAAAATTTGCCCGGCTGTCCGGAAGCTATTCCGGTGGCCGATTCTCCTTGCTACACCATGTCAGTGGGTAGCATTAACCCGTAAGGAGCTTTTGAATGCGACACTACGAGATCGTATTTATGGTCCATCCGGACCAGTCCGAACAAGTGCCCGGTATGATCGAGCGCTACACCGCAGCCATCCAGAAAGACGGCGGCCAGGTGCACCGCCTGGAAGATTGGGGGCGCCGCCAGCTGGCCTACCCGATCAACAAAATCCACAAGGCACACTACGTGCTGATGAACGTGGAAGCGTCCAACGACGCGATGGAAGAGCTGACCACCACGTTCCGTTACAACGACGCCGTAATCCGTAACCTCGTGATCCGACGCGATGAGTCCGTGACTGAAGAGTCGTTCATCATGAAGGCCGAGAAAGAAAACCGCGAGCGCAAGAATCGCTACGAAGAGCGCCAGGCGGCCGACGCTGCCCGGGCCGAAGCGGACGACAGCAATGACGATGACGATGACGACGACGATGAAGATGAGGAATAGGTCTTCACGTCCCGTCCCGAGTCGTGTAACGCATACCGAGGTTTAGAGGAGAGTCACCATGGCACGTTTTTTCCGTCGCCGTAAATTTTGCCGTTTTACCGCTGAAGGCACCAAGGAAATTGATTACAAGGACCTGGAAACCCTGAAGGCCTACATATCCGAGACAGGCAAGATCGTACCCAGCCGTATTACGGGCACCAAGGCGAAATACCAGCGTCAGCTGGCAACCGCTATCAAGCGGGCGCGCTTCCTGTCGCTGCTGCCCTACACGGATTCACATTTGTAGAGAGATACCTGTCCGCGTGTTGCCCAGTCGAGGTTTAACTTGAAGGGCCTGGCAGAACTTGTCATGCGCGGACGCCTGCAGGCGCTGCTGGTGGTGGTCGCCGGTGCGGGCAGTTTGTTGTTTTGCTGGATCAGCGCGGCGGCGCTGGCGCTGGTCACGCTGCGCAAAGGCGCGGGGCCGGGACTCTGGCTGTTTATGTGGGCGCTGCTGCCGGCGGGTTTGCTGGTGTATCTCTTCGGAGACAGCGGGCCGCTGACACTGCTGGCGGGCACCACGGTGCTGGCGCTGGTGCTGCGCTCCACGGTGAGCCTGCCGCTGGCGGTACTGTCCGCAGTGGGCGTGGGCGCGGTAACCGGCCTGGGGTTGATGGCCTTCGCCGGCGCCTACCTGGAACAGATGGTGGCGTACTTCAGCGAGTTCCTGGCGTCGCTGGAGCAGCAGTTGACCCAGGGTGGCCAGGCGGTGGAACTGGCGCGGCCCAACGCGGTGCAGATTGCCGGTATGCTGGGCGCCGGCACGGCCACGATGTCGGTGCTGTGCCTGCTGCTGGGACGCTACTGGCAGGCTTCCCTGTACAACGTCGGGGGCTTCGGCGCCGAGTTCAAGGCGCTGCATTACCCGGTGGGGGTGACGGCGGTATTGGTCATCGCGGCAGTTGCGATTTACAGCCTGGGGCTGCAGTTCCGCACCTGGGCAATGATAAGCGTTATCCCGCTGACCTTTGCGGGGCTGGCGCTGTTGCATGCCCGCGCCGAAATGCGCGGGCGGGGTGCAGGGTGGCTGACGGCATTTTATGTCGCCTGGCTGATCTTCGACCCGGTGAAAATACTGGTCGTGTTGTTCGCGATCGCCGATAGCTGGATGAACTTCCGGCAGCGCTGGTCAAAAGGGCCGGGCACGCAGCTGAGTCGGCGCGATGATCCCGATCGCACTGATGATCGAAACGATGACCGAAACGATGATCGAGACAATTGAAGTAGTGGTAAACCACTACCCGAAAAGAGGAAAGTAAGATGGACGTCATACTGCTGGAGAACATCAGCAAGCTGGGCAAGCTGGGTGAGACGGTGAAGGTGAAAGCCGGCTTCGGCCGCAACTTCCTGATTCCGCAGGGCAAGGCCGTGCACGCCACCGCGGAAAACACCGCTTCCTTTGAATTGCGCCGCGCCGAACTGGAGGCCGCCGCGGCCGCGCAGTTGGCCGAAGCCCAGCAGCGCGCCGACGCGATCAATGCCCTGGCGGTGGTTACCATCGGGGCCAACGCCGGCGAGGAAGGCAAGCTGTTTGGCTCTGTGGGCACCCGCGATATCGCCGACGCCATCACTGCCCTCGGCTGCCCGGTGGACAAGTCTGAAGTGCGCCTGCCGAGCGGCGCGCTGCGCGAAGTGGGCGAGTTCGAGATCGCCCTGCAGGTGCACGGCGACGTCGACGCCGCAGTCGTCGTGGCGGTAGTCCCCGAGTAAATCGCGCGGGTGGCGCCCCGGCGGCGGTTACCCGACCCAGGTACAAGCACCGGTCAGGCCTGATCGGTGCTTTTTTATGCGCGCTGGAATGTGATCGCCGGCCGGCGCCACGTTTTCACTTCAGCTTGCCGCCCAATTCCGATAGGCTGTACAGCCCTTGAGCAATAGTGTCCGTTATGGCCGACCCCGATTACCCCGGCAATGTCTCCGAGCTGCGCCACCCCGGTGAGGGCGAGCTGGCGCGCATCAAGATGCAGCCGCACTCCGTGGAAGCGGAGCAGTCCGTGCTCGGCGGCTTGCTGCTGTCCGCCGATGGCTGGGACGCGGTCGCCGAGGTCGTGGTCGCCAGCGATTTCTACCGACCCGGCCACCGGCTGATTTTTCGCCAGATCGGCCAGTTGGCCGAGGCGGCGGAGCCGGTGGATGTCATCACCGTGGCCGACAAGCTCGATGCCGCCGGCGAACTGGAGACGGCGGGCGGCTTGCCCTACCTCGCGGAACTGGCGCAGAACACCCCCAGCGCGTCCAACATCCGCGCCTACGCCCAGGTGGTGCGCGAGCGCGCCAGTCTGCGCAAGCTGATCGAGGCCGCCCAGGATATCGCCGAGAGCGGGTTCAATCCCGACGGGCGCAAATCCGAGGAACTGATCGACCTGGCCGAGCGCCGGATCATGCAGATATCCGAGGAGGGCCCGAAGTCCGGCGGTCCGCAGGATATCAACCCGCTGCTGCAGTCGGCCCTGGGGCGTATCGAGGAGTTGTTCCAGTCCGGCGGCGAGATCACCGGCCTCAGCACCGGGTTCATCGAACTGGACAAAATGACCTCCGGCCTGCAGGACTCCGATCTCGTCATCGTGGCCGGGCGACCCTCGATGGGCAAGACCAGCTTCGCGATGAACCTGGTGGAGCACGCGGTGTTGCACCAGAAAAAGCCCATCCTGGTGTTCAGCATGGAGATGCCGGCGGATTCGTTGATTATCCGCATGCTGTCCTCGATCGGCCGCATTGACCAGACGCGGGTGCGCAACGGCAAGCTGGAGCAGGAGGACTGGCCCAAGCTGGGCCAGGCGGTGTCCAAGCTCAAGGATGTACCGCTGTTTATCGACGATACGCCGGCGCTGACACCCACCGAGGTGCGCAGCCGCGCCCGCCGGGTGGCGCGCGAGAACGGCGGCCTCGGCATGATCATGGTGGACTACCTGCAGTTGATGCAGGTGGCCGGGGCATCGGAGGGTCGCACCGCGGAGATCTCGGAGATTTCCCGCAGCCTGAAGGCGATCGCAAAGGAGTTCAAGGTGCCGATGGTGGCCCTGTCGCAGCTCAACCGTTCGCTGGAACAGCGGCCCAACAAGCGCCCGGTCAACTCGGACCTGCGCGAATCAGGGGCGATCGAGCAGGACGCGGATGTCATCATGTTCATCTACCGCGACGAGGTCTACCACGAGGAGTCGGAAGACAAGGGCGTCGCGGAAATCATCATCGGCAAGCAGCGTAACGGCCCCATCGGCACGTGCCGCCTGGCCTTTATCGGGCAGTACACCCGGTTCGAGAATCTCGCGCGCGGCGGCTACGACGAGCGCTGAGGCCGGTCTACAACCCGGTTTGCTCCCGCAGCGCCTGCAAGCGCGTGAGCTGTTCCTCGCGAGCCAGCGGCGCCGCCGCCTTTTTTTCCAGCGCGGCGGGCTGCGGGACCGCCAGTGTTTCCCCGCGCATTACCCGCGCGCAGTATTGATCGTAATGCGCCTTGAACACCGGCCAGCTGGTGCGCTCGGTGTTGTTGGCGAGAAAGAACCAGTCGCTGTCCCTGCCGGCGAGGTAGACAGCGGGGTGGCTCCAGGCCTGCGCGGATTTCGGCGTGGCCGCGCGGCAGGCCTCCAGGTAGGCGTCGCGCGCGTGCGGCAGCCCCAGTTCGCCCAGGCCCTGCTGGCAGCACTCCAGCATGCGGTTGAGAGTGGGCAGGTACTCGCTGTGTTCGATCGCGTGTTTGGCGCCCTTCAGGATCTGCTCCACCGGGTAGTCCGCCAGTGATTCCAGCCACAGCTTCTTGATCTGGTTGAGCTGGTCCGCGCCCGGGTAGGCCGCGTAGTACTGGTTGTGATAGTTCAGGCGGAACAGCGCGAATACCTGGTTCAGGGCCTCGACGTGGGCCTCGGTCGCGGGCTTACGCTTCGCCCCAGTCTGCCCACGAGGTGTCGGTGAGGTCCTGCTCGAGGCTGCGATCTCTTGTGCGACCCGTTCCACTCGCTCCCTGTTGTCCGGCATGGCTGTGTCCTGCGTGTTCCAGTTGGTGGCGTTTAGCCCAGTGGTACTTCACGTGCTGTAAGAATTTGCTGTTCCAGGACGTATGCGCCTGGTTGCTGTCGCGCCAGTATACGATGAACTCGGGCAAGAGTGAGCGGGCAAATTCCGTGTCGATGTGCGACAGTCGCAAAATGTCGTACACATCCTCGCTGGGCTGCCACTGCGCGCTGATGCGCCTGGGTTCGGTGCTGTGCTCGAGGCTGGAGGTGTATCTCGTCCACTGGATGCGGATATGCTGGATGAACTTCGAATTGAGCTCCTTCGGGTTGCCGCCGCGCTCGCGCCAGTAGAGGATGAATTCGGGAATGGCGTCCTCGATAAAATCGCGCGCGATGTCACTGCGCGCGAGGATTTCCATCGCGTCCTCGTTCGGCCGCCAGGCGTTGTCCAGCACGGTGGGCTCCGGCACCCTGAACGCCTCGGCCTGGTGCTGCTGCTCGCGCCGCCACAGCGCAATCACGTGCTGGCGGAACTTGTTTTCCCAGGCGTGGCTGGTCTCGCCGCGCTCGCGCCAGTAAAAGATGAAATCTTCCAGTTGGTCCAGCGCGAACTGGCGCGGTATGGTGTGGTTCAGCGCCAGCAACTGCAGCAGGTCCTCGCTGGGCGACCAGTGCAGCGGCAACAGGCCGGCGCTGCGCCGGGTGGGCAGCGTGGCGGGCGGCGGTGGCGTCGCGGCTGTGCTGTTCCCCGTCTGCTCGTTCACCGCGAACGTCAGCTGCTCCGCGGTCAGCAGCGGCGGGGTATCGATCAGCAGTACGCCCTTGTCCACCAGCGAGCGGCTGACGCGATGCAAATCCTCGATCGTCCAGAACGGCAGGGTGCGCAGCAGAAAGGCGCGCTCGACAGTGAACCAGGCAAGGCCGTTGCGGCGCTGCGGGTCGTGGTGATCGAACACCTGCTGCAGGTGCTGCAACAATATGGCCTCCTCCAGGCCGATCGTCGCCGCCAGCACCGGGGAAAACAGCAGCTGGCGCTCGGGGATAAGCGAGAAATCTGACATCGTGGTACCGGAATCGGATTGCAAGTGCGGTAGGATACCGGATTCGCAGCTATATGCGTAATACAGTAAAAACGACGGGACAAATATGGCAAAACAGAAAACCGCCTTCGTCTGCAATGACTGCGGCGCCGACTATGTGAAGTGGCAGGGCCAGTGCGGCGACTGCGGCGCCTGGAACACGCTTACGGAAATCAGGCTGGGGCCGGAGAAAGGCTCGGGCCGCGCCGGCGCCGGCTCGCCGGTGGCCGGCAAGCGCACGGGTTTTGCCGGCGCGCTGGAAAGTGCGCGGGTGCTCAAGGATATCGATCTGCAGGACCTGCCCCGTTTCTCCTCGGGCACCGAGGAGTTCGACCGCGTGCTCGGCGGCGGCCTGGTCCCCGGCTCCGCGATTCTGGTGGGCGGCTACCCCGGGGCCGGCAAGAGCACGCTGCTGTTACAGACCATGTGTCACCTGGCGGGCGCGATGGACGCCCTGTACATCACCGGCGAAGAGTCGCTGCAGCAGGTTGCGATGCGCGCGCAGCGCCTGCGCCTGCCCACCGACAAACTGCGCCTGATGTCGGAAACCAATGTCGAGGCGATTGTCGCCTCGGCCGAGGAACTCAAACCGAAGGTGCTGGTGGTCGACTCCATCCAGGTGGTGCACACCGACGAGATCGCCTCGGCGCCGGGCAGTGTCTCGCAGGTGCGCGAATGCGCCGCCTACCTGATCCGCTACGCCAAGCAGACGGGCACCGTACTGTTCCTGGTCGGGCATGTGACCAAGGACGGTTCGCTGGCGGGCCCCAAGGTGCTGGAACACATGATCGACTGTTCCATCCTGCTGGAGGGCAGCGACGACTCGCGCTTTCGCACGCTGCGCGGGCAGAAGAACCGCTTCGGCGCCGTCAATGAACTGGGTATTTTCGCGATGACCGAACAGGGCATGCGCGAAGTGAAAAACCCGTCCGCCATTTTCCTCGACCGCGGCAGCGAGCCCGCCTCCGGCAGCGCCGTGATGGTGGTGTGGGAGGGCACGCGCCCACTGCTGGTGGAAATCCAGGCGCTGGTGGATGACAGCCAATTGGGGAATCCGCGGCGGGTCGCGGTGGGCCTCGAACAGAACCGCCTGGCGATGTTGCTGGCGGTGCTGCATCGCCACGGCGGCCTGCAGGTGGGCGACCAGGACGTGTTCGCCAACGTGGTGGGCGGGGTGAAAGTGCTGGAGACCAGCGCGGACCTGGCCCTGTTGCTGGCGATTGTGTCCAGTTTTCGCGACAGGATCCTGCCGCGGGACATGGTGGTGTTCGGTGAGGTGGGCCTGTCTGGAGAGATTCGCCCGGTACCGAATGGGCAGGACCGGCTGGCGGAGGCCGCCAAGCACGGCTTCACCCGCGCCATCGTGCCCAAGGGCAATGCACCCAAGGCGCAGATCAGAGGGATGCAGGTGACGGCGGTGGCGAAACTGGCCGATGCGCTGGCGGCGCTCGACTAGCCTGCAGTTCAGTTGGCCAGCTGGTCCAGTTCTTCTTCCAGCGTCGCGATATCCATGTGGGCCTGCAGCACTTCCAGCAGCGGCTCCATGTTCTCCCTGTCCACATGTTGCACGGCAAAGCCGAGGCGGCCGGCCTCCACGTGCTGCAGGTAGGCGTGTAGCTCCAGTTTGCTGCCCCCGTCCAGTTTGATGATCAGCGTGAAGGGCTCGTTGTACTGCGCGTCCCAGACATCGGGTTGGTCGGTGGCGACGCCCGTCAGGGAGATGTCGATAAGCCGCTGCCGCCATACGCTGCCACCCTGATGCACTTCCACGGGGAGGGCCAGTTCAACGCGGGTAAAGCGACGTTTTTCTGTGTAATCGTCAGTCATGTGATGCTCTTGTGGCTTATGTCCGTTCAAACGCAACTATAGCGCCGCCCACGCATGAATGCGAGGTCGACGCGGTGCGCAAAGCGGCGGTCTACGACCAGCTCTGGAATTACTTCAGCTTGCGGTACTTCAGCCGCTGTGGCTGATCGGCTGCCGCGCCGAGACGCGCCTTGCGATCCTCCTCGTAATCGCTGAAATTGCCCTCGTGGAATACCACGCCGCCATCGTCCTCGTAGGCCAGGATATGGGTGGCGATGCGGTCCAGGAACCAGCGGTCGTGCGAAATCACCATCGCCGCGCCCGGGAAGGTAAGCAGTGCCTCCTCCAGCGCGCGCAGCGTTTCGACATCCAGGTCGTTGGTGGGTTCGTCGAGCAACAGCACATTGGCGCCCTGCTTCAGCAGTTTGGCGAGATGCAGCCGGTTGCGTTCGCCGCCGGACAGGTCCTTGACGAACTTTTGCTGGTCGGAGCCCTTGAAATTGAAGCGCCCGGCATAGGAACGCGAGGGTACCTCGTAGCTGCCGATGCGGATGATGTCCTGGCCATCGGACAACTCTTCCCACACTGTCTTGCTGCCGTCGAGGTTGTCGCGGGACTGGTCCACATAGCCCAGTTGCACCGTCTCACCCACCGAGACCGTGCCGCCGTCGGGCTGTTCCGCGCCCATCAAAATCTTGAACAGCGTGGATTTGCCCATGCCGTTGGCCCCGATAATGCCCACGATGCTGCCCTTGGGCACGGTAAAGCTGACCTTGTCGAACAGCAGGCGATCGCCAAAACTCTTGGAGAGATTGTCGACATCGATAACCTTGTCGCCGAGGCGCGGGCCGGGCGGGATGTAGATTTCGTTGGTCTCGTTGCGGCTCTGGAACTCCTGCGACTGCAGCTCCTCGAAGCGCTGCAAGCGCGCCTTGCTCTTGGCCTGGCGCCCCTTGGGGTTGCTGCGCACCCACTCCAGTTCCGCCTTGATCGACTTCTGGTGCGAGGCCTCCTGGCGTTTTTCCTGTTCCAGGCGCTTTTCCTTGGCGTCCAGCCAGTCCGAGTAGTTGCCCTCGTAGGGAATGCCGCGACCGCGGTCCAGTTCGAGAATCCAGCCCGCCGCATTGTCGAGGAAATACCTGTCGTGCGTGATCGCCACCACAGTGCCCGGGTAGTCGTGCAGGAAGCGCTCCAGCCAGGCCACGCTCTCGGCGTCCAGGTGGTTGGTCGGTTCATCCAGCAGCAGCATGTCGGGGTTGGAGAGCAGCAGGCGGCACAGCGCCACCCGCCGCCGCTCGCCACCGGACAGCGTGTCGACGTTCGCGTCCCACGGCGGCAGGCGCAGCGCGTCGGCCGCCACTTCCAGTTTGTGGTCGATATTGTGTGCGTCCGTCGCCTGGATGATGTCTTCCAGCCGCGCCTGTTCCTTGGCCAGTGCGTCGAAGTCCGCATCCGGCTCCGCGTAATCCGCGTAGACTTTCTCCAGCGCCGCGAGCGCGTCGATCGCCTCCTGCACGCCTTCCTCGACGTTGCCGCGCACGTCCTTGTCGGAATTGAGCTGCGGCTCCTGCGGCAGATACCCGATCTTGATGCCGGGTTGCGGTCGCGCCTCCCCGAGGATGTCGGTATCAATGCCGGCCATGATACGCAGCAGGGTGGATTTCCCCGAGCCATTCAGGCCCAGCACGCCGATTTTGGCGCCGGGGAAAAACGACAGGGAGATATCCTGCAGGATCGTCTTCTTGGGCGGCACGACCTTGCCGACCCGGTTCATGGTGTAGACGTATTGCGCCATGGATGCTGTGCTCTGCTCGATTCGGGAAGGTGCCGATTCTAGCAGAAAGTCGAGCCGGTAAAAGCGCTACCGAACTGCCGTGTTTCGCGACATCGAACCTTCCGATCATGCACCCGCTATAGTATTGTCGCTCCCGCTGAAGCGTTGATCGTGTGAATACGGTAGCAGGACAATAGTGAGAATGGACGGCTTATGCGAATAGCGTTTATTGGTCTGGGCGTGATGGGTTTTCCAATGGCCGGGTATCTCGCGCGGGCGGGCCATGAGGTTACCGTCTTCAATCGTACGCAGGAACGGGCCAGGCAATGGCGCGATACGTACGGGGGCGGGTGCGCCGACACACCGGCCGAGGCGGCGCGGAACGCCGAGATCGCGTTCTCCTGTGTTGGTAACGACAGCGACGTGCGCGAGGTGATCGCTGGCGAGCGTGGCATTCTGCAG
The DNA here is from genome assembly GCA_030427485.1 of Gammaproteobacteria bacterium. Lineage (GTDB taxonomy): Bacteria > Pseudomonadota > Gammaproteobacteria > Pseudomonadales > Halieaceae > Marimicrobium. Next base: position 399,896 of record JAUICG010000001.1, read on the forward strand.
GGCATGCCGGCGGGCGGCATCATTGTCGATCATACGACTGCTTCGGCCGTCGTCGCCTGCGAGATCAGTGAACTGGCCGGCCAGCAGGGTATTGATTTTCTCGATGCCCCGCTGTCGGGCGGGCAGGCCGGTGCCGAGAGCGGCCAGTTGACGATCATGGCGGGTGGCGATGAGCGGGTGTTCGCGATAGTGCAGCCGGTGCTGGACGCGTATGCGAAAGCGGTCACCCTGATCGGCGCCGTGGGCTCGGGACAGCTGGCGAAGATGGTCAACCAGATCTGCATAGCGGGCGTAGTGCAGGGGCTGTCCGAAGGCCTGGCGTTTGCGCAGTGCGCCGGCCTCGACACGGCGAAAGTCATTGGCGCAATATCGAAAGGCGCGGCGCAATCGTGGCAGATGGACAACCGATGGCAGACCATGGTCAACGGGGAATTCGAGTTCGGTTTTGCGGTCGAGTGGATGCGCAAGGACCTGAAAATCGCACTGGAGGCGGCAGCCCGCAACGGCGCGAACCTCGAGATGGCGAAGCTTGTCGACGGCTTTTATGCCGAAGTCGAGGAACTCGGCGGCCGCCGCTGGGATACCTCCAGCCTGATTGCCCGACTCAATCGATAAGCGGTTCGGTCGCGCTATGCAGTCGCGTGCGGCGCGCCGCTATACTGCTGGGCGACAGGCGTTCAGGCTAGGAACCAACGACCCGACTCACATCCACCGACACGTTCAGGGCCGGGCCGGCCCCGCCGCCGAAAATCACCCCGCGCAATGGTGTAACGTCATGGTAATCGCGGCCGAACGCGGTGACGATATGCTGGTTGCCCGCCATGCTGTCGTTGGTGGGGTCGAATTCGACCCAGCCCTCCTCTGGACAGAAAAACGCAATCCACGCATGTGTCGCATCGGCGCCCACCAGTTTCTCCTGTCCGGGTTTGGGCAGCGTCTCGATATAGCCGGAAACGTACTTGGCCGGAATGCCCATCGCGCGCAGGCACCCCACCTGAAGATGGGCGAAATCCTGGCAAACGCCCTTTTTGTGCGCCAGTACGTCGGCCAGTGGTGTGGCGATCGTGCTGAAGTGGGGATCGTAGGTAAACTCGCTGAAAATGCGGTGGGTAAGGTCGGCCACGCAGGATTTCAGCGAACGTTGCGGATCGAAGGACGGCCTGGCGTAGTCGGTCAGTGCGGGGCTGGCCTCCACCAGTGATGAACTGAGCAGGAACTCACGCGCTTCAATGGCATCCGGTCTGCTGGCATTCCTCAGGTAGTCCAGCGCTTCCTCGTAGGAAATCCCCAGGTCGAGGTTTGGCGTATTGCTGCCGGTGTCCGACAGTTCCACTTCGCTCACTGCGGTGATGCTGAGTTCGCTGTGCGCTTTCTGGATCTCGAAATGAAAGGCCTTGTTGCCAAAGTAGTCAGAGCGTTTATGGGTTGTCGAGGGCAGGGGTGACAGCGTGATGCGATTGCTGAGGCAGCGCTGCCGGGCGGTATCCCTGGGAATCACATTGGCCAGGTTGTAACAGCGCGTCACGGGAGCCGTATAGTTGTACCGCGTAATATGCCTGATTCGGTAGCGCATTACTGTTCGCCCCGGAAGCTGGTGACGAGATGCAGTTCATCAGTGCGATGATCGAAATGCTTGTCACTGATGATGCGGTTGAATTCCTCCAACAGTTCTTCCAGTTGCGCCAGCAACTGAGCCAGTTCCTCGCGGGTCGGTGAGGCGGTCTCCAGTAACCGCGGCAGGCGGGACAGGCGCAGGCTGGTCACCGCTTCCAGCAGGGCGCGTTCTTCCTCGCCGAGTTCGCCCGGTTTGGCTTCCGCACGGGGCAGTTCCGCGAGGTGTTGCTGTAACTGCTCCAGCTGGAACAGCAGTGAGCGCGGGTTGGAATCATCGAGCAGCACCAACTCCAGTCCGAGTTCTATGCCGCGGCGTTGGCGGCCGTGCCGGCGATAGGTAAGGAGCACTTCCATGGAGATCAGCAGGGCCGTCAGCAGCGTGGTCTGGTCCGCCTCATCAGCGACCGGCGTCATCAGGCAGCGCACGGTGTTCAAGGTCTGCAGTGAGCGTTCGATGCGCTTGCCCAACTGCATGAAACGCCACCCTATGCCGCGAACCATGCTTTCGTGCATCAGCCCCGACAGCGCCGTCAGCGTTGTCACCAGCGGGTCCAGCGCCTCTTCCGGGGCGGACGTCAGGCCGCTCTCGAGCGCCACGTCCAATTCTTCCATGGCGTCGCGCAAATCATTGATGACGCGCATGGTGTCGGTGGACAGCAACTCTTTGGATTCGTCGGCGCTGGCCAGCATCGCGTTCAGCGTGAACTTGACGCTGCCGGTACGGCTGCCGTCGCGGATGATCTGAATCAGCTCCTCGTCGGGCCGCGCCAGTAATTCGTCCGACGCCGTGGTGAACCCCGGCAGCGTCTCGGTAATTTCGCTGACGGTGTGCAGGAGAATTTTTCGCGTGTTGGGCGTGATCGGTTCCTCGCCGTGCAGCAACACGAATACCGTGCGCAGCAGGCGCATTGAAGCCTCGGCCCGCTCCGCGTAACGCCCCATCCAGTACAGGTTCTCGACCACGCGGCTGGGCAGGCTCACCAGCGGCGAATCCGCCGCGACACGGGCGCTGTCGGGGGTGCTGTCGACACTGGCGGTGCGCTCGGGTTCGCTGGCAGTGACCCAGGTATCCTTGCTGGGGGATCCCGATTGCATGCTGATCACACGGCTGCCGATAGCGAGGCCGATACGGGTGAGGCCGCCCGGCAGGATCTTGTAGGATGAGCCCTCGGTGGCCACAGAGAACGTGCGCAACAGCGATGGGCGTGGTTCCAGTGCGGCGTTGGCAAAGGCCGGGATATGGGGTTTTTCCAGCCGCGCCTGCGCAACATACTGATAACGCTTGCTGTGTACCGCGGCGAGCAGCTGCTTGAGTTGCTCTTCGTCGAGGTCGCCGCCCCAGACACTGCGGATACCGCTGCCGCGATACGCCGGTTTGATGATGAGTTCCCGGATGTTCCCGGTGATGAAGCGCAGGTCGTCATCGTCTCCGGCCCAGTAGGTCGTTACCGAATCCAGGCGCGGTTCGCGTCCCAGCAGGTTCTTGCTGATCTCGGGCAGGTACTTGAGGAATATGGGATTCTCCAGTACACCGCTGCCCAGCGGGTTGGCCACCACCACGTGCCCCGTCCGCACCACCTCCAGCAGGCCGGGAACGCCGAGGCGGGAATCACTGCGCAGTTCCACCGGGTCGCAGTAGCTGTCGTCCACCCAGCGCAACAGCACATCCACCCGTTTCAGGCCATCCATGGATTTCATCCAGAGGAAACCGTTGCGCACCATCAGGTCGCCGGACTGTACCAGCGGGAAGCCGAGGTAGCTGGCCAGATAGGTGTGCTCGAAGTAGGTTTCGTTTTGACCGCCCGGCGTGAACAGGGCGATCAGGGGATCCTCGTCCGAGGGCGACAGCGACATCAGCTTGTGGCGCAGGCGCTGGTAGAAACTGGCGACGCGATGCACATGGCTGTCGCGGTACAGGCTCGGAAACACCCGCGACATCACGGTGCGGTTCTCCAGCGCATAGCCGGCGCCGCTGGGGGCCTGGGAGCGGTCCGACAGCACGCACATGCTGCCGTCGCGACGGCGAATCATGTCCACCGCGTGCAGAATGAGTTCGTGCTCGCCCGGCAACTGGATGCCGTGGCAGGCGCGCAGGAAGCCACCGTGGCTGAACAGGGCTTCGGGAGGCAGCAGGCCGTGGCGGATCAGCGTGCGCGGGCCGTACAGGTCACGCAGCAGCAGGTTGAAGAGTTCCGATCGCTCCAGCAGCCCGGCTTCGATGCGCGCCCAATCCTCACTGCCGATGATGTACGGTACCGGGTCGAGTTCCCAGGAACTGCCTGCGCTGCCCTCACCGTCGTAGATATTGAACGTGGCGCCGTCGTCGCGCAGGATGCGGCGCGCTTTTTGTTCGCGCTCCTGCAATGCGGCCGGACCCAGGTCACGCAGGCCACCCAGCATGTATTCCCACTCGGGCTTGATAGCGCCCTGCGGGGTGCAGGCGTCGTCCAGCAGGCCGTCGCGGTTCTTGTATTCCAGCGGAAGCAGGGGGACCACCTGGGTTTGCGACTGACCGGTTTCTGTGGAAGTTCCTGGATTGGGCACAGCATAATCCTGCGGTAATGGCATCAAAGCGACGGTTTATTCGGCGGGTCGCCGACCCGATGTCGCTCGACCGACCCTAGTATAGCCATATTAGGGTCGTGTTGACGATGTCAGCTTCGTCGCGGGCTGCGCATGTCGAGTATATAGGGATACTCGCCCGGGGATTCCTCCGGCGGCGGCGCCATCGGCCTCGGTGGGTGCTGATCCGGGAAAAACTCGCGCAGGGCGTCGACTTCGGGCCGTGGCATAAAGGGTCCCTGCGAGTGAGACAGTATCCCGAAGCGATTGATGCGCCGCGATTCCGCCTCGAAGGCATTGACCGGAAATGTCTCATAGGTGCGGCCGCCCGGGTGGGACACATGGTAGGTGCAGCCGCCCAGCGAGCGTCCGTTCCAGGTATCGATCAGGTCGAACGTCAGCGGCACATGCACCCCGATCATCGGGTGCAGGGCCGAGGGCGGCGACCAGGCGCGGTAGCGGACCCCGCCGACATGCTCACCCTGCCGGCCCGTTTTGCGCATCGGTACGCGACGGCCGTTGCAGGCCAGTACATAGCGCCCTTCGGTCAGGCCGGTGACGCGTATCTGCAGGCGCTCGACCGAGGAGTCCACATAGCGGGACGTGCCGAAGCTGGTCGTCTCCTCGCCCAGTACATGCCACGGCTCCACCGCCCAGCGCAGTTCCAGCTCGATGTCGTCGAGTTGTATGCGGCCGTAATGCGGGAAGCGGAACTCCTCGAACGGCGCCAGCCACTCGAGGTCAAACGCATAGCCGTGTTCATTCAGGTCCTCCACGACGTGTTTCATGTCCTGCCAGATGTAGTGCGGCAGCATGAAGCGGTCGTGCAACTCCGTGCCCCAGCGGATAAGCGGTTTGTGGTAGGGCGTATGCCAGAAGCGCGCGACCAGGCTGCGCAGCAACAGTGCCTGCACCAGCGCCATGCGACTGTGGGGCGGCATTTCGAAGCCGCGGAACTCCAGTATCCCCAGTCGTCCCGTAGTGCTGTTGGGCGAATACAGCTTGTCGATGCAGAATTCCGCGCGGTGCGTATTGCCGGTGACGTCAATCAACAGGTTGCGGAACAGGCGATCCACCACCCAGGGCTGCGGCGTCCCCTCGATGTCCGACATCTGGGCGAAAGCCACCTCCAGTTCATACAGCATCTCGTCGCGGCCCTCATCGACGCGCGGCGCCTGGCTGGTGGGGCCGATGAACATTCCGGAAAACAGGTAGGACAGGCTGGGGTGGTGCTGCCAGAACGTGACCAGGCTGCGCAGCAGGTCGGGCCTGCGCAGCAGCGGACTGTCCGCCGGGGTGGTACCGCCCAGCGTGATGTGATTGCCGCCGCCGGTGCCGGTGTGGCGGCCATCGAGCATGAATTTCTCAGTAGAGAGCCGTGCCAGCCGCGCCTCCTCGTACAGAGCGGTGGTGTTTGCCACCAGTTCCTCCCAGTTGTTGGAGGGGTGGACGTTGACCTCGATCACACCGGGATCGGGCGTCACCAGCAGTTTTTGCATACGCGGGTCACGCGGCGGCTCATAGCCCTCGATGAGCACTTTCAGCTTGAGCGCCGCCGCGGTTTGCTCGATCGCGGCGACCAGTTCGACATAGTCCTCCAGGTATTCCAGCGGCGGCATGAATACGTACAGCCGCCCGTTGCGCACTTCTATACACAGCGCGGTGCGTACCACCTGTTCGTACTCCACCGGCTCCGCGCTGTCCTCTTTCGCACTCTCTGCGGGTTCGGCGAAGTGCATATCGGCGCGCTTTGCCAGCGGATCGCGGGGCTCGAACGGGTCGCGCTGGGGTTGCACGCGATCGGCTTTCCTGGCGATCTCGGGCAATTCATTGAGCGGCAGGCGCAATCCCATCGGTGAATCCCCCGGGATCAGCGTGATGCGCTCGCGCCGCAGTGGCCACAGGCTGCTGCGCCAGGATTTCTGCTCTTCGGCGATCGGCCAGCCGGTGCTGCGCTGCAGCGGGATAACGACCCCGGAGGCCACGCCGAAACCGCGCTCGATCAGGCGCGCGAGCCGGCGCCGATCCAGGTCGCCCTTGAGCTTCTGCGCCAGGATGTCGAGGTTCTGCGGCAGGGTCTGTTCCTGCATCAGGTAGTGCAGGCCGTCCTCGAAGGCCGGCTGGCAGCAGGCGCGGGGAAGAGCCAGCAGATCACACAGGTACTGGCCAAAGCGCGCGGCCACCGGCTCTTTATAGCCATAGTCCTTGTCCACCCTGGCCAGCAGGTCCGGGTTGTCCCACAGGGGCTCGCCGTCCTTGCGCCAGAACACGCCCAGTGCCCAGCGCGGCACTTCCTCGCCGGGATACCATTTGCCCTGCCCGTAGTGCAGCAGGCCCTTGGGGGCAAACTTGTCGCGCAGGCGCAGCAACAGCGTTTTCGCCAGGCTCAGTTTGTCGTCGCCCAGCGCATCGGTATTCCACTGCGCGGACTCCATATCGTCGATGGATACGAACGTGGGCTCGCCGCCCATGGTCAGGCGCACGTCCTCGCGTTCAAACTCCCTGTCCACCGCCTGGCCCAGCGCCATGATGTGCTGCCACTGCGCCTCGGTGTAGGGCTTGGTGACGCGCGGGTCTTCCAGCACGCGCTCCACGGTGTTGCTGAAATCGAACTCGACCTCGCATTTGTCGGTGGCGCCGGCAATCGGCGCGGCGGACACCGGATGGGGCGTGCAGGCCAGCGGGATATGCCCCTCGCTGGCGAACAGTCCGGACGTGGGGTCCAGTCCGACCCAGCCGGCGCCCGGCAGGTACACCTCGCACCAGGCGTGCAGGTCGGTGAAATCCTCCTCGGCGCCGGACGGGCCATCCAGTGATTTTTCGTCCGGCTTGAGCTGCACCAGGTAACCCGAGGCAAAGCGCGCGGCCAGGCCGAGGTGGCGCAGCAGTTGCACCAGCAACCAGGCGGAATCGCGGCAGGAGCCTTTCGCCTTTTCCAGGGTTTCCTCCGGGCTCTGCACGCCGGGTTCCATGCGCACGAGGTATTCGACGTCCCGCTGTATCTGTTGATTCAGTTCGACCAGGAAATCATTGATCGCGCGCTTTTTGGTGTTGACCTCCCGCAGCCGCTTGTTGAACAGCGGGCCGCCCTCGATCGTTTCCAGGTAGGGCTGCAACTCTTTCCTGAGCTGCTGCGCGTAGGAGAAGGGAAATTTCTCCGCGTACTCCTCGACGAAGAAGTCAAACGGGTTGATCACCGTCATGTCGGCGATGACTTCCACGTCGACTTCGAACTCGGTGCACTTTTCCGGGAATACCAGCCTTGCAAGGTAGTTGCCGAAGGCATCCTGCTGCCAGTTGATGAAATGCTGTTCCGGCCTGATCTTCAGGCTGTAGCTGTGAATCGGCGTGCGTGAGTGCGGGGCCGGGCGCAGCCGCACAGTGTGCGGCGACATCGAAACCGGTCGATCGAACTTGTACGATGTGCGGTGGTTGATCGCAACGCGAATGGTCATCAGTGTTTACCGTTCCTGTTGGGTTTTCGCGGGCTGTCCTCTGTCAGCCCAGCGAGGCGGTCGCGCGTCTTTCGTCCGTCATGAACCAGGCATGATCGATGCTGTTGTACAGCGTCGTCAACAGGAGCTGGAACTGGTCCAGGAATGCGTGTAGTTCCTCCGGTGAACACGCCTGCGGGTCGAACGCCGAGAGCTTGCGTCTTGCCTTCAGGACCAGTTTGGTCGCGTGCGAGTTGTTGTTCAGCGGAGCCAACTCCTGGCGCATGCCGTTGAGACAGAATTTTATCGAGCGCGGTAACGTGCCCTCGCGCAGTACGAAATCAACCATCGTGCCCGCTTCGACCTGTGGCCCGATTTCGCGCTGGTAAGCGCCCATGGCCGACAGCGAATTGAGCAGGCTGGCCCAGATCAGCGGGTCCACCGTGCTGTGCAGGCGCTCGTCGCCCAGCAGGACCGCGGCCCCGACGTCGACCACGCGGGTGGTCATGTCCGCTCGCTCCAGCAGCCGGCCCAACTTAATAAACCGGTAGGCGTGGCCGCGTGGCAGTGTGGACACCAGCATACCATTGATCATCTGGCAGTGTGCAATAATCGATTCCAGGAAGGTGTAGCGATAGCGTCGGCCGCTGCTGTTCCCGGCATGTTCCCGGGCATACAGGTAAAGCTCGTTGACATGCTCCCACACCTCGCGCGGCAGCACGTCCCGCGTGGTGCGCACATTCTCGCGCGCGGCGCGAATGGAGTTCAGAATGCCACTGCTGTTGTCCGGCTGCGCCAGCAGGAATTTCATCACGTTCTGTTCGTTGTAGGCCCGGTAGTGCTCCGCGTAGGCGTGCTCGGCGTTGAGGATGCGCACCAGGATATCCCAGCCGGGCTCCGACCCCCTGGGTATATCCATGACCAGATGCGTGTAGGAATGAACCAGTCGGGCAGTATCCTCGGCGCGCTCCAGGTAGCGCGCCATCCAGAATAGCCGCTCGGCAACCCGCGACAGCATGCTCATCGGTTGCCCTCCACGATCCAGGTATCCTTGCTGCCGCCGCCCTGGGAGGAGTTGACGACCAGCGAGCCCTTGCCCAGCGCAACCCGTGTCAGTCCGCC
>JAUICG010000021.1 GCA_030427485.1 Gammaproteobacteria bacterium
GTCAGTTTTTCTCGGCGCGCGGCAGGGGAATGCCCCTCCCCTGAGGAACGGTTCAATGGCAGCAGGCCTTCGATCTACTTGTAGTTGAACAACGGATCCAGCGTCTCGGCGAGGCGCCGGTCAATCGCCGCGACTTCCTCGTCGGTGAAGTAATCGCGATAACCGCCGACCTTGGCGCGACGCACCTTGTAGCTGTTGGGGTTGTCCTTGTCGCGCGGCATCATACGTCCGCCGGCGAGGCGAAACTGCTGCGAGCTTTCCATTTTCTTCATGTTTTCGTAGGAGGAATAATCCACCGCCGCGTTGACGTGCGCCTCCGTCGCGTTAACGCCCATGAAGTCCAGCAACTGCCGCAGTTCCTGGCGCGGCCGGGCGCGCAGGTCCTCGTAGCGCAAGAGGTGGAAGTGTTCCATCTTGTCCACCTCGCGCGCCCACAGGTTGAGATAATCGGTCACCGCCTGCATGCTGCCGCCGTTATCCCCCATCACGAAATCGAACAGGCTGATATCGCTGCCCTGCGGCGGGTAGTTGTTGATCGCCACTTTGGTCGGCTTGATACGGAATTTCCACTGGAAAAACTGTGATACCGCCACATCGCGGGGATCGCGAGCCAGCAGAATCACGCGCTTGTGGTAAAACGGCGCCTTGCTGTGCGGATCGCCGGTGTAGTCCTTGATGTAGTTGTCGTGCGTGAAGAACGTCTTGGGTACGGACTTGTTGAGATTGTGGAAATTGTCGAAACCCAGTACGGCGTTCTCCGGCAGGCCGTACATCACGCGAAACAGGTGGGAGATCATCACGCGCAGCCAGGTGCGCCCGCTCTTGCCGAAAGAGACCACCACGATATCCGCGCGCTGCAGCTTGTCGAACTGCTCCACACCGCGCAGCTTGCGCTCGGCGGCGAGAATCTCGGTCTCCGGCTGGCCGCGCATCTGCCAGTGCAGGATGCGGCGGGACATTTTTTTACGACCTGTCTGCCACAACTGCCGTACGTTCTGGATTGCCAGTTTCATGCGTATTGCTCACCATAGCCAAAAACCGGGTCCAACTGTGCGACCATCTGTTCCAGCTGCGCGCACTGTTCGTCGGTGAAGTAATCGCGGTAACCGCCCACCTTCGCCTTGCGTACCTTGAAGGACTGGGGATTGTCCTTGTCACCGGGTTTGACGCGCGCGCCACTGCCCTTGAAAAACTTTTCCTGCTCCATTTTTTTCATGTTGTCGTAGGCCGCGAAATCCACCGCCTCCTGCACCTGCTCGGCGGTGACTTCGGTACCGGTAAAATCCAGGATTCTGGCCAGCACCGCGCCCGGGTCCGCGCGCATATCCTCGTAGCGCACCACCAGCACGTCACGCAGTTCCGGAATGGCCTCGGCCCACCCGTTGAAGTACTCGACAATGCGCGGCAGCCCGGCGTCTTTGTCCAGCACGAAATCCCAGGCGTCTATATCCGCGCCGTGGGGCGGGTAGTCATTGATAAATTTCTTATTGGGGCGCATGCGAAACTGCCATTGGAAGAACTGCGACACCGCGACATCGCGCGGGTCGCGCACCAGCAGCACGATGCGCTTGCCCTGGAAGTGCCGCTTGGAATCGAAGTTCCCCGTGTAATCGCGTAAATAGTTGTTGTGCGTAAAAAATACCGCGGGCAACTGCGGGTCGCGGCGCTTTAGGTTATCGAAGTCCAGCAATTCGCTGGCGTCCAGGCCGCCCTTGAGCTGATAGGCGCGCGACAACATCACCCGCAGCCAGGTCCTGCCCGACTTGCCCCAACTCATCAATACCCAGTCGCTGCGCTGCAGCTTCTTGAATTCCTCGCGCCCGCGCAACCAGCGCTCTATCGCCTTGCGCCGCGCGGCCGGCAGCCAGAAACACAGTGCCAGAACAATGTAGCGAAACACGACGCGTGCCTTATCGGCCATGTGCGGGAATGTCCTCGATAACAGACTCAAAAGGCGGCAAATTCTACCGTAAAACGGCTTTTCCCGCACTAAGCCGGCAAGTGTTGATTTACCGCACTATTAACATCCTGTGCGCCACCACCGCCTTGCCGGGGCATCCGGGGGCGTAATAAAATGCGTTGATGTCACTGATCGATTTCGAAGCGCTGCGCGCCACTCCCCTGCAGACCGACCCCTACGACTACCTCGTGGTGCCGGCGTTTCTCAGCGCCAGCACGCTGCAGCAGGTGAACCGCGACTACCCCGCCATCGATACCGCCGCCAACCATGCGCTGGAGAACCTGAGCTACGGCCCTTCCTTCGCAGCGTTGATGGAGGAACTGCAAAGTCGTGAGTTGGCGACCCTGCTGGGTGAGAAGTTCGACATGGAGCTGGCGTCGTTGCCGACTACGGTCACGGTGCGCAAGTTTTGCGAGCGCACCGATGGCAATATTCACACTGATCACAAGAGCAAGGTGATCACTGTGCTGGTTTATTTCAATGAGACATGGGACCACCCGGACGGGCAGCTGCGGCTTCTGCGCTCGAAGAGCGACATAGAGGATTACGCGGCCCAGGTGCCGCCGCTGGGCGGCTCGATGATCGCTTTCCGGCGCACCGACCACTCCTGGCACGGCCACACCCGCTTCGTCGGCGAGCGCCGCATGGTACAGATCAACTACCTCGACCAGAGCCCGCTGGCCGTCGCGGCGCAGCGCATCAGCCGCTTCGGCACCCACTTCATGAAGAACGTGCTGGGACTGCGCTAGGCAGCACTCTCACATCGTCCTCCCCACGAAAAGGAAACGCGTTGTGATCGCCGGTTTCGGCGACACGGGCCTGCTTGTGGCCATCAACCTCGGCAGGGACTTCGATATCGTCGGCGTCAGCCCCAAGCCCTGCCTGGTGAGCGGGCAGGAACTGGGTATGCGACTCACGCAACCCCGGCTCTGGAAGCAGGATTACCTCATGCCCTTTTCACGCTTCCGGAAGCTGGACGGCGTGCGTACGCTGCAAGGACTGGTTACCACCATCGACACCCATCGCGGCACGGTGACCGCGGTCTCTCAAGACGGCGAATCACAGGCGGAACCCTATGATGCACTGCTGATTTCCTCCGGTGTGAGCAACGGCTTCTGGCGCACCAACGCAGTGGAGGATTTCGACACGATCAATGAATCCATCGACTCCACCTCAAGGAAACTTCTTCAAGCGCAGACCATTGCCGTGATCGGCGGTGGCGCTACGGGCGTCGGCGTCGCCGCCAACCTGGCCACTCGCCACCGGCAAAAATTGATACACTATTTCTTCAGCGAGTCGCAGCCCCTGCCCGGCTATCACCCCAAAGTGCGCACTCATGTCGAAAAACACTTACGGTCCGTCGGCGTCATTCTGCACCCCGGCCATCGAGCAGTGATTGCCGATGACTTCCAATGCGACCGGTTCACCACCTCACCGGTTCAGTGGAGCAGTGGACAGGCGAACTTCAACGCCGATCTCACGCTGTGGGCAGTTGGCAAAATGGCGCCCAACAACCAGTTCATTCCCCCGGATATGCTCAACGCCGACGGCTTTGTGAAAACTGATGATTTCCTGCGCGTGCAGGGCTACAACAATGTCTTCGCAGTAGGCGACATCGCCGCCTCGGACCCCCATCGCAGCTCCGCGCGCAACTGGGGCTACCGCCTGCTTGGCCATAACATCCGCGCCCATCTGCAAGGTCGGGACAGCGACATGAAGCGCTACGAACCACCGCAATACCGCTGGGGGTCGGTGTACGGCGTGCAGCAAAACGGCCTGCGCGTCTTCCAGCCCGACGGGGGTAGTTTTCGCTTTCCGGGGTGGACAGTTCGCACCCTGCTTTTCCCGCTGGCAGTGCGCAAAATGATCTACAAAGGCGTGCGCAAGGCCTGACTGACCCGGCCCAGGCACAGTGGCTCGCACCGCATCCGGGGAGCAGGTGCGGGATTACCGCCTTTTCGTGCACAGTCAATTTACCGGCAGCGCCTTATGCTCCGCTGACGCCCAAGCTATTGTTACTGTCTCCCAAACGGCGGCCAAGGAGACACTGTGAATAATCTGGCGGAAACGGCCTGTAACGGCTCGGCATTCAGTATGGGCTCTTCGCGTGCGCTGGCGTTGCTGCAAGCCGCGCGCGACCTACAACCAGTACTGCTCGAGAGGGCGCAGCAGTGCAGGTCGCAGGGCCGGGTTCCCGATGAGACCATCGCTGATTTTCATGAAGCGGGGTTTTTCAGGATGCTGCAGTCCCGACAGTACGGCGGGTACGAGATGGACCCGCAGGTGTTCTACGCCGTAGGACTGGAACTGGCCAGGGCCTGTATGTCCAGCGCCTGGGTGCTGGGCGTGGTGGCGGTGCACAACTGGCAGATGAACCTGTTCGATCCACAGGCCTCGGTGGACGTATGGGGCGAGGATCCCACCGTATTGGTCTCTTCCTCCTACGCACCGATGGGCGGGGTCACCCCGGTTGACGGCGGTTTCAGGCTCAGCGGTCGCTGGAGTTTCTCCAGCGGTTGCGAACACTGCCAGTGGGTGTTTCTGGGCGCTGTCATTCCCACCGAGGATGCGCCCTGGAGCATGGAGAACTACAGCACCTTCCTGCTCCCCCGCGGCGATTACACGATCGTGGAAAACTGGGATGTGGTCGGCCTGCAGGGAACCGGCAGCCACGATATCGTGGTCGACGACGTCTTCGTCCCCGAGCACCGGGTGCACAGAATGCGCGAGGACCGCAGCGGGGACAAGCATCGCAACAAGGCGCCGCTGTACCGCCTGCCCTTCATGCAGGTGTTCTCCAGGGCGGTGTGCAACGCCTCACTGGGGGCCGTCGAAGGCGTTCTGGAAAATTATATCGAGGTCGCGAAAACCCGTGTCGCAGGCCCCGTGCCGATGAGGGACGACCCCAGCGCAAAGAAGGTCGCTGCCGACACGAAAGCGGCCATCGAATACATGAAACTCATGATGTTCACCAGTTTTGATTCCCTGATGGAAGCCGCGAGATCAGGCGCCGAGGTACCCCTGCTCGATCGCGCGCTGTTCCGCTACGAAACATCCAAGGTCGCCGACCAGTGCCTGGCACTGTCCTCCCGCATGCTCAAGGCCGCGGGCTCCGGCGCGATACGCTGCAACAGCGCGATGCTGGCACAGCACCAGGACATTCTCGCCAGCCAGGCGCATATCGCCAATATCTCTGAGCCCTTCGCAATCAACCTCGGCGGCATGCTGCTCGGCCAGCCCAGTACCGATGCCAGTCTCTGACGCGCACTTTCCCGCTTCTTACACGCAAGGAACTTACTATGGCTCTCAACGGGGTTCTACCTGAGGAAAACTACGCCGACTGCGCCAACGGCTACCGCATGCACTATATCGATGTCGGCGCGGGACCCGTGGTGGTATTCCTGCACGGCTCGGGGCCGGGCGCCAGCGGCCACAGCAACTTCAAGACGAATTACCCGTGGCTGGCGGAGCGGGGATATCGCTGTATCGTACCGGACCTGGTCGGCTTCGGTTTCTCCGACAAGCCGGACGACGTGGATCATCCGCTGTCTTTTTTTGTCGAATGCGTGAAACAGACACTGGATACCCTGGGCGTGGAGCGCTGCGCTGTGGTCGGTAACTCGCTGGGCGGGGCCGTTGCCATCGGTCTGGCGCTGGAGTACCCGGCACTGGTGGACAAGCTGATCCTGATGGCGCCCGGCGGCATGAGCCAGCGGGAAGAATACCTGCAGATGCCGGGTATGCAGAAGATGTTTGAGGTGTACGGGGCCGGTGAAGCGATCACCCACGCCGCGATGAAAGACCTGTTCGCCTTCGGCCTCACTCACGACCCCAAACACGCGACCGATGAACTGGTCGAAGAGCGGTCGCAGATCATGGCCATTATGAACGGCCATGTGATGTGGACCATGGCAATCCCGTATCTCGCCGAGCGACTCCCGGAACTCGCCTGTCCGGTGCTGGCCTTCTGGGGAACCAACGACCGCATGATGCCCGACAGCGGCATTCTCGCGCTGGCCAAGAACTGCGCCAGGCTGAAACTGATTATTCAATCCGAGTGCGGCCACTGGGTCATGGTTGAACATACAGAGATGTTCAATCGGGAAGTTCTGGCGTTTCTGCAGCCCCACTGAATCCGGTCGTGTGCGGTGCGGATTCCTGTCTGACAACAAATGGCGAGAAATCGAATGAATGTACGCAGTTTAGGTTATGCACTGATCGAATCGACAGATCCACAGAAGTGGCTGTCGTTCGGTACCGAGGTGCTGGGCTTGATGCTGGCGCCGGCGATGCCGGACGATGGTGTGATCTATTTCAAGATGGATGAACGGCCGTTCCGGCTGGCCATTGTGCCCGGCGACACCGATCGCCTGCAGTTGTGCGGCCTGGAGTTGCTGGATGAAGCAAACTTCCATGCGGCGCGCGAGGAACTCATCCAGGCAGGCGTGGCAGTGATTCAGGGCACGCCGGCTGAAGCCGCCCAGCGCCGCGTGCGCGAACTGATTCGATTCGACGATCCCGCCGGCAACACGCTGGAGCTCTATCACGGCGCGGACCTGGACTACGCCAAATTCATCTCGCCACTGGGCATCGCCGGATTCGAGACCGGTTTCAACGGCGACGCCGGATTCGGACACGCCGTTCTACCGGCGCCAAACCGCGTCGAGACCCACAGATTCTATAAAGAAGTGCTCGGCTTCGGCGATTCGGACTATATGCATTTCACGTTCTCGGACGATCCCGACGACCCCGGGCTTGGCCTGAACTTCATGCATGTCGAAAA
This sequence comes from Gammaproteobacteria bacterium, assembly GCA_030427485.1. Classification (GTDB taxonomy): domain Bacteria; phylum Pseudomonadota; class Gammaproteobacteria; order Pseudomonadales; family Halieaceae; genus Marimicrobium. The sequence continues at coordinate 6,744 of JAUICG010000021.1, forward strand.
TCCCCGCCACCACTCCATCGCACTGTTTGGCAGCGAGCACCCGTCTGCGTGCATCCACCTGATGCTGGAGGTCAGGAACATTGACGAAGTCGGCTACTGCCTTGACCGCGTACTGCAGCGTGGGATTCCCGTGACGTCCACACTCGGTCGTCACACCAACGATCGCATGTTGTCGTTTTATATGCGCACACCCGGCGGGTTTGAACTCGAGTTCGGTTGCGAGGGTTTGAAGATGGACTGGTCGGACTACACACCGACAAAAACGACCATGCCGAGCATCTGGGGACACAAATTCTCACTGTAGCACTGGAGGTGAACTGTTTATGACCCGGCCCGGGGGACACCTTGTCGCACTGCGGTAACTGGGCGCTGGTAACCGGCAGCACCGCCGGGATCGGTCGCGAGTTTGCCAGTCAATTGGCGGCTGCCGGCTTTAATCTGGCACTGCTGGCCCGTGATGCCAGTCAGCTACAGGCTCAATGCCGGGAACTGGCATCAGCCAGGGGCATTGATACCCGGGCAGTTCCCTGCGACCTGAACGACAGCGATTTTCTATCGATTATTGCGGCAGCGACGGACAAGCTGCCAATTGCGTTTTTCGTCAACAATGCCGGCGCCGAGAGTTACCACGGCAGATTCCTCGACAGAACGGTAGCGGAAATCGAGAGCTGCCTGCGACTCAATACGCTCGTACAGTTGAGGCTGATCCAGCATTTTGCCCAGCGTATGAAAATGGCGGGCAGCGGCGCGATCATTCAGGTCAGTTCCATCGCAGGACACATACCGCTGCCCTTTATGGCAGAGTACTCGGCCAGCAAGGCCTACCAGTTGACCCTGGGGGAGGCGTTGTACTACGAGTTGAAGGACCACAATATTGACTTCCTCACGCTCTCCCCGGGCGCGACAAAATCCCGACGCCTCAATTATGGTATGGAGCCCAGGCCGGTCGTCAGGGCAGCGCTAGCGGCGCTGGGCCGACAACCAAACGTCATTCCCGGATGGCAAAACAAATGGAGCGCATTCAAGCACCGGCACCTGAAGTCCAGACGTGCTGCTGTCAGCAGTATGGGTGATTTCCAGCGCACGCAGCTGCAGTAACCGGGCGCGTATTAGCTACCCATTGGAAACGCTCTTATCACGATTTCGGGGTTTTTCCGCCACCGGCCCGAGTGTAGATTTGCCAGACTATCCGATACGTCCAGCACTGAGGAAACGCCGATGTCCGATCCGACCCAAGAGCCGTCCACCAGCCCGGGAGAAATCAGCCAGTGGCCGATGCTCAAAATCGTATATCGCACTGATCCCGCGAAAATCGCCGCGCTGTTGCCACCGGGCATCGATACCAGCGACACCTCCAACGTCACGCTGACCATCTACAACCTGCCCGTGAACGGCGAACCCGAGTACGGGATACTGATTACCGCCGATGCCACTTACCGCGGCACGCCGGGCGAATACGCGCTCGGCTACGGGATTGACCAGGAGTCCGCCATTTTCATCAGTCAGTTCACCAATGGGCAGCCGAAGTTTCCCTGTCATACGGATTATTTCCGCCTGCAGAACAAGGTCTCGGCGCGCTGTGCTCACCAGCAGTATACTTTCGTCACATTTGAGGGCACGCTGGGCGAGGAGGATCCTCTCCCCGGCCCACTGGAGCGCAATGAGTGGTGGATCAAGGTGTCGCGCCAGGTCGGCGGCGGCAAAGGGTACGATTTCCCGCCCCATGTGGTGCACGTGCAGGGCAAATACGGCCCCGGCCATCGGGTCGCGCTGGACGGCACGCTCACGCTCCTCGAGAGTCCCTGGGACCCTATCGCCAGCCAACTGCCCATGTTGGAGCAGGTGTCCGCCCATTTGTGGTGGCCGGAGTACCGGAGCAGGGAAATCACCCTGGCCGGGGCACTGGATCCAGAAGGGTTCTGGCCCTATGTGGATGTCATTTCAGGTAGCCGCTGGCTCGGAAAAAACGGTGGGCCCATACGGGTCTGAACTCATAAGTCCGTGACGCAATGGTGCGTCACCAGGAGCAGTATCCATGGATCGTTATCTCGTCGTTTCAACCGATGGCCACGCGGGCCTGCCGATGGAGGGATATCGCGACTACCTCGAGAGTAAATACCACAAGGCGTTCGACGAGGAATTGCCGATACAGAGAATGAAGACGCGCAAAGCCGAGGAGAGCTTCCTGATCTCCGATTTCAATGACAAGTGGCGCGACGGTATTACGGATGGCCTGACAGGCGCCTGGGATGGCGCGGTACGCAACCGGGTGATAGACGCGGACGGCGTGGCGGCCGAGGTCCTGTTTCCGGATGGCATCACCGAGATGAATGCCCCGCCGTTCGGCGCCGGGCTGGGCCTGAAACCCTGGGGTGTCGAGCCCGAACTGCAGTGGGCCGGCGCCAGGGCGCACAACCGCTGGATGGCGGAGTTTTGCAAAGAGGAACCGCTGCGCCGTATCGGCCTGGCTATCGTACTGATGCTCTACGATGTGGACGAGGCGCTGGCGGAGGTCAAGTGGGCGCATGCCAATGGCTTGAAGGGCATCCTGATACCGGCGTTGATGGGCGACAAGGATGCGTACAACCACCCCAAGTACTATCCGATCTGGGCATACTGCGAGGAGCACCAGCTAGTGGTGCATACACACTCGGGACCCTCGCCCGACTACAATTTCGCACTGCCCGGCGCCGTCGGGATCTACCTCACCGAGTTCGCCTGGTGGGCCAGCCGGCCGCTATGGCACCTGGTGTTTGGCGGTGTTTTCGAGCAGTTTCCAGGACTCAAGTTTGTCATCACCGAGGTCAGTGAATTCTGGATTCCCCATATGCTCGAAATGATGGATGTGCGCGCATCCGTTAAACATACCTCGGGCAAGTTGGGCGATTTTCGCAGCAACCTGACAATGAAACCGAGTGAATATTTCAATCGCAACTGCTGGGTCGGCGCCTCCGCACTGTTCGACGAGGGGTCAACGGCGGTGCGCCACGAAATCGGCATCGAGAACATCATGTGGGGCACGGACTATCCGCACCCGGAAGGCTCCTGGCCGAAGACCAGGGAAAAAATGCTTACCTATATGAGCGGGATGCCCGAACAGGAACTCACGCGAATCCTCGGCAGCAATGCTATTACGTGCTACAACCTGGACGCGAAGGACCTGCTGCCTATCGCGGAGCGTATCGGGCCGCTGAAATCGGATTTCGTCTAACAGGCCGGCAGGCGTCACAATCACACGAGAGAGGCCAGTCATGTCAAAGCGAATTGTAATGCCCATCCCGTTTGGCTGGTTCTGTATCGGCTACAGCGATGAACTCGCGGTGGGAGAAGTCCGCAATATCCACTACTTCGGACGCGACATGGTGCTGTTTCGCACCGAGTCCGGAAAGGTGGGCCTTACCGACCCAGCCTGCCCCCACCTCGGAGCCCACCTTGGCCACGGCGGGACTGTGCAGGGCGAATCCATTCGCTGCCCCTTCCATCACTGGCAGTACGATACCGAGGGCGTGATCACCGATATCCCCTATGCGAAGCAGATACCGCCCAAGGTCGCGGGCAAGCCCTGCCTGAAAACCTTCCCGACCTGTGAAAAGAACGGGGTTATCTGGGCCTGGTACCACCCCGAGGACGCGGCACCCGATCACGAGGTGATCGAACTCGAGGAGAGCGGCAATCCCGACTGGGTGGAGCAGATCCGCTTCCTGTGGACTTTCGATTCCTGCCCGCAGGAAATTGCGGAAAATGGCGTCGACGTGGCGCATTTCAAATATGTCCACCAGATGGAGGCGGTGCCGGAGGGCGAAACCTCCTACGAAGGGCACATCCGCCGCAGCCGCGTAAGCGGGCCGCGCAAGGCGATCGACGAGAGCGGAAAGGAATTGATCGTCCAATCGACAATCAACGTGGTGCAAAATGGCGCGGGGCAGAAGTGGGTGCGCTCCTCGGGGCTCGTGGACTACCTTCTGCAGACGCTGGTCACGCCGGTGAATGAACACACCGTCGAAGTGCGGTTTGCCTACACCCACATGCGTTATCCACAGGATTCGTTTAAGGACAAGGCCGTAAAGGCCGCTATCGAATACACCAATGGCCAGACCGGCGTTGAAGGCGACATCCCGATCTGGCACAACAAGTTTCATCTGCGCAACCCGATCCTGTGTGATGGAGACGGCCCGGTAATGCGTTTTCGCAAGTATTTTTCACAGTTCTACGTCAATGGGCCGTACCCGGACGACGGCGAGATTTCGACGGGCCTGGAGGCGGTTTCTTGAGTACACAGCAAATGGCGACAGAGAAGTTTCGCGGCAAAACCGCGGTGGTCACCGGCGGTGCGTCCGGGGTGGGACGCTGCCTGTGCGAGCTGTTTGCGCGCAGTGGTATGCATGTGATCATGGCGGATATCGAAGCGGCGGCTCTGGAAGCGGCCGGTGCGGCGCTGAAAGAGCAGGGCCTGAGCGTCGAGTGGGTGCAGGCTGACGTCACCAGCCCCGAATCCATGGAAAACCTGGAAGCGCGAAGTCGCGAGATCTTTGGCAATATCCATGTGTTGTGCAACAACGCCGGGGTCGGAATCAAGGAAGCACAGCGTCGAATCTGGACGCTCACCCCGAAAGACTGGGAGTGGGGGTTCAGCGTCAACGTGATGGGCATCGCAAACGGTATACGCGCGTTCGTCCCCGGCATGCTGGCCCACGGCGAAGCCGGACACGTCGTGAACACATCCTCCACCAATGGCGGGCTGTATTCGATGCCCACCACGCCGATCTACTCCGCCAGCAAGGCGGCGGTAACCAGTATGACCGAGGTACTGTACAGCCAGTTCAAAATGGAGGGCGCCGCTTTGCAGGCCCATGTGCTCTTCCCCGGCCCGCATCTGGTCAACACCAATATACTCAGCTCTATGCGCAATCGGCCCGAACGGCTGCGCGACGACAACGAACCGGTTGCCTACACCAGCATGGCGGATCTCGCCAAAGCGAGCGGTATCGCGAACATGAAGCTTACCGAACCGGAGGAGGTCGCCGAGACCTGCCTGGCCGGCATGTGCGCCGGCCAGTTCTGGATTCTCCCGCCCAGCAAAAGTAACGACAAACAGCTCGGCGAGCGCACCGAAAGCATACTGCGCCGCCGGAATCCGGTGCTACAGGGGTAATCGACATGGCCTCACGTTTGGGACAATTCTGTATCGGTGTCACGGACCTGGAACGCTCGGAGGATTTCTATACCCGGGTGCTCGGGCTCGAGGTACAACAGCGGATAGAGATACCCGAGGCCAGGGAGATCGTGCTGGGCGCCCCTGACTCCGATGGCAAGCTGCAGCTGGCGCAAAAAACCGCGCAACAGGGCGCCATCAACCACGGCGACGAAGCACTCTGGAAATTCTATCTGTATACCGATGATATCGAAGCGATCTACCGGGCCGCTGTGGATTACGGCTGCGTGTCCGAGACACCTCCCACGCCGTTGTCCAAGTGGCCCGTCACCATTGCGATGATTCTCGACCCGGATGGCTACCGGATAGAAATCATCCAGCGGCACTGAAGTGGCCGACGCGCGCCCGGGTCCGTTCAGGAATCCATATCCCAGTCAAAATCCGTGGCGAAGTACTTCACCATGAAGTCCATGAAGAAGCGCACTTTCGTGGAAAGGTGTTTGCTGTGCGGGTAGACCGCCCAGGTATCGCGATGATAGCTGCTCCAGGGCTGGTGTAATTTCACCAGCTTGCCGGCCTCCACGGCCGATTTGACATAGAAATCCGGCAGCTGCGCTATGCCGATACCCGACAGCGCCGCGGCCTTGATCGTGGCGCCGTCCTCGCTGAGCCAGTTTCCCGACACTTTCACCTTGGTGGTGACGCCCTCTTCGGTGTTCAGCATCCAGTAGCGCTCCGGGCCGGTCAGGCAATTGTGATCCTCCAGTTCCTCCACGCATTGCGGTTGCCTGTTGGCTTTCCAGTACTCCGGCGCCGCACAGAGGCACATGGTATGCCCGCCGATGGAGCGGGCAATCAGCGAGGAATCCTCCAGCTTGCCGTAGCGAATCGTCAGGTCGTAGCCCTCGGCCACCAGGTCGACATCGCGAAAACTGGAATGCACCTCCACCGAAAGTTCGGGATGCGATCGCGAGAAAGCCGCGACCGCACGCGCCATGTACTGCACGCCGAAACGGCTGTTCAATGCCAGCTTGAGCGTTCCCTGCGGTTTCTGCTGCATGTCGGCAACGGCGGATTCCGCATGCTCGAACTGCTCGGCCATGGGCAAGCATTCGCGGTAGAAAATCTCACCGACTTCGGTGAGTGTGAGTTTGCGGGTGGTGCGCTGCAGCAGGCGCGCTTGCAGGCGGTCCTCCAACTGGCTGATCTGCTTGCTGACATAGGACTTGGACATGCCGAGGCGCTCGGCGGCGCCGGTAAAACTACCGGTGTCCACCACATGCATGAACTCGTCGATCCCGTCCCAGCGACTCATCGAACTACTCCCACCTGCGCTATTGTCGTATCACAGCGTAGCCGATGGGTGTCGAAAGTAAAAGTAACCCGCCCGGGACCATTGCGCATGTGCAGCGGGCTCGGGTGTCGATAGTGGCATTTTCTCGCGAGTATCGGGGAAGCGGGGAAATGCCACTATCGACACCCGAGCCCTCGGAGTCCGAGCAGATAGATCGGTTAATTACTGTACCTGATGCTGGCGTAATAAGTGCGCGGCGCGGTGTAGGCCGCGGTGGTGGTGCCGAAGACATCCACGCCAAAGCCGCCGTTGATCTCTCTCTTGTCACTGAGGTTGCGGCCGAATACGCCAAATTCCCACTTGCCGTCCGCAGTGATGAAGGTGATGCCGGCATTGTAGGTGGTAAAGCCATCGGTGTTCAGGCGGTCATAGCATGTGCAGTCGTAATCGTTGCTGTAATAGATCTCACCCTTGTAGTAGGCATCGCCGCGCAACCGGACGGTGCTGCCATCGCTGAGGTCCCAGTTGTAGATCGCCGCCAGGCTGGCGGTCCAATCGGGCACGTTCTGGAATTCACGGTCGCTCAGATCCTCCAGTTCGCCGGTCGCAGGGTTGAAGGAATCAAAACTGTTGTACTCGGCATCCAGCCAGGATGCACCGCCGGTTATCGTCAGGTTTTCCATGGGCAGCGCGGTAAACTCCACCTCTACACCGCTGATCGAGGAGTCGGCGGCATTGGCAACGACCAGCGCCAGCGCGTCGCTCGCACTGGTGGTGGACGGCCTGTTGACCAGGAATTGCTGATCCTTGTAGTCGTCGTAGAACACCGAGCCGTTGAGCTGCAGGCGCCGATCCAGTAGCTGTGTCTTCAGTCCCAGCTCATAGCTGGTCAGGGTTTCCGGGTCGGCCACTGAAATCTGCTCCGTTGAGGTGGGGCGACCGTTGTAGATACCGCTGCGAAACCCCTGGGAGATACTGGCGTAGCCCATGATCTCATCGCTGAAATCGTAGTCGATGCCGATTTTCGGCGAAACCTCGCTCCAGTCGTCCTTGCAACTGTAGCGTGCGCCATTGCCCTCCGCTGTCACATCGGTACACGAGGAGGGGCCAGTCGGACCAGGCTGGGTGATAGGCGTCTGGCTGGCGCGCTTGATGGTATACATGTCCAGTTTCTTTTCATCGTAGGTGTAGCGCGCCGCGAGATTGATACGGGTGGTGTCGGTCCAGTGCCAGGTGGTGTAGAAGAACGCGGCGTAACTGGTGGTGTCCTGCGTGGTATCGTAATCCAGGGTGAAGTCCAGCGCCGCCACACCAATCGCCTCGTAGAGCCCGTCGGCGACCGTCACATGGGCCTGGGTTTTGCCGTCTTCCCTGAAGTAGTAGAGACCCACCAGCCAGTCGAACCGTGTGCCGGAGGCGTTGCTCAGCACGAACTCCTGGCTGAACTGTTCGGTATTCAGATCGTTGCCCACTTCAAAATAGACATTGGGCGCATTGTCCGCATCACGGTAGTTGTGCGAATCCATGTCCCGGTACCCGGTGATGGACTTCAGCATCAGTTCGTCCATATCCAGGGTGTTTATCCAGCTGACGCCCCACATATCATTCTTTTCAAGATCCAGTTCGTTCAGCGCGTCACTGCGATCAATGTCGTCAACGTTGGGCGTACAGCAGATGCCGTCGGTGAGTCCCACGGTATTGTTGTACGCCAGGGGGATGGTGGCGTCGGGGTTGAAGTCCGTCAGTACCTGTGGATAGACGTTCTGGTCGATATGCGTGTAGTCCAGTGCAATGTGCGAATTCCAGGCGTCGGTAAAGTTCGCATTGAGATGCGTTCTCGCCGCCCAGTTGTCGTTGTTGCCGGCATCGGCGTTCCGGTTACGGTGTTGCCAGCCCGAGGAGTTTTTCGTGAGCACCGCGATGCTCGCGGCGACGTCTTCCGTCACAGGGGCTTCAGCGTACCCGGAGAAGGACACGTAGTCGTGCTCGCCACCGGTCAACTCGCCCATATAGCTGGTTTCCCCCGTGGGCACCCTGGTCGTCACGGAGATGGCGCCGCCAATCGTGTTCTTGCCGTACAGTGTCCCCTGCGGCCCGCGCAAAACGTCAATGCTGGCGATATCGGACAATTCGAAGTTCGAGCCAACCGTGCGCGCGAGGTAGATACCGTCGAGATACAAGCCGACGCCCGGGTCTGTCGTCAGGCTGTTATCGAACTGGCCGATACCGCGCTGGAACGCCTGCAGCGAACTACTGCTGCCGTTGTTGGACGATGAAAACGACAGGTTGGGCGATACCTGCTCTATGTCGCTGACAGTGAAAAACTTGGACTGCTCGATGACCGAGCCAGAGATGGCTGTAATCGCAATGGGCGTACCCTGGACATTCTCATCCCGTTTGCGCGCGGAAACGATCACTTCTTCCAGTACCGTCCCCGCCTTTTGCGCGAAGGCCGCCGGGATCAATGGTGTCACCGGAATCGACAGCAGGGCCAGAGCAGCCAAGTAGGTGGTGTGTTTACGCATGTATTCCTCCCGGAAAGAACTTTCTAATAGTTATCGCTTCACTTCTTTCAGTCGAACTCCACTTCAGAGAACACCGGGTTCTCACCCGCCGCGACGGCCTGCGCTGCGCGCTTGTAGTACTGCGAAAACGGGTGGGTAAATATCCAGAACCTGCGCTCCCTGATCGCGGTGAAGACCCGATTGGCGCATTCCTCCGGTGTGATGAAATCAGGCTGTTCCTGGAGCATCCTGACGTTGGCTTCACTCTCTTCACTGCCAGCGGCAATACCCAGCAATCCGTCGCTGATCGGCGTCGATACCGGACCGGGACAAAGCAGGGAAACATCGATATGGGGCGCCGCAGCCGCAAGGTCATAGGCCAGCGATTCGGTAATTCCCCGCACCGCCATTTTGCAGGCGGTATACTGCGCCATTCCCGGTGCCGCCACCAGGGAGCCGACAGATCCCGTATTCACTATTTGCGCGGGAATTGCCGCGCTGATCATACCGGGCACGAACGCCGTGAGGCCGTTCACCGCTCCCATCACATTGACCGCGAGAATTTTTTGCCACTCCTCGGCCGTGTGTTCCCAGGTCAGTCCAACGCGAAGAATCCCCGCGTTATTGAACAGCACCGACACCGGGCCCAATTCAGCGACGCAGCGCGCCGCAAAGGCTTGCACGGCCGGCAGGTCGGACACGTCGACGAGCTCGGATAGTACCTGCGCGCCCTGCGCCTTGAGTTCCTCCGCCAGCGCTGACAGTCCTTCGCTGTAGAGGTCGACGATCGCGACATGCATACCTTCGGCCACACAATGCCGGGCGAGTGCCTTGCCGATTCCGCTTGCCGCGCCGGTGACAACCGCCACCTTGCCCTTGAACTCTTCCATACCGCCTGCCTTATAGTTTTGGGCGCTATCGCGACCAGCGCGAAAGCAAATTGCACTGTAGCGCTGTCTGTGACGTGTGATAAGACACGCCTCGGAAACTGATTGTATCCAAATGAACGATAAAGACAGCGCGACTGCGGCAGGAGATTACTCCGCCCGGTACCAGATGGCCGAGCTGATGGCGCGCTCCTGCAGCGAGGTGGGATCGGGCGCCGCAACCTTCAGGCGCATCGCGTCGAAGGTCGACCACCGCGGGGTCGGGATTTCAATCGCGCGCGCGTAATAGAACGCCTCCTGCGCCGGGTCGAATTCCGGATCGCGCCAGAACGCGCGCAATTGCGTTGCCCCTATGCTGTCGGTATAGGTGGCACTGGCGACATCCACCGTATTTCCGACCGGTGGTACGCGACCATTCGCGCCCGCTTTACGGCCGTCTGAAAGCGCTACATCGAAGATTTTCTCGTGGGTGACGCCCTCTTCATCAACCCAGCCCTTTATCACCTGCAGGCGATCGAGGTTGGCGCCTTCCGGGTCCTTGGCCGCCCAGAGGGCAAACGCCGGCGCCGCTTCCGCAGCGCCGCCAGCGGAGAGTGTTCCACCCATGGGCACGCCACGCGCATAGGCCTGCTCCAGCAGTGTCACACTCTCCATCATGTCGGCGCTGTAGTCAAAGCTGCCAAAAAATCGCAGGCTGATACGCGGACCCGAGGTAGCATAGGTTTCCTTGCGCAGCAGCGCATCGAAGATGGACTCCCGGGTGTTCTCCTGCGCCCATACACCGGCAAGGCCCGCCGCGCCCCACTTGCGTGAGCGCTGCATGGACTCCGGCAACAGGGTGGATTCGCCGAGCCGAAGACCGGCCGTGCCATCCATCAACGGCAACTTGCCGGAAAAATTGTCCTCCTCCACCGGCGTACTGGCATTGTGACTGTCGCTGCTGCCGATGACACCGAAACGATACGGGTTGAAACCCTCGGCATGGGCGAACTCGATGCCGGTACGCATCGCATCCCGGGTGTAGCTGCCACGCGGCTCGCTGTAGTCACCCGAGGGGCTCAGCTGTGACGTCATTATCTCAAAATCCGCGAACTCGTCCTCCGGAGACAACAGGGGGTGCGTGTCCGAGGTGCCCTTGATCTGCATGATCTCGCTGATCGGTTCATTGCGCATGCGCTGCGCGGCGTAGGCCGCAGTCATCGGACTGCCGTCGTACTGCGCGCGATCATACATCAGTCCGTTGGAAACATTGCCGTTGTGCGGGATGGCCATCACCGCTTTACCCTCGGCCCGCTGCCTGTCGAGCGCGTCCCACAGGTCTTCCGGATTCTCCGAATCCAGTGAGCTGAAGGGCAGTTCAGGCACGTTGTCGTCCCGGTAGATGACATTGCGATGCAAATTCTGTTCGTCCGGCATCGACGACCACTCGTAGCCCACGAACGTGGTGAATACGCCCGGTTCGTAGTGGTCATTGGCCGTATCGATCATCAACTGCCAGGCGTTCAGCGCAATTTCGCGTATCTGCGGCGTGTCGCCATAGTTGTCGAAACCCTTGACGTTACTGGCGATCTTCACCAGTACCCAGGCCATGGACAGGGGGCTGTCATTCAGCAGGCGCTCGCGCAGGCTGCGCTCCTCGAATGGCAGGACGACGCTCTCGTCCACCCGTGCGGCGCCCATATACTCCGAGTGATCCGTGACAGCCGCAAAATCCAGCGGTCGATCGATACGAATCGCAAATCCCGCGCCGTGCTCGATGGTGCCTCCGCGGGTGAAGGTATAGGCGTCATCAGGCGTCGCTTTCACCCCCATGCTGTAGGCATCAGTCGAGTAGCTGGTGTGGATATGCAGGTCGCCCCAGAGCAGGTGCCTTGTGGGACTGAAGTCAATCGCAGGCTTGGCGGGAGGCGGCTCGGCGCTCGCGGGGTCGTACTCCGGAAATAGCGTGGGGTCTTCTACCGGGCCGCAGGCGGCCAGCGCGATCGCGCCCAGGCCACCCAAAAATGATCTCAATATAGCCTTCATGGTTGATCTAGTGTCCTGTTCGATTGCGCGATTTCACACGGCGATAAAAGTATACTGCGATTGCCAGCACCAGCAGCAGTCCCGCGTACGGCAGGTATCGCGGCAGGTAGAAGAAGACGATCGTGTTGATCATCACCTGCTTCGGCACCGAGTAGTCTTCCGGCATCGGCAACACCGCGTTGTCGCGGCTAAAGGCCATATAGTCAGCCAGCATAGCCTGGTACAGGTCCGGCATGCGTTCACGTAAATCAATCGTCTCACCGGGGTCGTCGCTGATGTCGTACAAGCGCCACTGCCGGTCACCTGCCGGCGGCTGGTTCCGAACCAGTTTGTAGCGGCCGCGATACAATGCCGAGTTGCCGGAGAACTCATAGCCGATCGCCTCGTCATCGCCATGCAGCGGCGCGGCGGCTGCGGACGCCAGGACTGGCAGCAGGCTCTTGCCGGTCATCGTCTGGCCACCGGGCACTGTGAAGGGGGCCTGCAGGCCGGCGATCTCCAGCAGTGTTGGCGCAAGGTCGGTAATGTAGGTGAACTCGCGGTTTACCTCGCCCGGCGTGATCGAGGGCAGGCCCGCGACAATCAGCGGCACCCGTACGCCGCCCTCGCCGGAAGAGAACTTGCTACCGTCAAGGGGTGTATTCGACACTCTCCCCCACTGGCTGCCCGCAGCCACCCAGCTACCCCTCTCTCCCAGGGTCTCCACTTCGCGGTGGTAGTTGCTCTCCAGCCAGCGCCGCCCGAACGCGTTGTCGTAAGGCTCGGTCCCGGTCGCGCCATTGTCCGAGAACAGCACGAAAACCGTATCGTCGTATTGGCCAGACTCACGCAAATAGGTAAGCAGGCGACCAATTTCATGGTCCATCGCGGTGGCCATACCGGCATAGGCCTGCATACGCCGCGCCTCGAAATACTGTTCTTGTGGCGTCAGCGCATCCCATTGCGCCTGAGACGGGCCGGGCGCAAAGCGCGCCGCCGTGTCCATCAGGCCAAGCGCCCTGATTTTCCGCACGCGCGCGTCGCGGACTTTCGACCAACCCTGCGTGTAGCGACCCCGATAAGCGTCGATGAATTGCGCCGGGGCCTGTAGCGGCAGGTGGTTTGCCTGGAAAGCGAGGTAGGCGAAGAAGGGCTTGCCCTCGGAACGGGTGGCCTGCAGGAACTCAATCGTGCTGTCGACAAAAAAGCGCGAGGAGTAAAAATCGCCGGGCAGCGACAGCATTCTTTCGCCATCGTCAAACCAGCGGGCCTCGGGATACATCGGCAGGTAGGGACGCATCTCGAAATTGTCAGACCCGCTGTCGGCCTGAATCACGGAGCGATCAAAACCTCTGGCAGGAGGCAGGTTATAGTCCTCAATCCCCAGGTGCCACTTGCCTGCGACAACGGTGCGATACCCCGCGGTTCGCAGCAGGCTGGCTACCGTCTTGACACTGTCATTCAGAACGCCGTCATAGCCCGGCTCGCCTCGATGCGACAGCGGCATCAGTTCCCGCATGCTGCCAACCCCGGCCCGGTGGTTGTCCACGCCGGTCAACAGCATCGCCCTGGTAGGCGCACAACTGGCGGCCGTATGGAAGTTGGAAAAGCGCAGCCCCGCGTTGGCCAACGCATCGATATTGGGCGTCTCGAGTTCGCCGCCGAAGGCACCGAAATCCGAATAGCCGATATCGTCCGCGACAATCAGGACGATATTGGGGCGCTCTTCCGCGCTGGCCATGGGTATCCATAGCAGTCGCAGCAACAGTATCACCAGTACCACTGTCAGTCGCGCCCCCGGTGGGGCTGAGCTCGCCTTGTTAAGCAACGACAGGACCTCGCAGTGTCTCGTACAGTATTCCGGGAACACACACTACACGCACGCGGGCAAGAAAAAAGCGGCAATCGTGGTCAGAGTGTTTCCATAGAGGTGGTAATCAGCCGACTTCCCCGGCATTTGCGCGTTCTTCTGCCGGCCACGGTTTTCATGCCCCTCCGCCGGAGCCGGTCGCAGCGCCGCCCCCGCTCAGAAGAGCTCCCTGATACGCTTTATCACCACGCTGACGTCATCAGGCAGTTGTGCAGCGGGTTGCTCGAACGGCTGCCCCGACCAGACGGCCAGCCCTTTTTCGACCAACAGACGGTGGAAGGCGCGAAAATCCCGGGTGGCGCAAAGCACCTTGAACACGTCAATGTAGTAGACACCGCGCGCGATGCGATGACGCCAGCGGTCCCACTGCGAGTCCTGCCGCGGGTTGAACAACCAGTGGGCCAGCGAGCGTCGGCACTGGTCGATACTGCCCAACCAGCCGCCCGGCAATGGAAAAATTGCCAGCGGTTTGTGCAGGTAGATGACCTCCACCATCATGGAGACGCTGTCCGCGGTAACGATAAAACCGTCCGCGGTTCCCAGCAGCGCGCGATAGGGATTGTCGCGGGCGTCTGCGGTCCATTCAAAAAAAATGGCCTCGTCGGGCAGTTCCGCTCGCAACACCGCGACCACTTCGGGCGTGGTGCGCCGACTGGTCGTGACATACGGCGTCCCACCCAGTTCGTCGACAATCCACCGCGCGGTCGCGACCAGTTCATCCGCAACCCGGCGATTCATGATGAAGGGGTTGGTCTCGCCGCCGATCAACATCGCAATCAACGGTTTGCGCAGCGGCGCCAGTCGCGCCTGCCAGGCCTGCGCTTCGCGGGCAACGTCCTCAGCGGCAACTCGCATCAGCGGCAGCGTCGTCGGCACGAAATTGCGCATCGGCGGCATCTGGTTTTCCGCGCTGGCGATCACCAGCGAGAAATCGAGCATGTACCCCGATGGCTTACCGACCAGCACTATCTTGGTTCGGTTGCCGGACTGCTGGCGTACCCAGAGCGCCACCATCGAAGGACGCCGTCCCACGGTGAGAATCAGGTCGGGCCACGGGGCTTCCAGCGCGTCGCTGCGGCTGTGATCCAGGTGGTCGAGCGAAGGCCTGTAGCGCGGCTTGCCGAGCACGAACTCGGGCCGCATATGCACGTACTTGTGTTCCACCGGCCACGGCAGCGCGTCGACGATGGTTTCCACCTGGCCGTTGTCGCCTCGCTTGTCACTGAGGATGACCCAGGTACGGGGTGCCACGTTCAGCTGTCCGTGCTGTCCTGGCAGTAACCCAGTTCGGGGAGGATATTCTCGCGCACCAGCGCCTCGAGTTCCGCGACCTGCCCGCTATCGAAGTCATCGCGATAGCCGCCCACCTTGCCGCGGCGCACCTTGAACGTGCTGGGATCGCTGGCATTGACCAGTTTCATGCCGCCCTGGCTGAAAGTGCCGCTGGTTTCCAACTTCTGCAGGTTGTCGAAAGAGCCCCATTCGACGGCGGCGCGCACTTCTTCCTCGCTGAACTGTTCGCCCATCAGGCGGGTGATTTTGTGCAGTGTCTGCACCGGCTCCGAGCGCAGATCCTCGTAGCGCACCAGCATGCCGCGCTCCAGTTCGGCGACATTGCGCGCCCAGGTATTCTGGTACTCGATCAGACTGGGCAGGCCGATATCCGAATGACGGACAAAATCCCACATTTGCACGCTGCGGCGATCGATGGGATGCGCGATGAAGTGGTTGATCAATTCCTGCTTGGCGCGCGACTGGCGCTTGGTGAACTGGTGATACCAGGAAACGGCGATATCGATCGGATTGCGCGCGAGAAACAACACGGGCTTGTGCCGCAGCGGGTTGTCAGGGGCGCCGCACGCCAGCAGCTTGCCGACTTCACCTTCGTAGCTGTAATAGCCGTTGGTTGCCGCCAGGCGAGGAATTTCGGGGATTTTCCGCGCGAATTCGTCAGTGTTGATCAGCTTTGATTCCGGCAGGTTGTAACGCAACTGGTACAGGCGCGAAATCATCACCTTGAGCCAGGTATTCCCGCTTTTCGGGTGGCCGATAATCAAAAAGCTGGCACGGTGCGCCTTCGCCAGTTCCAGGCGCGCCAGGTATTTGCGACGCAGGGCAACGCGCGTGGTTGCCGGCAGTGGTTGCGTCGGAATGAGAATAAGCGCTTTCTTGACGCCATCGCTCAGGTTTAACATGCATCCAATTACTCACTGGAGGGGTGCGGCTACACGCGCACAAGCGTGCAATTATGCGTGATGCAGGCCAAAATAACCAGACGACCAGCGCCAGGGTAGTGCGTCAGTTTGAGATTTGTTGATAGTCGAGAGCCTGGGTGGCGTTGTTGCGGCCGGGACCGTGTGGCGACAGGAGGGCCTGCCCCGCTTCACCGGGTACGTCGCCACGCGAGCCTGCACAAGGACGTGCGCTTTTTGGCGCGGCCGGCGCTCCGGTGTCCCGGTCGCAACAACGCCACCCGGGCTCGTACAGACCAATTTCAAACTGAGCCTCTACCGGCGTTTCATGTACAATGCCGTGCAGCCCCGACAGGATCCATACCGCTTGATCATCGACCGTCACATCAGCCTGGAAATCCTTCGCCCGTTCATTACCGGGCTTGGGCTCCTGATCCTGGTTTTCATCGGTTTTTCCGCTGCGAACCAGTTGTCG
Source organism: Gammaproteobacteria bacterium (assembly GCA_030427485.1). Classification (GTDB taxonomy): domain Bacteria; phylum Pseudomonadota; class Gammaproteobacteria; order Pseudomonadales; family Halieaceae; genus Marimicrobium. Next base: position 23,122 of record JAUICG010000021.1, read on the forward strand.
CTCGCCGCTGAGGGCAAGCTGGACATGCTGACCGCGTTCAAGCTGGTCGGCCTCAACACGCTCATCACGCTGGAAATCCTGCTCCCCTCCGCATTCTTTTTCTCCGTGCTGTCGGCCATCGGCCGCCTGTACAGGGACTCTGAAATGCGCGCGTTCTACGCTGCCGGCGTCAGTCGCGCGCGGATTCTGGGGGCGGTGTTCAAGCTGGCCTTGCTGGTGGCGCTCTTCACCGGCCTGATCTCCGTGCTGGGCAGGCCGTGGGCCTTCCGTACCAGCTACGCGCTGGAATCGCAGGCGGCTGCGCAGTTTGACCTGAAGCAGATGTCGGCCAACGAGTTCGCCACGATGGGCAGCAGCGACTACACCTTCATTGCCAGCGATGTCGATATTGAAAACGGCCTGCACAAAGGGGTGTTTCTGCAAAAAGATTACGCCGAGAGAGGGCGCGCCGAGGTAATCGTCGCGGAATCCGCCGCGATGCCCACGCTCAATCCCAACCAGGCCTCGCAGGCCGTATTCTACAACGGCTATAACTATTTGCTGGACAGGCGCGGGCAGCGCGACGTGACACTGAAGTTCAATCGGCTGATCGTACACCTGCCCAATGAGGAGGCCGAGGAAAAGTACCGGCGCAAGGCGGAAACCACGCTGAACCTGTCGAACTCCTCCGACCCCAAGGACATCGCCGAGTACCAGTGGCGCGTGTCCACACCGCTGGCGACCATTCTGCTGGCATTGATCGCGGTGCCGCTGGCGCGCTCCGCCCCACGCGAATCGCGTTTTCGCAACTTCAGCATAGCCCTGCTATCGTATATCGCGCTGTTCGCGATGGTGAGCGTGCTGCGAACTTTTATTGAACAGGACAGACTCGGTGCGATACCGGGCCTGTGGACTGCATACGTGTTACAGGCGGGCCTGCTGATTCTCCTGGTCACTCAACCGAGGCTGAAGCGTCGATGATCCTGCAGCGTTATATTGGTGTCAGCGTCGCCAAGGGCTGGTTGCTGGTGCTCCTGGTGCTGGGGGCCGTATTCGGACTGATCGGCTTCACCCAGGAACTCGATCGCACGGAGATGGACTACAACGCGCTTGAAGTGGCGCGCTACACGCTGCTTATCCTGCCCAATCAACTGGTCGGCCTGGCGCCGGTGATCGCATTGCTGGGCAGTATCGTCGCACTGGCCAATCTCGACCGCTACAACGAGCTCACAATTATTAGTTGCACCGGGTTTCCACCCGCCAGGCTGCTCGCGGCACTCGCCCTGCCCACTGTGCTGTTGATGGCCGGCCTGTGGGTCAGCATGGAGTACATTACGCCACAGCTGCAGCAGTCGGCGGAACAGGAGCGGAAACTGCTGCGCGACGGGAACGAAGGATGGATTCCCGGCGGCGGCGCCTGGTCGACGGATGGGCGACGCTATATCCACCTGGGAAAAATGTCCGAGGGCAACATACCCGGAAACATCAACCTCTTCGAATTCGACGAATCCGGGGAACTGGTTCGCGCACTGTGGGCGCAAACGGCCGTCGTCAGCCCGGACCGGCGCTGGCTGTTCCAGCGCGTGCGGGAAAAAGTACTCGTGGATGGCGTGTTCCGTACGCGGGGACACAAGGAACTTGAAATTGCGAACCTGTGGTCCAGCAACGAACTGCCGACGCTGACGCTGAAGGGCGACAGTATGAACCTGTCGGTGCTGTACAGTTACAGCCAGTACCTGCGCAACAACGGACAGCCACCGGACAGATATCTGAATGCGTTCTGGCAGCGACTGCTGATGCCCTTCACTGTTTTCGCGATGGTGCTCCTCGCCGCCTCCATCAGTGCCGGCACGACGGCCGGGCGCGACCGCAGCTTCGGTATCAATATCGGCATCGGCGCCGTGATGGGAATACTCTTCTACCTCGGCACACAGATCATTTTCTCCCTGGGACAATTATTGCAATGGAATATCCCCTTCGTGGCACTGCTGCCGACTCTGGTCATCCTGGGCTGTGCGCTGATGCTTCTGCGCCGGATGCGGTGGTGAGTGAACGTGGCATCTGACACGACTGCTTTCAACGCACGCCGGGGCGCGCACGGAGACGCACGCCAATGGGATTGATGCTCGCTTTTTTCCGGGCCTATCGCTGGCAAACCGTGCTGATGATGCTGGCCCTGCTGCTATCGGGCGTCGCAGAAGGTGTCGGCGTGTCGGCATTGCTGCCCCTGCTGAATATCGCGCTGGGGCCTGAGGCCGGCAGCGCGATCCCGGGCGCCAGCGGGGAGGACCAGAGCGAGTTCGAGCAGGTCATTCTCGATGTGCTGGCGTTTTTTGGCATCGCCCCGACTCTCGGCAGCATGCTGCTCATTATCCTCGGGGGAGTTACCTTCAAATCGGTGTTCCTGTTACTCGCCCAGCGACAGGTGGGCTACACCGCTGCGCAGGTCAGCACTGACCTGCGCCTGCAATTGCTGCGCGCGATACTGCGCAGCAAATGGGAGTATTTTCTGCACCAGCCCGTCGGGCGGCTGACCAACGCGATGGCGTCCGAAGCGCAGCGCGCAGCGACAGCGTTCGTCAACGGTACCACGGCGCTCACCTTTCTGATCCCGGGGATTATCTATGCGGGTGTTGCATTTGCGCTGTCCTGGCGCGCCTCGCTGGTGGCGATCGCGGCCGGTGTGGTGGTAATCGGGCTGTCGCATTTCCTGGTCAACATCACCCGAAAAGCGGGCATGAAACAGACACGCCTGATGAAATCCCTGATGGCAAACCTCACCGACACGCTGCAATCCGTCAAGCCGCTGAAGGCGATGTCGCGCGAGTACCTGGCAGACCAGGTGCTGGCGCACGATACCAACCTCCTGAACAAGTCACAGCGCCGGCAAGTCCTGAGCGCCGCAATGCTGAACTCCGGCCAGGAGCTGATGTTCACGGCGTTCATCTGCCTGGGCATCTATGTCGCAATGGAGAAGTTCGACATGGCGCTGACAACCGTTATGGTATTGGTTGTCGCGCTCGGGCGGGCTTTTTCCTATTTTGGCAAAGTACAAAAACAGTACCAGAAACTGGCGGAGGGGGAGAGCGCCTACTGGTCGCTGACCGAGTCGATCAACGCCGCGGAAACCGCGCAGGAAGACCTGAAGGGCGGCATCGCGCCGCGCTTCGACAAGAGCCTTACCCTGGAAAACGTGCACTTTTCCTACGACAAGCACGCTGTTTTCAAGGGCTTGTCATTGCAGATTGACGCGGGCTCACTAACCACGCTGGTGGGGCCCTCCGGGTCGGGGAAGACAACCATTATCGATATGGCTATCGGCCTGCTGCGTCCGCAGAGCGGGGAGGTGCTGTTGGACGGCGTCCCGCTGCGGGACCTGGACATCAGCCAGTGGCGGAGGATGATCGGCTATGTACCGCAGGACACGATCCTGTTGCACGACAGCATTCTCCACAACGTCACACTGGGCGAACCTTCCCTGGGCGCCGAGGATGTGGAGCGCGCGCTGCGCGCAGCCGGCGCCTGGGAGTTCGTGAACAAACTGCCGCAGGGGCTGGACACCGTCGTCGGGGAGCGCGGAGGAAAACTCTCCGGCGGTCAGCGCCAGCGCATAGTGATCGCCCGGGCACTGATAAACCAGCCCAGGTTGTTGATTCTTGACGAGGCCACCAGTGCGCTGGACAAGGATACCGAGGAAGCGGTCACACAGGCGCTGGATGACCTGAAAGGCCAGCTGACCATTCTGGCCATTTCACACAACCAGGCCATGGTGACCGGCGCCGACACCGTGTTCCGCCTGTCCGAGGGCAGCGCGGTACGCTCGGAAGCCGCCAGCCAGTCAGGTTTCGCCAAGTAGTTTTTGCACCGCGGCCACCGCGCGGTGCATATCGGTTTGCGCGGGCACCATTGCGGTAACCAGTATGTCCTCGACCCACGAGGCGCAACCCGCCTCGCGCAGGCGGCGATGAACCAGCGTGATATCACGGCTCAGTGGCCGCCAGAACCAGCGCAGCAACAGCGCGTACAGGAAGCCACCGAGGCGGAAATCCCGCGGCAATTCATCGTCGCTGTCACGCATACCGCCGAGGTCGAAGATGGTAACCGGCTTGCCCGTGGCGCAGGCCTCCGACAGCATGGCGATACTGTCCCCGGTCACTATCAGGCGGTCGGCCCAGGCCAGAATGCCCTGATAGGGATTGTCCGAATCCGCACCCGACCAACGGTAGAAGTAATGCGGCGCGGTGATGGCGGCCTGCAGCGCATCGACCGCGGCCGGGCGCGTGCGCGAACTGGTGGAGATCAGTAGCGAACCGCCTTTGGCACGGGCCAGTTGCGACGCCTCCCTTCCCAGGCGCGCGGCCGCCTTTTCTCCCAGTGTAAAAGGGCCGCTATCGCCGCCCACCATCACGGCAAAACGCGGCCGGGGCAGCGCGGCGAACGTGTCTTCCCACCGCGAGCGGGCCTCTGCCAGGCGCTCTTCGGTCACGCCGTGCAAGGTCAGCATGTTATTCAGCACATTGGGGTGATCCGGCACCCTGTACTGCGGTGTTGTTATTACCAGGTCAAAGGAATCCAGCCGCGCCCAGGGGCGCCCGACATGAACATAGCGCGTGTGGCCGCCCGATTGCTCGCGTATCCAGCGGCATACCGGCTCGTTGCGCACTCCGCTGCTGATCACCAGGTCCGGCCAGGGCGGCTGCAATAGCGCAGCGGACTGGCGACTGATACCGCGCAGCGTAGACTGCCCCAGAACGTGCGGCAAAAACACATGGCTGCGATAGCTCAGTACCTTGGTTTCGCAGGGCCAGCCGAGGGCATCGACCAGGGCGCGGACCTGTCCCCGCTCGCCCGCGCGATAGGCGTCGATCAACCAAACTACTGGCATTAGCATACTTCCGTGGGTATAGTTCAAACCTTTGAAATCTAGCGACTTACCTTGACCGACGCAAGGGCGGCTTTAACATGACCGACTATCAGGAATACCTGGACTTCCTCTATAGCGCCCTGGCATTCCAGAACAAAAAGCAATTGGTGTTGTCTGAGGACACCGCACTGGTGGCTGATATCGGGCTCAGTTCGCTCGAGGTGATGGAGTTTATCGAGAAAATAGAGGATCACTTCGATATTTCCATTCCACTCAATATTCTCCCGGACGTGAACACGATTGGCGATCTGGCGAAGAAGGTCCGCGAACTCAACCTCTGAAAGACACCCCGCTCGTCATTCGGTACGTTAAGAGGTAGATACCCATGCTGTTCGACAAATTCCAGACCATGGCCGACTTCCAGGCCGAACTCGCCGAGCGCCATGTCAAGCCGTTCGGCGCCGTCACGGAAAAAATACTCTCCGCGACTGAAGGGGTGGTGGAAGGACGCAAGGTCATCCTGGCGGGCACCAACAATTACCTGGGCCTGTCCTACGACCCGCGGTGCATCAAGGCCGCCCAGGACGCCGCCGCACAATGGGGAACCGGCACCACCGGTTCGCGTCTCGCCAACGGCTCCTTCAGCGAACACCAGGCACTGGAATCAGAAATCGCGCAGTTCTATGGCGTTGACCACGCCATCGTCTTCTCCACCGGGTACGCGGCCACGATGGGCATGTGCTCTACGCTCGCCGGCCCCGGCGATACCATCCTGCTGGACGCGGACAGCCACGCCAGTATTTACGCCGGCGTCAAGCTCAGCGGCGCGGATATCATCCGCTTCAAGCACAACAACCCGGAGGACCTCGCCAAGCGGCTGCGACGCCTCGGTGACGGCGCGGGCCAGGCCCTGATTATCGCGGAAGGCATCTACTCCATGATGGGCGATGTCGCGCCGCTACAGGAAATCGCCGCCGTAAAACGCGAGTACGGCGGCTATCTCTTCCTCGATGAAGCGCATTCCATGGGCGCGCTCGGGGAGACCGGGCGCGGGGCGGCGCAGGCCGCGGGCGTGGAGGCGGACGTCGATTTCTTCGCCGGGACCTTCAGCAAAAGCCTGGGCGCCATCGGCGGTTTCTGCGTCAGCCGCCACCCGGAACTGGAGGCCATACGCTTCTGTATCAACGCCTATATCTTCACCGCCTCGTCGGCGCCGTCCATCATCGCCTCCACGCGGGCGGCCCTGCGCATCATCAGGGAAGAACCACAACTGCGGCAACGTTTGTGGGACAACGCCCATCGCCTGTACGACGGACTCAAGGGCCTGGGTCTGCCCGTCGGCCCCACGGCAAGCCCGGTGGTCGCCGTGGAAATGGAGGACCGCCCGGCCACGATCGCGTGCTGGCAAGCGCTGATGGAGGCAGGGGTATACGTCAACCTGGTCGTTCCTCCGGCCTCGCCATCGACCAACTTCCTGCTGCGTAACAGCGTCAGCGCCGCCCACAGCAGCGCCCAGATTGACACGATCATTGACGCCTACGGCAGCCTCGTGGCCGGCGGCCTCTTCACTCCAACCAGCAAGGCCCACTAATGGACAAGATTATCATCACCGGCAATGGTCCATTGCACGGTGAGGTGCGGGTGGCAGGCGCCAAGAACGCAGCTCTCCCGATCATCGCGGCATCGCTGCTGAGCGCCGAGCCGCTGCACATTGCCAACGTGCCCGATGTGCGCGACATCGGCACTGTGCTGCACCTGATGCAACTGCTGGGTGCGAATTTCGAACGCAGCGGCACCGACCTTTCCATCGACACCAGCAAAGTCCACTCAGTGCACGCGCCCTACGAACTGGTGAAAACCATCCGCGCGTCCATCCTGCTGCTGGGACCATTGCTGGCGCGTTTTGGCGAGGCTGACGTGTCCCTGCCCGGGGGCTGCGCGATCGGCTCCAGGCCGGTCAACGAACACATAGCGGGATTGGCGGCGCTCGGCGCCGAGATTCACATCGAATCGGGCTATATCAAGGCCAGGGCGGCCCGCCTGCGCGGCGCGCATTTCGCTTTTGACGTCCCCTCGGTCACCGCGACGGAAAACCTGCTGATGGCCGCCGCCCTGGCCGAGGGCGTGACCACATTGGAAAACTGCGCGCTGGAACCGGAGATCGGCGACCTGGCGCAACTGCTGGTGGCGATGGGTGCCCGCATTGCCGGCGCGGGCACCGGTACGATCGTGATCGAAGGTGTTCCCCAATTACACGGCACCGCGCACCGCGTACCACCGGATCGCATCGAAACCGGCACCTTCCTGGCGGCGGCGGCAGCGACGCGCGGCGATATCCGTGTGCTGGAAACCAACCCGGACTTTTTGCACCACGTGCTCGGCAAGCTGGAACAGGCCGGCTGTCAACTGGAACAGGGGTCCGACTGGATACACCTCAGCACCGGGGGCAAGCGCTGCAAGGCTGTCAATATCCACACCGCTCCCTACCCGGCGTTTCCCACCGATATGCAGGCCCAGTTCATGGCGCTGAACGCGCTTGCCGAGGGCTCCGCCACTGTCGTGGAGAATATTTTCGAGAACCGTTTCATGCATGTCGCGGAGTTGCAACGCATGGGAGCGAATATCGAACTGCAGGGTCATACCGCCATTGTCCGTGGTAGTGAGCGCTTACAAGGCGCGCCGGTAATGGCCACCGACCTGCGCGCCTCCGCCTCGCTGATCATCGCCGCGCTGTGTGCCGATGGCGAAACCACGATCGACCGGGTCTACCACCTCGATCGCGGCTATGCCAGTATCGATGTCAAACTGGCGGAACTGGGCGCGATCATCAAGCGCGTCTGAACACGCCCGCCCGGCGACGAGGTTCCCACAGCATGCGGCAGTATTTCGCCCAGGTCTCAGATCCCCACCTCAGTTCACTGGCGGCGGTCCGCGCGCGCGACCTGCTCAACAAACGTGCACTGGGCTACCTCTCGTGGCGCCGCAAGCGCCGCTTCGAGCACCGCCCGGAAGTCCTCGCGGCGCTTGCGCGCGACCTCGCGGACCGGGAGCTGGAACAGTTACTGGTCACCGGTGACCTGACGCATATCGGACTGCCAGACGAGTTCGAACAGGCCAGGCAGTGGCTGCACGCGCTCGGCGATCCGGCCGCTGTCGCCCTGGTGCCGGGCAATCACGACGCCTGTGTGGCGGCGCCGTGGCAGGACACCTTCGCACTGTGGCAGGACTACATGGCATCGGATGGCGCGCGCAGCACGTCCGGCGTCGCAGCGGACTTCCCCAGCCTGCGCGTGCGCGGCGAGATCGCGTTCATCGGCCTGTCCACCGGCTGCCCCACGCCGCCGCTGATGGCCACGGGCACCCTCGGTGAGCAGCAGTTGAGCCGGCTGCCGGCCCTGCTGCGGGACGCATCCGAGAGGGGGCTGTTCCGCGTTGTCTACCTGCACCACTGCCCGCTTGTCGGCAAGGAAAAATGGCGCAAACGCCTCACCGATGCCGCGCAGATACAGGCACTGCTGGAGGAGTACGGCGCAGAGCTGGTACTGCACGGACACGGCCATCGCGCGCATTTCAATGAACTGCAAACCCGGCACGGCACGGTACCGGTGATCGCCGTGCCGTCCGCGTCCGCGCTGGGGCTGCACGGCGCGGATGTAGCGCAGTACAACCGCTATGAAGTGGCGCGCAGGGAGGGAAGTTGGGAGTTACGCATCGATGCGCGTCGCTACCAGCCGGAAACGGGCGACTTTGGCGAGGCCGGCAGCAGAACGCTGCTGCTGCATCGCAATCAACTCAACTCGTAGTTGTGAACCATGTCTTCCGGCGGATTTGGCCCCCAGGCGTGCAGCGAATCCTCCAGGGGCCAGTTGGTAGCCTGCCAGGCATCGCTGTCTGCGATGTAATCGATATCGGCGTAGTACTCAACGTAGCTGCCCCAGGGGTCGCGCACGTAATGGAAAAAGTTGGAGCCAATCGCATGACGACCAAAGCCCCAACCCTGAGTATGGCCTTTCTCGATCATGCGGCAACCACCCAGGCCGACCTCGTCCGGGGTAGCCACCATGAAACTGGCATGGTGAAAACCGATACCCGCGGACTTCGCCAGCGCGATCACATGGTGGTCACTGCCGCCCTGGCAGTGGGTAAATGCCACCACGTCCGCAGACCTGTCCGACAGGCGCATCCCCAGCACCCGGTCCAGGAAGTCGATGCTCTCATCCACGTCCGGAGTGAACAGCAATATGTGGCCCAGCTTGCGCGGCTGCGGGTCGGGGATACCGGACTTGGGCGGCATCACAATGGTGTTGACCCGGTTGTAATGTCCCGGTGAGTTGATTCTGAATTCAGGCTCCACCGCGAGCGGTTCCTCGGGTGGCGAATCCTCCACGTTGAACAACAGGCCGTGAGGATTACGAAACCAGATACCCGCGCCAGAAAAGCCCGCGGGGGCTTTCTCCAGTTGCAGGCCGGCTGTGCGCACGCTATCGCGCACCCTCTCCAGGCCCTCCGCTGTCGCCCCCATCGCAACGTGGTGTATTTTTTTCTTCTGTGCGCCCGGAATAAGGAAAACAGAATCGTAGCGCCTGCCCCTGCAACCGAAGGAGACAACACCCTCTCCCTCTGACATCAGCAAGCCGAAGTCGCTATAAAAGGCGACGGCCTCCCGCAGGTCCGACTGCGGAATCGCCAGTGCCACATGCTTTAGAAAACTGACTGCCATAACGTTCTCCTGAATTCAGTTGACGGGCGGAATCTCTACGCAATGCCTCAGCAGTCCCACGGCGGCGCGGCATCGCCGTCGATGCCGTAGCGCTCAATCGCCCGGTCGCACACGCCGGCCTCCAGCACGCCCAGTTCCACCAGGCTGTAAAGCGCCGCAAGCACAATCTGGCACCGGTCGATTTCGAAGAACTGGCGTAACGCGGCGCGCGTATCGCTGCGCCCAAAACCATCGGTACCCAGCACGGTGTAATGCGGTTCTATATAGGAGGCGATAAGTTGCGGCACCGCGCGCACGTAATCCGTTGCAGCCACGACCGGAAGATCGCCCGCCAGCGAGGCGGCCACATGACTGGAGCGCCGCTGCTCCCGCGGATGCAGCCGGTTCCAGCGCTCAATGGCACGCGCATCACGGGCCAACTCGGTAAAGCTGGTGACGCTCCATATCTCGCTGGCCACGCCCCAGTCGTCAGCCAACAGTTGCGCTGCTGCAATCACCTCGAGCAGGATAGTGCCGGAACCCAGCAAGCGAATTTTGCCCACCGCCCCTTCCGGTTCGCTGCGCTCGAAACAGTACATTCCCCTGATAACGTCACCGGCGACTCCCTCCGGCAGACTGGGCTGGGGGCAGTTCTCGTTCATCACCGTGAGGTAATAGAACACATCCTCCTGCCGCTCCAGCATCTGGCGCGCGCCATGATCCAGAATCACCGCCAGTTCCCCGGCGAAGGCCGGATCGTAGGCGCGGCAGTTGGGTACCGTGGAAGCGATAAGATGGCTGTGACCGTCCTGGTGCTGCAAGCCTTCGCCACCGAGGGTCGTTTTACCCGCGGTCGCCCCGACCAGAAAGCCGCGGGCGCGCTGATCGGCGGCGGCCCAGATCAGGTCGCCAATACGCTGGAAACCGAACATCGAGTAGTAGATGTAGAACGGCAGCATCGCAAGGCCGTGCACCGAATAGCTGGTGGCGGCCGCCACCCATGAACTGATCGCTCCCGCCTCACTGATGCCCTCTTCAATGATCTGGCCATCCAGCGCCTCGCGGTAACTCAGGATGGAACCGATGTCTTCCGGTTCATAGCGCTGGCCGACACTGGAATAGATTCCCACCTGCTTGAAGAGGTTGGCCATACCGAATGTCCGCGCCTCGTCGGCCACGATGGGCACCACCCTCGCCCCCGTTTCCCGGTCCTTGAGCAAATTCGCCATCATCCGGACAAAGGCCATGGTGGTGGACATTTCCTTGCCATCGGCGGCGATGGCAAATTCCCCGTAGCTCGCAAGTGCAGGCACGGAAACAGGCGCAGCCTCCGCGGAACGCGCCGGCATAAACCCGCCCAGCGCTTCGCGCCGCTGGTGTAAATAACGCATTTCGGGGCTATCGTCAGGCGGGCGGTAGAAACTCAGGGACCCGGTTTCCTCATCGGACAAGGGCAGGCGGAAACGGTCGCGAAACGCCAGCAAATCCTCGCGGCCCAGTTTCTTCTGTTGGTGGGTGGTCATCTTGCCCTGGCCGGAATCGCCCATGCCATAGCCTTTCTTGGTCTGCGCCAGAATGACCGTCGGTCGACCGCGGTGACGCGCGGCCACCGCGTAGGCAGCATGGATCTTTACCAGGTCGTGGCCCCCTCGTTTCAGCCGATCGATCTGGTCATCGGTCAGGCCCTCGGCGAGGCGCGCCAGCGCGACATTCTGGCCGAAAAAGTTGTCCCGGTTGTAGCGCCCGTCCTTGGCGGCGAAGGTCTGGAACTGGCCGTCCACGGTATCGGCGAAAGCCCGCACCAGTGCGCCATCCGTGTCGCGCGCCAACAGCCCGTCCCAGTCCGAGCCCCAGACCAGTTTGATCACGTTCCAGCCAGCGCCGCTGAACAGGGCTTCCAGTTCATCGATGATACGGCCGTTACCGCGCACCGGGCCGTCCAGCCGTTGCAGATTGCAGTTGACCACCCAGACCAGGTTGTCGAGGCCTTCTCGCGCCGCCAGTGTCAATGCGGACATGCTTTCGGGCTCGTCCATCTCGCCGTCGCCGAACACGCCCCAGACCCGCTGTTCCGTCGTATCCCGCAACCCGCGATGCTGCAGATAGCGCATAAACCGCGCCTGGTAGATGGAACTGATCGGCCCGATCCCCATCGAGCCGGTGGGAAACTGCCAGAAGTCCGGCATCAGCCAGGGGTGCGGGTAACTCGAGAGGCCACGAACGCCTCTGTGCGCCGCTGTGACCTCCTGCCGGTAATGCGCCAGGTCGTTTTCGGACAGCCGGCCCTCGAGAAAGGCCCGGGCATACACACCGGGCGCCGAATGCGGCTGGTAGAACACCAGATCGCCGCCGAAGGTCTCGGTACGGGCGCGGAAGAAGTGATTGAATCCGACCTCGAACAGATCGGCAGCGCTGGCGTAGCTGGCAATGTGCCCGCCGAGTTCGCCGTAGGCCTCGTTGGCACGCACCACCATCGCGAGCGCGTTCCAGCGCATCAGGGATACCAGGCGCTCTTCCAGGGCGAGATCGCCAGGAAATTCCGGCTGCCGGGTCACCGGAATGGTATTGACGTAAGGCGTACCGTGCACCGGCTGCCAGCCGATGCCGGGGTCCCTGGCAATCTGCGCTACCGCATCGAGAATCTGGCGCGCCCGCTCGGGGCCCGCATGGGCCACCAGGGACTGGAATGCCTCGCACCACTCGGCCTGTTCATGGGCATCGTCTTTTGTCGTTGCGTAGCCTTCACTAGCCTGCATAGCGTTACAGACCCAGCTTTTCGCTGGATTCCTCTTCTTCCTTCAGCATCGCAACGAAAGCGGGCAGTTGCTGCAGCCTCTGCGGCAATTCAGTGAGCCGCGGGAACGGCGTGCAATCGAATCCCCCCTTGAGCGCCACGCTCCAGGCCCAATTCAGGTAGACATCGATGATGCACGGTTCCCCAAGCCACCAGTCCTGTCGCTGCAATCGCTCCTCGGCAACGCTGAACGTTTTCGTGCCCAGCGACATGGCCATCTCTCGCACACCCTCGGTCTCGCCAGCGGTAAGCCGCGCCGGGTTGATCATGCCGCGCACGATCGGGTGCAGCGTGCTGCTGCAGAACGACAATCCCGAGATCACCTCGGCCCGATCACGCGGGGATACTATCGCGGGGAAGATACCGCAGTCTGGCCGCAGCGCCGCGAGGTAGGTGAGAATACCCATGTTCTCACCCAATCCGACGCCGTCAATCAGCATATACGGCACCTTCGCCATCCGGTTCACCGCTTCATACGCGCCAGTCTTGTGCTCCCCGGCGTAGAGATTCACCAGTTCGAGCTTATACTTCAGGCCCGTCATCTCCAGTGCACAGACGGTGACCTGCGAGCATGCCGCGGGACAGTGGTAGAGGATGATATCGGGGTCACTCATGGCGTTCGTTCCTTTGCTGGTTTTCAGCCCTGTGCGGACGGGTGATCCGCCGGCGCAATATGAAACAACGCCTGGGCATTGAGGTGGGTCACCCTGCTGAGCTGTTCAGGGGTCAAGCTGCTTGTCCTGATAAAGGTAACCGCCTCCTCCGTACGCTCGTACGGATAGTCGATGGCGAACATCACGCGCTCTGCGCCGAGTCGTTCAACACAGTAGTTGAGCACCGCATGGTCGTTCATGCCACTGGTGCTCAGGTAAAAATTCGACTGGAAATACTCGCTGGGCAGGCGTTGCAAGGGCGTGATACCCAGCGCGTCAAAGCCACCACGGCGCCGGATATTCTGGTAGCGATTGTCCAGCCGACCCAGCCAGTACGGAATCCCTTCACCCATATGGCCGAGGACAACGCGCAATCGGGGGTAACGATCAAAGACACCGCTCATGATCATGCGTACCGCGTGCAGCGAACACTCCGCCTGGAAACCCCAGAGCGCGCCCATCATGCCGTAATCGTTGTAGGGTTCGAGCATCGCATCGGGGGGGAAAGTCGGGTGCAGATAGAGCGGAGCGTCGAATGCGACCGCGGCCTCGAAAATCGGCGCATACCCGGGGTCATCCAGAAACGCGCCGTGAGTGTGGGAATTGATGATCACGCCGCTCAGGCCGAGCGTTGTCATCGCACGTTCAATTTCCCGCGCCGCGGCGTCGGGTGATTGCGGCGCAACGGCGGCGAGTCCGGCAAAGCGCGTAGGGCGTGCCGCCACCTGCTCGGCCAGCATGTCGTTGGCGAGCATCGCGAGTTCGCTCCCGAGTTCGGCACCGAAGGCCTGCACGCCGGGCGCGGTGATACTCACCACCTCCATATCGACAGCGTACTCGTCCATATCCGCCAAGCGTACGTCGAAATCGGATAACTGACGAACCACCGCCGGCTTCTCATAGTACATTTTCAGGTAGCGGCTAACCGGTGTATCAATCCGCCTGGCGATTTTCAGGTATTCCTCGAAATACCGCGGCGGCGCGAAAGCCTCCTCGACGGCAATCAGGCGTTGTGCTTTTACTTGCGGTACTGCTGCCTGCTGCGCACGCGCGCCAGCTGCGGCCGACGCCAGCAGCGCGGCCGAACCCGCCAGGAATTTTCTACGTCCGATCGTATCCATAGCGATTCTCCGTGTTCACACCGCGCCGCCGTCGTCCAGCATCGCCAGCTTGATGTTACTGCTGTTAAACGGCATATGCCGCAGGCGCTTCCCGGTCAGTGCCGCAAACGCATTGGCAATCGCCGGGCCGGTGAAGGGGAGACCGATTTCTCCGATGCCGGTGGGCGGTGCTTCACTCGCAATCATCCGTATTGCTATCTCCGGGGTATCAGCCATTCTCAGAATTTCATAGTCACCAAAATTCGATTGGTGCACCGCACCGGATTTCACCGACACGGTTTCCAGCAACGCACTGCTGATGCCCTGAATGATCGCGCCCTCCATCTGCGCGATCGCATTGTCCGGCTGCACAATAATACCGGCGTCAACTGCCAGCCAGACACGGTGCACTCGGATTCTAGCTGTGTCTTCCACCAGGGAAATTTCGACTACCCCCGCTGTCAGGGATTTCTGATGCTCGCTGAAGGCAAGACCCAGGGCCCGGCCCGGGGCTGTCTCCTTGCCATAAGGCGACATATCCACCGCTTCATCCAGCACTTTCAGTGCACGCGGCGAATCACGCAACAGCTTGCGTCGCAACTGATAAGGATCCTCTTTGCGAGCCGTGGCTATCTCATCGATAAATGACTCGATGGCAAATTTGTTGGGGGCGTAGCCCACTGACCGCCAGTGCTTGGTCTTCATCCCACTGCGCATTTCCAGCAGGTCTATTGCCTGGTTCGGAATCGCGTAGAACGGAATTTTCGCACCTGTGGCCACGATGCTGGCGTTGTCGCCCACTACCCGGTGGCGCCAGCCGGTGATGTTGCCGTCGGCATCGACTCCGGCCTCCATACGCTGCAGGCTCATCGGTCGAAACATGCCATTGCGTATATCGTCTTCACGACTCCAAACCAGTTTGACCGGGACTTTGGCTTGCTGCGCCAATTGCACGGCCTCCAGCCCGAAATCGTGCCAGGAGCGTCGACCAAAGCCGCCCCCCAGATAGCGCGCATGAATCGTCACCTTCGCGATATCGATGCCAAGCAGCGTCGCCACCTCGGCGCGCAAACCGCTGGGAAACTGGCTGCCAATCCACAGTTCGGCCCGCGGCACATCTCCCGATAGAGCCGCGACGGCATTCAGCGGCTCCATCTGCGCATGGTAGACAAAATCATTCAGGTAGTCCGCGCGATAGATCGCGGCCGCTGACGCATCGGCTGCCGCGATGTCGCCCTTACTGTCGACCCGCTTAACGGGCGCGTCTCCTTTGGCCGCCTCACTCGCATAATGCTCGAACGCCGTATCACTATCGAATTTCTCCGCTGGTGCGTCTTTGCTCCACTCGACCTGCAGTTGCTGCCTGGCTTTCATCACCGCCGGAAGATTCTTCCCGACGATGCCGACACCGTGATCGAGCGGAATCACGGCGGAAATATCGGGCAGCGCGGCAATCACCTCCCGGTTGAATGCCAGCGGAGAACTGCCCGCTACCGGGGCCCGCTGAATCATCCCGAACTGCATGCCCGGCAGATCCACATCAATGGCAAACTCGGCGCTACCGTCCACTTTACCTCGAAGATCCCTGCGCAGAATCGATTTTCCGATCAGGCGAAACTCACCAACCGGTTTAAGGCGCAGCTCCTGCGCCTCCGGCAGCGCCTGGGGCACTTTAGCGTGCTGCGCAATCTCCCCGTAACCCAGCCTTCTGCCGCTGGCGGGGTGCAGCACAGCACCCGGAGTCGTACTCAGCGACGCCAGCGCCACCCCCAATTGTTCGGCGGCATTGACGAGCAGTACGTGACGCACCTGCGCACCGGCTATTCGCAATCGGTCAAAATAAGCCTCCACCGAGAAGCTGCCCACGGTCAGCATCATCATCCTGCCGTGGATCGCATCGTGGCCGTAGATATCTGGTTCGATCGGCGAGTACGCTATAGCGACCTTGTCCCAGTCGGCGTCCATCTCCTCCGCCACAATCAGCGGCAGGGCGGTGGAAGATCCCTGGCCCATTTCGGCGACAGGATTGTAAATGGTGACCACACCCGCAGCATCGATGCGCACCCAGGCCGAGATCCCGGCTCCGATTCCCGCGCCCTCTTTCGCGGAGCCACCAGACGGCGCAGCGCCGAGCGCGAGCGCAAAGCTGAGACCGGCACTGCCCTGGAGAAACCGGCGTCGACTGATACCCGAGTAAGCCGGCGCGCTGCTCTCACAGGCACCGATGCCTGACGGCACACCGGTTCCGCAGCTCAACTCACTCGCTTTCACGACGCCTGTCCACCGGCTGCGGCCGCCCTGTGGATTGCCGCGCGGACACGCCCATAGGTGCCGCAGCGACACAAGTTGGTCATTGCCCGGTTGATGTCTGCGTCGGTGGGTGTGGGATTCCTGTGGAGTAAGTCCACCGCCGCCATGATCATTCCCGACTGGCAGTAGCCGCACTGCGGCACGGATTCCTCTATCCACGCTGCCTGTACCGCCCGACCCGCAATGCCTTCGATACCCTCGATGGTGACGACAGACATGCCCGCCGCGGCACTCGCAGGAATCAGGCAGGAGCGCGTCAGATTGCCGCTCAGGTGCACCGAACAAGCGCCGCACTGGCCGACACCACAGCCGAATTTGGTACCCTTCAAACCGGCACTGTCGCGGATGACCCAGAGCAACGGGGTTTCCGGGTCGCCTTTAAACACCGTTGCCTGTCCATTGATGGTAAATTCAATCATGGTCCGCCCGCTGGTTACAGGTAATCGCTGAAACGTTTCCGCAGGAACGCCGCGTACTCATCGGGGCATGTCAGGTCTGGCCGATGCGCGCAGTCAAACCATTTGACAGGCCTGTCGCCGCGCATTGCGGTTTCCCTGTTTGCATGGACCAGCCATGCCGGACTCCATGTGCCCACCGTGAAATCCACCGGCGGCATCAGCCTGAAATCCTCGGCTGAATAGCTGTCGCCATCCACGCATCCCAGATAGTACCGGGACCAGAACTGCGCATTGCGTTCAATCCGCTGCCGACATTGCGGGGAAAGTGCGGTCACCGCATCGGCATTCCCGATAAGAACATCTATGGGCTTTATGCCATCCGTGAGATGCGGCCCGAAGGACATCAGGTTTTTGAAATACTCGAAGCCAGAACCCGGTAGCGGCGCATCGCCCTGTAATGCGGCTTCGTGCACGATGATGTTGCGAACCAGGCGCGGGTGGTATTTACCGAGTGCCAGCGCCGCCTGGCCGCCCGAACTGCAGCCGTACACGCCGACTTTTTGCAACTCCAGCGCCGCAACCAAACCCGCCACGTCGTCCGCCAGCTTGCGAGGAGTGACCGGACCCGGGTCGGGATCTGGCGAGCGACAGGCTCCGCGCATATCAAAGGTCAGGGTCGTAAACTGATCCGCCAGGCGGCTTGCCAGCGCGTCATAGGGCTCACAGTCATTCGATCCATCGGGTATCAGCACGACAGCCGGCCCGCTGCCGCGCATTTCGCAGTGAAACTCCATACCGTTCGAAGCAACCGTCAGTTCTCGCTTAGTCATGGCCGACATCGCCCGTTCTCATGGTGATACTCCGTACAGTGCCGCTATTCAACCGGATCAAAAATTCATTGAGAAGCGCGCACCGTAGGTCATCGGCGCGCTCGTGCCATATACCAGCTGACCGCCTCCCGGGTGCGTGGGCGCAAATACCGGTGTGCGGTCGTCTTCAATATTGCGCACATACAGTGCAGCGGTCCAACGCTCGTCGGAAGGGCTTAAAGATATCGTGGCATTGGATTGCCAGAATGAATCCATTTTTTGTTCTGCCAGATATTCAAAGCCCACGTAACGGCTGGTCTTGTACTGCGTATCTGTACCGATGACCAGATCGTAGCCATCCAACTCGAAGGTGTGCTGGATTGCGAGGTTGAGCGTCCAATCCGGCGAGTTGTAGCCCGGCTTGTCGGAGCAATCGACGTCCAGAAAAGCCGGATCACTGGATGGGCCGACATTACAACCCGTGTTCGGCGGCAGGGCATCGTTACCCTCCTTGTAAACGAAGGTATCGTTCTGCGCATCCAGGTACTGCACAATCACACTGGCCAGGGTGTTAGAGGTAATCAGGAATTTACTTTCGACCTCCGCGCCCTGAATGGTGGATTTGCCGATGTTCTCGATAAACTGCCCGGTGTTGCCCTCTGCATCAACACCCACATGAGACACCTGCTGGTCTGTATACTCCCAATAGAAAACCTCGATATTCAACTGCAGGCGATCGTCGAACAGCATGTTCTTTGATCCGAGCGTATAAGCGTCGAGATACTCCGGGTCGTAGGTTTCGAATCCTGCTGCACCGGAAAATCCTCCCGACCGGTAGCCGGTGGCATAACTGGCATACAGCAGTGATTCGGGCGCCACATCGTATTCTAGCGCCACACGATACGTCGTCTTGTCGGTGTCAAGATCATCGTTGGTATCACCATCAAAGCGAACGGCAAGTGCGCCACCGCCTGCCTGGGTGGGCGGCTGTCCTGCCTCCGGGAAGGGAAAGGGCAACTCGGATACATTGTCCACCAGCGGATAGAGCGGCCCGTCGGGACAGGACCCCCTAAGCGGGGGGAAACAGACCAGCACGCCTCTGGTCGACAGGCTGTCAAAAGTCTTCTGGTCGTTGGTATAGCGGGCACCACCCACGATACGAAACTCATCGGTGATATTGGCGATAAGCTGCGCAAACGGCGCGTAGGATTCTGTTTCCAGTTTTTGATCGAAAATATCAACATAGCTCATCGCAAGCGTTAGCTGGGTGTCGACATCAATCTCTTCATCAAAGTAATAGAGCCCCAGAGTGTAGTCGAACATGCCGATGCGCTCGCCCGCGAAGCGAACCTCCAGGCTGTACTGTTCATCCGTTTCGTTATTGCGGTAAGGGAAACTCGCTGCGCTTGCCATGTAGTCCAGCTCGGATTTGCGCCAGGCGGGTATCACCGTGAACGTACCGATATCTGTTGACCAGTTGACCTCGGCATTCACGCCATAGTAACTATTATCCACGGTGGCATAGGGTGCCATCGCGTCAAAATTCCGGCCCGCCAACGGAACCAGAATCGTTTCGCGAAACGCCTGGGAATCATCGGTGTAAATGCCGTCTGAATCTGAAATGCCAGCCGGTACAAAGGTGAATGTGTCGGTCTGCGCGTCATAGGGGTATTTGCCTGCATAGTTAATGCCGCTGCCGTTGCCACCGGTGTTGGAGTAATCGGAAGCAATCCGCACCGTCAGGTCTTCGTTGATATCCGTCTTGAACTGGGCACGAACGGACGCCGTATCATCATCGGATGTGCCATCGTCCAGATAGCCATCATGCTTTACGAAGGCGCCGGACAACCGCGCGGCGCTGTTATCGCCCAGGGGAATATTCAGCGCGGCCTCCGTATTTATTGACTCGTAGTTGCCATAGCTGGCAATGACCTGCCCGGAAAGGTCATCGTCGCCTATGACAGGTTGCACGGGAATGACGTTGATCGCGCCGCCGGTGGCGTTGCGTCCGTAGAGTGTACCCTGTGGACCTTTCAATACTTCAACCCGGGCGAGATCATAGAACACGCCCGTAGTGGAGGACGGGCGAGCCACGTAAACGCCGTCATAGTTGAATGCCGTTGACGGATCACTGGTGGGAACCAGGGTGAAATTGCCGACACCGCGAATAAAAAGGCTGTTGCCCGTACTGGTTGTTACCACCGTGAGCGCCGGAACCAGTTCGCTCAAGCGGCCGAGCTGGGTTATCCCCGCCTCCACCAACTCATCACCGGAGACCGAAGCCACGGCGATGGCCGCATCCTGCAGGTTCTCCTCGCGGTGCTGGGCCGTGACGATAACTTCTTCCAGCGCCACAGTGCTCTCGGCGGCCCAACCCGGCTGGGGCGCAGCCATGGTTATCGCCAAAGGAAGTAATGCCTGCGAAAAACCGGCGGGACCACGATATTTGAACTTATTCATACTTTCACCTTTTATAATGGAGCACATTCAATCTGTTGGTTAATGGAACGCTCGGTTGCTACGAAGCTGTCACCGCCTTATGCATCTGCTGCGCCTGTGAAAAACCCGCTACCTGTCGTAGCAGGCCAATCTCATCGGGCCAGACATCACCGCGCCAGGCCACGTGCTGATCGGGGCGAATCAGGGTGAACCGGGTGGGGTACAATGCCGCCACGACTGCCTGGTTCATAGAAACCAGCTTCACCGGCACACCGGCCTCTTCAATCTGGCGCGGGAAACGCGCATCAAAGCCGGGATCAGTATCCCCTGTCACCAGGAGTGTGAAATCCCTACCGAAGTGGTCATACAGCGCAGAGCCGTCTTCCAGCCAGGCATGAGGCGCTCTGCAACCGGGACAGGATGAGGGTATATACGACGTGGATTCTTTCGGCGGCGGCACCGTCCCGTCACTGACAATGATGCCTGATTGTTCATAGCGGTACCCGAGGACAACCCCAAGACTGCGAAACTCCGGGGCTTTCAGGGTCTTTATCTGATCGCCTATCCGGGCGCGCAGCCGGTCACCGTCTTCTCCCGCTTCTTCCATACCCGGTGTTACGAACTGATCGGTCAACACCTGGTGATTGCCGACGGCCTCGGTTACCACATCCTCGTGCACTGTTTTGCGCTCGGTTTCATAGCTGTCCAACAGTAGAGGACCGCCCTGCCCCTTGAGTACCGCCGCCAGCTTCCAGCCCAGGTCGATAGAGTCCAGCACGCCGAGAAACATACCAAACCCGCCAAAAGGCGGGTGCAGGTGACAGGCATCCCCGGTGAGAAATACCCTTCCCTCCCGGTACTTGTCCGCAATCAGGCTGTTAGCCACCCAGTCGTCGGAGCTGAGAATCTCGTACGGCAGGTCAATGCCAGTGGCAAGACGAATCGCAGCTACCGCTTGTTCGTCGGTGAAAGTCGTATCTGGCGAAAGTTTGGTGGGCATAAAAAACCACCGATGATCCCGGTCCATTGGACCGATCAGGCTGGGCATTTCGGGATTCACCTGCCAGTACATCACGCAGCGGCCGTGAGGGTGCGCCTCGGCCAACCCCGGTGCGCGGAATATAATATTGTAATTGCGCGACAGGTCACGGCGACCGTGCATGGTCGCACCGATCGCCCCGCGAATCTGGCTGCGAGACCCGTCTGCCCCGACGAGGTAATCGGTTTCAACCGTGAATGGCTTCTCCTCAACCGTATCCTGCACCTGTGATACCACCACCTTATCGCTTTGCTCAAAGGACAGGTGTTTGCAATTAAAGCGTATTTCCACCCCGGGCAAACTCTGCGCATGCTTGCGCATGACCTCCTCCAGCGTGTACTGGGGTATCCACTGCGCATGCTCCGCGTACAGAGGATTTTTATCGGGAGAACAGTTAAAGGAGTTTTCGAACCGTGCGAGTGCGTATCCATTGAGACGCGTTACAAAAGCCACGTCGGACGGGTAGTCGACACCCAGCGGCGATGCAGCCGCCAGTTTGTCGGCTATGCCCCAGCGACGGAAGTGCTCCCGGGTGCGCACATGCGTGGTCTTGGCGCGTGGTGCGTATCCCACCCGCGCATTGCGCTCGAGCACCAGGCACGGAATATTGCGGTAGCCGAGCTCGATCGCCAGAGCCAGTCCCGCCGGACCTGCACCGACGATAAGGACACGTGGAGTCACGCTCTGCGACTGGGTCATTCGCTCTCACCTGATCTGGGTTGTTATATTGCAATCGTCGGGTGATCTTAGTGATTGAATCGCGAACACAATAGATGGCAAAATCCTGCACTCGATAACAAAAACGTATCGCTATGAAATTAAACCAGGTGCGGGACATCATCGCCGTGGCCGAGCGCGGCAGCCTGCGTGCCGCGGCCCGCTTTCTCGGGATCGCACAGCCTGCCATTACCCGGAGCATCCGTGAACTGGAGCGGGAACTTGGGGTACCGCTGCTGGAACGGCAACCCAAGGGCGTTGTGCTGACTCCGATGGGGGAAATTTTTCTGCGCCGCGCCAGGGCCGCACAGTCCGAACTGGAGCGAGCCCATGACGAGATCGATCAGTACAAGGGAGAGATACACGGTCGCGTAAAGGTGTGCCTGTCCACTGCCTCGCATATTGCGCTGCTACCCGGCAGCCTGGATGCGTTTCACAAACGTTACAAGAACGTCAAGCTCGACATCACCGAGGGGCTTTTTTCTTCCGCCGAGGCCGCTCTCAAGGACGGCACTATCGATTGTTATATCGGACCCCTTGCCGAGGAGAGTCTGGCGGGAGATCTGCTGCAGGAAAAACTGCTGGACAACGAGCGGGTGGTTCTCGGTCGCAAGGGCCACCCGCTGGGCGGCGCAACGACACTGGCGGAACTGGCCGACGCGGACTGGATCGCGACCACGGTGACCATCAAGGCCGACGCCGAGTTGGGCCCGATATTCAGGCACTATGGCTTGCCATCGCCAAACATCGCTGTAAACGCCAGCTCCGCCCTGACCATGATCACGGTCGCTGCCTACACGGATCTGCTGACCATGCTGCCGCTGCAATGGACGCAGTTTCCGTGGACGGATAATCTCCTGCAACGCATCCACGTCCGGGAGTTCCTGCCTGCGGCTTCCATTTATATTGTGCGCCGCGCGAGTCTGCCGCTGACGCCCGCGGCGGAATACTTTTGCGATATGGTGCGCCGTGCGAGTGCCGGCTAGGGCTGCTCGGCCCGGATCAGCTTCTCCAGTAATCGCCGCGCCTGAAATACCCCCGCGTCTGCCTGCAGGGTGACATCCCAGCTGTCGCCTCCGCGTTCGGAAATCGCTTTTTGTTGCGCTTCCAGGATGCAGCGGTCTTCTTCAAATGCCTCGGACACCTGGCTGAAAAACAATTCATCCAGTGCCGGATTATCAATCGCATGGTTGCGCACGCTCGCCCAGAAGTAGTGGGTTGTGTCCGCGGTTTCCGGCGTCTGGGCATTCAATACCCAGCTGTTGAGTCCGTGTTCATACTTCCCTTCGAGCGCACCGGTGCCGGCCTCTGCGCCGCCCACATGGATTTTCACGAAACACGGCGGCAGAAACTCGATAATCTGCCAGCGATCGATGTTCCTGCCGGCGGGCAGCACACCGGTCTTGATGTAGGTGGGTGGTGGAGGTACGTCGGCCACGGTGCGCCTGATGAAAATGCCATCCCCCTCTTTGGCGACATGGAGTTTTCCCTTCTCCCCCATTTCCGCATTACCGATTGTAGAGGTATGCACAAAACCGACATGTGACAGGTCCAGCAGGTTGTCGGTCACCAGCCGGTAGTTGGCCTGCACATGATTGGTTTTGCCGACGGCGGCGTAGCCAGGCGCGGTCAGCTGGTGGTAATCGGGAATCAGGTCGGGACTCGCGGCTTCCGCGGTGCCCATCCACACCCAGATCCAGCCATACTTTTCTTCCACGGGGTAAGCTTTGACGCAGGCCCTGGGCGGAATGAACTCCTGGCTGGGCACGCTGACGCAGCGGCCGCTGCTGTCGAAGCGCAGGCCGTGGTAACCGCACTGCAGCACTTCGCCGCTAACCCTTCCCATCGACAGGGGCAGGTGCCGGTGCGGACAACGATCCGCGATGGCGCCCAGCGCACCCGTGGCCGTGCGAAAAACCACGATGGGCTCATCGAGCACCTTGCGCGAGACGGGTTTATCCGTAACCTCTCGCGACCAGGCGATCACATACCAGCTATTGCGCAGGAACATACCTACCTCCTCTTTGGAACTCCGCTCAGGCTCGTACGGACGGATTTCAAACCGAACCACTACCCGCCAGCGACTCGAGCGGACAATCTGCCGGTGATCTGCCGACTACCCGCCCGAGCAGTGATTGTGCATCGGCGGGCCACTCATCGCCACGCCAGGCGATATGCTGGTCGGGCCGAATCAGCGTGAAGCGTTTTGTGTACAGTTCCAGCACCGGCGGCTCATCCAGCACGAGCAGGGATACCGGCACCGCGGCCTGGTGGGAGTCGCGCCGCACCCGCGATTCGAGCTCCGTCGACCGCCCACCGGTGGCCAGCAACGTGAAATCCGGACCGAAATGATCGAACA
This sequence comes from Gammaproteobacteria bacterium, assembly GCA_030427485.1. GTDB lineage: Bacteria > Pseudomonadota > Gammaproteobacteria > Pseudomonadales > Halieaceae > Marimicrobium. The sequence goes on from JAUICG010000021.1 coordinate 47,282, forward strand.
GCGCCGAGCCGTCCGCCAGCCAGGCGTGGGGCGCCCTGCCCCCCGGGCAGGTAGACGGAACATACCGGGTCGGGCTGGCGGGTGGCGGCTCTTCACCATCATGCAACACGACCGGGGAGTGATCGTAGCGGTATCCCAGTACCACGCCCAGGCTGTTGAATTCCGCCGCCTTGAGTTGCTGTATCTGCGCACCCACCTCGGCACGCACACGATCGCCCGCCGTTCCCACCGCTTCCAGTTCGGGCCTGACAAACGCATCGGTCAATACGCGGTGGTTGCTCACCGCCTGCGCCACCACATACTCGTGCACCGGCTTGCGCTCCAGTTCATAGGTATCCAGCAGCCCGGCTCCGCCCTGGTCTTTGAGAACAGCGGCCATTTTCCAGCCGATGTCGATGGCATCCAGCATACCGAGAAACATGCCGAAGCCGCCAAAGGGGGGATGCAGATGACAGGCGTCCCCGGCGAGAAAAACCCGCCTGTCCCGGTATTTGTCGGCAATCAGGCTGCTCGCTACCCACTCGTCAGAACTCAGAATTTCGTAGGGCAGGTCGATACCCGTCGCCCGCCGTATCGCGTCCACCGCCTGTTCGTCGGTGTAGGTAACATCCTGCGGCAGCTTCAGCGGTGCGAAATACCAGATGTCGTCCCTGTCCATCGGGCCGATGACACTGGGTATTTCCGGATTGACCTGCCAGTACATCACACAGGGACCGTGCGTGTGTGCCTGGGCCAGGCCGGGCGCGCGGAAGATAATATTGTAGTTGCGCGAAAGCTTCCCCTGTCCCTGCATGGTCGCCCCTATCGCCTCGCGAATGCCGCTGCGCGAACCGTCGGCGCCCACCAGATAATCCGTTTCTATTGTGTACTCCCGCTGCGCCGCCGTGTCGAGGATGCGGGACGCGACGCGGTCCGCGTGCTGTTCCAAGCCCTGATGCCTGCTGTTGAAGCGTATGTCGACGCCAGGCAGGCTTTGCGCATGCTGGCGCAATACCTGCTCCAGCGCGTACTGCGGTATCCACTGGGCGTGTTCCGCATACAGCGGGCTCTTTCCCAAAGCACAATTGAACGCATTTTCAAAGCGGGACAAAAGATGACCACCGAGCCGCGTGACAAACCCTATGTCGGAGGGATAATCCACGCCCAGCGGCGAGGCCGCCGCCAGTTGATCGGCGATTCCCCAGCGACGCAGGTGCTCGCGGGTGCGCACATGCGTGGTTTTGGCGCGGGGCGCGTGGCCCACCCTGTCGTTACGCTCAACCACCAGGCAGGGAATATTGCGATGACCGAGTTCGATAGCGAGCGCCAGTCCCGCAGGGCCCGCACCGACAATCAGCACCCGGTGTTCAGCGGGTTCGGCTTTGGACATGTACGAGATCCTCTGCAAGCATTCGCGGAGCGAGAGATACTAGAGATTGATCGGTGCAGGTAATAGATGGCAATATCCCGGCAATGATCGCAAAATGGTATCACCATGAAGTTGAACCAGATGAAAGCCTTTATCGCGATCGCCGAACGTGGCAGTGTCCGCGCTGCCGCCCGCTACCTCGATATTGCCCAGCCGGCAATTACCCGGACCATTCGCGACCTGGAGAAAGACCTGGGTGCGACACTGTTCATTCGTCAGTCCAGCGGCGTGACGCTGACGCCGATGGGTGAACTCTTCCTGCGGCGGGCAAGGTCGATCGAGAGCGAAATTCAACGGGCGCGGGACGAGATTGGCCAGTTCCAGGGCGAGTCTGTTGGCCACCTGCGGGTATGCCTTTCCAGCGGCTGCCATGTCGCGTTGCTCCCCGATGTCCTGAAGCCCTTCAGGCAGCGCTATGGCGGCGTCGAACTGAGTGTGTCGGAGGGCTTGTTCAGTTCCGCCGAGGGAGCGCTGAAAGAGGGTGTTCTGGATTGCTATGTCGGGCCGCTCTCGGAAGAACGGCTGTCCGGCGATATCCGGGTGGAAAAACTGTTTGACAATGAACGGGTGGTGATGGCCCGGAAAGACCACCCCCTGGCAGGGGCGGTTGCACTGGCAGATCTGGCCGGAGCGGAGTGGATCGGCACGCCGGTGACTGTTCGCTCCGACGCGGAACTTGGTCCGCTGTTCGAAAAATACAATCTACCCAGGCCCAGGATAACCGTCCACGCGGGTTCCGCGCTGTCGATGATCACCCTCGCCGCCTATTCCGACTTACTGACCATGTTGCCCATACAGTGGACCCGTTCCGCAGCAACCGAGAATCTTCTGCAACGCATTCATATCCGCGAATTCCTGCCCGCCGCCTCCTTTTACATCGCATCCAAGGCCGCCCTGCCACTGACACCGGCGGCGGAGTACTTCTGCGACCTGATGCGCCGGGCCGCCGGGCATGCCACACCGGGGCATGCCTGAATCGGTAAGGTACTCCGCGCGTCAGCATTTTCGGTAAGCAGGGACAAGGATCTGCCTGCGATACCAAATGGGCATCACAAGGGAATTTTTGCCATCTTTTGCCTGGTGGCAGGCTTCACTAGGATGACGTGATTGCGGTTTACACTCGCCGTCGCAACGCAGCGGCTGCGATATAACGATAAACAGAGAAGCAAGATGACTGACGCCACCCAGCCCGACCCGCGCAGAACGCTGCTGGATGCGCCGCAGAGCCGCTATCAGTGGGCGGCGATCGGCGTGACCGTGATGCTGTGCGCGCTGGACGGTTTTGATGTGCTGGCAGTAACCTACGCCGCACCTGGCTTCCTGCAGGAATGGGGCCTGTCCAACGCGGAGCTGGGTCTGGCGTTATCGATGGGGCTGGTGGGTATGGCGCTGGGTTCCTTTTTTCTCGCGCCCCTGGCAGACGTGATTGGTCGGCGCAATATGATATTCGCCTGTCTGCTGGTCATGGCCGCAGGCATGACAGCGACCGCCTTCTGCGGATCGCTGGCGACGCTGGCAGGGTGGCGCCTGGTGACCGGTCTCGGCATAGGCGCGATGATATCCATCATCGTTCCGCTGGCGGCGGAGTATTCCAATGCCAGGCGCCGCGACTTCGCCGTGGGCCTGATGGCGGTGGGCTATCCGATTGGCGGCACGTTCGGCGGTCTCGCCGCGGCCCAACTACTGGTCGCCTATGACTGGCGTGCAATATTCATTTTTGGCGGCGTTATCGCCGTGGTGATACTGCCACTGGTGATACGCTGGATGCCCGAGCCGGTAGGCTACCTCATCGACAACCCCAAACCGGATACACTTGAAAAGGTCAACCGTTTCCTGACGCGCTGCGGCCACGCTCCCGTCAACGCGCTGCCGCCACCTTCGCCACGGTCCGGCGCGGTACCGATCACCGAGATACTCGGTGCCGGAAATCGCGGCCGGACCCTGCACATCACGGCGTTGTACTCACTGGCCTTTACCACCATCTACTTCTTTCTCACCTGGAGCCCCAAACTGGTGACCGATCTGGGGTTTTCTGCCGCCACATCGACCCTGGTGGCCGTAACGCGGGATATGGTGGGCATATTCGGCGGCCTGTTACTCGGCTGGGCCGCCCACTATCTCGGGCTCAAGCGCCTGGTGGTACCGGTCGTCGCCGGCATGGGGCTGGCATTGATCCTGTTCGGCCGCCTGCCGGCGGATATCGTCCAACTGCGCGGGGCAGCGGCGCTGGCGGGCCTGTGCCTGTACGGCAGCGCAGTCGGCCTGTACGCAGTACTCGCGCGCAGCTTTGACACACATGTGCGCGCCACGGGTACCGGGTTTGTCATCGGCATGGGCAGGATCGCCAGCGCCATCGCACCCTTGCTGGGTGGCTACCTGTTCTCGATCGGCTGGGATCGTGCCGAAGTCACATCAGCGCTGGGCATGGGAGCCATCGTGGCAGCGCTATTACTCGTTCTATTCCCGGTGCGCCCGATCGGCGTCCATTAGCAGGCAGCGGCCATCCGGCCATAACCTCATCCCAAGGAGAGCACTATGAAACTGGTACGATTTGATGCAGGCGACGGCCCCAAAACCGGTGTCGTGGTAGACGATGCGGTTGTCGACCTCGCTGCGGCCGGCTGCGCCTACAGTGATATGGCCGCCATTATCAGCGGCGGCCAGGCGGCGCTGGACGCGGTAGCCGATACCGTGGCGGCGACCCGGGCGCAGTACGCGCTGAACGCCGTCCACCTGCTGGCCCCGGTCGCCAGACCGGGCAAGTACCTGGCGATCGGCATGAACTACAAGAAGCACGCGGACGAAGCGCGGAAACTGGGCGTCGCGGTGCCGGAACACCAGGTCTGGTTCAACAAGCAGACCACCTGCGTATCCGGTCCCTATGACGAAATCGACCCGGGTGTGACCGAGATGCTGGACTATGAGGCGGAACTGGGCCTGGTCATCGGCACACCTGCCAAGGGTGTTAAAAAGGCCGATGCACTGCGGCATGTATTCGGCTACTTCGTGGCCAACGATGTCTCGGCTCGCGACTGGCAACAGCACACCCCCACGTTCACGATGGGTAAGTCCTTCGATACCCACGGGCCGATCGGCCCCTGGATTGTCACCGCAGATGAAGTGCCCGACCCGCAGGACCTCGAACTGCGCTGCTATGTGAACAACGAATTGCGCCAGCAGACCAACACCTCGGACATGGTGCATTACATCGCCAACCAGATCGAGTATCTCTCCACCGCTTTTACCCTGGAGTCCGGCGACCTGATCGCGACCGGCACACCCGCGGGTGTGGGCATCGCGATGAACCCGCCGGTCTTCCTGCAGGCGGGTGACGTGGTGCGCTGCGAGATCGACGGTATCGGCGCGATTGAAAACCGGGTACGGGGATGATGGCCAGGCAACGACAGGTATCGCGCACCCACGCGACAGGAGTCGCCGCGCTGGTGGGCGCTTGTCTTGCCGTCGTGGCAGTCGGGGGCTGCTCTGAGGCGCAACCTCCGCCTCTATCCTCCCCGGTCGAGGAGGCCTCACTCAATGCCGGAGCACCGCTGATTCTGGATGGCGTCACGGTGGTGAATACCCGCAATGGCGCCCTGCTGAAGAACCGTACTGTGATGATCGCCAATGGCAGGATCGAAAGTATTTCTCCCGGCGGCAAGCGAACGGCGGATGATACTGTCCAACGGGTGGATGCCCGTGGCAAGTATCTGGTGCCCGGCTTTCTCGACATGCACGCGCACATGGCCGCCGACTGGTCCGACCCCAGCCTGAATGCGCTGCTGATGTTGAGCCAGGGTACTACCGGCTACCGACAGATGAGCGGTTCACTGGAACTTTTAGCGCAGCGCGCACAGGATGAAATCGCACCCTTCCCCGATGCCCCTGCACTGCAGGTGATGCCCGGGGATGTGCTGATGGGGCAGATCGCCAAAGATCCGGACGATGTGCGTGTTGAAATTCAGGAACAGGTCGCCGCGGGTGCAGATTTTATCAAAGCCGTCGATCTGGATCGGGCAACGTATCTGGCTGCGATTGCCGAAGCCCGGCGTCTGGGCGTGCCGCTTGCCGGGCACCTGCCGGCTACCATCAGTGTGACTGAAGCCAGTGACGCCGGTATGCGCGCGATCGAGCACCTGGGGCCCAACAGCAGTATTATGCTGAGTTGCTCGTCCGACGAGGCTGCACTGCGAGCAATGATCGGCGAGCGGGGAGAACACGGCGCGCCGATTTTTCCCGACGCGGTCGCCTGGATACTGCAACCGGTGATTAAGCGGGTAATACAGCGAGTGCTCGCCAACCCGATCTTACTGAACGACGAGGACGGCTACACACTGACCCAGCGTCTGGTCGATACCTATGACGAGGGAAAATGTCGTGCGCTGGCAAAAACGCTCGCGGCAACCGATATGTGGCAGGTCCCAACCCTGATTCGATTGCGCACCATGGAGATCGCGGATGCGCCGGAATACCGCAATGACACCCGGCTGAAATACGTTACGGGCGACAAGAGGTCGTTGTGGGAATCGGTTACCGCAGAATTCATCGAGGATGTCACCCCGGCGCAAAAAGAAACCCTCAGGCAGTTCTTCGAGCTGCAGATGACACTGACCGGAGTGCTCAATGACGCGGGCGTCAAGATGCTGACCGGATCCGATGTGGGTGGCGGCTGGATCATTCCGGGCTTTGGCCTGCACCAGGAATTCGACCTGCTCGGGCAGGCAGGTGCCTCACCGCTCGAGGTGCTGCAGATGGCGACGATCAATGGCGCTGTTTTCCTCGGCAAAGAAGACACCATGGGTACTGTGGAGCCGGGCAGGGAAGCCAACCTTGTACTGCTGGACGCGAATCCGCTGGAGGATGTACAGAATCTGCATGCGATCAATGCGGTAGTCCGCAACGGCAACTACTACTCGCGCCAGGCCCTGCAGGATCTGATCGATGAACGGTAACGCTGAACGCACGCTGTATACCTTCACCAACTCCATCTGCACGCAAAAGGTTTTCATCACGCTGGCCGAAAAGCAACTCGACTACGACATGCACATCGTCAATCTGTTCAACAACGAACAGTTTGATCCCGAATATCTCAAGCTGAATCCAAAAGGCGTGGTGCCGACGCTGGTCGATGGCGATAACGTGGTCATCGAATCCACCTTGATCTGCGAGTACCTCGATGAAACCTACCCGGATCCACCGCTTGCGCCCGCCACCCCGATCGGGCGAGCCACGATGCGTTTGTGGTCAAAACAGGTTGACGAGGGTATTTTCGCGGCGGCTCGCGAGCTGAGTTTTTCCGCGCAGTTTCGCGAAAAGCTCAAGACAATGACCGAGGATCAGCGACAGGTACGATTCCGCAATGTCGGCGACCCGGAGCGCCACGCGGCCTTCAAGTCCACGTACGAGGAGGGTGTGAACAGCCCGTTCGTACTGCAGGCCATCGGCAATTTCGAAAAGATGTTCAAATTGCTTGAGCAAGCCCTGGCGCAATCCGGCGGCCCCTGGATTCTCGGCGACAGCTACACGCTGGCCGATATCAACCTGACGCCTTTCGTCTACCGCGTGGAATACCTGAACCTGCTGGATTTGTGGCTGCAGGACAAACCCCGGGTACAGCAGTGGTGGGCAATGGCCCGCGCGCGACCCAGCGCGGTGGCAACCATTCCCGGGAGGCTGGCGGCGGAGGTCGTTGCCGATATGACACACTTTGGCGGCCTGATTCGCGACCGGGTCGCCCAGCGCCGGCAGGAATACCTGAATATGATGCAGCGATAAACGCAGTCGAGCCGCCATGCCCGGACATGATCGAAAAGAGTTATCGCCCATCGATTTCTGGCATCTGGTGAGTGCACACGGGTTGCCATATGCTTTTTCAATCCAGTATTCATGCGCCGAAGTAAGCGCGGCGCCAGGGGACAGCCGGTACCGGCACGATGCCCGGCACCGCATCAGACAATCACCGACACCTCGAGGAATTTCAGCCCATGTCTGCCAAACCGAAATTTGCCCACGTTGTTTACCAGACTGCCCAGGCCAAAGCGATGCGTGACTGGTACTGCGCAGTGCTCGACGGACACGTGGTGTATGAAGACGAAACACTGACCTTCATTACCTTCGATGACGAACACCACCGCGTCGCGCTGCTGCACCCGCCCATCCCCATGCAAGCGAAAACCGAGCTCACCGCCGCCGCGCATCATACCGCGTATACCTTTGCCGGCCTGGACGACCTGCTGGCACGGTATGTACTGCTGCGCGACGGCGGGATAACACCCGCGGTGTGCATCTCTCACGGTGTTACAACCTCGCTGTACTACTGCGACCCCGACGGCAATTTCGTCGAGATGCAGATCGACGTGTTCGAGCGGCCAGAAGATGCCACGGCCTATATGCACGGCGCGGAGTATGCCGCCGACTCGGTGGGCCCCGCCTTCGATCCCGAGAAAATGCTTGAAGCGCGCCGCGCCGGCGCCGGCGTTGAGGAATTGTGTAACCGCGCGTGGTGCGTCGACGCTGGCCTGGGCAATCCGCTGGAAGTCCTGATGGGTCCGCGTTAATCCGCGCGCCCGGCCCGCGAAACACGCCACCCGCGGTGATGCCCTGGCGGTATCAGGCTGAAGGCCTCGGCATCTTTGGCGTGCCGCTGGCAGTCGCTATGATAAGGGCTCCAATCAACAGATAATCGGGAATCCAACCTGCCCCCGCGTTATCCAAAGCGAGTGGCAAGCTGATCCCGGCGGACAGGGAGCCCCCTATGAAATATCTGCGCAACACCTGGTATGTCGCTGCCTGGTCGGACGAGATCAGTGGCGACAGGCCCCTCGCTCGCACCCTGCTGGACACTCCGGTGGCGCTGTATCGACGCAGCGACAATACCACCGCCGCGATTCTGGATCGCTGTCCACACCGCTTCGCGCCACTGAGCGCAGGCTGTGTGAAGGATAACCAGGTCTTTTGTGCCTACCACGGGTTGGGCTTCGACGGCACGGGCACCTGCACCCACAATCCACACGGACCCATTCGACGCAGTATGGACATACCCTCCTACCGCACCCATGAAGCACACCGGGCCGTGTGGATATGGATGGGCGAGCAGCAACAGGCTGATCCGGCGCTGATACCGGACCTGTCCTATCTCGCGGGAGCGCCGGAGACAGCCTTCAGCAAGGGGAATATGGTAGCGCAGGGCAACTACGAGATCTTCGTTGACAACATTCTGGACCTGAGCCACACAGACTACCTGCACCCGACGACGCTTGGCGGCGCAGGGATTACCGGCACCAAACCCGAGGTTCACGAAACCGACGATTTCGTGGATGTCACCTGGTTCGTGCCCAATCAGTCGCCCTCTCCCCTGCTGAAGAGCTTGTTCGCCGAGTTGCCGGAGAAAACTGACACCTTCCAGCGGGTCCGCTGGTACGCCCCCGGCGTGATGCGCCTGGTTGCCGGCAGTATGGCGGCTGGCGCACCGGAGGCAGAGGCGATGGCGAACTTCAACGCCCATATCCTCACCCCGGAGACGGCGACTTCCTCACATTATTTCTACGCGGCCACACGTAACTTTCGCGTGGAAGACGGGGAGTTGAACCAACAGATCGCGGCGACCCGCGAGCATATTTTCGGCACTGAAGACAAGCCGATGATCGAAGCTATCCAGAATCGCATGGGTGACGCGGAGTTCTGGTCGCTGAACCCCCTGCTGTTCTCGATCGACGCGGCCCCGGTCAGGGTCAGGCGCAGACTGCAGCGATTGATCGATGCGGAGCAGGGCGACCCCTGCTGATTGCGCGCGGCATACCTGGTCGCTCTTTTACTTCGAAGGCGAACGCTGTCACAGCGGACCAGGTTGGCTACCAATCGAAATCGTAGCTGACGGTGGCGCCCCAGGTGCGCGGGTTGCCAATGCGGGCGAGTAGCAAGCCGCCCTGGTTGGTGGCTGCGCCATTGACCACATCCTGTGTCACCGACACGCCGCCCGCGAGGTACTCTTCATCATTCAGGTTCTGGCCCCACAGGGTCAGGCGCCACTTGTCCATGCTATAGGATGCGCTGGCGTCGAACAGGCCATACCCGTCCATCTTGCCGGGTTGGACGTTACCAAGATCCCACCAGAAATCTCCCGTGTAGCGGTAAGCCAGACGGAAATCGACCTCGCTGCCGTTGCTCAGGGGCAGGTTGTACAGGGCGACCGCGGTCGCGGAGTAGTCCGGCGCCTGCGCCAGGTCGAATCCTTCAATAGGGACACTCAGCGGCGAACTCGGTGCGTCCTTGACCTTGGTGTCGAGCACGCCGCCGGTGAGGCTCAAACTCAGCCCCTCGACAACAGGCGGCAGCCAGATGACTTCAAGCTCCGCCCCTTTCACTTCAGCGGACCCGGCATTGATGATTACCTGGGTAGCGGTGGTCGGATCGCCCGGTACCGCTTCCTGGCGCAGCGACAACTGCATATCATCGTAATCGACCAGGAAGGCGGTGAGGTTCAGCTGCAGGGTGTTATCGAACAGCTGCGACTTGACCCCCAGTTCGTAGTTGTCGGCGTACTCGGGTTCAAAGGGCACCTGCGCAAGCGCCTGGGTGGGCGCGTCGCCCTGGAAGCCGCCACTTTTAAAGCCCCGGGAATAGGTACCGTAAAACATCAGGTCATCCACGGGCCGGTAGTCCAGGGAGATCTGCCAGGTGGGCTCATCCCAGGACTCGTTGCTGGTGGTGGCGGGGTAGACCTCGAGCGCGGGGTTCAGGTTATTGATCCAGGGCTCGTTACCCAGCGGATTACTGACACCCGAGGTGAATTCAAGATCATCGAACGTCCAGCGTCCGCCCAGGGTGAGGCCTACCGTCTCCGTCAACGCATAATTCAGGTGAGTAAACGCGGCGTAGCTGGTCCGGTTGGCCCGTTGCGTCCACAGCGGCGCGGAGGTGCTGCCGGGACCGACCGGGTCGGTCGTCACCCGCCGTTTGCGAATCTGCGAGCGGTCGACATCCTCGTAACTCAGGTAGAGTCCGAGCAGCCAGTCCAGGCGACCATCCATCGTCATTGGGCTGCCATCCACCGAGGCCAGGCGAAACTCCTGGGAATAGGCGTTCATCGTTTCATCGGCATCGATTTCCGAGCGGAAACCCGCGCCGCCCACGGGCCCGTATTGCGGTGCGATGTTCGCGGTATCGCGACTCTCGTCAAAATCCAGGTATTGGTAGCCTGTTATGGACGTTAACTCACCCAGGCCGGTCTCGTAATTCAGCCTGATCGTGGCGAGCGTGAATTTTGAATCGAGCCCGCCCGCGGTGTTGCCGTCATCGACGTCGTGAAAACCCAGGGGAAGATCCGCTATCTCGAAGAAAGTCCCGATGCCGGACAGGATATTGGTTGGCTTTACATGGATAGCGTTGCTTTTCGCCCGGGCGTAGTGGACGCTGGAGAACCAGGTCAGTTTGTCCGTGGGCGTTCCCTGCAGCGCGACCCGACCCGAAATATTGTCAACGTCGTCCATGTCACCCTTGCAATCGGTGCAGGGGCCGAAATTATTAAAGGGGTCGGGGTTGGTCTCGGCGGCATCGTAAACGTACTCGTTGTCGATGTAGCCGTCCCGCTTCTGGTAATTCACCACCGCGCGAACCGCGGTGTCTTCGTTTATCGGAGTATTGAACATGCCCCTGGCCTCGAAGAGGCTGTAATCGCCGGCACCTACTTCAACGAACGCGTCATTTTCCATCACCGGCCTGTTGTTGATGACGTTGATGGCTCCGCCCACCACGTTCTTGCCGTACAGCGTACCCTGTGGGCCGCGCAGGACTTCGATTCGTTCGACGTCGAACATATCCAGCGACGCCGCGCCCTTGCGGGTGAGCGCAACATCGTCGATGGTCAGGCCAACCGAGTCCTGGGCGCCCGCCTCCGCGAGATTGGTGCCGATACCGCGGATGGTGATAGTGCGCGCGGTAGCGCTGGTATTTGCAATCACAATGTTCGGTGTGTACTCGGCAATCGCCTGCACATCGGTCAGGCGCGCCTCTGCTATGGTGCCAGTGTCGAAGGCTACAATCGACACGGGGATATCCTGGGCATTCTCGGCGCGCTTCTGCGCGGTCACGATCACTTCCTCCAGACCGGCCGCGTGTGCGTCCACCGCGGACGCAGCCAGTACAGCGGCGACAATGTTTGGCCACTGTCGCACGATTGTGGTGCTTCTGGATTTGGTGCAAAAACCTTTCATGGGGACACCTCCTGCTTACCTTTTTGGTCTTATGTCTCCGGAGTGCGTGCTCCCGGCCCGTAGTATTTCACTGAAGTGCTGAAGGTTAGCGGGGGTGGACGACACGGCAAAGATACGAAAATGCCGGATGTGATACCGAAAAAGTATCGTTTGAGGTTTTGAGGAAATCGGATTGAGTTCAGACGTTATCCGACTACATCGGGAGAGTTCGAAAGTGGCGTTCGCCGTGCGCTGCAATTGGATCTTGGTTGTTGTGCTTTGGGTAATCGGGAGCCTGGCCGGTTTCAGGGAGGGGAAAGCCATTTCAGTCGCTCCACGTAATTCGCTTGGTGAAATGGCTTTCCCCTCCCCGAAACCTCCATCTTCAACTCGTTCAGCCAAATGCAACTGAAAGTTGTGTTGGTTCGACTACGTGACTTGGCTTTTTACGTTCGAATTACGCGCGATAGTGGAGGGAGGGTCTGCTCGGGGAACCGTTTTTCACCAAGCGAATCACGTGGAGCGACTGAAAAACGGTTCCCCGAGCAGACCCGACCCTGCATGATCAGTGTATCCAGCTGATACGGCCTAACCCGCGTTCACATCGGGAAAGCCCTAAGCATCCTCAGCCGCAGCTTTTTCCAGAGCACCTTTGACCAGCATCAGGTCGGCAATGGAATCGACATCGATCGCGGCATTCGCGTAGGGCAGGATCACCGCGCGCATGCGCAGTCCCAGGCGTTTGCTCAGCTTGGTCAGCGCCTCTTCCAGAGAGAGCAGGCCAAGGCGATAGCGTATCACCGCCCACCAGCCAAGCAGCCCGATCACAACCAGGGGTTTTTTGCGTTCCTGCTCGATCTTGCGCCAGAATTTCGCGGCGCGACGGCCCTCGGGCGTGATGAACGCAAACAGGTTACACCCGCAAAAATCCCCGTCACTGAAGCGCAGCACGGTTTTGCGGATGCCGGGATAGGCCTCGGCGACCAGCGCATAGGGCGCCAGCCCGACGGTGACGTCGACGTCGTCCGCCAGGCTCTGGCGACCGAAGGCATCGACAATTTCCGAGGTCAGCAACGGGTGATCCGCCGTGGTCAGCAATACCGCCTCGTCGGGCGACAGCGACTGCATCGCCTGGTAGGCGCTGGTACTCGGGCTGACACCGGGCTCGCTCCAGCTGACCTCGCCGTCATCGATCCACTGTTGCAGCGGTGCATCCGTTGCCACTTCACTCGCCTCGGGCCCGGCCAGGCAGATCTTGCTCACAACCTTGGACAGGCGCAGGGAGTTGAGCACCCGGCGCACCATCGGCGTGCCGTCCAGGTCAATCATGGCCTTGCTGCCCGCCTTGGTATGATTGATCAGCGAATCCGCCTTGGTGCGATCACCCGCCAGTACTATGGCCGTTATCTGGTGCGTTTCGGGATCCAGGTGCATTACTATAGTTCTTTCTGGTAGATGCGGTAGCGTTTATACGCCACGCCGCCTATGGTTTCAATGATATTGCGCATGCCGTCGTTGTCCTCCAGTATCCAGCCCATCTCCACGTCCCGCACGCCCCGCGCATGCAGTGCCTTGCGCACAGCGTCAATTACCATGAAGGCCAGGGTGGGGCCCAGCCGTGAATGCTGAAAACCCTGCCTGACCCCCATCAACGGCACACGCGCCGTTTTCGGGTGGCGCACCTTCAGCCGCCACAGGAGCTTCGCCCAGCCGAACGGTAACAGGCGGCCATTGAGATCGCGCGCTGCCTCGTTGAGGTTGGGCAACGCCACGATGAAGGCGACCGGCTCGCCGTCGTACTCCGCGATCTGGATATACTCATCGGGCATCAGTTTGCTCAGCGTGGACACGGTCTCGGCCCAGTCGGCCCGCGCCAGCGGCACGAAACCCCAGTTGTTCTGCCAGGCGTCGTTGAAGATCTCCAGCATGATGTCGGCGTCCTCCAGCAGTTTCTGGCGCCGCAGGGGGCGCACCACCACGCGCTCCGAGACCCGCTGCGCCAGCCGCGCCATCACCCGCGGCGCCTCGAAGTCCGGGCGCACATGGTAGGCCAGCAGGTCTTTTGCGCCGGTGTAGCCCTGTGCTTCAACGGACGGGCCATACCAGGGACGAGCGTGTCCCATGAGGACATAGGGCGGTGTGGAAAAGCCGTCGACCAGCAGGCCGACCTCCTCGTTTATATGCAAATTGAATGGCCCGCGCACCTGCTTCATACCCTCACCGCGCAACCAGTCTTCCGCCGCGCCAAAAAGCGCCGCGAAAACGGCGGGATCGTCTTCCGCTTCCAGCATGCCGAAATAGCCGGCATCGTCGCCGTGCTGCTGCAGGTGCATCGCATCGATCTGGGCGGTGATGCGCCCCACCGGCGCACCGTTCCTGTAGGCCACCCACGCGCGCAACCGGGCGTGTTCGAAAAAATGGTTCTTCGCGGACATTTGCTCGCGCTTCATGAAGCCGAGCGGGGCTATCCAGGCCGGGTCTGCGGCGTAAATACGGTGCGGCAGCGCGAGGAACTGCCGCATGCGGACAGCTTCGGTGACGACCTCTACCGAAACTGGCGCGTTGTTATTGGTATCAGCTGTCATGCCTGTGCGCTGTATCCGCGTAAAGGACGGCAAGTATACCGTTGAATTAACGCCCTGAAAAATCTGTGCCGGGCACACATTGTCAGCCGGGGCCAATGGTGGCTCAATGTCATCGGTGTATACTACCCGCTTGCTCGCTTCGACCAACGACGCCGTTTTGCGCACCTCCGGAGTTTTCGGAGCGTGAATCTGCGTCATGTTCGAAACTGCCCCGCACAGTTTCTCGCCGGTAGACCGATGTACAGCGTCGCTCGTGGATGCCCGGCAAATCAGGGACAGAAGGAATGAACGACAAATCATCCGCAGGGGCACCCGCCGCCAGAATCGCGGTCTTGCTGCCCTCCCTGGAGGGGGGTGGCGCGGAGCGCTCGATGCTGAACCTGGTTAGAGGGTTTATGGCCGAGGGCCGCGCGGTGGATCTGGTAGTCTGCCAGGCAAAAGGGGCTTATCTCGCGGAAATACCGGTCGGAGCCAATCTCATCGAACTGGAGGCCGTCAGCGGCTTGCGGGCACGCTGGAGCGCACTGCCGGGGAATCTCCGGCACGTTTTCGCTCTCCTGCGCCCGGTCCTGCTGGCGAAGAAAGTGGCCCCGGAGATCGCCCGGATTCCATCACTGCGGCAGTACCTGATAGACCGCAAGCCCGATGTGATATTGTCGGCCATTACGTACGCCAACCTCGTCGGCATATGGGCGAAACAGCGGGTCGACCCCAGGATTCCGATTGTGATCAGCGAGCGCATTGCGCTGGCCACCTACTGCGCGGACCCTTCCAACTTCCGCAAATGGAAATGGCGCTACCTGCCCGACCTGGTAAACCGTGTATACCGTGGCGCCGACGCCGTGGTCGCAGTATCGCGCGCAGCCGCCGATGAACTGGTCGCCCGAATTGGCGTGGACGCAGAGGCAGTGACGACCATCCACAACCCGGTTGTCGACGACGTGCTGCACTGGAGCGCTGAACAGCCCTTGAAGCATCCCTGGTTTGTACCCGGCAGCGCGCCCGTCATCCTGGCGGCGGGCAGGATGACGGAGCAGAAAGATTTCCCAACCTTGCTACGCGCGTTCGCCCTCGTACGCGCACAACGACCTGCGCGCCTGGTTATTCTCGGCGAGGGGCGGCTGCAACCGGACTTGCTGCGCCTGGCGGATGATCTGGGCATCGGCGAAGACGTGGATATGC
This sequence comes from Gammaproteobacteria bacterium, assembly GCA_030427485.1. GTDB lineage: Bacteria > Pseudomonadota > Gammaproteobacteria > Pseudomonadales > Halieaceae > Marimicrobium. Next base: position 62,644 of record JAUICG010000021.1, read on the forward strand.
CCGGGTTCGTGGAAAATCCGTTCCAGTTCATGTCCCGCGCGTCGCTGCTCGTACTGTCTTCCCTGTACGAGGGTCTGCCGGGCGTTCTCATCCAGGCGCTGGCCTGCGGCTGCGCGGTGGTCAGCACCGATTGTCCGGGCGGCTCGAGAGAAATTCTCGCGGACGGCAGATACGGCGAGCTGGTGGAAGTCGGCAACGCGTCAGCCCTGGCCAGCGCTATCCAGGCGGCGCTGGACAAGCCGATGGACAAGACGATGTTGCGGGCCCGCGCGCGGGACTTTTCGGTTGAACGCGCGGTGGGCCGCTATCTTGAATTGCTCGATTCCGTCGTCGCACGAGCAGCAGCGCCGGACTGAAGGACGGCTGTACGCTGATGTTTCGGGCCCGATGGTAAGCGCGGTAAGTCAGACGCCGTATACGGGCGGCTTCCGGACCGATAAACATGGCTTATACGCACCATTGAGGGGGTGGATAACGTTGGCAAAAATTGCCTTCTTGACAAATCCCGGAATCAGCTACCGGGTAAACACCGCACTCGGACACAGATGAAAGAATAAAATTTTATTTATATTTATCAGTTATTTATGGGCTTCATTGAAAGTAAACAAGTCGCTCCTGCTCGCGGGCGCATGCATCGGCGTAGCACAGCAGGAGAGCGATGGGAGTGTTTTAGGCCGCGTAACGCATGCCCTTTCTTTGGCATAGTTCACGCCTGCCCTTGGTATTATTTCCTATAAGCCACAAAGCCCAAAATGCTAGGATTACGCCTCATCAGATAACCCTGTTTCCAGGATCTGAACAAAGGGCTTCCCCATGTACAAGTACTTGTGCAGATGACTTACAAGCGGCCCACAGACTCACAGGGGATTTATAGAAATGCGTGTCATGCCTCTGCTCTGAAGAGGTGAGCAACACCTGTGCTCTGGAAACTGGTACACCGGCGGAGAGATCGTCGAAAACGAGGAATCTACATTGCCAAATTCTAACGTAAATACCACGCCGACCCATCACGGACTAGCCTTTCGGCCCGCCGACTTTGCCACGCTGACCGAAGCGCTCGATTATGCAGCCCTGGGCGAGACCGGCTCCAACTTCTACACCGGCCGCGGCGCGATCTACGCCAGCATTTCGTACGCGGAATTGCGAACGGAAGCACTTAAGCTTGCTCGCAAATTGCTGGCGCTCGGCCTTGAGAAGGGCGACCGCGTTGCGCTCGTCGCCGAAACCAATCCGGACTTCATTCGTTTTTTCTATGCCTGCCAGTACGCGGGCCTGATACCCGTTGCCCTGCCCGCGTCGGTCAAGGTCGGCGCGCACTGCGCGTACGTCGCCCAGTTGCACCTGCTGCTCGAAGCCAGCGATGCCGCTATCGGTGTGGCCTCGGAGGGATACCTGTCTTTCCTGCAGGAAGCCAGCGAGGGCCTCAAACTGCGTATGGTGGACACTCCTGAAGCCTTTTACGCACTTTCCGCTTCAGCAGAGGAATTACCGGTTGTCGACCCGGACGATATCTCCTACATCCAGTACACCTCGGGCAGTACCCGATTCCCGCGGGGTGTGGTGATCAAGCACCATACGGCAATGGCCAACCTGCAGGGTATCATCACGCACGGTCTGCAGATGAACGCGGAGGACCGCATGATGTCCTGGCTGCCGTTTTACCACGATATGGGGCTGGTCGGCTTCGTGCTGGTGCCGATGGCGGCACAGGTATCCATTGATTATCTGGACACCCGCGAGTTCGCGATGCGGCCGCGGCAGTGGCTGACCCTGATGACGCAGACACGTGCAACCATCTCCTTCGCTCCCTCCTTCGGCTACGACCTGTGCGCGCGCCGGGTAAGGCCCAATGACATCGAAACATACGACCTCAGCAACTGGCGGGTCGCCGGCATCGGCGCCGAGATGATCCGTCCGCAGACGCTGGAATACTTTGCCGAAATGATGGGCCCCGCCGGTTTTGACCGCCGCGCCTTCCTGGCCTGCTACGGCATGGCGGAATGTACGCTGGGCATCAGTTTCTCACCGCTGTGGACGGGCTTTACAACGCATTACATCGACAGCGACCACCTCTCCGATCATCACGAAGCGGTATTGATGGACGAAACCGATACCCAGGGACGCGGCCGGCATTTTGTCAACTGCGGTATCCCGATGCCGAATTTTGAAGTCGAAATCCGCGACGACAACCGGGTTCTGGATGACTGGCAAAGCGGTGTCATCTACCTGCGCGGTCCCAGTGTGATGTCCGGTTACTTCAACCAGCCCGAGGAAACCAGCCACGCGCTGAGCGAAGACGGCTGGCTGAATACCGGTGACATCGGTTACCTGGTGGATGGCGTACTCACCATCACCGGCCGCAAAAAAGACCTGATTATCATTCACGGCCGCAACATCTGGCCGCAGGATCTCGAGCATGTCGCTGAAACACAGCCCGAGGTGCGCGCTGGCGATGCGGTGGCGTTCTCCGCACCCAACAGTGATGGCGAGGAACTGTGCGTACTGATGGTCCAGTGTCGCGAGACTGACCACGTCAAACGCAACAACCTCGTGCGTCGCCTGACTGCGCTGGTGCGTATGGAAATGAGCCTGGACTGCTATGTGGAACTGGTGCCCATTCACTCGCTGCCACGTACCTCTTCCGGCAAGCTGTCGCGTGCCAAGGCGCGGCTCGACTTTATCAACAGCAATGACCTGGACAGGCTCGACGCGGCTGCTGAAGAAGTGCGTTTGAGGGTGGCTTCAGCCTGATTGGCGAAGGCAGCCTCATCGCCGTTACCGGCGCCACCGGTTTTATCGGTTCCACCCTGTGCCAACGGCTGCGTGATCGCGGCTGCCGGGTGCGGGCCCTGGCGAGGAACCTGCCCCGCGCCACCCACCTTGCCGAGCTCGGCGTCAGCCTCGTAGAGGGAGACCTCGCCAACAGCGCCGCGCTGCAGCAACTGCTTGATGACTGTGACGCGGTGGTACACGGCGCAGGCGCTGTGCGGGGGAATTCCCAAGCGGACTTCGATCGCGTAAACGTCGCCGGTACGGCCGCAGTGCTGCAGGCTATCCGCGCGCAACCCCGGCGTCCACGACTCATCATGCTCTCGTCGATTGTCGCGCGCGAGCCGCAGTTGTCCTGGTACTCCCACAGCAAATGGGAGGGCGAGCAACTGCTCGAACAGTTTGCGGATATCGAGCGCACCGTCATTCGCCCGCCCGCGGTATACGGCCCCGGCGACAAGGAGATGCTGCCCATTTTCCAGCTGATGCGCCGGGGCATCGCCGTGGTGCCGGGTTCACCCGAAGTGCGCCTGTCGCTGATTCATGTATCTGACCTGGTGGAGGCCATCATTGCGTGCCTGCAACACGAGACGACGATCGGACAAACCCTGAGCCTGAGTGACGGCAGGGCCAACGGCTACAACTGGTATGAAATGACCGGGATTGCCGCGCAGCACTGGCAGCGCCGGATTCGCCTGCTGCGTGTGCCGCGCTGGCTGCTGGACAGCATTGCCGCGCTCAACAGCAAAGTGGCGGGCATCACCGGCGCTGCGCCCATGCTGACACCACCCAAGTTGCGCGAACTGCGCCACGACGACTGGGTCGCCGACAACGGCGCCATCACTGCGGCCACCGGCTGGGTGCCCGCCATAGGACTGCGCGAAGGACTGCAACAGCTCAAATTACCACCACTTTGACCGCGAATAACGCGGCGATAGTGCGATATACTCCGCCACCATACTCTATAAATCGCAGATTCCAGGTAACACCACCCGTGGCAGAATTTATTGTCGGCAATCCACTACGCAAATGGGCACGCAACCATCGCCTGCTCCGCGGTGCGTTGTGGCGACTGGATTTTGTGCTGGTATGGCTGATTACCAGACTGGCGCGCCTGCTGCCCATCGACACCGCCTCGCGGTTCGGTGATAAACTCGGCCGCTGGATAGGCCCGAAGCTGACCGCTAAAACGGCGATCTACCGCAACAACCTGGCCATTGCATTTCCCGAGTTGAGCAACGAAGAGCTTGATGCGCTGGTGGTCCGCGCCTGGGGGAGCTCGGGGCGGGTGATGGCGGAATACCCGCACCTGGCTACGATTCTCGCCGAGGACCATCGCCTGCAGATCGAGATTCGCGAGCCCATAGCGACCTATACGAACCCCTCACGGCCGTGCGTCATCGTGACGGCGCACCAGAGCAACTGGGAAGTCGTATGCTCGGCGATGGCGAAACTGAATATCCCCAACGCCAGCCTGTACTCACCGCCAACCAACCCCCTGCTGGATCGCATGCTGCTGGATTCGCGCCGCGCCCTGAACTGCGAACTCCTGCCGGCGGAGAACAGCGCCCGCCTGCTGATGCGCGCGCTGAAGCAGGGACGGACAGTGGCCATGGTGATGGACCGGCGGGTGGATGAAGGCAAACCCGTGGCGTTTTTCGGGCACGACAAGTCATCGACCATCATGCCGGCCAAACTCGCCCTGAAATTCAACTGTGAACTGGTGCCCGTGCAGGTTGAGCGACTCAAAGACGCTCACTACCGGGTGACCTTTCACGCTCCCGTACATCCCCGCGATGCCAATGCGGATGAGACCGCACAAGCCATCGACATGATCCAGCAGGTTCACCACGAGTTCGAGAACTGGATTCGCCAGCAACCGGAAGACTGGTTCTGCTCGAAGCGCCTGTGGTCCAAGGACAAACCCGCTAACACTGAGGAGGGCGGCCGTGACGCCGACACCAATTCCTATGCAGCCTGAGAATCAGCACCAATCCATCCGCCTGTTCGAGAACGATTTCCTGGAACGCCTGTCCCACGTTCACCCGATTACGCCGCTGCTGATGTGGGGGCCTATCGCCGGCTGGCTGATCTGGCGCAGCTTCAGCGTGTACCAGCTTCCCCTGTTTCCTGTACTGGCCATCGGTGTGGCAGGTGTCGCCACCTGGTCGCTCACCGAGTACTGCCTGCACCGCTACCTGTTCCACTTTCCCGCCAGGAGCAAGCTCGGCAAGTGGCTGGTGTTCCTCTTTCACGGCAACCACCACGAGGACCCGAAGGACAAGACCCGGCTGGTAATGCCCCCGGCGGGCGCCATTCCAATCATGCTGGTGCTCTACCTGCTGTTTGGCCTGTTTATCCCGCAACCCTGGATTCAACCCTTTTGCGCGTTTTTTATCATTGGCTACCTGATATACGACTACATACATTATTCGACACATCACTTCCCGATGCGCAACAAGGTCGCCCGTTTTCTCAAGCACTACCACCTGAAGCACCACTACTCGGGGGAAGGCGGCCGATACGGCGTCAGCTCGCCCCTGTGGGACCGTATTTTCGGTTCCGACCCGGGCCAGGCTTGAGTCCACCAGGGTGCCCGAGTTTTACCTGGTTCCAAAGCGCCTGGCGCGCAAGGCGCCGGCCCTGGCCGCCGCCGCCCAGCGGGTGGAAGGTGCGCTTCTTCGCTGTGTTTTCTGGCTGATGCGCAAGCTGAGCCTGGAGCAGGCCCTGCGCCTGTCCGGCTTCGCGTTCGGCTTGATTGCCTCGGTGTCAGACAAGGCCGCAAAAGCGGGGGACAATCTGGCGGTCGCCTTCCCTGACAAGTCGCGGGAGTGGCGCAAACAAACCACGCGACAGATTTTTCGCCACCTCGGCTATTCCGCCGCCGAGTTGATCAAGCTGCCGCAGATCTGGGAAGAACGGGAGCGGCGCATCGAGTTCGTACTCGAGCCAGAGGCGCTCAAACACATGCAGAGCAAACGGCCGACCGTGTTCATGACCGCACACGTGGGCGCCTGGCAGGTCGCCGTACTGGTCACGCGACAGTTCGGATTCGACATAAGCACCATCTATGCACCGGAATCCAACCCGGTCGTGCAGGACCTGATGCTGGGACTGCGTCGATCATTCGGGGAGCAGTTGATATCCACGGACGCGGGACCACGCCCGTTGATCAAGGCGTTGAATGCGGGTGAGAGCATTGTCATGGCAATCGACACTCGGCCCGACACCGGGAAACTGATTCCCTTCTTCGGCGAGGACGCGCTCACCAATACCAGCGCTGTCGGCCTTGCACTGCGCACTGGCGCGGCCGTGGTCCTGGCGCGCGCCGAGCGCCTGCCCGGGGGGCATTATCGAATCACCGTTTACGACCCCATTGTCAGCCCCATTCCCGATGCACCGGTGAAGGACCAGGCTGTCGCGATGACCGAAATCATCCACCGGTATTTCGAAGACTGGATCAGGGAGTATCCGGAACAGTGGATCTGCCTGAAACGGCGCTGGCCGAAAGCACACAAACTCTAACGATTATGCAAACGGAGCATCCCATCCCTGAGCCCAGGCAAAGCTCACTAGCGGTCTGCATCTGTACGTTTATGCGCCCCGATGGCCTGCAGCGCCTGCTGGCGGGTCTCGACCTGCAAACTTTCTCGGGCGTGCGGCAGCCCCGGGTGCACATCATCGTGGTCGACAACTCGGCTACCGGCTCGGCTGCCGCGACCTGCGAAGCCCACCCATCGCGCTGGCCGCTGCAATACCTGCACGAACCGCGCCCGGGAATCTCCCATGCCCGCAACAGGGCGTTGGCCGCTGTGGCCAGCGACACCGACTTCATCGCGATGATCGACGACGACGAGGTACCCGCGCCCGACTGGCTCGATCAATTGCTCAGCGCTCAGGCACGCAGCAACGCGGACATTGTCGTCGGCCCCGCCACCCCGATCTTTCCGCCACAAACACCGCAGTGGATAGCGGGCAGCAGCATTTTCATGAAACCCGAAAATTGGGCCAGCCTGCGCGAGCTTGATCCCGATCCCCCGGCCGCGACCTGCAATGTACTGGTGCGCGCGGGCCTGCTCGGCCCGTCGGGCCTGTCCTTTGACCCGGCACTGGCTTTGAGTGGCGGCGAGGACAAGCTGTTGTTCCAGTCATTGAAACTCAGCGGCTGCAGGTTCGCCTGGGCCGCCGCGGCGCGTGTCGACGAATGGATTCCGGTCGAGCGCGCCAATTTTACCTATATGTGGCGGGAGTCCTTTCGACGCGGCAGCGTGAAGTATTTCGTGAAGCGGCGACTGAAATCGCGCTCGCTGCTCGGCACCGTGCGCATCGGCCTGCGCCTGCTGCTGAAATCCCTGGTACTTATCGCTTGGTACCTGGCGCGCCTGCTGGTAAGCCTTGGCCAGAAAAGTCGCGCCTGGGTGCCCCACGCCCTCGGCGTTGCCGACAACCTGGGTACCATTGCAGGTGTGCTGCATATTCCCAACCGCCACTATCGCCCCAAGGATGCTGCGTGCTGAACCTGACTCTCCCGGACAATGATCGACGGTGGAGCCTGGCGAATGTTGTCTTCGTGACGTATACCCTTTTCCTGGCGGGCTTCTACTTCGTGCCCAACGCCGTGGACAACTACAAGTTCTACATCGCGGCCGTGTTCCTGCCCGGGCTGTTCCTGCTGCCGCAAACGTTCAAGCGCTGTCTCCGCAGCCGCATCTGGCTCAGCCTGATCGCCTATCTGGGCTACATGCTGGCAAGCTCGCTGTGGAGCGAGAATTTCTCGCTCGAAGCGTTGTGGCGCGATGCCCGCTACACCGCCTACATACTCGTTTTCATCCTGCTCACACTCTATTGGTTTGAGCGCAATCGGCGTTTGCCCGACGCCCTGATGGAAGCGATCACCCTGGTGGTCATCGTGGCGGCCGCGGTTTCCGTCCTCACCTTTGAGGAGTTGTCTTTGCTGCCAGAGTTTACCGATATTCGCATGATCGGCGTCGGCATCACGGACAACCCCAATCCAAGCGCATTCATATACGGTTTCTTTGGCGTGGTCGCGCTGGATTACGCGCGCCGGCACCGGGGCGAAACCCTGGCCCGGGTCTATGCTGCAGGGCTGCTGGTAATCATCTTCTTCGTTGTCCTCACACAGAGCAATACCGGCCTGCTGGCGCTGGCCTCAGGCTGCGCGCTGTTGTTTCTGCTCGACCGGCGCCAGGCGCCAATCGCGGTGACCACCGGGCTTTCAATCGGCCTCGCAGCCGCGATCTACCTGGTTTGGTCACTGGGCTTCCTGAACGCGGCAACAGACCTCGGCTTTATAAACCGCTTCCCGATCTGGGAACGGATAATTGAACGATGGTACGACGCACCCGTGTTCGGCTACGGCTATCAGCCGACAATCGTTCTGTCACCCAATGGAAAGCCAAGCATCCTGAATTACGCCCACAGCAGTTTCCTGGCAGCACTGCGCGATGGCGGCTTACTGGGTTTGCTGCTACTGCTTGTGTTCTATGGCATTGCGCTGCGCACGGCAGTCAAAATGGTACTCAGCGGGCACCGTGCCCGCTATCTGTGCCTGTTCCTGTTCGGTGTGATCTGCGTGCTGGTCGACACCGATCAGATAATCACGCGGCCGAGGGAACTGTGGATCATTCTCTGGCTGCCATTGGCCTGCCTTATGGCGTACGAACTCGGCTTGACCGACGAGGACTCAGGCGGTTCCCCGGGCAGGCAGGCTGGAGGTTCCCCGAAGAAAATTCGGTGATAGTCCGTCACCGCCCGCTCCAGCGAGAATTCGCGCCCGCGCCTGCGCAACACTTCGGCATCCGGGGTACTCGACAGACTGTCCAGGATAGCCTCGGCCAGGCGCGCGGGGTCATCCACCGGCACCAGCTTGCCGTAGCGGCCATCTTCCAGGATTTCGGCCGGACCGCTGGGACAGTCGGTGCTCACGACAGGACAACCCTGCAACAGCGCCTCCACCAGCACATTGCCGAAGCCTTCAAAGCTGGAGGACAGCACGAATAGCCGCGCCGTGCGCAGGAAGCTGTGCGGATTGCTCTGGTAACCCGGCAGGGCCATGTAGTCCCCAACGCCCAGTTCCACCGCAAGTTCCCGCAATTCCTGCCGGTGCGCCATCTGTTCGGCGGACGATTTATCGCCTCCCAGAATAACCAGGCGCGCGTCAACACGCTGCCTGACCATTGCAAACGCCCGGATCAGCAGCGGAAAGTTTTTCTGTTCCACCAGCCGGCCCATGCCGAGGATCACCGGTGGCGCATCCGCTTCAAACCACGGATGCGGCACTGCGTTGGCGGGCTCGTGCGCGGACTCCGGCGCGTCGACGGGGTTGTAGACCACGTGCACCCGGGCGGGATCCAGGCCAAGGAAACTGGTGGCGTCCTCGGCCACACCGCGAGAGGCCGCGATCACGCCGTGGGCTTTGGCGAAACAGTAGCGGAACATCGGTACCATGCTGTAGGCCTGCCCCTTGCCGCTTTTTCGACTCTGTTCGCTGCGCGTTGACAGCGCGATATGCACGCCCACAAACACCCGCGTCGGCACGTTGAGGCCGCTGATCGCCAGTATCGCATTAACACTCGATTTCCCCAGCGCGGAAGACAGCACCGCGGGGCGCCTGGTCTGAAGGTACGTCCGGATATCGTGTATATAGCGGAAGCTGCGGGGGATTTTTCGCGCTGAGGCCAGCCAGAACAGGATACCGCCCAATCCGCGCCAACCGCCCAGGCGAATCGCGGCGAAAAGCCCCGCAACCTTGTCGACCGGCTCCAGCGCGACCAGGTTAACCCCGGCGGGTACGCTGTTGCACAACTCGCCCTGCAGCTCGCAAACCAGCAGGTCAACCTCGTAGCCGAGCGCCGCGAAGCCCGAAGCCATGGCCAACACCACGCGCTCTGCCCCGCCGCCGTTGAGATTGTCCAACAGGAATGCGATGCGTTGCGGGCTGACGGGGTATGATCCTGGCTGTTTTGTCTCAAACGACATCAGTTGAATTTTCCGTTTAGGGACCACTGCGCAACACATATCCTGCCCTGCGCGGATCGGCGAGCCATTATAAGTCAGCTGCACCCGCTGTCCAGTTTGGCCACAGCGAGCGGTAGAGTTTAACGCGGGCCGGCATTCAGATAGAATGCGCGGACTTCGCCGCCGTCCGCCACGTCACAGGGAGATCGTCACATCTCGCCCACCCCGCACAAGCTCACGAGGCTCTGGCTGACGTCACCTCATTTTTATCCCACGTATGGCGGTGCCCAGAACCGCTATCGTAGCTATATTCCGGGACTGCTGAGTCGCGGGCTGGATGTGCGCGTGATGACCGGTACGCCGCAGCTCCAGGAACGCAGCGAGGCCGACTCGGACAAGAGTTGGTACGACGCGGCGCCCGGGACATGGCTGCCACCGATTACGCTGGATGGTGCACCCCTTGAGCGCATACGGCTGCCCGACAGCAAAAACCGCGCGCGCACGCGCATTTATTACGACGCCCTGCTCGACGTTTGCCGGCGCCCCGCCCAGGGGCCGGTGGTCGCGCAACTGCTGACCAATATGCGTCCGCAGGCCCTGCCGTGGCTGCGCCAGCTCAAGGACAGCGGTGTCGCCACCGTGTATTCCGTGTCCCAGTTCCCCACCTGGCAGAGAAAACCGTTCAAACGAATTCTGCGCACGCGGGGTTACCGGCAGGTCTACAACGCCTTCGATGCCCTGGTCACCAACAGCGAGGCAATTGCGGCGTTCCTGCGGGAGATCGGCGTCACGACGCGCATCGAGTATATTCCCAACGGGGTCAATCTACAGCGCTTCCACCCCTGCGGCACAGCAAGCGAACACCAGGACAGCGCCGCACTGCGCGAAAAATTCGGTATTCCCGCCGATCACAAGGTTATCGTCGCGGTGGGCGCCATCATGCCGCGCAAGGGGCCGGACAAGGTCCTGCAGGCCTGGCGGCGGATTCTGCCGCAGTGGCCCGACACCCATGTCATGTTCGTCGGGCCGCGCGCCGACACCCACGACCCCAAACTGCAGAAATTCGGCGGGGAAATCGAGGAACTGGTGGCGGGTTCCGGGGCGCCACAGCAGGTGCATTTCGCCGGTATCGTGGACGACGTTGACAACTACCTGCGTGCGGCCGATATCTTCATACTCGCTTCCAACCGCGAGGGGACGCCGAACTCGGTGCTGGAAGCGATGGCAACGGGGCTGCCGTGCCTGGTCACACCGTTTCTCGGCATTTCCGCGGGCATCGGCCAGGCCGGTGAGCATTACCAGCTGGTGGAACGTGAACCGGAGGCCATTGCCTCAGCACTCACTGAGCTGCTGCAGAACGAGGCCACCGCAAAGGCTTACGCCGAGCGCGGCCGGCGCTACGTGGTGGACAATGTTGACCAGCAGCACAGCCTCGATCACTACGCGGCCCTGTACCAGGAACTCGCCGAGGTGGCGGCGCAGCGGCGTTAGGCGCGGCCGGCAAGGCGCGGCCGGCAAGCCGCGACTCAGTACATCAGGCGCTCTTTGTCCGTCACCAGCGGCGAACCGGTGAACAGGCGCCGGGTTTTCTTAACCATCATGCGCAGCGGCCGGTGCTCCTCAAACACCACGATAAACACCTTGCGATAGTAGTTTTCCGGGCAGTTGATACGCCGCACACCGTGCCAGGAATTGCCGCGGCGGCCGAACAGAATGCTGCGATTGTCCCTGGTCTCCGCCGGGTACTCGGCATCGAAATCTTCAAAGGCCGGCGCGCTGTCCGAGGCGATACGCCCGTGGTCGTCGAGAATCACGGTCTCTCCGCCCCAGCGCCAGTCCCAGTCGTCCTCGGTGTTCAGGTAAAAAATCTGCGAGCCGATCTTCCCCTTCGAGTCGCAGTGCGGGGAGACTTCGCCGCCGTTGGGCGTGAAGTGCCAGTGGAAACGAAAGCGTACGCTCGACACGTCCAACAGCCGGCAGATAAAGGCGCGGTAACTGTCGCCGCACAACTCCTCCACGAACTCCCGCCATACCGGCGCCAGTTCCATACCCCGCTCGTAGTCGAGGACATAGCGGTCGTGACTGGCCTGGCCGTGTTTGCGCTGCTTGCCAAAAAACGCGCTGAAAGAGGCCACATCCGGCAGGTTTTGCAGCAATTCGGTGTAGCGCTCGGGGACGATGAAACCCTGCGGATTCACCCACGGAAAGGGCGTCTGCGCCTGAAACGCCGCCGGGTCAATGGCATCCAGAACGGCGGGATTCAGGAATGGTTTGCTCAGCATCGTGTCACTACCGATAAAAGAGGCCAGTATACGATTCCCGCGATTTCAGCGACAGCCGCGATTTTGTGTAGGAATTGCGGCCTGCTACCGCAAACAGGTATCAGGTTGCGCCCAGGGCGGTGCGCTCCTTGAGCAGGCCCGCCGGCCTGGAACGCTCATTGGCGCAACACAGCGCGGCACCGCCGATACGCGCGGTGCGCAGGTCGCCAAAGGGCGTCCCCAGGCCGCTGTTGACAATAAGCGCGACCGATAGACCGCGCTTCGGGTCGGCCCAGGCGCCCGAGCCGCCAAAGCCGAAGTGGCCGAAGGCCGCGCGCGGGAAGCCCCGCGTGGTCGCGACGCCGTGATAGCCGAGTCGCCAGCGCATATCGAATGGAATTACCGAGAGCCTGCCGGTCGGCTTCTGCAGGGTGGTCGCCTGCTCCAGGCTGTCACGCGACAACAGGCGCACCCCGTCCAGTTCACCGCCGTTCGCCAGCAGGGCGTAAAGCTGCGCCAGCGAGCGCGCGGTAAACAGGCCGTTGGCGGCGGGAATGGCGGCACGCAGCGACTCCGGCGAGCCAAAATCGAAATCGCTCACACCGCGCGGCGCCAGCGCATCAAAGATGCTGGACAGGTCGGAATCGACACCCACACGTTGCAGCAGTCTGCTGATGCGACTGGCGCCGACCTCCAGTTTGCTGCCCAGTGAGGTCCGCGCCAACCGCCTCGTCGCATCGGGAAAGATCAGCTGCGCGGCCCGCGGTATTTCCCGCTCCGGCGTGCCGATATACATACCATCCAGCTTCAATGGCCGGACAATCTCCCGTTGCACGAGGTCGGAAAACTTCTTGCCTGTCACGCGCTGGATAATCTCCCCGACCAGGAAACCGAAGGTCAGCCCGTGATAGCCCGTGCGCATGCCGGGCGGGTGGGCGGGCCTGGCCTGCTCGATCGCGCGAATCATGTACTTCCAGTCCAGCATGCGATCGACGTGATCGATCATCTGCCGGATATGGTAGAGCCCCGACTGATGCGCCAGTACCTGCCGTACGGTGATGTCCTCTTTGCCGGCCTGGCCGAACTCCGGCCAGTACTCGCAAACGCGGGCGTCGTAATCGATAAGCCCGCGATCGGCATAAATATGCATCAGGGTGGCAGCCACGCCCTTGGTGGTGGAAAAACTCGGGGCCATGGTATCGCGACGCCAGAGCGTGCCTTTATCGTCCTTGTAACCGCCCCATAGATCCACCACACACTCCCCGCGATGATAGACGCTTACCGCCGCCCCGCCGCTATAGTTGCGCAGCAGGTCGCGCAGTGTGGCCTCCACCGGCGCGAAATCCGGGTGGATACGACCGTCCAGGTGTTCCTTGCGAGAGCGTAGTAGATGTAGCGTCATTGCGGGTCCCGACTCATTCGTATTGTTTTGGCGGCAACAATTGGCACTGCCTCGGCCAAAACATAACACACTTGGCACCCGGTGCGAAAACCGGCGGGACGCCGGTTTTTTACTGGAATATGGGCCCTGGCTAGTTCAATACCCGGTAACCCCTGCCGCGCAGGCAGTTCTTGACCACCTGCACCTCGGTCTCGACGCCTTTACTGGCGCCTTTCGCGCCGCCGCCAACGGCACCGATACCGGCCCCCTTGGCTGCGCCCTCGCCACCGCCGGTAATCGCCCCGACCAAACCGCCGACAACCGCACCGGAAGCGGCGCCCACGGCGGCTTTCTCACCCGTCTTGACGGACTCGGAGTATGTTCTGCACTCCGCGAGATCCGTCTGATAGGCGGACATGTTGACGCCTTTCTCGTCGATGATTATTTCGTCAGTCGTGGTACAGGCCGACAGCACGAACAGGGCCGACAGGGTTATAGCAGCAAATTTGATCATCAGATACTCCGCTTTCGAAGTGCAGGACCTAGGCTAACATGTCTCGGAGCCAAAATCGCCGCTGCTCCGGCTACCGCTTTGCGTGCCGGTATTCCCGGAAGGTAAAGACTTGACGAAGGGAGATAGTTGGGTCAGCCTGCACGGAAAGAACGCGCCCGCGGCGATTGCCGATACCGCGCGCGACCTGTTTTACCGCAAATATCCTGGGATTTACACCAATGAAACAACTCACCGGGCTTGACGCCTCCTTCCTGTACCTGGAAACCGCCAACGCGCCGATGCACATCTCGGGACTGTCGATCTACGACCAGTCAACCGCACCCGACGGCAAAGTGCGCTTCAAGGAAATTATCGAGAACACCAACAATCGCCTGATGGGCCTGCCGGTGATGACACAGAAGCTGGTGAATGTGCCGATGAACCTGGATCACCCCTATTGGGTGACCGATGGGGCCTACGATCCCGAATTCCATATCCGCCATATCGCGCTGCCCAAACCCGGCGACTGGCGCCAGCTGTGTATTCTGATCTCCCGCCTGCAGGCGCGGCCCCTGGACAGGGCCCATCCCCTGTGGGAGCTGTATATCATCGAGGGCCTGGATAACGTCGAGGGTGTGCCCAAGGGCAGCTTCGCAATGTTTTCCAAGACCCACCACGCCGCGATAGACGGCACCTCCGGGATGGAACTGACGGCCGCAACACACGACCTCTCTCCGGACTACAAGCGCGCGCACACCGCGGCCACCATCAGTGTGGATAGCGAACCTTCGGCGCTGGAAATGGTGCTCCGGTCGCAGCTCAACAACATCCGCAAGCCGTTCCACTTTTTCAGCGTCGCCAGGAACACCGTACCCGGACTGGCCAAGGTCGTGGCCGGCCTGTCGAAGGGGCAGTTGAGCAGAATCAAGGATATTCCGCGTACCCGGTTCAATGGCAGTGTCTCCCCGCACCGCGTCTTCGATGCCATCAATGTACCGCTGGAGGACGTGAAGAAAATCAAGAACTCGATACCGGGCGCCACGGTGAACGATGTCGCCATCACCATTGTCGGCGGTGCACTGCGCAAATACCTGCAGGCGCACGGCGAACTCCCTGAACAATCACTGGCCGCGATGGCACCGGTCAACGTGCGCTCCGACAAGGACAGGACGGGCGGCAATATCGTCTCCACCATGACGGTGCAGGTGCGCAGTGACGTGGAAGACCCTCTGGAGCGCCTGCAAGCAGTGCATGAAAGCAGCAGCAAGGCCAAGGAGCTGACCAATGCGATCGGCGCCAAGACCATGACAGACTATTCCCAGTTCATTCCCGCGACGCTGACCGCGCAGGCGGCGCGACTTGCCAGCCGCTGGGGACTGATGAATCGCATGAGCCCGCAGTTCAACTGCGTGATCACCAATGTACCCGGACCCCCGATTCCACTGTACAACACCGGTGCCAGGATGGTCGCCAACTACGGCACCGGCCCGGTGCAGGACGGCCTCGGCCTGTTCCATGTGATCAGCAGTTACTGCGGCCAGTTTGTGATCAGCGCGACCAGTTGCCGGGTGATGATGCCGGACCCGGCCTTCTACCGGGAGTGCCTGCGAGGCAGTTTCGACGAATTGCTGGCGGCCGCAACGGCAGCGCCGGCGGACAAAAAGCCCAGGCGGAAGACGTCCACCCGCGCCCGGGCGAAGAAGGCCGCGTGAACATGAAGCCGCCCAATCTGCTGCTGGCGCTCAGTGACGCGCCCCGGGCGCTCACGGATGCCGCGTTCCTGGCAATGGCAGCCCCGCTACTGCGCAGGCTGCCGGCCGCGCGGCGCCCGCACAGCGTGATGGTGATTCCCGGCTTCCTCGGAGACGATACGGGCAACGGACCGCTGATCCGCTTTTTGCGCCACCTCGGGCACACCGCCACAGGTTGGGGCCAGGGTCGCAACCTGGGCACACAGAATTTTTCCGAGGACAGCCTGCGCGACGCGATGGAGCCATTGATCGCGGCGGGCAACGGCAAGCTATCCCTGGTCGGACACTCACTGGGCGGCATCTATGCGCGTGAAATCGCGCGCGCGAATCCGCAGTGGGTTGAGCAGGTGATTACACTGGGCAGCCCCTTCGGCGAGGGACGGCACAATGCCTCACATGCCAGTCGCCTCTATCAGCGCCTCAACCCGCAGTCTGACAAACGCGACGAGGAAGACACCCTCGCGACACCGCCCCCGGTGCCGACAACCGCCATCTACACCAGGGCCGACGGCGTGGTGAACTGGCGCACCTCCCTGCAATCTGGCGAGCACCGCAATGTGCACAACATCGAGGTGCCGGGGAGCCATATCGGCCTGAACCTCAATGCGGCCGTTTGGTACTGGGTGGCAAAGAAACTTGCGGCTTAGCGCGGCCACAGCAAGCATATGCGAAATCAGGACGGTATATGGGTAGCATCCAGCGGGGCGCGGCATCAGGCCGCGCCGCGGTGTGCAACGCTGTTGGCCAAATCCTCCGGCAAATGCCGCGCGGCCAGAAAATAGAACAACACCGCCGGCGAGCCGATCACGCCGGTAGTTAACATCGCGTAACGCAGGCTGTCGGGGCCAAAATAAGGCAAGTAAAAATCGCTCAGCAAGCCGGTGGTCAGTGGCCCCAGGCCAAGGCCTATGATGTTCAGCACGAAAAAAAGCACTGCGGAGGTGAGGGATCTCATCGCCGGCGGCACCAGTGTATGCGAGATGGCCAGTAGCGGACCCAGGTAGGTGTTGATCATAATCGTCACCACGAACATGAAGCCGATCACCACCGTGGTGTCGTGTGACAACAGGTACGGAAAACCCAGCGGCAGCGTCAGGGCACCGGAAATCGCCGGCACCCACAAATACCAGCGCTTGTCCCGCACA
This sequence comes from Gammaproteobacteria bacterium, assembly GCA_030427485.1. GTDB lineage: Bacteria > Pseudomonadota > Gammaproteobacteria > Pseudomonadales > Halieaceae > Marimicrobium. The sequence continues at coordinate 79,422 of JAUICG010000021.1, forward strand.
CCCATTTTATCCGCCAGAAATCCTCCCAGGAATGTGCCCAGCATGCCGCCGCCACCACCGAACACCGCGAGGATGATACCCACCTCTCCCATCTCGAAACCATGGTTGCGGACCATGAATGAGGGCGCGAAATTGCCGCTGCCGTAGCCCACGAAGGCCGTCAACCCGCCGGCGAGGGCGAGATACCGAAACGAACGATAGGATGACAGCGCCGCCAGCGTCTCTTTCCAATCCGGTTTGTAAGCAGCCTGTGCCGCCGTCTCCCAGCGGCCGCGCGGCGGCTCGCGAACGGTGAGCACCATTATCACCGCCAGAACGATGCCGGGCAGGCCCACGCCCATGAAGGCCACTCGCCAGCCATACGCCTGGGCGAGCAAGCCACCCAGCACAAAGCCCAGGAGTATCCCCACGTGCACCCCGGTAGAGTAAATAGCCAGCGCAGTACCGCGCCGGGCAGGCGGGTAGTAATCACTGATCATGGAGTGCGCCGGTGGGCTGCCGCCGGCCTCCCCGATACCGACCCCGATTCGGGCGAGCAATAGCTGGCTGTAATTCTGCGCCAGCCCGGACAGCGCCGTCATGCCGCTCCAGACGGTCAGCGCGGCGGCGATGATGTTGCGGCGGTTGCTGCGATCAGCCCAATACGCTATGGGAATGCCGGCAGTGATGTACACCAGCGCAAAGGAAAACCCGCTGAGCAACCCAAGCTGCGCATCGCTCAACGCCATTTCCACTTTAATCGGTTCCTGCAGTATGACGAGAATCTGCCGGTCAACAAAATTGAAGGCGTATACCAGCGTCAGTATGAACAGGCCGTAGCCGGTAACGCGCGGACTGAGGGTAGCACCGCAGGGTTGCGTCGGTGTGGATATGCTCATAGGCTGTCCGTCGTTATTATGAGTGCCCGGGCGAGGGCCAGTCAGCAGCGATTTGCTACCGTGTGAATGCCACTATACGCAATTGCGTGACAGCGCACTATTGCGGCGGGGCAACCACGCCGCGACTGACAGGAACCTGCTCCCATTGCCGCCGGCAGACTTTTAACCCACCACGGGAGACGACCATGAACTACACCACGCTGCGCTATGACGTCGCTGACAATATCCTGACCCTGACATTGAATCGCCCCGATCACCTCAACGCGTTCACCGTGGAAATGGCCGGCGAATTGATCGATGCCTTCAACCGCGCCAGTGATGATGACGAGGTGCGCGCGGTGGTCGTGACCGGTGAGGGCCGCGCATTCTGCGCCGGTATGGACCTCTCCACCGGCGGCAATGTATTCGGCCTGAATGAAGCGCTGAACCCGACCCTGGAAGACATGGAAAACCGCCTCGACGACCCGGAAATCATCAACGGCGTACGGGACACCGGCGGGCGCGTGACGCTGGCCATCTACGATTGCAACAAGCCGGTGATCGCCGCTATCAACGGCGCCGCCGTCGGTATCGGCGCCACAATGACCTGCGCGATGGACATACGCCTCGCCTCGGAACACGCGCGCATCGGTTTCGTCTTCAACAAGATCGGCATAACCCCCGAAGCCTGCTCCAGCTGGTTCCTGCCGCGTATCGTCGGCATCTCGCAGGCACTGGAATGGGTGTACAGCGCCGAGATACTGACGGCCGAACATGCGCTCGCGGGCCGCTTCGTCAGCGCCGTCGTGCCGGCAGACCAGCTACTGGAAGAAGCGTATAAAATCGCCAGGCGCATCGCACGGCACAGTCCGGTGGCGATCGCGATGACCCGGCAGATGATGTACCGCTGTTCGGCGCAGGCGCATCCGATTGAGGCGCACAAGGTGGATTCGCTGGCGATTTTCTATGCGAGCCGCAACAGCGGGAAAGAGGGGGTGAAGTCCTTCCTGGAAAAAAGGGCACCGGTATTCGAGGATCGGACCTCCGTGGACATGCCGGATTTTTATCCGTGGTGGGAATAATAAGGCGCTCAACGCATCAAGCGGAGTTTTTGCACGCTCTCTCGAATGCCAATTCGCTGTACTTGCGTTACCGGGGTGGGACATTGAAAATTCAGCCGTATAACAGGCAGCCGGAATTCGATTTATGAACGGCATTCGAACAGAAAACAGACCCGTACTCATCGCTGGCGGAGGCATCGGCGGACTTGCCGTTGCCCTGACCCTGCATCAGATAGGAGTTCCCTGCATCGTCTTCGAATCGGTGAAGGAAGTGCAGGCCCTGGGAGTTGGTATCAATCTGCAACCCAACGCCGTCAGGGAATTGTACGACCTGGGTTTTGATCGCGAACTATTGAACTCGGTCGGCATCCCGGTACAGGAATGGGCGCTTGTCGGGCTTAACGGCAAGGAGATCTACAGTGAACCAAGAGGCACAAAAGCGGGATACCACTGGCCGCAGTACGCTGTTCACCGCGGGAGATTGCAAATGCTTATGTACCACGCGGTTTGTGAGCGTCTCGGGCAGGACGCAATCCGAACCGGTCACAAGGTTACGGGATACCGGAACGATGTGAATAACAAGGGCGTGATTGTCTGTGTTGAAACGCGCGACAAGCAATCTCTGGAGATTGAGGGAGCGCTACTCATAGCGGCTGATGGTTTACACTCAGCTGTGAGAGCACAAATGTATCCAGATCAACCGCCGATACGTTGGGGCGGTAGTGTCATGTGGCGCGGCACGAGTCAACTTGCCCCTATTCGGACGGGCGCCTCGTTTGTGGGTTTGGGTACGCATGACCACCGTCTGGTGTTCTATCCGATTACACCAGCGGATCCTCAAACCGGCCTGGCCACGATAAACTGGATTGCTGAAATAACGATTGATAATAGTGCCGGCTGGATAAGTGGCGAATGGAACAAACAGGTGGATCTCGATCATTTCCTACCATACTTCGCAGATTGGAACTATGATTGGCTGGACGTTCCTGCCATGCTTAGCAAAGCCAGTGCAGTTTACGAGTACCCTATGATAGATCGCGATCCGGTGCCCAGCTGGGTCGACGGTAACGTTGCCCTGCTGGGAGACGCAGCACACGTCATGTATCCGGTTGGATCGAATGGTGCCAGTCAGGCCATCGTCGATGCACGTGTTCTTGGTGCCGCAGTGCTGAAGTACGGCGCATCGATGGATGCGGTGACAAGTTACAACGAAGAACTATGTGACGATGTTTCCAAATTAGTTTTGCGCAATAGAGGGGCCGGGCCTTTTGGTATTCTAAATATTGTGGAAGAACGCTGTGGTGGGAATTTCAATGATATTTCCGAGGTGATTTCACCCGATGAGATTGAAGCTTATATGGCGCAGTATAAAAGGGCAGCCGGCTTCTCAATGGAAGCATTGAACAATTCACCTCAGACTATTGCCGTAGATCCAGAGTCGCAGCGAAGCTACAGTTATGGCCGACCCAAAGCTTAATCACCACATACTCATCAGGTACAAACCGCAAACCAAACAGTCCCATATAGACGAATTCTGTCGCAAAATGCTGGCGCTGCCGCAACAGATTCCTGCGATTTGCGACCTGCAGATAGGCCAGGATATTCTCCACGATGAACGCAGCTGGGACCTGCTGCTATCAATGCGGTTCAATTCCCTGGAAGCATTGCGAAGCTATCAACAGCACGAGGCCCACAGAGAGGTCATGGTGTTTAATCAGCCCCATGTGCGGGATGTAGCATCCATCGACTATAACTCAGTGTTATCATCTGATTGACCCAGGCCATCGCATTGCATCTTATCCAATGCAGATTGCCCACCAAATGCAGTTAACCAAGGGACTTTTACTCTTTGATGAAAATCTCGCGCCTAACCCGCCCCGCTATTAGCCTGTGGACCGGTATTCAAACGGAGTTAGCATGACAATACAGGATTGGGGTGCCATCGGAGAGATACTGGGTGCAATTGCAACCATTGCGACGCTGATTTACCTAGCGATGCAGATCCGTCAGAACACGCGTGCGCTGCAGGCGGCCAGCGTGGATTCAACGATCCAGGCCGCTAACGATATCAGGGCCAACCTGTTTCTGGACCCTGAAATTACGAACATTTACCGGAAAGGCCTCCAGGATGTTGAAGCCCTTGACGAGACAGATCGCGAGCGATTTCGACTGATAATGACAAATGCGCTGTGGGCGTTCTGGAACACTTACAGCCAATCGCAGTTGGGTGGTCGACAATCCTGGGGCTCTCAGCGGAGTATTATCCGCAGGTTTCTTTCTCAACCCGGCGGCGTCTGGTTCTGGCACAACTATCGAACCGAGTTCGAATCTGAATTTCAGTTGGAAATAGATAGCATTCTGAAGGACAAGCTGTGATTGGATGTTCTGTTAGAAATCCCTACCGGGAGATTCGCGAAAGCACGCAGGAGATTAGGGCTGTCCAGGATTCTGGAGACCACCGCCTGACGCGTTATAGATCCGGGAGAATACTGTGAGACTAACAGGCGAATGTTTCTGCGGAGAAATCGCCTATGAAATTGAAGGTGCGCTGTTCGACGCGAGGTCCTGCCACTGTTCACGGTGCAGAAAGGCGTTCAGCTCACAAGCTTCCTCGTATGCGCTGGTAAATGCCGATGAATTTCGCTGGCTGCGCGGCGAAGAGCTGTTGACCACGTATGCCAGTCAGCAAGACTACGGATTACAGTTTTGCAAGCGATGCGGCTCCACATTATGCGGCATCTACCGGAAGCAGGTGCATGGCATAACACTCGGCTGCCTCAACGAGGAGCCTGACATCAAAATCGGCAAACACATTTTTGTCGGCTCCAAGGCGAACTGGGAGGTAATACCTGATAGTGTGCAACAGTATCAGGCGCACGCTCCAGACACAGTTTGATCGCGCGGCCTGGTTCGCGCCCTGAGATAAACCGGCGCCGGTGCGAGGATCAACAGCAGAGCGGACTCTGCATTCGCGTTCCCAGCGAAGCGCAAGGACACAAAGCGGGAAACTATCGCAGTGCCGGGACACCGGCGCTATTTACGTGAAATCGCCGCGAAAGTGCTGGCCTGGGAGGCAATCGGCACCGGCAGGCCACACAGCACCCGATCCACCAATGCGATTGCCTGCATCACGAAGCCCGGCCAGCGGGCCAGCACGTAACTGGCGGGAATCAGGAAAAAGTCCGTGTAGCGAATGGAAACGCTCGCAAAGCCGGCGCTGTGCAGATCATCGCACAGCTCACCGCTGTCGAGCTCTCGTTCATCAGGCGTATGGTACTGGTCGTAGTTGCGGCCCAGCACCACGCGGCCGATCTTGCGGAGGACGCCGTTGATGTTGGGGTCCGAAGAATACAGCAGGCCGCCCTTCTCCAGGTGCCCATAACATTGCGCCAGGAAACCGTTCATTTGCTCCACCGGTACGTGGTGCAGAAAGGCAACGCAGACTATCACATCAAAGCGGCCCTCCCACTCAAGCTCTTCGAACGGCTGGCAGATGTAACTGACGTTGCTCACGCCGCGTTTTCTCGCATTGGCCCGGGCGATTTCTATCGCTTCCGGTGAAAGATCCAGCGCGACGACTTCATCGACATGCGGCGCCATCATGAGCTCGAATTCACCCTGGCCGCAGCCCACGCTTAGCAAGCGCCGCGGCCTCGTTCCGCCGAATTCCTCCAGCAGGAGTTTGACATCACGCGTTAACCTGAGCCGGAATCCGACGGGGTTGTATTGCTGCCCGCCGTACTGTTCGCCGAAAAAAGCCAGTTCAGACGTTTTGTACGATGGATCGGATTCCTTGTTCGTTGACAACGTATTGTTCCTCGGCACCAGGGCCCTGCGGAGTTGGAGAAAACCAATCCATTACAGGGGTTTCCGCCGGGGGCTGGTTCAGTTTATCCTGCCCGTTGCCATCGGTGCAATTTTTGGTGACGCACAGCGGCAAGCGCAATAACACAGCACCCCGGTGCAGGCAGGGGCGGATTCCAGCAAGGGCGAATCATGGGTGGCGAACAGAATCTGGTCGAGTTGTTGGCGTCACTGTCGCCGGAGCTTGTCAACGAAGAGTTCGTATTCTGCACATTTGAGGATGCGCGCTACGGCGATCATTCAGAGCTGAATCCGCTGGCGGCGATGAGTGAGCGCGAAGGATTGACGCTGGTGGTCCCAAGGTCCGCCGCAGACGAGAACGGCGTGCGCTACGAGTGCGTGTTTCGGTGCATAAGCCTGCGGGTTCACTCCAGCCTCGATGCGGTAGGCCTGACCGCGGCCTTCTCCACCAGGCTTGCCGAACATGGCATCAGTGCCAATGTGATCGCGGGTTATTTCCATGATCACATTCTTGTGCCGGACGAACACGCGGCGCGTGCGCTGGCAGCTCTACGCGAGTTGGCGCAGGAGGTTGACGCCATCTGACTGTATCCCACGGCGGACGTTTGAACTGGCCCAAAACCGCGTGCTAGGCTGCGCGTCTATTGGAGGAAAGCATGCGTCCGCAGTTAGCCTTTGCGTTTATCTTTGTCACGGTACTGCTGGACTCCATCGGCTTCGGCATCATCATGCCGGTTGTGCCGCAGCTCATCATGGATATTTCCGGCGATACGCTGACCCACGCCGCGCGCACCAGCGGCTTCCTGATGTTTGCCTTCGCCGGTATGCAGTTTATCTCTTCCCCCCTGCTGGGCAACCTCTCTGATCGCTTCGGTCGCCGCCCGGTGCTGCTGTGTTCGCTGCTGGCAATGGGGCTTAACTACCTGTTGATGGGCTGGGCGCCCACGCTGTTCTGGTTGTTCGTCGGGCGCATCATCGGCGGCATATCGGCCTCTACCTACGGCATCGCCAACGCCTACGTCGCCGATACCTTTCCCGCCGAGAAGCGCGCCCAGTACTTCGCCCTGCTGGGTGCGGCCTTCGGTACGGGTTTTATCATCGGCCCCGCGGTGGGTGGCTTCCTCGGCGAGTTTGGCCCGCGCACGCCGTTCTACGCGGCGGCGGCCCTGACGCTTGTCAATGTCGTGTACGGATTCTTTGTGCTGCCCGAATCCCACAAGCAAGAAAACCGCCGCGCGTTTGAACTGGCCCGCGCCAATCCGCTGGGCGCGCTCAGGCAACTCCGGCACTATCCGGAAGTGATCGCCCTGGTGCTGGTGTACTTCTGCTACATGCTCGGCCATTTTTCACTGCCGAGCACCTGGGCGTTCTTCACCATCGAGAAATTCGACTGGTCGCCGCGCGAGATCGGCTTTTCACTGAGCGCGGTGGGCGTCGCGATGATCTTTGTGCAGGCCTACCTGATCCGCAAAGTACTGCCCGCACTCGGCCCCAGGAAAACCGCGATCGTGGGATTTGTCGCGACGGCGCTCAGCTTTTTCGGTTACGCGTTCGTGCCGTACGGCTGGATGATGTACCCGCTGATTGCGATAGGCGCGCTGCAAGGCTTTGTCGTGCCGTCACTGCAGAGCATCATGTCCGCGCGAATCCCGGCAAACGGGCAGGGTGAACTACAGGGCGCGCTCGGCAGCATGAGCGGCCTCGTGGCAATCCTCAGCCCGCCCTTCATGACGCAATTGTTTTCCTACTTCAGTTCCGTGTCGGCCATAGTGTACTTCCCGGGGGCGCCATTTTTCGCCTCGGCCGTGTTTACCCTGCTGGCGATGATGCTGTTACTGCGCACCGTTTCCGGACACACGCCTTAGCGGCGACCCCTCGCCGCCCTGCTGTCACGCCGCTGCGGATGTGGCGCGAACTCGCAAGAGGATGGCATCCAATCCCATGTGCCGCGCCGATTCATCCAGTACTATACTGCGTCCTACGCGGCCAGACAGGAATCGGGATATGGCAGACAGGGTATTGCGCATCGGCGGTGCCAGCGGCTTCTGGGGTGACGCCGCCCGGGCCACACCGCAACTCCTGAATTCACCCGGCCTCGATTACATCGTTTACGATTACCTGGCCGAGATAACCATGTCCATCATGGCCCGGGCCAGGGCGAAGGACGCGAGCAAGGGCTACGCGGCTGACTTCGTCAGCGCGGCGATGAAACCCAATCTGTCACTGATCGCCGAACGCGGCATCAGGGTGATTTCCAATGCGGGAGGCGTCAATCCCGGGGCCTGTGTACAGGCACTGCGCGAGGAAATCGCCGCGCAGGGACTGGCGCTCAAGGTCGCCTGCGTCACCGGTGACGACCTGCTCGACAACAAGGCGGCCTTTCAGTCCAGCGGTGTCACAGAGATGTTTTCCGGCACCGCATTCCCGCCGGCAGATAAAGTGCTCAGTATCAACGCCTACCTGGGCGCCTTTCCGATTGCACGCGCGCTGGACCTGGGCGCCGATATCGTGGTCACCGGTCGCTGCGTGGACAGCGCCGTCACACTCGGCGCCTGTATCCACGCGTTTGGCTGGGGTCGCGATGATCTCGATCAACTGGCGATGGGTTCACTGGCCGGCCACATCCTGGAATGCGGACCACAGGCCACCGGGGGTAATTTCACTGACTGGGAGCAGGTGCCTGATATCGCGAATATCGGCTATCCCGTCGCAGAGATTTCACCCGATGGCAGCTTCCTGTGCACCAAGCCCGCCGACACCGGCGGACTGGTGAGCACGGGCACGGTCAGCGAGCAGATGCTGTACGAAATCGGTGACCCGCAGGCGTATATACTGCCCGATGTCGTGTGCGACTTTTCCACCGCGCGCATCGAACAGGCCGGCAAGGACCTGGTGCGGGTATCCGGCGCCACCGGGCGGCCGGCACCGGACACCTACAAGGTCAGCGCGACGTACGCGGATGAGTTCCGTGGCGGCACCTACATGAGCTTTTACGGTATCGACGCTGACAAGAAAGCGCGCGCGCTGGGAGAGGCCGTGTTCGAGGCGGCTCGTACGGTATTCAGCGCATTCGGCCTTGCGGATTTCAGCGAAACCAGCATCGAGTTGCTGGGCACGGAAAGCCAGTACGGCGCCTTCAGCGAGGTCAGCGGCAGCCGCGAGGTCGCGATGAAAATCGCCGCCAAGCACCCGGATGCGATGGGCATCGGTATTCTGCTCAAGGAAGCGGTCGGCCTCGGCCTGGCCACGCCGCCGGGCCTGTCAGGTTTCGCCGGCAGTCGGCCGAGCCCTTCGCCGGTCGTACGGCTGTTCTCCTTCACCGTGCCCAGGGTACAGGTACGGGTAAATCTGACACTGGGCGATGAAACGGTTGCCTGCGATGAATCTCACGGCGAGACGCTCGATTGTTCCGCCATCGAGCGTCCGGCCACCCCGACCGCCGACGTATCCGCGGGCATGGTCACCGTGCCGCTGGTCGCCCTCGCCTGGGGTCGCAGCGGCGACAAGGGTGACAAGGCGAATATCGGTATTATCGCGCGCCGCGCGGAGTACCTGCCCTATATCTGCGACGCACTGACGGAAACCGTGGTCAGTGAACGCTTTGCCCACTTCCTGGCGGATGCATCGCCCGGCAGTGTTGAACGCTTTATCCTGCCCGGCGCCCACGCGATCAATTTCCTGTTGCACGATGTGCTCGGCGGCGGGGGCGTCGCCAGTATACGCAATGACCCCCAGGGCAAGGGCTACGCACAGCTGTTGCTCTCCTGTCCAATCCCCGTACCCGCAACGATTGCGGCCACTGTAGCGGAGTCCGAGCTATGACGGTGTTTAACTCGAAGATCAATATCAACTCCGAGAACTACGCGAAGAACCGCCGGGAGATGCTGGAACTGGTGGACAAGCTGGGGGAACTCAACGCCCGTGGCGCGATCATCTCCGAGAAGCGCAAGGCGCGTTTCGAGGCCCGCGGTCAGTTGACTCCGCGCGAACGGCTCGCGCGCCTGCTCGACCCAGGCATGCCCTTCCTGACGGTGGGCAATCTCGCGGGCTACCTGGTGGATAGCAGCGACCCTGACAAATCCATCCCCGGCTCCACTATCGTTTCCGGCATCGGCTTTATCAGCGGCGTACGCTGCATGGTGGTGGTGGATGACAGCGGTATCATGGCTGGCACACTCACCACCGCCGGCGGCTACCGTGTGCGCCGCTGCGAGGAGATTGCGCTGGAGCAGAAACTGCCTTTTGTGCACCTGGTCGAGAGCGCCGGCGGCGACCTGATCAATTACACGGTTGAAGGTTTTTCCCAGGGCGGCATGCTGTTCGGCAACCTCGCCAAACTGAGCAAGGCCGGTATCCCGGTGATCTCCATCCTGCATGGCTCCTCCACCGCGGGGGGCGCTTACATGCCGGGGCTCAGCGACTACGTGATTGCCGTGAAAAACAATGGCCGCGCCTTCCTCGCCGGCCCGCCGCTTCTGAAAGCCGCCACCGGCGAGATCGCGACGGAAGAGGAACTGGGCGGCGCTGAAATGCACGCCAGCGTCTCCGGGCTGGCGGAGTATCTGGCGGAGAACGACGGACAGGCCGTGCAGATGTGCCGTGAACTGCTACAGCGGCTGCAATGGAACAAGGATTGCGCCACACCCCTGCGACGCGGATTCCGTGAACCGCTGTACGACGCCGACGAACTGGCGGGTGTGATCCCCTGCGACTACCGAACGCCCTACGACATGCGCGAGCTGGTTGCGCGCGTGGTCGACGGTTCGGACTTCATGGATTTCAAATCCCGCTACGGTGCGTCCACTGTCTGCCTGCAGGCCGATATCTTCGGCCTGCCTTGCGGCATCCTCGGCAATAACGGTCCCATCGACCCGGAGGGTGCCACCAAGGCCACCCAGTTCCTGCAACTGTGCGAACAGTCCAACATTCCCGTGGTATTCCTGCAAAACACCACAGGGTATATCGTGGGCACCAAATCCGAACGCGCGGGGATGATCAAGCACGGCTCCAAGATGATCCAGGCGGTACGGAACCTGGGGGTACCGCGCATCACGATGATGACCGGCGCCAGCTTCGGCGCCGGCAACTACGGCATGTGCGGCCGCCACTTCGAACCCGACTTCCTGTATACCTTCCCCAATGCGCGCACCGGTGTCATGGGCGGTGAGCAGGCTGCGAAGACCATGTCCGAGGTGGCGCGCGGTAAAGCGGCCGCTCAGGGCCAGCAACCCGATGAAGAAGCCCTCGCGCAACAGGAAGCTTTCCTGGCCAACATTTTTGACAGCCAGTCCAGTGCCTTTTATACCTCAGGCCACATGCTGGACGACGGCATGATCGACCCGCGCGATACACGTAGAACGCTCGGTTTCCTGCTGGAAACGGTTTGGGAGAGCCGCCATCGTACGGTGCGACCGAACACTTTCGGCATTGCGCGCATGTAGCGCGCCAGACAGGCATCCCGGAGCGAATGACATGACTGCATCACCCGAAGCCAACATCCCGCTGCATGAGTGGAGAACACAATGACACGATTTACCAGTATCCTGGTGGCCAATCGCGGCGAGATTGCCTGTCGGGTGATACGCACTGCCCGGGCACAGGGCTACCGCACCGTCGCGGTGTACTCCGATGCCGATGCCAAGGCTCCGCATGTCCTGCTGGCGGACGAAGCAGTGCATATTGGCCCGAGCCCGGTCAACGAATCCTACCTGGTGGCAGCCAACATTCTGGCGGCGGCCAAAGCCAGCGGTGCCGAGGCGATCCATCCCGGCTACGGCTTCCTCAGCGAGAATGCCGGCTTCGCCCAGGCCTGTGAAGATGCGGGACTGGTCTTTATCGGTCCTCGCCCGGACGCGATCGGGTTGATGGGCAACAAGGCGGAGGCCAAACGGCGCATGCTCGCGGCGGCCGTGCCGTGCGTACCGGGCTATGAAGGCGAAGACCAGAGCGATGCCACGCTGCTCGGTGAAGGTGCGAAAATTGAACTGCCGCTGATGGTTAAAGCGGCCGCCGGTGGCGGCGGGCGCGGCATGCGCCTGGTGCACGAGATGGGCGAGTTGGCCAACGCGATCAAACTGGCGCGCGCGGAGGCGACCTCGGCGTTCGGCAACGGCGACCTGATTCTGGAGAAGGCGATTACTCGTCCGCGTCATGTCGAGGTACAGGTTTTTGGCGACAGCCACGGTAATATCGTCCACCTCGGCGAACGGGATTGCTCGGTGCAGCGGCGGCACCAGAAAGTGGTGGAGGAGGCGCCCTGTCCGGTGATGACCGAGACACTGCGCCAGGAGATGGGCGCGGCCGCCGTGGCGGCCGCGCAGAGCATCAACTACCGCGGCGCCGGGACGGTGGAATTCCTGCTCGATGAACGCGGTGCATTTTACTTCCTGGAAATGAACACGCGCCTGCAGGTAGAGCACCCGGTTACCGAAATGATCACCGGGATGGACCTGGTCGCGCTGCAGTTACAGGTCGCGCAGGGCGAGCCACTGGGGTTCACGCAGAACGAGGTGACATTGAGCGGTCACGCTATCGAGGTGCGACTGTACACCGAAGATCCCAGCCAGGATTTCCTGCCCACTTCGGGGCCGGTGGATCTGTGGGCCCCCCCGGAAGGCGCCGGTATCCGCGTCGACAGCGGTATATGCAGCGGCCAGGACATCTCACCGTTTTACGACCCGATGGTAGCGAAAATCATCGCCAGTGGTCCGACGCGCGATATCGCTCGCCTGCGCCTGATCGAGGCGCTCAAGGAAACCGTGTTGTTTGGCACCGGTCACAACCGCGATTTCCTGGTGGCCTGCCTTGAAAAAGACCGCTTTGCCGCCGGGGAGGCTACTACAGCCTTTATCGCCGAGGAATTTGCCGAGGGTGACATCGCCGCGGCACAACCCGTTTTTACCGACAGCGCTGTCGCCGCGGTACTGGAACTGGCGCTGCAACACGAGGAAATGTATCGCAACAGCGTCCTCGTTGCGCCCGTACTGCGCGACTGGGCCAGCGCCAGCCCACTGGTGTCGCGCAAGCAGTATCAACACGGCGAGCAGGTGCACGATCTCTCGGTAACGCCGCTGGCGAGCAGACGCTACCGGGTCAGCAATGCCGACAGCCACACAGTCGTGGAGTTATTCGCCATCGCCGACAGCACCGCCCATGTGGGGATCGACGGAGTACAACACATGGTGCGCTACCACCTGCCCGAAACCGGCAGACTGTACGTGTCCATCGACGGCCGCGCCGCACAATACCGTGACATGATTCGCCTGGACGGCGTGCAGGACGCGGCCGCCGGTGGCGGCAGCATTGTCGCGCCGATGCACGGCCTGTTGCTGGAGGTACGCGCCGCGGCGGGGGACACGGTCAAGGCCGGCCAGACCCTGGCGGTGCTGGAAGCGATGAAAATGCACTACGAGATTGTTGCCGATGCGGCCGGCAAGGTAAGCGATGTGATGGTCGCCGCCGGAACACAGGTCGCCGCGGATGACCTGCTGATTACCATAGACGTCGCGGACTAGCGCCGGCAGAGTGCGGAAGATCAGCTTTGCCTCAGCGCTTTGGTTCCAGGCATTCGCAGTCGCTAACCGGTGGCGTCATGTTGCGCGCAAATCTCATGCGCCCCCGACTCCGCGGCGAATTATACACTCCCTTCATGCCTTGCTCGGCGCAATAGCTCAGGCATTTTTTCTCCTGTACCGAGAGCCAGTACTGCAGCGATCCCCCGAGCGCTATCAGTAAGCCCAACCAAAAGACCACCGGGAAAAGCAATGACCGCATTGCGCGCTATCTCCAAAGCCTGAAGCCCGACCCTATCGCGCAGCCGGTTCTGCCGCAAGTCACGAGACCAGGTCGCGCCCCACGGCGCCACTACCGCAATTCCAGCAAAACTCAAAGGACTCGTCGTTTTCTTCCGCGCAGTGGTTACACTTCCAGGGCACCGCATTCCTGTCACTGATTGCGCTCTCCAGGATCCGGCACGCCCTGTCATAGTCGGCGTCCCTGACGACCCAGAGTTGAAGCCAGGTATCGAAGGGTGATACTTCACCGATCGCACCCGAAGCAAACTCATTCCTGACCACCAGCCTGACACCGTACGACTCGAGAATGTTTTTTGCGTTGGCGACGATGAACCGGTTGCTGTTGGTGTAAACCATTCTCACGCTGCATACCTCTCCTGCGGAGTATATTCGCATTGCACCCTCGCAGCAGCCATCGTTGCGTAAAAAGCGCCTTGCCGGACAGGGGGAAAATCTCGCGAAAAAAACGCTTTAATCGTGTGTTGCGCGATGTACTGACTTATCATCAGCATTGTTGCGACGGCATGGGACGCGCCGTTTTCCAATACCCGGACCAGTCGAGGATACAAGTTGCACACATTTAGCAATGCACGCTGTTTTGCCCTTCACACGCTCGTTGGTTTTCTGCTTGTTGTCGGGCCCGGGTGCAGCGATGGGGATAACTCCGCGAACCTGGGCACTCTGCAGGTTGCCCACCAACTGGAAAACGAGCCTGGCGCAATGGACACAGTAAACCTGTATTCATCGATCAGCGGGCTGGACGATTCAGGCAGGGTTATTTTCGGGCCGATCAAATACCCCTATGCCGAAGAGCACACCCTGGAGGATGTGCCGACAGCGGTAGCGAGGCTGGTCATAGAGTATCGCCTGGCCAGCGGACGGCAGTTCGCCCTGGCGGACACACCGGTGGATGTTCGACGGAGCCAGGTCAGCCATGTCCTCGCCGTCGCTGCCGGCGCACCCAATCACGTGCAGGTGGAACTGGTCAACGACACCGACAATGCCGGTGGCGATGACGCCATGTTCGTTCTGTTTGATACACCCAAGGCCACCGGCAGCGCACAGGGGATAACACTGCTCACCAACTCCGGCAGCGCCGGTGCCAACGCCACCGGCGTGGCGCTGAGCACGCTCTGGCCCAGCGGAAAACCGGACCAGCCGATGCTGACTTCACCCTATACCGGCATGTCCCGGCCGATCTACTCGTTCACCCTGGACGATGTGAACTCCGGACGACTGACCTTTTCCTACACCACGCCGGCGTCCGTGCACGATGGCAATGCGCCGACCGCCGCGGAGCACTATCGCTACGACAAGTTGGAAATCACCTACCTGAGCGACAACAGGAGCGGAGGTGGCAATCTTACCGCCATCGATTTTTTCGCGATTCCGCTGCAGGTTGAAATCATTCACTGGGGCGATGAGGCACCGGACCCGCTGCAGACCAAGAGCATTTACACCTCCACACCGACGCTTCTCAAGACACTCAAGAGCCTGGCGCCGGACCGGATGGGCACCGCATTCAAAGACCAGTCCGGCGGGGAATACCACTTCCCGGTGGGCGATGCTTTCGACCTGTCCACATTCGCACGCGTGCTCTCGCCGAACACGATTGCCGCCGCGTCTGCGAGCGGCTCTTCCGCGCCCTACCCCAGTTTTGGCGGCAGCCATGGCTACCTTGAGAGCCTGGTGGGTAAGACCTACGCCCTCAACGGCGCGCAGTATGGCGGCTACACCTACAAGGCAAAGTTTGAACGACACAAAGACGGCGGTTACATCGTGCACTGTACCGGCACCACGACCACCGCGCCGGCCGCGCCGCTGCCAGGCAATGCAGCCGTTACGCTTCACTTCCCGGCGGACAAACTGGATTTCTATATTTACGCCAACGTTGCGAACAAAATGTCGTACAGCGTGGCGGGATTCCCCTTCGTCGATGACTCGCACAGCACGGCCGAGGACAAAGTGAAGCTGGCGAATGCCAGTCCCTACGGGGCGATCGTAGGCGATATACAGGCTGCGTTGAATTTTGGTTTTCCGGGTGGGCGTTTCGATTCAAGCGCTGCGCGGCCCGCGACCATGCAGGATATCGACGCCTACTACGCCAGCGTACTGCTGCCCTATGCCTACCCGTATGGCGGGGCGCGAAAAACCAACGACGGTTTCTACAATGCCTACGCCGGACTTTTCTACTACCTCTCCGACGCGTACGGCCACGCCTTCAGCGACCGGCTGGCGGCTGCCAGCCCACTCTACTCTCTGCAAGCCGGCGATACGGTGCGAATCACGATTCTCAACGATCACCGCCTCGATACGCCCCTGGTGGACGCCAGCGGTACCGGACAGACAAAACTGCGCCTGAGTTGGCCCAGTGTGGCGGGTGCCACCGGGTACAGCGTAGAGCTCAGCCCGGAGCCGGCGCACAGTCAGGGGTCATTGTCCCCGCAGGACCATCCCATACAGTCGCATGAAATCACCGGCCTGACGCCCGGCACCGCCTACCTCGTGTCCGTCACCGCGACCGGCGAAAGCAACGGCCAGGCGATACAGTCCTCGACGCTACCCGTGCAGGGCGTGACCCAGGCTGATCCCGCAGCGTCCCGCGAGCGGGACGCTGCGGGGGCTGACCTGCCATCGTTCAAAGTGAGCCTGGGACTGACGCCAAACTTCAGCACCATGAGTTACACGCTAAACGGCCAGAAGGTGAAATACGAGGATGATGCCAGCGTGCAGGGTGTGATTGGCACCAATACGCTGAACCTGGGTATCCTGGATGCCAGCGGGAACGTTGTCTACCAGGGCACTTACTTCGTTACGCTGGAGGACGCCGGCACAGGTAACTTCAATGTCGCAGCCCCGTTCGCGCTTGAGTACAACCTGCTGCCACTGACCCAGGCCGGACCGCCGGGGAGCCCCCCTTACCCGCTGGGCCCCGACCTGCCGCTTACAATAGGGACGCCGTTCACACCCAAGCCCTACTACAAGCACTTCGATGTGAAGTTTCCTTAGGAGCGCCGGGATACTACCGGTACCTGTACACCAGGTAGGGGAGCCACGTCACCCAGGCGAGGAGCAGTGGCCATACGCGGCCCGAGGACAGATTGTAATCCTCGAACAACCGCGACCACGAGTGGCCGGCGACATAATGGCCAAACAGAAACTCGAAGCAAAGCGTAGCCGCCAGCCAGATAAAACCGATCGCCAGCGCCTGTTTCGAGGAAGCCGGCAGCACGCGCCTCGACAGTATCGATACCGCCACGCCGATCAGCGCGGCGGCAATGAGCGTTGACAACTGATGGGCATGCAATTCATCGAGAAACCTGCCGTAGGTCGCCTCGCGGAGAACCCCGTTGGCGATTGCCAGCAGCATCAACACCGGCCAGAACAGCGTGTAGACCCGGGTAACGCGCCCCGGCCGGAACCAGCTATCGACGGCTGTTTGCATAAACATCGCGAGCGGCGACTATGAGATGAACCGGCATGACCGCTACCCCCGCAGCATCTCTACCTGTAGTCCTCCAGTATGTCATCGCAAGCCTGCCCCTGGCGATGCCTGATAGCCTCGGGGTAGTGGCGCGGTTAGAGCTTTGGCGCCCGATTGCGTACACTGGGTTATTTTCTCCGGCTTTGCGTTGGTCTGCGCAGGGTTCAGATGAAAACCACATTGCCTTTGAGGGTCTGCTTGAATGGACTGGAAAATTTTCCTGACGATTTTTGCCTCGGTGTTCATTGCCGAACTGGGGGACAAAACGCAGTTGGCCACGATGTTGTTCGCCACTGACAAGGAGGTGAGCAAGTACACTGTGTTTCTGGCGGCGTCAGCGGCTCTCGTGGTGGCTTCCGCGGTGGGCGTGCTTGCCGGCACCCTGCTCGCCGAGTACATCAATACTAAATACCTGCATTACATCGCCGGCGTCGGCTTTATCGGTATCGGGATATTCACGCTGTACAACGCGTGAGCCCCGGGTGCCGCCCGCGCTAGCCAGAATGGTTTTCAGCGACTACCGATGCGCGCAATCCGTGCGCCCCGCTATTGACTGTTCACCAGACGGCGGGGATAGTCGAACCCTGTTGGCGGCCCGTAGGGAGGTTTCGGATGAACAGCTTTAACATCGCGGATACGTTTGTCGTGCTGACCCCGGCCAAGGTCGCCCATACTGTGGAAAATACGCCCGCCGTGTACCAGAACCTGGAGCGCGATTTTGGCAGCTTCAGGGGGCACGAACTCATTGCGCTGCACGAGTTTCGGGAAGACTGGCCGAGTTGGGAAGTGCACCCCAATGGCGACGAAACCGTCGTACTGCTCTCCGGTTCGGCCACCTTTATCGTGCAATGGGACGAGACCGACCACCACATCGCGCTGGGCGAACCCGGTGACGCCGTCATCGTGCCCAGGGGCGCCTGGCACACTGCCAGAATCGCCGAGCCAACCCGAATGCTGTTCATTACGCCCGGTGAAGGCACGCTGAACGACTACGACAAAGCGGGATAACAGGTTGATGTCACTGGAAGAACTGGTTGCCAACTACGGCTACGTTGCGATCGCAATCGGCACATTTCTCGAAGGCGAAACGATTCTTGTGTTGGGCGGCTTTGCCGCGCACCGCGGATTTCTTGAATTGCCCTGGGTAATCGTCTGCGCATTTCTGGGCAGTTTCAGCGGGGACCAGACGTTTTTCTATATCGGGCGTACGAACGGCGACAAAATTCTCGAGAAGCGGCCACACTGGAAGGCGAAATCCACCAGGGTGCTCGCGATGATGGAGAAACACCAGACGTGGCTGATCCTCGGCTTCAGGTTCCTGTACGGGATACGATCTGTGACGCCGTTCCTGCTGGGCGCGGCAAAAGTCTCGCGCCCCCGCTTTTTCGTGCTCAATATGATCGGTGCCGGTGTATGGGCGATCGCGGTCGGCTGCCTCGGTTACTCGTTCGGCTATGCCATCGAAGCCGTGCTCGGCAACATCAAACGCTACGAGATGGGCGTCTTCGGCGTCATGGCCATTGTCGGCCTGGGCTTCTGGTTGTTCCGCCTGCTGACCAAGAAGCGCGCCGTTTAAGCGGCCCGCGCGTCCGCCACCTCCGATGCGCCGGCACGCAGCGCGCG
>JAUICG010000056.1 GCA_030427485.1 Gammaproteobacteria bacterium
GCCTGCGACAACGGCGTGGAGTCCGTGGCCGATGCCCCGCCGGAACTGGAGGCCTTCATCCGCGCGATGGAAGCGACGCCGGACTGGATCGACATGAGCCAGGTGGAGGAGGGCGCCCGGCAGGAGCGTATCCCGATCTCGACGATTTCCCCCTTCGCGATACGCGGCGCGTTCATCGCCACCTTCATGAACAAGTACACGGCGCTGCCGATGACGATGACCGGTACTCTCACGGACGCGAAATCCGCCCGGCGCGTATTCGAGACCGCGAGTTTCTTCACCGCCACCGTGATGCCGGGCGCATTGAACCGTTATGGGAAGGGCTTCAAGGCCGCGGCCAAGGTACGCCTGATGCACTCCATGGTGCGTTTCAACATCATGCGCAGCGGCAAGTGGGACGTGGCCACTTACGGTATCCCGATCCCGCAGGTGGACCAGATGCCCGCCGGTTTGATCGGCATCTTCCTGCTGTCGTTCCAGTTGCTGGCGAAGGGTCGCACCCATTTTACCGCTGCGGAGCGCGCGCGGGTGGAGCTCTCGCGCTACCGCTGTTTCCTGCTGGGGCTGCCGCGGGAGTTGCTGGGCGAGACGCCGCAGGGCATCGTCGACCTGATGATGGCGCGCACGCTGTCGCTGAAGGAGGAGTACGACGACGAACTCTGCGGCGAACTGGTGCGCGGCACGATGGACGCCGAACTATTCACCGACCGCTCGCTGCGCGGCCGATTGCACCACTGGATGGAGCGCGGCTTCTCCAAGTATTTTTTCATCCGCAGTTTTTGCGAGGGCAAGGCGGCGCGGGCGCAGGAACTCGGCATCCACTACGGGCTGGAGGACAAGCTTGCGACCGCGGTGGCGCTCGTGGTGATCATGGGCACGTCCAACTTCTACAAACTCGGCATGCGCATTCCCGGTCTGCGTGCGGTGCTGGACCGACAACTCGTGAAACGGGTGGCCGCGCTGCTGGACACCTACGGCCACGCCGATTTCATCACCGACGCCTCGCAGTACAAGCTGGCGGCGGCCGACCGGGCATAGGCGGGCGCGATGTCGGCAAGAGCGAACACGCGGCAGGTCTACCGGCGATCGGACACCGGCTATGCCAAGAGCGCGGACACGCGCAGGGCTATCCTGCGCGCGGCGATACAGGCCTTCGGCCGGGCCGGCTACAGCGCGGCGACCACACGGCAGATCGCCGAGGCCGCCGGCGTGAACCAGCCGGCGATAAACTACTATTTCGGCGGCAAGGACGGTCTCTACAAAGCCTGCGCGGAGGAGATCCTGGCCAACTTTACCGGCCCGCTCGGCGAGGTGTCGCAACGGGCGTACACCGCGACGCAATCCGGACTCGACCGCGACGGCGCGGCCGCTCAGCTGAAAGAACTGCTATCGGCACTGGCGGACGTGATGATCCTCTCCGAGGAGGTGTCGGAAGCGGCCGGTTTCATCAATCGCGAGATGCGCGAGCCCGGGCTCGCCCACCAGATCCTGTACCGCAACCTGTGGGCGCCGGGCATCGAACTGGCGGCTTCGCTGATAGCGAACGCGAAGGGGCGGCGCAGTGTCGAAGCCGGCGACCGGGTGGATGCGATCATGATGATCTCCGGGATCTCTGTGTTTGCGCCGGGGCATTCGGTGTCGATGCAGGTGATGCAGTGGGAGGCCGCCGGGGAGGCCGGCAAGGCCCTGGTGCTGGAGCGCCTGGGCGTGCAGATTGACGGGTGGTTGAGGGCTTGAAGTGCAGCGGATAGCCGCGCAGCGAGCGGCAACTCAACGCTAGTAGGCCCAGACCATGTCGTTCAGTTTATTGTGCAGTTTGCGGCCGATGGCATAGCGCGAGGGCATTTCGATGTAGGGCTGCTGTACTTCCGACTGGACCCAGCGTTGATGGTGCGTGGTGAAGTCCGCGGCCACGAAATCCTCGCCGTGGGCCTGGATGAACGCGCACAGTTTCTGCAGGCGCTGCTGGTTCACGCGGTTGCGGGTCAGTTTCTCGTAGCGGTAGTTGCTCTTCTTGATGAACTCGAACGGGTGGGTGAGGATTACGATGTTCTCGATGCCCGCGCGTCGCGCCTTCCACAGCAGGTGTTTCATCTCCGGCCAGGAGCAACTGGTGATCTGTAGCGCTTTCTTGTGCCGTTTGCCGGCCAGTTTCAGGTCCTGGTAGGAAAACACCGGAAGCTCCATCACGCCGTGAATGCGGTGCCGGCCGGAGTCGTGATGCAGCGCGGACTCTGCGGGCTGGTACACACCGAGTGCGATGTTGGAGCTCAAGGGAATTGCCAGTGCCTGCATCACGCGGTAGACGTTGTCATCGGCGCGCAGGCTGCCGGTGCGAATCGCCAGGGGTTTGTGTCCCACCCAGCGCTCGAAAATAGCGATGCAGGTACTGAATACGCGCGTCAATTCCTCGAAGCTGCGCCCGGCGCAGTCATCGTGCCGCGGAAATTCGCCGAGCGCGGGATCCCTGTTGAAACTGAGCCAGACGGGGTGAACATGGAGCTGGATATCCTGCCCCGCCGCCTGCAGGCGCCTGATCACGCCCTGCATCGGCTCGTCGCCAAAGAAACAGTAGTTGGCGCACTCGACAAAAAACGACGCGCGAATGTCATGGCGATCGAAGGTTTCCAGCATAAAGCCCAGGGCTTCCTCCCTGCCGTCCACCAGGCCGTAGACGGCCGGCTCGGCAACCGGCCGGTTGCGCTGTGGGTCCTCGAAATGCCCGGCGATGCTGAACTCGGTATCGATCGAAATACTTATCTGTGTAGGCCCGTTCTGCATCACTTGTTTGCCCGACCAATTCCTAGGGATCGTACAGCGTGAACCCGCGTGCGGCGGCTTCGACCAGTGTATCGGTAACCACATCCGCGCGTGCCGCGAACATGGGGCAGTTATGAAAGCGCCATTCTTTCAGGCTGTCCCCCGACATGATGTCGCGCAGCTTCCAGATATTGAAGGTCCACTGCTGTTGTACCCCGCCCAGTTCCATCGCGATGTCCTCCCGCTTGTCCACGATGGTAACAGGTATATTGGGCAGCACGTTGCGCGGTGCCGGCCAGCTGTCGTCCAGCAGGCTTTCTACATGGTGGACCTGCGTCATGACCTGGAACGTTTTGCCAATGCCCACGATCTGTGCCTTGTGCTCCGCCATGAAGTCGAACGGGGTGGCTTTTCCCATGCCGCTGGGCGCGTGTTCATGGCCTGCGGTCAATGACTCGGCGAGCGGCCCCAGCGCGGCCACGCGGTACGCCGGGTGACGGCTCTGCACCACGCCCTTCGAACGGCGAAAAAGCTCGGTCAGCAGGCCCATCTGGGAGGGCGTACGGCGTAAATCGAAGCGCGGGTTCTTTTGCAGCATGCCGCGCGTGCCTTCCTCGCCCTCGCCAAAATTGAAGGCCGGCATGACCAGTGTGCGATCCGGGCCGCAGTAGTCGATCAGGGCCTTCAGTAGCTCCAACGCGCTGCCGTTGTACATCGGGTGCAGGTTGTTGACAGAACTGTGCACCATCAGAATGCGCCAGTCGCTGTCGAGATGGTGGTCGATCTCGTCTATCAGGTCGCTGGTGGTAAACGTGCCGTACACCAGTCGCAGCAGCGGGCTGGCGCGCTTTTTCAGTTTGAAATAGGCGGATCTGACTTTCAGGAAGTACTCGCGCGGCAGCAGTTTGAGCAGCACTGACGAAAGGCTTTCGACCAGGTTCATTCCATGCACTTCCGCTTGCTGCGGTGCACCCGTGGCACGATTCTACGCAGCGTGTTCGGCGGCGAGGTACTGCAGGATGGCCGGTACGCTGTCGAGTTCGGCGAAGTCATCCACGTCCATGTAGAGGTCGAATGCCTGTTCCAGCGCCACCATGATATGCACATGGCCGAGCGAGTCCCACTCTTCTATCTCCTCCATGGTCGAGTTTTCGCGTATTGCGTCGGTCGGCAGTTCCAGCGCCGAGGCCATGATTTCCTGCAATTGTTTAAATGTGCTCATCCTGGACAGGTCCCTCAATTGTTATCGGAAAATCGTCGGCCGGCGCGCCGGCGCCGCTAGCTGTATTGCCCAGGCAGGTGGTATACCCGCCGTCCCCGGATGTCTGAAAACCATTGTCGGGCAGGAAGTTTTCCACCAGGACGTTTTTGCGCGTCGGTATGTATTCAGCGGAAAGTTGCTCGATGCCGCGTGTTTTCAGATGCTTCACCACCCGGCTCAGAAACGCCTGTTCCGCCATACGGCCGATGACCCGGCAGGACATCAGGAAGGTATCCAGTCGCGCCTTGTTCGCCGCGCTCAGCTCAACAATGGCCAGGCCCACAATACCGCTGCTTCCGAAGTTGTCCGCCAGGGAAAAATGATACACAAAAAAGCGCTCGCTGGTGATCATCCCGGTGATATCTTTTTCCGTGTAGCGCCGCGTGGTGAGATTGAACTGGTTGGTTTTCTGTGTGAGCTGCGCCAGCCGGGCGACGGAGGCCGTGTCGTCGAGCCGTACCGACATCTTCATATTGAGTGAGCGCAGGTAGTCGTCAATGCTGCCGCCGGTTTCGCTCAATTGTTCGCGCTGTGTTTTGCGCATACGTTCCTGGGCATACATCACGGTCTTTTCCAGATCTTCAGCGGTCAGCGACACAATCTCCAGTCGCGCCAGCGCATCCAGGCAGGCGGGTATATCCGTGGGCCGCGACGGCACCTGGATCACATCCACCGCGGGCAGGCTGTGCCTGACCGCTGAGCACTCGTAGTCGCTGTCGTCGACAAAGACGAACGAATCCAGCCCCAGGTTGAGCTCTTCCGCGATCGACTGCAGGTTGTCGGGCTTCGGCAGCCAATTGACGCGCTGCGCGGCGAAATGCTCGTTCTTCAGCAACTGGTGCGGGTGGCTCAACAGCACCTCGTTGAGATCCTCGGGGTTGTTCTTACTGCAGAGCGCGAGGATGAAGCCGCGCTGCTGCAGGCTCAGCAGCCGCTTCTGGAAATCGACAAAGGCGCGACCCGGATGCTCCGGGCCCAGCGCGATACCGTCGATACCGTCCTCGCCGATAACGCCGCCCCATAGCGTATTGTCGGCATCCACCACGATCACCTTGGCCTTCGTCAGGTGCAGGCTCGCGCCGATGCTGGTCACAGCGTTGCAGATTGCCAGCGCTCCGTCGGAAGAGAATGGAAATACCGAGGAGTACCAAAGGCGCGGATCGAAGAAATTGTCGCGACCGACCTGCATCACCAACTGGTCCATGTCGAGAAAACTGACGCCGCTCAACTCCTCCCGTATCCGGATTGCGATGTCGGCCTTGATGCCGTGCCACCACCGGGTTTCTGATTGCTCCGCCATGACATCGTACAGGCCGAGCCCGGGCGGGGTCTGTTCAGGCAGCAGGGTGACTACGATGTGGCCGCCTACCGTATCGCGGAACTGGCGAACAATGCCAAGCAGCGTCTTTGCGGCCTGCTCGGCAATGTCCTGCTTGTCTTCCGCCTTGATGCACGCGGCCGGCACCTGGAACGCGGGATGCAGGTCCTCGCGGGTCAGCAGCAGCAGGGTGAGGTCGGGGTTGTGGCGGGACAAACCGGAGTCGCTTGTGGCCTCCTGCACGGTGGTGCCGTAGGGGGCGTGATAGAGATCCAGATCGAACTGGTTGAGCGCCGCGCTGAAGTGCAGCCACGGATCGAGGAGCTCGCTGGTATAGGTGTGAACGATGCCGACTCTGAGCGTCCTGGCGGTGCCCAGCGACGCGAGGTGTTGCCGCAATTTTCCGGCCTGTTGCAGCGTCGGTGCCATGCCGCGCAGTGCCAGAATGCTCTTGATCTCCTGCGCCGACTGCAGTGCGAGCAGCTTCTCGAATTGGTTGTCAGATATTTTCATCGTGGATCAGTGACAAATCGCAAGGTCTGCGCCCGAAGCAAATGTATTGATAGTATCTGACGCGGATCGTCCCGCGCGCCCAGTTCCGCTGCCAGAGCTTACACCGCTGGCGGATAACCTGTTAGCGCCCCGTTCCAGAGTGTGAATTGACTCGCAAAAGCATTGGTATCGCTGGTTCGCCGTGCGATTCTAGCATAGAATTTTTCGCTGGAATCCGTACAGGCGCGCTTCATGTCCCGGGCATTCTCACTCTATCTCGATGCGGTAAGGTTCTTCGCAGCGTTATTGGTTCTCTTCTACCATGCCAACTGGATTTACCGCCCGGGCGTGTTGTTTACCAGTCTCGGGCACGAGGCTGTCGTCATCTTCTTCGTGCTGTCCGGGTTTGTTATTGCCTATGTGGCGGATACCCGCGAACAGGATTTTCGCGGTTTCATGGTGGCCAGGGGTGCGCGAATATTCTCGGTGGCGATACCCGCCATTATTTTGACGGCACTGCTGGATGCCGCCGGTTTCCATATTGACGGGGCGGTTTATCCCGAGGGCTATCGCGCATGGGATTATCCCGTCATTCGCGTCATCACCAGCAGCCTGTTCCTGAATGAAATCTGGACGGTGGCAATCCAGCTGTTCACCAACGTGCCTTACTGGTCGCTGAACTACGAAGTCTGGTATTACGTGCTGTTCGGCATCCTGTTCTTTTTTGAAGGGCGCAGGCGCTGGATCGTGTTCGCCCTGCTGTGCCTGTTTCTCGGCCCCAAGATCGTGCTCCTGATGCCGGTGTGGTGGATGGGCGTGTGGATTTACCGGTCCGACTATCTGGCGCACCTGCCGCGATCCACGGCATGGTTGTGCCTGCTGCTGTCGCTGGTGGGCGGCTACTGGTACGTGGATGTCAACATGGGACAATGGGGCTGGGACTACCTTAAACAACTCATGGGCCCGGACCTGCACCTGGAGTTGTCCTTCAGTCGCCAGTTCATCACCGACTATTACCTGGGAGCAATGCTGGCCTTGCATTTCGTCGGCCTGCGCGTGTTGCTGGCCGGGGTGGACGATTGCCCGCGGCACCTGGCAAGGGCTATCCGTTACCTGGCGGGGGCGACGTTTTCGATCTACCTTTTTCACCAGCCGCTGCTGTGGTTCTACAGCGCTGTTTTTTCCTCGGTGGAAGCGGGCATACCCCGCTATGTCGTCGTGGTGCCGTGCACGCTGGTGACGGTTTTTATCCTGTCGCGTTTTACCGAGCAAAAGAAGGATGTCTGGAAACGCTGGGTGGAGCAACTGCTGGGCCTGGTCGAACAGATCGGCGCCAGGTTTCGCCTTGCTAGGTAGCGCCGGCGGCGTTGCAGCGGCGCAGTTGATCGATGATCACCCTGAGCGTTTCCTGCTCGTCCGTGTTCTTGATGCTGCTGGTCTGGTCGGTATACAGCCTCGGTAGACGCGGCGCAAGCACGCTGCAGTTGCGATGGTTTTTTTCGAAACACCCGGCGAAGGCCTCGGCAGCTGCCTTGGCCGCTATGTACTCGTCAAAGCCCTTGATACCCTGTTCCAGAAATACACTGGAAGGTATGAACACCTGGAGGTCGCGATCACCGGCGCCGTGCGCGATAAGCTGTTCGAGCAGTGTGGCGAGGCCGTCGACATAGAAATCGCAGTATCGTTTGAACAACTGCCGGTCCCACTGTTTACTGTCGCTTCTGGCGATGGTGGGTGACGCCAGGTAGTAGACGTGCGTCAGCGTGGCGCAAAAATCCGTTAACGCACTGTCCGCCGAACCGACCAGCACATTGTAGTGGCTCACGGCCGGTGTTGTCCGGCTCAGTCCGATCTCGCGCGCCACTCTTGCGGCGTCTTCCTTGCCGGCGGCATAGGTCAGCATGACGGTGGCGCCACCGGCGGCGAGTACCTTGCAGATCACCTCGCCCAGTCCCCGGGAGCCGCCGATCACCAGTGCGTGTTGTCGCGCGAATTCCTCGTCGGCCACCAGCGTCGCGATCTGTGCGACGCTGGCCTGCTGTACCGGAGGCGGGCGGAAAAACGCCTCTACCGTGCCGGTCGCATGGGCCTGTCGCAGATCGAGTTCTACCCGGTCGATACGTGGGTCGGCGCTGCGTACCCGGTAATACAACTCCGGGCCGTGGCCTGACGGCGCCCCCGGGTCGGCGGCGTGAAACGTCAACTCCAGGCGCGCGAACACTGAATGCAGGCCGGGACACTGCATGCCGACGATCCGCGTGCTGCCGAGCAGGGTGGCCAGTTGTTGCGCGGGCAGGTGGCGGTTCGCAGCGGGAAACAGGGAGGCCATCAGGGCGTCGTCCCAGCAGAGTTCGAGTACGCCGGACAAATCCGCGCAATCGTCGATGCCGATTTCCACCGGCTCCTGCGCGTTCTCATCGCAGGCGTTCAAGCCGGCGCCTGTGGCGTCGACGCCGGGTGAACGATCCACGAGCTCCAACTCGATAATCTGGCAGCGGCTGCCCTCTGCAAACACCTCCAGCCGTGTGATGCCGTCGACCATCTGCTCGAACACCTCGAGCGTCTCGTCCTGGGAGGCCGGCTTGTTGTACTTGACCTTGATGCTGGCAAGCTCGGAATCAGTTGCCCGTTTTTTCAGCAGCAGGTCCAGGGCTTTCAGCGTGCCACAGACCCCGTGAATCAGTGTGTGTCCGAATCGCGTGCGACGGGCGGCGACCGCGTCGAGGTGCAGCGGATTGAAATCTCCCGAGGCGCGGGCGAAGTCCCGTGACTCGCTCGGCGTGATGCTAAAATTGCCCAGGCTGTTCATATTGTCCTCATTATTGCTTCGCGGCACCCGCTCCCGCAGGCTGGCGTGGTCCCCGGTGCGTGAACCCCGGCCCTGCGGAGGGTGGCGCTTCACCAAAAAATGTTATCCAATAACGCAGTCCGCTCGAGGCACGGTGATATCCTGTCGCGCGCATGCGCAGCGATGCATTCCATTCATGGTGAAGGAGAAGTTGAATGAGTATACCGGTATTTGTCAGCATTGATCCAAAGTCGACCATCACGTTCGAAGGAAAAGTGGTTGAAGGGCGTTTCATGGGCGATGAAATTGGCATCAACGCGAGCGTCCAGGACGAGCGGGCAACGCTGACGGAACCCTTCAACAATGTGGAAGTCTCGATGGCGGCCATCGGACTTAACGGTATCAATGTCATCGTCAACGGCGAGCAGGTGCATGTCGTGGGCAACTATGAGCCGGACAATATCACCTTCCGAACCGCCGCCTCGCTCGGCGGCACCACGGCGGTCTGTAACGGCGCCCGGCTGACCCGCAGCGGGGAGACGGTGCGCGGTTAGCCGGCTCCCGCGACGGAAACGAAAAGCGCCCGCTGGATGACTCCAGCGGGCGCTTTTTTTGTGCATCTCGCCAGTCTATTTCTTGCAGTCAGTGCGACTTACCACGACGCGTCGGTTCTGTGCCCGGCCTTCACTGGTCTCATTGCTGGCAACCGGGTTGGATTCACCGTAGCCATTGATGGAGAAGCGGCCGCCCAGATTCACGCCCTTGCTTTCCAGGTAGTTGGCCACGGAAGCGGCGCGGCGCTTGGAGAGCCCGAGGTTGTAGGTCTCCGTGCCGACGCTGTCAGTGTAGCCATCGATGGACCCGCCGATATAATTGACCTTGGGGTTGGTCAACACGCCGACGATGTCATCGAGCTTGGCCTTGTCGCCTGCGGTGAGCTCCGCTGAATCAAAGGCGAATTCCAGTGCCAGGGTGTAATCGCAGTTACAGCCCATCGCGCCCACGTGTTCTCCGCGCGGTGTGTTGGGACACTGGTCCTCGGTATCGCATACACCGTCACCATCGGAGTCGGCACAGGCGGCGGGCGCCGCTGCGACCACGGGTGCCGGCGCCGGTTCGTCATCGCCGAAGCGATAGGTGACACCGGCGGACACGAAGTAGAAGTCATCGATATCGTTGTCATCGATGCCCTCGGCTTCGACGCGCAGGCCCCAGTGGCCGATGTTGTACGCAAGGCCCACGCCGTAGGCCAGTTTCAAATCGTTATCCGAGCTGGAGCCGAAGTTGTTGCTGTCGAGTTCGGTGCGCAGATTGATACCGCCAACCTTGGCGAAGATGTCCACTGAGCCTACTGGCAGCGAACCGACCAGGTAGGTATTCCAGCCCGTGATGTCCGCGTCGACCGCGTTGGCGTTGAGGCTCTGGGAAACGCTGCCGAAATCGACATACCCGCCTTCAACGCCCAGCCAGGGGACGAAGTTGTAGCCGAGAAAGGCCTTCCAGCCGATGTCGTCATCGTCGATCCTGAAATCGGGGCTGCCCGTGTAGCCGAAATCGCTGGCGTCCTGGTCCACGTTGGTTTGACCTACGCCGGCGCCGACGTAGAGGCCGGGCTCAGCGGCGTGGCTGGCGCCGACCATCAGCGCTGGAACCACGAATGAGGCTAGCGTGAGTATCTGTCTGAATTTCATATGATTTCTCCGAGAGGAACATAGTTATTTCTTGAATTATTCGGGTGACCGCAAACTGCCGGCCGAACCCGTGACCCTGAGAAAAGCCCTTGTATGATAGTCCAACTGCACGTTAGAAGAAGTGCAATAATACCAGTGTTCCCCCGCCTTCAGGCGTTGAAATCCCGGCAGTTCATGCATCAGCGGGGGGAAACGGCCCCGCGAGCCGCGCGGGGGGGGCCGATGTTCTGTTATGCTGCAAAAGTAAACTTCGTGAACAGCGCACTGTCGGATGTACTCGTGCCTTGGAAATTCCTGATGCCTCTACCGTGTAAATCCCCGTCCCATCGTTGGTCAGTGCTGTTGCTGGCGGGGTTTTCCGTGCTCGCGCAAGCCGCTGTCGCCACCGGGTCGTTTCGCTTCGATCCGGAACCGGCGCCCGGGTCCGCCGGCTTCCGCGTGGTACCTGCCAGTTCCTGGGAGGAGTACCGTCGCATCAAGCTGGGTGACGACGCAGAGGCCGATACGGCCGGGCCGGAATCCGTGCCCGCGGTGCAGGAACCGGCTGTCCGTGCACCGAAGAATCCCCGCGGCGAAACACCATCGCCGGGCCCCGTGGCGCAGTCGTCGCTACCTCCCACGGCAGAGGCCGCGCCGCCGGTCGATTTCAATACCCCGCTGGTGTACACGCGTCAGCCTTACAAGTCACAACCGATACCCGGCAATGCGCCCGACTCGGAGGTCGCCAATTTCCAGTACGCGACCGACGTCCGCAGGATCAATGATCTGTTGGCGGAGGCGGATGTCGTATTCGACGCGATGGATGGCAGCACCCCTGAAGTAATTTTCGACTGTACCGGCAACAAGGACCTCAATTGCGTCGCGCAGGAGGCGCGGGTGAGCCCGGACGGCAGAAAAATCGCCTACAGCGTGGGGTTCTCCGCGCCGGGAAAAAACGGCCTCACGCCGCAGTTTAATGGCCGGATCGAGGAACTGGGCCCGCTGCTCTGCGCGCAGATTTACATCTACGATATCGCCAGCAAGACCAGTACCCCGGTCGGCCATCATCCCGGCGGGGATTGCGCGGCCAACTACGACAACACCGCCAGGGCGATAGACAGGCAGCCGGCGTGGTTGTCCAATACGGAACTGGTCTTTGTCTCGAACCGGGGCGGGAAGTGGCCCAACCGGGAGGGCGGCAACCAGCACTTGCAGTACTGCCACAACCACCCCTATTGTGTCTCGCAGACCTATCCCTACGGCGCGTCGGGCAAGGCCATGCAGCTATGGAAAATGAATATCGACGGCAGCGGGGCCGTCAACTGGGGGCCGCACGATCTCAACGCGCTGTCGCCCGAGGTGATGACCAACGGGGACGTGGTGTATTCCTGCTACAACGCGCATGCGGACAAGGGCTTTTACCCGGGGCAGAACACCCAGGTCGCGCTGCCCAACCTGATGTGGTTGTGCCGGGTGGACGGCAACGGCGCCGATACCACGGTAAAACTCCACGGGCATAAGCAGAATATTCTGAAGACGCGCGGCTGGCTGCCGACCGCCCCGACAATCGGCGGGGTCAGTACGGCGAAGGGCGGGTTGATCGGGTTTGAAGAAATCCGCGGGCTGCGCTCGGTGGCTGAGATTTTCAGGAACAAGCTCGCGCTCACCACGTATTACCGCGCCAATCACAATGGCAGCAATGGCACCATCTACGCGTTTGACTACGGCAGCCCGCATGTGGAGGGTTGCAGCACAGCATCCTGTATCAACTACCCCTACCAGCAGCCCGCCAGCAATGCGCCCGGCAGCGGGACTTTCCTGCCTTCCTCGTTCAAGGCGCTCACCCCGTGGGGCCAGTCGGGCGATGCGAACCCGGGTTTCGAGTACCGGGGCAAGGGGCTGCCCGACCGCTCTTTCGGCAAGGCCGGCTATCCGGCGGCCCTGGATGCGGATCATTTCCTGATTACCCACGCCCGCGGCCAGTGCTATGCCGCCGCCACCGGTGTGGAGGTGACCCGGAAATGGCTGGGGGATTCAGCGGTGTGCCGCCGCACGATCATGCGGGTCAATGCGCCGTCCGGGGCCACCAGCGAACTGCCGAGCACCACCAATCCGTTTGATCCCGCGCAGATGACGCCGCTGGTGGACGATCCCCGCTATCAGGTGTGGGACGCCAAGCCCGT
>JAUICG010000063.1 GCA_030427485.1 Gammaproteobacteria bacterium
CCATGCTGCAGCGCAACCTGATCTACACCGGCGTCACCCGCGGCAAAAAACTCGTCGTCTTGGTCGGCCAGAAGAAGGCCATGGCGATCGCGGTGAAGAATATTTCTGGGCGGCGGCGCTGGTCGAAGCTGGACGAGTGGTTGGGGAAGGCGCAGGGCCGCCAGATGTAATGGGCGCGGCAGTTGGTGAGGCGAGATGTGAGCTGGTCATGCGTTCCGTCAATCTCGCAGGAGCAGCATCTGCAGGATGGGCGGAAAGCTGACTGTGACGTTGCGCTACGACCGGCGCATATTTCGCTTTAGCAGTCATTCTTGGTAGCAGTGAGCGGCTTTATTCACATTCTGAATGGACCAAGCGCCAATTTGCGCCGAAATTGCATAGTTCTTCGGCGCCAACCGCCCGGATTCACGTTTGCGGCTGTGTAGGGACTGATCGGCTGACTCCAGGGGCGGCAAGATCAGCTTGCTGAAAGTGTCGCAGAAACCGCTCAAGCGTCAGGATTCCCGACAACATCGCGCCATCCGCGACATACTCGTCGGGATGATGGCTGACACCGTCCCGACAGGCGGTGAACACCATGCCGACGGGGCAAAGCGAGGCCATGGCCGAGGTATCATGTGTGGCGCCAGAGGCCATGAGCCTAGCCCCCTCACGATTGCCGGTCTCGACGGCCTGCGACAGACGTTCGATCAGCCCTGGTGAACACGGCGTCGCCGGCTGGGCATAGATGCGCGCGATGTCCAGCCCCAGACCCCGACGGCGCGCGATGTCACGGGCGGCTTGCGTCAGTGCCGCCCCAGCCTCCTCGCGTGTGGTATCATCGGGGGCGCGGATCTCTAGGGTCATCGCCACCTCGCCCGGGATGGCATTCACCACGCCGGGGCGAACCTGCAAGGCACCAACTGTCGCCAGCAGGCCTTTGGTTTTTCGCGCCAGAGTTTCGACGGCCAGGGTCAGTTCTGCTGCCCCGGCCAGCGCATCGCAGCGCAGTTGCATCGGCATTGTGCCCGCATGCGCAGCCTGGCCGGTCAGCGTGACCATATGCCGCTCGATGCCGGAGATGCTAGTGACAATGCCGATATCCTGGGTCGCCGCCTCCAGAACAGGGCCCTGTTCCAGATGGATTTCGACCCAGCCCAAAACCTGCGCGGGATCAAGCTTCAACCCTGGCAGGGCATCGGGGTTCAGCCCAAAATCCTCCATCGCACGTCGCAGGGTGATGCCATCGCGGTCGCGCATGTCCAGCGCGGCCATGTCGAATGTTCCGGCGAGGGCACGGGGTC
The DNA here is from genome assembly GCA_030427485.1 of Gammaproteobacteria bacterium. GTDB lineage: Bacteria > Pseudomonadota > Gammaproteobacteria > Pseudomonadales > Halieaceae > Marimicrobium. The sequence goes on from JAUICG010000063.1 coordinate 1,284, forward strand.
CCATCAGGGCTGTCGGAAATCGCACACCTTCCTCGTCCGCGAATGCCAGAATCTCGACCGTGAACGGCAGGGTTACGCCTTCCTGCCGCAGCTTCGTCAGCGCGAGGACTGGCAGAACGACCCCCATGATCCCGTCATAGGCGCCGCCCTCGCGCACCGAATCCTGATGCGACCCCATCAAGAGCGCAGGCGCACCCGCGGGTCCAGCCAGCCGACCGATCAGCGTGCCCGCATCATCCAGGCGAACGGCAAGCCCGGCCTGTTCCATCAACTCCGTCAGCACTGCAAGCGCCGCGCGATGTTCAGGTGTAAATGGTAGGCGCGTTACGCCGGGGCCAAGTTCTGAACAGGCAGCCAGTCGGTCCAGCCAATGCCGGGCGAGCGCACCCCAATCCATCTCAGGCATAGCCACGCTCTGGATCGCTGCGGGTCGGAACGCTGGGTAACCATGCCGCGTAATCCCCGGTCTGGCTGCGCCTGTACAGGTTACGCAGGGCGGTGATCGGTTCTTCCGACCAGTCAACCCGCAAGCTCAATGGTGGGGCGTCATTAGACAAGACTAGGAGTGCTGCGGATTGCAGGCCGCGTGTGTCTCCGCCTGCGGCTTCCGCCGCAGCTAATGCAGCCAGTAAACGCTCAGCTAGCGTACCAGCCGCGTTAAGATGGGTGTTTCGCAGCGCCTCCAGAACCTCGGGTCCAGCCAGAAGGTTGCCCGACACAACAAGGCCCGGCGCAATCAGCGATCCGCGCCATGGCGTGTTTTGTTTCCCCGTGTGGCAAGCCGTGCCGCCGTGTCGATCTAGGGCGGCGAGTTGGCGCCATTCGCGTCCACTATCGACCCCGACCACCGCATCCAGCGCGGCCTGCGCATCTTCGCCTGCCCGCATCCGGTCCAGCACGTCCTCGCCCCACATCGGCGAGGGTGCCGCGCCTTGCGAAGCGGACAATCCAGCGCGCGAATCACCCCGCAGGACCCAGCCGCCGACGCAGAGAGATCCTGTCGCCGCGGCGGCTCCGAATGCGCCAGTGTTCAAATCTTGTGCAAGAATCGAGAAGGTCATC
>JAUICG010000022.1 GCA_030427485.1 Gammaproteobacteria bacterium
ATGGTGTTACCAGCGACGAGCGTGAGCGCCTCAAGGAACTGGAGCGGGAGAACCGTGAGCTGAAGCGAGCCAACGAGATCCTGCGCAAGGCGTCGGCTTATTTTGCCCAGGCGGAGAGCGACGGGCAGGCCCTCCTGCGCCGACCGAAGTGATGGTGTCGTTTATCGACGAGCACCGGGATGAGTACGGGGTCGAGCCGATCTGTAGCCAGCTGCCGATTGCCCCGTCTACCTTCTACGACCACCAGATGAAACGCTCCCGGCCAGAGCGTCGATCAGGCCGCGCCCAGCGGGATGATGCCCTGTGCCCGGAGATTCAGCGGGTCTGGGAGGCGAATTTCCGGGTCTACGGCGCCCACAAGGTCTGGAAACAGCTCAACCGCGAAGACATCGAGGTGGCGCGCTGTACGGTGGAGCGGTTGATGAAGCGCCTGGGCTTGGAAGGCGCCAGGCGTGGTAAGGGTTGCCGGACAACGATCCCGGATACGGGGGGGGACCGCCCTGCTGACCTGGTACAGCGCCAGTTTGTGGCGGAGCGGCCGAACCAGCTGTGGGTGGCGGAGGGTCGAACGTGGCGCAGGTAATCAGTGACCATGCTGTAGCCACCGGTAAAACCCAGACCGCGTATCTCCCGGAGCAAGCGTGACCCGGAGAGGTCCGGGTATTGGCCTATGCGCTGGTCAAGATAGGGCCGGAAGGCATCCAGTTTGGTTGGCCTGGGCTGCCTGGGGCCATAGGTCGGCACCGACAGTCCTTGGCGCAGGTATTTACGGACCGTCTTGCGATCCAGCCCGACGCGTTCTGCGATGGCCTGGATGGACAGTCCCTGGTCTTTCAAATTGTGAATCATGAACATCTCCCCCAATGACAGCACGATGCAGTCCTCCGCTACCCGACGTGGTAGAGCAAGCGTCGTGCTGGACTGACAAATCGACAAGCTCATATGCCTGTCTCCCGTTTAAGGGTGGGGAATTTTACTTCGGCGGTTTTGGGGTAGTTTTACATCGGCGGTTACACACGCGGTCCCTGGCGGACGGTAGACGAAGTGGAGTATGCAACCCTGGAATGGGTCGACTGGTTTAACAACCGGCGACTGCTGAAACCGATTGGGGACATCCCACCGGTGGAGTTCGAAATGGCGTATTATCGCCAGGAGGAAGAGTCGGCCATGGCGGCCTGACTCAAACAATTGAGCCTCCGGAATTCCCGGGGCGATTCTCCCAGATGGCTTAGACTGGGCTGATACGACAAATGTTGCTACCAGAACGGAATTTGGAAACGGAGTGCTAGCGGGAGGAGCTTGGTTCTACCGCGCAGTTCCTTAAACGAGTTAAAAAGTGTTGAGGCTGACTTCATTGGCCGCCACCGGGTCGAATCAGCTGAGCCAGGGTGGTGAGTAGGTGAAGCAGCAGGTAAATGATGTCTTTCATGCTGTCCGAGAGCAATATCCGTCGGCGCAAGCCGCAATAGCTAACCTTCTGATACTCATGGAGGATTAACAATTCGCCGTGCACAGGTTTTCAAAGCCGAACTCCGAACTTCTTTCGAGCCCCGAGTCGTTGCGAAATCGTCCAAGAAGAACAACCTTCTACATGTACATTCACAGCTGTTTCTCAAAGTCCTGACTTTTTAAGACCCTAATAATTTTCACGTCATTTCCATCGACACGATAGAAGATCGAATGTACCCCGCACACGCTGCGTCTGTATCCTTCGCGGAGATGGTCGACAGCAGGGTACAGTAACGGCTGATCGGCCAACACGGTAAATCGACGTTCTAACTGATCGCGGTAACGGTTTGACTGAGCTATACCAAAGTGTTCGTCGCCGAAAAGGGCTATAGCTATCAGATCTTCTTCGGCAGCCTTTGATAGCCGGTACCTACCCACGGCGTCGGGCGTCTGCCCAAATTTCATCAACACTGCGATCTGTGAAACCGCTCTGCTCCCCTTCAATCAATGCTGCGCGAATTGCTTCGATTTGGGCGGGAATTTCCTGCTCCCGCATTTGTCGCTCGCGAATTAACTCACGAATAATTTCGCTTTCGTTTCCGAAATGTCCGGTCTTGATTTGAGCCTTAATCCAGTTGTCTTGCTGCTCCGTTACCGAGATGCTTTTTTTGACCATTCCCATGATTGACTCTCCAGAGGGCGAATGCGTTAAATGCTACCAGGTAGTATATATTACGCCTACATCTCCTATCCATGGGAATTTACGGTTTCAGGGTCAAGGTCTTAACTTGTTGAATTGCAATAAAAAATAGCAATTCGCCACACACAGGTAGAGATTTGATCTCCTCAACGTCGAGTACGCAGAGATTCGCTTTCCATCGATGGTATTGGAAGAGCGGATCATTGTCTGAACTGAGCCGCTGCGGCCAGCCTTCTCCAGAAGTAGCTTCGTTGAACATTCGGCAGACAGCAGGACCGTCAACGTTCCCAGCATGGACGCCGAAGCCAACAATTCTGCGGGTGTATTGGTCCAACACCACCATGATCCAGTGGGTCCTTAGAGTAATGGATTCGGCACGAAACAGATCTACGCTCCATAGACTGTCCTTCGCGTGGCCGAGAGTTGTAAGCCAGGAGGGCCCGCGGTCTGCAGGATCTGGCTTATAGTGGACAGCCAGCACGCGCCGAACGATATCTTTGTCTAGATCTAGGCCGAATGCCAGGTTGATCTGTTGCGCTATTCGAGGGCAGCCAAAGCGAGGATTTAGCTGCTTCATCTCGACAATTGCCTCAATGACTTCCTTTGACGGTCCCTTCGGCCCTGGCTTTCTACCACCACGGGGTGAGTACAGTAGCCGATACTTCCGCTTCTTCAGTGCATTGTGGAAAGAAAGCAGAGCGGATGGCTTGATGATGATTGCTGATCTGAGCAGGCGGCGGGGATTCAGGAACAGTGATAAGAAGCCAAGTAGAGTGCGGTCTCTGGTGGTCAGATTGGGCGCCCGTTGGCGTGATCTGCTGTGGATGATCAGTTGCTGTTTGAGTAGCAGGTTCTCGGCGATAATGGTGCGGCTACCACCTGGCTGGATGAGTCTCGCGACGGTTGAAAGTAGGTGGAGCAGTAGGAAAATGACGTCTTTCATAACTACTGAGTGTAGAAAATCTGCTCTGTTGCAGTAAACGTCAACTCATTGATATCGTTGATGAATTAGTAATTCGCCATGCACAGGAAGTTCAAGTCAGTTAAGCAGGCGCAGAGATTTCTGGTTGCCCATGCTGCTGTTTCAAATCTATTCAACTTGGGTAGGCACCTGATCAAGGCTGAACATCATCGTATTCTCAGGGTCAGTGCGTTTGCAGAATGGAGCAGGGCGGTGGCTTGAGATCGGGCGGCGGAATTCTGCGGCATCGATGAGTTAATTTGCCAGAACCCTGGCGAACGAAGTGGGACAACCTATCCGCCTACTTCAAGTATCCGCCGGACATTCGCCGGGTGATCTATACGACGAATTCCATTGAAGCTGTCCACCGGCAGTTCCGGAAGCTGACCAAAACGAAGGGCGGCTTCCCGAACGAGGACAGCCTGCTAGAACTGCTTTATCTGGGCGTTCAAAACGCCAGCAAGAAATGGACGATGCCGGTCCAGGGCTGGAACATCACGCTATCCCAGCTGGCCATCTTCTTCGAGGGTCGGCTTGATGGTGTATTGGATCTGTGATCAGATGACTAACGAGGAATTACTGTGACACATAATTCTAAACACTCCCGGCGGACATACCATTACTGCAGTATCTCGAGTGAGGTGCGCCATAGATTCGGGTGCACAGTTCGTCTACCATCCTCGCACGAAATGTTCCTGCTGTTCTAGGTACTTTTCCTCTTCTATTCGCCTGTCCATTCTTTCGAGAAATTCACTGGCCCAATTACGAATTTCCTTAGACTCATGGCTGAGTAAAGGTAGTAGCACACCTTTATCAGCCTCGAGATTAAGGGCTAATGAACCACTCCAGGATCTACTGTAGAAATTTGCATAGACCTCAGATAGAAAATCTTCATTTGTCCCATATCGACGAATTAGTTCAAGTAACAAATCTGAAACTTGAGGTTTCTCTTCTTCAACTTCGATTAGTTTTAATGACTTGGCCACAAGTATTAAGAATCGCTCGTTTGAACATAGGTTGACCACAGTATCCGCATCTAGAACACTGAATACGCTCGTCTTGTTGTGACGCGAACCTCGTCCACTTCCAAGCATCTCAACCAATCGAAAACTAGGGAATCCGAGCTCAAAGTCAATTAATCTCTGTAATATTTCGGACTGAGTTTCTTTAGTTGCCATGCCTAGAGCTGTGATGAATGTTGGATGTAAAACATCCCACAGGTCCGAATAGTCCACTTCATGCTGCGCTACCTGATCCAACATGAAGTTAAGTAAACGCGCCGAAAAATTTTGATCTCCTTCTGCAAGAAGCTTTTCGGCGCATCGTTGCCAATGGTAACCGTCGTGCTGCCGCGATTTTGAATCTCTAGCGAAGGATACGCTAACAAGCAAACTCTTAAGAAAATCATTAATCAACTGTTGGTCGTATTGATCGCGACCATGCAAGTACATAGCAATCACATCAAGTGCTACCCAGGCAAATGTGTCATCGATTGCAGAGAGATTCTCGCAGAAACCGACGATCTGAGCCTCTTCCAGATGGTCTAAACCGCGGCCATAGCTGAGCTGCGCGATTTCATTGCTATTTACCGCTCCTTTTCTAGTCAACTCAAGGGCGAGCTCCAGTCCCTTTGTTTCAATTTTTCCAGTTCTTAGTGCGTTCGGGAAAGATCTCTGCAACATCGGATCTTTGGCGAATCCTTGGATTGTATCCCACCAATGTTCGCGATCTGCTTCGTACATTCCAGCCAGGCATCCACCCACGAACTCAAATCTGCTGCGCTCAATAACTGCTCTGTATTCTCTTATCAAATCATCTATAAAGGGCTTTACCTCTATGATATTGAATCTAGACACAAGCGCCTTGCCGAATGCATACGACCGCTTTTGCTCATTGAATGTAAGAATCAGCTCCAAATGCGGTGTCATTGTTTCAAGGCTACTCAGTTGCTCCGCATACTGAACTACATCAGCTGTAGCATGATCCACCAGATCACCATTCTCGTCCTGTTGATAATCTCGGGCCGGGTTAAGTACTCTTAGAAGTAGCTGTTCCTCTGCGTTCTCCTCTCCTGGCTTCATCAAGTCTTGCCAACTCAGCAATGCAGTTCGAACTGATTCTGATGCAGTATCTCCGTCAAATTGCAGTGCATTAGAAATCGATTGAGCCGCTGACGGCCAATATTTTCCATGCAGCTCTAGCAATCTTCGAATTATGCGGTCCAGAGTATCAAGCATGCCATCCCGGACAAGGCCCCGAATTTCGGAGCCCAGAGCCGCCATCGCGGCGTCAGTTGTATGGGGTCGCTGAGACAATTCAATTAAGATTTCTAAGCACTGCTCCCAATAACTGAAAACTTGATCCCATGTCTTGGGTAACCACTCTTCTAATTCTGGCTTCGTCCCCTGCTTTTCGGCACCTAGCATTCGACCGGCACCAAAAGTCTCGATTGCCGATCCAATAGCGCCCACCAAAATGTGGTCAACCGCTGGTTTATCGAGAGATATCAACTCCTTCAGAACTTCTAGCCTCTGAGAATAATCGGCTTCTGTTCCACAGTTTCGCCAGCGGAAAAGCTGACAAAAAATGCCGGTAGAGTTGTTACTAAAACGCTCGTTTTCACAGCACGCCAATTTGGCCAAGCAGTGTACAGATCTCGAAAAGTAGCTTCGATGCCAACACAGCATCTCCAAGGACCAAACTAGATTTCTGCGGGTGTCAGCTGCAATTTCTCGTACATCATCATCGCTAAGACTCCGGAAAATCCTAGCGAGAGTTTCACTTGTTACGGAAGGGTTTACTTCAACTAGAGCGCGGAATAGTTGAGAACCCTTGCTAGAAAGCAACAATTCCGCTTGGCCGAAAGGGCGAGCTTCATCCATGAAGTTCGCAACAAATTCGTTAACGTTAGGCGAGCTATCCAAATATGTTAGCTGGCTACAAAAACTTTCCAATAGCTCTTGCGGCATTTCAGAGATAAGTTCGCTTTGTCTTGGGAAAAGGCTCTCGTTCCACCATTCCATTGCTAGATTTAAAGCAAGAGGTTTTGGAACTAAGCGAGCGAAGTTTCCCGCACACTGCAATATATCCCTGCCTGAAAACCTACTTATCGTCTTATCGTAGTCAATCCTAGTTGCATCAGATATTTTGCAAAAGAATTCCACTCTTTTTTTGTCTTCTAGAGTTTCCCCCACGTACTGGAATGAGTCGAATAGGGCCAATACTTTTAGAACTTCTCTCTGTTTGTCCGGAAGAGTGCCGTCAGCATCGATAAGCTTTTCGACGAAGTCTCTCTCTTCCAATTGCACTTCTAGAGCGCCATCTTCATTGAGTTTGTGAGTCAGCCACTCCACAAGCAAAGGAAATCCTTCAACAAACTTCGTAACACGGTCAACAGTATTGTCGTCAATGTCTCTTAGAACTGAGCGTAGCAGCTCCCCAACTTTGTCAGGCTGAAGTTTCTCCAATTTGATATGAACAGAGTTGTCCACAACATCATGATAGAAGTTAACAGTTACAATTTTTAGGCGGCCATCGCTTCGTTGCAAAAGTTTTCTTAAATCGTTATGTAGCTTGACTCCGCAGTGCTCAATGACAACTAGGCCCTCAGCTGACTCGTCAACTGCAAGGCTCAAGCTTTGTAGAATCAAGTCAAATTGACGAGATGCGTCATAGATTAGAATTTGATCTTCTGGAATATCATTGCGTTGAATGTACTCAATTAGGAGCCTTGATTTTCCCAGTCCGGAGAGCCCAGTCAATCGCACCAGCGCGATGTCATCCTCTAGAGCCTCGGACAATGATTGGAAGGCTTCTCTACGCTTTCCATCTTCGACATATTCTAACTTGTGAGCCCTGTCAAATTTTAGCCAGTCCGAATAACCACGCGAAACTGAATTCCGATATTTGGTAAGACGAGTGCTTTGCAAGACAAACTTAGCTATCTCTCTTACCACAATATCATCACTGCTTTTGGGCTTGCTTACGGATTTGTGATCGGTGCCAGGGATTGTGACACTGTCGATATAATGTGCCCTTGCACTCATAGATGCTACATAGTTTGGTACCTCAGCGACCAAATTCAGGACATCGATGTATTGTCTGGACTCTAGCCTGATCCAATAGTCATTCAAGTCTCGAAGATCCTCAGAATTTATCCTCAAGGCCTTCAAATGCTTGTTTCTCGGGTTCGCAACTTTACCAATATTGGCGGCGCCAGAGCCCTGATGTGGAACGTCTAAGAAGCAAACTCTAGAAATATTATGTTTAGTATTCGTAGCTTCGAGACGTTGGAACAACTTCTTAATAACCACACCACCATTACTATGCCCAATAAGCACAATCTCATCTTTTTCAAGATCTCCACATTGGTCGAGTAACTGTGTAGTTAGTGATTCCGCAATAGTGAATAGATCTGGAGCTACTTTGTGAGGTTTGTACCAAGGAGGAGAGGTATAGGAGAGGAAACGAATCGTGTGCGAAACTTCAGGATTCTGATCCAAAAATTCTGGGAACTTTCCCCATGCTTTCTTGGAATTCGATCCATAACCATGAACGAAAAAAATATATCTGCGCATTTTTAGTCCATTAGATGCTTGGGATTTAAAGCCTCGGTCTGATCCGAAACTTTGTTGGTGCCGAGATTGACGATTTAGAGCTCCTGACCTCAGGCGTAATTTGACCAAGAAAATCAAGATTTAGAAAGTAGTGAGTTACTTCCTTGTGACAAAAAACTGGATCATCAGCCAACTTGGTCTCAAGGACTACGAAATGCTAATCAACCGCTACGGAGACTTTATTCGACTCTTCCTCATTAATGGTTATTACCGTCGCGGATTAACCCGATGCCGCAATGCCCCTCGTGATGGCTAGCACAGGTGCCATATACCCGAGAGTGTTATATGAGTTATATAGCGTCTATCACTAGACTAAGGCGAGTCTTCAGCGCAGTATCCCGAGTTGCCCCGCCGAAGACTCCCCTCGGAAGTCGCTAACTTCATATGAGAAATGCCGAAAAGTGGCCACTTTGGGGCACGAGCTGCTGCCTAGAAGCGGGCCTTGTCGGGGCAGATGGGCGGCCACCGGAATTGGGTGGGATAGGGGTAGCAGGTTGCCAGAAATCCAGTTCCGCAGGATCTTGATTCAACGACCTCCTCGGAGTGACCTGCTGACTATTGGCGAACAGGTGTTTTCCATCCCCCCCGGATTAGTCGGTGGGCGTGATGAGATATAACATATTGAAAAATATATAAAAATGGTGGGCCCAGAAGGACTTGAACCTTCGACCTGCCGATTATGAGTCGGATGCTCTAACCAACTGAGCTATGGGCCCCCGGAAGGAGGGGCGCATTATAGAGAAGAATGGCCCTGTGGCCCAGCCCCGGTCACTGTCTTTTCTTGATTGCGATGCCCGGTGCGCAGTGCAGGTCAGGGCAGTTCGTCTTGCAGCCAGCCCCCCGTTGCCTGCAGTGGCCGCTGTGTACCGGGTTGTGTAATCCACAGCGCGAGCGCCAGTTGGTCCGCATCAGTGGGATTCTTTGGCAGGGCCATGCTCCAGGTGTTGTCGCTCGAGACGTTACTTGCCTGGTCGATTACGACGAACTGGTGCGTCAGGCGCTTTCCCCGGTTCTCTCCGCGCGTGACAGTCGTGGTCAGGTCGAAACCCAGCAGTGCGATGTGCAGTTCCAGGGGCGCCGGTCGGCCGCTGCACGGCTCGATGCAATCCGGGCTGTGATAGGTAGCCTGTATTGCCCCGTTGCTGACCTCCGCGGAAAGCCGCCCGGCGGGCTGGTCGCTGTCGGGCAGCGCTTCGCCGGAGAACCAGCCGCGCCACTCGCGGCCGTTGAGGACAAAACCCGGCGTATAGACTGATCGCACTCCGCCCTCGGCCCGGTAGCGACGCTGCCTTTGGCTGTTATCGGCGGTGCTGAACGGGTCCTTCCAACCGAGGTTGTTCCAGTAATCGACGTGAAATACTACCGGTACGATGCGCTGCCACAGGTCGGGCCGCTGCAGCAGCTTTGCAAACCATGCTTCGGCGGGCGGGCAACTGCTGCAGCCTTCGGAGGTGAAAAGTTCGAGCAGGGCGACCTGCTCGTTACCGCTGCTGAATGAGCGCGCGGCGGTGTCTGCCTGCCCGGCGTTTTGCGCGACAGCGGGCAGGCAACATGCCAGGAGTATCAGTGTCGGGAGCATACGGCGCATATCAATTCCTCACCGGCGCGACAGTGAGTGCCGCTATGGTGGGTTGACCCCGGGTTCGGGCGCAAGTTCCGCATCGGCATACACACAGGTGCCGCTGCGTTGTTCCAGCCGCCCGATGTGCTTGTCGCTCGCGTGGGTGACCTCGGAATGCAGGTACATGTTGTTTTTGTCCAGTACCCACACGTCGTACCTGGGAGCGCGTTCGTCGTTACCCTCGGTCAGTCGGCCGAGCACCAGTGAGCGCTGGGAGTCGTTCAGCACATCCAGCGCCAGTTCAAAATGCTGTGGCGGCTCGGTGGGTCGCGCCCGGTAGCTGTAGGTGAGAATGGCGGTCGCGCCATCCACCGCGAAACGGAACACGGGGCTGTCGGGTGCGCCCGGCAGTTGCGTGAGGATGTTGCAGTAGTAGACTGCCGGGCTGGCGTCTGCGCGCAGCGCCAGCAGGGACAGAAGCAGCAGTGGGATAATCCTGTTCATGTCACGGTTCCCGCCGCAGGGGCTTCCACTGCGAGCTTTCTGGTCCGCGAAAGGCGCGGGGCCTGTCCGTGTGAACAGGCGCCGCGGGCGATTCGGCTATCAGGTATCGTCGAGGAAGCTGCGCAGGTAGTCCGAACGGGTGGGGTGGCGCAGCTTGCGCAGTGCCTTGGCCTCGATCTGGCGGATGCGCTCGCGCGTCACGTCGAACTGCTTGCCGACTTCCTCCAGCGTGTGGTCGGTGTTCATGTCGATACCGAAGCGCATGCGCAGCACCTTGGCTTCCCTGGCGGTAAGACCTGCCAGTACTTCCTTGGTGGCTTCCTGCAGGCCCTGGCCGGTGGCGGCGTCCACGGGTGAGTGGATGGTGTGGTCCTCGATGAAGTCGCCCAGGTGGGAGTCTTCGTCGTCGCCGATCGGGGTCTCCATCGAGATCGGTTCCTTGGCGATCTTCAGCACCTTGCGCACCTTGTCTTCCGGCATGTCCATGCGCTCGCCCAGTTCTTCCGGCGTCGGCTCGCGGCCCATTTCCTGCAGCATCTGGCGCGAGATACGGTTGAGCTTGTTGATGGTCTCGATCATGTGCACCGGGATACGGATGGTGCGCGCCTGGTCGGCGATGGAGCGGGTGATCGCCTGGCGAATCCACCACGTGGCGTAGGTGGAGAACTTGTAGCCGCGGCGGTATTCGAACTTGTCCACGGCCTTCATCAAGCCGATGTTGCCCTCCTGGATGAGGTCGAGGAATTGCAGGCCGCGGTTGGTGTATTTCTTCGCGATGGAGATCACCAGGCGCAGGTTGGCCTCCACCATTTCCTTTTTCGCGCGCCGGGCACGGGCCTCGCCCATCGACATCGCGCGGTTGATCTCCTTGATCTCGGTAACGGTCAGGCCGCATTTCTCCTCGATCTGGCTGATGCGGCGCTGCAGGCGCTGGATCTCGTCTTTCTCCGCCGCCAGCTTGGCGCCGTAGTCCTTCTTGCGGGTGAAGCGGTTCACCCAGCGCGCGTCTGTTTCAGAGCCGCGGAAGGAGGCGATGAAATCCTTGCGCGGCATGCCGCAGACGCGGATCGCCAGGCGCATGATCTCGCGCTCCTGGTCGCGCACGGCGATCAGGATATTGCGCGGCGAGTCGGTCAGCGGATCGGAAATACGCGGCGTGAACTTGAAGAACTTGAACAGGTCGCCCAGTTTCTCCATTTCCTTGATCGCGGTTTTGTGCAGGCGCCCGTGCGCGGAGATCGCTTTCTCGGTCTTGTTGTACTGTCGCTTGAGCGCGGCGAAGCGCTTTTTCGCCTCGACCGGGTCGGGGCCGGTTTCCTGGTCCTCGTCGCCGGCGGTTTCATCGTCTTCATCGGAAGAGTCGGCCGCTTCGGCGACTTCGGAGGCGGAGGGCACGTGCTCGGCCGGGTCCAGGTAGCCCACCATGATATCGGCCAGGCGCCTTTCGTCCTTGGCGACCAGGTCGTATTCGTCGAGTACGGACTTCACGGCGCCGGGGTACAGGGCCACGGCGGCCAGCATCTCGCGGATGCCTTCCTCGATGCGCTTGGCGATCACGATTTCGCCCTCGCGCGTCAGCAGTTCCACGGTGCCCATTTCGCGCATGTACATGCGCACCGGGTCCGTGGTGCGGCCGGCTTCGGTCTCGACCGCGGCCAGCGCGGCGGCCGCCTCGGCGGCGGCGATATCGTCGGCGGAGGAGTCGCCCTCCGTCATCAACAGTTCATCGGCATCGGGTGCGGATTCGAACACCTGGATGCCCATGTCGTTGATCATCTGGATGATGTCCTCGACCTGGTCCGGGTCGGAGATATCCTGCGGCAGGTGGTCGTTGACCTCCGAGTAGGTCAGGTAGCCCTGCTCCTTGCCCTTGGCGATAAGGTCTTTGAGGCGTGACTGCTGTTTCGCGACGTTTGTCATTGAGGAGAAACCCTGAAATGTGGGGAAAAAAATTGGCCGGCGATTATACCCGGAAAGCAGCGACTTACCTACAGGAAAGCCGCGAAAAATCCGCAATCCGGGGTCTTTTGACCCGTAAAACCCCGGAAAGTTGCCTCTGTTATATGGTGTCGCACCGGGAAAATTTCAACCCGGGCCGGGTGTGGAATAACGGGGCGCCGCAAAGGGGACGCTCACTCCCGCGGTTTGTTGCGTTGCGCGTCGCGCTGCAGTTTCTCCTGCAGCAGTTCCCTCAGGCGCTGTTTTTCCAGTTCGCTCACTTCAGCGTAGTTGGTGCGCTTCAATTTGTCGACTTGCGCGCTTAACTTTGATTGCTGCGGCAGGCGCGCCAGCGCGTGCACGGTATCCATGAATTCCTGCTCGATGCCGGTGGTGGGGATGAGGCGCTCCTGCCCCGCCAGGCGGTTGAGCAGCCGGCCCTCGTCGGTGCCGTACCAGTGGCCCAGCAGCATCGCGGTGCTGGAGTCGGGCCTGCGGTGCAGTAGCTGCAGCAGCTCGCGCAGCAATTGCCCGTCCTCGCCCTCGATCTCGGCGAGCAGCTCCGGGCTGACGAGGCGGGCGATGTCCGGCTGGTGCAGCAGCAGCGCGATGGCGGCCTGCGCGAGGTTGGAATAGCCCCGGGCGGGCACCTGGTGTTTGAACGGGTGCCCGCCTCGCGGCGCCCCCGGGTGCTCGTCCGGCCCCGGCGGGCCGTCGTAGTCGGGCGGCGGCCCGTAATCGGGGGCCGGGTCGTAGGCGTCGTCGAAGCCGGGCGGCGGTTCGGGCGCGGGCACCTCCAGCGCCATCAGGCTGCCCAGTTCTAGGCCGGTGCGTTCGGCCAGCGCCTGGAACATCAACTGCCGGTAGACGCCCTCGGGCAGCTGTCGGATATAGGGCAGCGCCATTTTGCTCATGCGCGCGCGCCCGTCCATGCTGGTGAGATCCAGCCCTTGCGCCACCGATTCAAAGAGGAAGGTTTCCAGCGGCACCGCGTCGCCCAGCAGGGCCTCGAACTGCGCCTGGCCGCCGGCGCGCACGGCGTCGTCCGGGTCCTGGCCCTCGGGCAGGAACAGGAACCTGGCCTGGCGGCCGTCCTCCATGCAGGGCAGCGCCGCTTCCAGCGCGCGAAACGCCGCCTTGCGCCCCGCCTCGTCGCCATCGAAGCAGAACACCACTTCCGGGCACAGGCGGTAGATGCGGTCCAGGTGGGTGTGGCTGGTGGCCGTGCCCAGCGTGGCCGTGCCGTAGGCAATGCCGTGCTGCGCCAGCGCGATCACGTCCATGTAGCCCTCCACCACCACCATGCGCTCCAGCTTGCGCAGCGCCTGGCGCGCCTCGTACAGGCCGTACAACTCGCGGCCCTTGTGAAAGATCGCGGTTTCCGGGGAGTTCAGGTATTTCGGCTTGTCGTCCCCCAGCACCCGGCCGCCGAAGGCGATCACCCGGCCGCGCCGGTCGCGGATCGGGAACATGATGCGGTCGCGGAAGCGGTCGTAGACCTTGCCGTTCTCGTTCTTCACCAGCAGGCCGGCCTTGATCAGCAGTTCGCGCCGCTCATCGCCGCCGCCCAGCGCCGGGTGCAGGTTGTCCCAGCCCGGCGGTGCGAAGCCGAGGCCGAATGCCCGGGCGATCTCCCCCGAAAGGCCGCGCCCCTTGAGGTACTCCACCGCCCGCGCCGCCTGCGGGTGGCTGCGCAACTGCTGTTTGTAGTACAGCGCCGCCTGCTCCATCACCTCGTACAGCGGCTTGTTGCTCTCCTCCCGCTGCGCCGGGTCGCGCCCGCCGCGGACAGGCTCGCGCGGCACTTCGAGGCCAGCGCTGCTGGCCAGGTTCTCCACGGCCTGCGGGAACTCCAGGTTGTCGTACTCCATCAGGAAGGTCAGCGCGTTGCCGCCCGCGCCGCAGCCAAAGCAGTAGTAGAACTGCTTGTCGGGATTGACGCTGAACGAGGGGCTGCGCTCCTCGTGGAAGGGGCAGCGGGCCGAGTAATTCTTGCCGGACTTTTTCAGTTTGACGCGCCGGTCTATCACCTCGACGATATCGGTGCGGTCGAGCAGGTCATCCAGGAAAGCTTGGGGTATGCGTCCGGCCATGGGTGTTTTTCGTGGTAGCGTGGCGGGTATTGAACCACGCTCGGGGTTAAAAGTTTAGGTGCGCTGGTTGATGTTGATCGAGCGTTGATGCCGGCATGCAGGTAGAGCGTTAGCCCCGTACGCTCAGAGGGCTAAGATATTCGCTACGGGGCTAACGCCATACCTGCATGCCTCTTCTGCGGTAATCCCCGAAATCAGACGCTTTAAAAGGGTTTTTACTTGCGGGGTGGCGCGGTGTCCGGGGGCTTGGTGCGGATGGTCCACCGAAGCGAATATCTTAGCCTTCTGAGCGCAGGGGGACCATCCGCACCAAGCCCGCCCCGATGCTGATACTCCAGGGACGAGTGAACCTCAAAAAGTGAAATCAGCCTGCGTTCAGGCGCTGCTTGACCAGCTTGCTGACGGCGCCAATATCCGCCCGCCCCTGCAGTTGCGGCTTGAGCTGCCCCATCACCGCGCCCATCGCGGCCATGCCCGAGGCATCGCTGGCGGCAATCGCCGCATCGATCAGGCTGTCCAGTTCGGCGTCGCTGAGCTGCGCGGGCAGGAATTCCTGGATGACCTCGATCTCAGCGTTTTCATTGTCCGCCAGTTCCTGGCGGCCGGCCGCGGCGTACTGGCTGGCGGAATCCCGGCGCTGCTTGACCATTTTGTCCAGCACGGCCAGCGCGCGGGCGTCGTCAACCTCGACGCGCTCGTCGACTTCAATGCGCTTGAATTCGGCCAGGATCAGCCGGATGGTGGACAGGCGGTCTTTGTCTTTGGCTTTCATGGCGGCCTTCATGGCCGCCTTGATGGTGTGTGCGAGTGTTGCGTCGCTCATTGGGGAGGGCGAGGGCCTGCAGCCGACGGCCTAGTACAGGCGCACGCGCTTGCGGTTTTCGCGGGAGAGCTTCTTCAGGTGGCGCTTGACGGCGGCAGCACCGGCGCGCTTGCGCACGGTCGTCGGCTTTTCATAGTGTTCCCGCTTGCGCACCTCAGCGAGCACGCCGGCTTTCTCGCAGGATCGCTTGAAGCGTCGCAGGGCGACGTCGAAGGGCTCGTTTTCCTTGATCTTGATGTGGGGCATTACGTACCAACCTCAGTCACTGTTTCGAGACACCGGGCGCGTCAACGGCTACCGATGGCATTAAAGGGCGCGCATTCTATCCCGATAGCGACAGTTTTGCAAAGCCCCGCAACATGGTAGTTTGGACTCTTGATTCTGTAGACAGGAGCCTGCAACAAACGGTACTTGCCCAGGCTTGAGACCGGAAATCGGTGACTTGGCGGGTAGCGGCACAGTTTGGGACCTGGTGTGAGGCGGGAGCCAGAGAGGCAGCGTTGCGGTCGGGACCGTGTGGCGACAGGACGTCGCCACGCGAGCCTGCACATGGATGTGCGCTTTTTGGCGTGGCCCGACCGCAACGCTGCCTCTCTGGCCGGTACAGCCAGATTTCAAACCAGATCACTATCCCTCGATTTCCCGTCGGTTCGGATACGGAAGCTGACCTGCCGGATTCTCGCGCCAAGCAGATAGGATCGGCTCCGTTCACATTTTGCAGTACCATGCGCACCCTGTTTTGATGGAAAACCAACAATGCTAGTGCTGGGCCTTGAAACCTCCTGCGATGAAACCGGTGTCGCCCTCTACGACACCGAGCGCGGCCTGCTGTCGCACGCGCTGTTCAGCCAGGTGGATGTGCACGTGGAGTACGGCGGCGTGGTGCCTGAACTGGCTTCGCGCGACCACGTGCGCAAGACACTGCCGCTGGTGGAAGAGGTACTGCAGTCCGCGGGCTGCAGCGCAGCGGATATCGAGGCCGTGGCCTATACCGCCGGCCCCGGCCTGCTGGGCGCGCTGATGGTCGGCGCCACGCTGGCCCGGGCGCTGGCCTGGGGCTGGGGCGTGCCGGTGCTGGGGGTCCACCACATGGAGGGGCACCTGCTGGCGCCGATGCTGGAGGAGGAGGCGCCCGCGTTCCCCTTCGTAGCGCTGCTGGTATCGGGCGGCCACACGCAACTGGTGCGGGTCGACGGCATCGGGCAGTACAGGCTGCTGGGTGAATCGCTGGATGACGCGGCCGGCGAGGCCTTCGACAAGGTGGCGAAAATGCTCGGTTTGCCCTATCCCGGCGGCCCGCACATCGGGCGCATAGCCGAGCGCGGCGATGCCGGACGGTTTGATTTTCCCCGCCCGATGGTCAATCGCCCGGGGCTCGATTTCAGTTTCAGCGGCCTCAAAACCTTCACCATGAATACGATAGCGGATTGCCGCCAGGACGATGGAGAACTCAGCGAGCAGGATCGCTGTGACATCGCGCGCGCGTTCGAGGAGGCGGTGGTCAGCACGCTGGTGATCAAGTGCCGCCGGGCCCTGGAGCAGGAAGCGCTGCAGACGCTGGTGATCGCCGGCGGCGTGAGCGCGAACGCCCGGCTGCGCGCGGCGCTGGACAAGGCGCTGGCGAAAATGGGCGGCCGCGTGTTCTACCCGGCGCCCGCGTTCTGTACCGACAACGGCGCGATGATCGCCTATGCCGGGGCGCAGCGGCTGCAGGCCGGGCAGGTGGACGACGCCGATACGCGGGTGCGGCCGCGCTGGCCGATGGAGGAACTGCCGCCGCTGTCCGGGTCACCGCCATGAATATCGTCTATATCCGGGGCCTGCGGGCGCAGGCGGTTATCGGCGTGTACGACTGGGAGCGCGATATCCGCCAGCCGCTGGTGCTCGACCTCGAAATGGCCAGTGACACGACGCGCGCGGCGGCCAGCGACGCGCTGGCGCACGCGCTGGATTACGCCGCGATCTCGCAGCGGGTGCTGGCGCTGGTCGAGGCGAGTGAATACCAGTTGCTGGAAACTCTTGCCGAGGCCGTGGCGGGCATGGTCAGGCGCGAGTTCGGCGTGTCCTGGCTGCGCCTGCGCATCGGCAAGCCCGGCGCGGTGGCCGAGGCCGAGGATGTCGGCGTCGTCATCGAAGCCGGCGAGCGGCCCTGACCATGGCGCTGGTCTATCTCGGTATCGGCAGCAACATCGAGCGCGAACGCTATATCACCGCGGGTCTGGACGCGCTGCAGGGCCTGTTTCATGAGCTCGCGCTGTCCTCCGTTTACGACAGCGCGGCCATTGGCTTCGACGGCCAGCCCTTTCTCAACCTGGTGGCGGCGGTGCACACGGCATTGCCGCTGGCGGCGCTGGCGGCGCGCCTGCGCCATATCGAGGTGGAGTTCGGCCGCCCGGCCCGGGCCACGCGGTTCAGCCCGCGCCACCTGGATATCGATATTCTCACCTACGACGACGCGGTGGGCACCTTTGACGGTGTGCGGCTGCCGCGCGAAGAAATCCTGGAGAACGCCTTCGTGCTGTGCCCGCTGGCGGAGTTGGCGCCGGACCGGCTGCATCCCGGCGTGAAGCGCAGTTATGCCTCGCTGTGGGCCGCCTTTGATCGCAGCGGGCAGGCGCTGAACAAGGTGGATTTTAGCTGGCGCGGCCGCGCGATCTCCTCGGTGGATTGATCCGCTCGCCGCAGAGGGCGGGCGTCATGCGGGTCGCAGCGCCTCGAGCAGTTTCACCCGCTGTGCGGCAATCGCCTCGCCGAGTTCGCGGCCGCTGAGACCGCTGTCCCGGAATTGCGCCGCGTTCACGCCCAGCGCCACCTCGCGCGCCCGGCGCAGGTAGTCCGCCTGCGGGTAGTCGCGTTGTTCGAGGCCGAGCCGGCCGCGGGCGTCGGCCTCGCAGGCCAGCAGGAAGCACTCGAATCGATCCGCGCGGCGCAGGGCGTCGGTCGCGGTCAGCAGTTTCAGCACGGTTTTGCCGCGCAGTTCCAGCGCCCGGTGACAGAGCGTGTGCTGCGCGCACACGGTGCGCGCCAGCTCGCTGTGACGGGTTGGCACCCGCAGGCGCCGGCACAGCTGCTCGATCAGTTTGACACCGCGCGCCTCGTGACGGATGTGGCGCGGCCACTCCGCCGGTGGCGTGGCGCCCTTGCCGAGGTCGTGCACCAGCACGGCGAAGCGCACCTCGCTGTCGGCGCCCAGCGCCACCGCCTGTCGCAGGGTCATCAGGAGGTGCGTGCCGGTGTCGATTTCGGGGTGGTGCGCGGCGGGTTGCGGCACCCCGAACAGCGCATCCACCTCGGGCAGCAGGGCGGCCAGCGCGCCGCAGTCGCGCAGCACCTGGATGAAAACGTCCGGATGGCGTTCGCCCAGCGCTTTTTCCGTTTCGACCCACACCCGTTCGGGGGGCAGGTGGGCCAGCTCGCCGCGGGCGACAATCTCCGCCATCAGCTGCAGGGTCTGCGGTGCGACCGTGAACCGCAGGTGGGCGTAGCGCGCGGCGAAGCGGGCGGTGCGCAGCACGCGCAGCGGATCCTCCACGAAGGCCTCCGAGACATGGCGCAGCACCCGCTGTTCCAGGTCGGCCCGGCCACCGTAGGGGTCGATGAGATTGCCTTCACTGTCCTGCGCGATCGCGTTGATCGTCAGGTCGCGCCGTCGCAGGTCGTCCTCCAGCGTTACCGAGGGGTCGCAGTTCACCGCGAAACCGGTATAACCGTGACCCTGCTTGCGCTCGGTGCGCGCCAGCGCGTACTCGTCTTTGGTCTGAGGGTGCAGGAACACCGGGAAGTCCTTGCCGACCTGCTGGTAACCCTGCTGCAGGAGCTCTTCCGGCCGCGCGCCAACCACTACCCAGTCCTTTTCCCGGACAGGGTAATCGAGCAGTGCGTCGCGCACGGCGCCGCCGACCAGGTAGACTTTCATGCGCGCAGTGTACCGTCGCCGGGTCGCGGCGTCATGACGCGGCGGTCACGGCTGTCCCGGGGCATTTGCCGTCCCGGCAGGCGCAGCGCGTCCAGCTTGCGCTCTCCAGGTGGTAGAGCGACATCGCGCCGTCCCAGACACACCCGGTATCCAGCGCGATCGCGTTGGGGTGACTGCTCGCCCCGGCCAGGGTGGCCCAGTGCCCGAACAGGATACGGTCCCCGGCGCTTTTGCGCCCCGGGTGGTCGAACCACGCGGCCACCCTGCGACCGCCGAGGTTGGCGACACCCGGCGTCGGGCTGCTGCCCTTGCTGACCAGGTCCAGGGTGCCGTCGCGGGTGCAGAAACGCATGCGCGTGAGATAGTTTGTGATCACGCGCAGCCGTGCCATCCCGCGCAGGTCGTCGGACCACACCGCCGGTTCGTTGCCGTACATGGCCTTGAGAAACGCCACGCAGTCCGCGCTGCGCAGGACGGCCTCCACTTCCGCGGCGTAGCCCAGCGCCTGCGGCACCGTCCACTGCGGCGGAATACCGGCGTGCACCAGTGTGTGGCCGTGTTCGCGATGCATCAGCGGCTGTTGCACCAGCCAGTTGAGCAAGACCTCGCGGTCGGGTGCCCGGAGAATCTTGTCCAGCGTATCGGAGCGACTGGGCTCGCGCACCCCGGCGGCGACCGCCAGCAGGTGGAGGTCATGATTGCCCAGCACCATCACCAGGCTGCGCCGCATCCTGTACAGGAAACGCAGGGTCTTCAGCGATTTGGGTCCGCGATTGACGATATCGCCCACCGACCAGAGCACGTCCCTGTCGGGGTCGAATTTCACCGCGCGCAGCAGGCATTTCAGGGGTTGCAGGCAGCCCTGGATATCCCCCACCACATAGGTGCTCACGGGCAGGACACTAGTTGAGCGCCGTCGGCGTGTGCAGCGAGAACGCGCGAATCGGTACCTCGAAGGTGGGTAGTTCGGCCGGGTCGATGTCCATCGGCTCGCGCACCACCATGAAGTAGCTGCCTTCCATGCAGCCCACCGGCGTCGACAGGGTCGCGCCGCTGCTGTAGCGAAACGAGGACCCTGGCTGTATCACCGGTTGCTCGCCGACCACGCCTTCGCCGCGCACCTCCTGCACCTCGTTGTCGGCGTCGGTGATAATCCAGTGGCGCGACAGCAACTGCACCGGCAGGTCGGAGTTGTTGCTGATGGTGATGGTATAGGCGAACGTGTACTGGTTGGCCCCCGGGTTGGAATGGCTGGGCAGGTAGGTGGTGAGCACGTTGATGCTCACCAGTGACGGGCTAAACGGCATTCTGGGCATGGAGGGCGTTGGTAATCTCGATAAATTGTGTCAGTTCCAGGGTCTCGGCTCGGGCGCCGGGGTCGATGCCGAGCGCTTCCAGTTGGGCGCAAGGTATAATCGCTTTCAGGTTGTTGCGCAAGGTTTTGCGCCGGTGTGCAAACGCGGCCTTTACCAGCGTGCGCAGTTGTTCCTCGTCGCACGGCGGCCAGGGCGAGGCCGCCCATGGCGTCAGCCGCACAATGGCCGACTGAACCCTGGGCTCGGGTCGGAACGCGGAGGGCGGTACATCGAACAGCTGTTCCACCCGGCAGTGGTACTGGGCCATGATGCCGAGTCGCCCCCAGTGTTTGCTGCCCGGCGCGGCGGCCAGCCGCTGCACCACTTCGCGCTGCAACATGAAGTGCATGTCGGCGATGATGGCGCAGTTCTGTAGCAGTTTGAAAATGAGCGGCGTGGAAATGTTGTAGGGCAGGTTGCCCACCACCCGCAGGGAAGCGCGTGCGGCGGTGTCGTTTGCGCTGTTTCCGAGCAGCGCGGCGAAGTCGAAGTCCAGCGCGTCTGCGCTGTGCAAGGTGAAAGCGGGCTTGTCGCAGAATGCCGCCAGCAGGCCCGGTACCAGGTCCCGGTCCAGTTCAATCACGTCCAGCCTGCAACCGCTGCTGACCAGGCGTTCCGTCAGTGCGCCCTGTCCGGGACCGATTTCCACCAGGTGTTGGTCGGGGCGGGGTTGCACGGCCGCCGTAATGCGATCGATTATCGAGGCATCGTGGAGGAAGTTCTGTCCGAAACGCTTGCGCGCGCGGTGTGCTGGTGGGGGGCGGTTCATGGTTGCCATTGTAACGGGAGCTGCCAGCATGTGAACTGTGCACTGGTTCAATTGCGGCGGTTTTTGTTACACTCACGCCACTTTCGAAACTCTATGACAGGCTGGCCTTCCCCTTCATGCCTTTTTTACAGTATATACGCCTGGCCGATACCATGGCGCGCATGGCGCTGCGAGCGGACGCCGCCCGCTATTTTCTCGGCTATATATGGTGGGTGCTCGAGCCGCTGCTCTGGGTGGGCGTGTTCTACCTGGTTTTCGTGGTGCTGCTGGATTCGCGTGAACCCAATTTCATGATTTTCCTGGCCACGGGCAAGCTGGCGTTTGTCTGGTTTTCGAAGACGGTGTCACAGGCCGGCAACAGCATTGTCAATGGCCGGGGGCTGGTGGGCAAGATCAGCGTGCCGATGACCCTGTTTCCGATGGCGGTTGTCCAGGAGAGCCTGTACCGGCAGGCTGCCGTTTTTGTGATGCTGGCTGCGCTGCTCATTAACGATGGTTACGAGGTGACCCTGACCTGGTGGTACCTGGTGCCGTTGATTCTGGTGTATTACGTGCTGATTCTGGCCTGTTCTTTCATCGGCGCCTGCCTGGTCTGTATCGCGCGTGATTTCAGTCAAATGATCACGCTGGGCGTGATGTTCCTGCTGTTCATGTCGGGCATTTTCTGGGACGTGCGCGCGCTGGATGACCCCGTCAAGACGCAGCTCGTGCTGGATTTGAATCCGCTCTGTTTTATCCTCGATGCCTTCCGCCAGATCATGATGTATAACACGCCGCCCGACATGGTGCACCTGGCGGCGATCGGCGCCGGATTTGGTGCGGTGCTTTGCGTGATGGTGCTGATCATGCGCGGCGGTGGCCAGTATCTCGCGTTGAAGGCGCTGACCGCATGAGCACTGATAACCAACCCGCGCTGCACACGAGTAGCGACGAGCCCACAACCGCCCTGTCTGACGAAGTCGTTGTCCCGGACCCGGCCGAAGCCGTCGACCGCTTGGCCATGCTGGAACTGGAAGAGGTCTCGCTGAGCTACCACGCGCACAAGAAGTCGTTTGACCACGGTACGCACCACGTTCTGAACCAGGTGTCCCTGCAACTCTACGAGGGCGAAACGCTGGGTATCATTGGCCGCAACGGCGTCGGCAAAACCACACTGTTGCGCCTGATGGCGGGCATCCTGGCGCCCACCCTCGGCAAGGTGCACATACACCCCGGCAAATCGGCGTCCCTGCTGACGCTGGGCCTGGGTTTCAAGGCCGATTTGTCAGGTCGCGACAACGCCCTGCTCGCGGCGATGTTGCAGGGCTCCTCGCGCAAGCAGGCAAAATCGTTCCTGCCGAGCATCCAGGAGTTTTCCGAACTGGGCGATTCCTTCTACGAGCCGGTAAAAGACTATTCCTCGGGTATGCGCGCCAGGCTCGCCTTCACCACGGCGCTGATGACGCACGTCGACATCCTGCTGGTCGACGAAATCCTCAGTGTGGGCGACGCCCATTTCAGGGAGAAGGCGGAGAGCGCGATGAAAAGCCGTATCACCGGTGGGCAGACCGTGGTGTTCGTGTCCCATATGGCTGAACAGGTGAAGAAACTCTGTGACCGGGTGGTGTGGCTGGACAAGGGCAAGGTCCTTGCAATGGGGCCCGCGGCCGAAGTGGTGGACGCCTATACCCAGCACGTGAAAGAAGCCCGCATAGCGGCGCGCGAGAAAAACGTCGTCGCCACCGGCTAGCGGGATTGCGGCCGCCGGCTGTTGCGGCTCATCTGGCAGGCGATCAGCAGGGCCTGCTCCAGGCTGCGCCAGTCCGCAGCGCCGGTACCGGCCAGGTCCAGCGCCGTTCCGTGGTCCACCGATGTGCGGATAAGCGGCAGCCCCAGCGTGATATTGATTGCCCTGCCAAAGCCGGAGTACTTCAGTACCGGCAACCCCTGGTCGTGATACATCGCAAACACCGCATCGCAATTGTCCAGCACCTTGGGGTTGAATGCGGTGTCGGCGGGCAGCGGCCCGAGCAGCTGCATACCCTGCGCCCGCAGTTGCTCCAGCACCGGAATCACCGTCTCGATTTCCTCGCGCCCCATGTGCCCGCCTTCCCCGGCGTGGGGGTTGAGCCCCAGCACGGCGATGCGCGGCGTGGCGATGCCGAATTTACCCTGCAGGTCGCGGTGCAGGATGTCCAGCGTCCGCAGCAGTAGCGGCGCGGTAATCGCCGCGGGGACATCCCTCAGCGCGAGATGGGTGGTGGCGAGGGCGACGCGCAACTCCTGCGTCGCCAGCATCATCACCACCTGCCCGGCGCCGGTCTCCTCGGCCAGCAACTCGGTGTGGCCGATGAAGGGGATGCCCGCGTCATTGATCACCGACTTCTGGACCGGTCCGGTCACCATCGCCTGCCAGTGTCCCTGCAGACAGCCCTGGACCGCCTGCTTCAGGGTCTCTATCACATAGGGCGCATTGGCTGTGTTGAGCGTGCCGGGCACTGCCGGAACGCCCAGCGCCACCGGGTGGATGTTCAGCGTGCCGGCGCGCTGCGGCCGTGCCGCCTGGCCGGGCGTCCAGGCGTGCAGCGACAGCGGAAGCTGCAGGACGCGCGCGCGCTCGCGCAGCAGGTCGGGATCGGCGACGACCACCAGTTCGGCGTCCCAGTCCTGCTGCGCCGCGCGCAACAGGATGTCCGGGCCGATCCCCGCGGGTTCGCCCGTGGTGACAACGATGCTGGGAACTGCCATGCGGCGGTCACCTATTTGATATCGACAAAAGCTTCATCGCGTATCTGTCGCAGCCAGGCGTCCAGCTCTTCCTGGTATTTGCGATTGTGCACATGGTCCATGGCCCGCGCACGTGAGGCCTCGTTGGTCATGTCCTCCTCACGGCGGCCCTCGACCTTGATGATATGCCAGCCGAACTGCGTGCGCACGGGTTGGGAAATCTGGTCGACCGCGGTGTCGCGCATCGCGGCTTCGAATTCCGGCACCATCTGCCCGGGCATGGTCCAGCCCAGTTCGCCGCCCTCCGCCGCCGAGCCGATATCCTCGGAGTACTCACGGGCGAGATCGCCGAAGTCCTCGCCCGCCAGCGCCCGGGCGCGCAATTGCGCCACCAGGTCGCGCGCCTGGTCCTCGGTCATGATTTCCGAGGGCTTCACCAGGATATGCCGGGCCTTGGTCTGGGTGACGACCTGGTCCACACCGCGCACGGCCTCCAGGAATATAATGTGAAAACCGCTCTCCGAGCGCACCGGGTCGGCCGTTTGTCCGGCGCTCAGCGTCGGCACGATCTCGATAAACAGCGAGGGCAGGTCGTTCAGTTTGCGCCACCCCAGGTCGCCGCCGCTGAAGTTGTACGGTTGCGTACTGGACTGAATGACCTGCTGGAATTTTCCGCCGGCGCGAATGCGCTTCATCGCGTCGTTGACCTGGGCGGTGGCGGCGGCAATGGTCCGGTCCGAGGCATCCGGGTCGATCGGCATCAGCGCGTGCAGCAGGTGGTATTCAGGCTGGTTCAGCGCCTGGCCCTCCTGGGTGCTCATGAAGTTGCCGACCTCCTGCTCCGTGATCTGGATGCGCTGGTTGACGTTGCCGGCCTGTACCCGCTGGATAATCATCTCCCGCCGCACCTGCTCCCGCACGGCATCGTAGGACTGGCCCTGCTGCTCAAGTACCTCGCGGAACTGCTCGAGCGACATGCGGTTCTGCGCGGCGATGCGCTTTACCGCCTCGTTGAGCTGCTCGTCGGAGATGCGAACCCCGGCCCGCGTGCCCATCTGTATCTGGATGCTCTCGAGTATCAGGCGATCCAGGGTGTCCCGGATCAACTGATCTTCCGGGGGCAGCTGCATTTTCCTGGCTTCGAGATTCGCTCTCACCGCGCTGACCCGCTCGCGCAATTCGCTGGCCATGATCACGTCGTCGTCGACAATGGCCACCACCTGGTCCACGATCTCGGTGGCCGCCTGTACCGGCGTGGTGGTGAGGATGGCGCCGCTGAGCGCGGCGGTCAGTAGCAGTGTCCTAATATTCACGGTCTCTGAAACCCCTGATCATTTCCTGCATGATATCGGTAATGCGGTTGCCGAACCCGCCCATGCCTTTCAGCAATATTTGAAACTGTATGGATTTTTGTCGTTCCAGGTCGGGGTCGCTGAAGTCAATGATATTGCCGTTCACATTGTTGTAGTAGCGCAGGTGGACCAGGCGCACCCGCCAGCAGCAGCTGTCGTATTCGACGCCGACCAGGTCTTCCACGCTGAGGTCGTCCTCCAGCGAATAGCTCATTGCGCCGAATATGCTCCAGTTATTGTTGATCGGCAGGTAGGTCGACGCATTGACCTCGTCCGTTTGCGGCTGGGCCTCCGACACGAGGTAGCGGCGGTAGGCGTAGCCGAGGTTGAAGATACTGTCGTTGTCGGTCTTGTAGCTGCCGAGGACGAAGGCGGATTCCGCATTGTTCTCGCGATGATCCCAGACCATGCTGGTGCGCAGGCTGAAGTTTTCCCCGGGGGTGAAACTCATCTCCCCGGCGATACCCGAACTGGAGTCTGTCTCCGGCTCGGCATTTCTTCCCAGCAGTACTTCGCGGTCCTCAAAATAGTAGATCTGGCCAATGCTGGCGCTCAACAGGTCGCGGCCGGTCTCGTGGTCGATGTAGCGGGTGGTCACGCCGGCCGAGATCTGGTTGGCGTCATCGAGGCGGTCGTGCCCGGAAAAACGGGTGTCGCGGTACAGCGAGTAGTAGCTGAACGTGAGGTCCGTGGTGTCAAAGTCCGGCTGGTCAAACTGGTCTTCGTGTTCGCTGTACAGGTAGTACAGGCGCGGTTCGAGCGTTTGCAGGAAACCCCTGCCGCCAATGCTGGTATCGCGCTCGAAGACCAGCCCGCCGTCCAGGCTGAACAGCGGCGCGCCCGCGGAGGGACTGTCATCGGGGAACCTGCGCTCGTTCCGGTCGTCGTTGAGGTCATAGTTGACCTGGCGGTATTTCAATGTGGGTGTGAGAAACCCGTAGCCCCACAACATGGGGTAGCTCAGTCCCGCTTCGCCGTACAGGCGTTCGCCGGTGACCACGTCCTCGTTGGAACCGAAATTGGAGTACTGGCCGAGGAAGATTGGCTGCAACTCAAACGGCGTACCGGAGCTGCGGTAGAGTGTGGTGAGCTGTGGAATCTCCTCATAGTCCTTGTTGATGTCGTCGGCCAGCGACTGGAACTGCTGCGCCCGCAG
Source organism: Gammaproteobacteria bacterium (assembly GCA_030427485.1). Classification (GTDB taxonomy): domain Bacteria; phylum Pseudomonadota; class Gammaproteobacteria; order Pseudomonadales; family Halieaceae; genus Marimicrobium. The sequence goes on from JAUICG010000022.1 coordinate 25,900, forward strand.
GGTGGTCAGCCAGTTGTCGCCGAGGTAATCCATGGACGCCATCTGGATCAGGCTGGTTTTCCGCTGCGCGGTGATATTGGCGGTGTCGAGGTCGCGCATATAGTCGACGTCGCTGGCCTTGCTGTAGTCTATCTGCGAGCGCCAGCGCTCCTGGAACAAGCCGTTCTGCCGCAGAATCCCGAGCCAGCGGTCAGCGCTCTCGTTGTCCGGGATGTCGTCGGCATACAGAGAATCATGGTGCAAGTAGGCGCCGGCGGCCGTCCAGTGCCCGACCAGCGGATTCAGGTAACGCAATTGCAATTCGTGGTCCAGCCCGCGCTCCTGGATGAAGCGCGGCGCGTAAAGGGCGTCGTAGTTGGGCGCCAGGTTCAGGTAGAGCGGCGTGCTGATATCCAGGCCGCCGTCGCTGTCGTTGCCGAAATCCGGCCACAGCAGGCCGGTGCGGCGGCGGTCGTCCAGCGGGAGGCGCAGCCAGGGTGTATAGAATACCGGTACGCCTTCCACTTCGAGGGTGGCATGGTGGGCCGTGGCCAGCCCCTCCTCGAGGTCCACATCCATCTCATTCGACAGCACCGTCCAGTCCTGTTCCTCGGGCGGGCAATAGGTGAACATGCCGTTGTGAATATGGATGATATCGTCTTCGTCGCGCGCCAGGGCGTCGGCGGTGCCGCGCAAATGCGACTCGTAGAATACGAACTGGGCGTCGTACATCAGCGCTTCGCCGGTCGCGGAATAAATCTTGGCGTTGTCCCCCAGCAGCAGCAGGCCCGGCTCGCGCATGGTGATATTGCCGATCAGTGTTACGGATTCTTCCTCGCGGTCGAAGATGGCTTTGTCGCTGCGCATCTGGCGATAGCCCTGTATGGCTGTCACATCGCCCGTCATGACAGCGTCGTTCTCCTGCATCTCGCTGGTGTCGGCGCGCGCGTGGATATCGTTTTCCTCCGGTGCGCTGCCCTTGCCTTCCGCCGCCAGGGGGTCGATGTAACGCCCCCCGCATATCAGGCACTCGCGGTCGCGCAGGGATTCCGGCACGGATGCCAACGGGACCCAGTCAAACGCCAGTGTCGGTACAATCGCCGCGGCCTTCGCTTTGGTGTCGCAGGCGACGGGGCGGTCGCTAATATTGTTGGCGGAGCAGTCCCCGGCATTGTTATCCTGTGTCGTCGCCGGCATTTGTAACTGTATCTGGGCGAGCGTCGTGCAGGACAGGGTCAATCCCAGCGCGATTGCCGATAGCCGCGTCAGGGCGCGTGCGGGGTACATGGGAGTGCGGGCACTATAAGGTGTCATCAATCTCAAAGTGAATCAGCGAGTTAGGGTGCGAAGTCTAAAGCATCCGCTCGCCAATGTCCGTCAAATTTTAAGTCAGGAGATAGAGTGTGTCGCTGCGCCCCGCGCCCGAAGAACTGTTGACCTGGGGGCTGTCGGTGCTCGGATTGCCCGCCACCGGGCCCCGGCCCACCCTGTCGGTTGTGGCGGGAGACGCCAGCGCGCGCCGGTATTTCCGCCTTCATGTGGCCGCCGATCGCTATATGCTGGTGGAGGCGCCGCCGGCGACCGAGAAAAACCAGGCCTTCGTGCACGTGGCCGGTGTGCTGGGCGCCGCCGGCGTGAAGGTACCGGCCGTGCTGGGCGTGGACTTTGATCGCGGCTTCCTGCTGCTGGAGGATCTGGGCGACCAGCTGCTGCTGCCGCTGCTCGATAGCGGTTCGGCAGAGGCTTACTACCGGCAGGCGTTCCGGGTGCTGCTGCAGATGGCGCGGGTGGACAGCGCCGGCGCGGGTCTGCCGGACTACGACCGCGCACTGCTGGGCGAGGAGTTGAGTCGCTTCCAGGCGTGGTTCGTGCAGGCGTTGCTGGGTTACACGCCGACCGCGCCGGAACAGGCCCTGCTGGACAATCTGCTGGACAGGCTGACAGACAGCGCCCTGGAGCAGCCGCGCGTGCTGGTGCACAGGGACTTTCACAGCCGCAACCTGATGCTCACTGGCAATAACGCGCTGGCGGTGATCGATTTTCAGGACGCGGTGGCGGGGCCGGTGACGTATGACCTGGTGTCCCTGTTGCGCGATTGTTATATCCACTGGCCGCCCCGGCAGGTGCGGTCCTGGGCGCTGGCGTACCGGGACCTGTTGTGCGCGCAGGGCCTGGCCGGCGGCACCGATGCGGGACAATTCCTGCGCTGGTTCGACTGGATGGGCCTGCAGCGGCATCTCAAGGTGCTCGGGACGTTTGCCCGCCTGTACCTGCGCGACGGCAAGGCGGCTTACCTGGACGACCTGCCGCTGGTGATTCACTACGTGCTGGAGATCGCGGAAAAATACGCGTCCGACGAGCCTGTGTTCGCCGAGTTCAGCGCCTGGTTTTGCCGCTGTTTGTCGCCGCTCATCGCGCAGCAGGCGTGGAGCCGCCCGTCGTGAAGGCCATGATACTGGCGGCGGGCCTGGGCGAGCGCATGCGCCCGCTGACCGACCATACGCCCAAGCCGCTGCTGCGGGTCGCGGGCATCCCCCTGATCGAGCACCATATCCGGCGCCTGGCGGCGGCGGGCGTGCGCGAGATGGTCATCAATGTGTCACACCTCGCCGCGCAGGTCATGGCTTTTTGCGGGGACGGCGGAAAGTGGGGCGTCAGCATTGTGTACTCGCCGGAGGAGGCACCGCTGGAAACGGCCGGCGGCATCATCCAGGCGCTGCCCCTGCTGGGGGATGCGCCGTTCCTGGTGGTCAATGGCGATATCTGGACAGACTACCCCTTCGAGCGCCTGCTGCGCTATCGGGCGAGGCCCGGCGAGAGCGCCCACCTGGTGATGGTGGAAAATCCGCCGCAGCACCCCGCGGGCGACTTCGCCCTCGACAGCGGGCAGTGGATCAGGGCGCTGGCGCCCGGCGCAACGGGCTGGACCTACAGCGGCGTGGGCATGTACGACGCCGCGTTCTTTGCCGGCACCCCGCCCGGCAAGGTGCCGCTGCGCCCGCTGCTGGACGCGGCCATCGCCAGCGGCCGATTGGGCGGGGAGTCCTACACAGGGCAGTGGCAGGATGTGGGCACGCCGGAGCGTTTGCGGGCGCTCGATCGCGCGCTATCACGGACATCACCTGGCACTTAGCCGATATAGAATCCGGGAATTAGTGTGGAGCCGGAGAGGTAGCGCTGCGGCCGGGACCGTGTGGCGACAGGACGTCGCCACCCGAGCTTGCACACGGATGTGCGTTTTTTGGCGCGGCCGGCGCTCCGGTGTCCCGGCCGCAGCGCTACCTCTTCGGCTCTCCAGTCTTCAGGACTCTCTGTATGTATATACCCGTGTGTCAGCGACGATTAGCCGCTAGAATAGCGCCCTGCAGATTGCACGGAGCCCCGCATGCCTGAATACCTGATAGCCCCCTCCATCCTCTCCGCCGATTTCGCCCGCCTGGGCGAGGAGGTCGATGCGGTACTCGCCGCCGGCGCCGACATCGTGCATTTTGATGTCATGGACAATCATTACGTACCCAACCTGACCATCGGGCCGATGGTGTGTAGCGCGCTGCGCAAGTACGGTGTTACCGCCGATATCGATGTGCACCTGATGGTGAGCCCGGTCGACCCGCTGATCGGGGATTTCGCCAGGGCGGGCGCCAGCTATATCACCTTCCACCCGGACGCCTCCACCCATGTCGACCGCTCCCTGCAGTTGATTCGCGATGCGGGCTGCAAATCGGGGCTGGTGTTCAACCCCCATATGGGGCTGGACGCACTGCGCTACGTGATGGACAAGGTGGATATGGTGTTGTTGATGTCGGTCAATCCGGGGTTTGGCGGGCAGTCGTTTATCCCCGCGACGCTGGATAAACTGCGCGAGGCGCGCGCGATGATCGATGCCTCGGGCTTTGATATTCGCCTGGAAATCGACGGCGGTGTCACGCCCGCCAATATCGCGGAGATCGCGGCGGCCGGTGCGGATACCTTTGTCGCCGGATCGGCAATCTTCAACCAGCCTGATTACGCGGCGGTTATCAAACAGATGCGCGCTGAATTGGCAACGGTCGCTCGCTAGATTCCGGGTGTTTGTGTTTCCTTGCTTACTGGCCGTTGGCTGCGGGTCGCCGGTATAGCCTGTTCGCTCAGAAGGCTGAGATATTCGCTCTGCAGGCTATACCGGCAACCCGCAGCCAACTGGTTCATCGGTAATCTGAAGGAAGGCGCAGCTTCAGGCTCATCGTGAGATGCAAGGGCTCGGTCGTTCGCAGGGTCCGAGCGCGAATATCTCAGCCTTCTGAGTGATCGGGCCCTGCGAACGACCGAGTCCGATAACAGCGTTCGCTATTATTCCCTGGACTCTTCCGTCCGTAATCCCGGTCCCCTCAGGGTATCGGGTCCGGCAACGGAGCAAAAGACCGCTAAGCACGAAGGCCATTGTTCACAACATTGCCGTCTCACGCGCGTTGCCAACCGCCCCTCGATATGTAAAATAGAGCCCCCCACTTCCTGGAGAACGCTGTGATAACAGCAATGCGTAATGGCATCGGCCTGCTGTCGATGCGCGAGGTCACCCGCTGGCGATGGTAGCCAGGGCTTTTTGACGTCTTTTTTACGCAACCCGGTTCTTCGAGGACATCCCATGAAACAGCAGGATTTCGCTGCGCTTGCAGCGCAGAATTACAATCGTATACCGGTCAGCCGCGAAGTGCTGGCCGATCTTGAGACGCCGCTCAGTGCCTACTGCAAAGTCGCAGAGGGGCCCTACTCCTACTTCTTCGAGTCGGTACAGGGCGGCGAGAAGTGGGGCCGGTATTCCATCATAGGGCTGCCCTGTCGCACCATGTTGAAGGTATTCGGCCACCGGGCTGAAGTCTGGGTGGACGGCGTGTTGAGCGAGAGCGAGGAGGTCGCCGACCCGCTCGCGTTCGCCGAGGCGTTCCAGCAGCGCTACCGCAGCGCGCCGGATTCTGGGCTGCCCGTTTTTCACGGCGGGCTGGTGGGCTACTTCGGCTACGATACGGTGCGCTACGTGGAGCCGCGGCTGGTCGCGGGAATGCCGCCCGACCGGCTGGGAACGCCGGATATCCTGCTGATGGTGTCGGAGGAAGTGCTGGTGTTCGACAACCTGGCGGGAACGATCCGCCTGATCGTGAACGTGGACGCGGCGCGGGAAAATGCGCTGGCACTGGCCCGGGAGCGCCTGGCCGAGCTGGTGGCGCGCCTGCGCGAGCCCCTGCCGGCCCTGCCCGAGGTGATGCTCGGTGCGGCGGACAGCGCGGTACTGGAACAGCAGGCGGAGTCCGATTTCACGCAGCTGATGTACGAGGCCAGCGTGGAGAAGGTCAAGGAGTACGTGCTCGCGGGCGATGTGATGCAGGTTGTTCCCTCGCAGCGCATGAGCATTCCCTTCGACGCGCCACCGCTCAATCTCTACCGTGCGCTGCGCAACCTCAACCCTTCGCCGTACATGTTTTTCCTGGACCTGGAGGACTTCCATATCGTGGGGTCATCCCCGGAAATCCTGGCCAGGCTGGAAAAAGGCGTGGTCACGGTGCGCCCGATTGCCGGCACCCGGCGGCGCGGGCACACGGAAGAGGAAGACCGGGCGATGGAGGCGGAACTGCTGGCCGATCCCAAGGAGATCGCCGAGCACCTGATGCTCATCGATCTCGGACGCAACGATGTGGGGCGCATCGCGCAGACCGGTTCGGTGGAGCTGACGGATTCGATGGTGGTGGAACGCTACTCGCACGTGATGCACATCGTCTCCAATGTGACCGGGAAACTGACCCCGGGCAAGTCGGCGTTCGATGTGCTGCGCGCCACGCTGCCGGCCGGTACATTGAGCGGTGCGCCGAAAATTCGCGCGATGGAGATCATCGACGAACTGGAACCGGTGAAACGTGGCGTCTACGGCGGCGCGGTGGGCTATATTGCCTGGGCGGGCGATATGGATACCGCGATTGCGATTCGCACGGCTGTCATCAAAGACGGCAAACTGTATGTCCAGGCCGGTGGCGGCGTGGTGGCGGATTCGGTGCCCGCACTGGAATGGAAGGAGACGCATAACAAGGCCCGCGCACTGTTCCGGGCGGCGTCGATGGCACTGGCGGGGAGGGGTGATCATGCTGCTGATGATCGATAATTACGACTCCTTCACCTACAACGTGGTGCAATACCTCGGCGAACTCGGCGCCGAGGTGCGTGTGGTGCGCAATGACGAGATTTCCGTGGCGGATATCGCCGCTCTGGCGCCGGAAAAAATTGTCATATCGCCCGGGCCCTGCACGCCCAATGAGGCGGGGATATCCATGGAGGTGATCCGCCAGTACGCGGGGGTTGTCCCACTGCTCGGTATTTGCCTCGGCCACCAGAGCATCGGCCAGGTGTTTGGCGGCAGGGTGGTGCGCGCACGCAAGGTGATGCACGGCAAGACCTCGGCGATCTATCACAACGGCGAAGGCGTGTTTCGCGACCTCAGTCGCCCGTTTGAGGCAACGCGTTACCACAGCCTGGTGGTGGAGCGGGACAGCCTGCCGGATTGCCTCGAAATAACGGCCTGGACACAGACCGAGTCGGGTGAGATTGACGAGATCATGGGGCTGAGGCATCGCGACCTGCCGGTGGAGGGCGTGCAGTTTCACCCGGAATCCATACTCACTGCGCACGGCCACGATCTGTTGCGCAATTTTCTGGAACAGTAGGGGGTTGGCATGAATATTCAACAGGCCCTGGCGAGGGTCGTGGAACACGGCGACCTCAGTCGCGAAGAGATGCAGGATGTCATGCACCAGATCATGACCGGGGACGCCACCGAAGCGCAGATAGGCGGTTTCCTGGTCGCGCTGCGCATGAAAGGAGAGACCACGGAAGAGATCGCCGGCGCGGCGCACGTGATGCGTGAACTGGCGACGCCCGTGCGCGTGAGCGGGCCGCACCTGGTCGATCTGGTCGGCACCGGCGGCGACGGCGCCAACCTGTTCAATGTTTCCACCGGGGCGTGTTTTGTCGCCGCGGCTGCCGGCGCGGTCGTGGCCAAGCACGGCAACCGGGCGGCCTCCAGCGCCAGCGGCATGTCGGATGTGCTGGAAGCCTTCGGCATGCCGCTGGACCTGACGCCCGACGAGGTCACGCGCGCGATTAACGAAACCGGCCTGGGGTTTATGTTCGCCCCTGTACACCACAGCGCGATGCGCTATGCGATCGGCCCGCGCCGCGAGCTGGGCATGCGCACGGTATTCAACATACTCGGGCCGCTCACCAACCCTGCGGGCGTGAAGCGGCAGGTGATAGGCGTGTACTCGGCGCACCTGTGCCGGCCCCTGGCGGAAGTGCTCAAGATGCTGGGCGCGGAACACGTGATGGTGGTGCACTCGGAAGACGGCCTGGACGAGATTTCCATTGCCGCGGCGACACAGGTCACGGAGCTCTGCGACGGCAATATCGAGAGCTACCAGATCTGCCCGGAGGATTTTTCGCTGACGCGGCAGAATCTTGAAGGTCTGGTCGTCGACGATTCAAGGGCCTCTGCCGACCTGATTCGCCGCGCGCTGGCGGGCGCGGCGGATGAGCCCGCGCAGAAGGCCGCTGCCATGCTGGCACTGAACGCCGGTGCGACCATCTATGTCAGCGGTATCGCGGCGACGATGGCCGATGGCGTGGCGATGGCGGAAGACGCGCTGGCGAGCGGCCTGGCGCAGGAAAAGCTGCAACAGTTCATCGATTTCACGCAACTGATGCGCGGGCGGGGCTGAGGCATGGCACGCAAACCGCCGACGATTCTGCGGGAGATTCTGGCGCGCAAGGTCGAGGAAGTCGCGCAGCGCCGGGCCGCGGACTCGCTGGCCAGCCTGGAACAGCGCGCCGGCGAACAGGGCGCGGCGCGCGGATTTTGCGCGGCCCTGCAGCAACGCAGCGCCGCCGGTGAGCCCGCCGTGATTGCCGAGGTGAAGAAGGCCTCTCCCAGCAAAGGCGTCATCCGGGAGGATTTCCAGCCCGGGCAGATTGCCCGCAGTTACCAGGAGGGCGGCGCCTGCTGCCTTTCCGTACTGACGGACAGGGACTTCTTCCAGGGGAGTGAAGCCTACCTGCAGCAGGCGCGCGCCGCCTGCGATTTGCCCGTGCTGCGCAAGGATTTCACCGTGGATCCGTACCAGGTGGTTGAGGCGCGGGCGATCGGCGCGGACGCAGTGCTGCTGATTGTCGCCGCCCTGGCGGATGAGCAGATGCGCGAGTTGATGCAGGCGGCGACTGAAGTGGGTGTCGACGTACTGGTGGAGGTGCACGACCGCGCGGAGCTGGAGCGCGCGCTCGAACTGGCAACACCGCTGATCGGCATCAACAACCGCGATCTGCACACCTTCGACACCACGCTGTCGACCACCCTGGACCTGCTAGCGCATATTCCCGCCGACCGCCTGGTGGTCACCGAGAGCGGCATCCACACGGCTGCCGATGTGGCGTTGATGCGCGATGCGAATGTGCACGCGTTTCTGGTTGGCGAGGCGTTTATGCGGGCGGCGGAGCCGGGTGAAAAGTTGCGAGAGTTGTTTTTTTCAGGTAGCTGAAGGGCTGGGATTATCCTTCGTAGCGAGGTTCGGTAGTGGCCCAGTTTGAAATTTGGCGAGAATCGAGAGCCTGAGGGGTAGGGCGCTGGTCGGGACCGTGTGGCGACAGGACGTCGCCACTCGAGCCTGCACATGGATGTGCGCTTTTTGGCGTGTCCCGACCAGCGCCCTACCCCTCAGGCTCGTGCAGCAAGATTTCAAACTGAGCCACTACCCGAGGTTCGCATGGGTGGACCGGCCCACCCATGCCGCTTTGACGATACGAATTTTTCGATACCAACCAGCGGTAAAAGCACTCGGCTCCCGCCGGCTCCACTGCCCGACAATCAAACCGTCCCTGGATTAGCCCGAACGGAAGCGAATAAACCGACCTTGCAACGGCTCCAGGATTCGACCTGCCGCAGGGGGTCGAGCGCGAATATCTCAGCCCTTTGAGCGATCGGCCCCCTGCGGCAGGTCGAATCCGGCAACGCGGCATCGGAGCAACGCGGCATCGGAGCAACAGATCGAAGAAACAACAGCGAACTGCGACCCCCCAATTTCGGGGTGTCGCTAGCGGGTCCCGTACACCACCATGGTTTTACCCGACACCGAAACCAGCCCGTCCTGCTCCAGGTTCTTGAGCACACGCCCGGCCATTTCGCGCGAGCAACCGACGATTTTGCCCAGTTCCTGCCGTGTGATCTTGATCTGCATGCCGTCCGGGTGGGTCATCGCATCCGGCTCGCGACACAGGTCCAGCAGCGTGTGGGCGATGCGACCGGAAACGTCCACAAAGGCCAGGTCGCTCAGTTTGCGTGTGGTCTGGCGCAGGCGCGCCCCCAGTTGCCTGGACACCGCGTAGAGGATGTCCGGGAACTGACCGCGTATCTGGTGGAAGCGCTCGTAGCTGATTTCCGCTACCTCGCACTGGGTCTTGGCGACCACCATGGCGCTGCGTACCGATTGCTCGGCATCGAAAAGCCCCATCTCGCCGACGAAATCGCCGGGGTTCAAATAGGCTACCACCAGCATGTGGCCCGGTTCCGATTCATCCTCCACCATCACGGATACCGAACCGTCCAGAATCAGGCAAAGTGAACTCCCCAGTTCGCCCTGCTTGAGAACGACGCTCTTGGCTCTGAAATCCTTGCGCTGACAGTGGCGCAGGAAATTTTCCACGTTGGGAAGGTTCTTGGTTATCTGTGGCTTAAGCAAGTGACTAACCTCCAAAGTGCCATTTATTTTGTCCAATACTAACCCGATCACGGGCTAAGTAAAATGTAACTTGTTGTGCTAAGCTGCAGCGCCTTTTTTGGTGGAGGAACCGTGGATCGATGAAAGCGACAGTGAAATGGACGGACGGCGCGATGTTTGTCGGCGAATCCGGCAGCGGCCACACGGTCGTCATGGATGGCCCGGAAGACCTTGGCGGTCGCAATCTCGCGGCCAGGCCCATGGAGATGCTGTTGCTTGGGACTGGCGGGTGTTCGATCTACGATGTCCTCAGCATGTTGAAGAAGTCGCGCCAGCAGGTCGTGGATTGCCGCGTCGAGATGGATGCGGAGCGCGCCGACGCCGTACCGGCGGTCTTTACGCGAATCAATATGCATTTCGTGGTGACCGGTGCGGCGCTGAAGGAAAGTCACGTCAAGCGCGCGGTGGAGTTGTCGGCCGAGAAGTACTGCTCCGCCTCGATCATGCTGGGTGCGGCGGGCGTTGAAGTGACGCACAGCTACGAGATTGTCGAGTTCGCGCCAGATAACAATTAGCGATGCCAGATTACACGTCCTCACGTCTGGTCAGTTATGCCGGTATGCGTGCCTGGAGTGCGACGTGAAGCGGTATGCTGGCCCGCAAGTGGTATTTCACGTGCACTTGATGAAGACCGCCGGATCCACCGTCAACGATAGCCTGATGGACTTTTATCGCCCGGTTTCCCGCTACGTGCAGGCGGAAACGATGATGGAAGCCGCTCACATGAAGGCGTCTCCGCAGTTGTTATTCAACCTGCCTGCCAAGCGCAGGGACCAGCTGCGTTATATCAGCGCACACATGCCGTTGAGCGCCGCATTTCGTTATCGCGATGAATCCGCCCGGCCGGTGTCCATTACGCTGTTGCTGCGCGACGGATTCGAGCGCGCCGTCAGCCATCTTGTACACCTGGCCCGGCAGCTTGATTTCGCTTTCAGCTATCGGGAGCTGATGGATGACCCCGTGCTGGGTGAGTATTTCCTGTCCAATCACCAAACCCGGGCCCTGGCCACCTGCGAGTCCGCGTGGTCTGAATGGCAGCGGTGTTTTGACCGCATCCTGTTCCTGAAACTGCACCTGGAGACCCCCACGGCAAACTTTACCGTCTCTGCCGTGACAGAATCGGACCTGGCGCGCGCCATCTCGGACCTGCCAAAGCTCGATGTTCTGGGCTTGCAGAGCGAATTCGAGAACTGGTGGCGACGCTGCCACGCCCGTGTGGGTTGGCCGCTGGCGCACAGCGCGCCCACAAACGTGGGAAGCAGGAAGCACAAGCGCGCCGCGCCGCAAATTCCCGGCAGCGTTCTGGATGAACTGCGCGAGCGCAACCGGCTCGATGCACGTTTGTACGCGGCCGCCGGCGAACTGCTGTCCGCGCGCTAGATCCTGTAGCTGCTGCGGGTCATGAATCTGGAGACGGATGTCATGGCTTCTTTCGCACGCAGCGGAAATTCAGCGCCACCCGCGGCCAGCGCGTTTTCGCCGTGGCGCTGCTCGTCCACCAGCATTTGCTGCAGGATCAACTGCGACTTGCGATCCTCGTCGGGTAACTGCCTGAGATGGTCGTGCAGGTGGCTGCAGACCTGCTCTTCGGTCGCGGCGACAAACCCGAGACTGACTTTGTCGCTGATCGCGCCGGCGATTGCGCCCATTACGAAGGACATGCCGTACCAGGCCGGATTCAGGTAGCTCGTGTGGCTGCCCAACTCGCGCAGGCGCTCCTCACACCACACCAGGTGATCGATCTCCTCCCGGGCCGCCTGCGACATCTCCTTGCGCACCGTTGGCAGCCGTGCCGTCAGCGCCTGGCCCTGGTACAGCGCCTGCGCGCAGACTTCGCCCGTGTGGTTGACGCGCATCAGGCCGGCGACGTGTTTGCGCTCCGCATCCGAGAGTTCAGTGTCGGTATGGTCCTGCGCCGGTGAGGGCCGGCTGGCGCGGTGGCCGCGGTTGGTGATCGTCCTCATCACCGAATCCGCTTCGGAGATCAGTTTGTCCAGCAGGGACAGGCGGCGCTTTCGCATAGTGGGTTCCGCAGTTCGAGTACGTGTGCCGACGGTGACTGCCTAACTATAGCGCGCTATAGCCCGCCAACCAATGTCCCGCCGCAGGGTCATACCCTCCCAACTGATCCTGTCCGCGGCCTGGTAGCACGCGCGCTGGGCACTCGCGATATCACTGCCCAGCGCAGTCACGCACAGCACGCGGCCGCCGCTGGTGACGATATGATCCCCGGAGCGTGCCGTGCCGGCGTGGAAGACCTTGATATCCTCCCCTTGCGCGGCCTCCAGACCGTGTATCGTCAAGCCCCTGGCATAGTCGCCCGGGTAACCGCCGGCAGCCAATACCACACCGATTGCGCAACGCTCGTCCCATATCGCCTCCGCCCGGTCGAGCGTGCCGTCCAGCGCGCTGTTGCACAGGCCCACCAGGTCCGATTGCAAGCGCATCATGATGGGCTGGGTTTCAGGGTCGCCAAAGCGGCAGTTGTATTCAATGACCCGGGGCTGGCCGTCATCGTCGATCATCAGGCCGGCGTAGAGAAAGCCGGTGTAGTCATTGCCCTCCGCGGCCATGCCGGCCACGGTCGGCAGAATCACCTGTTCCATGATGCGCTGGTGCACCGCGGCATCGACCACCGGGGCGGGGGAGTAGGCGCCCATGCCGCCGGTATTGGGACCGGTATCACCCTCGCCGATACGCTTGTGGTCCTGGCTGGTGGCCATCGGCAGCACGTTCGCGCCGTCTACCATCACGATAAAGCTGGCTTCCTCGCCGGCGAGGAATTCCTCGATGACCACGCGGCATCCGGCCTCGCCAAACGCGTTGCCCGACAGCATGTCGGTGACCGCCGCCTCCGCCTGGGCCAGCGTCTGTGCCACGATCACACCCTTGCCCGCGGCCAGGCCGTCGGCCTTGACCACGATCGGTGCGCCCTGCTCGCGCAGGTAGGCGAGTGCGGGTTCCAGTTCGGTGAAGTTGGCATAGCTGCCGGTGGGGATATTGTGCCGGGACAGAAAATCCTTGGTGAACGCCTTGGAGCCCTCCAGTTGCGCGGCGCCCTTGCCGGGACCGAAGCAGCGCAGCCCGCGCGCCTGGAAAAAATCGACCACGCCCTCCACCAGCGGCGTCTCCGGGCCGACAATGGTCAACCCGACATCGTGTTCCGCAGCAAAATCCGCCAGCGCCGCGAAATCCATCGCGTCGATGGCCACGTTCTCAAGCCCCGCTTCCTGCGCGGTGCCGGCGTTGCCGGGCGCGACATACACCGTGTCCACATCTGCGGATTGAGCGGCCTTCCACGCCAGCGCATGCTCGCGCCCGCCACTGCCGATAACCAAAACGTTCATGCTATTCCTCTAAGACGAATAAGGCTCATAAAAAGCTCAAGGATGGTGAGGAGGCCGATGCGCGTCTGTGGCCCGTCGGGACCGTGCGAGGCAGGACGCCGGGGGCGGCCATCCGCAGCCCGAGCCCCCATGGACGGGTTTACGGCGTGTCACGGCGGACCATAGCCAGTCAACAGCCGGGCACTCAGTTGGATTGACTGCCATTACTTCTAGTGTCGGAAATGACGCATGCCGGTAAACACCATCGCCATGCCGTGCTCATCCGCCGCCGCGATCACCTCTTCGTCGCGAATCGATCCACCCGGCTGGATCACCGCCGCAATCCCGGACGCGCCGGCGTTGTCTATGCCGTCGCGGAACGGAAAGAACGCATCGGAGGCCATCACCGAACCCTTCACGGCGAGCCCCGCGTGTTCCGCCTTGATGGCGGCGATACGGGCGGAATTGATGCGGCTCATCTGGCCGGCGCCGACACCGACGGTCTGGCCGTTGGCGGCGTAGACTATCGCGTTGGATTTCACGAACTTGGCCACTTTCCAGGCAAACAACAGATCCTGCCACTGCTGCTCCGTGGGCTGCAGTTTGCTGACCACGCGCAAATCCTCCCGGCCAATCATGCCGAGATCGCGGTCCTGTACCAACAGTCCGCCGTTGACCCGCTTGTAGTCGAGCGCAGGCGCGCTGGTGCTCCACTCGCCGCAGGCCAGCAGTCGAACATTCTTCTTGTCCGCTACCAGCTTCGCCGCCTCCTCGCTGACGCTGGGGGCGATAATGACCTCCACGAACTGCCGCTCAACGATACTCGCGGCCGTGGCCGCGTCCAGTTCGCGGTTGAACGCGATAATCCCGCCAAATGCGGATTCCGTATCAGTGGCAAAAGCCAGGTCATAGGCCTGGCTGATGTTCCCGGCAACCGCCACGCCGCAGGGGTTGGCGTGTTTCACGATCACGCAGGCCGGCTCGGCGAAGTTCTTGACGCACTCCAGCGCGGCGTCGGTATCGGCGACATTGTTGTAGGACAGTTCCTTGCCCTGCAGCTGGCGTGCGGTGGCGATGCCGGCTTCGGCCGGATTGGCTTCCACGTAGAACGCGGCCTGCTGGTGCGGGTTCTCGCCGTAGCGCATCTCCTGCGCCTTGTGAAACTGCGTGTTGAACGTGCGCGGGAATCGGGGCGAGCCGCCGGGTACCAGCGTGCCGAAGTGATTGGCGATGGCGCCATCGTAGGCGGCGGTGTGTTCATAGGCCTTGATGGCGAGGTCAAAGCGGGTCGCCAGCGAGGTGCTGCCGTCATTGGCGCGCATTTCGTCGAGGATGTCGCTGTAGTCGGAGGCGTTCACCACGATGTTGACGAAGCGGTGGTTCTTGGCCGCCGCGCGCACCATCGTGGGGCCGCCGATGTCGATATTCTCGATGGCGTCCTCCAGGGTGCAATCGGGTTTGGCGACGGTCGCCGCAAAGGGATACAGATTGACCACGACCATGTCGATGGGCGCAATACCGTGCTCCGCCATCACGCTGTCATCCTGCCCCCTGCGGCCCAGGATGCCGCCGTGCACTTTCGGGTGCAGGGTTTTGACGCGGCCATCCATCATTTCCGGAAAACCGGTGTAGTCCGCCACCTCGGTGACAGCCAGCCCGGCATCGCGCAGCAGGCGATAGGTGCCGCCGGTCGACAGCAGTTCCACTCCGAGTCCGCACAGTGCAGCGGCGAACTCCGCAATACCCGATTTGTCAGAGACGCTGATCAGGGCGCGTCTGACCTTCACGAGTTCGTTTCCACTCATAGCGATGTCAGTCCTGGTTCCGGTCGGAGATAAGGTCGTACTGCTTCAGTTTCTTGCGCAGCGTGCCGCGGTTCAGGCCCAGCATGATCGACGCGCGGGTCTGGTTGTTGCGGGTGTACGCCATGATTTCCGCCAGCAGGGGTGCTTCGACTTCCGCGAGGACCATCTGGTATACGTCGCTGGACAGTTGCCCGTCCAACTGCTCCAGGTACTCGCGCACTGCCGTGGTCACGGCCTCGCGCAGACTGCTGGACTGGTGCGCGGTTGCCGCGGAAATGTCATTGGCGGCGCTCAGTTCTCCCGCCGTCGTGTGTTGTAGGGAATCGGCCCTGATCATGCTGCTAGTTCCTTATTGAATTCGGTTTGTGACAGCTGGAGTATGAAGTGTAGCTGTTCCTGGGGATGTGCAAGTCGATTGAACAGTTTTCGTTGCGCCAGTGCTCCGGTGCCGGCACCCAGGTACCAGCCGACGTGCTTGCGGGCGATGCGCACGCCCATGAAGTCGCCGTAAAACCGGTGCAGCTGCGCGACGTGGCGGTGGATAATCGCCAACTGCGCATCGTGCCCGGGGGCCGCCGGTGTCACGCCGGTTTCGAGGTGTGCGGCGATTTGTCCGCACAGCCAGGGCCTGCCCTGGGCCGCCCGGCCGATCATCACGCCGGCCGCGCCGGTGTGGGCGATCACGGCGGCCGCCTTCTGCGGGGAGTCGATATCGCCGTTGGCAAATACCGGCATCGAGGTACCCTCGACAATCCGTGCGATCGTGTCGTATTCCGCCTGCCCGCCGAAAGCGCACGCCCGGGTGCGGCCGTGCACCGCCAGTGCCGCCACCCCGGCATCCTCGGCAATGCGCGCGATTACTGGGCCGTTCCTCCGTGCGGGCGAGCTGCCCGTGCGAATCTTCAGCGTGACCGGTACATCCACCGCGGCGACGACGGCGCGCAGAATGGACTCCACCAGTGCCTCGTCAGCCAGCAGCGCGGACCCCGCCGCTTTGCGGCACACTTTTTTTGCCGGGCATCCCATGTTGATGTCGATAATCTGGGCGCCGCGCGCGACGTTGTACTGCGCGGCCGCGGCCATCTCCTGTGGGTCGCTGCCGGCGATCTGTACCGAGCGCGGTGCGATCTCCCCGTCGTGCTGGCTGCGCCACTGCGTCTTCGCTGAATCGCGCAGGCGCGGGTTGGCGCTGATCATTTCCGACACCACCAGTCCGGCGCCGAACTCCGAACACAGTCGGCGAAACGGCAAATCGGAAACACCCGCCATCGGCGCCAGGGCGACGCGATTGGGCAAGGTGTACGGTCCGATACTCAGCATTGAATCTCGTCGTGAAAGAGGCGGTGAAAAAGAGGCCGTATGATACTCGCTTGCGCGAAGGGGGGAAAGGAAAGAGACAAAAAAATGCGGTGACTCGTGCTAGCTGGCAGGAAGCGTTCCGCGCAGACAGACCCAGCCGTCCCGCTCCCCGACGATCGCAATGGACAGTCGATCGGCGTAGTGGTCGCACAGCGCCTGCGCCTGGTTTTGCAGCAGGCCGGAGAGCAGCAGCGTGCCGCCGGGTCGCAAGTAATTTACCAGCGTTGCGGAGAGTTCCATCAGGGGGCCGGCGAGGATATTTGCAATCACCAGCTCCGCCTGCCGCGCCCAGTGCCGCTGATCGACGCCTTCCGGCAGCACCACCGTCAGTTGCTCCCCCGCGATGTGATTGCGCGTGGCGTTATCACGGCAGGCAGCCAGCGCCTGGGGGTCGTTGTCGACGCACAGTGCGCGTGCGGCGCCCAGCTTCAGGCCGGCGACCGCAAGGATGCCGGAGCCGCAGCCGTAATCGACGATGGTCTGGCCATCCAGCGACATGCCGGCCAGCTGCGCAAGGCACAGCGCGGTGGTGGGATGGGTGCCGGTGCCGAAGGCGAGCCCGGGGTCCAGCATCAGGTTCACGGCATCCGGGTCTGGCGGCTCCAGCCAGCTGGGGCACACCCACAGGCGCGCGCCAAACTGCATCGGCTGGTAATGTTGCATCCACTCGCGCTCCCAGTCCTTGTCTTCCAGGATCTCGACGCGGGTGTTGCCGGTTTGCAGCAGGTGTTCGGGAAGGTCGCGCAGTACCCGCGCCATGTCGGTATCTGCGGGGTAGAGTCCGGTGATGCGTGTCAGGTTCCACAGCGGCGTTTCACCCACGCCGGGCTCCAGCAGGGGTTGATCGGCGTTGTCCTCCAGGGTGACAGCCACGGCGCCGCCCGCGAGCAGGGCGTCTTCCCACTCGGCGATTTCCGCGCGCCGCGCGTCCGCCCGCAGTTGCAGCCACGTCATTGCGGTGACTGCCGGGGCGGGTATTGCGCAGCGACCGCCGCGCTACTCTTGCAGGCGTTTTTCGAGATAGTGAATACTCACGCCGCCTTTCTGGAACTCGGGGTCGCGCGTCAGTTCCCGGTGCAGTTGCGTGTTGGTGCGGATGCCTTCCACCACCAACTCGTCCAGCGCCAGGCGCATTTTGGCCAGCGCAATGGTGCGGTCCTCGCCGTAGCAGATGATTTTGGCAATCAGTGAGTCGTAGTAGGGCGGCACGGTGTAGCCGTCATACAGGTGCGAGTCGACGCGCACGCCCAGGCCGCCGGGCGCGTGAAAAGTGGTGACCTTGCCCGGGGAGGGCAGGAAGGTCCTGGGGTCCTCGGCATTGATGCGGCACTCAAACGCATGCCCGCGAAACGCGATGTCGCTTTGCGCCACGGACAGCGGCAGCCCGCTGGCGATACGCAGTTGTTCCTTGACGATGTCGAACCCCGTGATCATTTCAGTTACCGGGTGTTCCACCTGCACGCGGGTGTTCATCTCGATAAAGTAAAACCCGCCGTCCTCGTACAGGAACTCGAAGGTCCCGGCGCCGCGGTAGCCGAGGTCGATGCAGGCCTTGATACAGGAATCGGCGACCGCATCGCGCACATCCTGCGGGATGCCGGGTGCGGGAGCTTCCTCCAGGACTTTCTGGTGGCGGCGTTGCAGGGAGCAGTCGCGGTCGCCGAGATGGATCGCGTTACCCTGGCCATCGGCCAGTACCTGTATTTCCACATGGCGGGGCCGTTGCAGAAACTTTTCCAGGTAGACGACGTCGGAGCCGAACGCCGCGGCCGCCTCGGACCGCGTTACCTTGATCGAACTGAGCAGTTCATCTTCCTCGTGCACGACGCGCATGCCGCGTCCGCCGCCGCCAGCGGCCGCCTTGACAATAACGGGGTAACCGATACGGCGGGCTATCGCCAGCGTCTGCTCGTCGTCCGCGGTGATCGGCCCGTCGGAGCCGGGCACCGTGGGAACGCCGGCGTCCTTCATTGCCTGGATCGCGGACACCTTGTCACCCATCAGGCGGATGGTGTCGGCGGTGGGACCGATGAAAATGAAACCGCTTTTTTCCACCTGGTCGGCAAAATCGGCATTCTCGGCCAGGAAGCCGTAACCGGGGTGGATCGCGGTGGTCCGGGTAACTTCTGCGGCGCTGATTATCGCCGGCACATTGAGGTAGCTGTCGACGGATGGGGCGGGGCCGATACAGACGGCCTCATCCGCCAGCAGCACATGCTTGAGTTCGCGGTCTGCCTTGGAGTGTACGGCAACGGTCGGGATATCCAGCTCCTTGCAGGCCCGCAGCACGCGCAGCGCTATCTCACCGCGATTGGCGATGAGTACTTTTTCTAGAATGGGCATGCGGTGATCCTCGGTTCGTCTCGGGCTGAACTGCGCTTACACAATGGAGAACAGCGGCTGGTCAAATTCGACCGCTTGCCCATTCTCAACCAGGATGGCGCCGATCTTGCCGGACTTGTCGGCCTCGATCTGGTTCATCATTTTCATCGCTTCCACGATGCAGATGACGTCGCCGACATTGACCGCCTGCCCCACTTCCACAAACGGCGGAGAACTGGGCGAGGGAGAGCGGTAAAAAGTGCCGACCATCGGTGAGTTGACCTGGTGTCCGACGGGGCTCGGCGCCGCCGGCGGCGCGGCCGGCTCGGCAGCGGGCGCCGGCGCCGGTGCCGGCGCTGCCGGGGGCGCGGCGTAAACGGGTGCCGCCTGGCTGGCCATCGACAGCGCTGCGGCGCTATTGCGGCTGATGCGAACGGACTCCTCGCCCTCCCTGATTTCGATTTCGTCGATGTTGGACTCTTCCAGCAATTCGATCAGTTTTTTTACCTTGCGAATGTCCATAGTGCGGTCTCGTTAAGAATGATTACGGTTGTTCCAACTGGTTGAGCGCGGCTTGCAGGCCCAACTCATAGCCCTGTGCCCCCAGTCCACAAATCACACCCCGCGCCAGGTCGGAAAAATAGGAGCGCTGCCGGAAGTCTTCCCTGGCATGGGTGTTGGACAGGTGAATTTCAATAAACGGAATGCCCACTGCGGCGAACGCGTCACGCAGCGCGACACTGGTGTGGGTGAAGGCGGCGGGATTGATCAGGATGAAATCGACGCCATCGCGTCGCGCGGCCTGCACGCGTGCCACCAGTTCGTGCTCCGCGTTGCTTTGCAGGTGCAGCAGTTGATGTCCCCGCGCCTGCGCGAGCTGCGCCAGGTGCTGATTGATGTCGGCCAGGGTGGTGCTTCCGTAGATGTGGGGCTCGCGCTCTCCCAGCAGATTGAGGTTGGGGCCGTGTAATACAAGAATGGTCGCCAATTGGATGGCACTCCCCGCTGGTGCACGATGAGCCCGAATTCTCGCTGAAATATGCGGAGCTGTCCACGACTATCCATCAGTTTGTGAATTTTGGCTGATTATAGCGGCTTTATTGCAGAAGTTAGCAAGATTTAGGCGTTGCCGGGCAGTGCCGGATCGAGGTGTGGGTGGGTCGGCGTCGTGTTGCTAAAATTGCGCTATTGCAGGGTATATGTCTTGAACGTGGCGGCAAAATCCGGATTCTTGTCAGAAATGGCTTGCAGCGCGTCCAGCACAGTCTGCCGGGTCAATACCTGCGGCAGGATGATCGGAGGTTTCCCGGCGTCCGGTGCATAGGCCAGGTACAGCGGTATGCCGTTGCGGCCGTGTTTCTTCAGCAGTGCGGCAATGTCGGCGTCCTGGTTGGTCCAGTCCGCGACCATGTACACCACGCCGTGGTCGGCGAACGCCTGCACCATGTCATCGGTCAGTAACACTGCGGTTTCATTGGCAATGCAGGTGATACACCAGTCCGCCGTGACGTCGACAAACACCGGGTTACCGGCCGCACGCAGCGCCGCGACCTGTTCCTCCGACCAGGCGACATGCCCGCTGGCGAGCCGCGCGGCGTTGCGGCCGGTGTCGTCCAGTCCGCGCAGCGAGCCCAGGCCGGCGGCGATGAGCAGGCAGGTCAGGGCCAGGATGCGCCGCGCGCGGCTGTCATTCCACAACCAGAGCCCCAGCGCCAGGACGAGTGCGCCGCCCAGGGCGGCCGTCATGGTATTTATGCCTGTCTGCCTGCCGGCCACCCAGAACAGCCAGAGCGCGGTGGCATAGAGCGGGAACGCGAGGAATTGCTTCAGGGTTTCCATCCATGCACCCGGTTTCGGCATCAGTGCGCGGGCCGCGCCACTGTAGCTGAACAGCAGCAGGGGAGCTGCCATGCCCGCGCCCAGCGCGGCGAATACCAGCAGGCCGATATGCGGCGGCTGGCTGGCGGCAAAGCCCAGCGCGGTTCCCATGAACGGCGCGGTGCACGGGCTGGCGACAACGACGGCGAGCACACCGGTGAAAAAACTGCCGCTCAGCCCGCCGCGGCTGGCCAGCCCGCTGCCGGCATTCATCAGATTGCCGCCCAGGGTGACCACACCCGAGAGGGACAGGCCCATTGCGATGAACAGGTAGGCCAGCCCGATCACGAAGCCGGGTGACTGCAGTTGGAAGCCCCAGCCAATGGCGCTCCCTGCCTGTTGCAGGATGATGAGCAGGCCCGCTACCAGCACGAAGCTGGTGATGACGCCGGCGGTGTAGAGCCAGCTGTGTAAATGGCGGTCGTGGTCTGTGCTGCGTGCGAAACTGAGCACCTTCAGTGACAGGATCGGGAACACGCAGGGCATCAGGTTGAGAATGGCGCCGCCGAGGAAGGCCAGTGCCAGCATCATCAGCAGGCTCTCGCCGCCGTCCGTCTGGCTCGGCGACTGCATTAGCGGCGCCGGCCGCTTGGCGGCGGGCGGGGCGATGGCGGTCACCGAGCCGCTGTTGAAATCCAGCTCGAAGAACTGCTTGTGCGGGGGATAGCACAGCCCGGCATCGGCGCAACCCTGGGAGGTCGCGGCCAGGGTGGCCACCGCTGTGGCGCGCTGCAGCTCCAGGGTGACATCGGCGCTGTGGTAGTGAATATACACCTCGCCGAAATACTCATCGTTGTGCAGCAGCCCTTCGGGCAGTTCACTCTGCACTTCGATATCGCCCTCGGCGTCCGCCAGCGCGAATGCGAATCGGTGTTGGTACAGGTAGTAGCCGGGGGTGATTTCCCAGTGCAGCAGGACGCGCCGCTCGTCGAGAATCTCCACGGTCAGCTGGTAGGCCTCCTCCACCGGGAGAAATTCCGGCGCGGAGCCGCCCAGCACCGTGCGCTCCGTGTCGCCAAACCCCTGCGCGAAACAAAAACTGCTGGCCAGTACCAGCAGGGTCGCGAGCAGTGCACGCATATCAATCCCTCAATGAAAGCAGCGCCGTGTACCGCGCAGTGTTTGGGGCCGAATTGTACCAAGACTTTGCAGAGGTCGCGAAGTGAGGCGGGACCAACGTCTGCGCGGATGGTACACTGCTATGACGCCCGCGCGGCGCATTAGTTTCCCGACTGGAGTTCGAATGTGAACAAATCATGGATGGTGGCATTGGCCGCCGGTCTCTGCCCCCTGGTCCCTGCCGTTGCCGGGGACGTATCGCTGGAGTTTGACAATGTCTGGGTCAGGGCGATGCCGCCGTTCCAGCCCAATTCCGCCGGGTATTTCACGCTGACCAATCGCGGTGAGTCCGCGGTGGCCATCGTCAGCGCCAGTTCCAATGTGGCGGAGTCGGTGGAAATGCACACCACGCGGGAAGTCGACGGACTGATGCGGATGGAGAAATTACAGGGTCTTGCCGTGGCTCCGGGGGAGCGGGTGGAGTTTACCCCCGGCGGCAAACATTTGATGTTATTCGGGCTGGCGTTTAGGCTGGTACCTGGCGACGACGTGGAAATATGCCTGCAACTGATCACCGACGAGGAGGTATGTACCGACGCCGAAGTCCGTATGGACGGGGGTACCCCTGACTCGCAGGATCACCAACATCACCATTCGACAGAGTAATAGCATGAATAGATTCGCAGATACCTCCTCCCCCTGGCTCAAGGTCGTGGGCACCGTGCTCGGCGTTTACCTGCTGGGAGCCGTGCTGCTCGGTATGTACTGGAGTATTGCGCCGGAGCCCTTCAATGTGCGCGCCAATGCGCGCGCGCTGAACGCCGCCGAGGGGTTGGAGGTCGGCCCCAAGGCCAAGCTGGTCACCGGCTCGGTGACCATGGGCGCCCTGATCGGCGTGATGGAAACGCTGCTGGATAAACCGGGCGGCTTTACGCACAACGACAGGTTTCCGCCCGGCGTGTGGCTGGACAATATGCCGAACTGGGAATACGGCGCGCTGATCCAGGTGCGCGACCTCTCGCGCGCGATGCGCGAGGTGTTCAGTCGTTCTCAGTCGCAGTCCAAGGAAGATGTCGACCTCGTGGAGATGGAGCCGCGTTTCAACTTCAATTCGGATAGCTGGGTGCTGCCGTCCTCCGAGTCCGAATACCGCGAGGGCCTGAAATTCGCGAAGAAATACTACGTTCGCCTGTACGACGAAAAAGCCAGCGGCGCGCAATTTTACGCGCGCGCGGACAACCTGCGCTACTGGCTGTCCACGGTCGACAGCCGGCTCGGAAGTCTTTCACAACGGCTGAGCGCCAGCGTCGGCCAGTTGCGGTTGAATACGGACCTGGCCGGCGATACGGCGGCCAAACAGTCGACCAAGGCTCCGATGGAGCAGGTCGTGCGCACACCGTGGACCGAGATCGATGATGTGTTTTACGAGGCGCGGGGCACGGCCTGGGCGCTGATCGAGTTTCTGAAGGCGGTGGAAATTGATTTCGCCGATGTGCTGCGCAAAAAGAACGCCCAGGTGAGCCTCAGGCAGATCATTCGCGAACTGGAGGGCACCCAGGAAACCCTGTGGAGCCCGATAGTGCTTAACGGCAGCGGCTTCGGCCCGCTGGCCAATCACTCGCTGGTGATGGCGTCGTATCTCAGTCGCGCCAATTCCGCGATCATTGATCTGCGTGATTTGCTGGCGCAGGGATAGGGGGGCAACTCAGTCGTTGCTATAGCGCAGGCGGGTGCCGGTTTCGAGTGAGAGGCGGATTTCCTGCGCGCTCAATGCCGTGGGAAAATAGGTGCCCGACAACTTGGCGTCGAGCAGGCTGGCGCCCTCCAGGTTGGTGTTGCGAAAATCGATTCCGCTGAGATCGGCATTGCGAAAATAGGAATTGCTGAAGTCCAGTCCCGCCGCATTCATGTTCCGCAGGTCGCGCCCGCGATAGTCGCCGTTCTTTAGTTCGTCGGTATCCAGCTCGTCGCGTTGCTCGTTGAATGCCTTGATATTTTCGGTGCGCAGCAACTGGTATAAAGGATCTTGCTTGATAACGGGCTTGTCCATTGGCTTACCTTACCTGTGATTGTCGGGTCCGGTCACTACCGGGTAGTGTGGCGCCCCCTGCGCCTGGCTGTCGGGATATAGCTTAAGCCACCCGGGCAGCCAAGCCCAGCCCCCTGCGCCAGACTGGAGTTGGAGTTTGACAGTACAGACTTTCGAAGGATTTCTCCTGACACGCAACTGGCGGGATACACCCGGCGGGGTCGAGCTCGAATTCTGGTTCAGCACCGCTCAGGGTCCGCTGTGTGCGCTGGTGCGCGGTGAGCACTGTGTTTTTTTCCTGGCGGAAAGCGCGCTCCCGCAGGCGCGGAAGGTGCTGGGCGAGGTGCCCGGCCTGGAGATCAGGCCAGTGTCGCTGCGCAATTTTTCCCTGTTACCGGTCGTGGGCTTGTATTTTCGCCAGTATCGGCAGGCACGCCGCGCGGCGGACCAGTTGCGCGCCAACGGGTTCGACCCGCTGGAGGCCGATATCAACCCCGCCGACCGCTACCTGATGGAGCGGTTTGTCGCGGGCTCCGCGCGATTGCACGGCGAAGCCCGCCGCCGCGGCCGCTTCCTGTTACTGGAGGACCCGGCGGTCAGGGCGGGCGACTACCTGCCCGCCCTGAAGGTGGTTTCCTTCGATATAGAGACGGCGATGGAGGGCCTCCAGTTGTACTCCATCGCGGTGCACGGTACATCGGCGCAAGGCGAGGCGCGGCGGGTGTTCATGCTGGGCGAGGGCGCGCAACAGCCTTACGTGCACCCCTGCGCCACCCAGGAAGAGGTACTGCAGTGCTTTTTCGACTGGATAGCGGACTACGACCCCGATGTGCTGATCGGCTGGAACGTGGTCAATTTCGATACCCGGTATCTGCAGCGGGTGGCGGACCATCTCGGTCGGCGCCTGCTGCTCGGTCGCGAACGCCGCCCGGGTCACTGGCGGGAGCTGGATGAGTACGGCGAACGCTACACCGTGCAGTTTCCGGGGCGGGTGATACTCGACGGCATCGAGTTACTGCGGGCGGCGTTCTACCAGTTCGAGAGCTTTTCCCTGGAAAATGTCGCGCGCGAGTTGCTGGGCGAGGGGAAGTTGCTGCAGGGCGGTGACCGCGGCGAGGAGATCACCCGTCAGTTCATGGAGGACAAGACCAGTCTGGCGGCCTATAACCTGAAGGACTGCGAACTGGTGACGGAGATTTTTCGCGCCACCGCCATGCTGGATTTCGCCGTGGCCCGCACCGCGATGACCGGCCTGAACCTGGATCGCATGGGCGGCTCAGTCGCATCCTTCGACAACCTGTACCTGCCCCGCCTGCACCGGGCGGGCTATGTCGCGCCCAATGCGAGCAGCGAACACACCGCCAGTCCCGGCGGGTTTGTACTGGATTCCGTGCCGGGCATCTACGATCACGTGCTGGTGCTGGATTTCAAAAGCCTGTATCCCAGTATCATCCGGACATTTTTTGTCGACCCGCTGGGGCTGGCCCTGGGTATGTCCGGCGAGCTGCCGGAAAAGGACACCGTACCGGGTTACCTGGACGGGCGATTCGCCCGCGAGGGGCACATTCTTCCCGCCCTGATCCAGCAGCTCTGGCAGCAGCGTGACGCCGCCAAGGCACAGGGCAATGCGCCGCTGTCCCAGGCGATCAAGATCATCATGAACAGCTTTTATGGCGTGCTGGGCACGCCGGGCTGTCGCTTCTTCGACGCGCGCCTGGCGACTTCGATCACCCGGCGCGGGCACCAGATACTCGGCCGTACGCGCGATGCTATCGAGCGGGCCGGGCACCGCGTGATATACGGCGATACCGACTCCGTGTTCGTGTGGATACAGGAGGCGAAGTCGGACCAGCAGGCGGAGGCCGCCGGACGACAGCTGGAGCGCGACCTCAATCAGTGGTGGCACAGCACCATTCGCGACGAGTTCGGCCTGCAGAGCGTGCTTGAACTGCAGTTTGAAACCCATTTCAAGCGCTTCCTGATGCCCACCGTGCGCGGCTCTGACAAGGGCAGTAAAAAGCGCTATGCCGGTGTTGTGGCGGGTAGGGACGGCGACCGGCTGGTGTTCAAAGGGCTTGAAAATGTGCGTACGGACTGGACGCGCCTGGCCCGGAACTTCCAGGAGGAGCTCTACGGGCGGATTTTCCGGCAGGAACCTTATGCCGACTACGTGAAAAATGTCACCGCGCGCGTTCTGGCGGGCGATGAGGATTCACAGCTGGTGTATCGCAAACGCCTGCGACGCAGGCTGGAGGAATACCAGCGCAATGTCCCGCCGCATGTCCAGGCGGCGCGCCTGTGTGCCGGGCGCGGCCTGCCGGTGCCGAATCGGGGTAGCTGGGTCGAGTATGTGATCACCACGGCCGGCGCCGAACCCGCCGCGCGGCCGCTGGCGCCGCTGGACTATCAACACTATGTGGACCGGCAGCTGGCGCCGGTCGCGGATGGCATCCTGGGCTTTGTCGGTGACTCTTTCAGCGAGTTGACCGAGAAGCAGATGGCGCTGTTCTAGAGGACTGCCGGACTCGGGTGCATAGCGAGGCGGGCCGGAAATCGTCGCGGTGCCGGCCCCTACTCGCCAAAAAACTCCCTGCGCAGTGCCGGGTAATCCGCGGCGGGCAGCCGCGGGCCGTAACTGGCGACGACTTTGCCGGCGGCCAGGCTGGCGAAGCGGCCAGCGGTGGGGAAGTCTTCACCCTTTGTGATGGCATAGAGAAATGCCCCGGCAAACATATCGCCGGCGCCATTGGTGTCAACGGCCATCACCTTGTGTGGCGGAATCTCGCTCAGCGTGTGGCCATCGTAGGCCAGCGCCCCCTTGCTGCCGCGCGTGATCACGAAGCTGTCAGCGGTGGTTTTCAGCCGCTCGACGGCCACGTCCAGGTTGTCTGTCTGCGCCCAGCCCAGCGCTTCATCCTCGTTGCAGAATATCAGGTCCAGGCGATCGCCGATCATCTCGGCAATCCCCTCGCGGAAGAATTCCACCATCCCGGGGTCGGAGAAACTCAGGGCGGTCTTCACGCCCGCCGCCTCGGCGATCTGCCGCGCCCTGATGGCAGCGGCCCTGCCGGAAGGCGACGTCACCAGGTAGCCTTCGAGGTAGACGTATTCCGAGGCGACGATTGCCTCCTCATCCAGTTCCTCGACAGAGAGCGTCTCGCTGATGCCCAGGTAGGTGTTCATGCTGCGTTCGGCATCGGGGGTAATCAGCACCAGGCATTTGCCGGTGGTGCCGGACGCGCGTTCGCCGTTGAAGCAGTGGTCCACCCCGGCGGCTTCGAGGTCGGCGATGTAGATGTCACCGTCGGAGTCGTTGGACACCTTGCAGGACATGAAAGTGGGCCCGCCAAACTGTGCCGTGGCGATCATGGAGTTGCCGGCGCTACCACCGCTGGCGTGGCTGGCCTTGACCATGTGGCCGGACAGGTGCTCGAGCAACTCGCGCTGTCGCTGCTCATCGACCAGCGTCATCAGCCCTTTTTCCACCTTCATTTGTTCCAGCTCCGCATCGACGACCTTTATCTCGGTGTCCACCAATGCCGCGCCGATGCCATATGCCTTGTACTTCTTCATCCCGGTTCGCCCACTGTATTGAAACCAGCGCACTATTATCCTGATTCACCGCTTGAATAACAGTGCCGTTCCCGCAATCTGTGGTTTATGTCACCGGAACTAATTGAGCAGGGTGTCAAACACAATCGCTAATTTCCTGCAGAGCTGGTGTACACTCGCATCCCATGTTTCGAACCAGCCACCTGCTCCTCAAACTCGCCCTGGTCGCTCTCGTCCTGGGAGCGTTGTTCGTGATCTATCTCGATGCCCGTATCACGGCGACCTTCAGTGACAAGATGTGGGGCCTGCCCGCGAAGGTCTATGCCAGGCCGCTCGAACTGTTTGCCGGTGCCGCGGTTTCGGCTGCCGATCTGTCCTATGAACTGGATGTGCTCGGCTATCGCCCGGTGGCCTCGCCGCGCAAGGGCGGGGAGGTGTCGCGCAACCGCGATCGTTTCGACCTGTACACGCGCGGTTTCCAGTTCCCGGGTGAAAGGGAGCCCGAGCGCCGGGTACTGATTGAATTCAGCGGTGACCGGGTCAGCAGGTTGTCCGAGGCGGGGCGCACTGTCGACCTGATGCGACTGGACCCGGTGCAGATAGGCGGGATTTTTCCCCAGCACGGTGAAGATCGTGTGCTGGTGCAGTTGGCAGATGTGCCCGAGCAGTTTCGCCAGGGACTGCTGGCGGTGGAGGATCGCAATTACTACCAGCACTGGGGCTTTTCCGTGATGGGTATCGTGCGGGCTGCGTTCAGCAACCTGCGTTCCGGGCAGGTCGTCGCCGGGGGCAGCACGATTACGCAACAGCTGGTCAAAAACTATTACCTGTCGTCCGAGCGCACCCTCGTGCGCAAGCTGACAGAAGTGGTCATGGCCGTCCTGCTGGACCTGCATTACGACAAAGACCAAATCCTGGAAAGCTACATCAACGAAGTGTATCTCGGCCAGGAGGGGCCGCGCGCTGTACACGGGTTTGAACTGGCCGCGCAGCACTACTTTGGCAAGCCGCTGGACCAGTTGAACCTGTCGCAGCAGGCGCTGCTGATCGGCATGATCAAGGGGCCATCGCTGTACAATCCCGAGCGCAACCCGAAGCGGGCGCTGGAGCGGCGCAACGTGGTGCTGGCGGTGATGGCCGAGCAGGGAGTGGTCTCCGCCGAGCAGGCCAAGGCCGCTCGCGAGCGTCCGCTGGAACTGGACAGCGAGGGCAGCATTCGCGGTTCATTCCCGGCCTACCTGGACCTGGTGCGCCGACAGCTGCGTCGGGATTACCGCGAAGAGGATCTCACCACCAGGGGCCTGAGCATATTCACCCCGTTTGATCCCCTGGTGCAGCGCCAGTTGGAGCGCAGTACGACGGCCGTGCTGGACCAGCTCGACACCTCCGCGAAATTGCAGAGCGCCTCGGTGGTCACGCGTTTCGACACCGGGGAGGTGGCCGCGCTGATCGGCGGGCGCAAAACGCGTTTCGCCGGTTTCAATCGCGCGCTGGACGCGCGGCGGCCGGCGGGATCGCTCCTGAAGTCCGCGATCTATCTCGCGGCGCTGGAGCAACCGGGCAAGTACTCACTGGCAACGGTGTTGTCCGACACTCCGCTCACCGTGAACGCGCCGGGCGCGAAAGCCTGGCAGCCGCAGAACTTTGACCGCAAAGCGCACGGGGATGTGCTGCTCTACCAGGCCCTGGCGCGCTCCTACAACCTGGCGAGCGCGCGCCTCGGCATGCAGCTGGGCGTGAACAGCGTCGTCGATGTGTTGGCCCGGCTGGGCGTGGAAGACGGTGTGCCCCGGCTGCCGGCGCTGTTCCTCGGCGCCGGGGAATACTCGCCGATGGATATGGCGAGGATGTACCAGACCATTGCGGCGGGCGGATTCAGCATGCCGCTGCGCGGTATTCGCGATATTGTCGATGCCAACGGCGAGCCGCTCAGGCGCTATCCGCTGGAGTACGATCGCACCGTGAGTCTGCAATCCATGCACCTGTTGCACTTCGCCCTGCGCGCGGTGGTGCGCGAGGGCACCGGCGAGGGTGTGTACCGGTACCTGCCGCAGAGTTTCGCCGTGGCCGGGAAAACCGGGACCACCAACGACGGGCGCGATTCCTGGTTCGCCGGCTTCTCCGGCGATCTGCTGGCGGTGACCTGGATAGGCCGGGATGACAATGGCAGCACCGGGCTGACCGGCAGCAGTGGCGCGCTGAAGATCTGGGCGCAGTTCATGGCCGGTGCCAGCAAACAGTCGCTCGCCTACCGTATGCCCGATGGTATTCAAACGCAGTGGATCGATGGCAACAGCGGTTACCTGACCGGTGAAGGCTGCCCGCATGCCGTGAAACTGCCTTTTATCACCGGGTCTGAACCGCAGCGGCGCACCGATTGCGCGCCGCGCGCACCGGGTTCCGGGCCGCGAGACTGGTTCGACGCGCTGTTCGGAGGTAACGGATGACGCCGGCGTCGCGCTACCTGATGCGGATAGTTGTCTGGGGCATGCTGGTATTGCTGGCCGCCTGTTCCACCTACACACCGCCCGGCGGCCAACCCGCGCCGGTGGAAAAACCCCGGCAGCCGGTCATCGTTACGCCTCCGCCCGCGGTGCACGAAACGCCGCCGCGCGCCGCGACGCATTCCGCCAGCGCAGCGTGGCGGCCCCTGCTGGCCAAAGCGGAGCAGGCCTCTGGCCGTGGCGATTACGAACAGGCGCTGGCGCTGCTGGAGCGCGCGCAGCGCATCGACCCGGACAGCGCCGAGGTCTACCTGGGTTTCGCTGAAGTACACAAGGCCAAAGGCGATACCGCGCAGGCGAGGGTGATGGCGGAGCGCGGATTGCTGTATTGCTCAAGCGCGGCCGTATGCGATGCGTTGCGCGCGTTTGAGCACTAATTTGAGAGGCGCAGGGGTATTGCGCTTGGAGCACGCGGATTCGCACAGTATGATGCAGGCATCGATTTTAATGGGGGTGCGGGGTGATGCTGGGTTACACAACTAAACGCGCGGCGGCCGCGCTGTTGCTGTCTGCCCTGGTCGCATGCGGCGGCCAGGAAGAGACGGTAGTCGTTGAGCAGACGCGCCCGGTCAAGACCTTCGTGGTCGAGGGCGGTGCCGGCAATACCATGCGCAGTTTCCCGGGGCGGGTGGACGCCAGCCTGCGCGCCGAGTTGTCCTTTCGCGTTCCGGGCCGCCTGCAGGAGATTCTTGTCAAGGAAGGTGACCTGGTCGAGGAAGGGCAGGTGCTGGCCCGCCTGGACCCCACCGATTACAAGCTGGTGTACGAGGACAGGAAAGCCACCTTCGACAATTCAAAAAGTAACTTCACCCGGGCGCAGGAACTGGTGGCAGACGGCAATATCTCGCGCATGGACTACGATCGCATGGAGGCAAACTACCGTACCGCCTCCGCCGCGCTGTCGCAGGCTGAGCAGGACCTCGAGTACACGGTGCTGACATCGCCGTTCGAAGGCCGGGTCGCCCGGCGCATGGCGGAACAGTTCGAAGAGGTGGCGGCCAAGCAGTCGGTATTCACACTGCAGAACAACAGCCAGCTCGACATCATTATCGACGTGCCGGAATCAGTGGTGCGTATGGTACGCAGAATGGGCGACCTCGATCGATCCGTGGACTCGGATGAAGATGAGGGTGTGACGGAGGCTTTCGCGGTGTTTGAAGGCCATTCCAGCGAGAAATTCCCGCTCAGGCCCAAGGAGATCGCTACCAAGGCGAACGAACAGACACAGACCTTCAGGGCTACTTTCACGATGGAGTCCCCGACTGACTTTACCGTCCTGCCCGGCATGACAACCACGGTGCTGCTGGACCTCAGCCGCCTGATCGGCGCGGATGCCGGCACCGTTAAGCGCGTGCCGGTACGCGCGGTGCAGGGCGACAGCGGCCTGCAACCGCGAGTCTGGGTGCTCGACCCGGAGGCGATGACGGTGTCTGCGCAAGCGGTGACTATCGGCCGGATGAGCGGCGACCGGGTGGAGGTGACAGACGGACTCGATGGCGGCGAGGAAATCGTCGCGGTGGGCGCGCCCTACCTGGCCGAAGGTATGAAGGTGTCGCGCATGGCGGTGACTGAACAGGCTGTGCCGCGATCCGGCGAGCCACTCTGAAGCAGTCGACTGAACAAGGGACGCCCGTATGAACATTGGGGAATTTTCGGTCGAGAACAAGGTGATTTCCTGGTTGCTGGTGGTCATCATGGTCGGCGGCGGCCTGATGGCGTACCAGAAGATGGGCAAGCTGGAAGACCCGCCGTTTACCATCAAGTCGGCGAAAATACTGACGCTTTACCCCGGGGCCACTGCGCGCGAAGTCCAGGAGGAACTGACCTACCACCTGGAGGACGCTATCCAGAAGATGCCGCAGGTCAAGCGTATCAAGATGTCGGTGTCCCGCCCCGGCCTGTCCGATATCCTGATCGACTTCAAGGATGAGTACAAAGCCGCCGACCTGCCCAATATATTCGACGAACTGCGGCGCAAGATCGCCGATGTCAAACCCTCGCTGCCCCCGGGCGCGCAGGACCCTGTCATCCTCGATGATTTCGGCGACGTGTACGGCATCTACACGGTGCTTACGGGAGACGGCTACAGTTGGCGCGACCTGTACGACATCGCGGATGCGGTCAAGAAACAGTTGGTGCTGGTGCCCGGCGTACGCAAGGTCGTTATCGACGGTGAGCAGCGCGAGGTGGTATACCTCGAAATGTCCCGCAGTCGCATGGCCGAACTCGGCATCGACCTGCAGCAGATCGCCAATGTGCTCGGCTCCCAGAACGTGGTGGTCAACTCGGGCAAGGTGCGCGTGGGCGACGATTACCTGCGCATCAGCCCTACGGGAAATTTCACGTCGGTGCAGGAAATCGGCGACCTGTTGATCAGTTCCAGTGACAAGACACTGGTGCGGCTCAGCGACATCGCCACCATCACCCGTGCGTACGAGGAGGTGCCCAAAAAACTCTATTACGTCAACGGCAATCCCGGCCTCAGTATCGGTATCTCCATGGCCTCGGGTGAAAACGTGGTCGCGGTGGGGCGTGCCGTGGACCGTAAAATCGAGGAACTGCAGGTCGTTATACCCGTGGGCATGGAGATGGTGTCGGTGTATGACCAACCCGCAGAGGTGGAGAAATCCGTGGGTGGCTTCCTGGTCAGTGTCGGGCAGGCCGTGTTGATCGTGTTGGCGGTGTTGCTGGTGTTCATGGGTTTGCGTACCGGCATCGTGATCGGCGCCGTGCTGCTGATCACGGTGGCGGGCACGCTGTTCTTCATGAACATATTCGCGATCGAGTTGCAGCGGATTTCGCTGGGCGCGCTGGTGATAGCGCTGGGTATGCTGGTGGACAACGCGATTGTCGTCGCCGAGGGAATGCTGGTGCGGATGCAGGCCGGTATGGATGCCACCAAAGCGGCGGGCGAGGCCGTCGGCAAGACGATCTGGGCGCTGCTGGGCGGTACGCTCATCGGGATTCTGGCGTTCTCTGCGATCGGAATGTCGACGGACAACACCGGTGAATTTGCCAGTTCCCTGTTCTACGTGATCCTGATCTCGCTGTCACTCAGCTGGGTGACGGCGATCAGCACCACGCCCCTGTTGTGCGCGTTACTGTTGAAACCGGACACCGCGGCGTCGGACAGGGACCCCTACGCGGGCAAACTCTTCCAGGGCTACCGCGGGGTGGTGGCTGCGGCGGTGAATCATCGCTGGGTCACCCTCGGCGCGGTGGTCGTGATGTTCGCATTTGCCTTCGTGGGCTTCGGCAATGTCAAGAGCGGGTTCTTTCCGGATTCCAATACACCGATGTTTTTTGTCGACATCTGGGAGCCGGAGGGCGCTGATATCCGCGTGACCCGCGACGATACCCTGCGCGTCAGCGAGTTTCTTCGCCAGCAGCCGGGCGTGGTGCAAACGACCTCGGTGATAGGTGGTCCGCACCAGCGTTTTACCCTGGTTTACGATTCACGGGAGCCGGCGCCGGTGTACGCCCAGATTATCGTGCGCACCGAATCACGTGAACAGATAGAACCCGTTTGGGATGCGGTGCAGGCGTTTATGCGCGAGGAGTTGTCGTGGACTGACCCGATTATCAAGGCCCTGCGCATCGGTCCGGGACGCGACGCCAAGATCGAGGCACGTTTCTCCGGGCCGGATCCCCAGGTGCTGCGCACATTGTCCGAGCAGGCGCAGGCGATCATGCGCGCCAACCCGGATGCGGTGGATATCCGCGACGACTGGCGCTCCCCGGTGAAAGTGGTCACGCCTGTCTTTAATGAGCAGGTGGGTCGCCAGTTGGGTGTGGATCGTGAAAGCCTCGGTGCCGCGCTGCAATATGCCTTCGAGGGTACGAACGTGGGCGTGTACCGCGACGGCAATCGCGTGTTGCCGATCGCCATGCGCGCGCCGCAGGACGAGCGCGGGGATATCGACGATATGCGGGATATCCAGGTATGGAGCCCGATACTGGGCAAGTCTGTACCCGTATCGCAGGTGGTCTCTGAATACGACACCCGCTGGGAAAACGCGGTGATTCGGGGGCGCAACCGTATCCAGACCATTATTGCATCCTGCAATCCCCTCGATGGCGCGGCCACCGTGTTGCTGGACGCACTGCGCCCGCAGATCGAGGAAATTCCGCTGCCGCCCGGTTACGCCCTGGAGTGGGGTGGAGAGTACGAGGACTCGGTCAACGCCCAGGCGGGGCTGGGTGCGTCATTGCCGGTCGGTTTCCTGCTGATGATACTCACCAGTATTTTCCTGTTCGGGAAACTGAAACAGCCCGCGATCATCTGGCTCACCGTGCCGCTGGCGATCATCGGCATTACCGCCGGCCTGCTGTCGACAGGGGGCGCGTTCGATTTCATGTCGATACTGGGCGCGTTGTCCCTGGTGGGGCTGTTGATCAAGAACGCCATTGTACTGATCGAGGAGATCGACCAGCAGATCGAGTCCGGCAAGGACGGCTTCGAGGCGATCCTGGACTCCTCTGTCAGTCGTATGCGCCCGGTGATGCTGGCCGCCGCGACCACCATCCTGGGACTGATCCCGCTGCTGGCCGACGTGTTCTTTGTCAACATGTCGGTCACCATCATGGCCGGGCTCGGCTTCGCCACCGTGTTGACCCTGATCGTGGTGCCGACACTCTACGCGGTGTTCTTCAAGATCCGCCGCGTCTAGCGGGCATCGCCCACCGGGTTCCGCGGCGCGGGCGTCGGCGGCAGGTCATGGGTGAGCGGCTGCGGATTGGTCCTCGCGGCATACCAGCCTGAACCCGTCCTGCAGTGGCTCGAAGCTCAGGTGCTGGTTGATGCAGGCCGGGGTTTCCCCGGCCGAATGACTGACAAAAATAAGCTGGGTGTCGCTGTGCCGAGCAATGTGATCCAGTGCCCGCAGCAGTAATCCGCGATGGTAGCCGTCCAGGCCCAGCGTGGGTTCGTCCAGCAGCAGTATCACGGGTGATTTCACCATTGCGCGGGCCAGCAGCACCATGCGCTGCAGCCCGAACGACAGGGCGTCGAATTTTTCGCCGCTGTACCCGGCGAGCCCCAGCGCGCGAAGCCACTGTTCCGCGCAGCTGCGTTGCGCATCGCCCCAGTCGTCGTACAGGCCCACCGAATCAAAAAACCCCGATACCACCACCTCGACGACCCGCATGCCCCGGGCGAAATTGAGTTGCAGTTGCGTATCGAGCTGGCCGAATTTCTGCTTGATATCCCAGACGCTCTCGCCGCTGCCCCTGCGTACGCCGAACAGGGTGATGTCCTGGCCGTAGGCCTTGTGGTTATCGCCGGTGATCAGGCTGAGCAGGGTTGTCTTGCCGCAGCCGTTGGGGCCGGAAACGCAGCAGTGGGTGCCGCGCTCCAGTACCCAGTTCACATCGCGCAGTACGGTAAAGTCGCCGTAACTTACCGACACATCGCGCAGCGCCAGCAGGGGCCCTGTGGCCGGCAGTGTATACGCGCGTGCAGCGGGTGCGGGCAGCTCGCCCAGCGGCGGCATCGGCGGATTCATCAGGGCCGTCACCGCGGTGTTCGTCATGATCGCTTCGCGCGTGTCACAGGCCACGAGTTGCCCTTCATCCAGTACCATGATGTGGGAGATACCGGCGGGAACATCCTCCATCTGCCGGCACAGCATGAGGACGGCAATGGGTGACCGCAGCAGTTCGGCGATGACCTGTTGCATTTCCCGCTGGCTGGCGAGGTCCAGGCCATCCAGCGGGCTGTCGAGGATCAGCAGTGCGGGCTCACTCAAAATGGCGGAGACCAACAGCGTCTTGCGCATTTCGCCCGTGGAAATAAAACGCAGGCCGCGGCTCAGAAAATGCCGCATGCGCAGGCGTTCGGTCCAGCTGTGAAATCGCTCGTCCGGCTCGCGACCACCGAGGATCAGCGCTTGTACGGGCGTGCCGGGATCGCTGGCGTCGGCGCGAAATTCCGAGTCATCGAGTTTTCGGTCGCGCTCGCACAGGGCCCTGGCCTGCTCAAAGCAGACGTAGGCTACGCCGTTTCTCTCCAGTTCGCCGGAACGCGCTACCTCCCCGGAAAAATGGGTGGCCTGCCGGCTGATTACCTTTGCCAGACTGGTTTTGCCGGCGCCGTTGGGGCCCAGGCAGGCCCATTGCTGCCCGGACACCAGCTGCCAGTTGATATTGCGCAGCGCGGGCAGCGCACGGTAGACAAGGCTGACATCGCGCAGTTGCAGCAGGCTTTCTTGCGGTATGTTGTTCTCTACCATGGTTTCCCTGTTCATAAACGCCTGTTACAACTTGTCAAGTTATCCTGTGGCTGGCTTAATCGCCGGATCACGTTTGGTTTTCCGGGAAAGGCGATCAAGTGTCAGTGCCGTTGCTACAACTCATTGAAACCCGGCTCGGTGATCACTCACCGGGCAAGAAACTGCTGCGTCGACTGATGAAACGCTCTGCCGTTGCGATGATACTGCAGGTGCGTGACGGCGAACTGCATATTCTAATGATCAAGCGGGCCGAGCGCGAGGGCGATCCGTGGTCCGGGCAGATGGCCTTCCCCGGTGGTCGCATGGACAGTGTGGACGCCAACGGTTACGAGGTGGCGGTGCGCGAGACGGAAGAAGAGGTGGGCGTGTTGCTCGGGGGGCAGGATCAGTGTATCGGTCAACTGTCCGACCTCCACGCCCGCCCGCATCGGGGCCCGTTCGGCATGGCCGTCAGCCCCTTTGTATTCCGCCTCGACCGCGAAGTCCGCTTCACGCTGAACCACGAGGTGGCCGAGGTCGTCTGGGTGCCGCTGGAATTCCTGCTGGACGAAGACAATCAGTCGGAGATGACCTGGCATTACAAGGGCGCGGAAATGACGGTGCCCTGCTACTGGTATGAGGGCCGCTGTATCTGGGGCCTGTCGCTGATGATGCTGGGTGAATTGCTGGACCTGGTGGAGGGGAGCAAATCCCGGCAGGCGCAGTGGCGCCGACAGATGTTCCTGCGGCGTTTCCGTCGCCAGAAAAAAGCCTGAATCCATTGCTGCGCACCGAGAGGCACTTCCTTGAGATGCCGGCAGCGGCGTTTTAGCTGCTCTGCCCCGCCGGGACACGCCGTAAACCCATCCATGGGGGCTTGAGTTCGGCGTCCTGCCTCACACAGTCCCGACGGGGCAGAGCAGCTAAAACGCCTCCTTGCAATCATCAGGCTCAAGGCAGTGCCCTTTAGTGCACACCCATTCTGAAGTTTGGCAAGTAGGCTTTGAAGTATTCTTAACTCGCCGAGCCCGAGCCCCCATTGATGGGTTTACGGCGTGTCCCGGCGGGTTAAGAATACTTCAAAGCCGGAGTTAAACGAGGGTCAGATACGATTGGTCGGCGCGCGCGCGGGCATAGGCGTGTTGGTCGCCTCCAGGCTGGCGAGGGCCACCGGGAGGCCGCGTTTCTTCGCCAGGTACATGGCCTTGTCCGCCTTCTCCTCGAGCTCGTGCAGCTGGCGCCCGTCGATCGGGAAGATGGATACGCCGATGCTGCAGCTGAATTTCAGAATCTGTTGCCGAACATACAGCGGCTGCTCGATCGCCTGCGACAACTTGTGGGCGAGGCGCGTGATCTCCTCGGGCGACCTGACATCCTCCAGCACTGCGACAAACTCGTCGCCACCCAGGCGTGCGACGAGGTCGGTTTCGCGCAGACAGCTCTGTATGCGCTGGGCGACCGCGATCAGCAGTTTGTCGCCCGCGCCGTGCCCGTAGGTGTCGTTGATACTCTTGAACTCGTTCAGGTCCATGAACAACAACCCGGTCATGCCTCCCTGCTCCGCAGCGCGCTGCAGGGCAAGTGTGATGCGTTCGTCGTAGAAGCGGCGATTGGGCAGCCTGGTCAACTGGTCGTGCGATGACAGATGCTCCAGCTCCGAATTCGTGGCCTGCAGGCTTGTGCGCAGTGCCTTGTTCATTTCCGCATAGATGATGATCACGCTGACGACGGCAACGGCCATCGCGGTATAGGCCATCATCATCGCCATGCTATGGTTCGCGGGCAGTATGATCTGTACAAACTCGACACCGTGCCGCTCTGCCTGCAGTACGCACACCCAGATGGCGATGACCAGCAGCCCCCAGGACGCGCACAGCGCCGCGCTGCCGACAATGGCCGCCATTGCCGGCGCAAGTATCAGTAGCGGATAGGTGGGAGACCCCGTGCCGCCAAAAACGAAACAGGCCGCGGTAAACGCGCCGGTGTAAATAAGGAGCATCACATTCAGTGCCGCGATCCGGTCGCCGCGCAGTCGCAACAGCAACATGCTCACCAGGACCCCGAGTATGCTGGCCACAAACAGCACGTTGGCGGCGATCATTCCCTGCGCCGTTATGTCCATGAACAGGGGAATGACAAACGAGAACAGGATGACCGTGAGCAACCAGAAGCAACTGGTCATCACCAGGATGCGCTGCCGGTAGTTCTCCTCGTCCGCGCGCTCGTATACCGAGCGACCGGTGCACAACTGGAACCACCAGTTTCGAGCCTTTCTGAGCGGCGCGGTTATCGGGTACATGGCTATATTTTTCTAATTTCACGACACGCGATCGCATTTATAGCCTATCGGGACGCGGTTTGTCGCCAACTAAAGGCCAATAAGCGCTACTGGTTCTCGTTTCGAAGGAATGCGCGTGTATCCAGCTGCAACTGGCGCAGCGCCGGATCCTCCTGGCTGGCCTGCAGCAGCGTGTCCCGCTCGACCCTGCCCTGCACGAAGTCCGCGACCAGTTCCAGCAGGACCGGCGTCATTGGCGGATCGCGCTCCCACCGCGGCGCGTTTACAAGGCTGCCGGTGACCCGGTCGCCGTTCAGGGCCAGCCAGTAGCCGCCGCAACTTGACAGAATGTAGTCGCCGGGCCGTCCATAGCTGATATTGGGCGTGGCGGGGTTGAAGCCACCGGGTACCACGTCGGTGATCTTTCGCAGCGCCATCACCCAGTCGGTACCGGCGGGGAAAAGTGCCGCGTCCGGGCGGCAATAGTCAGCCGTTTGCAACCAGATGCGCACCGTCTCGGCGGGTTGCGGGCCGCGTAGCACCCGGGACACCGCCAGGTCTACGGAATTGCCCTTGCTCGCGACCACGCTGCCGCTGACCACCAGGTCCGCAGTCGCCTGCACGTCGACAAAGGAGCCCTGCCACAGGCATTCGCATTCCGCCAGCGCCGGCGGAGCGAGCAGGCACAGCGCCAACCACAGCGGGAAAAAAATGCGCATGGGCGGCTTAGTCCCCCTGCAGGGCCTGTGCGGCCTCCACCGCGAAGTAGGTCAGTATGCCGTCGCAACCGGCCCGCTTGAAGGCCAGCAGGGACTCCAGTACGACGGCATCGCGGGGCAGCCAGCCGCGTTCAAACGCGGCAACGTGCATCGCGTACTCGCCGCTTACCTGGTAGGCGAAGGTGGGCGCCCGCAACTCCTCCTTGACGCGGCGGACTATATCCAGGTAGGGCATGCCCGGTTTGACCATGATCATGTCCGCGCCCTCGGCCAGATCCAGCGCGCATTCATGCAATGCCTCGTCACTGTTGGCGGGATCCATCTGGTAGCTGCTCTTGTTGCCGCCCTTGAGGTTTCCGGCAGAGCCCACCGCATCGCGGAAGGGACCGTAGTAGGCGGAGGCGTATTTCGCGGAATAGGCCATGATCAGTGTGTTGCAGAAACTCTCGTCCTCCAGCGCCCGACGGATGGCGCCGATACGGCCATCCATCATGTCGGAGGGAGCCACCACATCCGCGCCGGCGGCGGCGTGGGACAGCGCCTGTTTCACCAGTATTTCGCTGGTCACGTCGTTTAACACGTAGCCGTCCGGGTCGATGATGCCGTCCTGGCCATGCGTGGTGTACGGGTCCAGTGCAACGTCGGTGATCACACCCAACTCGGGGAGCGCCTGCTTGAGTGATTTCACCGCGCGCTGCACCAGTCCGTCGCTGTTGTATGCTTCCTCGGCCAACAGGCTTTTGCGCTCTCCCGCCACCACCGGGAACAGCGCGAGTGCGGGTATACCCAGCTGGTGGACCAGTCTCGCTTTCTCCAGTAACAGGTCGACGCTGAGTCGTTCTATGCCGGGCATCGAGGCGATCGCTTCGCGCTGGCCGCTGCCCTCCAGTACGAACACGGGGAAAATAAGATCCGAGGGACTCAGTGCGTGTTCACAGACCAGCTGGCGTGAGAACGCATTGGCCCGCAATCGCCGCATGCGAGTCTCGGGAAACCTGCCGCGTGAAGTGGTGAATGTCATGTTCCGGTCCTCGCTCAAAGGCATGCAAAGGCGACTTTGGCCGTCGCCAAGGTCTGGGCGATGTCGTCGTCGCTATGGGCGCTGGACATAAAACCCGCTTCGTAGGACGCCGGGGCGAGGTAGACACCCTGGTCGAGCATCGAGTGGAAAAAGCGGTTGAACGATTCGCCGTTGCAGGCCATGACCTGGGCGTAGCGGGTCACGCGCACAGCCTCGGTAAAGAAGCCGCCAAACATCGTGCCGGCGTGATTGGTGGTAAACGGCACCCCGGCGGCGTTGGCCGCATCCTGCAATCCCCGGCACAGCTGCCGGGTACGCTCGAACAGGGGCTCGTAGAAGCCGGGTTGCGAGATGATATTCAGTGTGGCGAGCCCGGCAGCCATCGCAACGGGATTGCCGGACAGCGTTCCCGCCTGGTAGACCGGACCCAGCGGCGCGATCTGTTCCATGATCGCCTGCTTGCCGCCGAAAGCGCCCACCGGCATGCCGCCGCCGATCACCTTGCCCAGCGTGGTCAGGTCGGCCTCAATTCCGTAGTGGCCCTGCGCACCCTGCAGGCCAAAACGAAAACCGGTCATCACCTCGTCGAGGATCAGCACGGCGCCGTGTTCGGTGCACACGGCGCGCAGCGTCTCGAGGAAACCGGGGCTGGGCGGTATGCAGTTCATATTGCCGGCCACGGGTTCAACAATCGCACAGGCTATATTGTCCCCGTGTTCACTGAAGGCGCGGCGCAGGCCATCGGTGTCATTGTAGGTGAGGGTCATCGTGTGATCCGCCAGCGCGGCTGGAACGCCGGGTGAGCTGGGTACGCCCATGGTCAGGGCGCCGGACCCCGCCTTGACCAGCAGGGAGTCGGAGTGGCCGTGATAACAGCCTTCGAACTTCACGATCGTATCGCGCCCGGTATAGCCGCGCGCCAGGCGTATCGCGCTCATGGTGGCCTCGGTGCCCGAACTGACCATGCGCACCATATCCATGCCCGGCATGATATTGCAGAGACGCTCGGCCAGTTCAATCTCCAACTCGGTCGGCGTTCCGAAGCTGAGTCCCTTCAGGCACTGCTGCATGACGGCCTCGCGCACGGCGGGGTGGTTGTGTCCCATCAGCATCGGTCCCCAGGACAACACATAGTCGATGTAGCGTTTACCCTGGCAGTCGAAGAGGTAGGCGCCTTCACTGCGCTCGATAAAGACGGGCGTGCCGCCCACCGCCCTGAATGCGCGCACCGGCGAGTTGACGCCCCCGGGGATGTGTTTGTTGGCGCGATTGAATAGTTCTTCCGAGGTGCTCATGGCGTACCTGTCTTGCGTGTTCATGGGCCGGTGCATGGGTTGCGGGTGGCGACAGTCAAATTATCCGTGCTGCGGAGCACAATATCCAGTGGCTGGCGGGCGGCTGTGTCGAATAATCCGCGGCCCGCGCCCCGGCGGATGGGACTACTGCGGGTTCGCGGTATTCGAAAGCCACACAGTCTGGTAGGGCTGCAGCGGCAGTTCTTCATCCTGCGCGGAGTACTGCACACCATTGATGAGGTCCTGCCAGTCGCAGACGTTATCGAGATTGATATCCGACAACGCCAGGCGACAGGGCCTGTCCGTGATGTTGCTGATGCAGAAAATGTACTGTTGCTGATCCATGCTTTCGCGTCGAAAGCCGACAATACCCGCACCGAGGTGCAGGGTGTACTGTACGGCATTGGGGTGGAACGCGGCCTGCCCGCGACGAATTGCGAGTAGCGACTTCAGGCGGGAAAAGATCCGGGCGTGGCTACTGCCGGCATCCTCCAGCATGGCGCTGAGCGTCTGCATATCCCACTGGTGTCGGTTAATGGCGCGGTAGTGCCCGCTGTTTTCAACGCGCTCATAGTCATTGCGCGTGCCCAGCAGACTGTGTATGTAAATCCCGGGTATACCTTCCAGCGCCAGCATAATGGCATGCGCACAGATAAAGCGCTCTACGCCCCAGTGATCGCTGCCCTCAATCGTGCCCTGGAGCGCATCGATCAGTGAAATATTGATTTCATAGGGTTTGCGCTGGCCGCACTCCAGCGCGCGGTAGGAGACATGGCCGCCAAACCCCTCCATCGCGGCAATCATGCGCTCCAGCTCCGCGTCGGACAGCAGGCCCTCGGCCGGACGCAGGCCGATACCGTCGTGGGAGGCGATGAAATTAAAATACGCGGTGCCGTTCTGCGCCGGCGGCATGCTCATCATCCACTGTTTCAGATAGCTGCAGTCGCCGGTCAACAGCGCGTACACCAGCAGCGGCGGCAGGGAAAAGTTGTAGACACAGTGCGCCTCATTGGCGTTGCCGAAGTAGGACAGGTTTTCCCTGTGCGGGATATTGGTCTCGGTAATCAATACGGTGTCCGCTCGCGCATGCTCCACCAGCGTGCGCAGCAGGCGCACCACTTCGTGGGTCTCTTCGAGATTCAGGCAGGTGGTGCCGGGTATCTTCCACAAAAAGGCAACGGCATCCAGTCGGAAAATCCGGATGCCCGCATCCAGGTATTGCCGAATGATGGAAACGAACTGCTTGAGCACCTCGGGATTGCGGAAATCCAGATCGACCTGGTCGTGGCTGAACGTACACCAGACATGTCTTGGGCCGTCGGCCGCGGTGACTTCCTGCAGCAGAGGGGTTGTTCGCGGGCGCACCACGGCGCTCAAGTCATCCAGCGGGCTGGCAGTGAAAAAATAGCCCCTGCCCGGTTCCCTGTCAGCCAGAAAATTCTCGAACCAGATGCTGCGGATGGAGCAGTGATTGATCACCAGGTCCGCCATCAGGTCGTACCGATCGGCGATGGCGCGGATGTCGCCCCAGTCTCCCAGGGCCTCATTCACGCTGGAATAATCCAGTACCGAGAAGCCATCGTCGGATGTCCACGGATAAAAGGGCAGGATGTGAACCCCGCTCACCACCCCGTCAGTCCACTGGTCGAGAAAGTGCTTCAGGGTTACCAGTGGCTTTTCATCCTCCACCCGGAGGCTGTCGGCGTAGGTGATTACCAGGGCATCACTCTGATCCCAGTGACTGGTGTGCCGCGGGGGCTCCGGCGCCGACTGGTCCAGCCGCATCAGATCGAGCAGCGCCTCCGGCAGGCCCTCCAGGTCTGCGCCCAGCGGGTTGTCGTGGTAGATCTGGCGAATGTGAAGCCGCACGCGCTCCAGTAACAGCCCCGTTTGTTCCGAACTATCCGACACTGTCACTCAATCCGCCCTGAACTCGGCGTAGTCCGCCTCGACCGCGTTGCTGAGCTGCTCCAGTACATCGGGTATCGCGCTGATCACGCGTGACCAGCTCGGGATGAACGGGCGTTCCATCGGGCGCTCCAGATAGGCCTCTCCGGCCTTGATGATATTCTCGGCAAAGAGCTCCACGGCCTGCTCCTCCGCGTGGATGTCCAGGGTCAGTCCGTTCATCACCGCATCATTGTGATAGGTTTCGACAAAGTCCAGCGCGATACGGTAGTACGTGGCCTTCAGGGAGCGAAACGATTCGGGACTGAACGTGACGCCGCGGGTTGCCAGCTTGCGAAACAGGGCCTTGGCGATATCAATTGACATCTTGGAAAGGCCGCCGCTTTCATCCGCGGCGGAGAGGTCCTGGTGCTTGTGGTCGTAAACATCGGCGATGTCGACCTGGCACAAGCGGTTCTTGGCATAGTTGCGATACATCTCGGAGAGCACGCCGATTTCCAGTCCCCAGTCACTGGGGATCAGGATGTCATTGAGCACATCGCGGCGAAAGGAAAACTCCCCGGCCAGCGGATAGCGAAAGCTGTCCATGTATTCGAGGTATTCCAGGTCGCCCACGGTTTTTTTCAGGGCGCGCAGCAGGGGAGTCACCAGCAGTCGGCTGACGCGGCCGTTTATCTTGCCGTCCGCCACGCGCGCGTAATAGCCCTTGCAGAACTCGTAGTTGAAGCGTGGATTGGCAACCGGGTAGATCAGTCGCGCCAGCAGGGAGCGGTTGTAGGTCACGATATCGCAGTCGTGCAGCGCCACTGACTCTGAGCGGTTGTTCGCCAGCATATAGCCCATGCAGTACCAGACATTGCGCCCCTTGCCCAACTCCCGCGGCGCCAGGCCCTGTTCCTGCAAGCGGGCGTCCAGAGCCTGCAGTCGTGGCCCATCGTTCCACAGGACCCG
Source organism: Gammaproteobacteria bacterium (assembly GCA_030427485.1). Lineage (GTDB taxonomy): Bacteria > Pseudomonadota > Gammaproteobacteria > Pseudomonadales > Halieaceae > Marimicrobium. Next base: position 69,882 of record JAUICG010000022.1, read on the forward strand.
GTGATGCTGGGGCAGCCGACCGAAGAATTCAAGCGCGTCCCGGTACTGCGCCTCATCCGCCCGGTCCAGACCGATGACGATTTCCGCCAGGTAAGGTACCTGCACCAGCTCGTCCAGGATTCCGGGTAGTGCGTCGCCCCCCAGTTCAGAGTAGAGCGAGGGCAGGATCAACCCCATGGGCCGCCGTGCCGAAAACGCCAGCAGTTCCTGCTCGATATCCTGAAGTGACCTCTTGGACAGATTGTGCAGGGTCGTGATAATGCCGTTCTGGTAGAAGTCACCCATGGCGACCACGCTTCATGGTGTGATTCCTTTTTCGTGTAGCCATTGTGATACTCCTTCGGCCCAGCCCGCGGGGCCGTACGACTGGCTGTGAATGACAGATCCGGATCTCGTTAGCTGGGGATACTCGTGCACTGGCGAGCGGATCACCAGCGCTGTGCCGGCCGCTTCCAGCATCGGGCGATCGTTTTCGCTGTCGCCGATCGCAATATCATCCATTTCCTCGCCGGCACTTTGCTTTTGGTAAAAGGCTCGCAACCAGCGCAACGCCGTCCCCTTGTCGCAGTTTCCGCTGACCGAGAGGAAGCGGCCACCCCTGAATACGCTGGCGCCGGCGTCACGCAGGCACTGTGTGAACTGCGCTTCGCGCCGCGCGGAGCCCAGCCACTTGACGGGCTCGCTGTAACACCGCGCATTCGCGGCCTCGGCAGCCGTTGCCGACAATCCGGTCATCTCGGAAATGCCTGTTGCACCGGCGCTGTGAAATGAAACAAATTCTCCGGGGAACTCATTGGCCAGTTTGGCCAGCAGCGCAATCCACCGGGATCGCGGTGGCGCCATCGCATGCACCCAGCAGTCGTCCTGAATTACGGTATCAGGCGGTTGCGTGGGGAAGGATGCCCGCGGAACGTATACGGCAGCGCCGTTTTCAACGATAAAGGGATGGGTATTCCCCAGCGCAGCCCGCAATTCGAGCATCTCCGCACGGGTTTTGCTGGACACCAGAATCAGCGGAATGTGCAATCGCTCCAGGGCTTCGATCATGGGCAGCGCGTCGGCGAAGCTGTAGCTGTAATGGTCCAGCAGGGAGCCGTCCAGGTCGGTAAACACGATAGCTGCCGACTCCGCTTGCATCATGGCATGATGCCTGCGTGCTCGCGGTGGCTGTAGGCGATCACCTCGCGCGCGGCGTTCAACTGAAACAGGTGGTTCACCTTGTCGGGCAGCGCGCTGAGGCACTGCCGCGTGATCCGTTCGTAGTGCTGAATGAAGCGGCGCAGCGCACGGTCGTCCATCAGCTTGCTGGCCGATCCGGCAGGCGTTCTGGCAGCGAGTTTCTGCTCCTGTTCGCGGCGCCAGTCAAAGACGCATTCGAAGGATGGCGCGCGCAGCATGATCCACTGGTCGACCAGAGCGTACAGTGGTTGGAACTCGCTACCCAGCCGGGTGTTACTGTAGTTGCGCCACTTGCCGCTGGCGTCTTCTTCGCGTTCCAGTGCATTGATGGGTTGTGACAGGGCCGCGCGTGGCTGGGCCTGCGCACCGAGGCACCAGCCCTCCAGCAATACGATGTGCACGGGTGGGGTGATATCGTCCCACCCGGCTGGCGGGTGCCTGTCATCAGTGGCCTTGTCGAAGCGGGGTATTGTCACCGGTTCCCGCCGCTGGCTGTCGAGCAACTGTTCAAGGGTTGCGCGCAACAGGGGCATATCATGGGTGCCCGGTACGCCGCGCGTTGCCAGCAGCGGGTCGACCGACGCAGCGAGCATCTGCCGCTGCGCGCGGGTCAGGTAGAAGTCATCCAGTGAGAGCGCGACAGTTTGCAGTCGGTGTTCCGCCTCCAGGGCGCAGCGCAGGTAATCGCAAACGGTGGTTTTACCCGACCCCTGGCAGCCGTTTAGCGCCACGAGAATCGAGCGCCCCGCACTATGTTGGTGCGCTGCCAGTCCTTGCACCAGGGGAGTGAACCACTTGTGTGCATTGTCCAGGTAGGCAGTATCCAACTGGTGCCGTTGCAGAAATTCGTCCTGCCAGTGCCGGCTGTGGTGTTGTCGGGTTCCTGAAGTCACGGGGCGCCTGTCGCGGAGCGTTTGCCCCAGAGTAAAGCAGAATTCGTGCCAAGGACCAATGATGGCGCCCGGCCCTCGGGGGTCAGGCGATGTCGTCGGCGGACTTCCTGGACCTGCGCCAGCGTATCACCGCGAGCAGCACCAGCAGGCCCGCAGCGCTGGTAAGTAGAGATGACAATTGTAGCTGTGCCACGTAGGGGTCGCGGAAGGACTCCAGCAGGCCCTTGGCACCGTCGTGCAGCACGAGGTACAGGAGGGCAATCTGCCCGTCAAAGCTGCGCCTGCCATCAAACCACATCAGGAAAAGACCGACGCCGAGCGATGCCGCCATGAACAGGAAGTGCAGGGGTAGTACGGGCAGGCTGCGCTGGAATGAGTTTTCAATCAGGCCGTGTTGTAAGTGCGCATACCAGACCTGGCTGCCCGGCGCATAGCTGAGGCACAGGAATCCGGAGCAGGGCGGGCCGGTACAGCAGCCGTTCATCCAGCAGCTTATGCGCACCAGTGCGAATGCGAAACAGACAGTAATCGCCAGCACATCGAGAAAACGGGTCAGCGGTAACTCGGGCAACAGCCAGCGCTTGAGGAGGGGGGCGAAGGCGATCATCGCCAGCAGTGCGCCCGGATAGCGCAGGCCGCCGCGCAATTCGTGTGCGAGGGGCTGGTAGAGCTGCCACCCGCGTACATAGAGTGAAAACACTTTCGCGCCCAGGAAGGCGGCAACGGCAATCATCAGCAGCAACAGCACTGCGCGTCCCGCCCGCACGCCATCCTGGCGCAGGTACAGGATGAAAAACACGATACCGAACAGCGCGACAGGCGAGATCAGTAAACGCAGCGCTTCTATGCCGAACAGGCCCTGTGGATACATAGCTGGTTCTGTGGGTTATCCGGGAATACGCGTGCGCCCAGCCGGCGCCGCACGTATTCCCGGACTCGGGTGGGGGGCTTAACAGCCGATGGGCAGTCCCTCGCAGACATCGCCCCTGCCATCGTTATTGTTGTCTGTCTGGTCTGGATTGTAAATGCCGGGACAGTTATCGTCATCGTCCAGTACGCCGTCCATGTCGCTGTCCTTGAGCGGGTCGCAGACGTTGCCGAGACCGTTTTGGTTGGTATCCGTCTGGTCACTGTTTGCCATTGCAGGGCAGTTGTCGAGTCCGTCCAGCACACCGTCTTCATCGCGGTCGATACCCATGCGTACGCCGGATCCGGGCGGGGCGCAGGTGTAAGTGAGTGGACCCTGTGACAAGGCGTAACCGCGCAGCGTCGAGTCGCTGACCACATCATCGACATCAGAGCGGAACTGCCCGCTGGCCTCGCGCACCCAGCCCCGCTCCACACCGTTGAAGGTGCCTTTCACGATGAGATCACATTCCTTCACCGTGCCGCCAAGCATCAGTGAATCGAAGTTCGCAGTCGACCGGGTGATCAACAGGTTGATGCGCGGGTTGGTGACGGGCCCGTTGCTCCCTGTCCTGGTCACCTGCTGGCCGACGATGGGCGCGAGGTCCGAGGGAAACTCCATTGAGAAGGCCTGGAGTTGGATCTCTTCTGTGTTATTCAAACTAAAGACACCGGCCTCGAGGAAGTGATCCACGGTGTCAATTCCGCCGTCGTGCAGAAAGCCGAATCCGCGCACCTGGTCGCCGGTGAACGTCGGTTCACCGGACATCCCGAACATGCCGATCTTGTGATACAGGTTGCGCATATGCGGCACCTTGAAGTTCTGCGTCTCGCCCTCAAAGCTCTGCTCCCCGCCCGAGCCGTAGAATCCGAGCGCCGGGTTCAGTGTGTGGCAGCCGTTGCAGTTGGCCACCGTATCGGTATTGCGGCCATGGAAGAGGGATTGTCCCGCGGCGGCGGTACTAGAAAGTGTGTTGTTGAGCGCGCGGATCGGGTTGGGCGGCAGCATGATTTCCAGCGCGAAGTCAGCGAACTGCTGCATCTCACCCGTGGTGATCGTGCCCTCCATGCCTACCAGGCCCTCGTAAGCGACGATAAAGTTGCGGAACGAGGAATCCTCGGAACAGGGCGCGCCACTGGGTTCCGCGCAGGGGTCGGTGCCAAAGAAGCCGTCAACCCGGTCGCCGCGCCAGTGCAGGCCGCCATGGGTGGCCATGCCGCGCAGGGTCTGTGTGGTCATCGGGCCCTTCATCGGGTGGAAGGTGGTCGCGCGAGGCAACACCGCTACAGCGGAAGGTTGCGTATTGGTGGTCACATGGTCATCCGGGTTGCCGAGGTTCCAGGCCAGTTGGTCCATATCGCCAAAGATGTGGCAGCTGGCGCACGAAGCCTCGCCATTGCCCGATGTGGCAAACGCGTCGTACAGGAATTTCCGCCCGTCTACAACCTGCGCGGGTTCCGGGTTGTGCAGCGTGTGGGTTTCGACCGTGGTGTTGGAAGCGAGGTCGATCACTTCGACCTGGTTGCCAAAACGCGTCAGGACGTAGAGGCGATTGTTCGTCTCATCCAGTACCATCCCGCTGGGGCCGCCCCCGGTATCTATGTAGTTGGCGCTCTGCGCCGAGGGGTCGAACTCGCTCTCGAAGTCGACGTCCTCGATGTCCTCCACCGCGAAGACACCGATTTTGGCGGAGCCAAACGCCGCGACATAGAGCGTTTCCCCGTCGCTGGACACAACGGGTTGCAGTGGTGTCGCCAGGCTGTGGTGTCGCTGCGCGTTAATGGCGGCGTGGTCGGCGCCGGCATCGGTGTGCAGTTGCGAATAGTCGATATGCTGGTTCAGGTGCTGTACGTCGACGCCCGAATTGGCCGGGTTGAGTACCGTAATGCGCGACTCCGACAGTCGCCCCTGCACCGTGCTGCCGCCGTGAATACCGGGGCCTTCGAAATTGATGTGGTTGGGCAACTCGGTGTTGGTGACATAGACCTTGCCGGTAACAGGGTTCACCACCAGGTTGAACAGGATGGTGCCGACATGGTCATACTCTACGATTGAACCGGCTGCCAGTGTGTTGGCATCGATGGAGAAAACATCGTGGTCGGGAAGATTGAACTTGACCTTGCTGCTCCAGTCCGTGCCCTTGGAGTCGACCCATTTCGTGCCGTCATACTTGACGATAACGCCCACTTCGGGCGCGTTGCTACTTTGTTCGCAGGCGGCGTCGGCGTCATTCTGCCAGCAGTTCTTGCTCGGCCCGGGCACGCCATTGGCGCCGAAGCCATCGGGCACTTCCGTCTCGATAATCGTTGTCGTCTGGTTGCCGGACTGGAACGCGGCCACGTACACAGTACCGCCGTCAGGCGTGACGGCGAGTCCGCGCGGGGTGTCGGCAAAAAAGCTGAGTATTTGCAGCGGTGTTCCGCCCATGGTGGTGCCGAGGTTGCCCGCGTCGAACACCCAGACATCCGCCCGCCCGATTCCTTCGGTGGTCAACTGGGGGTCGCCCGCACCCGGTACGGAGGCTATCGAGCTGTCGGTGCGCTGTTGTCCGCGATGGGCGGTGGTAATGAAAGCGCGGTTGAATGCCGTCCCGGCGAAGACGATATCCCGGGGTTCATCGCCAACCAGCAGCGTACGCACAACCTTTGCAGGGGTGGCGGAAAGGTCGATGACGCTGACGCTGTCTGACAGGTGGTTTACCACCCAGACCTCGCTGTTACTGCGCGCGGCGACCGCTACCGGCTCCATGCCGACAGGGATAGAGTCCGTATGTGTTAGTGAGCCCTCACTAACAGTGAATACCTCCAGCCGGTTGTCCGGTGTGTTTACTGCAAACAGCTTGCTGCCGTCCGGTGTGGTCGCGACCGGCCGCACATGCCCGCTCTCAAAGGTTATGAAAGAGCGCTGGGCGACGGCGGACGTCGTGATGGCGCCCAGCAACAACACGCTGGAGAAAACATACCCCAGCAGGCGGGAGAGCGCACAACGGGACGATCGGGTGATCAACATTTGACGATTCCTCTTGAATTATTGGCCGCAAGACAGCTCGATATGCTTGGGGGTATCGGCGAAACGCAAAATACCAAAATTATTGTTAGAGCGATTTGGAGCGAAGACTAACATATTCGCGGGGGCACCAACCAACATTTTTAACGCGCCGGATTGCCCCGGCGAGGTGGCTGTTGCGCGGACAGCATCTTTGCCCGGAGTGGCGAGTCCGGATGCGATGGAGGCCGGAATGGCGCCGGGTTTAACCAGGTTGACCATGACTACCCCGTGAAATAATGAAACGCGCTTGCTCTTCTTGTGTTGCCGTTTCGGTCTGGGCTTTCACGCATTCCGCGCTGTTTCCGTAGCTGCGGATGAGCGTGTTGATTACCGTCCCTGGGAATAACCCTAAATGCCACTAGCATTAAGCAAGTTTCATGCCCGATGATTCAAAACTCTGATTTATAGGTAAATTTTGAAAATGAGTATCCCTGGACCGCGCGGGATGTAAAAAATCCTGTCAACCGTCTCCCACCTGCAGAAACTGGCCGTAGCGCGCCAGGTACGGGTTGTAGAGCTGCTTCTCCCGGGCGGCATCCAGTCCGAACGTACTGGCGGCGTATCGGTGCTCCCCGTAGAGGTGACGCGGTCTGCGCCTGAGGTACTCCCGCATGCTGAAGCGGGCTTCGTGGGTCAGCTCCATGCCGAAGTGACGGTAAATGGTACCGACGACAGACAGCGGGTCAGCACATATGGCGTCAAAGGAGATATCGATGAACTGGCCTTTGTCCAGTGTCTCGCGGAGCGTTATTCCGCGATCCGTGACCCGGGCAAAGTGCTCGAATTCGTTGCCACCGGTGGTGACCGGGTCGATGCGTGCGCTGAAACCGCCGCGCAAGGTGCAGGCGAGGCTGGAAAAAGAGGCGATGGCGTCCAGCGGGCGCCGGTGGGTCCACACGATGGATGCGTCCGGGTATTGTGCGAGCAGGCAGTCCAGGTGCGCAAGGTGGGCGGGTGTCTTCAGTACCCAACGCTCACGCGCCGTGTCCACCTGCAGGTGTTGCAGGAATTGCTTGTGCCAGGTGTAGGCGCCGGTCAAGTCCTGCTCCAGCAGCCAGCGCCTGTAGTCGGGCACATCGTACATATAGCCGAACTGCTCACTGGCAAAGCAGGACGCCAACATGTAGACACATTCCTGGGGCAGCCGGGCGCCGACGGCGTGAATAGCCTGAAATCCCGGCGCCAGTTTCTCCAGTACGCGGAGCAGGCGTTCCACGCTTGCGATCCGCCTGTCGCTGCTATAGGTGCGCACGGCCGGCGGCGGCAGCGGTCGGGCCACCTCCCAACTGGCGGGTGAGCGAAAGGAAGGGTCCTGCGAAATCAATTCGTGAAGAATCGTCGTTCCGGTGCGGGGCAGCCCGAGAATGAACAGCGGGCGCACGATGGCTTGCTCCGCAATCTCCGGGCGCCGCATGCGGTAGTTGTGCAATCGCAAGCGCACGCACAAGTGATCCAGCAGGTTGTAGTAGGCGGTGATGCGGCCAACCTGGGAAAGATGCGCCTGGGAGTTCAGCGCGGTGACCAGCTTGTCCAGGCCGCAACGGTACCAATCATCCCCCCATGTGCGCAAACCGGTCCTTTGTTCAGCACGCTTTACGAGTTGCTCTGCGTCGAGTTCGGGTTTTATGAAGTCCAGCCGCTCGAGTTGCGCTCCCACGGCATTGACAAGCTGGATATAGGCGGGTGACTGCGATGGAGCGTTCAAATTCTTTTGCCTTGATTGGAGCGGACGGTGTCAGTGTAATTGTTATTGAGAGAACTTTATCGGTAAAGTTGTCTGGCGATCGATGTATGGCGCCGCGCAGATCACTTTGCGCCCTGTCTGTGCTTTGAGAGGAGTTTGATGGAATGCACGCCCCCAGGATATTCGCCGGATTCCTTTTGCTGAGCCTGTCGTCCGCCGCACCGGCGCAGCCACCCTACGCCATCAGCGGGCTGCACACCGGCATGACCCTCGCCGCAGCGGTGGCGCAGGCGGAAAAGCTGGGGGGCAGCTGTACCGTCGAAGCGCCCCGCTCCGGCGAGGATGAGAAAAGCGTGCAATGCGCATTCAGTACCTGCAATGAACCCGCACAGGGCGGTGTTTGCGGAGAAACCGGCGCGTCCGCAACGGGGCCGATGCTCTCTGCGTATCCGATCTCCGGTATTGGCTTCCTCGCGCCGGCCGATTCCGCGCCACTGACGAGAATCGTAATGGTCTACCAGGGTGATACCGACGCGGTGGCAGCGAGCCTGATCGAAATCTTTGGTCCAACTCAAACCGGCGGAGCGCCCACCGGCAAGCAATCCTGGAGCCATGCGCGACGCTGGAACTGGTCGCAGGGGCAGCACCGGATGGGCTTGCTGGATTCCCCAAAACTGATCATTCTGGCGACCGACCCGGCGCTGGAATCAACGGGCGGGGACAGCTAGCCCGACGCAATGGCGCCTGCCTTGCCGATGCCTGTCAGCGGCTGCACGGGGTAGCTTCCGGGTGCGCCAACGTTGTGGTGAGAGTCGGGGAGGCGAGGCGGTGAAACAGATGGGCCGGGTTCTGCGGGGATTCACTGGCAGGCAGTGGACTCTCAGAAGGGCTTCAGAACCGCGAGCAGCACGATGGCAAAGAGGAAGAGGACCGGGACTTCATTGAAGAAACGGTAGAATACGTGATCGCGCTCGTTGCGCCTGGCGTTGATTGCGCGCACATAGTGGCCGCAGACGAAGTGGTAAGCGACCAGGCATACGACCCCGGCCAGTTTCAGCCACATCCAACCGGCGCCCAGGTAGTAGTCCGGATTCTGCAGGATCATCGCGAGTCCAAGCGCGATGGCAATAATCATAAAGGGGGTGACAAAGCGGTACAGCCTGCGCGCCATCACGGCGAGTTGCTCGCGCACTGCCGCCTGTTCAGTGGCGGCATAGTACACAAAGATGCGCGGCAGATAGAAAAGGCCGGCAAACCAGCACACCACGAAGATTATATGAAAGGCCTTCAGCCACAACATGGATCGCCCTCCCGCGATGCAACTTGTTTACTGGCGCATACTGGCCAATGTGTAGGCCTCGATACTCTCAAGCGTCAACACGCCATGCAATATCTGCTTGCCGGTATTCGCGCTGCGATCATACACGCACACGGCCTCGGTTGCCCTGGCGCGCATCGTGTCCATCGCCTGTCGCAGGGTAGCCTGAATGGGCACGGGTGATGTTGTCAGGCGCCTGATACCCGCTCCGGTCAGGTCGACGGTCTCCTCCTCAAACGGAGTCTGCTTGAGCCACTCCAGCAGTTCGCTGCCTTTCACCAGGTACAGGTCCTCGCCATCCCTTTCCACCACACACCAGACTGGTGTGAATTCCAGCAGGGGTTCCAGGTCCTTTTGCGCGAGCATGAGCGGCACCCGCACCACGCGGGTGTCCATCGTTGCGGAAACACTGGTGCTATGCAGGAGTTGGTTGAGCGGGTCGTGCGGTACGATGCGTTTCAGTTGTGCAAGCATTGCCTGGTGCGCGGAGCGCTGCCGGAACAGTCCGGTGCTGGTCAGGGTGGCGGTAACAATCGCCAACATGGCGGCCATGCTGATGCTGAGTGATTGCGTCATTTCGATCACGGCCAGTATCGCCGCCAGCGGAGCGTTGAGTACGGCTCCCATCGCCGCACCCATACCAATGACGGCGTAGAAGACCGGATCCGAAGCCAGGCCGGGCACCAGCGCACTGCCTACTGCGCCCATCAGACTCCCGATACAGGCGCCCATCAACAGGTTGGGGCCGATCAGCCCCAACGGCATGCCGACGCCGACACTGACAGCGGTGGCCACGAGCTTGCCCAGCGCGATCAGGAGCAGGGCGGAGAGTGCGAGCTTGCCCTGCATTGCGAGAATCAGCGTGTCGTAGCCCAGGCCCAGGATTTCCGGAACCAGCAATGCAAGGCCCCCGGTAACAATGCCCGCGAACGCGAAACGCAGTACCACCGGACGCTCTGAAAAGCGTGCGGCGAATGTGCTGAGTCGCACGAAGCCCGCGACCGCGGCACCACAACAGAGACCGAGCAGCATTACGTAGGGCAGTTCCAGGAGCGAGTTCAGTTCCAGTGGCGGCAGGCTGAACAGCCACTCGTCGGTTGCCAGTGTATGGCTCACGGCGGATGCGGAAACCGCAGCCAGCATCACGGGAATAAAGCCGACCACGCTGTATTCCGCGATAATGACTTCCATTGCGAACAATACCCCCGCCAGCGGCGTTTGAAACGCGGCGGCGATACCGCCGGCCGTACCGCAGCCAATCAGTATTCGCAGGCTGTTGTTGGGTAAGCTGAGCCACTGGCCGAGCAGGCTATTGATTGCGCCCCCAAGATGTACCCCCGGTCCCTCCCGTCCACCGGACTGGCCGGTGGCCAGTCCAAAGGCGCCGCCGATAAACTGTACCAGGGCGTTGCGCAGGGGCAGGACACTGTAGTGGGAGTGCATGCGAGTGAGCACATGCACCACTCCGGTTTCGCGGTCCTGTTGTTTGAGCCCGCTGTACGCCAGACCCAATACGGCCGCACCGCCGGCGGGTAGCGCGAAAATCATCCATGGCGGCAGGGACTCGAAGCTCTCCCCGTTCCCGCCAACCCCGAAACGGGTACTCATTTCCCGAATGGCCAGTTCGAAGGCCAGCACCACCAGGCCTGACGCCACGCCGCCCACCACGCCGAGCACCGAGTACGCGAGCGCTGACTCGTAGTTGATCAGGAGACGTCTGTAACTGTATAGCCAATGTCGCACCGGATTTCCGCTCGGTCACACCAAAAAGACAATATTAACAGTTATATTCACGCGTATTGCTTTTATACTACCGTCCCTTGGTTCGGTACGGCGGTTCCGTGGAATCGCACCGGGCCCGCAGTTGTTCCCCCGCGCTTGTTTTCGAGAGGTTTGGATAGCGACATGGTGAAGGTTGGCATAGTGGGAGGCACCGGCTATACGGGTGTCGAGTTGTTGCGCTTGCTGGCGGCGCATGCGGAGGTGGAAGTGGTGGCCATCACTTCGCGCGCCGAGTGTGGCCGTCGCGTGGATGACCTTTTCCCCAATTTGCGCGGACACTACGACCTGGCGTTTTCCGAGCCGGATGTGCAGTTACTGGCCGCCTGCGATGTGGTCTTCTTCGCCACGCCGCACAATGTCGCGATGAACCTGGTGCCGGAATTGCTGGCTGCCGATGCGCGTGTGATCGACCTCTCCGCGGACTATCGCCTCCGGGATGCTGGCCTCTGGTCGCATTGGTACGGTGAAAGCCATGCCAGCCCCGAGTTGCTGGCCGAGGCGGTGTACGGCCTGCCCGAACTCAACCGCGAGAAGATCGCCGCGGCGCGGCTGGTCGCGTGTCCGGGGTGTTACCCCACTTCCGTGGAGCTGGGTTTTATGCCGCTGCTGGCGCGTGGCCTCATCGACCCGCAACACCTGATAGCCAGCTCCGCCTCCGGGGTGAGCGGCGCCGGCAGGCAGGCCAAGATCGACAATCTGTTGAGCGAGGCTTCGGACAGCTTCAAGGCTTACGGAGTCGGTGGACATCGCCATTTGCCCGAAATAGAACAGGCCCTCTCGGATATTGCGCGCGATAAGGTCGCGGTGACATTCGTACCCCATTTACTGCCTATCGTGCGAGGCATTCACTCGACGCTGTTTGCCCGACTCGATGATCACTCTGTGGATCTGCAGGCCCTGTACGAGGAATGGTATGCCGACGAGCTGTTCGTCGATGTGCTGCCGGGCGGTGTTTTTCCGCAGACCCGCACTGTAAAGGGGGCGAACCGCTGCCAGATTTCGATTGCCGTGCCGCAGCAGCGCGATACGGTGGTGGTCATGGCCACGATAGACAACCTGGTCAAGGGCGCGTCCGGTCAGGCCGTGCAGAACATGAATATCATGCTCGGACTGGAGGAGGGAGCGGGACTGCGGCAGGTCGGGCTGTTGCCGTGAGCGCGTTTCGCTGAATGAATCCCAGGCACTCCCCGCTATCCCGGTTACTGGACCACCTCGGGCCGAGACTGGGCCTTGCACTGGTGTTGCTGTTGGCACTGACACTTCTCGCCGGAATCTACCTGGGCCGACAATCGGTCTACAGCGCGCTGGAGGTCGGCCCGGAAACAGCGCGAAGCATGTTGGCTGAATTGTCCGATTTGCGCGAAGCGCTCAGGGTTGCTCGCGGCGACCTCGAAATGCAGCGAACCCGCCACGAGGTGGATCGCAAGGCGCTGGAACTGGTGCGCAGTGAGATGGCGACTGAGCGGGAGCGCACCGCGAGCCTGGAGGAAGGGCTGAGTTTTTACCGCAGTATGGTCGTCTCCGAGGACCAGGGTAGCGGATTGAGCCTGCGCAAGCCGGAGCTGGTGGCCGGCGCCACCCCGGAGCGTTTCAAGTACCGCTTCTTTGTACAACAAAAAGAGCGCGAGTACGAAATGCTGGAAGGGACCCTGTCCGCGGAAGTGTTTGGCTACAGCGGTGAAAAAGAGGTCAGCTACCCGCTGGCCGAACTGTCTGCGGATTTTGACGACAGGGCCTCGACATTGCATTTCCGATATTTTCAGGCTATAGAGGGCGAGTTGGTATTGCCGCACGGATTCTCACCTCGGGGCATCACCCTGGTGGCGCGCGCCAGCAAGCCGCACAAATCCAAAGCGAAGAAACAGTTTCCCTGGGAAGTGCAGGAGCGATTCATCAATGTTGGGAAGTAAAAAATCTGCCAGCGTCTCGGGAGGCACCACCCTGATATCGCACGATACGGTGGTAGTGGGGGACGTGCATTTCTGCGGAAACCTGGACGTCGAGGGCCTGGTGCAGGGCAATATCATTGCCCAGTCGGGCAAGGAAGCACTGCTTCGCGTAGTCGGCAAGGGGCAGGTCGAGGGTGAAATTCGCGTGCCCAGCGTTGTCGTTAACGGGCTGGTCACAGGGGATATTCATTGCAGCAAGCATCTCGAGTTGGCGTCCAAGAGCCGGGTCCAGGGCAATGTCTTCTATGCCCTGGTGGAAATGGCAGCAGGCGCCGAGGTCAACGGCAGCATGACGCATGTAGCCGATACAGGTGCAGCTTCGGAATCACCCGCGCCGCAGGCTAAGGCAGAGGGCGGCGGGCGGGACGAGGTGTCGCAAAAGGCCTCTCAGTCACCCGATGCACACCAATTTGCAGGATAAGCAGCTGCCCTTGTTCGCTATAGTTGACTAGTTTAGTCGGACTTACGATAATAGCGGCTCGAAACCCTGTTGAGCGTTCGTTAGCGAACCTGGAATACACCGATGTCTGCTGCTGAAACTTTCGACCCATCTGGCATTAATTTGTCGGCCCGCGCTATCCAGAAGGTGCGCGATCTGGTGGCGGAAGAAGAAAACGACCAGTTGAAACTGCGCGTGTTCATCACGGGTGGAGGCTGCTCCGGCTTCCAGTACGGGTTTACCTTCGATGAACTGGTCGCCGATGATGACACGGCCCTGCACTCTGATGGCGTAACCCTGCTGGTCGACCCCATGAGCCTGCAGTACCTGGCCGGCTCTGTGGTCGATTACACTGAAGGTCTGGAGGGTTCGCGTTTCGTCGTCAACAACCCGAACGCCACCGCGACCTGCGGCTGCGGGTCATCGTTCTCGATTTAAGCGCCCCGGTAAATCCCGCCCAGTACGCGAGCGCCGGCCGCGCCCGTAACCACCTGCGCGTTCCCCGCAAGACCGTCCAGTGTGCGGCTCGCGAGCCACGCGAACGTTGCCGCTTCCACCCAGTCCGGATCCATTCCCAGTTGCGCGGTGCTCGCCACCGTCGCGGGCGCCAATAGCACCGACAGGCGCTCCATCAGGTGTTTATTGTGGCTGCCGCCGCCACAAATGTACACTTCGGAGACGGTGATTGGACACGCGTTGATAGCATTCGCGATACTGGTCACGGTGAGTTCGGCCAATGTGCGTTGTACATCCCGGGCCGCGATGTCAGTAAACCCCCCGAGCACGTTGTCCAGCCACGCCAGGTTGAAGATTTCCTTGCCGGTGCTGCGCGGGCCGGTCTGCCGGAAATAGGGGTGCTCCAATAGCCGTTGCAGCAGGGCGGGGTGGACCTGGCCGCGCGCGGACCAGGCTCCGTCCCGGTCGAAGGGCTCCGCGCGGTGGCGGAGTACCCAGTGATCCAGCAGGGTATTACCGGGTCCCGAATCGAATCCCATCAGCAGGCTGTTCCCGTCCAGAATGGTGGCGTTTGCAATCCCCCCGATATTGACTACCGCCCTGTTGACCCCGGGTGCGGACAGAACCGCCGCATGAAATGCCGGTGCCAGTGGCGCGCCTTCTCCGCCGGCCGCCATGTCCCTGCGCCTGAAGTCCGCAACTGTAGTAATGCCGGTGACTTCAGCGATGGTATTGGGGTCGCCAATCTGCAGCGTGAAACTGGCTGCGTTGTCGCGCGCGGCGGAGGGGGGGCGGTGACGTATCGTCTGACCGTGACTGCCAATCGCCTTCACCTGCCCGGGCTGTACCGCGGCTGATTCCAGCAGGCTGATGGTGGCCTCGGCGAATAGCAGGCCGAGCGCCCGGTCCAGTACTCCCATACGCTCGATTTCATCGCCCCCGGAATGGCTGATGGCGGCGACCTGCTGCTTGATCTCCGGGGGAATCGTGTGCTGGTGGGTAGCGACTATGTCAACAGTGTTATGTCGACAGCGCACCAGCGCGCTGTCGATTGCATCCACGCTGGTGCCAGACATGAGGCCGACATACAGGGAGTGCTCGCCGCTCAAGTCAGTTGGTGGCGGCGTTCGCGTTGGCGTTGCTGGTCATTGCCAGGCTGTTGCTGGAGCGCAGTACCGCTAGCTGGAAATTGGGACGGTTGATCGCGCGGCGAAAATTCTCCATTTCCTCCTCGGGCAGTTTCTGTGCTTTCGGCAGGTCCTTGTAGATTGTGCGGGGGTTGCGATGGATACCGTTCACCAGAAACTCGTAGTGAAGGTGCGGGCCTGTCGCGGCGCCGGTGGAGCCGACAGTACCGATGACTTCGCTTTGTGAAACACGCTGCCCCTTGTTCACCATACGCTTTTGTAAATGCAGGTACTTGGTGGTGTACTGATCGCTGTGCTGTACAACGACATAGTTGCCCATCGTACCGGAGTAGCCGGCATCCGCCACGCGACCGTCACCTGCCGAGTACACTGGCGTGCCGGTAGGTGCCGCATAGTCAGTACCCCGGTGTGGACGCGTGATCTTGTAGATGGGGTGCATGCGTTTCATATTGAAGTTGGAACTGATGCGTGTGAAATCCAGCGGGGCCATCAGGAAGGATTTGCGCATGCTCACGCCGTCCTCATTGTAGTAGTTGGTATCCCCGTTGCTGTCGGTGTAGCGAAACGCATTGAATGTTTCACCCTGGTTGGTGAAGGAGGCCGCGATAATTTCGCCGTCCTTGTATTTCTCGCCGTCCACGTACAATTCCTGATACACCAACTGCATCGTGTCTCCCCGGCGGGGGTCGAGCGCGAAATCCACCACGCCACCAAAAATGTTGGCCATATCCATAATCATGCTTTGCGAGAGACCGGCCTCTTCGCCCGCCAGGGATAGCGAGGAGGTGATCACGCCGGTCGTCCATGCCTCACGCAGTTCGGGCGAGCGAACTTCCAATTGACTTTCAAAGCCCGAATCCGTGCGCAGGTAGGTCACCGACTCAAGCTGCGACTTCGTATAGCGCACACCGACCAGGCTGCCCGAGTCGTCAGTCTGGAAAGAGATGGTCTGCCCCGGAAACAGTTTCTCAAGAGACTTTCCGTCGGCGGACTGGTTGACGATGTCGTACATGTCCTGCTCACCGTAGCCGGCGCGCTTGAATATCACCGACAGGGTGTCGCCGTATTTTATTGTCTGGTCCAGCCACGAGTGCTCTGCCAGCGAGGGGGCCGATGTCCATTCAAGATTTGTGTCAAGGGTGTCGAGCGACATGACCGGGATGGCGAAGTGGTTACTGGAGACGGTCAGTCCCGGGGTGGTGGACGTTGGGCTGGTCAGCTTCGCCCATTCGGTATCCTGGCTGGTGGGGCCATGCATCGCACCGAGTGTTGTCGCCGCGGCCAGCACAGTGGCGGCCATCGCGGCCAGGAAGCGCTTGCGCGGAAAATGGGGCACAAGTATTGGCAATAGATTAGTACAGGTAACTGCGTACCCGGGTGGTCGTTTCACTACTTACATGGCCTTTTAAATGTATTTTTTAGTTGTTGCGGTAGTATATTGAAAACCCTCACGAATTCAAGCATTGCGATAGCATCGGGGCTTGCTTTTGATAGGGGGTGTTGTATCTTTGGCGCCCGCTGATAGCACTTCCCCCTTTTTTAACTTGGTACCTGGCCCATGAGCAAAGCTCTACTCGATGATCTTCGCGCGCGTGGTTTGATTTTCCAGGTGGCAGGGGAAGAGGATCTTCCGCGCTGGCTGGAGGGTGGCGTTCGTACGCTCTACTGCGGCTTTGATCCCACTGCAGACAGCCTCCATATAGGGTCACTGGTACCTTTGCTGATGTTGCGGCGTTTCCAGTTGGCGGGACACAAGCCGCTTGCGCTGGTCGGTGGCGCTACCGGCATGATCGGCGACCCCAGTTTCAAGTCCGAGGAGCGGAAATTGAACTCGCCTGAAGTGATTGGCGGCTGGGTGGAGAAAATCAGGAAGCAGGTTTCACGTTTTATCGATTTTGACTGTGGCGCATCGTCGGCAGAGGTGGTCAATAACCTGGACTGGACGGCGGGACTCGATGTCCTGACCTTCCTGCGTGATATCGGCAAGCATTTTTCCGTGAATGCGATGATCCAGAAGGAGTCGGTAAAGCAGCGTATCGAGCGTGAGGGCAGCGGCATCAGTTTTACCGAGTTCACCTACATGATTCTCCAGTCCTTTGACTTTGCCGAACTGCACAAGCGGTACGACTGCACCCTGCAGTTGGGGGGCTCGGACCAGTGGGGTAATATCACCGGGGGTATAGATCTCACTCGCAGGATTCATGGCAGCCAGGTGTTCGGCTTGACCATGCCCCTGATTACCAAGTCCGATGGCACGAAGTTTGGCAAGACGGAGTCCGGTACGATCTGGCTGGACGCGCAGCGCACCTCGCCCTACGCGTTCTATCAGTTCTGGCTGGGGGTGGCCGATGCGGATGTCTACCGATTCCTGAAATACTTCACCTTCCTCGATGTGGCCGCGATCGATGCAATCGAGGCCGACGATGCCGCGCGCGATGGAAGACCCGAGGCGCAGGCGATTCTCGCCCGGGAGGTCACCCGGTTGGTTCATGGCGAGGCGGGGCTTGAGGCCGCACAGCGAATCACCACCGCGCTCTTCAACGGCACGCTGGCTGAACTGTCTGAGGACGATGTTCTGCAGTTGCGCCAGGACGGTCTGCCCGCTAGCACCATTGATCGCACCGCCCTTCCGGAAACGCTGACCCAGCTGTTCGCCGATGCCGGTATGGCCGCCAGTGGCAAGCAGGTAAAAGATGCGCTTGGCAGGCAAGCTGTCACGGTAAATGACCGGACCCTGGGGCTCGAGGATAACGGCAATGTGGCGGGCTGCTTTGCCGAGTCCGACGCGGTCTTTGGCCGTTTCTACCTGGTCAGGCTGGGGAAGAAAAAATACCACCTGTTCGAGGCGGGTTAGCGCCGCGTCGACACCGGGTTCTGTAAGCACCGCGGCCGCCGCACGTTCCGCCTGCGCCCAAAACTTTTTGTGAAATACCTTGCCTCAATCAAGGGCTGTGCGTATAGTGCGCCGTCCTTCGAAAGAGGGGGTAAGCCTGTATCGCGGGCTGTGCAAAAACTGACCAGATTTCAAAAGTTTAAGCGCGGCTTCTGGGTTTCGACCTTACGATGAAAAAATACTGGCGTATTGTGTTTTTTTGGTTGCCAAGAATGCGGTGATCGGTATAATACGCGTCCCCGATGAGGCACTCCTCACGGTGATCTGCGCCCTGGCGGTTGCGGATGTTGTTTAACAAGTAGATGAAGACAGATGTGTGGGCACTTGTTGGGATAGTTGTCACAACTATTCAGGTACAACAAGTGACTCATAAATTCATGTAATTTTTGATTTTCGAATTGTATCTGAGCCCTTGATTTGGATGTTGAAGTGGGGTTAACCACGTAAACATCCCCTCTTGTTTGCCCGTCAGGGTGGGCAGAGGTAAAAGATTAAACTGAAGAGTTTGATCATGGCTCAGATTGAACGCTGGCGGCAGGCCTAACACATGCAAGTCGAGCGCGAAAGGCCTTCGGGTTGAGTAGAGCGGCGGACGGGTGAGTAACGCGTAGGAATCTACCTGGTAGTGGGGGACAACTTGTGGAAACGCAAGCTAATACCGCATACGACCTAAGGGTGAAAGTGGGGGACCTTCGGGCCTCACGCTATCGGATGAGCCTGCGTAGGATTAGCTTGTTGGTGAGGTAAAGGCTCACCAAGGCGACGATCCTTAGCTGGTCTGAGAGGATGATCAGCCACACTGGAACTGAGACACGGTCCAGACTCCTACGGGAGGCAGCAGTGGGGAATATTGCGCAATGGGCGAAAGCCTGACGCAGCCATGC
This sequence comes from Gammaproteobacteria bacterium, assembly GCA_030427485.1. Classification (GTDB taxonomy): domain Bacteria; phylum Pseudomonadota; class Gammaproteobacteria; order Pseudomonadales; family Halieaceae; genus Marimicrobium. Next base: position 88,462 of record JAUICG010000022.1, read on the forward strand.
CGCGTGTGTGAAGAAGGCCTTCGGGTTGTAAAGCACTTTCAATTGGGAAGAAAAGCTGCTGCCTAATAAGCATCAGCTGTGACATTACCTTTAGAAGAAGCACCGGCTAACTCCGTGCCAGCAGCCGCGGTAATACGGAGGGTGCGAGCGTTAATCGGAATTACTGGGCGTAAAGCGCGCGTAGGCGGTTTGCTAAGTCAGCTGTGAAAGCCCCGGGCTCAACCTGGGAATTGCAGTTGATACTGGCCGACTAGAGTATGAAAGAGGGAGGTAGAATTCCATGTGTAGCGGTGAAATGCGTAGATATATGGAGGAATACCAGTGGCGAAGGCGGCCTCCTGGTTCAATACTGACGCTGAGGTGCGAAAGCGTGGGGATCAAACAGGATTAGATACCCTGGTAGTCCACGCCGTAAACGATGTCTACTAGCCGTTGGGAGACTTGATTTCTTAGTGGCGCAGCTAACGCAATAAGTAGACCGCCTGGGGAGTACGGCCGCAAGGTTAAAACTCAAATGAATTGACGGGGGCCCGCACAAGCGGTGGAGCATGTGGTTTAATTCGATGCAACGCGAAGAACCTTACCAGGTCTTGACATCCTCGGAACTTTCCAGAGATGGATTGGTGCCTTCGGGAACCGAGAGACAGGTGCTGCATGGCTGTCGTCAGCTCGTGTCGTGAGATGTTGGGTTAAGTCCCGTAACGAGCGCAACCCTTGTCCTTAGTTGCCAGCGCGTAATGGTGGGAACTCTAAGGAGACTGCCGGTGACAAACCGGAGGAAGGTGGGGACGACGTCAAGTCATCATGGCCCTTACGACCTGGGCTACACACGTGCTACAATGGAACGCACAGAGGGCTGCAAAGGCGCGAGCTGGAGCGAATCCCACAAAACGTTTCGTAGTCCGGATTGGAGTCTGCAACTCGACTCCATGAAGTCGGAATCGCTAGTAATCGCGAATCAGAATGTCGCGGTGAATACGTTCCCGGGCCTTGTACACACCGCCCGTCACACCATGGGAGTG
>JAUICG010000057.1 GCA_030427485.1 Gammaproteobacteria bacterium
CCTGGAACATATCATCGGCCGGTGGCGCGCCGATAACCTCGGCGCCGGTGGCTTCAGCCACCGCCTGCCATGCGGGTGAATGGTCCGGGTGAGTATGGGTGCAGACGATCCAGCGTATCCGGTCTCCCGCCGCTGCAAGGATGGCGTCGACGTGCGCGGGAAGGGCAGGACCCGGATCCAGAACCGCCACCTCGTCATTACCGATCAGGTAGGTATTGGTGCCCGGCCCCGTCATTACGCCGGGATTGGGAGCTACCAGGCGTCGGACGCGGCTGTTCAGCCTGTAGGGCACACCGTGGTCAAACATTGACTCAGACCATATTCTCGATAATCACTTCAGGGTTGACGTCGGCATCGTAGTCAACGCCGTCTACCTCAAAGCCGAACAACTGCAGGAACTCGCGTTTATAGCCGGCAAAATCCGACAGCTCATGCAAGGTATCAGTATTGATCTGCTCCCACAATTCCCCGACCGCTGACTGTACCGCCGGGTCGAGTTCCTTGCCATCTGCGCGCAGGCGGCCCTCATCATCCATATGTGGCGTTGCACCGTACAGGGAATCCCGGAACAAGCCGTCGATCTGTTCAATACAACCTTCGTGAACCCCCTTCTCCTTCATCACCTTGAACAACAGTGCGAGGTAGATCGGCATCGCGGGAATTGCCGCGCTGGCCTGCGTGACCACCGCCTTGAGCACAGCAACACGCGCATCACCACCCCTTGCCGCGAGGCGCTTGCGAATGCTGACAACACGTTTATCCAGATCCTTCTTGGCCGCCCCTATCGTTCCGTGCCAGTAAATATCCCAGGTCAGCTTCTCACCTATGTAGGTGTAGGCCGTGGTTTTCGCGCCATCCGCCAACACGCCTGCATCATCGAGGGCTTCAATCCACATCTGCCAGTCTTCCCCACCCATTACCGCCACGGTATTGTCGATTTCCTCCGGGGTCGCCGCTTCGAGATGAAAGTCCTGCACTTCCTCCTTGTCCGTGTTAACGCCCTTTTGCGTCGCATCGCTGCCTATTGGCTTGAGTGTGGAGTTGTGTACGACACCGGTGACAGGATGCTGTCGGCGCGGCGAGGCCAGACTGTAGACTACCAGGTCGACCTGCCCCATATCCGCCTTGATGGTGTCAATCGTCCTTTGCTTGATCTCGTCGCTGAAGGCATCACCGTTGATACTCCTGGCGTACAGGCCATCTGCCTGGGCGTATTTGTGAAACGCCGCGGCGTTATACCAACCCGCTGTGCCCGGTTTTTTCTCACTGCCCTCTTTTTCGAAAAACACCCCCAGCGTCGCCGCGCCACACCCGAAGGCGGCTGTAATCCGTGAAGACAGTCCGTATCCGGTGGATGCGCCAATTACCAGTACGCGTCCGGGTCCGTTCTCTATCGGACCATTGCCCTTCACATAGTCGATTTGCCGCTTGACGTTGGCGTCACACCCGGTGGGATGGGTGGTGATACAGAGGAATCCGCGCACACGTGGTTTGATGATCATCGCTTAATCTGTCCTGGTAGGTATATCAATGTCAGTCTCGACGCAATACGCCAGACTGTCCAGAAAAGCCGAAGTTTAACATACCGGTCGCGCAATCCCGCAAGTTGTGATGATGCCCTGTTCTTGTGTTCAGTGCTCACTTGGCGTTCAATAGCAGGCCCCCGCAACCAACAGTTTCATGCAACCGTATGTGTGCCTCTCCACTCCGCTATAGCACGCCCGCTGCCTGGACCGAGACGGTACTGTCGGACTTCGACAGCTTTCTGCTGGACCACGCGACTGCGGAAAAAAAGGCATCGGGCATGGCGATCTCGATGCTGTCGCACTATCCCGATCGCACCGAACTGGTCAGTGCAATGGCCGACCTCGCGATAGAGGAACTCACCCACTACCGCGAAGTGCTGAAATGGATTCATCAGCGAGGCCTGGTTACCGGGCCGGACAGGAAGGACCCCTACGTGGTGGAATTTCGCAAAGCGATTCGCCAGGGCCGCGAGCCGTACCTGATGGACCGATTATTGACTGCGAGCATCATCGAGGCACGCGGCGCGGAGCGTTTCGCACTGGTGGCGATGGCACTGGACGGCGGCCCCCTTAAGAAATTCTACCAGTCCATTGCCCGTTCCGAAGAACGCCACTTCGAACTGTTCCTTAATCTGGCGCGGAACTACCTTGAACCCGACGCGATTGATAGACGCTGGAACGAACTTCTGGACATCGAGGCGGCGCTCGTCGCAAACCTGCCTATTCGCGCCGCGCTGCACTAGTGGACACTGCAACCTCAGCAGTTGTTACGCCACCGCCGGCAAGCACCGGCGCAGCAGCAGTATGATGCGTGACACGATCGCCCTGCGTCGCTACCTGCAACGGCACGCGGAACCGGATCTGCCGGCGCACACCTTCGGCCGGCCCTACTGGCACCGGGTACTGGTGGTACCGGCCTACCGAGAGGAACCCTCACTGCTGAGGCGGTTGGCACGTGTACCGGCGAGCGAAGGCAGCACGCTGATCATCCTGGCAGTGAATCGCCCGGAGTCGGACAGCGATACACTGGCCAATGCCGCGCTGCGCGATGCACTGACACAGGCGGGCCTGCCGCTGGCGATGCGCGGTTCTGTACAGGTGCACTGCCTGAACGCGCACACCGACCTGTACCTTTACGATATGGAACTGTTACGCGGGACGACGCCCCGATCACAGGGCATCGGCCTCGTGCGCAAAACAGCGTGTGACCTGGCCCTGCAATGGATGACCGGAGGCGGCATCAGTGGACACTGGCTGTGCAGTACGGATGCCGATGCATTGCTGCCACAGGACTACTTCGCGCAACTCCACAGCGCTCCGCCAGACGCGGTTGCCGCGGTTTTCCCGTTTCGCCATGTGCCCGATATGAACGACGCCTGCAACGCAGCCACCGCGTTGTACGAGTTGCGCCTGCACCAGTATGTACTGGGTCTGGAGTATGCCGGCTCACCCTACGCGTTTCACACGCTCGGCAGTGCCATGGCAGTGAAGTTTGGCGCCTACACGCATGCGCATGGCTTCCCCAGGCGCGCGGGCGCCGAAGATTTCTACCTGCTGAACAAACTGGCAAAGCTGGGTCCCGTGGCGCGCCTGCGGGGACGCTGTATCGAGCTGCAGTCCCGACCTTCCTCGCGCGTACCGTTTGGCACCGGACCCTCGGTGGCCGCGATCATGGCGGCCCACCAGCTGGACGCAACGCCGCTCTACTACCACCCGCAGTGTTTCTCCGCGCTGGCAGCCCTGCTGGCCGCACTGCCGAACCTGGCCGTGCTTCCGGAACGGGATCTCGCCTCACTGTTGAGCGGCACTGGCGACCGGGACGGAACCTCGGGCCGACACCGTGTTGCCCCCGCGCTGGCGCACAAAGCCGCCGCCGTTCTATCGAGGTTGGGTATTGCCGCGACGCTGGACCACTGCCGGCGACACGCCAGTTCCAGCGCACAGTTCGTGCGCCAGTTTAACCAGTGGTTTGACGGGTTTCGTACGCTCAAGTTTATACATGCACTGCGCGACGACGGTTTACCGATGTGTTCACTGGCGGAACTGGACGAACTCGCACCGCCATTGTGGCCGCGATTCTCGTGCAACAGGGGACCACAGGCCACGGAATCCGCCTTCGCTTCCGCACGCGTGGAATCAGTACGTCGGGCAGTGCGCCGCCACTGGCGTTGGCGCTAGTACGTCGGCCCGCAAGACTCACCGAATCCCATGGCGACGGCCTACGGCGTCCGCCGCAGTAGCATCTTCCCAGGTCCGACAGGATTCTAGAGGCTAAGCCGGCGAATATCGCTCAGCAGGCTTACCACTTGCGACAGAAACCGGCCACCGTCACCCCCGTTTACCACGCGATGATCATAGGACAGCGACAGTGGGAGCAGTGTTCGCGGTGTGAAATCGACGCCATTCCAGACCGGCTGTATCGCCGCATTGGACACGCCCAGAATGGCAACCTCGGGGGTGTTTACGATCGGCGTAAATCCCCTGCCGCCGATATTGCCCAGGCTGGAAACCGTGAAACTGCCGCCCTGCATTTCCGCAGGGGAGAGTTTGCGCTCCCTGGCCTTGTCGGCCAGCTCCAGGATTTCGACGGCCAGTTCCCAGATCGTTTTGCGGTCGACATCGCGAATAACGGGCACTAGCAGTCCCGCGGGCGTATCCACCGCCATCCCGATATGTATGTAGCGCTTGTAGACGAGTTCCTCACCGCCGCGAGCCAGCGAGCTGTTGATTTTTGGATTGTCGCGCAATGCGACCGCGCACGCCTTGAGTACAAAGGGCAGTGGCGAGAGCTTTGTTCCGCGCCCTTCGGCCTCTTGCTTGAGTGTTGACCTGAATGCCTGCAAATCGGTGATATCCGCATCGTCGAACTGGGTCACGTGGGGCACATTGAGCCAGCTGCGCTGCATATTGGCGGCGGTGAGTCTATCCAGCTTGCTGCGCTCGGTAACTTCGACCTCGCCGAACTTGCCAAAATCCATCTCCGGTACGGCGGGCAAAGCGGCGGCGCCGGCCATCCCTCCCGAGGGCGCCGATACCGCCTTCTTCACAAACCGCTGCAGGTCTTCCTTGAGAATGCGTCCCTGTGGGCCGCTGCCCTCGACCTGCACCAGGGACACACCCAGCTCGCGCGCCAGTTTGCGCACTGCCGGGCCCGCGTAGACGGATGCAAGCCCCGCTCCAGGCTCGCCGCGCTCCGCGGGCTCGGGTGACAGCTGCTCCGCTGCGGGTTGCTTTGTTTGTTCGTCAGGCTGCGATGCAGGCGCACTTGCATTCCCGCCACCTGCCACGGTTTCACTGGCGACCCCGGTTTGCTCCTTCGCCACCTTATCCGCCCGCTCGGGAGGCTCACCGCCGTCGGCTTCGTCGCCTGGAGCGCGCGCCTCATCCCCGGCGGCCTCCTCACTGGCCATGTCTCCCGCCACCTCGATTTTGGCTATCGCCGCGCCCTCCGATAACTGATCGCCTTCCGCTACCAGCAGTTCAACCACGGTCCCGGCCAGCGTCGAGGGAATTTCCATGGACGCCTTGTCAGATTCGAGTACGATGAGGCTCTGCTCCACTGCCACCTGGTCACCAACCGCAACCAGCAATTCAATCACTTCAGCACCTTCGGCACCGCCAATATCGGGGACTGTGACTTGTTCTATCGGCACGTTTTCTTCCTTTTATTCAAATCGCTGATATTTCAAACATTTAACGGGTTGGCTTTTTCCGGATCGATACCCAGCGCGACAATGGCACGGTTCACGACAGCCTGCTCCACCGCTCCCTCATCGGCCAGAGCTTTCAGTGCGGCGAGGACAATGTAGTGGCGACTCACCTCGAAGAATTCACGCAGTTTGGCACGTGTATCCGAGCGGCCGAAACCATCGGTACCCAGTACGGTGTAGCTCGCCGGCACGAACGCGCGAATCTGGTCGGCGTAAAGTTTCACGTAATCCGTCGCCGCAACGACCGGTCCGCCGGCGTCCTGCAGCAGTTGCGTGACATAGGGAACGCGCGGTTCTTCTTCAGGATGCAGCAAGTTCCAGCGCAGCACTTCCTTGCCCTCGCGCTGCAGTTCGTTGACACTGGTAAGGCTCCAGATATCCGCCGCCACCTGGTAATCGCTCTCCAGTATCGCGGCGGCCGCCTCGACTTCCCGCAAAATGGTGCCGCCTCCCAGCAGTTGCACGCGCAGCGGCCCATCGGTGGTGGATTGCTTCAGCCGATACATGCCGCGGATGATTCCCTCTTCAACGCCCTGCGGCATCTCCGGCTGCACGTAGTTTTCATTCATCGTGGTGATGTAATAGAAACGGTTTTCGCCCTCGTGATACATACGCCGCAAACCGTCGTGGATTATCACGGCCAGTTCATAGGCATAGGTGGGATCGTAGCTGACGCAGTTGGGAATCGTGCCCGCCATCAGGTGGCTGTGGCCATCCTGATGCTGCAGGCCCTCTCCGTTGAGCGTGGTCCGCCCCGCCGTTGCGCCAATCAGGAAACCGCGCGCCTGGCTGTCCCCCGCCGCCCACGCCAGGTCACCGATGCGCTGGAAACCGAACATGGAATAGAAAATATAGAAGGGCACCATCGGGAAATTGCTGGTGCTGTATGAGGTCGCCGCGGCAAGCCAAGCAGAGAACGCACCGGCCTCATTAATGCCCTCCTCGAGTATCTGGCCTTTGATGTCCTCCCTGTAAAACATCATCTGGCCCGCATCCTGCGGCGTGTAACGCTGGCCGACCGACGAGTAAATACCCAGTTGGCGGAACATACCTTCCATGCCGAATGTGCGGGCTTCATCCGGCACAATCGGTACCACCCGCTGCCCCAGGTCCGCGTCTTTCACGAGGCTGGACAGGATACGCACAAAAGCCATGGTGGTGGACACCCTGCGATCGCCACTGCTCTTCAGTTGATTTCCGAACGCGGTAAGCGGCGGCGTCTCCAGCGACTGCATCCCGGCGCGACGCCTCGGCAACGGACCACCCAGGGCTTCGCGCCGCTCACGCATGTAACGCATTTCCGCACTGTCGGGTGGCGGGCGATAGTAGGGGACGCTCTCCAGTTCCTTGTCGCCGATGGGAATATCGAAGCGGTCGCGAAACGCTTTGAGGCTTTCCATATCCAGCTTTTTCAGCGAATGCGTTTCGTTGTGCGCCTCTCCCGAACCGCCCGTGCCATAGCCTTTCACGGTCATCGCCAGGATAGCGGTAGGGCGCTCGTGCTCTTCGACGGCGGCGGCATAGGCCGCATACACTTTGTACGGGTCGTGGCCTCCGCGGTTGAGGTACATGATGTCTTCATCCGACAGATCGGCGACCAGTTCCAGCAGTTCGGGGTATTTGCCGAAAAAGTGCTCGCGGGTATACGCGCCGCCATTGTATTTGTAATTCTGCAGTTCGCCGTCGCAGACCTCATCCATGCGTTTTTGTAGCAGGCCGGTCTTGTCCTTCTCCAGCAGATGATCCCACTTGCGACCCCAGATCACCTTGATCACGTTCCAGCCGGCGCCGCGAAAGATACCTTCCAGTTCCTGGATAATCTTGCCGTTACCGCGCACCGGACCATCAAGGCGCTGCAGGTTGCAGTTGATCACGAAATTGAGATTGCCCATCCCCTCGCGGCCCGCCAGTGAGATCGCACCCAGCGATTCCGGTTCATCACACTCGCCATCACCCATGAAACACCAGACCTCGCGGTCGCCGTGATCAACCAGACCCCTGTCCTGTTGGTAGCGCATGACGCGCGCCTGGTAGATCGCCTGTATCGGCCCCAGCCCCATGGACACGGTCGGAAATTGCCAATAGTCCGGCATCAGCCAGGGATGTGGATAGGATGACAGTCCGCCACCACTCACCTCGCGGCGAAAGTTATCGAGTTGTGCTTCATCGAAGCGCCCTTCCAGGAAGGATCGCGCATACATACCGGGCGCGCTGTGCCCCTGGTAAAACACGATGTCACCGAGATGACCGCTATCCGTGCCGCGAAAGAAGTGATTGAAACCGATGTCGTACAGGGTCGCGCTGGAGGAAAAACTGGAAATATGACCACCGAGGCCCTCGTCGTTGTCATTCCCCCTCATCACCATCGCCAGTGCGTTCCAGCGCACCAGCGAGCGCACCCGGCGTTCCATGAAGATATCACCGGGCAGCGTCTTTTCCTCAGCGGGCGCAATCGTATTGCGGAACGGCGTGGTGGTGGCGGAGGGCAGGCGCAGGCGCGAACTGATCGCATGCTTGGCCAGTTCAAGCAGCAGGAAGGACGCGCGCTCCGGACCTTCGTGTTTTACCACATCATCCAGTGCGTCCAGCCACTCCCGGGTCTCCTGGGGATTGCTATCTTCTTTCATGCCAACGAGCGCTCCTGTGCATTCAGCGGGGAGTGGAATTGCGGGACACAATAATTCTAAAATAGAACTTGCATAAACATTCCGATAAAGCCTTACCCTGAAAGGGGTTTCCAAGCCTTCAAGGCGTTGCAGAAAAGCGGAAAAAGCAAGCTGGCCCGGGTAGGATACTACCCGAGGGGCGGTTACAAATCTATTAAGTTCTAAATTAGAATTAAAAGATAAATGGATTCAGGCGCGCCAATCGGCGACTCGCCGATCACTCTATCGTATACGTCGCATGACCGCGCTTGATGGCCTCGGCCGAACGGTACACTCGCGTGTCTCCACCGGGCACGGTATTCCACTTGCCGGGTGCGACCACCCGCAGCGAGTGGCGCTGCCGGAGAAAGACCCGTTCGTAATAGGCCTTCCATGTCGGTAACGTCAGCGCCTCCACGGCATCGGCCAGCTGTTCACGGCTATCAAAATTCCACTCCTTGCGGGCGATTGACTGCCAGTAGTACTCGGCGCGCTCATTGAGATTCTTGTCCGGGCGCAGGATATCGCTAATCAAGGATGTCTTGTGCCGCTCAAACTGCGCCTCATCCAGTGCCGGCTCCACACCGAGCATGAAGGCCTGCATCGCAGCGATAACACTGGGCGCATCCGCTACCGGCGACTGGACCAGCATGAGCAGGCCGGGAACATCCACCTTGGTGTAGTCGTAGGTACCCACCACGTAGCCGAGCTGCTGCTCTGTGCGCAGTTCCTGGAAGAACCCGGATGTCATGATCTGGGCGGTCAGCGCGGTAGCGGCCCTGTCCTGCACGGTGTCACCGGCGCCCTGCAAATACCAGGCGACCACCGAATCGTCGTGCGGTACTTCCACGATATATTCCGCCGACTCACCGGCGGCCAGTTTCAACAACTTGCGCTCCGGCAGCGTGGGAGCGGGCTCACTGCTGACGACATCCGACAGCAGTGCGGACAGCTGCCCCACCCAATCCGGGCTGTAGTTCCCGTAGACCAGTACTTCTGCCGTGGCACCTTGCCAGAATGTCTGTATGTAGCGATCCAGTTCACGCAGGTCAACTTTTTCCAGCGCGGCAATCAGTACCGGCTCCCCCCACTCGCCATACACAAGGGCTTCGTTCAGATCATCTACAACCTGGCTGCTGGGGCGCTTGGCGACCGAGTTTCGCAGACTTCGAATCATGTCGCTACGAATATCCTCAAAACGCTGCTGACGAAACGCCGGATGAACGATGCTGCCCAACAAGCGCTGCAATAACAGCGCCTGCTTGTCGTTGTAACCACTTACCCGCAGACTGATACCCTGGCCGTTCTTGTAGATATCGAAGCTCAGTCCGGCGAGGTGGGCGGGATAAGCGAATTCATTGAACAGGTCGTTGAGCAGTGCAGCGTACAGCGACACCTTCACGGCCTCCCCGGCGCTGACGCCCACTGCCGGCGAACGAAAATTAATGTAGGTCGCGCCGCGGGGGACCCTGAACTCGTCATCGGGCATGAACCAGATTGTCTGCCTGTCGGCCTGAAGGGCGACCTGCGGGACCGCCGGCATGGACGGCGGTATTTCACGCAAAGACACATCCTCGGCAATAAACTCATTGGGCGCGGGCAGGTGCATGGCTTGCACATGCGGTTCATCGTCGCCAACGCTGATGCGTTCAATATCCAGCGGCTGCTTCGAGTACGGCACGCCATAGTAATGCGAGGCTTGCTCACCTTGCACCGCCGCATCATTGAGGGTAACCAGCGCATTCTCCGGCCTTATTTGCTGCAGCAGTTCCGCCAGAATCGCATCGTCGTAGCGATCCATCATGTAGGGGCCGCGAAGGATATCCTCCGGCGCGTAGAATTGCATTCCGCTGGCCAGCGCACTGACATAACCCACCGGGTTGGCCTGCTCGCGAAAGCGAAAACTCAGCTGCGCCAGGCGTGATTGCTCATCGTAAAGCCAGCGCTGAGGCCCCTCGGCACGCAGCATATCCACATAAGCGAAGAGCAGTTGAAGCACGCGCTCCGGCGCGGCGGCCCCCTTTTCCGTCAACGCTACCCGGACGCTGAACAGCGCCCCCCCGGGCCAGGCCAGGCCATCGCCCGCCGCCAGTCCCTGGGCCAGCCCTTCCGCCTTCAACTGGGAGAGCAGGCTCCCCTCCCCCTCGTGTCCTATGAGATTCCCAAGGTAGGCTTGCGGGTTGACGCGGTATTGCATGCGGTAATCCGGGATCGGGAAGGAAACGTCCAGCTGCTGCTGTGTCGCCAGAGGTTGTACCTCTACAAACAGCGGCAGCCTCCCCGGTTCAAACAGGGGTGTCTGAACAATCTTTCGCTCGTAGGAATGATTGGGCACCTGGCTGAACAGGGGACGTGTCAGCGCCTCCAATTCGTCCAGCGACTGCGATCCCAACACCACCAGACGCATGATGTTGGCCGAGTAATAGGTGTTATAGAACTCCACCAGTTCATCCCGAATCGGCGAACCCGGGCGATCCTCCAGTGTCTGTAACGAGCCGACAGTGAACTGGCTGTATGGATGCTCCTGATTGAACACTTCCTGTAATACATCCAGCCCGCGGCGCTCATCGCTCTTCAGGCCCATCTGGTACTCGGCTTCCACCGCATTCTTCTCACGGTCGACATACTGCGCATCAAACAGCGGCGAAATAAAAAACTGGGCGAATCGATCCAGCGCCACCGGCAGGTCAGGGGCATTGATATCGAAAAAGTAGTTCGTATTCTCAAAACTGGTATAGGCGTTGCGGCTGCCGCCATGCTCGGTGATGAAGCGCTCGTACTCCGCCGCATCAGGGTACTTTTCGGTACCGAGGAACAGCATGTGCTCGAGAAAATGGGCCAGTCCGGGCCGACCGGGCGGGTTATCTCCGCTGCCGACCAGAACATCCAGCGACGCGGCGGCCTTCGGCGTGTCGGGATCCGAAATCAGCAGCACCTGCATCTCGTTGTCCAGCGTCAGGAGCCGGTACTGGTAGTCGTCGCTGGGACTCTTGACCGGCTGCACATCCGGCGGCGACGTAGTGGCACAGGACACCAGCAGGCAGGTGACAAAAAGGCATAGCAGCGACTTAAAGCCCTGCCGGGCATCGAAAACGGACATCTGCAACTCCATCGGATTCGTGTTACGGCCTGATCACACTATCTGCGTCGGACCTAGCTGGCCGGCCCCGGTAGCTCCTTCAAGCCCGAGGACGGCCAGGCGTTTATTATTGCCTTGATCAACGTCGCCAGCGGTATCGCGAAGAACACACCCCAAACGCCCCATATACCGCCGAAAAAAAGTACCGCCATGATGATCGCGACAGGATGCAGGTTCACCGCTTCCGAAAACAGGAAAGGGACCAGAACATTGCCATCCAACGCCTGTATCAACAAATAGACAGCAAACATGTAATAAAATTCACTGGACAGGCCCCACTGGAAGAATCCGACCATTACCACCGGCAGCGTCACCAGGGCGGCGCCTATGTAGGGGATG
>JAUICG010000002.1 GCA_030427485.1 Gammaproteobacteria bacterium
TGAGCAGTGATCCCACCGAGACGGCGGATTCCACTTCCGTGTAGCGATTGGTCAGGTCCTCCATCGCCTGCAGCGCGCGGAGATTGAACACATCGCCGCCCGGGTCGATGAAGGTAAACAATACCGATGTGCTGGGCGGAAAGTCCTCGTTGACCCGCTCCACCTGCTCCCGATAGGGGTCATCTTCCGCCAGGATAGCGTTGAAAGAGCTGTCGATACTGGTGTACCAGATGCCCCAGCTGATCGCGCCGCCCAGCAACAGGGTAAGCACCGCCAGCCAGTTGCGGTGCGCCAACAGGACATTGATGAATGTAGTCATGGCTGATTCGCGCGATGAGTGGTGGCTTTTTATAGCACATTTCCCCATCGAAAACGCCGCAGCGCCGCTTCGTCTATGCTAATGTTAGCGGCGACACCGGGACGCGCAGGCTTTTCAGTCGTCGGCGGCCGGTTTGTCGACGCGGTCTGACGACGGCGCAGCGGCCCGGGAATGGATGGCGCGCCGGTTTAATCGAGGCAATCTCCATGAAGTCATGCAAATCCCTGCTGCTGGCACTCACCGCTACCGTTGCCGTTCTTCTGCCCGCTTCCCACGCCGCCGCGGCAGATGCAAATAAAATCGGCGACTTCGCGCTGCTCGACCAGCACGGGAAGTTTCACCAGCTGAGCTGGTACGACGACCAGAAAGCCGTTGTGATCTTCATCCAGGGCAACGGTTGCCCCATCGTTCGCAATGGCGCGCCCACGCTGAAGGCCCTCCGCGATGAGTACGAGAGCAAGGGGGTCGCTTTTTTCATGCTCAACCCCCAGACGCAGGACAATCGCGCAAGCATCGCCGGCGAGGCCGAGGAGTTTGCCTACGACTTCCCGATACTGGTGGATGAGTCGCAGCTGGTGGCGGAGGCACTGGGCGTCGACCGTACGTCGGAAGTGTTCGTAATCGATCCCAAAACCATGAGTGTGCTGTTCCGCGGCCCCATCGACGATCGCCTCGGTTACGAATCCCAGAAGCCCGAGGCCAAAAACCACTACCTGAAAGACGCACTGGACGCCGTGCTCGCGGGCCAGGCAGTCGCCGCTGTCGACGTCGAGGCGCCAGGGTGCCTGATCGGCTTCCCGGCGCGGGAAAAACACCTGGAAAACCCCGTGTCCTACACCGATGATATCGCCCCGCTGCTGGTGGAAAAATGTACCGCCTGCCACCACGACGGCGGTATCGCCCCCTGGTCCATGAGCGACCACGCGATGGTGCAGGGCTGGTCGAAGATGATGAAAGAGGTGCTGATGACCCGGCGCATGCCGCCCGGGCAGATCGATCCGCATGTCGGCAAACCGATCGCCGACGTGGTGGAGATCACGCCCGCGCAATTGCAAACGCTGGTGCACTGGATAGATGACGGCGCCAGGATCGAGGACGGGGCGGAAGACCCCCTGGCCGGCCTGACTTTTGACAATCCCAAATGGACGCTGGGCGAGCCCGACATCGTGCTCAAGGTACCGGCGCAATCCCTGCCCGCCACCGGTCTCGTCGACTACCGCTACGTGCCCGTTGAGCTCAACCTGGACAGGGATATCTGGGTGCGCGCGGTGGAGTTTGTCCCCGGCGACGAGAAGGCGCTGCACCATGTAATCGCCTACCTCTCCAGTCCCGCCGACAAGACCGCCGGCAGCCGGGACGATGACGCGGACCGGGACGAAAGCATCGCGGGCTTCGCACCCGGCAGGCAACCGGACCAGTCCCGGGACAACAGCGGGCGCCTGATCAGCAAGGGCTCAAACCTGTTGCTGCAAATGCACTACACCACCTATGGCAAGGAAACGGTGGACGAGACGGAGGTCGGCCTGTATGTCCTCGACGAGTTGCCGGAACATGTGATGTCCGGTGGGGTGGCCGGTCAGCGGCGCTTCATGATTCCCGCGCACGCCAAGGAGTACCAACTGGAGGGCGTGCAACGCATCGAGCGCGACGCCTACCTGTACGGCATGACGCCGCATATGCATTATCGCGGCAAGTACATGAGCTTTACTGCCGAATACCCGGACGGCAGCTCCGAGGTCCTGCTCTCGGTACCCAAGTACGATTTCAACTGGCAGTTCAATTACCAGTTGCGGGAACCGCTGTTCCTGCCCGCGGGTACCCGCCTGGTCGCCCGCGGGGCGATGGACAATTCAGCACAGAACCGCTTCAACCCCGACCCCACCAAACCGGTGCTGTTTGGCCTGCAGACGAAACACGAGATGTTCTTCGGATTTACCACGCTGCGCTATGTGGGGGACACACCGCAGTCGCGAACTGGCGCCGCGCAGGCGGGCGATGACGGCGTCGCCGGCTTGTAGCGGAGACGCCGGGGGAATGCGCTAGGAAGCGTACTGCCGGGCCAGGCCACGCATGATGTCGTCGAACTCCGCCATGGTCCGTTCGATGATCTCGCGGGCGCTGACAACCGCATCGATGCGTCCGGCCACCTGCCCCGACAGTGGAATCGCGGCCTCCATGTCGCCCCCGAAATACAGCGTCTGCAGATTGGCCATATGTTCCATCACGTCGAATTTGCCCAGCGGCGCCAGGTCGCCGGTGCGCGCGGTGCGCAATGCGCGCAGCGCCGGTCGCGCTTCCTGGTTCAGGAACACGGTATCGGTTTCCCGCGCGGCGAGCACCGCATTCTTGAAGTTGACGTGCACCGGCGAGTCGGAGCAGGACAGCATGCGCGTTCCCATCTGCACGCCCTCCGCCCCCATTGCGAATGCGCCCGCCATAGAGAGGCCATCGCACATCCCCCCGGCGGCGATGATCGGCACATCCACCCGCGAGCGGATCAGCGGTAACAGCACCATTGTGGACACCGGGCTGGGGTTCTTGAAGCCACCGCCCTCACCGCCTTCCACCACCAGGCCATCCACGCCGCAGTCGATCGCCTTCATCGCCATCTCCAGCGTGGGCACCACATGGAACACCTTGATGCCGGCCTGCTGAAAGGGTTCCGTGCAGACTTTCGGGCTGCCCGATGAGGTGGTCACGAACTTGATGCCCTGCTCGATCACGAAGTCGATCACGTTACTGCCCTTTACGTAGGACAGCGCCACATTCATGCCGAAGGGCTTGTCGGTCAGCTCGCGCATCTTCGCGACCTCGGCCTTGATGTTCTCGAACTCCCCGGAGGACGTTTCGATGATACCCAGTCCGCCGGCATTGCTGACCGCGGAGGCCAACTGCGCGCGTGCGATCCAGCCCATCGGCGCCTGGATGATCGGATAGTCGGTACCCGTCATCCCGGTGATACGGTTCTTTATCGGTTTAACGCTCAAAACAGACTTCCCTCTCGTACTGTGCTCTCAGGACAACAACATGCGCTCCACGCCGGTGCCGGCCAGCAGCGCGTCCACCCGTGCGCGATCGGCTGCACTCAGGGCCTGGTAGCGCTCGTTGGTCCACTTCAGGCACTTGGCCTGGTAGGGAAAGGTCTGCTGCGTCCACCGTGCGCCGTCGATCTCCGACTCCCAGGACTTCTCGCCCGCCTGCACCGCATCCCGGTTCGCCAGCTGCGCCGGCGCATAGACCCGGCCGATTTCAGCCAGCAGTTCGCGCAGGCTGTCCGGTTGCTCCTCGATGGCGACCCAGTCACTGTCCTGTGGCTCGAGGCCCGTCTGGTCGCGCATATGGTCCACCCAGGCCACCGTGCGCGGGGATACCGCGTGGGCGATCTCGCGTGGTGTCGGGTCAAAACCCACCAGTTGCGTCAGCTGCCCGTAGAGACCGAAGTCGCCGGCTGCCGGGCGTCCGCCCAGCATGAACGTCTGGCTGGCCAGGTGGTTTTCCATCGCCGCCAGGAAACGGCGGTAGCTCGCGTCGATCACCGGGGCGGTGGTGTCGTTGGAGCCGACGACGTAGAGGCGGCCAATCTGCCGCTCGGAAAAATGTTTCTTGAACTGCGCATGGGCGTCCGCGGGCAGGCTGATGTCCATACTGAACGGCAGCAGCGTCCCCGCGTTGTCGGCATCCGCCTCGGGATACCAGCGGTAGTGAAACATGTACTTGGTGCACCACTCGTCGGCGAAGTCCTCGATCAGGTAGTCGATAAACGCCAGCGCGGGATCCGACGGCAGCACGGAGCGGCCGCGGTAAATGGATTCCAGCCGGCGAATGATCGGCGTGGAGTCGCAGATGCCTTCCAGTTTGCCCTCATCGTTCTCAAACAGGAACGTGGGCATGAAAATGGGTCTGGGCTTCTCTATTCCCAGCGCATCCAGGAAACCGGCGGGGTCGCCCCAGGTGACGCGATAGGGAATGTGCCGGTAGCGCAGCAGTGCGACCATTTTCTGCGTATAAGGCGAGCCGGTTCCACCGACCAGTCGCACCGGGTCTGATGAGGACATGTCACATACTCCACTTGTTTCGACGCTCATACTACATACGTAAATGCGCGCGAACGGATGACCCAGCGGGGTCGGCTGACAGCATTACCTGGAACTACCCGATCAGGCGGCGCCCACAATTCCCGCCAGGCGCTCGTTGATGATCGAGCGGGCATCCGCGACGATCGTTTTCACCAGGTCTTCACAGCTGGGAATGTCGTTGATCAAACCGCCGCTCATACCCACGGTAACCATACCGGCCTCGATATCGCCGGTCGTCCAGGCTTTTTCCTGGTTGGCGCCGGACACCAGGTGGTGCACCTGGCCGAACTCGCCGCCCTGTGCCTCGATCTCCGCCACTTTATCCGCCACGCTGTTGCGATAGACGCGCGCCGTATTCTTGTACGTGCGGAAAATGAGGCGGGTCTGGGTCTCATCCATCTCGACAATTTTCTGCTTGATGCCCTCGTGTATCGGCGCCTCTTTAGTGACCATGAAGCGCGAACCCATATTGATGCCCTCGCAACCGAGCGCAAGCGCTGCCGCGAGACCCCGGCCATCGGCAATACCACCGGACGCCAGGACCGGGATTTTCAGCGCCTGGGCGGCGGCGGGAAAAAGTACCAGGCCGCCGATATCCTGCTCGCCCGGGTGTCCCGCACATTCGAAGCCGTCGATACTGACCACGTCAACACCGATGCGCTCGGCCTTCAGCGCGTGACGAACCGCGACACATTTATGAATAACCTTGATACCGGCGGACTTGAAGCGCTCCATGAAAGGCTCCGGGCTGCGTCCCGCTGTCTCCACGATTTTCACACCACTGTCGATGATCACATCGAGGATATCGTCGTAGTTAATCGGTGTCGCGACCACGCCGACTGTGAGGTTCACGCCGAAGGGTTTGTCGGTCAGTGAGCGGCATTTTTCGATCTCTGCGCGCAAGCCTTCCAGCGTCGGCTGGGTCAGTGCGGTCATCACGCCCAACGCGCCCGCATTGGAGGCGGCGGCCGCCAGTTCAGCGGTTCCCACGCGCATCATGCCGCCGCAAACAATCGGCGTCTCGATACCCAACAATTCGGTTAACCTGGTTTTCATACTGTCTGCTCCCTGGGCTGATTCTGTCTCTGAAAAGTGGGGAGACTGTATATATCGGCATATACTATGTCAAATAGTTCCTGTCACCCGCCGCACCCGTTCAAGCCCGGGAATAGCGCTCGCGCAGCACGTTTTTCTGCACCTTGCCCATCGCGTTGCGCGGCAGGGCATCGATGATCTCTACGCGCTTGGGCACCTTGAAATTGGCCAGCCGCGCCCTGCAGTGCGCGATGACCGCATCGGCGGTCAGTGCGCCCCGTGTCGGCGAGGTGCTGTCCGCGACGAGCACGGCGACCACCGCTTCGCCGAAGTCCGCGTGTGGAACGCCGATGACCGCCGACTCCCGCACCCCCGGTATCTCATCGAGCACCAGTTCGATTTCCTTGGGATAGACATTGAGGCCGCCGCAGATGACCAGGTCCCTGGCGCGGCCGACAATGGAGACGTAGCCGTCCTCGTCGATAAGCGCCTTGTCGCCCGTGTTGAAAAAACCGTCGTCGGTGAACTCGCCGGCGGTTTTTTCCGGCATGCGCCAGTAACCGGAAAAGACATTGGGACCCTTCACCTGCAGGTTGCCGATTTCACCCGCTTCCAGTTGCGCGCCGGCATCATCGACGATGCGCACGCTGACATCCGGCAGCGCGGTGCCGACGGTACCGGCGCGACGCTCGCCGTGCAGCGGGTTCGAGGTATTCATGCCGGTTTCGGACATGCCGTAGCGTTCGAGGATGGTGTGCCCGGTGCGCGCCTCGAATTGTTCGAAGGTCTCGGTCAACAGCGGCGCCGAACCGGAAATGAACAGGCGCATCCGCGCACAGCACCCGGGTCCGAACCCGGGATTGCCCAGCAAGCGGGTATAGTAGGTGGGTACGCCCATCATCACGGTGCAATCAGGCATCGCGGCAACGGCCGCCCTGTCGTTGAAGGTGGCATGCCACGACATGCTCGCGCCGCTCATCAGCACGCAGCCGATGGCCACAAACAGGCCGTGCACGTGATAGATCGGCAACATGTGCAACAGCCGGTCCGCAGCGGTGAAACCCCACAGCGCAACCAGTGTTTGCGTGTTCGTGCGCAGGTTGTCGTGGCTCAACATGATGCCCTTTGGCCGCCCCGTGGTGCCCGATGAATACAACAGGGCCGCCATATCCGCACCGGCGACCCGGGCCACGTCGGCCTCGGGACTCGCATTCGCGGCCTGCGTCATCAGGCTCCCGCCGCCATCGGCATCGAGCGTGAGCACGGCCTTGATGCCCTCATCCGGCAGCAGGGATTCGATGGTAGCCGTGGCGTCAGTAGCGCAGACCACGATGGCCGGTTCGGCATTGCCGAGGAAGTAGGCAAGCTCCGCCGCGGTATAGGCCGTGTTCAACGGGTGATAAACCAGTCCCGCGCGCAGGCAGGCCAGGTAGAGGAACAAGCTCTCGACGGATTTCTCCACCTGCACGGTGACCCGGTCGCCGGCGACTGCACCGCTCTGCAGGAGGGTGTTCGCAATGCGTGCACTGGCGTGTTCGGCTTCGCCGTATGTCACCCTGCGCCCCGCGGCGGTAAGCAGCAACAGCGTGTCGGGATCAGTCGGGAAATGCTTCTGGTAGTGCGCGTAGAGGTTCGGGTTGTCGGTCATGCCGGGGTTTTCCGCACTGCTTGCTGGGCTGATGAGACTATGCCAAGCTAACTCCCAATTCACAAGTTGATATCCCTGGACGGTCGGCGATGCAATTGGATTCCAAAGTGGCAGTCATTACCGGCGCGGCACGCGGGCTGGGACGCGCCTACGCCGTCGCGATGGCGGCGGAGGGCGCTTCGATCCTCGCCTGTGACATCAGCGACTGTGGCGACACCGTCGCCGAAGTCACCGCCGCCGGTGGGCGCATCGAATCCGTGGTCACCGATATCACCGACATGGACAGCTGCCGCGCGATGGCCGACGCCGCCGTCACGGCGTTCGGCAGGATCGATATCCTGGTCAACAACGCGGCGCTCTATGCGACACTGAAGGGCGCGCGCTTCGAAGACCTCGATGAAGCGCAGTGGGACGCGGTAATGAACGTCAATATCAAGGGCGTGTGGCAATGCTGTAAAGCGGTGGTGGGACCGATGCGCCAGGCGGGCGGCGGCTCCATCATCAATGTCTCATCGCTGGCCGCGGTGTTCGGCCTGCCCTACGGGATGGACTACGTCGCATCCAAGGCCGCGGTGATCGGCATGACGCGCGCGATGGCCAGGGAACTGGGCAAGGACCGCATCAGGGTCAACGCGATCGCGCCCTCGGCAGTGATGACTGAGGGCACCCGGGACTTTTTCGGTGAAAAATTCGAAAAGGCCAAATCGGTCATCGCCTCCGGGCAACTCATCCAGCGCAACCTGGAACCCGCCGACCTGACCGGCACGGTGGTCTACCTCGCCTCGGACGCCAGCAGCCTGGTCACCGGGCAAACGCATATGGTGGACGGGGGCTCCTGGTTCCTGTAGCGACGATCAGCGCGTTGGCAACAGGCCGGGGTAGTTGGCCCCTGCGCGAACCTCGGTTTCAAATGGTGTCACCGCCTCACCGCATTCGGAGCAGGCCAATACCGGGGTAAAGGTCTGCCCGCACGACTTGTGATGATACTCCACGGGCGGGCCTTTCTCCCCGCTGTAGTACGTGTCGCCCCACTTTACGATCATCATCATCACCGCGTGCAGGTCCAGGCCCTTGGCGGTGAACCGGTACTTGTAGCGCGTGGGATTCTCCTGGTAGGCAATGCGGCGCACAACGCCCTCTTTCTCCAGTAACTGCAAGCGCTCGCTGAGAATGGTGCGGGAGATACCGAGGCTCCTGTGGAACTCCTCGAAGCGGCTTGCCCCCAGGAACATGTCGCGCACAATCATCAGTGTCCAGCGGTCGCCGATCACCGCCAGCGAACGCGCCACCGAGCACTCCTGTTCGGCCAGTTCATGCCATTTCATTGTCAGTTGCCTCCGCCATGTCGCGATTCGCCGCAGTTGGCTATTCCGGTGAAGTCTAACGGCAAATCCAGACCGGGTCCATTTTGTGGACTAATATCGTGAGACAGAGGCAGATTACAACAACTACCCATTGGACCAATGCGGGCGCGTGGATTGAAACTGGTCTTGAAGTCCTCGGCTTTGTAGCGGGCGTATATACATCGGTAGGACCCAAGGCTGGACGACTTCGCAGCGGCGCAGGCAGCGGACGAAGCGGAGCTGCGCGGCTTTTTCGGGGAGCCCTTTGCAGCAGTGTTGAGTCCGCTCTTTACACCAGTAAATTCCAAGCGTATGGTTAGTATATGACTGATGTAAAGCGAAACCTCGAAGATCGGATCAACCAGTTACTGGAGATATTCCCAGTCGTTTTGTTGATTGGCGCCAGACAAACCGGGAAAACAACACTGAGCAGGGCTGTCAGGCCGAAATGGCACTACTTTGATCTGGAGAACGCGGCCGATTATGACTTTGTCAGCCGTGACTATGGCTTTCTTTTCCAGGAATACCCTCGCAACGTTATCTTCGATGAGGCGCAAGAGCTACCCGGTCTGTTCCGACAACTCAGGGGTGTGATCGACGCCAACCGGCAGGAATCTAATCGTTTTATTCTCACTGGATCGAGTTCACCCGATCTGCTTCAGCAAGCCAGTGACTCCCTCGCGGGTCGTATTGCCATCGTGGAAATTGGCACCCTGAAAATGAATGAAATTCGACAACAGGCGCTACCGCCCTTCTACCGGATTTTTGAACATGAACTGACTACCGAGACACTTGACGCCATCAAGGCGCTGGCTTGCCCAATCGATGATGTCATCCCTTTTTTCCTTCAAGGTGGTTATCCTGAACCCACGCTGTCAGGAGATGATTATGCGTATAACGCCTGGATGGAAAATTACTACCGCACCTATATCAATAGCGACATCAAAAAGTTGTTTCCACGTCTTGATGCCCTGCGGTACCGACGGTTTGTTGCCATGCTTTCATCCTTGTCGGGGACGATTATCAACAAGGCGCAACTGGGTCGCTCTGTCGATGTATCGGAGGTCACAATCCGGGATTACCTGGACATAGCTGACAAAACGTTTTTTTGGCGAACTATTCCCTCCTTTGAAACCTCGAAAAGCAGGTCCACCGTCAAGATGCCCAAAGGCATTGTCAGAGACAGCGGGATAAACCATTACCTGTCAGGCATTGATTCCAGGGAAAAACTACTCCGCGCTGCACAAGTCGGGCAGAATTTCGAATCCTTTATCATTGAAGAAATCATTAAAGGTATTCAGGCAAGCCAGGTAACTCGCTGGGATTATTTTTACTTTCGCACTAAAAATGGTGCGGAAATTGACCTGGTACTCGATGGCAGTTTTGGAATATTGCCCATTGAAATCAAATTTGGCCGCCAGACTTCGCTGAAGCAATTGACATCACTACAGCAATTTGTACAGCGGCACGACTTGCCACTTGGCGTGTTGATCAACAATAGCAACGAAATTCGCATGCTCAGTGAGAGGCTTGTTCAAGTGCCGGCCGGGTGCTTGTAGACGGCGCGATCATGTCCCCAGTGTTGATAGAGCATATCCGCAGCAACGCCTCGCCCAACCAGTTCGTAATCCGTCGCTTCCCCCTGTCGCGATTCGCCGCAGTTGGCTATTCTAAAGAATTCTAACGGTAAACCTAGACTAGGTCCAATTTATGGACTATTGTATCCTGAAATTGGACTGACGTTTGACAGTTCCGGGCACGGCAGCGCCCCGACCGCCGGCCCGCAATGTGGATCGCACAGCAGCAGGAGAACCGGTATGACCCGCCAGACGACGACACACAGCAGCGCCTGCAACCTTTGTTTTGTAAACTGCGGTATCAACGTGGAACTGGGCGGCGACGACGGTCGCCAGTTCATTAAAATCCGCGGGGATGACAAACACCCCACCTCGAAAGGCTATATCTGTAACAAGGCCGCCCGCCTCAATTACTACCAGAACAACGGCGCCCGGCTGACCACGCCAATGCGGCGCCGGGAGGATGGCAGCTATGAACCTGTCGACTGGGATACCGCCATCGCGGAGGTCGCCGCCCGCCTCGGCGCGGTGAAGGAACGCCACGGCGGAGAGCGTATTTTCTACTACGGCGGCGGCGGCCAGGGTAACCACCTGGTGGGCGCATCCGCGCTGGGACTGCGCGGCGCCCTGGGCGTCAAGTACATGGGCAACGCGATATCCCAGGAAAAAACCGGGCTGGCCTGGGTGATGAGCCGCATGATCGGCGGCCTGACACACCCGGAATTACACCATGCCCAGGTCGCGGTACTCATCGGCAAAAACCCGTTCATGAGCAACGGCATGGACCGCGCGCGGCCGTGGCTGAAGGACATCAAGGCGGACCCGAAGCGCACCCTGATCGTGATCGACCCGCGCCGCACGGAAACCGCAGACTACGCGGATATTCACCTGGCGGTGACCCCGGGCAGGGACGCCTGGTGCCTGGCGGCCATCATCGGCCATATCGTGCAATCGGATTGGCTGCCCCACGACTGGCTGGATGAGCACACCCGCGGCCTGGCGCCCGTGGTGGAACATTTCAGCACAGTGCCGGTCGATGAGTACGCCAGGTTTGCCGGGCTCGACCCGGCGCTGGTCAGGCAGGCGGCGCAGCAGATCGGCACAGCTCAGAGCGTCGCCCTGGAGGAGGATATCGGTATCCAGATGGCGCCGCACTCGACGCTCGTCACCTATCTCAACCACCTGGTCGTCCTGCTCACCGGCAACTACGGCAAACCCGGCACCCAGGGCATGGTCACCCAACTTGCCCATGTGATTTCAATGCACCGGTCCCGGCTGGACGAAGACGGTGTCGACCAACTGCCGCAGCTACCCGTTACCGGCGCACCGATCATCAGTGGACTCTATCCCGGCGCCTTCCTCGCCGAGGAAATCCTCAACGACCACCCCGAGCGCCCGCGCGCGCTGGTCATCGAGAGTTCGAACCCCGTGCACTCGCTACCCGGCTCCAACACACTGAGCGAGGCGATTCGCTCGCTGGAATTCAGCCTGTGCGTGGACGTGGCGATGACGGAGACGGCGCGTGCCTGCGATTACGTGTTGCCGGCGTCCACCACCTACGAAAAATGGGAGGCCACGTTCTTTCCGCGCAACTTCCCGGCCAATATCTTCCACCTGCGCAAGCCCCTGCTCCCGGCCGCGCCCAATACGCTGACGGAACAGGAAATCCACGCCCGAATTATCGAGGCGATGGGCCTGGTCGAGGAAGGCGATCTCGTCGAGTTGCGCGCGGCCGCGGCACAGGGCATGGAGGCCTACCGCGACGCGTTCTTCGGCGCGCTGGGCAGCAACCCGAAGATTGGACAACTGCTGCCGTATTTTCTCTACCGCACACTGGGCCCGAGCCTCGGGGCGGGCAACGAGTCCACCGCGATCGTCTGGGGCCTGTGCCACGTCTACACCGCGCAGTACGCGGCCGAAGCAGCGCGCGCCGGCTGGCGTGGCCCGAATGCGGGTATCGACCTGTTCAACGCGCTGCGCAATGCCGAGACGGCGGTGGTGATCGGCGAGTCCACCTACGACGAGTCGTTCAGCCGCATCCCTCTCCCCGAGAACAGGATTCAGCTGCACATTCCCGAGTTACTCGAGGAGGCCTCTGTGCTCAGGACCATGACACCACTGCTGGACGTCACGGACGAGTACCCCTTCGCGCTGGTGGCGGGCGCGCGGCGCGCCTACACCGCGAACTGCGCGATCCGCGACCCGCGATGGGCGAAAGGCAAGCACATCACCGCCCTGACGATACACCCCGACGACGGCGAGAAGTTCCAACTACCCGATGGCGCGCTGGTGAAACTGGAAACCGATATGGGCTCCACCGTGATCGATCTGGCCTACGACGACCGGATGCAACCGGGCACGGCGTCCGTACCCAACGGCCAGGGCATGTCGTTCACCGATGAGTACGGCAACACACTGCCGGCCGGCGTCTTCGCCAACACGCTGACCAACCCGCGCAACCGTGACCGCTTCGCCGGCACACCGCACCACAAGTTCGTCCCAGCGCGGATCAGCCTGGCCTAATGCGAAATCCGGATGCAGCGGCACAGGAGGCGACAGGCGTCAGCGATATAGCCGTTATACCCGGGGTCGGCGCGCCGAACGGCGGCCGCCCTGTCAGCCGGCGTGACGGCTGCGATAGCGCGGCACCAGCAGTGCCGCGATGGCCAGTTGCAGCCCGCCGTACAACAGCAGACTGAACAGTACCGCATCGCCCAGGTGGCTGGTGGCCGATGCCGCGGCGGGAAACAGTGAGGCCTTCAACAACACGCCGAGGTTCACATTGCGCACGATCACTTCAAACTCGATCGCGGTGGCGTCCGCCCGGGAAAGCCCGAACAGGCGCGAGGCCAACCAGCCCATCGCGACCAGCACGAAGGTGAACGAGACCACCAGCAGCACGTTGTCCGCGCCGAACGCCTCGATATCCAGGCGCCCCGCGCTCATGGAACCGACCACGATCAGCACAATACCCAGCAGCGATGCGCGAATACACCACTTTGATACCGCCGCCGCGTTCTCCGGGTACATATAAAGATAGGTCATGCCGAGGGCCAGCGGCAGCAGCAATGTGAAGGCTATTTCATTCACGATCTGCCCCGTGGGCATCGTGAAGTCGGCGGGCAGGCTGTCGCTGATCAGCGCAGCGAGGATCAACGGCGTGGTCAACAGGCACGCCAGCGTGGTGAGGCCGGTGATGCTGATCGATAGCGCGCTGTTGCCACGCGCAAAAAACGTGAAGATATTGGAGGTGGTACCGCCCGGGATCGCGGCAATCAGCGCGATACCGATCGCGACGCCACCGTTAACACCCAGCACACGCAGGAAGGCAAACGCGGCGAGCGGTACCAGCAGCAGTTGCACCACCATCCCGATGGTGACCGCCCTGGGCTCGCGCACCACATCGCGAAAGTCGCGGCCGGTGAGCGTGGCGCCCATGCCGAGCATCGCCATCACCAGTTGAAAGACGGCAAACCAGTACTCGTATTCCACGTAAAAAGCGCCCATGCCTGGTGTTCCCCACTAACTTCCGCAAGTCAATTGTGCTCGACATCCTGTAATGCCGCCAAAATTTCCGCGTTGGAAAAATCGATTCTGGGTAAGCCGGTATCGCCACACGCATAGCGGCCGATCTTCTCGTGGACAAAATTGTCCGGCGAGGCTGCCCAGCGTTGCATGTGCTGCAGCGCAGCCGAGTCCTGATCCATGATGACAAGCTGTTCGGCCTCGATACCGTCACAAAAGATGCCGGCGGCATGGCGGGGCGTGTGCAGCACATAGTCGCCGCCGGGGCCTACGACCAGCGCGCCAGTTTTATCGAAAGAAAACATGCGGATTACCCCTTGTCGGCTTTTAGCCCGAACAATCCTACCTTATTGCGGCAGGCGCCCGCAGGACAGGCGCAAACCCGAAGAGAGCGCACGCCGGGTTCGATCGGCGAGGTCGAGCATTCAGTAGTCCTTCACCACGCAACTCTCCACCGTGACAATACCCCAAACGGGTGCCATACTGACAGTGTCCTCACGCCAACACACACTGTTGCGACGGATAATAATCGGGTCGCGACAGGTGACAGACACTGCCTGACTGCGGCTCACGCGGGCGCGGTCAGGATGGCTGCGCACGGTGCTAAAACAACCGCAAAAAAAACGAAAGAACAAAGAGGAAATGTGTATGAACAGGAAGGCGAAACACTGGTTGACCGGAACCCTGATTGCCGGGTTGGCCACGTTAACAGGCACCCAGGCCACCGCAAATGACTGGAACCAAGTACCCCTGACGGGGCCCACACCCTACCTGTTGCCCGATGGCACGACGCGTGTGCTGAACCCCTCCTGTAGCAATGGCCCGGTACTCAACGGGGATACTATCGAGGCGGCGGATCCCCAGTTTTCCTTCTTCTACCAGCTGGGCGACCCGCAGAAGCTCCTGATCGCGCTGGACGGCGGTGGCGGGTGCTGGGATGCGCTCACCTGCCTGGGCTCGCCGCTGCTGGACAACTCGGTGTACGACCAGACCGTGAACGAGACTCCGGCGTACGCGGAAACAGTTGGCGGGCTGGTCGATGCGGACAATCCCGACAACCCCTACCGCGATTACACCAAGGTGTTCATTCCCTATTGCACTGGCGATGTGCACTGGGGCAGCCGCGATACCGAGTATACGCTGCGTCGTCTCGCGCAACCGGACCTCAAATGGGTGATACGTCACCGCGGTACCGATAACCTTCTCGCGGTACTGCAATGGCTGCGGACCCAGGGGCTGAACGAAGGGGTAGACCTCGGGAGCCTGAGCCACCTGACCGTGACCGGCGCCAGCGCCGGCGCCTACGGCGCCACCCTGACCTTTCCCTATGTGGCGTCGCTCGCCCCGACTGCGCGGATGACTTTGATCGCTGACGCGGGCGTCGGCGTGATCAACGAATCCTTCTACCGCACTGCCCTGTACGACCCGGCCAACCCCGGTGCCGCCAGCTGGGGTGTGGTGGATTCCGTGCCGTCCTTCATGGGACTGAACGAGGCCTTTCTCGCCCAGTATGCCAACAAACCGCTGGCCCTGCTGCCCGCCTGGTACGCCGAACTGTGGCGCTACCGCCCCTGGTCGCGCATGGCGGTACTGACCAGCAATCGCGACACGGTACAGATAGGCTTCTATGGCTTGATGGAATTACTCGGGGGCCGCCTCGACAACCTCCTGCAAATACCCGTGGAGTGGTATCTCAAGATGCAGGCGATCACCAATGCCACGGAAGCGCTGCCCAATTACCGGACCTTCATTGAAGACGGCGACTACCATACAGTCATCGCCGAGGATCGCTATTACCAGCCCGGTGCGTCCGGCGTATCCGTACGGGAATGGAACGACGCGATGCTGACCGCGCCGCGCGCCGGATGGCAGACCATCGACGTCGGCTCCCCGTTCTAGACCCCGGGCGCAGTTGAGCACACAGCATGAACACACAGGCACAAGCCGGCTCATTGAAAATCGACATCGTCTCGGATGTGGTATGCCCCTGGTGCATCATCGGCTACAGGCAGTTGCAGAAGGCGCTGGACGCGCGGCCGGGCCGGTTCGATGTCAGCATCAGCTGGCATCCCTTCGAACTGAACCCCCATATGCCGGCAGAGGGGCAGAACCTTCGCGAGCACCTGGCGCAGAAATACGGCAGCACCCTCGAAGAAAGCAGGGCGGCGCGCGCCCGGCTCACCGCACTGGGTGAATCCCTCGGCTTCACGTTCAACTATTTCGACGGCATGCGCATGGTGAACACCTTTCGCGCGCACCAGTTACTGCACTGGGCCAGGGAGCGGGGTCGGCAGACTGAACTGAAACTGGCACTGTTCGCCGCCTTCTTCACGCACCGGGAGGACGTCAACGATGTGCAGGTATTGGCGAGTGCCGCCGGTCGCTGCCAGTTACCGGCCGCAGAGGCAACCGCGGTACTCGAAGACGGGCGCTACGCGGCGCTCGTGCGCAGTGAGCAACAGCACTGGCTCGACCGGGATATACACGCGGTACCCACCTTTGTGTTCAATGACAAGTTCCTGGTGCCCGGTGCGCAGGAGGCGGAAACCTTCGTGCGCGTGCTGGACAGAATAGCCGCCAGCGAGGCCGCCTGAGCGCGCGGTGAGCGCGACGCCGGGCAGGACAAGGCCAGCCGCGGTCATTGAGCGCCCAATGCCAAACCCTCACCGGCTACGCGGCGCGACACCAACCGAATCCTGTCACACACCCGGGGACGGCTGCCTGCGCCCGGTAAGCTCCTTGACGACACGAATCATCGAGAGGTCCGGGGAATGCCCGCGATCGACAGCGAAACCCAGACTTTTCGCCAATGACAGCATCTCCTTGTTCTCGCGCAGGATCAGGCCCTCCAGCCGCCGCAAGCCGGCAATAGCGGCCGCGCTGATAACCAATTGCAGCAACTGGCTGCCGACACCCTGGCCCTGCCACTCATCGGAGACCACCACGGCAAACTCGGCCACTCCCGCCTCCCCCGTGGGCGCGTAGCGCGCCACGCCTATCTGGCGCTCGCGACTGTCCTCGTTGACCGTGGCGATCAACGCGTAGGACAGCGGATAATCAGGGTTTGTCAGCAGGGCGAGCAGGCGTGGCGGCAGTTGCCGGAGTCCGGAGAAAAACCGCAGCGAACGGGAACGCTCGGACAGCGCGGTCACAAACGCCTGTTCGATCTCCGCATCCTCCGGCTGCATCATGCGAAACGTGACCTGCGTGCCATCGCGCAACGACAGCGCCACCATGCCATCCTTCGGCAGGCCGGGCTCACCGGGAAGTTCCTCGCGCAGGCGATTGAACACATAAGCAGCGAGCAGTGGTCTGCGCACCAGGTCCAGCGCGCCCGCCCCGACAATACGCTCGCGCAGCGCCAAATCCCCGCCATCGGTGACCGCGACAACGGAAAGCCTGGCCGCAGCGGCGCGGACGTGCTCGAGCAGCGTCGCGGGCTGCGCCTCGCAAACATCAATATCCAGGAACATCACGCTGCCGTCGAGCAACCCCGAATCGAGCATCTCCAGGCACCCGGGCAATGTGTCGAAGCGACGCACGCCGATACCGTAGCGATGCAGCAACGACCCCAGGGCCGAGGCCAAACCGGGATCCGGGTCGACAACACAAATGTCCGGTCGCTTATCCATTATCGTCGGCTCAGTGCAGACAATCTTCAAGGGCGTCATCGGCGACGCCTGCTGGCTTGTAACATGACGCAGTATCGATCGCGCCCAGTATCGCGGCATAGACACGGATCAGCAACCGCCTGACGAGCATGCCCAGCAGTTGCATGCGCACCCAACCTCCGGACACCTCGGGTCAGAAACAAAATCGTATGGCCTGTCAACTCGCGGCGGATGCGACTTTTGGTCTAGACTCTGCGTTTCCTGTTTTTCCAAACCACACCAGCGGACGGGTTCGCGCCAGGGTTTCGGCGTGGCCGCCCGTAGAAGGAGCGAAATCATGTTGCCAGACGTATCACAACTTATCCTGGAGCGGCAGGGCGACCTGCTCACCATCTGGTTCAACCGCCCGGAGGTCAGGAACGCACTGTCGGACGAGATGGCCGACGAACTGGCCGCCGTGCTGGAGGCCCTGCCCGGCCAGCGGGACATACGCTTTGTGATCCTGCGCGGCAAGGGCGGCGCGTTCTGTTCCGGCGGCGACCTGAAAATGTTCAAGACCGTGTTCCAGGGCGGCAGCAGCCGGGAACAGATTGTGGCGTTCAACGCAAGCTTCGGCCGCATGTGCCAGGCAATAGACAAGCTGCCGCAGCTGTTCATTGTGCTGATCGAGGGTTTCGCGATGGCCGGCGGTCTCGGGCTGTCCTGCATCGCCGACGTGGTGATCACCACCGCCGACGCCCGGTACGCGCTAACCGAGGTGACGCTGGGCATTCCGCCGGCGCAGATCACACCGGTGGTCATCAAGCGTATCGGGGCCTCCGAAGCCCGCCGCCTGTTGCTGACCGCGCAGCGTTTTGACGGGCGCGAAGCGCACCGTCTCGGCTTCGCCCACTTCCTGGTGGAAGACAGTGCGGCACTGGACAAAAAGGCCGACGAAGTGCTTGCCGATGCCCGCAAAGGCGCACCTGCCGCCATCGCCCTGACCAAACAGATCATCAGCGCCAGTGAAACCCTGCACGGCGATGACATCGTGCAATTCGCCGCCGAGCGTTTCGCCGACGCGATGCTGGGCGATGAGGGGCGGGAAGGCATGACCGCCTTCGCCGAGAAACGCAAGCCCGCCTGGGC
Organism: Gammaproteobacteria bacterium; assembly: GCA_030427485.1. Classification (GTDB taxonomy): domain Bacteria; phylum Pseudomonadota; class Gammaproteobacteria; order Pseudomonadales; family Halieaceae; genus Marimicrobium. Next base: position 18,263 of record JAUICG010000002.1, read on the forward strand.
GGCGGAGGAACACGGGCAATGACTGGTTGGGGAATCTCGCGGCCAACTACAGTTCGCCGTTGAGTGTCCAGTCGTAGTCAAGGTACTGCACCGAGAACGCACCGTCTCCCAACAGTGCCGCAGTCTCCCCGTCGACATAGGGTGCGAGGTAGGCTTGCAGGGTGCCCGCTGCGTCGATAAAGTCCTCCTCGAACCACTTGAAGATGCTGCTCAGTTCCGCGCGGCGCGCATCGACATCGAAGCGGTTGCGCCGCACATCGTTGATGAACTCCCTTGCGGCGTCATCCAGTTGCGCCTCGAGACTCTCCAACCGGTAAGCACGAGACTGCAGCACCGGGCAGGACTTGCTCGCGCACACGATCGCAAAATGAATCCGGGGCTCGCCGAGCGGACGAATCCGCTCGTGTTCCAGCGCGTACAGGCTGATGCGATCACCGGCCACGGTATACGTGTCGCGCTTGAAGTACACGTAGCGTCCCAGCAGGCTGTCGGGCGAACTGCCGTCCAGAATTCCGCTGGCGGCGAGAATATTGTATGCGTTGATATAAAAGACCAGCTTCGCGTCGTTGCTCATATCGCCGATATCCGTATTCGCAACCTGCTGCACCAGCGCGTCAAAACGCGGATTGCCCGCCCATTGCCCGTACTGGACATGCCCGCTGTGGACGGCTTCCTTCAGCAGCGCATCCCAGCTGTCCAGGTCCAGCTGCGCCATGGCGCGGCCCGGCACGCACAGACTGAGTGGCAGCAGGCAGGTGGCGATCATGTTCAGGAAAGCTCTCGGCATGTGATCTCCCGGATACACCTTTTCCAGAGAAGGCGGTAGAGTACCATCATGGCCGTAAACCGTTTTACACTGACATTGACCGCACTGCTCCTGGTCGCCTGCACCTCCCCTCCCGAGAAACCAGCGGCGGGCGCCGCCCTGCCCCCCTGCGGGCCGCTGCCGAACTGCGTCAACAGCGAAAATGGTCGCGACGGCAGCGCCGTTGATGCCATACAGGCGTCGCCGCAACAATGGCAGGCGCTGAAATCGTGGATAGCCATGCAGGAGAACTGGACCATCACCGCCGACGACGGCAATTTCGTCCAGGCGGTGACCACCACCCCATTGATGCGCTACCGCGACGATGTGATGCTCAGGTTCGATGGTAAAAACAATGTCATTCACGTGCGCTCGTCCTCTCGCCTGGGTATCGGCGACATGGGCGCCAACCGGGCGCGAGTTGAACAGCTCCGCGAGCAGGTCAGGCTCGAACGGGACGAGTCCTGAACTGCGGGATCGATCCGGCCGTAGCGTCACCCTGATTCCGGAACTACCCGGGTCTGGCTATGGTCCCGGCCCGGATTTATCGGTAATCTAGGCCGCCTCGCACACCCGAAAAAAGGAGAAACCGTATGATCAATCACGTAATGGTTGGTTCGAGCGATATCGAGAAATCCAAAGCCTTCTACACGGCGGTGCTGGGCGTACTCGGTGCCGGCGCGCCGTTCGACCATGTCAACGCGACCGGGCAGACGCGGGTTTTTTTCATGCACAACGGCTCGACATTCTGCCTGACTGAACCCATTGACGGCGGCGCACCGACGGTCGCCAACGGCTCCACGATCGGATTCACCTGTCACTCGCCGGAGCAAATCCAGGAGTTCCACGACGTCGCTGTCGCCAATGGCGGCACCAGTATCGAAGAACCTCCCGGGCTTCGAAAAAGTACCATGGGTGAAGTGTACCTGTGCTACTTCCTCGATCCGGACGGCCACAAGATCTGCGGATTCTATCGGCCGGGTTAGTGGCGTTACCGCGTTTGCTGTCCGGCAGGCGACGCTACACGCTACCGGGGCCCAACTCGTACCTGCCGACCGGCAGTTCCCGAATACGCACACCGCGCGCGGCGTAAATCGCGTTGGCCAGCGCCGGCGCGACACCCGGCGTGGCCGGCTCGCCGGCGCCGCCCCAGAGCGCCATGCTGTTGATGATATGCGTCTCGATCACGGGGGCCCGGTCCATGCGCAACGCGCTGTAATCGTGGAAGTTCGACTGGGCGACCGCGCCGTCCTCGATCGAGATCTCACCGTACAGCGCCGCCGTGAGGCCGTAGATCACGCCCGATCCCATCTGCGCAGCCAGGCCGTGCTGTGCCCGACGTTTTCGGGGGAAAGCGCCAGGGTTGGGAATTCAGTAGCGTTTACACGCGGGAGTTGGTAGGTTTCACCCTTTGCAGACGACGGACGCAACCCTACACCAGGCAGCAGTCCAAGTTAACTCAACAGCAACCGACACTCGCATCGCCAGTTATGAACCCCAACACCCAGAGGCGGGAAAGCGCCAGAAACCTACTTGATGCCGGCCGAACCGGCGACGCACTGTCGCTATTGGCCCGAAACATCGAGGAGTTTCCGCGGGATGCCGACTCGATCTACCTGTCGGGTGTCTGTCACGCACGCTCCGGCGACTACGCCGCCGCTGAAAAGCTGTTCAGCAAAGCGGTGAAGCTGAACAGGGACCTGTTCCAGGCCTACAGTGACCTGGGCCTGGCGCAGTCGCGGCAGCACAAGTTCAGCCTGGCGATCAAGTCGTTCAGGAAGGCGCTGGCAAAGAACCCGCGCTTCGCGCCGGCGCACTCCCAGCTTGCCCTTGCCTACCTGCAGACGCAGCAGCCGGCAAAAGCGCTGAAGCACGCCGGGGAGGCTGTCGCCATCGACGGCGGGAATCCGTCCCTGCAAAACATTCAGGGCCTGTGTTACCGGCAGCTCGGTCACACCGACAGGGCGATTGACACCTTCGAACGGATTTTCGCCAACAATCCGGACTTCTACGGCACACTGCACAATCTCTACGAGACCTATCGCCTTGCTGATGACACCGGCAATGCGGAAAAAGTCCTCCTTCGCGCAAAGGCGGCTTTTGGCGACCAGGCGATTGTCTACCTGACGCTGGGCAAGTTTTATGAACAAACCCAGCGCGCCGACGCGGCGAGAATTCTGTACGCACAGGGCATCAGTCATTGCGCAAACAACATCGACCTGCGCACCGCACTGGCCCGGGTCAACAGACAGCTGGGATACATCGATGAAGGCCTCGAGCAGATCGAGCAGGCACTGGCTGAGAATATACAATACCAGCCTGCACTGGCCGAACGTTGCAGCTTCCACATCCTGCAAGGCGAGTACGAAGCGGCCTACACATTATTGGACCGCTTTGTTTCATCGCATCGGGACGTACCGCTGTCGCCGGGCCTCGCGATAGCCTACGCACACGCCTGCCGCCTGACCGGGCGGCACGACGCGAGCATCGGCATGCTGCAGAGCGCCCTCGAGGATTCCGCCATTACCGAGGAGATGAAATCAGTGGTGCATTTCGCCCTGGGCGACAGCCACGACAAACTCGGGCACTACGAACGCGCATTCCCGATGTATCGCAAGGCGAACGGGGTTGCTGCGCAGGCATCCGACATTGCCAGGTACCTCGGGCTCATGCGTGACATCAGCGACAGCATCGACAGTGCGGAATTGAACACGACGACACGGGCTGACACCGCAAGCTGCAGGCCGGTCTTCATCCTCGGCATGCCCCGGTCGGGCACATCGCTGGCAGAACAGATTCTCGCCAGCCACCCCAGGGTCCACGGGGCGGGCGAAATCACCGAACTCTGGGCCATCAGCCAGGACATCTGTGACAGCACGCACCTGGCATGCTACCCCGAGAAACTCGCCGCACTCAGTGACGGGCAAATCAAGCGGTACGCCGAGCGCTACCTTGCGTACATCGGGAAGCTGGACCCCGACGCGCTACGCATCACCGACAAACTGCCCCACAACTTCATGCACATCGGCCTGATCCGGCGGCTTTTCCCCGACGCCCATATCATTCACTGCCACCGTCACCCGTTTGACACCTGTTTGTCCATTTACTTCAAGCGGTTCAACGACAATCATCTGTACGCGCGAAACCTCTCGGACATCGCGCAGTTTTACCAGGCGTACACCGACTTGATGGATCGCTGGAAAAAAACATCCACGCCTATATTCAGCCTGAAATACGAGGACCTCGTCAACGACCCGGAACAACGATCACGCGAACTCGTCAGCCATATCGGGCTGGAGTGGGACGACCGCTGCCTCAGGTATTACGAATCTGACAGGCTCATCAATACGCCGAGCTACACGCAGGCCAACCAACCCGTCTACACGGATTCGATGAATCGCTGGAAGCACTACCGCAAGCACTTGCAGCCGCTGGTTGACGTGCTGGGAGACCCGGAGCAGTACGAATAGGGAGCAGCACGAACAGGTTCCCGCGACAGGCGCGACGCTGATATGCTTTGCCGGGAATCGCAACTGGGAGGAGTCGGAACGTGACCCATGCAAGGACAGTGACCGCGGGACTCGTTGTGGTCGGCGATGAAATCCTCTCGGGGCGCACCCAGGATGCCAACATTGCCTACCTGGCAAAATGGCTGAATGAAGAGGGCGTCGTCCTGAAGGAGGTGCGGATCATCGGCGATGAGCGCCCGGCCATCATCGAGGCGGTGAACGCGCTGCGCCAGCGCTGCGATTACTGTTTCACTACTGGCGGCATAGGCCCCACCCACGACGACATCACGGTAGACGCCGTTGCCGGCGCATTTGACGTGGGGGTGATTTACAACGAAGAGGCACTGCAGATGCTCGCGGGGCACTACGGGCCAGAGCAGTTGACCGAAGCGCGCAAGCGCATGGCGCGTGTACCCGACGGCGGCGACCTGGTGAAAAACCCGATCAGCGGCGCTCCGGGCGTGCGTAAGGACAATGTCTTTATGCTGGCAGGCATCCCGGGAATCATGCGCGGCATGCTCGAGGGCTTGCGCGGTGAACTCGCGGGCGCCGAGCCGATGCTGTCCGACGCGGTCACCGTGTTCGCACCGGAAAGTGAAATGGCGGAACGACTCGCGGCCATTCAGGACGCCCACCCCGAGGTCTCCATCGGCTCTTACCCCTTTTTTCGCCAGGGCGAAATCGGCGCCGCGCTGGTGGTGCGTTCCACCAATGCGGGCCACATTCCACCGGTGCTTGCGGCCATCCGACAGGCCGCCGAGGCCATCGACGCGCGGTGGGTCGATGGAGAGGCGCTGACATAGGCCGGCGGCCGTCCCCGCCAGTCACGAATCCTGAGTGATGCTAGGCTCCCGTTTCGCTGCGCACAATGCCGGGTGTTTCGGCCTCGCCCCTGACCCGGTCGGGATGATCGCGCTCATTGAAGCGCCGCAGGCCCTCCAGGAATTGCGCCTGGGAGTCCGGCGAGGTCAGCAACCGGTTGAAGCACTCGGCCTCTATGCGCAGCCCTTCACGCAGGTCCTGCCCGAATCCCCGCACCGCGGCTTCCTTGTCAGAGCGAATTGCGGGCTGGGGCAAGGTCGAAATGAATCGGGCCAGCTCCACTGCGCGCGCACGGGAGGTCCCTTTGGGCACCACCTCGTTGGCCAGGCCGATGCGATACGCCTCCTGCGCGTCGATGACCTTGCCGGTGATAATCAGTTCCAGCGCGCGCCCCATACCGACGATGCGCGGTAAGCGCTGCGTGCCGCCGTCCGCGAGGCCGATGTTCCAGCGGCGGCAGGTAACGCCGAAAGACGCGTGATCCTCCACGATACGCATGTCGGCGAAACAGGCCCACTCGAATCCGCCCGCATAGGCCACCCCATTCACGGCGGCGATGACGGGCTTGTAGATATCGGTCCAGCGCGACGGCCCGAGGATGCCCGGCGCCTCACCCCGGTTGTGCCGCGCGACATCGGCGGGCTCGACCGGGCAGAGCGCCGCTTTCTCGGGGTCAGGGTGATCGGTGGCTTCCGCCGCACCAAAATCCGTCTTCAGGTCACCGCCGGCACAGAAAGCGGAATCCCCCGCACCGGTGATCACGGCTACGTTTGCCTCGTCATCGGTGCGAAAACGGTTGAACGCGTCAATCAACTCCCGGTGGGTCCGTGCCCCGATACAGTTTTTCACCTCGGGGCGGTTGAAGGTAATGATGGTGACCGGGCCGTCCTGCGTATAGTCGATCTCCTGGTATGTCATACTCATCTCTCCTCGTGTTTTACAGTGACACCTGGGTGTGTGACATCGTGGACAACGATAACAACGGCCCCTCGGTGCAGTGAGGTTATAATCCACACGCGAGGGGGTTATTAGATTGCACATTGCTGACAATACCCCAGGTGCCACAGCGTGAGGCGGCGGCGGACGGATGACAGTGACAGGCATTGGAACTTTGCAGGACAAACTGCTCTTCCCGAGCATCCCGGTCGGGTTTGTCGACGATGTGCTGCAGGCGGCCCGCTATCGCGGCTTCGATGTAGAGAACCTGTTGCGCGAGACCGGACTGTCACCGGGCCGCCTGCAGTTAGCGGGTACGCGCATTTCGATCGACCAGTACAGCCAGGTCGTGCGGCGACTGGGCCAACGAACCGGCGACGCGTTCCTGGGCTTCCTGTCACGCCCGGTACCCGTCAACGCGTTCAGTGTTTTCAGCTACAGCGTGGTGGGTTGTCGCAGCCTGCGGGAAGTGATCGAACAGGCCAACGACTTCTATGCCCTGTTCAGCGACGAGTTTCGCTGGCGCATCGAGGAGGATCGCGGCGATACCCTGTTGTCGGTCGACCTCGATGCCGTGCTCCCCGTCGATTACCGCTTCATCATCCAGAGCCTGCTGTTGATGAGTCTCCGGCTGTTCGGCTGGCTGCTGGGAGAGGACATCGAGGCCAGATCAGTCAATTTTACCTTCTCCCGCAATGCCACCGATGACAGTTTGAACTACCTGTTTGGCAGCAATATCAACTACCGGTGCAACGCGAATTTCATCCGCATGGCCAGGAGCTACGACAAGGCGACATTGTCGTGCACGCGCGACCAGGTTGCCCTGATGCTCCGGAACACCCGCCATTTGTTCCTGCTAAGCCGCCAAAAAAAACCTTTGTCACAGGAAGTGCGGCGAAAGCTGTTACTTGAAAAATCCAGGGACTGGCTGGAGATAGAAGACGTGGCCGGCCAGTTGGGCCTGAACAAGCACCAGCTCTGGCGAAAGCTGAAAAAAGAAGGCACCAGCTTCCTCGACATCCGCGTCCAGGTCAAACGCGACTGGGCGCTGACGCTACTGGAAGACCCGGCGTATACCATCGAGCAGGTCGCGGACCTGCTGCGCTACTCGGACGTCAGCGCCTTTCGCAAGGCGTTCAAAAAATGGACCGGGGTACAACCCAATCGCTACCGCGGCGCACTGGATGCGCACGCGGGGGCGCTGGAGAATTCCTGAGGTCTTTGTGCACCGGGGGCATCACCTTGAGCACCGCCTGCACCTGCGACCGCCCCGGACCAGGCCGGAACAGTTGCCGGCCCCGGCAGCAGATTGCTGTCAGTACTCCCCCGGAGGCGAGTCGTTGTCGCCTTCCAGCGAATCCGGCGGCGAGGCAATATACAGTAGTACCCCGTTCTCCACGTCCGCGTCAGTGATGTTGAACTTCACGGTGGGGTAGCTCACGCCCGCCTTGTGGGCCGTGACGTGATACGTATTGTTGGTCGGCATGTTGAGCCAGACCACCCCGCCGTCGACCGAGACATCCTGCTGGTTGAGGTCGGGGATGACGTCCTTGTTGAAGTAGATGGGCCCTATCCAGTCCTGCATTTCGGGACTGAGTATGCTTACGGTCGCCCCCGGATCGCCGTGCGGCAGCCTGTCATCATGCATGCTGCCCCAGGATTTTCCCACGGTGACCACCATCGCGTTCTTGAAAAAGAAGTTTGGATAACCGCCACCCCTCAGCATGTTCTCCACCAGCGGCAGCATCGCATACGTGTAAAAGTACGGGTCGATGAACTGTATCGCGAAGTCGGTGTCGTCCTCGTCGGTGATCGTATTGACATTAGTCTTGGTGGTAATCCAGTCCTCTTTTTCATAGATGAACGAGAATTCGAGGTCGGTGCCCGCATCCTTGACGACGTACATCTCCCACCAGCCGGTTTCATCCGTCTGCACATCCAGCGCACGGGTATCGGGATACTCCGCAATCCACACCCTGGTTTCGGGTACGGTCGCGTGGTAGTCGATGTATTGCAGGTTCTTGTCGCGGCCAAAATGATTCGTCTTGCCGCGGAGTTTGACGATGGTGATAGCCCGCCCCATGATATCGCCGCTGAGCCGAACCGACGGATCGGTCTCGCCGTCGTCGATTGCCTGCTGCAGATAGAAGTTCGGAATATCCTGGGTTGTCAATACCAGCACATTGTCGGCGAGTTCAACATCCGGAACGCCCAGGTCGTTATTGTTATTGTTGCTGTTGCTACAAGCCGCCAGAGCGGCCGCGAACAGCGGTGCGGTAAGTAGAGCGAAGAGTCGATTGCGCACGGTTTCTGTCTCCTGTCGGGTCATGGTGTCGCGCGGGCTTGATGCACGGATTCAACAGCGTGCCGAAAAAACCGGAGCGCGACTGCTCCTGCAATTGAGTTGTTGGGAACAGGCCTGCAGCGCCTGCCTTGTGATTCGGAAATCGACGCGTAAGATACCGCTATATCGAACGATAATGTGAACGAGAAGAGGCCAATCATCTATGAGTAGCGGCCAATCAGGCGGGAGGCGGGACGACCCCGGCGGCACGGTCGCGGCGTCGCTGGTGTCCGGGATACTCTCAGCCGCCGGCTCGCTCGGCCTCGATGCGATGTCCTGCCTGGACGGTACGGGTATCGACACGCAGACACTGCTGGCCCCGACAGCGCGCGTCGACTTTGCGGGTTTTTCGCAACTGCTGGCCGCTATACAGCATGCCTCAGGGGACGAGGCGATCGGTTTGCGGATCGGCCGCGAACTCGCGTTTTCCAGCTACAACGCACTCGGCTACGCGGCGGCGAATGAGAAGACACTGTTCGACGCGCTGCGCTTGCTGCCGAAGTACGAGGCGCTGGTGGTGTCGCGGGCGCAGACCGAGATCATCGAGCGGGAAGACCGCGTGGAAGTGTGCTGGTCGATGACCGGTGGCGAGTACCTGGCAATCCTGGAGGGACTGTTTTTTGCGTCGTGGATCAGCCTCGGCCGCGGGCTGACCGGCATGGACACGCTGAAGGCGGCGGTGCACTTTACGCACCGCGCACCCGCCAGCCGCGCCGTCTGGCATGAGATATTCGGCCCCAGCGTCGAATTCGAGCGCCCGGTCGCCCGGTTCATGCTGGATGCGCGCTTGCTCACCCTGACGATCATCCGGTCCGACCCCTTCATCCACCGGGTGATGACCCGGGAAGCCGAGCACCTGGCGACATCGGTCACTACTACGAGCATCGCCGCCAAAGTATCCGGTTGGCTGGCCGGCCGGTTGTCCCGTGGCGAACCGGAGCAGCAAGCCCTGGCCGACCACCTCAATATGAGCGAGCGTACCCTGCGGCGGCGCCTGCAACAGGAAAACACCTCCTACCGGGAGCTTCTGGACCGGGTGAGAAAAGAGCGTGCCGCCTACTACCTGCACCAGACGTCGCTGTCCGTGCAGGAGATAGCCGGCCTGCTGGGCTACCAGCATACGACCGCGTTCAATGCCGCCTATAAGCGCTGGATGGGCACCACGCCGGGTTCGGCAAGGAACGGACGCTGATTGGCCTGAACCGCCGTCATTCGCCGACAACGAATTCGGCGTGGGTACAGCGGTTTTCCTGTCGGTGTATTTAGCAAGGACAATTTACTACAATGCAGGTGCTTTGACCGGATGGAGCCGGGGGCCCCTTCCGGGATCACAGACATCGTTGTACCACGCGAGGGACGAAGGGGAGCCATGGATTTAATTCAGACGCATGTTTTCGAGAACGTCGGCCAACACCGGCAGGCGTTTATGGACGCCAGACCTTACCGACACCTGGTGATCGACAATTTCTACACCGACGAGGCCTTGCAAAAACTGCTCGAGGAGTTCCCGTCCCACGCGTCGACGGACGCCATTGTCGGTGATTACGGTACGAAGAATGCGAAAAAGGGCGGACGCTCCGAAGTTGTCAGCTTCGGTGATACCTATCGGCAATGGGATGCCCTGATCCAGACGCCCGAATTCTTGTCGTTCCTCTCCGAGGTCACGCAGATCGATGACCTGCTTTACGACAAGGACTATATCGGTGCGGGTATACACGAGAATTTCGAGGGTAGCCGGGGCAATATCCATATCGATTACAACCATCATCCGAAGACAGATTACCATCGACGCCTGAATATGATCTGTTACATTTCTCCCGAGTGGAAAGCGGAGTACGGCGGTGCGTTGAAGGTCTACCAGGACGGCAAAAACCCGCAATCGGGCGTCCGCAAAAAGCTGGCCTGTTTGTCCAACCGCTGCGTGCTGTTCGAAACCACCGAGCACAGTTGGCACGGTGTCGAGTCCATCCGCCTGCCCGACGGTAAAAAACATCTGACGCGCAAATCGATCACCACGTATTTCTATACCAAGGAAAGACCGGCGGACGAAACAGCGCCGAGGCACTCAACAATTTATTACCCGGGTGAATTGCCCGAACGTTTCGTCGAAGGCTACGGCCTCGAACAGGCCGACATCAATGAGCTGAACAACTACCAGAAACGCGCAAATGCCCTGATTGCCAACTTGTACAAAGAGCACAGTCGTCTGTATGAGATCACGTCCAGGCTGCGTCAACGCGCGAACCAGCTGGAACAGAAAGTGGCGAAACTGGAGCAGCGAAATTCAGAGAACGTCGACGGGTGAGGGGCTGAATGCACGACCTCCTCGCCCACGGCCTCACTGTGTTCCTGGGATTTTTCGCTATCATGAACCCGGTCGCCAATACACCGGTATTCATCAGCCTCACCGCCGACGACGATCGGGAAACGACGCGACTGGTCGCGCGCAAGGCGCTGCTGCTCACATTCGTGCTGGTGGCGCTGTTCAGCATTCTCGGCAGGACCATCTTCGAGCTGTTCGGGATCACCCTGCCCGCCTTTCGCATCATGGGCGGCGTGCTGGTTGCGCTGATCGGCTACCATATGCTGCAGGGCAGCCCCTCCAGCATGCAGCATCCCAAAGGCGCCGACGATACCCTGGACCGTGACACCCAGTTGTCCGTGGCAGTCACACCGCTGGCGGTGCCGATGCTGGCGGGCCCTGGCACGATTGCCACGGCGATGAGCTTCGTCGCCGAGGGCGGCACCGGAGACATCCTCGTGACTCTGGGCACCTTTCTCGCGCTGTGCATTATGACGTATTTCTGCTTCGTGGCGGGCGGCAGGATGGTGCAGTATCTCGGCAAATCGGGGATGAACGTGGTGACCCGCCTGATGGGACTGATACTCTCAGTGATCGGAGTGCAGATGCTTATTACCGGGTTGAAAGGCGCGTTTCCCGGTGCGCTGTCCTGAGATATTTCGATTAACCATCCGCTGGCACAGGCCGCCAAAACGGTTGATGAACTACACTAGGCGATCCCCGGGCGGGGCAGGCACAATGCGGGTTATCGGTTCCCGTCTTTCACCCTAGGTACGAAAAGTCCTGGTAGGCCTGCATCTGAAAGGGCTGGACAAGGCCACCAGATGAAAGCGCACACCGACCTGCTTCGCGTTCTCAGGCCAGCAGGGGGGCATAGGACTCGGTTGAATGCGAAGGCGCGAAGAACCAGCACTCCAGTGCGTATCGAATCTCGGAGAGGTGGGGCCCAAAGGCAGTCCGGTGCATCAGCTTTTCATCGAACATGATCGCGTCCCCCGGCGCAAACTCGGGCACGGCCAGGGAGTACTGGTCCACCAGCGGTTGCACCAGTTCCAGCGCCTGTTCCGTGGCGCCCAGATCGGGGGGAATGTGGTAGATCTCCTCGAGGCGCGCCGGGATGATTTCCATCCCGGGAGCGGGGGTCGAGCCGCCACACTCGTTCAGCGCGACCCAGAGGTTCATGGACCGGACTTTTTCACCCAGAAAACTGCCGTCCTGGTGCCAGCCGGTCGGATTGGCCCGGGGCGCTATCGTGCGCAGCGTGCACTTCTGCAGCGACACCACGGGGCGTTCACCAAAATGCGCGGCTATCACCGAGAGCACGCCTGCGGTTTCCAGCATTTCCAATGTCTGCTGCAGGCCCAGAGGAGAATCGACCAGCCAGTTGCCGCCGTTGCCCTGGATGCGCTTGCGCAAACCGGGAAGCCTCGGTGAACCGACCGCCTTGAAGGGCACATACCAACCGCTGTCGTCGGGTTTTCCGCTTAAACTGAGCGCCCTCACCCTGTCCTGCATCTCGCGGGTCGCCGCAACCTGTGCCGGCGTCAACAACCCTCTGATCACCAGCGCGCCGTGGTGTGCGACAGCGCCTCCGAGAATGTCCACCGTGAGGTCTTTAGCCGGGATTTCCGGTAGCTCGCTCGCCATACCCGGGAAGGGGTCGGCATACACGGGAGGCCAGTCCGCGCGTCCATTTGAAGACAGTCTCGCCAGACCCTCGGCAGAGCGGCGGTCGCGTTCATCAAGGGCGGCGGTCGCCGACTGGATGTCCATCAGCTGATTATTCGCGACGGGTGGTGTGCGGGCCGCAGACTGGGTGGTCACGACCGGCGCGACCGTCGTCGCCGGCGCGGCCTGGCTGGCGTTGCGAAACCAGTTTCTGAGCAGGGTAAACATCGCCAGAGTGTATCACGATACCACCTGCAGGTAAGTCAAAAACCGGCCAGCTCGAATCCGGCCGGTCGTTTCTGCGAGTGTGCGCAACCTGTACCGGGAATCTGCCCGCAACGGTTGCGGAGCCATCGGGGCGGCGCGCCTCCCACCCGGTTTGACAGGGCATGGATATTCGGTTAGCTTGACCGGCCATCAACAACAAGGCGTCCGCAGCACCGTTGACTGAACGGGCGCGTATGCATCCGGAACAAGCCGCTATCACTCGCCCTGTATTCCAGTTTGAATCCCATGCCGCGGCCCGTTCAGACTGCACCATCGTCACCCACACTGGCGTGTTCGACGCCGGCCTTCTCTGAGTGGTCGCCGGCGTGACTGCATTCACCGAGCGATTCAAGCGTTCACGGAAGGCCAACAGGCGGCGTATCGTGGTGGCGATGCGCGGGGTCTACGAGTTTCTGTCATTGCCCGTGATCGCCTACTTCCTGCTCGGTGGTCCGCGAATTCAGAAAGAATACGGACTCGGCATGTGGGGCAAGCTGCGACTCGTCTACCGCATGTACCACAACACAAGGAAAGCCACCACCGGTACGTCATTCCGTGCCCATGTCGCCATGGCGGCCAAGATTCTCGCCGTGCCCCGCAAGACGGAAGGCGTCATCGTCGAGTGCGGGTGCTGGAAGGGTGGGACGACCGCCAACCTGTCGCTCATCGCAGATATCACCCGGCGCCGCCTGATCGTGTACGACTCTTTCGAGGGCCTGCCGGAGCCGGCGACGGGGGACCGCTGGGCCCACGCCTTTGGCACTGGCGCCTATAAGGGCGAATTGGACGAGGTGCGCGATAACGTCGCCCGCTACGGCAAGATCGAATGCTGCGAATTTCGCAAGGGGTGGTTCAGCGAGAGCCTGCCTGGTCACAAGGAGCCGGTCGTCGCCGCCTTTGTCGACGTCGACTACCAGAACTCGCTACACGACTGCGTGCTCTACCTGTGGCCCCACCTGACGAAACAGGGCTGGCTGTTTATCGACGAATACAGCCGACTCGACTACTGCGCCCTGTTCTTCTCGGAATGGTGGTGGGCGAAGTACTTCGACCGGCCACCGCCGGGCCTGCTGGGCGCCGGGTGCGGGATCGGCGTGGGACAGTATTTTACCGGACCCCTGAGGGAGAAAACGCCCTACCAGGCGCCGAACAGTGTCGGCATGACGCGCAAGGACTTTTACGGGATGTGGGATTACGTTCCGGACGGGTCGGGGCTGGAGCCCCGACCCTATAACGGTGACGCCTGGACCACCACAGCCCGCCTGCCCGAGGAAAACGCTCCCCGTCAACTCGAGAAGATCCTCGAGCGCATGGAAGCCGAGGGCAATTCCTGAGGCAGGGCTTGAATGCGACCACAACCGGCGCGTACGGCACAACCCGCCCCGGCGAGCCGGGACCGCGGCGGGGCGTTCATCAGTATGCCGCTCGCGAGGGCATCAACGCGGGCGAACACGTGCGTATTCGACCGCTTACCCGGAAAGTGACATATCCACATGCACCTTGGTCTCGTCGTTAGGGCCGCGCAGTGCCTGCATCGCGGCCGGCAATGCAGCGAGTGAAATGTCATTGGTGATAATGACCTTGGGATCGCAGTGACCCTTGTCCATCTGGTCGGCGATGTAGAGGAACTCCTTCATCGAGTAGCCGACAGCAAACTGCAGGGACGCACACTTGTAGGAGGCAATGGCCGGTATCAGCGCATCCGGTGAGGTGCAGAAGCCCAGCGACACGATTTTGCCGAACTGCGCCGCATGCATCACCGCCTTTTGCAGCATGCCCTCGGCGCCAACGCACTCGTAAACGATCTGCGGCGCACCGCCAAGGGCTTCGACCACCTCGCCGATCTCGTTGTCGCCGTAGGCGATGAAGCAGTTGGCACCCATTTCCAGCGACAGGGCCTCACGCCGGGGGGAGCGGGACATCGCGACGATGCGCCCGGCGCCGAGTCGCCGCGCCCAGTAGATGGCGTAGAGAGCAACAGTGCCGCCACCGAGTACCAGGACCCGATCACCCGGCCGGATGCGGGACAGCGCCACCCCGTAGAGGCTGATGGCCAGCGGTTCGATCAACGCGCCGTCGGCCATGGACAGGCTGGAGGGCATACGCGTGGCGACGCTCACCGGTACCGTGGCCAGCTCGGCAAAGCCGTGCATCGCAGTCGCGGGACGCTGCTGGCACAGCACATTGTTGCCGTGACTGCGGCAGGAGCCGCACTCGCCGCAGGCCACGGAGGGCAGCACGGCGATGTGCTCGCCGACCCTGAAGTCCGTGACGTCGCTGCCGGTCTCGATGATCTCACCCGCGTACTCGTGGCCAAACTGCACCCCCTGGCCGAAATCGAACATCCCCCCGCTGGTCATCGACAGGTCGGTGCCGCAGATGCCACAACGGCAGACCTTGATCAGCAGTTCCTCCGGTCCCGGCTTCGGGTCCGGCAGGGTCTCGATGGTGACGGGCTTGCCCATGCCGGGATAGATTGCAGCCTTCATCGGCTTGTCTCCAGTAAGTCAAAGCGCTGCACATAGTCGCCGTAGGGTTCGCGGGCTTCTGCCGGACTCATGTTGTAGTCGCTAATGTCGTAGCGGTGCACGCCGTGCTGCAGTTCGGGTTGCTCCGCGATGCGCCGCTCGAACGCGGCACGCGTTTTCTCGGGAATGTCCATGCCGATGAAGGCGTAGATCCGCTCCAGTACAGACATCGGCTCGCGGTGGAAATCACCGTGGACGATATCCAGCACCCGCCCCGGGAACTGCCCGCGCACCTTGTCGGCCTCGCGCAATGCATGCGCCCACTTGGCCACCTCGCGGCGCAGCATGATCTCCGCGCGCTGGTCCGCGCGACCTTCTTCCAGGGCCGGGTGCATCTGCATCAGCAGGGCCACCAGCGAGGGCACGGCCTTCGCCGGGTCGCGGTGGGTCTGGATGACCTTCGCATCCGGGTATACCGCGAACAGCAGGTCGAGGTGCCCGATATGGCCGGGGTTTTTCAACAGCCAGCGCTTGTCCGGCGCGGTGCTGCCAATCAACTGCACGCAGCGGCGATAATACTCGTAGGCCGCGGTCTCGTCCTGGCTCTGCCACCAGGCGTCGTAGGTCGGCGCCGACCAGGCGCAGCTGAGGATATTGGAGACGAAGGACTGGCGCAGCAGCATGCAGCACTCGTGAACTTCCTCCGCGGCGACATGGTGCGCGGCGCGTTTTTGCGGCGCTGCGGCGTAGCGCGCCTCGATGATGGCGACGCTCTTTTGGAACTCGGGATAATCGCGCCAGGTCTCGACCGGCGGCCGCGGCATCGGCGAGTCCAGCAGCCAGGTCTGCAGGCCCTGGAAACGCGGGTCCACCGCCATCAGCCGGTGCAGGGCGGTAGTGCCGGAACGCGGGATGCCGGTGATCACCACCGGCGCGGTGATCGGCTGCCCGTCGAAGCCCGGGTTATCACGCATTGCCCTGAACGCCTGGGCGCGGCCCCTGAGCACACCCACCACCATACCCCAGGCCACACGGCGGCCCCGCTCGGAAAACTGCGGATCGTAGTCCATGGACTGCAGCAACACGGTGAGCCCGGGGAGATAATCCCCCGGGCCGAAATCGTCGCAACCCACTTCGTCTGCGACTATCTCATGGAGCTGGCCCAGGGCGTCGCGAAACGTTGCTGGCGGATCATAGGAGAGGTCCACGCTTACCAGCGCCTCCTGCGCTGGCAGGCAAGCACTCTCCGGCGCAGTTCCCCGGCGCGTTGTTGCGGCGTCACCCGGGGCGTATCGGCGGGCAGGTGCCGCCGCAGCTGTGCCAGCGGTACCCGGGTGATGGTCGGCGTCGGGGCGCTGTCGCACTCGTACCACCGCCCGTAGATAGTGCCCTCGGTGAATCCCGCCGGGTCCAGCCAGTTTGGCACCCCCGGGTCCTGCAGCGCGATCACCGCGCGAAAGCGCCCGTCTGAATCCACATGCGCCATCGCACCATTGGTGCTGGAGAGGCGATACACATACTCGATGGCATTGAAGTACGGGTCATTGAGCTGGATATTCCAGTAGGGACGAACCTCCGGCAGCGCAGTTTCGATAATCAGCGCCTCGTCCGGTTCAAACTGGAACACCGCCGGCCAGTAGACTTGCCTGCTCAGCGCACCGGGAATGCGCACTGCTTCGAAGGTATTCACCCCGACGCGCTCGCGAATATCGTTCTGCATCCTGTAATACAGGCGGGACTTGCGCACCGGGTATTTCGCCATGTCGCGCAGGCGTTGCACGATATCGTCCCGGGTCAAGCGCGGCTTCGGCGGCACCGGGTCGAGGCATTCGATGGTCAACACCGGGCTCACCTCGTTGACCCAGTCATAGCTACGCATGCGCACCATCAATACACCTGCCTCCGGGTGCAGGGGCGCCCAGTTGCCGTCATGGCCCGCCGGTCGTTCGGTGCTGAACAGCAGTTCGAAATCGCCGTTATCCTGGAACACGAGGTCCGAGTCATCGAGATCGTGATGCGCTCCGAATTCACTGATGTCATCCACCGTGCCCGAGAGATGGTTCTGCGTGGTAAAGCTGAGGATACTGATCGTACCCCGGTTACCGCTGACCCTGTAGGCCAGATCTCCCCGCAGCGGGCTGTAGAGATAGATATCGTCCGGATTCGGTTGCAGCGTATACACCGGGTTCCACAGCGGTGACCAGTCCGGGTGTTCCGGCGTCGCGTGAAAATGCACAAAATAACTGTAGGACAGGCTGCACATGATCTGCCGGTAGACATCGGCGCGGTACTGCGGGTCGTCCGGTTTCCAGGTGTTGGCGATCTCGTCTACCGCGAGTTCCAGGTCGCCGAGATAGTCCAGGATTGAGGGGCTGAGTGGCTCTGGCATGGATACTCCCTAGTTGCGGGGCACGTCGTTGAAGAACGCCATGCCGGCCGGTTCGGGAAACAGGTATTCCAGGTAGTGGGCCAGCGGCGGGGATTTGACGAAGCAGTAGCGGATAAATCCCGGCGTGTGGTTTTCATAGGCCAGCGTGCAACCGCCCTGCTCCACTCGTCGCTTCAGGCCCTGCCACTCCGCCTCGTCGTGTATCAGGAAACCCAGGTGGTGGTGCACCAGGGCGAAGTCGCCAACCGGCACACGCTCCATGAAAATCTCCGCACCGGGCCCGCTGGCATGCATCAACTCGTACATGATGCTTCCCACCCAGGCAAAGCAGGCGTGCATATGCCCTCCCTGCGGCAACGCGCCCTCCAACTCGCGGAACGCCCGAATGCCAAAGTTCTCCCGGAATACAGCCAGCGCACGTTGCATATCGTTGGTGGCGTAGGCCACCTGGAACTGCTCCGCGCGCAACAACCCCCCGGCCGGGTCATGCGGCGCATCGCTTCTTGTCATCGGTTCCGGCACAGCGGGCCTCCAGTTTTGTCATTCAACATTGCCACATCTCGACATCGTAGATAGTAGATGCTATCTTTCGATCTGGCAAGCACCCTGGCGAATACCCTCATGGCGGCGACTGAACAGACCAGAAACGCGCGGCGCAAACGCCGCCCCCCCGAGGTGATCATGCAGCGCCTGGTATCGGCTGCGGCGCAGGAGTTCTCCCACAGCGGTTACCGCGGCGCAACGACCGCCACCATAGCCGCGCGGGCAGAGGTCACCGAGGCGCAACTGTTCCGTTATTTCGACAGCAAGGCCGATTTGTTCCGCGCGGCTGTGGCCGAACCGCTGAACGCGGCCTTCGCCGCCTTCAACGCACGGCAATTGCAGACCATTCCCTCCCCGCAGGAGCGTCACGAGGCCACCGATCGCTATATCGCCGACTTGCGGCAGTTCATCACGGAGCACAGAAAAATGCTGCTGTGCATGCTCCTGGCCGAGGCCTACTCTCCGGACGGCATTCGCGGCGTGGGCGGCCTCGACGCGCTGGGCGAGTATTTCCGGCTGGGTGCCGATGTGATGGCGGGACACGTGGACGCCAACCCCCGCGTGGCGCCGGAACTGATGGTGCGTGTGTCATTCGCCGCGGTACTGGCCAACGAACTCTTCCGGGACTGGCTGTTCCCGCGCGGCATGGCCAGCGCGGGGGACGTCGACGCGGCAATCACTCGCTTCGTACGGGAGGGGCTATCCGCCAACGACGCCACGCAAAACAGCAAAGCAGGGCAAAGGAGGAAACCATGAACACGAATCCAGCACATCGCCTGGCGCGCGAGTTCCTCGCGGCCATCGGTCGCGGCGAGATCACCGACAAACTGGTAGCCCCGGATTTCACGGCATGGACCCTGACCTCCGGTGACAGCGACCTGCCCCGTTTCGCCGGGGGGGTAAAGATGCTGGCCGCCGCGGTCGTCGGTGACCTGGTCTACGAAATCGATTCGCTGACTGCCGAGGGCGATCGGGTAGTCGCTGAGGTGCGCTCGGACTGGGAACTGGTGACTGGCCAGCGGGCACAGAACCGCCACGTGTTCCTGTTGACACTGCGCGACGGCCGGGTTGCCTCGATGTCGGAGTATATGGACCCGGCTGTGCCGCGGGAAATTCTCGGCCCGCTCATCCAGCAACTGTTGGCAAAAGCGCAGCAGTAATCACCCCGACGCCTGGTCCAGTCGCCTGATCAGCCTGCCACTCGTCGGCCCCTGTATCAGCAAACTGAACAACACCACGGCGAAAACCATCGATTGCACTGTCCACCAGTAAGGAAGTTCAACAGGAAGGGAAATGACCAGCGCGATCGCAATCGCCCCCCTGAGCCCGCCCCAGGCCAGAATCAGCGACCAGTCCAGCGGAATCGGCCGCCGGGTCAACCCGGCCACGGCCGTACAGGCATAAACCGCAACAAAGCGCGCCAGACAGGATACAAGCACCGCAATCAACATTGCCAGCCATTGCTCGCGGAACATGTCGACTGTGATGACCAGCCCCATCAACGCGAACAGGCACGTGTTCATCAGCAATCCCAGCCAGTCCCAGGTGATCGCGACGCCTTCCAGAAATACGTGCTCCTGCTCCCTGAGACCGGACCTGGCGATCAGCGCTGTGGTCATCACCGCCATGATTCCGGACACATGGAATTCGTGCTCCGCCAGATAAAAACTTCCAAAGGCCGCGAAGGCGAGGATGACAATCGACGCGGCGGAACGGCCAACATACAGGACACCAATGGAAACCAGCAGGCCAGCCACCAGCCCGACAGCCATCCCGCCGAACAGCACAGTAAGGAAATATCCCGGGACCGACGACATGGCAGGTTGTTGTTGCGCCCATGCCAGCAACACACTGAAAAGCACCACGGCTGTAGCGTCGTTGAACAGGCTCTCTCCTTCGAACAGGGTCGTCAGCCCCTCGGGGGCCCGCAAGTCACGCATTTTGGCGATCACCGCCACCGGATCGGTGGCGGCGAGAATGGCGCCGGCCAGGAAGGCGGCGATCCATGGAAACCCCTCTGCGTGGCCGATACCGAAATACAGCCCGGTCCCGGTCAGGCCGGCGCAGATCAGCACACCCAGGGTGGCGAGTATCGATGCCGGTACCAGCCAGCGGAACAGCAAGCGAGGGTTGATGTGCCATGCCGCCTCGAAAACCAACAGCGGCAGCATGACAAAGAAAACCAGTTCCCTGACATGATCCGCGCGCAGGCCAATATCCAGACCCAAAGACGGAATCCCGATTCCGGCGACCACACCCGACAACAGGCTGGCAAGCGTGATATCAAGACGCGTGAGCCGGTGAATCAGCACGCCGCCGAGGGCGATGGCTACGAAGCCAAGAATCTGGCCCATCAGTGTCGGTACAGTCATGACGCCGCCCCCGCCCTGTCCGTAGCGATCGCGTATTCCGGCCGGGCCTGCGGCGCGGGGAATACCTGGTCTATGGGCATTGGAATACCCAGTTCATTGATCAGCAGCGCATGGTGGCGCTGCAACTCGCGCGGTTGCCGAACACCACAGGAATGGGCAAGCACGCCCACCTCGTAGGATATGTTTCGAGCCAGGTTGTAAACGCGGGTCGCCTTGTTCGCAGGATCCAGACCCCGCTGCAGGTCCGGGTTGTGCGTGGTAATACCGGTGGGACAGGTATTCTTGTTGCACTGCAGCGCCTGGATGCAGCCAAGCGCGAACATGAAGGCGCGCGCCGAAACCACGAAATCAGCGCCCATGCATAAAGCCCAGGCTACCTCCGAGGGATTGACCAGTTTTCCCGACGCGATGATCCTGATACGCGGACGCAAGCCATAGGCCGTCAAGGTGTCCACGACCAGCGGCAGGCTTCGACGTATCGGTTGACCCATGTAATCCATCAGGCTCTGCGGCGCTGCGCCCGTTCCGCCGTCGGCGCTGTCGATGGTAATGAAATCGGGGGCAAACTGCAGACCCCGGGCATGGATCGTCTCGCACATCTCCTCCAGCCAGCCGATATTGCCCACCACAGTCTTGAACCCGACCGGTTTGCCGGTGACCTCGCGGATCCAGGTAATGCGATCGAGCAAGTCCCCGATATTGCGAATATCGGGATGTCCGTTGGGACTGATGGAATCCTGGCCTTGGGAGATGCCGCGTATCGTCGCGATCTCGGGAGTAATCTTACCGCCAGGCAGGATACCACCCTTGCCCGGCTTGGCGCCCTGGCTCATCTTGATCTCAAACATGCGAACCTGCTCGAGGTCCGCCAGTTCTCGCAACCGGGCCTCCGACAACTCCCCGTTCGGCGTACGTACGCCGTAGCGGGCCGTGCCGATCTGGAACACCAGGTCACAGCCACCTTCCAGGTGATAGGACGAAAGCCCGCCCTCCCCCGTATTCATCCAGATACCGGCCTTTGCCGCACCGTTTGAGAGTGCGCGAACCGCCGGTGCAGAGATCGCACCAAAACTCATCCCGGAAATATTGAAGAGGCTGTCGGTGGTATAGGGATTCCGTGCATAACCCTCGCCGATGGTAACCGCACTGGGCGGCACGGCATCTTCCGACAGGGTGGGAAACAGGCAGTTGAGAAAAATCACATCCCCGGGCCGGTCCAGCGGTCGCGTGGAGCCGAAGGCAACGGTCGAGTCGATATTTTTGGCCGCTCGGTAGACCCAGTTTCTCTGCGCCCGGTTAAACGGCAACTCCTCCCTGTCGAGCGCGAAAAAATACTGGCGGAAGAATTCACCCAGGTGCTCGAAAAAATACCGGAAACGTCCAACCACAGGATAGTTTCGACGTATTGCCTGCGCGGTCTGATTCACGTCGGCCAGGTACAGATAGACCAGCACCAGCAAACCGATACCCAGCAGAAACACGAACAACAATGCGCTGATTTCCAGCACCCTGTAAGCGAATGCCTGTATCTGATCTGTGTTTTCCATGTTCATCGCCCTCCTGCGCCAATTACAAACATCTTGTCTATCTGCATCTCGCGGATCGTGTGCGGTATTCCACCTACCCCAAGGCCCGACTCGCGCAGTCCCGCGAAGGGCATGCCGTCAGTGCGGAACGCCGTGTGATCGTTCAGCATCACCGCGGACGCATCCAGTCCGCGGTAGACATGCATCGCGAGGTCGATATCCCGGGTGAAGACCGCTCCCTGGAACGCAACCGGCAGACTGTTCGCTGCCTCGATCGCAGCGTCGAGTTGGTCGTAGCCATAGACACAGACCACCGGGCCGAAGATTTCCAGGCGGCTCACGCGGGCGTCTGCGGGAGGCTCCAGCAGAACGGTGCACTCGTAGCAGGTCTCGCTACGCGGTTTGCCGCCCGCGAGGCACTGCGCTCCTCCCGCAATCGCCTCGCTCACCCAGTCGTGCACTCTATCGACCTCGCCCGGCCGGATCAGGGGACCCACCTCGGTGCGGCTGTCGGTGGGGTCACCAACGATCAGGCGCCCGGCCATACGCGCCAGTGATTCGGCAAAGCCCCGCGCGTGGTCCCCGGGAACATATACCCGCTGCACCGACACACACACCTGGCCCGCATGGTAGAACCCGCCCTTGAGCAGCGCCGCCGCAGCCAGTTTGTGATCGGCGTCTTCCGCCAGGATTACCGGCGCCGCGCCGCCGTGCTCCAGCAGACAGCGAACACCGGGGGCGAGTTTGGTCCGCAGCATCCATCCCACCTTCGAGCTGCCGATAAAGCTGAACAGACCAACCCGGTGATCGGTTACCAGACGTTCGGCTACAGGTATTTCACATGTCACGATAACCTGTGCCCACTCGCGAGCCAGGCCCGCCTGCCGGAGTATCTGCACGAAGCGCAGGCAGGACAGCGGTGTCTCCTCCGAAGGTTTCACGATGACCGGGCAGCCGGCCGCCACCGCGGTCGCCACCTGGTGAACGACCAGGTTGAGAGGGTGGTTGAACGCGCTCACCGCTACCACGACGCCAATCGGCTCGTGTTCGGTAAACGCAATCCTGTCGCGCCCGGACTTCGCCGACACCATCGGGATCACCTCCCCGGCGTTGGTCCGCAACTCGTTCACCGCCAGTCGCACGCTATCGATGGCCCGCGTTACCTCGACCTGTGAGTCGGCCAGCGGCTTGCCCCCTTCCCTGGCGGCGAGCAGCGCGAGCTGCGAGTGCTCCTTGGTCATCAGCCGGGCCGCCCGTTCCAGGATACCGATGCGTTCGTAGAGCGGTATCCACTGCGTTCTGTCGCGATACTGCCGATACGCGGCGCTCAGGGCGGCTTCCACATGTTGCACACTGCAGGTTTCGACTTCCGCGACCGGGCTGCCGTCGTAGGGCGCGGTGACTCTCAACAGGCCTTGCGCTTCGCAGTCACGAGCGAGCAGCAGACCCCAGTGAGAATCATCATGCGCAGTGTCAGTCATCAGATTGCGCATGTCAGCTCCCCGAGTTTCCTGCTCAGCAGCGCGTTTTCCCGGTAATCAATGGGGACAATCACCAGGCTCGGGCCCTGCTGGCGCAGCGCGGTTTCGAGTGTGTCTTTCAGCTTCACGCTGTCTTCCACCCGGTAGCCTCGCCACCCGAACGCCTCTGCCAATTGCATCCAGTCGGGGTTTCCAAAGGAAAGATCCGTATGCCGGCCAAATTCGTCCGTCTGTTTCCAGGCGATCAGTCCATAGGCGTGGTCTTCCCACACCATCACGGTGATATTGCTGTCGAGCCGTCGCGCGGTTTCCATTTCCTGCACGTTCATCATAAAACCGCCGTCTCCGGCGATGGCTACCACCTTCCTGTGCGGGTAGACCAGGCTCGCGGCAATCGCACCAGGCAACGCGAAACCCATGGAGCAAAACCCGTTTGGAATAAGGCAGGTATTTGGCTCGTGGCAGTGGAAGTGGCGCGCGATCCACATTTTGTGTGCGCCTACATCGGAGAGCACAATGTCCCCTGAATCAAGCACCTGGCGTAAGTCCCAGAGCACTTTCTGCGGCCGGATTATGCCCTGCGTGTTGTCCTCACTGTGCTCATGCAGATCCGCTGACATGTCAGCCCGCACCCGGCGCTGCCCCTGGAGCGAATAGCCGGGCGGGCTGGGCAATGCCTCGACGCGTTCGTTCAGCATCCACAGTGAATGCGCGAGGTCCCCCAGCAACTCCACTTCGGGATCATAGTGGGCATCGATTTCTGCCGGCAGAAAATCTGCGTGGATTACCGCCTTGTCGCCGTGCGGATTCCACAGACGGGGGTGGTACTCGACCATGTCCAGCCCAAGTGTGATCACCAGGTCGGCGTCGTCTATCGCCTGGTTGACGCGGTCCCTTTTCCCCAGTCCCACGGTGTACAGACAATAGTCCGCGTCCATGTCCACCGCACCTTTGGCCATGAACGTGCTGAGAACGCCTATTCCGGTGAGTTCGCAAAACCGTCGCAGCTCCTTGCTCGCGCGCCTGCGGATGCACCCGTTTCCGGCAACAATGACCGGCCGTTTCGCGCCGGCGATAAGACTGAAGGCCCTGTCGACTGATTTGGCATCGGGCACGGGGCGACGGAAGCGGTTAGCTCTCAGTGGGAGCGCTGCAGTGTCGGACCTCGCCAGATCCTCCGGTAATTCAATGTGCACCGCGCCCGGTTTCTCCGTGCGAGCCAGCCGCACTGCCTTGCGGACAATCTCGGGAATCGTGTCCGCGTGCAGGATACTGGTGGCCCACTTGGTAACAGGAGTGAACATCTGTACAACGTCCATGACCTGGTGCGATTCCTTGTGCAAGCGCGTGGTCGCGCCCTGTCCCGTCAACACCAGCATTGGCGCCCTGTCCATATTGGAGTCCGCCACGCCGGTAATCAGGTTGGTTGCACCCGGGCCAAGCGTTCCCAGGCAACAGGCGGGATTGCCGGTGAGGCGGCCGTATACCTCGGCCATAAAGGCAGCGCCCTGTTCATGCCGTGTCAGCACGAACCGGATGTTTCGCGACTTTGCCAGTGACATCACAAAGTCGGCGTTTTCCTCTCCGGGCACACCGAACACATACTCGATACCCTCTTCCTCCAGGCACCTTACAAACACGTCGGATGCTTTCATCCTGATACGCCTCCCGCTTGCTGCACCATGGGGGTGGGCACTCTTGCCTCATCTCCTCGCCCCAGCAGCAGCCGTTCGACGACGTAGTCGACACTCAGGCGGCCCGGCCCGAGGAACAGCAGGGACAGGAACATCGCCAGGTAGATCACCGGCAGCTTGTA
The DNA here is from genome assembly GCA_030427485.1 of Gammaproteobacteria bacterium. Classification (GTDB taxonomy): domain Bacteria; phylum Pseudomonadota; class Gammaproteobacteria; order Pseudomonadales; family Halieaceae; genus Marimicrobium. The sequence goes on from JAUICG010000002.1 coordinate 43,511, forward strand.
ATTGCCAAACCCCTTGTCGGTGATGGCATAACCCTGCAGCAGTTCCGACAGCGAATGCCATTCGGCTGGCCAGTGCACCGCGGCGGTGGCGACGACGGTCAGGATGATCAGCGAGAAGCTGAAAAAACGCGTGGCCAGGCCCAGCAGAATCGCGACGCCGCCTATCAGCTCGGTGTAGGTCGCCAGACCCCAGCTGATCTCCGCGGGTACGACATTGAACGGGAACGGAAAGTCCTGCTGTATATGCACGAACCAGTTGCTGCCGTGAAACTTCATCAGACCGGCCTCAAAAAACTCCCAGGCCAGGATGGCCCGTAATCCCAACATGGCCACATAGTGGCCGCTGCTCTCCAGTGCGCCGTTGAGCGCGTCTCTTGCGTCGAAAATAGTCATGTCAATATTCCCTGGTTGAAGCTGATACCCGACTGTGCCGGCAACCGTGCCCCAGGGCACGGCTACCAGACCCACGCTATGCGAATCAGCGGGTTATCAGACGTTCTAGCCGAAAAAGCCCTGACCGCGGCTACCTTGCAGCGAGGCCTCCTTGTCGCCGCCGCATTTGCCTTCCCCGCACTTGCCTTCCTCGGCAGCCTTGTCGCCACCGCACTTGCCCTCGCCGCACTTGCCTTCCTCGACGGCCTTGTCACCGCCGCATTTGCCTTCCCCGCACTTGCCTTCCTCGGCGGCCTTGTCGCCACCGCACTTGCCCTCGCCGCACTTGCCTTCCTCGGCGGCCTTGTCGCCACCGCACTTGCCCTCGCCGCATTTACCCTCCGCGGATTTGTCGGCAGCGGCCAACAGGTAGCCGCCCGGGAGTTCCGTTGCGGAAAACGGATTGCCGGCGGCGAACGCCACAGGAACGAGGTTGTTGGCCAGGAAAGCGGCACCGATTGCCGCCGAAAGTGTTTTCTTCTTGCTGATGTTCATAATCAAATCTCTCATTACGTTAAGGGTTAAAATTTCGTTGGTGAGACGAGCACGCTGTTGGCATTCATCGTCATGATGTGTAATGCAGCTCGCGTGCCAACTGCCTGTAATCACAAAAATACTATATTTATCAATATCTTATGGCATGTCACCCGATACAGACACAGCGGCCCGGCACAGCTTTTAGCGATTTTTCGCCACGAGATATCGCGGATCGGATTGGGGTTTGCGAAAGCCGGTGCCGGGCGCGCGTCTTATGGCGAGCGGCCATTGCGGGCGGGGCCAGGGCGCACGGTCATCGGCCTTGAAGGACGCCCGTATCAAACAGCCGGGCCAACAATGCCAGACCCCCTGAGAGGAAGTCTTCCCGCTGTTGGCGTGCTGTCTGCCCGGCCAGCATCTCATCGATGCTTTTCATCCAGAATTCGCCACAGTGTCCGGGGTGCTGTGATATCAGCCAGAGCAACTGATACGCGAGATGGGACAACTCCATGAACACCACGCGGCCGTGCGCATTTCGATACTGCAGTATGAAGGTGGGACTCTCAGGAACCCGCTGCGGCATGAAATCAGGCCCGATCCTCTGCACCGGGTAGCGATAGTGGTTGACTTCAGCCAGCGGCGACAGCGCCAGGGGCGCCTGATCGAAAGGCACTACCGGCGGGTGTAAATCTTCCACCTGGCGATACAGCAACTCGATTTCCAATCGTTCATGGTGAAGCAGTTCACGCAGGAAGGGCGGCAGATCTCCTGCGTCCTCGCGCTGCCCGACAAACTGGAAGAACTCATCGGCCAACCGGGTAAAATACGGCGTCTGTGCGCGATACTCCGACAGGAATGCCCGGACCATTGACTGCCAGCGCTCGCCCAGCACACGCTTTGCCACCGGATAGGCACCGCTGAGCAGCGACTCGACATTGGCAAACACCAGATCGCGATAGACATTGAGCCGGCGAACATCGAGGCCCCGGGGCCGTACGCTCCCCGCCGGATTTCTGAGGTAGCTACACAGCCTCCGCTGCACGGCCACCAGGGAGTAATCCTCGTTCGGTTCAGGCGATGCGTCGGAAATCGTCATGATCTGCCTCCCGCTGTAGTCGGCGGATGCTGTCCAGTTCCCTTCCGAGTACTTCCCCGTCCGGTATGTTGAAATCCCGCTCCAGCAAGGTTGGGCGTACGCCTTTACGCGAATATGTGTGCGCAAGCAGCGCCCAGACCGGGTCGATGACGTCGGCACCGTGCGTATCGATAATCAGCCCATCGTCTTCGACGTAATGACCCGCGACGTGGTAGTACCGTATCCGCTGCTCCGGCATGCTTTGAATGAACTCATGGGCGTCGTAGCCATGATTGACGCTGTTGACATACACATTGTTGATGTCCAACAACAGGTCACAATCAGCGCCCTCAAGCACGGCATTAATGAACTCCGCTTCGCCCATCTGCTGACAGGATGCGGGCTGCGGCGCCAGGTAGTAGCTGACGTTCTCCAGCGCAATCCGGGTCTGCAGACTATCCTGTACCTGCTGAATACGGGACGTGACATGGGCAACCGCCTCATCAGTGAAGGGCAGTGGAAGCAGGTCGTATAGCTGGCCGCCGTCGTCGGTGAAGCTCAGGTGTTCACTGTAGATGCTGACCTCGTAGTCTCTCAGGAACTTTCCGATGGATTTCATATACGCTGCGTCCAATGCCGCTATTCCCCCAATCGACAGGGACAGCCCATGTGCCACCAATGGCACCTTGTCACTGATCGCACGGAGACTGTCTCCATAGCGCCCACCGACACCGATCCAGTTTTCAGGCGCGACCTCGAGGAAATCCGCCGAGAAAATCAATGCATCCAGTTCCCCGTGCATCATGGAACGCCGCAATCCCAGGCCTGCGCCCTGTATATCGCAATTCACTTTTCGTTAACTCCCTTTGTTGGTGCTGATTACCGCCCCGGAACAAGATGCAGGGCTCGCGCGTGCTTCGCGGGACAGGCGCCTCACGAAGCCGATGACAGCAAGGGACCAGCAAAGCGCGTGCCATACCGGCCTTATCCCGCCAATAAATTGATTTATAAGCCCTTTCTGAAATACAGTGTGACTGCAGTCGGCGCTGGTATCCGGCGACTAATGAAATCTCGTATCGAGTTCTCGCGAGTAGCCGGGCTGCTGACCAGCTCGGCAACCGGTGGCTGCTACTTATCCGGGCTCCGGCATTGAACAGGCCGGGACATAGGCACTAGAATCCGGGAGGAGAGATCAGCGCCCGCAGTGTGCACAGGGCAATGGAGCTATGCCGGAATTCGACCAAAACTCTGCGCTTCGCTATATCCTGAACGGCACGGCTGCGGAAACGGGCAACCTGTTTTTTGACGCGCTGGTCACGAATATGGCTTCGGCGTTCGATATCGATTTCGCCTGGGTGACCGAGTACCTTCCAGAGCGCGAGCGTTTGCGGACGCTGGCATTCTTCCGGGACGGCGAACTGATACACGACTTCGAGTACGCCCTTTCCGGTACACCCTGCGAGCCCGTTATCCAGGGCGCCCGCTTGATTCACCACCCAACGGAAGTACAGCGCAGCTATCCGCTTGACGAGGACTTGCGCGAACTGGGCATGGAGAGTTACCTCGGCATCCCCCTGATGGATATCGACGGCTGTATCCTCGGCCATATGGCCATCATGGACAGACAACCCATGCCGGAGGACGCTCAAGGGCTGGATGTTCTGCGGATTTTCTCCGCCCGTGCTACCGCCGAACTGCGACGCCTGCGGGCTGACAAGGTCATCAAGGCGCAGGAGCGTGAACAGCAGCGATTGAGTCGCGAGTTGCAGGAAGCGCTTGAGGTCCTGAGCGAGAGCGAAAGCCGCTATCGCGACCTGTTCGAAGAGGCTCCCATCGCTTACGTGAACGAGGGTCTGGATTCACGCTTTATTCGCGCCAACAAGACCGCCCTGCGCATACTCGGCATCCCCCCGGACAAAGCCGTGGGGTTCCTCGGGCGTTCGCTCGCTCCCGATTCTTCCGATGCACAACTGCGGGTCGACGAAGCGCTCGGCACAATCAGTAGCGGAGACGACGCCAGCGGTGTCGTGCTGGAGTTGCGCCGATATGACACCGGCGAACCGATCTGGATACGCTGGTGGTCCAAGCCGGATCCCGGTGGCGGCTTCACCCGCACGATGTTCATCGATATTACCGAACTGGTCCTGATGGAGCGCGAGAAGGACTCCCTGAAGGCGCAAAACACCTATTTGAAGGAGGAGCTGGATAACAACGCCTTTGGCGATGTAGTCGGTAAAAGCGTCGCGCTGCTACGAATTCTGGAAGAGGTGCAGCAGGTCGCGCCCACCGACGCAAGCGTACTGATCCTCGGTGAAACAGGTACCGGCAAGGAGGTATTTGCCCGCGCAGTGCATGGAAGCAGCGCACGCGCAGACAAACCGCTGATCAAGGTCAATTGCGGCGCACTGCCGGAGTCCCTGATCGAAAGTGAACTGTTCGGGCACATGAAAGGGGCGTTTACCGGCGCGACGGCGAAACGGGAAGGGCGTTTCAAGCTGGCCGATGGCGGCACCATTTTTCTCGACGAGATCGGTGACCTGCCGCTGCAACTCCAAGTCAAGTTGTTGCGCGTCCTGCAGGAAGGCGAGTTCGAACCCCTTGGCAGCGCCACCACCCATAAAGTCGATGTGCGGGTGATCGCGGCGACCAATCGGGACCTGTTCCAGGCAGTTCAGGATGGTGAGTTTCGGGAAGACCTCTACTACCGCCTGGCCGTGTTTCCTATTGAGCTACCACCGCTGCGAGACAGGGCGGAAGACATTCCGGAGTTGGTCCGGTTTTTTTCCGATCAGTTTGCACAGCGCATCGGGCGCAGCGTCCAGCCTCCATCAGCGGATGAACTCGAACGCCTGCTCGGCTATAACTGGCCGGGCAACATCAGGGAACTGCAGAACGTGGTCGAGCGGGCGATCATCACCGCTACCGACGGAAGACTGAATCTGCACCGGGCCTTTCCCGACACAGCCGGCACCACCAGTGATGCTGCCGAGAGCGTGAAAACGGTTACCGAGTTGGAGCAGCTGGAGCGCAACAACCTGCTGCTGGCGCTTGAAAAGACGGGATGGCGCATCTCCGGGGAAAACGGTGCGGCCAGCCTGCTGGGGATGAATCCGTCGACACTGAATTCCCGCCTGAAGGCCCTGGACATTCGGCGCCCCTGAGCGCCTGGTCTACCCCATGCAAGTGAAGCGCACTATCACACTGTTGGCCCTGGGACTCAGCCTTGCGCTGTGCGGCTTCGGCGCCGTCGCCTGGCTGGCGTCCCGGGCCGGTGTCGCAGAAGGACAGGGGCTTGCCGGCAGCGCGATTATCCTCGGCTACGGCCTGCTGGGTGCGATAGGCGGCCTCTCGCTCGTTCCCCTGCTGCGCAGATCGCTTCAGGGGCAGGCCCTGAACAGGCTACTGGTGATCTGCGGCCTGCCTGCGACCGTGCTGCTGGGGACGCTGATTGCCGCATGGCTAATGTCGCGCGAGGCGACACAGGCACACCTCGAGCAGGCCTACGCGAACCTGCCTCCATTCCGGCTCACACTCGAGCGGGGGCCCGCAGACGGTGACGCCGGCTTCGAACGATTCGAGGCCGATTGGGGCGCAGCCAGCTACCGGGTGTTGTACGAGGGCCGACATTGCCAGGGACGACTGACCGGACCGGATGCTGTTGCACTACTGACCGCCCTGCGTGAGGCAGAGGGTGTGCTGTACAAGGATGCCGCTCCCTGCGGAGGGAGTGCGGGCGAAGCTGTCCTACAGATGACGTTCCTGATCGCCGAAAAGCTGCCGCCCGAGACCCGCCATGAGGTCACCATCACTGGCGCTTGCCTGAAGCAATACCCCGCTCTGGGCAGCCCTTACAACGCGAGCACAGCCTTCATCACCCGCTGCCTGTAACAACAGTGCAGGATCAGGCATCTTCGGGGCCCCCTACCCGCCCGTTTCGGAGCGATACACTTCGATTTTGGCGGGTGGCGGCGAGGGTTTGAATTCAGCTTCATCCATCATCGCCAGCGCATGTGCACGATCGTCAGCGGTGAAGGTACCCGTCGTCAGGCAGAACTCGACTGTATTGCCGTTCGGGTCTTTCGTATAGACCGAGTGGCACCAGTTGTGGTCAATCTCCAGCACGTCGAGGCCGGCGTCGTTCCATTTCCTGCGCCATGCCTCGAGTTCCTCTGTGCTGTCGACGCTGAAAGAATAGTGGTTGGTCGCGCCCGGGGTGTGCGCGCCTTCGTTCAGGTCATAAATGTGATTTCCCTGTCCCGGCGCGTCGTGCAGTTCCCAGAATGCGATGAATTTCGAATCGTCGCCATTGATGCGATAGAAAAAATGCTTGCCCCAGCCACCTTCCGGAATGGGCGCGACTTCAACCTTCACGAGTTCGAAGCCCATGACGTCTTCATAAAAATGGTGGATGGCCTTCATGTCCTTCGCGGCCAGTGCGAGGTGGTGATAGCCCATGATGATCCTCCGCTTTTCGGTAGTTACCTGTCTGTGTCAACAAAAGCCATCAGATGGTAATGCCACAGTTTAGTCAATTTAATTGATAATCAATTTACTTGATAATCTGTCAAGTCAGTAATAGAGTCAAGCCATGATGAAGAATATCGCAACCAGGACCGTCGACCCCGCGATGCAAGCGCTGGTGAGCAGGGAGGGCAGAGCGCCGCTGATGGCGACCCTGTTCCAGACGTTCCTGTGGTTCGACAGGAATCTGCAACAAAACCTGGCGGCACGCGGCTGGGCCCCGGCTTCCCGTACGGAATCACAGATCCTGCTGCTCGTGGGCTGTGGCGTAACCCGTCAGAAAGACATTGCCCGTGCTCTGGGGCTGAGCCCCCAGGCAATCAACCAGTCCTCGCTGCAGCTGGTCGAAAAGGGCTTGATTGCGCTGTCATCCGATCCGGCCGACCGCCGCCAGCGCATCATCTCCATCCCGGCGGATGCGATGGACATGCACATCGACGCAGCCGCGATCCTGGCCGGGTTGGAAACGGAAATCGCGGGCCGCATCGGGGGCGTCGCACGGTTAGGCAGGCTGGACGAACTGCTCACCAACATCACGATGGAAGATCGCGTCCTGGGCGACGAGGAGGTCAATAGCTGGGTGGATGCAATCCTGGCGCGCGTCTCCCGACGCAGGCGTAAACGGGCCGTGTGATTCCGCTGCACGGGGCGCCACGATGAGTGAATCCATCCACATCAGCGATTACGAAAACCCGGTGTACTCGCCGGAAATGGCGGAGCTGATCGCGGCGCTCGAGGGACAGCCCGTTGCGCTGGACAGCGAAACGCTGCTCCGGCTGGCCGAGGAGAAGCTGGATGTGCCCCTGCACCGCGACGCAGCCATGTTGCAGCGCTACCAGGCGTTCTTCGCCGAAGTACAGGCCAACGGCCGCGTACACGGCATGGGCCTGATGGGACTGCAGCAGAACGCGGTGGACGGGCTCACCGATGTGAGTCGTCTCGAGTACCTGCACGCAACGTACCCGGAGATCGCGCAAACGCCTATCGAACGCCCGCTCATTGTCGCCGGCATGCCCCGCTCGGGCACCACTCACCTGCTGAAGCTGTTGTCCAGTGAGCCGGCGCTGCGCACGATGAAACGCTGGCAGACCTTCCAGTCGTTCCCCACGCGCGCCATGCTGGACGGCAGGGAGGCGGACAACCGGCGCGAGTACGGCGCGCAGCGCGACCAGATGATCGACATCCTGCTGCCGCACCAGCGCGCGATGTTCGATGTCGGGGCCGACGATTCCACCGAGGAAATCGAGGTCATGGCCAAGGGCTGTTACGGCGTGGCCCCGTCGTTCCTCGGCCATGTGCCGCGTTACGACCACGCGTTCTACAACACGGACCAGACCGACGCCTACCGCTTCCTGTACCGTTATCTGCAGGCGATACAGTGGGTGGACAAGGAGCGGTCCGGGCCACGCTGGCTGCTGAAAACGCCGCAACACCTGGGCGCGCTCACTGCGGTGAGAAACGTGTTCCCCGACGCCTGCATGGTGTTCACCCACCGCGACCCGGCCTCGGTATTCACCTCGCTGGTCAGCATGACCGGCTACATCCTGAGGATCAGTTACCGGCCGATTTCCAAGGCCCGGATCATCGAGAAAACCCTGGCGATGCAGCACGGTCTGCTGCGGGGGCTGGTGCGGGATATCGACGCGATGACCGGGCCGGTCGAACATGTTTACTTCGACCAGTTCCTGAAGAACAAGGCTGCAACTGTCGAGCGGATCTACCGCGCCGCCGGTCTCGAGTTCGACGATGCCGCCCGGCGCCGCATCGCCGAACTGGAGGCCACGGCAACGCGCAATCGCCTCGGCAAAGTCGTCTACGACCTCGAGGGCGATTTCGGCCTGAAACGGGACGACATCCGTCGCGAATTCGCCTACTACACCGACCGCTTCCCGGTCGCCATTGAGGAGACCCAGGAATGAACAACGCCGATCGCAGCCGCGCCGTCCTGCGGAACTGGTACGACAACATGTGGGGCAAGTGCGACTTCGCGCTGATTCCCCGGATCGCCGCGCCGCACTACCTGCGGCACGACATCACCGGCGCAAACAACCTCATGCCCGCCACCGCGTATCGCGACATGCTGCAAATGGGCCTGCGGGGCGAGGAGGTCACAGCGTTCCACTACTTCCTGGTGGCCGAAGACAACTACGTTGCCGCCCTGGGTCACTATATCCTGAGCGCGGACAGGCAGTGGGACTGGGTACAGTTATTCCGTATCGAGAACGACGCACTGGCGGAAACCTGGCTGACCGGCATGGGCGGTACCGATCCGCTGGGCTACCCGCAACCGCGCAACGCCTGGACCGGCACGGAGATTCCGCCGCAAGGCGAACTCACACCGAACAAGCGCCTGGTGCAGGACTGGTACCGGCACCTCACCGGGCGCTACGACCCGGCGCGGGCGGGCGAGTTACTGGCCGACCCGGTTCGCGTTCACGACATCTCTTCAGCCGATCGCCTGCTCACCCCCGCGCAGTACCAGCAGGCACTGGAGGCCCAACTCGACTGCAGCGAGTTTGCCGACTGCAGGCTGTTCATGATCGAGGAGAACGACATGGTCGTCGCGGTGGGAAGCTGGACGCTGGACGGTGAGCGGCAGTGGGACTGGGAGCAGGCGTTTCAGATACGCGACGGGAAAATCGCACGCACCTGGCTGCCGGCGATTGGCGGCTCGGACACCTCGCTGCAACACGGTCCGCACGGCAGGTGGTCGCCGCAGATCATGCCGGCGGGTGCCACGCAGGTTGCCTGACCCTCCGGGTGAATTGGCAACTTTCTCCCGCCTGATTTTTGAGGCGGGTTTTACCGCCCGCTTGATCCCCATCAAGGCGCAGACGCCCGGTTACTCTTAAAGTGCATATATTGTACCGTCCATCGGTCGCTGCGCTTTACCGCACAGACGGCTGACACTCGTAAATACACTGAGTTTCAAACAGGAGTGCTGGTGATGACCATCCGAACGTTCATGGCAGCGATCTGCCTCTCCTCCTTCGCAGCGAACACGGCCCACGCCGCGGTATCCCCGGAACAGGCGGCCCGCCTGGGCAAGGATCTCACACCCGTGGGCGCCGAAATGGCGGGCAATGCCGATGGCAGCATCCCACCCTGGGATCCCAACGGCACACCGGTCCCGGCCGGTTTCGTGGCCGGCTCTGACGATTACATCAACCCCTATGCGGATGAAAAACCGCTGTACACGATCAACAATGGCAACTGGAAGGAATACGCCGACCTGTTGACCACCGGGACCCAGGGCCTGTTCGAGAAATTCGGTGCGGACGGCTTCGAGATCCATGTGTATCCGACCCATCGCGGCACCATCCGCCCGGACTGGTACTACGCGAACACGTTGAAAAACGCCACGGGTACCACGCTGGTTGAAGACGGCCAGAAAGTCGAGGGCAACCTGCCCGGCGTGCCGTTCCCGATACCGCAATCCGGCCTCGAGGTACTGTGGAACCACATGGTGCGGTATGCCGAAGATTCCGAGTTGCAGTACGATGTGTACTACGTCGGCGCCGACGGCAAGCCCGTACTCTCAACCAACGGCTCCGCCGTGCAGGTGTTCCCGATGTTCAAGACGCCCGATGAGGTAGTCGGCGAGACACCCTGGGCCCTGCTGCGTATCAACTACGATGCACCGGCGCGCCGCGCCGGCGAGATTCTGCTGGTGCGTGAACCGGGCGCCGACTACAGCGCGGGTAAAGGGCGCAAGGCCTGGCAGTACCTGGTTGGCCAGCGCCGCGTGCGGCTGGCGCCGTCCGTCGCCTTCGACACACCCAATCCCGCCGTCGCGGGCACATCGACTTACGATGATGCCTACGTCTACAACGGCTCGCCCGAGCGTTACGACTGGACACTGGTGGGCAAAAAGGAAATGATCGTGCCGGCATCGAACTATGACATGATCTTCCAGGCCAGGGTCGAGGACCTGCTCGGCGAGAAGTTTCTCAACCCGGATGACGTCCGCTGGGAAAAACGCCGCGTCTGGGTGGTGGACGCCAACCTGAAGGAAGGCAGCCGGCACCTGTATTCCCGCCGCACCTACTACATCGACGAAGACAACTGGACGGCGGTGGCGGCCGACCTGTACGACGGCCGCGGCGGCCTGTGGCGTGTGCAGTACGGCTACCCTATCAGTCTTTATGATCGCAAGTCGGATTTCGCGTTGGCCTACGGCGCTTACGACCTGGCGCAGGATACTTACAACCTGAGCAACAAACCCATCCCCGGCAAGTACCAGAACAAGGTCGACAAGCCGGACAACTATTTCACGCCCGAAGGGATGGCGCGCGGCGGCATCCGTTGAGGCGCGGTGCGGAGGCAGCGCTTCGATTACCTTGAGCGCCGGAGTCAATAGTGCAGCTACTGACGAAGTCGCCGGTGCAGTCGATCAGGCCCCGGGAGGGAAAAGCGCCGCGGCCTTCATGGCGGCGTTTTCAAGGATCTCGGCCCGGTCGGCCTCGAGAAGAAAGCCCGCCTCGATAGTGGCATCGAGGCTCTCTGTAAACTGCTCCATGAAGCTGTCGATAGTGCCATACCGGCCAGCGAGAACGTCAGTACCAAGTGCTGTCTCGGTACCGACAAAGGCACAGGACAAGCCTGAGCCGCCCGCAACGACCTGGTACCGCACCAGGGGAACATCGACAAATGGCGAGCGCACCCCGCCGCGCGCGTTCCCGACCTCGTCGGCGCTGGGGGTCGACACGACATCGACGGCGTCCATCTCGATGCGATCCACCTCAGGCGGTGCGATCCCTTCCTCGGCCCAGCGGTACAATTGCGCCAGCGCGGCGCGGACAAAATAGGGAAGTGGGAACGATGAAGGCGTGCCGCCGCAGTCGCCCGCCTGGACCTCGGAGTGTGATGCGCCTGTAATCTCGACTAGCCGGTAGCGATCGGTGGCTGAATCGGCGTCCGGACGCCTTACATTCGCCCCGCCCTGGCTGGTATAGAAGAGATTCGGGAGTACTTCCCGCGACCATCCCTGGGCGTCGTGTTGAGTCTCGAAGTCCAGTACCGGGACGTCGACAGCCTGCATCGGACCTTCCTCGAACTCGACGATGAGGCCGCTGCCCGACTGCAGTGGCGTCCTGCTCGCCGCGTGGGCGGCGGGCAAGTAGCCGTCAAAGACCGGCGCACCGTCCAGCAACCGGGTATCGTCGTGAAAGGCCATCGAGAAGGTAGCGGTATCCAGGCCGCTCTGGGAGTACCCGCCCATATACAGGTACCTGGCGTACGTCGGGAGGGGGTTCATTTCGCCGCCGGTCCTGAGCACGGCACCGACTTGCCGCAGCATGTCCCACACCAGGTCGTTAGTCGGGATCGATACGTCGGCGTAGCGTACTGCATCGAAGGCTTGCAGTTCGGTCGCCGATGTCGAGCGCACACTGATCCCGACCCATGCATCGCCGTTGTTCTGCATCAAAGGGGCCACGCGGCGCCAGATGACATCGCGATCAGGCCCGGAAGTAGTATTGAACGGTTCGAGCAATACCCGCCCACTGAAGTCCGCCTGTGCGGTTGGAAAGCGAACGATCAGGCGGGTGACGAATGCGTTGCCGGTGCTGGCGACCTGCGCCGGGCCGGTTGCGGGACCCGCATAGCTGCTTGCGATTCCGCTGACGAGAAACTCGGCCTCCGTATAGTTTGCCGCAAGCGTCGGCACCGGATTGGTGTCGGTCGGCAGCGCCGCTGAGGTTTGCGCCGCACCTGCACCTGGAGGCACTGGCAGCAGTTGCAGCGCGCTGACATCCACCGTCGTCCCCTCGGGAGGCTGGTCTGGTGTTCGTTGTGAATCCGACGAGTCGCTGCACCCGTACACGAGCGCGAACGACGCTGCCATCAGGAGACGGAGTGCCCGACTAGCCAGTTTGCGTATACTGTGCCCGGATGGACGCACCGATAGTGACATGTGTTGCGTAGCATCCAGTAGTGAGCGGAATGTCGACATTGGTTGCCGCCTCGTGCGATTGACTTGCCTTTATAGTTGGAATAATCGGATCAGGTCGCTCCCGGGTAGCCGAAGGCCGTGACAGAACCTCTTCCCACGCTGATCGCGATTTGATCTTAGCGGCAAAGCCGCATACGTGGTAGAGCCTGGCAGACCCTAATGCCCTACATCGGAACCCTCGGGCTGGAATTAGGACGATTGAGCATATTGGTATTGTATTTTGCTGAAGCGGCAAGTACTCCTCGTCGTATTTGGTGGAAACTGTTCGAGGCACGTAGTATGGACCCCGCGCGCGCCAACAGTGTTGGTGCTTTACAAACAGGCCCGTACACAAGGAACTGTAAGATGACAGGGAACTTCGCCGTTGGTTGGCGCCAGACCGCGATATGCTTTCTGCTACTGTCGGCTACCGGCATGATAGCGGCGACGTATTCCATTATCGCGGTGCCGCTGGCGCAGGAGTACCAGCCAAGCCGCATGGTGTTGATGTTGGCAATGACCGTGCTGGCGGGTACCTGCGCGATACTGTCGCCACTGCTCGGCAGCTTGATGGACCGCGTTTCCCTGAGACTGATTATGACAAGTGGCGGGCTGTTGCTGGGCCTCGGCTACGCGGCGCTTTCCCTCACCAGCTCGTTCAACCAGGTGTTGCTCATATTCAGTGTGTTGATAGCGCCTGCGAACGTGATGATTGGCCCGGTCGCTACCACGGTGCTGCTGTCGCGGTGGTTTGCCGAGCGCCGCGGCCGGGCCGTCGGCATAGCCATTGCCGGGATATCGGCAGGTGGGTTCTTCTTCCCGTTTATCATCCAGGGACTGCTGGAACTGCATCAGTGGCGCGAAGCTTTGCAGTTACTGGGCCTTGTTCTGGCAATATGGACGGTTCCCGCCGCCTTGCTGGTTGTCGATTATCCGTCATATCGGGGTCTCCATCCCGACGGTGCGAGCGATTCGCCCGCACTGGCGCGTAAGGAAATGCAGATGGAGCCGATTTCGCCGGGCAAGGTGCTGGGCGACCCCGCATTCTGGATGATCGCGGTCACGGTCGCGGTGGTGACTTCGGGAATGAAAGGGATGGTTACCAACCTGGTGCCGCTGGCAATCGATACCGGGATCGATGCCAGTGCCGCGGCCCCGCTTATCTCGATCTTCGCCGGGTGCAGTTTCATTGCGAAGCTGAATTTCGCCGCATTGTCAGACCGGCTTGGGCCGCGCGCGTTGATGTTTGTCGCACTTGGCGGTTACGCGTTGGGTATGGGGTGCCTGACGCAGGCCGGGCTGGGCTATGGCGCGATTGCCTTGGGCGTTGCCCTGACCGGGTTATTCGGTGGATTGATGGTACCGATGGAAAGTTATCTGGCGCCCAGGGTTTTCGGGCAGCGCATCGTCGGGCGCGCCATGGGCCTGCTCTCCGGCATTATCCTGTTGGCGCTGCTGTCTACTCCGCCGCTGTTTGGATTGATTTTCGATCTAACCGGCAGCTACACGGGTATGTTCTGGTGTTTCTGCGGCCTGGCTGCGCTCACGCTCTTCCTGGTCCCTTTCATTCGAATGCATCCCAGGTAGATGAGGCGGTGAATGATGGCACCATTAAGCTCAGGCATACGGGAGGCCGTCGACAGTTGCCGCGCATGATCGCTGATGCTCATGTGTATGCGAGCAAGCTGCGAGCCGGAGAACGGAGAGCGATTAGTTAACTGCTTCTCGTACACCGGAAAGTAGTCTATTCTCCAGTACGAGATACGCTTCGAATTTCGCTGCAAAACACCTGCAGGATGACTAACTACAATAAAACAGGACTGCCGTGATGACCTTCCATACGCACACCATCCTCCGCTGTGGCCACTTTCTTATCGGCCTGCTGATCGCCGCCAGCCTCAGCGCCTGTTCCAACAGCTCGGATTCACACCACCCGGATTCCAGCGGCCCCGACAACGTGCTGCCCGTCGTGTTCGTACACGGCCAGTCGGGCTCCGCGCAGCAGTTCGAAACGCAGGCCATGCGCTTCACCAGCAACGGCTATCCCGCGGATCAGTTGTTCGCCTTCGAATACAACACCGGCTTGGCGGAGAATCCCGTCGCCGCTCTCGCCGCCTTTGTCGACGCCGTGCTCGCCGAAACGGGTGCGCCGCAGATCTACGCGATCGGACACTCCCGCGGCACCAGCGTGTGGATCGACTACCTTGAGGACCCGGCCCACGGTGGCCCGGACAAGGTGGCGAAGTACGTGAATATCGATGGCCGCGCACCGGAAACCCTGCCGGGCGGGGTGCCGACCATTGGCATCTGGGGTGAATGGAATACTGCCGGCAGCGGCTTCAACCGCAACCCGGATGATGTGGACACCCGGATCGGGCCGTTCCCCGAGGACAACTATCACTTCGCCGACAAGAGCCACACCGAGACCGCGACATCGGCCGAAGCCTTCGGTGTGATGTTCGAGTACCTCACCGGCGGCGCGGCGCGCACCACGGACGTTACCGGGGCCGAAGACGGCAGCAGCGTCGCGGTCGCCGGCCGCGCCGTGCTGTTTCCGCAAAACGAAGGCTACGACGGCGCCGCCGTCGAAGTGTGGGAAGTGGAGCCCGCCAGCGGCCAGCGCGCGGCTGACGCGCCCGTCACGAGCTTCCCTATCGGCGCCTCGGGGGATTTTGGCCCGATCGAACTCGCGGCCGGCATCCACTACGAATTCGCGCTCCTGCGGCCCGCCACCGGCAGCTTCCCGGACACCGTGCACCACATCTACGCGATGCCCTTCACGCATGACAACGCATTCTTTCGCCTGCAGTCGAGCCGGCCCGGCGAAGGCATCGAAGGGCTGCTACCGCCGGGCTCGCAGCTGGCCACCGGCTTGCTCGCGCTCCGGCAGCGCGAATTCTGGGGCGACCAGGGTGCGCAGAGCGACGAATTGTACATCGATAACCTCAACGTGCTGACGCCCGAGATCAGCCCGCGGGCGACCGGCACCGGTAGCGGGGTCAACCTGGCGGTATTCGCCTTCGACGACGCCTCGGACCTGCAGACCGACTTGAGCAAAGGCGAGTTGCCGCCGTTCAATGCAATCACCTTCCTCACCGCGGCCGACGTCTATATTCCCGCCGATATCGCGGGCAACGGCACAGTGACCGTGCGGCTGGTGACGCGCGGCGGCGGCGAGCAGGTGCTCAACCTGCCCAACAGGCCGTCTATCGGCGACCGCAATACGGTGATGTTTCGCGACGATTTGCAATAACGGCAGGCTTTCCTCGATAACGCGGGAAGCGTTTCAATTCCGGGTAGTGCCATCCCCTGCAGCATAGCCGCCGGCCCACCGCGGGGGGACCGCTGACGGGTTCGTTGGCGGCGCTAACACTACGCCACTTTCTGGTAGCCTACGATTCCATGCAAACCATCGCCAACGAACGACACCTGTACTGGTTCCGCAACGACCTCAGGCTCAACGACAACCGCGGTCTGGTTGCCCACGCCGGGGCCGATCGCCTGCTGCTGGTGTACATCTGGCCGCAGAACCGGCCGTGGTGCAACATCACCGGGATGGGCGCGCAGCGCGAGCGCTTCCTCATGGAAAGCCTGGCCGCGCTCAAGGCAACGCTGCGCAAACTCGGACAGGACCTGCTGGTGCTGCACCGCTCGCCGGAGCTCGTCATTCCCGAGCTGGTGCGCGACTATGCCATCGACCGCGTAGGCACGACCGTCGCGCCCGGCTATTATGAGCGCAGGGCGCTGGAGGGCGTGCGCAGGCGGCTGCAGATTCCGGTGCAGGTATACGAGAGCGCCACCCTGTTCACCCGGGAGGACCTGCCCTTTGAACCGGCGGACATGCCGGCGTCGTTCACACCGTTTCGCAAGGCAGTGGAAGGTCGCCGCTACCTCGACCCGGTAGCGCGCCCTGACACCCTGCCAAAACCGCCGGCGGTCGAGTTCCATACCCTGCCGGCCAACCACACCGCACCACACACAGCGCTGCCTGTGCGCGGCGGCAGCCTCCCGGGCAGCCGCAGGCTGCGCCAGTTCGTGGCAGAAGACAAATCGATCGTTTCCTACCAGCAGACGCGCAACTGCCTGGACGGACTGGCGGGTTCCAGCACCCTGTCACCCTGGTTGGCCAACGGCTGCCTGTCGGTGCGGGAGGTCGCCACTGCCATCCACCGCTTCGAGCAGCAAGAGGTCAGGAACGAGTCCACCTACTGGTTGTACTTCGAGTTGCTGTGGCGGGAATTCTTCCACTGGCGGGCGATTGCGGACGACGTCAACCTGTTCCGCCAGGGCAGCCGCGAGAACACGCTCCACCACTGCACCTTCGAGCCCCGGGCCTTCGCCCGCTGGTGTGCCGGCGACACCGACGCGCCGCTGGTAAACGCCATCATGCGGCAGCTTGTCGCTACCGGCTGGGCCAGCAACCGCGGCCGCCAGATCGCGGCCAGCTACCTGGTGAACGAGCTGGAGCTGGACTGGCGCTATGGCGCCGCCTTTTTCGAGAAGCACCTGATCGACTACGACGTGGCGAGCAACTACGGCAATTGGCAGTACATCGCCGGCGTCGGCGCCGACCCGCGCGGCGGCCGGCATTTCAATCTGGAGAAACAGGCCCGTGAACACGACCCCGAGGGCGTATTTACCGCGAAGTGGCAGGGCCACCAACCACCGCAACCGAAGTTCGTGACCGACGCCGCTGACTGGCCGCTGTCATGAACAGCATGAAAGCAACCGCCACCGAACAACCCCAGCCCTCACCGGGGCTATAAACAACAGGACGCAACCACATGCCGGAAGGCCCAGAAATACGCCGCGCCGCGGACATCATCGCCAACGTTCTGGAAGGCCAGCGCATAGAGGTGGTGCGCTTCGGGCTGCCCAAACTCAGGCCCTACGCGCGCAAGCTGCGCGGCCACCGGGTCAGCGCCATCGAAACCCGCGGCAAGGCACTGCTCACCCACTTTGAGCACGGTTACAGCATCTACTCCCACAACCAGTTGTACGGCGTATGGAAAGTGCTCAAGGGCCACAAGCTGCCCAGGAGCAACCGCTCAATGCGACTGCTGCTGCAGACCGACAGTCACAGCGCGATTCTCTACAGCGCCTCTGACATCAGCGTATGGCTTACCGAAGAACTACACGCCCACCCGTTTCTCGTGCGCATAGGCCCGGACATCATGAACCCGGACCTGCACTGGCGGGATATCGCGGCGCGACTGACCGACAAACGTTTTACCCGGAAAAACCTGGCAACCCTGTACCTCGACCAGGCCTTCCTCGCGGGCAACGGCAACTACCTGCGCTCGGAAATCCTGCACGACGCGGGCCTGCATCCCATGCGGCGCCCAGGTGACCTCACCCGCGGCCAGATTGGCAAGCTGTCGCGCAGCACGCTGGCATTGAGCCGGCGCAGCTACGACACCGGCGGCATCACGCTCGCGCCGCGGTTGTCGAAGTCGCTGCAGGGCATGGGCCTGGAGCGGGGCCAGCGCAGGTTCTATGTGTTCGGCCGGGCCGGTCGGCCCTGTTACCACTGCGGCGGCGAGGTCGATCGTATGGAGATAGGCGCGCGGCGGCTTTACCTTTGTCACACCTGCCAGCCGGCGCGGTGAGACGCCCATACCTCTGTTTTCCTTGGGGTTTTCGAGAATCCTGGGCATTTTCGATATGAGTAACAGGGAGCTATCAAGGAATGGCAACACCCAGGTTGCGGTTGGACACGCATTCCACGATGTGAACAAGCGCACCGCATTTACAGCAATGTCCGAAGTCGACGTCAACAGCTACGCGTTGTCAGTGTTCACCAGATAGGGGAAGTCGCGAAAGAGTAGCCGTAATCGGGTCAATTTTCCTGCATTGTCCGACACGGCCGGCGACATCGTGCCCAGTTCAATCGACATGCGTCCAGATACCCAGTTCAGTGCGCCCGACCACCAGGCCATCAGCCTGTTTCACCTCTTCCCACAGACGGTCGCGAAGCGTTGGCAGATCGACCTCTTGCGCAGTGGCGATTCCCAGCCGCTGCATCGCCGGTAGCAGCGACTCCACCATATGCCCGACGGCCATCATCCACTCCCGGGCATGGTCGGCACACAGTACGAGGGTCTGCATGCGCAATGTGGGGGTGGGTAAGCGCGCGCCGGAAAACGCACCTGGAACCTTGTCGAGAAAGCTCCACGACTGCCCGCTGGCTCCGGAGGTATCGACTATCCAACGGCAGGCCCGATCGTACAGGGGTGCGACCGGTAGCGAGCGCACGCCGCCCCATTCGGGCTCGTGAAAGGCGATGAGGCCGCCCGCGGCGAGGTGGGTGGCGAGCCCGCGCAGCATCGCCGCCGGATCTGCCTGAAAGGGAAGTACATACCTGCCCACCACGGCATCGAAGGCCCCGTCAAACTGCATTTCCGCCGGATTCCCCTCAAGGAACCGGACATTGGCGAGGCCGCGGCTGCGCGCCGCGCGGGTGGCCTCGGCGACGGCGGTGGCCGCCGCATCGGTGCCGATGACTTCCCCCGAGTCCCCCACCAGTTCCGCGGCGAGGAACGCGACCTCGCCAGTGCCGCTCCCGACGTCGAGAACCCGCATGCCGGGAGCGACGCCGGCTTCTCTCAGGTAGTGTCTGGTGATGGGTTCCAGCAGGCGCGCCTGGTCGCGCAGACGCTGCAGTTCGCGTTCATTGTGCCCCAGTACGTAGGGCTCATCGGGCTCACTCCTACCCTCCGTCATGGACGAATCCTCTTGTGCCGGAGTTATTTTGTCGCAGCGTGCTCAAGATACAACACTCTGGCCGCATCGCAACATTTTGCTGGTCGCATTTTGCTGGTCGCGCATTTACCTTACTCTGCTGCGGAGGTAAAAACTGTGTTGGAAGATTGTGACGCGGTCTGCAATGGCTGTCCGGAATGTAAGGCCTGGACCCGCGATAATGAACATGCAGTATACTTGCCGTCATGACCCGTATTCTTCGCATTGCAATCCTCGTTCCCCTGCTCGCGTTCCTCGCGATTCCCGCTGCGGGCGCACCGCGCGTCCTGGTGGTGGGCGATAGCTGGGCCTACGAGGCGTTCCCGCGCTTCGACCCGCTCTTCGCGCAGCGTGGCTACCCGAACGAGGACGCCGTCAGCCTCGCCATCCCCGGGCTCACGGCGGGCGCGCTGAACCAGCCCGCCGTGCTGGACCTGGTCGACCAGTCCCTGGCCGCTATCCCGAGCCTCGATGCCGTGCACATCTCTATCGGCGGCAACGATGTGCTCGGAGGCTGGACTACCGGGATCAGTCCCGCTGCGCAGCAGGCGCTGTTCAGCTCGATCGGGGGCAACATCGCGGCGGCCGTCGACCACATACTCGCCCAGCGACCGGACGTCCAGGTGATCCTTACGAGCTACGACTACCCGAACTTTTTCGACACGGTCATCGCCAATCCCTTCGGCCCGGCAGCGCTGGTCTGGCTGAACCTGGGGCAGCCAAGTCCCGGGCAGATCAATCGCGCGTTCTTCGGCAACCAGGCCTGTGGTGGCCCCGGCGGCACCGACGGCCTGGCCGATTACCAGCGGTCGGTCGCCGACGCTCGGCCCCGGGTGCACTGGAGCAACATCGAGGGTCGCCTGCAGATCGCCAGGTACGGCTTCTGCCACATCGACTTCCCCAGCCCCACGAGCTACATGGGACTGGACGGCGCCGATCCCATCCACCTGTCAAGGGCTGGCTACGAGCTTTACGTTGCCAACGCCTTTGACGTCGCCTACTCAGGGCTCTTCGCGGGGCCCGCCCTCACCACCGCCCAGGGCGATGGTGACACGCTCGACCTCGGCCCCACACGCGTCGGCGATGCCTCGCTTGCCGCGGCCACCGCGCGCAATACCGGCCCCGTCGGCAGCCGGCTCGGGGTCACCTTCGGGACGGCCACGGTCCCGTTCAGTGGCGGGGACGGCGGGAGCACTCACCTTTTCGTCAACCAGGCGACGGGAATCGGAGAACGGGTGAACGTGGACTACCAGTTCCAGCCCACGACGCGGGGCGCGGCCACCCAGGAAATCCTGATCTCCACGAACATCGGCAACGCCGCGTTCCAGCTCGCTGGCCTGGGCGTCGGCCCCGTCCCGGCACCGAGTCCCGGCGCGCTCGACCTGGGCGCGCTCCTCGTCGGCGAGAACACGAGCGCTCCCCTGCAGATTGCCAATGCCAGCACAGACCCGGACGGCGGCGACCCGTCGCGCACGAACCTGACTCTTCTCTCAGTGGCGATCACCGGGCCGGATGCCAGCGCCTTCTCCGTGACCGGCATCGCGCCGGGGGCTGTCGTACCCGCCGGTGGATCGCTCGGCGCCAGCGTGGGCTTCACGCCTGCCGGGACGCCGGGCGCGCGCTCCGCGATCCTCTCGATAGTGACCGACACAGGCGCAGCGGCGGGAACGCCGGGCGAGATCCTGGCGGTTCCGCTCACTGCCGAGGTCCTGCCTCCGAACGGGTGCTGATAAGAAGTCCCGGCCGACAGTACTCAAACCGCAAAGATACCTTACTGTTGTGCATCCACCGGGTACCGACTCGGCGCCCGTTGGTTTCGTGTGAGACTGCCGGATGCGGCCCATCGCGGTTGGCGCCTAGGGCGGCGGCTCGTACGGAAACACCTCGCCAGCCTCCAGCCACCTCGGTTGCACCTCGCGATCGTAGATGACCCATGTCTTCCTGGATGCGAACTCCTCGCGATCAGGCCCGACCAGGAGCCAGTGCAGGAACCTCGCAGAAACCGCCGGAGGAATCAGCCGTTTCTGGTTGTCGAGAAAAAACCGCTGGTCGAAGGAGCCGCGCAATTGCTCTGCTCGCTGAAGCGGGGCGCTCGACCCCTCGCGCAGATCCGCTTGCATATCGGTGTCCACCTCTCCCGGGATGCAGGCAGATACACCCACCCGGGCGAGTTCCGCCTGATAGCTGCCGATGAGGCTTTCGAGCGCGGCCTTGCTCGCGCAATAAAGGCTCACCCCGGGACTCTGCCGTTGTGCCGCCCGGCTGGAAACCGCCAGCACACGCGCCCCGTCGGCGAACCGGGGGATGAGCACGTTGGTGAGATGGAAGGCGGCAAAGAAGTTGACGTTCATCAGCTGCTGGAAATCATCAAGGGTAATATCGGTGACGGCGGCAATCGGCGTAACGATGCCGGCACAGTGCACGAGGCAATGCACAGATTCGCCGTCGAGGAGACGCAACAACTCGTCGCCCGCGGCACGAATACCGACCTCGGAACCCAGATCGGCATGCATTGCCCGCAGCGCCGGGCCATGCACTGCCTGTTCACTCGCCAGCTTATCCAGTTGCCGGCCCATGGCAACCACCCGAAACCCCTCGCCCAGGAGTCTCTGTGCAAGTTCGAAACCGAGGCCGCGGGTCGCACCGGTGATTACGGCGATTCGCTTCATCATTGGCTCCTGGCGGATTCAAGCGCTGAATCGGAAGTATAGAACACGCGACGCGCCTGTTTACAGTGGGCCTAAATTATCAATCGGGGAGAATCGCGGATGTCGCACCCGGATATGCGGCTTGCCGCTGATGAACTCTGCATCGCTCGACCCATCCGGTATCTTCCGCTGGGCGTCGTGTGGGCGGTAACGCGGTATACCGCCTGCTACCTGCGGCGTCAAATTTGTCCATGGGCATAGCGGGCGGGACGATGCTCCCCATGATGGCTCCAAACTTACTTTTTTGAACCTGGGGGCAAGGCTCCGCCTGATTTAGCTGTTCCGGGCCAACACTGAATGCTTCAATGTACGTGACTTCGGCACCAGGAGCGAGAGTGTCTACTCTCGATGGGTAGCCAATATTTGCTGCACCTTTTCGCTACTTGATAAACAGCATTTCCTGGTACTTCGGCAGCGGCCATAGTTCATCCGCAACCTCACCCTCCAGTGTGTCAGCGTGCAGGCGCACTTCGTCCATCAGCGCGCGGACTTCACCGGCGCAGAACGCCATATGCTCATTGACTGAATCGAAGTCGTGCTTGCCGATTGCGTCAGACAGTTTCGCCACCGCTTTCATCATTGCATCGAGTTCGCCGGCGATGGTCTCGGCACTGGATTTGTCCAGCGTCAACCCGAGCGCGGCCATGCCAGAGCCCGTCGCCGTGAGAATGCCGAGGTAGTTGAGCGCCGCTGGGTAGATCAGTGTTTTCGCCATGTCGACCACCAGTTTGGCCTCGACCTCGATGGAGAGGATGTACTGCTCGGTATAGACCTGGTAACGGCTGTCCAACTCGACAGGGGTCAACACACCGGTGTCCTTGAACAGCGCGATCACGGTGGCGTCCTGCAGCATCGGCAGCGCTTCGGCCGACGTCGGGAGGTTTTGCAGGCCGCGCTCCTCCACCGCCATCTTGTGCCACTCCGGTGAGTATCCGTTGCCGCCGAACACCACGTTGCCGTGCTCTTTCATCACTGTCTGGAGCACGCTGACCACGGCCTCGGTCTTGCTGCTGCCCTTGGCGAATTGGGCCTCCAGTTTTTCCGCGACCCACTCGAGTGAATCCGCCAGCATCGTATTCATCGCGACCAGCGGGCCGGACACGGACTGTGAGGCGCCGACCGCGCGAAACTCGAAGCGGTTGCCGGTAAATGCAAACGGCGATGTGCGGTTGCGATCGCCGGGGTCGCGCTCGAACTTCAGGATCTGCGACAGGCCCAGGTCCATATCGCCTCCTTTCGCCGTTTCGGTCAGCTTGCCCTCCTTGATGTCCATGAACACTTTTTCGAGCTGGTCGCCGAGGTAAACGGACAGTATCGCAGGCGGGGCTTCATTCGCGCCCAGCCGATGATCATTTGACGCGGAGGCGATCACCGCACGCAGCAACGGGCCGAACGTATGCACGCCGCGGATCACAGCACCACAGAACAGCAGGAACAGCAGGTTTTCGTGCGGCGTGCTGCCGGGGTCGAGCAGGTTGCCCTGGGTGGCGTTGCCGACGGACCAGTTGACGTGCTTGCCGGAACCGTTGATGCCGGCGAACGGCTTCTCGTGCAACAGGCAGAGAAAACCGTGCTTCCTGGCAGTCGCTTTCATCAGCGTCATCATCAGCTGCTGGTGGTCGGCTGCAACGTTGGCAGCCTCAAAATACGGCGCTATCTCGAATTGCGCGGGGGCAACTTCGTTGTGATGCGTCTTGGCCGGAATACCCAGCTTGTACAGCTGGTCTTCCAGGTCCTGCATGAACACCTGTACGCGGGCCGGGATTGCGCCGAAGTAGTGGTCGTCGAACTGTTGCCCCTTGGCCGGCGACGCCCCGAACAGCGTTCGCCCGGCCAGCAGCAGGTCCGGTCGCAGGTTGGCAAAATTCGCGTCGACCAGGAAATACTCCTGCTCGGCGCCACAGCTCGAATTCAGCGTCGCTATATCGGTTTCGCCCATCAGGCCGATGACCTTCCGCGCCGCCTTGTCCATCGCCGCATTAGAGCGCAGCAGCGGGATCTTCTTATCGAGCGCCTCGCCGGTCCACGACATGAACACGCTGGGGATCATAAGTGTCGCGCCGTTGTCGGTCTGCATCACGAACGCCGGGCTGGTCGGATCCCAGGCAGTATATCCGCGCGCCGCGCTGGTCATCCGCAGGCTGCCATTGGGGAACGATGAACCGTCCGGCTCGCCCTTTTTCAGCAGGCTGCCGGTAAACTCGGTGATGGCGTTGCCCTCAGGACTGGTGATGATGAAGCCGTCGTGCTTCTCGGCGGTGATGTTCGTCATCGGATAGAATATATGCGAGAAGAACTTCACGCCCTTCGCCACAGCCCACTCCTTCATCGCCGCCGCAACGACATCGGCGGTTGCGGGGTCCAGCGGGGCGCCGGTCTGCACGGTGTTCTTCATTGCCTTGAACGCCGACTTGGACAGCGCCCATTCCATCGTCGAGAGGTTGAAAACATCGCTGGCCCAGATGTTCCCCAGCGGCTCCGTCTTGCCGACGGCAACGGGCTGGCGGTTGCTGATTGCCTGAATGGCCTGCAGGCGAGAAGCGTTTGCACTCATATCGATTTCCTTACTCCAGTGGGTTTGATTCATGGGCCCGGTCGGCGGAGGCATGCGTGCCGACGGGCCGGGCCCGGGTGTTGAATTTGTGCGAAATGCGCGCAAGCCGGTCGCACGCACGACTGCGCGGGCTGGCGTTGACGCCGATAGCCAGAACTGGCTCGCAAAAAGTGCGCCAATACTTGCAAATAGCCTTCAGATACAGCGAAAAGCTGTACCAGACCTGCGAAACGCTCCGCCAACGGGATCGTTGCGCTGATATCCCGCGGCCCTGTGCCCGCGCAGTGCACCAAGAACAGGCGCCGTGCACAGCTAAGGCAGCGCGATACTCGCCATTTTGGCGCCTATACAGACAGGTGCCGGCTGACCAGGTGGTCGTCAAGTTCGCCGATCGTCCCCGCCGCCACCACCCTGCCCTTCTCCATCAGGTGGAAGTACTGGCCGACACGCCGCGCAAAACCCAGTTTCTGCTCGACGATCACGACCGTCAGTTTCTTGTCGTTCACGAGGTGCATGATCACATCGCCGATCTGCCGCACGATATTGGGCTGAATCCCCTCGTTCGGTTCATCGAGGATCAGCATCTTCGGATCGATGGCCAGTGCGCGGCCTATCGCGAGTTGCTGCTGCTGGCCACCGGACAGATCTCCGCCCCGGCGCTGCAGCATTTCCTTGAGCACCGGGAAAAGCTCGAATATTTCGTCCGGCACCGTCTTGCGCTTGTCACTGCGCGCGCCGAGACCGATCCGCAGGTTCTCCGCCACTGTGAGCTGAGGGAATATCTCACGCCCCTGCGGCACGTAACCGATGCCGATTCTGGCGCGGCGCTCGGCGCTGAGGGAGGCCAGTTCGACACCGTCGAACTGCATACTGCCGGACCGCACCGGCAGCAGGCCCATGATGCACTTCAGCAATGTGGTCTTGCCCACGCCATTGCGCCCCATGATGCAGGTGCAGGTAGCCGGCTCGAACGACATCTGGAGGTCCCAGAGGATGTGGGACTGTCCGTAGAACTGGTTGACGCCGGAAATACTTAACACTAGTCCCCTCCCAGATACACTTCACGGACCTGCGGGTTTTCCTGAATCTGGTTCATGCTGCCCTCGGCCAGTACCGACCCCTGGTGCAGCACCGTCACGGTCTTCGCAATCGAGCGGATGAACTCCATGTCGTGTTCCACCACCACGACAGAGCGTTCGCCGGCCAGCGAAGTCAGTAGTTCGGCCGTGCGCTCGGTCTCCTGCGGCGTCATGCCCGCCACCGGTTCGTCGACCAGCAGCAGCTGCGGGTCCTGGATCAACAGCACGCCGATCTCCAGCCACTGTTTCTGTCCGTGCGACAGAGAACCCGCCATCGCGTCGCGCAGTTCGCTCAAGCCGATGATCTCCAGCACGTCCTGAATGCGGTCCTGTTGCGCGCTGTTCAGGGATGCGAACAGGGTAGGCAGCACCCGCTTGTTGCCGCGCATAGCCAACTCGAGGTTGTGAAACACGGTATGGAATTCAAAGACCGTGGGTTTCTGGAACTTCCGGCCGACGCCGCAGCTGGCGATTTCAGGTTCACTCAATTTCAGCAGGTTGATGTTCTGCCCGAAGTACACAAGGCCCTGGTCCGGACGCGTTTTCCCGGTGATCACGTCCATCATGGTCGACTTGCCGGCGCCGTTCGCGCCGATGATGCAGCGCAGTTCGCCGCGATCGATATAAAGGTTCAACGCGTTGAGCGCCTTAAAGCCGTCGAAACTGACGGTGACGTCCTCCACATACAGGATCAGGTTATTGCGGCCCTCGACGAGCACCTCTCGCTCCGGCGCGAGAAACTCCCACACCCTGTCGCGCTGGAACGCGCTGCGCAAACCGTCTAGCGCGGACATCAGTTCTTACTCCACTTGCGTTGCAGAATGCCTACGATCCCTTTGGGCAGGAACATGGTCGCCAGTACGAACAGCGCGCCCAGGAAGAACAGCCAGACTTCCGGAAACGCGCCCGTGAACCAGGTTTTCAGGTAGTTTACCAGCAGCGCTCCTACAACCGCGCCGTACAGCGTCCCGCGCCCGCCTACCGCCACCCAGATCACCAGTTCGATCGAATTCAGCGGGGAGAACTCGCCCGGGTTGATGATTCCCACCTGCGGCACATAGAGCGCACCGGCAATACCGGCGATACATGCCGAGAGCACGAACACCGCGAGCTTGTACGACTCCACCCGATAGCCGACAAAACGCGTACGGTTCTCCGCGTCCCGCACAGCGACAAGCACGCGGCCGAATTTGGAACGCGTCACCCAGCGGCAGATGATATACCCGAGCGCCAGTGCGAAGGCGGACAGCACGAACAGCGTCACCCGCGTACCGTCGTCCTGCAGGCTGAAACCAAGGATGTCCTTGAAGTCGGTCAGGCCGTTGTTACCGCCGAAGCCCATCTCGTTTCGAAAAAAGGCGAGCAACAACGCGTAGGTCAGCGCCTGCGTGATGATTGAGAGATAAACGCCGGTGACCCGCGAACGGAACGCCAGCCAGCCGAAGACGTAGGCCAACAGCCCCGGCGCGAGCAGCACCATCAGCGCGGCGAACCAGAACTGGTCGAAGCCGTACCAGTACCACGGCAGTTCCTGCCAGTTCAGGAACACCATGAAATCGGGCAGTTCCGGGTTGCCGTACACGCCGCGATCGCCGATCTGCCGCATCAGGTACATGCCCATCGCGTAACCGCCCAGGGCGAAAAACGCACCGTGGCCGAGGCTCAGGATGCCCGCGTAACCCCAGATCAGATCCACAGACAGCGCCAGCAGCGCAAACGCCAGGTATTTCCCGACCAGCGTGACGACGTAGGTGGGCACGTGCAGCGGCGAGCCCTCCGGAACCACCAGGTTGCATACGGCGACCGCGACGCTCGCGACCAGCAGCAGCAACAGCAGCGAGTTGCCCCACCGATCCTGCGCAAATGGTACGAACAGCGGGTTCCTGTGGGTTCGATTGTCGATGTTCATCTAGTCCACCGACCTCCCCTGTTGCGGGAACAGGCCGCGCGGATAGCGCTGTATGAACAGGATGATGAAAACCAGCACGAGAATTTTCGCCAGCACCGCGCCGGCAACCGGTTCGATGAACTTGTTCGCCATGCCGAGACCGAAGGCACTGACCAGCGTACCCCACAGGTTACCGACGCCCCCGAAGACCACCACCATGAAGGAATCGATGATATAGGCCTGCCCGAGATTGGGGCCGACATTGGTCAACTGGCTCAGGGCAACCCCGGCGATGCCCGCCACACCGGAGCCGAGCCCGAACGTCATCGCGTCCACCCACGCGCTGCGGATGCCCATCGCGCGCGCCATCGCCCGGTTCTGCGCCACCGCGCGGAACTGCAGGCCGAGACTCGTCTTCTTCAGCAGCGTGACGAGCAGGAAAAAGACGACCAGTGAAAAAACGAGGATGTACAGCCGGTTGTAGGTAAGCGACAGCAGGGGGTTGATCTCCAGTGCGCCGCTCAGCCAGTCAGGCGTTGCGACGGAACGGTTCAACGGGCTGAAGATTGTCCGGACACCCTGTTGCAGAATCAGGCTGATACCGAATGTCGCGAGCAGGGTCTCCAGCGGTCGGCCGTAGAGAAAGCGGATCACGCCTCGCTCGATCGCTATCCCTACTGCCCCGGAGACGAGAAACGCCAGCGGTACCGCCACGACAAGCGAATACTCCAGATGATTCGGCATCAGCAGTTGCACGACATAGGTCGTGTAGGCGCCGAGCATGATCAGTTCGCCGTGCGCCATGTTGATCACGCCCATCACGCCGAATGTGATCGCGAGGCCGATCGCGCTCAGCAGGAGCACGGAACCCAGGCTCAGGCCAAAAAAGACCGTCTCCACATTGGAGTAGAACTCGGCATCCTGCCTGATGCCTGCGATAGCCTGCCGCGCGCGCTTGAGCACCGCAGGATCGGGTTCCAACGGTATGCCACCGGCATCTTCCTCGACCAGCGCCTGCAACGCATTGAGCACCACAGGCTGGAGGTTGCCACTGAGTTCCTCCACCGCCCTGTAGCGCAGATTCGCATCATCCTGTTGCAGCGCTGCCAGCGCACGGGCATCGGCGAGGACCGCGAGGACCCGGCCGCTGGACTCCGACCGGGACGCCGCCTCGAGCAGCGCGATCACCTTGGGGCTGGTATCCCCGAGCAGTTCCTGCGCAGCGAGAAACCGCTGTTCCTCATCATCCGAACGCAGATTCAATTGAGCGATAGCCAGGCGAAGTTGCCCGCGCATCCGGTTATTGACCGCGATGCGTTTGAAGTCAGTCGCCGGTGCCACGCTATCGCCCGTGACACCGAGCGGGTCGGTGATGGCCAGGGATTTGTCTTCGCCGGGCTCACCGATGAACAGTGTATCGTCGGCCTTGCGACGATAGAGTCGCCCATCGAGCATCGCCTGCAGAACCGCGACGACCCGATCGTCATCCAGCGCGACAAGAACGTCAATCTGGGCCGGCATTTTGGTGAGCTTGGTCTGTGCCAGCACACCCAGTTCATAGCCCAGGGGGTCCTCCGCAGCGTGCGCCCCGGAGTAAAGGAGGCATCCCAGTACCAGTGCAATGATCAGGCGATACAACGTGAAACCTCGTAGATTCGATGATTGGTCAAGGGGAAAAAGACCCCCGACCATACGGCCGGGGGCGTAAGTCGCGTACTGCCCTTGAGACCCGACCTAAAAGTTTTGACCTGAGCAGGTTTTCGTCACGGTGTTGTAGTTGCCGCAGGAAATCGGCGGCGTCCAGTCGGCGATGGTGTCCTCGCTCACCGGCAGGTAGTCGGACCAGGCATCACCCGGGACGAGATCGTCGGTTTCCGATACCACCAGGAACTGGCCGTCCTCCTGGATTTCTCCGATCAGCACCGGCTTGGAGAGGTGATGGTTCTTGCCCATGACCGCCATGCCGCCGGTCAGGTTCTTCACTGACAGGCCGATCATCGCCTGTTCCACGGCATCAGTGTCTGTGGTGCCGGCTTTCTTCACGGCTTCCACCCACATTTTGAACCCTATATAGGTAGCCTCCATCGGATCGTTGGTCACGCGCTTGTCATCACTGGTAAACGTATGCCACTCGGCGATGAACGCCTCGTTTTCCGGCGACTCCACACTCTGGAAGTAGTTCCAGGCCGCGAGGTGGCCGACCAGCGCGGACGTATCCATGCCAGACAGCTCCTCTTCACCCACGGAGAACGCAACCACGGGAATATCCTCGGCGGAAATCCCCTGGTTACCCAGCTCCTTGTAGAAGGGAATATTCGCATCACCGTTGATCGTGGAAACCACAGCCGTCTTCTTGCCCTTTCCGCCGAAGGTCTTTATCTCGGCGACGATGCTCTGCCAGTCGGAGTGCCCGAACGGGGTGTAGTTGATCATAATGTCTTCCTCGTCGACGCCTTTGGCTTTCAGGTAGGCTTCGAGGATCTTGTTGGTCGTGCGCGGGTAGACGTAATCGGTGCCCGCGAGTACCCAGCGCTCGACACCGAGGTCGTTCATCAGGTAATCCACCGCGGGAATCGCCTGCTGGTTCGGCGCGGCGCCGGTGTAGAACACGTTCTTGGACGACTCTTCGCCCTCGTACTGCACGGGGTAGAACAGCAGGCCGTTCAGTTCCTCGATCACCGGCAGCACGGATTTGCGCGACACGGAAGTCCAGCAACCGAAGATCACGGCGACCTTCTCCTTGGAAATCAACTCCCGCGCCTTCTCCGCGAACAGCGGCCAGTTGGAAGCCGGGTCGACGACGACCGCCTCCAGTTTCTTGCCCAGCAGGCCCCCCGCTTCGTTTTGCTCGGCAACCATCATCAGCACGGTGTCTTTAAGCGTGGTTTCGCTGATGGCCATCGTACCCGACAGCGAGTGCAACACGCCGACCTTGATGGTGTCTTCGGCAGCCGCCGCGTGGCTGCCCAGCAGAGAGGCGCCCACCAGGGCCGCACCCGCCGCAGCCGTCTTGAATTTGCTCAACATAGTCATACGCAATATCCCTTGGTTAATGTGTGAAGAAACTGTCTTTACTAGAACTGCAGCTGTACGCCGACACTGACCGCATTGACGTTGTCGCCGGAAGCGCTGGGCGTGTAATTCAGCCCCTTCGTCATGATGTCGCCGTAGTCGTAGTACAGGGAGACGCGCGCATTCTGCCCGTCGATGATGTAGTTGATGCCGACTTCATAGTTGTCGCGATCCTCACTGTAGTCGGGGTCGTTCTTGGTGTAACCGATATAGGGCTGGATCTTGCCGATGCCGATAACCTCGGGAAACATGAACAGCAGTGTCGCCATGCCGGCATCACCGCTGAACAGGCAAAAGCAGTCCGGGTCCGCAAGTGCGGCTGCGTTCAGGTCAGTATCGAAGTCCTTGTACTCCGCCTCGAAAGTCAATACGCCGATGCCGTCGAACACCGTCTCGGACAACAGGTCGATGCTCCAACCGGTGAAGTCGGCCGGATCAGCCTCGGTACCGGCGCCATCCTGTTGCGATTGTATTGCGGCGCTCAGCGTGAAGATGTCCCCCGCCGCGCCGTAGTAGGTGCTGCTCGTGTAGTAACCCGGGTTGCTCTCCACATTGAGGAAGTTGTAACTGATGCGCGCGCCTACCAACAGATCATCGCTCTGGTTCGCCCCGCCCTGCAGGCCGTTGAAGCCACCGACCACATACGTAAAGCGCTTCTCTTCACCGAATGCACCCCAGATATTCACACCGTTATCGCGCCCGTACACACCCGCGCCACCGTTGCCGAATTTCACACTGTAGTCAGAGGGATAGAAAGGCGTCCGGTTGAACGCATAGGTATTGGCGTAGTAGGGGCCGCTCATCTCTGCGCGATCGGCCGGTACCAGCAAGCGTCCGGCCCAGATATTGAACTCCGGCATGAACTCAAACTTCGCGATTGCGTCGAGGATGTCGTAATCCTCCAGGTCGGACCCGCAGAACGTACACTCGGTATTCAGTTCGAACTTGATGATGTCGGTGATCTGGCCATTGAGGTAGACCCGCGCGCTGTCCAGATTGAAATCGTTGTTGCGATCGTCACCGTTGGGTGCGGCATCTTCCTGTGACGTAAAACTTCCGCGTGTGCCGATACCGATGCTGATCCACTTGGTATCGTCAATTTCCAGCTTTTTGCCGGCGAAGGCGACGGGAGACATCCCCAGCGCCGCGAGCACTAGCGAGTACCCTAACAGTTTTCTGTGATCCATGTTTCTCGTTTCCCCTAAGTGAGTGTGCCCGCGTGCGCGTGCAGTATGGTCTCAACCCGTGAAGCGCTAACTGCTTCGGCCAGTAGCTTCGCAAAGAACATGCCAAACAACAGAAATCGGCTTTGGATGCAGGCAATTCGCGGTTTTCGAATCCCTCGGGCGCCAGTCCTGCGTATTTTTTGTACGGCGCCTGCACTTGCTTCGTGCGCACACTTAACCTGCGCGCACCAAAAAATGACGGTTTTGTTACAAGCCGTCGCTGCATCAAAACCGTGCGCAGATTTTTGCTGACGCGTGTTTTCGTCCCTGCTAACCTACCGGAACGTTTCGCCCGGCAATGCAACCGGTGGCCCGCAAAAGTCGTTTCCTCTTTCAATCGCTCCTTCTTTGAACAAGTAATGAATAAAGCAGTCACGATAAAACACGGATGGCGCGCGCAACTGGGACTGCGTTACGGATTGCGTGCGAACAGGACGCGCCTGGTCGACAGGAAGCAGTACGGTCCGCTGGCCCTGCAGCGTCCTTTCTATCCGGAGGGCGGCACCTGCCACAGCTATATACTCCACCCGCCCGGCGGCGTGGTCGGCGGCGATTCGCTCGAGATCGATGTTCGTACCTACGCCGGCGCGCATTGCCTGCTGACCAACCCGGGCGCAACCAAGTTCTATCGCGCGGCGCAGGGACAGCGTGCCGTCGTGGCGCAACGGATCCATGTCGGCAAGGGCGCCATCGTGGAATGGCTGCCGCAACCCAGTATTTTTTTCCCCGGCGCCGTTGCCGATGTCGGGACCACAATCGACATCGACGGCGGCGGCAGATACGCGGGCTGGGAAATCAATTGTCTCGGGCGCCCGGCCAACGGCGAGCGCTTTGACCGGGGGAGCCTGCACTGTGCCACGCGTGTACGCGTCGGTGGCGAACTTCGCCTCGTGGACGTCCTGCGTATCGACGACCCGCAGGCGCCCGGCGCCGCCAGCGGCTTGCGCGGACTGCCAATGCAGGCCAGTTTCCTCGCAGCGCCCTGTACCGAAAAACACCGCATGGAGTTGGAACGGTTATTGCATCACAGTCCGGGGCGCGAGTATCCCCACCCGATAGGCCTGACACTCGTTGACGAGGTACTGGTGGTCAGGGCTCTGGGTGAGCAGTCCGAACCGATTCAGCGCTTGTTCACGCTGTTGTGGTCCGCGCTGCGACAGCAGTGGTTGGACAAACCGCCGTGCGTGCCGCGCATCTGGTCAACCTGAACAACCGGGAAGCCTATGGAACTGACACCCAGAGAGAAAGACAAGTTGTTGCTGTTTACCGCCGCGCTGCTGGCGGAACGGCGCAAGGCCCGCGGCGTGAAACTCAATTACCCCGAAGCCGTGGCCTTTATCAGCGGCGCTATCATGGAGGGCGCGCGCGACGGGCGCACGGTGGCCGAACTGATGGATTACGGGCGCACCCTGCTCAGCGCCGACGACGTGATGCCGGGTGTGCCCGAGATGATCCACGATGTGCAGGTGGAAGCCACCTTTCCGGACGGCACCAAACTGGTGACCGTTCACGACCCGATTGTCTAGGAGAACGGCATGATTCCCGGAGAACTGTGTGTGGCCGAGGGCGATATCGAACTGAATGCCGGGCGCAACCGGATTACCGTAACGGTCGCCAACACTGGTGACCGCCCTGTGCAGATCGGTTCGCACTATCATTTTTACGAGGTCAACGAGGCGTTGACCTTTGACCGGGAGCAGGCGCGCGGCTACCGGCTTGACATTCCGTCCGGCACCGCGGTGCGTTTCGAACCTGGCCAGCAGCGTACCGTAGAACTGGTCGAATACGCAGGCAGCCGCGAGGTGTACGGCTTCCAGGGTAAAGTCATGGGCAAATTGTAGGAGAGCGGCACGGTGACACGAATTTCCCGGCAGGCCTATGCTGAAATGTTCGGCCCCACCACGGGGGACAGGTTGCGCCTGGCCGACACGGAACTCTGGCTGGAGGTGGAGCGAGACTACACCGTCTACGGCGACGAGGTGAAGTTCGGCGGCGGCAAAGTGATACGCGACGGCATGGGCCAGAGCCAGCGACCGAGCCGGGACACCGCCGACCTGGTGATCACCAATGCGCTGATCGTCGATCACTGGGGCATCGTCAAGGCCGATGTCGGCATCAAGGACGGGCGTATCACTGGCATCGGCAAGGCCGGCAACCCGGACACGCAGGCCGGCGTCGATATCATTCTCGGGCCGGGCTCGGAGGTGCTGGCCGGCGAGGGGATGGTTCTCACCGCCGGCGGCATCGACTCCCACATCCACTTTATCTGTCCGCAGCAAATAGACGAGGCGCTGATGTCGGGTGTCACGACGATGATAGGCGGCGGCACTGGCCCGGCCACCGGCACGAACGCCACGACCTGCACGCCGGGCCCGTGGAATATTCACCGCATGCTCGAAGCGGCCGACAGCGCGCCGATGAATCTCGGATTCCTCGGCAAGGGTAACGGCAGCCAGCCGGAAGCGCTGCGCGAACAGGTTGCCGCCGGCGCTATCGGCCTGAAACTGCACGAAGACTGGGGCACGACACCGGCGGCAATCGACCAGTGCCTGCGCGTCGCCGAGGAAACCGACACGCAGGTCGCGATACACACCGACACACTCAATGAGTCCGGTTTCGTCGAAGCCACGCTCGCCGCAATCGCCGGCAGGACGATCCACACCTATCACACCGAGGGTGCCGGCGGCGGGCACGCACCGGACATCATCAAGGCAGCGGGCGAGGCGAACATACTGCCCTCCTCCACGAACCCGACGCGCCCCTACACGGTGAATACCGTCGACGAACACCTCGACATGCTGATGGTCTGCCATCACCTCGACCCTAACATCGCCGAGGACGTCGCGTTCGCCGAATCGCGCATCCGCCGGGAGACGATCGCGGCGGAGGATATCCTGCACGATCTCGGCGCATTTTCGATGATCGCGTCGGACTCGCAGGCAATGGGGCGCGTCGGCGAGGTCATCATCCGCACCTGGCAGACGGCGCACAAGATGAAAGTCCAGCGCGGCGCACTGGCGGGCGACAGCAACCGCAATGACAACGAGCGCATCAAGCGCTACATAGCAAAATATACGATCAACCCGGCCATCGCGCACGGAATCGCGCACGAGGTCGGCTCGATCGAGGTCGGCAAACTGGCGGACCTGGTACTGTGGAAGCCGGCGTTCTTCGGCGCCAAGCCATCCGTCATCGTAAAGGGAGGGCTGATCGCGGCGGCGCCGATGGGCGACCCGAACGCGTCGATCCCGACGCCGCAGCCGGTGCACTATCGCCCGATGTTCGGCGCGATGGGCAGAGCCTGCCACAACACGTCCATGCTGTTTTTGTCACAGGCCGCGATCGACAGCGGCATCACCGGAACGCTCGGCCTGCAGAGCCTGATCGGCAGGGTCTTCGGCTGTCGTGCGATCACCAAGGCCGATATGGTACGCAACAACTACCAGCCCGTGATCGAGGTCGACTCGCAGACCTACCAGGTACGCGCCGACGGCCAACTGCTGCAGTGCGACCCGGCGGTGGAACTGCCGCTCGCGCAGCGGTACTTCCTGTTCTGAGGCGCGGTGTATGATTCGCATTGAACAACGGCTTTACAGGGAGGAAGCGCACAGCGCGACGCTGAGCCTGCCCATCGACAAACGCATAAAGAGCCGGTTGAAGGTGATGCTGGACGACGGGCGCGAAGCCGGCCTGTTCCTGCCACGCGGCGAGATACTGCGCGACGGCGACCTGCTGTTGAGTACCGAGGGGCTGGTGATCCGGGTATGCGCGGCGGCGGAAACCGTCTCCACGGTGCGCTGCAGCGACGCGCTCGCTCTGGCGCGGGCCTGCTACCATCTCGGCAACCGCCATGTACCGCTGCAGATCTCCGCGAGTTGGGTGCGCTACCAGCACGATCATGTCCTGGACGCGATGGTGCGCGGTCTGGGACTCAGCGCAACCGTCGAGCAGGCGCCGTTTGAACCCGAAGCCGGCGCATACGGCGGCGGTCACTCACACGGACACGACCATGCGCATGAAGACGATCACCCGCGTCGGCACGCCCACTGAGCGCCGCTGACAGCGTTCCGTTTTTCACTACCGGCTACCACAGGAGGCCACCATGAAACCGAGTCCGATCAAGCTTACCGCCGCCGTCGCCGTTGTTGCCGCGCCTTCAGGGGCGCTCGCCCACGGCAGCGGTACCGGCCTGTACCACTACCTCAGCAGCCCGGACCACGTCGTCGTGTCCGGCGTACTGGTGTGCGCGGCGCTGGTGGCGATCGCCCGCATACTGCGTAAACCCGCCGCGGCAAGGAGGCGCGGCGAACGCTGACTATGCTCAGCGACCTGCGCCTGTACCAACTGATCAGCCCCGCCCTGCCCGTCGGCAGCTTTACCTATTCACAGGGACTGGAGTGGGCGGTGGAGGCGCGGTGGGTGCGCGACAGCGCCACGCTGGCCGACTGGCTGGAAAGCCAGCTCGAACACAGCCTCGCGATGCTGGACCTGCCGGTGTTGATGCGCCTGCACACAGCCTGTGTCAACGCCGACTGGCAGCGCCTGCACACCTGGTGCGAGTTACTGTTGGCGAACCGGGAGACGATGGAGTTGCGCAAGGAGGAGCGGCAGCGCGGCGCCGCGCTTTTGAAGCTGCTGCCCGACCTGGGCGTTGCCGTGCCCGGCGGCAGCGAGGATACCTTCTCGTGCACCCAGCTTGCGGGCATGGCACTGGCGGCCGCACAATGGCGGATCAGTGTAGAAAAAACCTGCAGCGGATACGCCTGGAGCTGGCTGGAGAATGCAGTGACGGCCGGTGTCAAACTGATCCCGCTGGGCCAGACCCAGGGGCAACAGCTGTCGTTGCGGTTGGCCGACAGTATCCCCGCCGCTCTCGCCCGCGCGAGCGCGCTAGAGGACAGCGAGATCGGCAGCTCCACGCCGGCCCAGGCGATAGCCAGCAGCCGGCATGAAACCCAGTACACCCGCCTGTTCCGCTCCTGACGAACGCGCTTTCGGAGGACACGCACTATGAGAACGACACACGCGCCCCTGCGCATCGGCGTCGGCGGCCCGGTGGGTTCCGGCAAGACGGCCCTGCTCGAACTGCTGTGCAAGGCGATGCGGGACACCTACAACATCGCCGTGGTCACTAACGATATCTACACCCAGGAAGATGCGATGATCCTCACTCGCGCCGAGGCGCTCGCCGCGGACCGCATCATTGGCGTCGAAACCGGCGGCTGCCCCCACACCGCGATCCGCGAAGACGCGTCGATGAACCTCGCGGCGGTGGACGAACTCATCCAGCGCCATCGCGACCTCGACGTGGTATTCATCGAGAGCGGTGGCGACAACCTGAGCGCGACATTCAGCCCGGAGCTCGCCGACCTGACGATCTATGTAATCGACGTCGCTGAGGGTGAGAAGATACCGCGCAAGGGCGGGCCCGGCATCACCAGGTCCGACCTGCTGGTAATCAACAAGATCGACCTCGCGCCGTACGTGGGCGCTGATCTCGCGGTGATGGAGAGCGACAGCCGCCGCATGCGCCCCGATTCACCCTTCGTGTTTACCAACCTCAAGGAGAAGCAGGGGCTGGATG
Organism: Gammaproteobacteria bacterium; assembly: GCA_030427485.1. Taxonomy (GTDB): domain Bacteria; phylum Pseudomonadota; class Gammaproteobacteria; order Pseudomonadales; family Halieaceae; genus Marimicrobium. The sequence continues at coordinate 80,800 of JAUICG010000002.1, forward strand.
TGATCCTGGAGTTCATCGTCGACCGTGGCATGCTGGATGCGGCCAGGCTGGTAGAGCCGCTGGTGACGTCAGACCGCCTGGCCCAACAGTGACAGCGACGGCAGCATCGTCAGCACGACGATGTCGGCGGCCAGCGTCCCGTCGCCGCGTGCAGCACTGCACCGGCAAGGAGGTCAGTGAAACCGCATGGCGTGAGCAGTCCGTGGACCACCGCCTCGCTGTGGCGGGAGAAGGAGTTTGTGCAACTTCCGGGTATTCCCTTCGAGCGCTACACCCAGGCCGGCCGCGAGTATTGCAACGTTTAATGCTTCGTGGCGAAGTTCAATCCAGAGGGAAAGAGCGTTTTTCTCAGGGAGCACTGGAGCACCTGGCACGCGCAGCGGTTCCTGCTCGAAAACTGGACGCTGGAACCCACGCATCCAGCTGACGCCTGACGCCGGGGCGCCGGCCGATGTAGCGGGCAATCTTCGGCGTGCGGATGTGGCAACGTCCCGCCCGCCGGTGGGCTATAATCCCCATCGATATTCAGCCGGTGAAATATCCATGAAATTGAATTTGCGTTCGGTGGATCTGAATCTCCTGACGATTTTCGACGAACTCGTGCGGGAGCGGAACATCTCAAAGACGGCAGAAAAGCTCGCGATGAGCCAGCCGGCGGTCAGTGCCGCGCTGCAACGGCTGCGACTAACGTTCAAGGACGAACTGTTCATCCGTACGAAGTCCGGTATGCTGCCGACACCGCGCGCGCTGCAGATCCACACCCGGATCCAGCAGTCGCTGTCGTTGATTACCGAAGCGATCAGTATGGAGGAATCCTTCAAGCCGGCAACTGAATCGCGTGTGTTCACGATCCTCGCCGACAACACTTTCGAGATGGTCGCGCTCGGGCCACTACTCGAGCGGTTGGCGAAACTGGGGCCCCACCTCGGGATCCGCGTAGAAACTCCCGACAACCGCGATTTTGTAGATTCGCTCAAACGCCTGGAAGTGGACGCGATGATCGACTACACCACGCCGGACAGCGACCGGGTTGAGAGCGAAATCATTGGCAGCCAGAGTGTCGTGGTCATCTGCCGGAAACGACACCCGCGCATTCGGGATTCCCTATCAACATCGGCCTACCTCGACGAAGAGCATGTGCTGCTCAATCCGCGTGACCGGAACTTCACGCAGTTGGAGCAGGTTCTGGGCGGGGTGGAGGTCAAGCGCAACATCAGGCTGTATGTGCATACGCTCACTGCGATGGCATCGATCGTCGCGCATACCGACGCGTTGGGCACCATGCCGGTCAGCGTAGCGACAACGTTCGCCAGGGCCTACGACATCAAGTACTTCCCGCTCCCGCTGGAAACTGCCGAATCGCCGGTGTGGTTGTCCTGGCCCAGTGCGCTTAACTCAGACAGCGGCCATCGCTGGTTCATTCAATTCCTGAAGGACAGCAGCAGGATCGTGTAACCTCTCCTGCACAGTACTCGCGCGCCGCAGCGCCGGCGTCACCGCGGGCCGGGGTTGTACCAGATGGGTGACGAGTAGGCGCGCTCCTGTATCGTGGACGGCCCGGCGTCGGCGGCGTGCGCGAGGCCGAGGGCGAGCGTGTCGTACAGGGAATGGCGGGCTGTCGGAATCTGGATCACGCGCACGTAGTAAAACGCGCGCTGGTCGGGTTGGAAATCGGGGTCGGTCCACACGGCCGTCAGTTCGTCGGCGCCGATGCTGTTGTCGTAGCGCGCCGTCTGCAGATCTACCGTGTTGCCGACGCTGTCGGGGAAGCCCTCCGCGCCAAGTGGCCGGTCATCGCTCCAGGCCACCGCGTAGACCTTTTCTCGTGCATTGCCCTCGCTGTCCACCCAGCCCTTTATGATATTGAGTTGGTCCAGGTTCGCGCCGCGCGGGTCGCGCAGTGCACGTACGGCCAGTGCCACCGGGGGGTCGCCGGATTGGCGGAACAGGTCGCCGCCCATCGGGACGCCGAGTCGATAGCCCTTGCGCTCGAAGTCTCCATCATCTGCCAGGTCTTCCGGCAGGTCGAAGCCGGCGAACACCCGCAGCGCGATACGTGGCCCGGTGGTGGCATACACCTCGCGGCGCCTGAACGCGTCGAAAATCGCCTCGCGGGTATTTTCCTCCGCCCACACCGCCGCCAGTCCGGAGGCCGACATGCCCCACCCGTTGGCGGCGAACGCCTCGGTGCTGGCCTTGTTTTCCGGTATCGAATCGAAGGCCATCTTCCCCTGGAAATTGTCACTGTCCGGTGTCGACAGCCCGGTGTGGGCGTCGGTCGAGCCGATCACGCCGAACTTGAACGGGTTGACGCCCACACGCTGCCCGATCTGCATACCGGTGACCAGGCTCTGGCGCACATAGTCCGCGGGTCGGGCGATGTACTCATCGGGCTCGCCCCCCTGCAGGTAGTACGGGAAAGGCTCGAATTCCGCGAAGGGGTCGTCCGGCGACAGGGCCGGCCAGGTTTCGCTGTCGCCCTTGATCTGGGTGATCTCCACCACCGGCTCGTACCGCGCGCGCTGGCGCGCGTATTCCGCCGTGATGGCGCCACCCTTCAGCGTGGAGTCAGCGAACATATAGCCGCGCGAGAGGTTGGAATTGTGCGGGATAGTGAGGAATTGCGCACCGGTCCGCGCCGTGGTCGCATCCAGCCAGGCCCAGAGGTCTTCGGGGTACTGGCTGTCGGACGAACTGTAGGGCAGGTACTGCTGCGCCGCGGCCGCATCCGAGGGACTCAGCACCACCCGGTGCAGATTCGCGCCCAGCGGCATTGAACTCCACTCCCAGCCGACAAAACTCGTGAACACGCCGGGCTCATAGTGGGCGTCTGCCGAATCGGTGATCTGCTTCCACACATTGCTGATGATATCGCCGGCACTCTCGTCAATCCGCGCCATCATCGCCTGGGGTCCATCGGTGTTGGCGGGGTTCGCCACCGGGTTGCCGCTGGCCTCCGACGCATGGGGCAGGTTGTGATTGAATTCCCTGACGGCGTCGCCATCAGCGATCAGCTTGCGCAGGTACCAGTGGCCCAGCTTGCGGAGCACTTTCGTGGGCAGGTCGACTTCGCCGTAGTCCTGTTCCATATACAGGCCGTGCATCACGCCCATCAGTTCCGCGTGGTCGCTGACCACGAGGAAATCGAGCGGTTGCTCGAGTTGCACCCATGAGCGGTGCAGCGGGTGGAGCACGGGTTGTCCCTTTGCGAACCGGTAGGCCTCATCCGGGCCTATGGAGAAATTGCCGTTGAGGAAGGCATCCGGCGAGTATTTCGTATGCAGGTGGGTGTCGCCCCAGAACAACTGCCTTTGCTCGGCTGAAACGGCCCCGGCAAACAGCAGCGACAGCGCCACGGCGGCCACGCCGCGAATTCTTATACGGTGCATTGGTGTGCATTCCTCTTTTGTGTGGGCGTACGGCGTTCAGGGCGTCACCAGGTTGAAGGGTTTATCGTGCTTCACCACCCAGCGTTTAAGTTTCAGGAAACTCGTGGGGTCTCCCTCCATTTCCGCATCCCCGAACAGCAGTTCGCGCGCCAGCGTGCCCGGATCGACCAACTGCTCCAGGAAGGCGGTGCGGGTGACAGTCAGCGTAGCGTCGACGGGAGAGGTCGGCTTCTTCATCCGGTAGGTCAGCACGCCGTTGCGCACGCGCATGGTCACTGACTCACCGGTGTCGGTGAAGTGGTACGCGATGCCCAGTGTATCGTCACCGACCCGCTGCGGGTCGATCTGGGTTGCCAGTACGGCGAAGATATCGGCGGTCGGCAGCGACTGCAGTATGTCCAGCGGAACCTTGGCGTTCGCGGCGTCGGGTAGCTGGTAGACGCCATTGCGCAGCTCATGGGCGCCTGCCAGGTAAAAATTGCGCCAGACGGCATTTTCGCTCTGGAAGCCCAACTGCTCATAGGCGTCTGCCAGCAGGGCCTCTGCCTGCGCGTTCTGCGCTCCGGAGAATACCAGGTGGTTCATCAGCTCGGCCGTCCAGGCGTAATCGCCGGTATCGTAGGCTGCCTGCGCCTTTGCGATCACCGCTGCCTCGCCGCCCATCGCCGCCACATAGCGCCAGCCCGCATCCTCGGGAGAACGCGCGGCGAGATGGGCGGGATTGCCGTCGAACCAGCCCAGGTAATGCTGGTACACTGCGCGCGCATTGAAGGATAGGTCGCCGTAGTAGGGCCGGTTGTACCACTCCCTGGCCAAAGGCTCCGGCAATGCGACGCGTGTGGCCACCTCGTCTGGGGTGTAACCCTGGTTCATCAGCAGCACGGTCTGGTTGTGAAGGTACGCATAGGCGTCGCGCTGCTTGCCGAGATAGTCCACGATTTCCGCATGGCCAAAGCGCGGCCAGCCGTGGCTGAGCAACAGCGCGTCGGCGTAATCGAACAGTTCTATCGACTCGTCCAGCGACTCGGCCCACAGCCTCGCATCGCGCACCTTGGCGCCGCGCGGCGTGAGGATGTTGTGTTGCGTGGGATTGGCGTTCTCGGCGACGTTCGCCGCGCGCAGGTCGGGAAACCCGATATTGAATTCGGCCGGGGCTTCAGTGCCGGAGGTGATCTGGAATTCCATCCGCACGCCGTCCACGGACACGGTTTCGCCGGTCTCGTGTACCAGGCGGTTCGGCGGGACCAGCGACGGTGTGCCGTTCGCCAGTGCCATCGCGAGCCCGGTGCCGACGCGTCCCCCGGGGGCCACCGGCAGCATATCCCCGACATGGTAAGTGGCGCGCCTGCGCATCGCCGGCCCGGCCATCACGTTCTCGCTGATGGCCTCCTCCATGAAACCCGCGGGCGCGATGATCGGGATGTCCCCGGCGGCGTGCTCCAGCACGCCTTTGGCGCCTCCAAAATGATCACCGTGCGAATGCGTGTAGACAATCGCGACGACCGGCAGCGCGCCAAGCTGTTCTGTCACCAGGTCGTAAGCGGCTGCGGCGGTTTCTACCGATGCCAGCGGGTCGATGACGATCCAGCCGGTGTCACCGCGCACGAAGGTGACGTTGGCAAGATCGAAGCCCCGCACCTGGTAAATGCGGTCGGTCACCCGGTACAGCCCGTTCATCAGCATTAGTTTCGCTGAGCGCCAGAGGCTGGGGTTCACGGTGGCCGGCGCCTCGCCGGTCAACCACTCCCTCTCGCCGAGGTTCCTGATCACCCGGCCGTCTGCCGAGGTGATAACCGGGTCCTCGCGGGTCGCGATGAAACCCCGCGACGCGAAATCGAGATCGCGCACATCGTCGAAAGGCAGGCTCTTCTTGACCGCCGCGTTCGCGGCGATCGTCGCCGCGGTGGGCTCGCCCGCGGAGGCCATCGCGCACGCGCCGAGCAGGCAGGCCGCGACGGTAAAATGCTTCAGGAAAATCGGTAGTGGCGAATCGTCTCGTGTCATTGCGCAACATTCCTTCAGTCAGTCGTGCCCGTATGCTAACGACCGGGGAAGAGCGCAGATAAATAGAGATTTCGTATAAGTCTTATTTGCCAGCCTGATCCCGTTTTTCCAACACATTGAAAACTATGGAAAACTTCCCAGCTCTTCGCCTTGTGTGCGGACACTGCGTCCCGCACCGCAATTGTTAATCGGGATTTTGTGATGATAATCGGGGTTCGCGCAGACGATCGGTTGCCGTGTATCGCCAACGACGCGCCTGGGCCGCGCGACCGCTGTACATTGAAGCACTAAGTCGGGTGACAGCAGTCGCGCCCGATTGCGAAGACACTGGGGAGATAACGCATGGCACAACCGACCTCCTACATGGGCTGGAAGCTCGATTACACGCAGCCGCCCGGCGAGCCGGCGCTTGTCGGGCCGGATTCGGTCACCTGGCGCATCTACAAGAACCCGGTGACGATGGCGATCGGCGGCATCTGCGCAGTGTTGTTGGAGTTCGCTGATCCACGCATCCGCAGCGGGGTCTGGGATCACTCTACTTACCGTTTCGATCCGGTAGGGAGGTCGACGCGCACAGGAACTGCCGCGGCAATCGGCGCCTACGGCCCGGCGAGCGCCGCCCGCCACGTGATAGCCGGCGTCACCCGGATGCATGCCAAGGTCGCGGGCAACACCCCCGACGGCACGCCGTATCGCGCGCTGGATCCCGAACTGCTGGACTGGGTTGGGGCGACCGCCGGGTACGGCTTCCTGACTGCCTACGACCGGTTCGCGGCGCGGCTCAGCGAGGCCGACAAGGAGCGTTTCTTTCGCGAGGGCCCCGGCGTGGGTGCGCTTTACGGCGTTCAGGCCAGCCCGAAGTCGGTCGAGGATTTCCACCGAATGATGATGCGGCTGGAGCCGCGTTTCGAACCACACGAGATCAACTTCGAATTTCTCAGGATCGTGGAGTCGGCTGCGGAAGGCCGCAATATGCCAGCGCGGTTGCGGCACTACATTGCGTGCGCTGCAGTCGACATCCTGCCGCCCATCGTGCGCGAGAGGCTGGAGCTTGGCAAAACGTATCGGCTTGGTCGCACCGGGCGTCTGGCGGTGAATGCAATGGCCGCCCTGGCGGACAGAGTACCTGACCTACGTGGCCCTGCGGCGCAGTCGTGTGAGCGCCTGGGCCTTCCCCGCAACTTCCTCTGGTTGCGCCGGGGCAGGCAGAGGAAGTTGCTGCGTAAACTGGCTTCAGCGGGTGCTCCGGCGCCCGCGGCCGACTGCCCGACGGACGCAGGGTTGGCTGTGAAGACGCCTGCCGACTGAAGGCGTTTCCCGCGACGGGACGGCGACGGGCTCTACTGATAAGTTTAATAATCGAGCGAGGACAAAATGAGAGATTCAGAGATTTCACGCGACTTCAATACACTGGCCGTTGCCTGTGCGAGCGGTATGTTCGCACTCTCGTGCCGGGCCTGGGGCGCGGACGGCAGCCAGCCCGCCGAGCCGGTGTTGGAGAATGTGGTGGTCACGGCCCAGCGCGTCGAACAGACAGCCGACGAAGTCGGCATGGACATCCAGGTATTCACCGGCGAGCAATTGGACAAGTTGCGCATCAACAGCGTGTCCGACCTCACTGCAGTGGTGCCTAGCTTCACGCTCGCCCAGAGCTACCAGGGAGTGCCGACGTATACGCTGCGCGGCATCGGATTCAATACAATCAACATCTCGGCGACCTCCACGGTGGGCGTCTATCTCGATGAGGTCGCCTACCCCTATCCCGTCCTGAACGCCGGCCCGGTCTACGACATGCAGCGTGTCGAGGTATTGCAGGGGCCGCAGGGGACGCTGTTCGGCCGCAACACCACGGGCGGTCTGATCAATCTCGTGACCAACAAGCCATCTTCCGAGTTCGAGGCGATGCTGCGGGCCGAGGGTGGCAACTACGATACGGTCAACACCGAGGCCATGGTCAGCGGCCCGCTGGGTGAAGCGGTGGCGGCACGGCTCGCCTTTCGCACCGAAGACAGCAATGAGGGCTGGCAGGAATCCAACACCCGCGACGAGGACCTGGGCGAAGTGCACAGGTACGGTTATCGCGCGACGCTGGCGTTGCAGCCGCTGGACAACCTGGATCTCGATGTCTCCTACAACGGCTGGAAGATCAAGTCCGACTCGCTGGCCGCCCAGGCTATCGGGCTGAGCCCGACGACGGCATCCAGCCCCTACAATGCCGCGGGTCTCACCGAGTACCTGGCGAGCAACCAGCCCGACAGTGGTGACGAAGCGGACTGGACACCGGCATCGCGGCGCGGCGCGGATATTGGCACAGGCCTGGGCATGCCGGGTGATCTCGACGAAAACTCGCATATGAACGCCTATGCGCTGCACACCGCCTACACGTTTAAGGACGCTCTCAGGTTAGTGTCGCTTACCGGCTACCAGGATATGAAGCGTACCGGTATCACTGATTTCAGTGGGGCGCCCTATGAAATACTGTTGCAGGACCTTGACGGCAAGATCGAGAGCTTCTCGCAGGAACTGCGGCTCGAGGGGAACGCGGACAAGCTGCGATGGCTGGCCGGTGTCTACTATACCGACGACCAGTTGTACGATGCCAACCGCACGATGCTGGGCCAGAACGCCAACGTCAACCGGGTACGGGCAGCGACCGTGGCCCTGCTCGGCACCCCTTTCAATACACAGGGCTACACCGCGCAGGATGCGACGCAGGCATTTCGCACCTTTCGCGACCGGGCCGAAATAGACGCGGAGTCTTTCAGCGTGTACGCCAATGCGGACTGGACGCTCACCGATGAACTAAGCCTCACCACCGGCGTGCGCTATACCCGCGACCAGCAGGATTACAGGGGCTGTACGCGGGATTTCAATGGCAATATGCTGCCCTACGTCAACGTGACAAAACGCTACCTGTTCGACAGCTTCTACGGCCAGTTAGCCGAAACCATTACCGAGGGCGAGTGCAATACCTTCGATACTGATACGGGCCAATTCGGCGAAGTGGTTTCGCACCTCGACGAGGACAACGTACCGTGGCGGGTGGCACTGAACTGGCAGTACGATATCGATACGCTGCTGTACGCGTCGGTGTCGGAGGGCTTCAAGTCCGGCACCACGCCGGTCAATGCGGCCAATCTCGCCGTGCAGAACGCCCCCGTGAAACAGGAACAACTGCTGGCCTATGAACTGGGCATGAAAGCCACCCTGCTGGACCAGCGGATGCAGTTCAACGCCTCCGCATTTTACTATGATTACAAGGACAAGCAGTTGACTGTGCTGTTCGCCGACCCGATATTCACCACGCTGGCGCGCCTGGACAATGTGCCGACTTCCGAGGCCTACGGGCTGGATACGCAACTCACCTGGCGACTGAGTGCCAACCTCACTGCCATCGTGTCCGCAACTCTGTTGCATACCGAAGTGAAGAACTACAGTGGCATCAACGGTATGGGGGAGCCTCAGGATTTCGATGGCGCCGAGTTTCTGTACAGCCCCGAGCGCTCGGGCAGCGCGACACTGTTCTACGACACGCCGGTCACGGCAACCCTCGGCTTCTCCGCAAGCCTCAACGCGCGCTACCAGTCGAAATCCTACGGCGACCTGATGAACTCAGAGGCTGCCGAGGTCGACGATTACACGTTGGTGAACGCGACCGTCGGCGTGCATACTCTGGATGGCCAGTGGGACCTCACGTTCTGGGGCAATAACATCACCGACGAATACTACTGGCTGGCAAGTACCACCAACGCCAATACGGTAGTGCGCTTCCCCGGCAAGACGCGAACCTATGGCGCCTCACTGACCTACCGTTTCTGAGCCCCCGACGCAGCTAAGGTTTGCGAGCTTTTGGAGTGGAACAATGAACGACGAACTGCAACTGTTCAGGCGGGAGGTGCGCACATTCCTGCAGACCGCCCCCACTGCGGAGATACTCGAGGCGGGGCGCAAGACGACCAGCGCGTTCGCGCCGTTTGCACAGGCGATGGCCTGGCACAGGATTTTGTATGACAGGGGCTGGGTGGCGCCGGCCTGGCCCCGAGAGTATGGCGGTACCGGGTGGAGCTTCGAACAGCGATATCTCTTCGCCGAGGAGTGTAACATCCGCGGCGTACCGCCGCTGCTACCGCACAATCTGCAGATGGTAGGGCCGGCGGTGATCGGTTTCGGCACGGCGGAACAGAAGGCCCGCCACCTGCCGGGCATGCTCTCCGGCGACGACTTCTGGTGCCAGGGATACTCCGAACCGGGTGCCGGTTCAGATCTGGCGTCACTGCAGTGCCGTGCCGAGCGCGATGGCGACGCCTACGTTGTCAACGGCAGCAAGACATGGACGACGTACGCACAGCATGCGAACAGGATGTTTGCGCTGGTTCGCACGCGAAGTGCAGGCAAGCCCCAGCAGGGCATCTCCTTCCTGTTGCTCGACATGGACACACCGGGTATCGAAGTGCGACCCATCGTCGGGCTGGATGGGTGTCACGAGCAGTGCGAGGTATTCTTTACGGACGTTCGGGTGCCGGTCGAAAACCGGGTCGGCGAAGAACATGCGGGCTGGACGGTGGCGAAGTATGTGCTTGAGTTCGAGCGGGGTGGCAGTGTGTTCGGCGCCTGGCTCAAGCCCGCCCTGATCGCGTTGCGCGACCGGTGCGAATCCGCGTTGTGCGCTGGCGGGCCACGACTCATAGACGACCCGGTTATCCGACGCAAACTGGCAATGCTCGATGTCGAATGCCTGGCGCTGGAGCAGACTGAGCGACGGGTCAACGCCACATTGACGCACGGACAGAATCCCGGGCCGATGGCCTCGCTGTTGAAAATCATCGGCACCGAGACCATGCAGAAGTTTTCGGAGTTGCAACTCGAGGTTGCCGGACTGGATGCGCTCCCATTGCAAACCCCTGCGCTGGCGGTGGGCGCCGGCCTCGACGCGTTGGTGTCACCTGAACAACTGACAGTAATGCCGTACTACCTGAATACCCGAGCGGCGACCATCTACGCGGGCTCCAACGAAGTACAGCGGAACCTGCTCGCGCGCGGCATTCTCTGTGCCTGAGGCTGGCCGCGACCAATTCCAGGGAGTAATCCATGCAGTATACCTACGACGAAGAACAACAACTGTTCAAAGACTACCTGCGCAAGTTCGTCGACGCTCACTACACCTATGAAAAACGCTGCGCGATGCTGCGCGAGGGCGGGGAGTTCCATGCGGAGCGCTGGCGCGCGCTGGCCGACCTGGGAATGTTGTCGATGCTGGTGCCGGCTGAGTACGGTGGGCTCGGCTTCTCGCTGCCCCACCTGGCCGCGGCGATGGAGGAGTTCGGGCGCGGCCTGGTGCTCGAGCCCTTCCTGGCTTCATCGGTGCTTGCCGCCAGTGCGCTCGAAGCGAGTGGCAACCGGGCCGCCTGTCGGCGGTACCTGCCGCTTATGGCTGCAGGGACCGCCACACTGCGCGTGGCGTGGGATGAGCGGGCGGCGAGGGGCGACCCGGGGAGGATGCTGGCGACGGCGAGCGCCGGCGCGGGCGGCTACGTACTGAAAGGTGAGAAACTCGGCGCGTTGGATTGCCCGGGCAGTATCATCGCCGTTGCCGGGCTGGCCGGGGTGCCTGGCGCTGAAGGCAAGCTGGGCATGTTCCTGCTCGAACCGGAGGCGCCCGGTGTAACGCTGCACCGGTACGCGATGGTCGACGGCACGCGCGCGTTCAACCTCCAAATGGATTCGGTCCGGGTGGCGCCCGAAGCGGTGATTTCGCTCGACGCTGGAAACGCACTCAGCTACGCGATCACGCGCGCTGTCGTCGCAGTGTGCGCCCAGGCACTGGGCACCATGGACGTACTGATGAGCGATACCGCAGAGTATTGCAAAACCCGCACGCAGTTCGGCGTGGCCCTCGGCGCGTTCCAGGCCCTGCAGCATCGACTGGCCGACATGTTCATCCATGTCGAGAAGTCGCGTTCCCTGCTGTGGGCCGCGGTCAACTGTGAATCGCCGGAGCGGCTGGATGCCGTCGCCAGTGCGTTGAAAGCCAGCGTCGGGGAGTCGGCACGCTTTGTCGGGCAGCAGGCCGTGCAATTGCACGGCGGGATTGCGATGACGGACGAACTGCGTGTCGGGGCGTGCTTCAAGAGCCTGACCGCCATTGAGCTGATGTTTGGCAACCGCGATTACCATCTGTCGCGACTGGGTGCACGCAGCGTGCTGCGCGCGGGGCATGCATTCACAGTCTGAGCGGCTTCGCCGCTCGGTGCAAATTGCTCCTATGGTCGCAATTTTTCGAACGGGGTTCTCTTCCAAATCCCAACCACTACCATAAACCAAAAAGGGCCACCCTGACGGGTAGCCCTTTCTGGTTTATGGCGGAGAGCGAGGGATTCGAAACTTCACAGGGTGATTTTGACGCCCTCGAATGCCCTTTAACGCCCACGAAATCAAAGAGTTAGAAAATTGGGGTGGGCATTGGAGGGCGTGAAAAGGCGTGCACGTGGTCCCATGGTGGTCCCAAAGCACTCGATCAGGATCATGTTACTGAGACGGGAGAGGTAGGTTCGCCTGAAACTGGGATTGGGCCTCACCATCAACGATGGAATAGCCAAGTGCCGCATACGCTTTTTCCCGACGCCCGAACATACCCGCCAGTGCCGGCATGCTGGTATCAAGGTAGTCGTAGATGAGCACCGTGTCCTTATCCACGAACTGTCGGTGGATTCGCCCTGCGTATTGCGCGAGCGAGCCCTTCCAGGAGATTGGTAAGCCCAAGAACAAGGTATCAAGCCGCGGGAGATCAAAGCCCTCCCCGATATACTTCCCCGTTGCTATGAGAACCTGGGTAGTGTCCAAGGCCGCCATCGCGGCGTTTCGCTCTTTGGCGCCCATTGCTCCTCTAAGAACCTGGCAGGAGATACCCCGCTCTCGAAGGCGATCCGCCAATATCGAGGCATGCTCTCGACGCTCTGTCAAAAGCAATGGGTTGCGCCCCTCCGATACCGCAGTGATTACGTCCCCAATGATTAGCTGGTTACGCTCATCGTCCTGAACCAGCCAACGGTAAATATCGGCAATATGCGGCCGACTCTCTGGAACTGAAAGTTCCGGTGGTGGCACCCGATGAACACGGCGGACTATTACACGTTGTTCGAAAGTATGGCGTTGATCGTCTTTGACTGCGTACCGGATTGGACCGGCCAACATGAAAATAAGCGATTGATGGCCATCCTGCCGGTGCGGCGTCGCTGTAATACCGACGAGATACTTCGCCCTTGCCTCACTGAGCAGTGCCTCATACCTGGGAGCGGCAATGTGGTGGCATTCATCCACTATGATCTGGCCGTAATCAAACAGCCGCGGGTCGACAGCGTTAGTTTTGCGCTCGAGCATACTCTGATAGGTCGCAATATCGATCGCTCCACTGGGCTTTCGCTTACCACCGCCAATGACGCCAATATCGCAGCCTTCCAGGAACACTTCCAGTCGCTCTTTCCACTGATCGAGAAGCTGCCGACTGTGGACCAGGATAAGCGTATTGATCTTGCGTCTATGGATCAATCCGATAGCCGTCACGGTTTTTCCAAACGCGGTCGGAGCGTGCAGGACACCAGTTTCGTGCTTGACAAGCGCCGATACCGCTTTCGTCTGTTCAGGCCGGAGACTGCCTTTAAACTGAAGTCCCCGTAATCGCTTGCCACTCATCCGTTTGTCATCAATGGTTACCGATATCTGTTGTTCGGTGAGTAATGCCAGTACGTCGTCCAGGCATCCGCGTGGCACGGATAAGTAACCCTGCTCGATCTGCGCCAGGCTGATAAAACGCGGTATGCCCTGTGTGGAAAATCGTAGAGCCTGGGTTTTGAAAAATACCGGGTTGGAGAAGCTCGCGAGGCGTTTCAGTCGTGCGAGTAACGCTTGTGGTAGCGTCTCCGTCGGCAGGTACAGACGGTTCGCCAGCGTGACCTCAATGGCACTAGGGCAACCAGCAATAGTGTCTTCAAACACCGGAAGCCCATGCTCCCAGGGTTTCTGTGCATCGTGATCAGATGTGCAGGAGGTTTGCAGGCGGTTCAAACACTGCTCAATCTGCTCCGGCTCCATTTTCCTGACACCGGCAAGGTAGGCCCACTGGTCAACTACGGGTTCGAAGAGCCTGTCGACGAAAACCGAATTCCCCGACTGCCTGGGCCCCTGCTGTAAGGGAAGCGCTATCAAATTGCCGAACCCGGCCTCCGGTAGCATATCCTGGTTAGGAAACAGACGATCATAGGACTCAAAGGAAAGGCCGGCATGCTGCTCCATTGATCTGTCCAAAAGAGCAGATCCCAATCGACGTGCCAACGCCGCCGGCACCGGTTGCTTAAAGAACACCCAGACATGGGCACCCTCGCCGGAACGGGAACGCTCCACTGAACAAGGTACGGCATGCTCTTCACAGACACTTCGGAAGGCCTGTACTGACTGTTGCCAATCACTCTTGTCAAAATCCACGGCCAGCAACCAGGTGTGATCGTCGCGCAACAGGGGATACAACCCGTGCGTTTTCTTACCGGACAAATGCGCGTAGACCGCGCGATCATCCAGGGGCAGGAAAGCCTGATGGCGACAGTCTCCACACTTGACCTTCGGTTTGTAACAGATCCCCTGGCGCCACTCATTGTCGCAGGCCAGGGCATAACCTCGACGCCCTTGACTGTTTTCCCAGCGCACCGCGAAAATGTCTTCCCGCCCGCGGAACAAACTGCGAAACAATCCAATTTTGTCGCCCGTCGACACCGGGACTTCGATGGGCGGCATTGTCTGATCGTTGACCTGTTTCGCAGCAACAAGTTGCCGTTTGCGTTCGAACAGCGACTGCTTTTCCAACTCAAGAGCCGTGAGTCGCGCCTCAATAGCCGCTAGTTCTGCCTCGGCAGTCGCCGCGTTACTTTCAGGCGGACCACTGTCCACTATTAATCCTCCACCCTCGGTAATGTTCTATTTATAGTTCAAGTACATAGTGGGCACGCAATATTCGAGCAATATTCGAGCCCCTTGCAATAGTACTAATTTCCAGTACCATAATCGAGATGAATAAACGACAGCACCGCACTCTTAAGAGGATATATTCCCGCCCTGTCAGCGGCTCGATTCCGTGGAAGGAGATCGAGTCATTAATGAAGGCTCTGGGTGCCGAAGTTGAAGAAAGAGCTGGAAGCCGCGTAGCAGTGGTATGGAAAGGTGAGGTTCGGGTATTCCACAGGCCACACCCCAGCCCTGATACTGACAAGGGCGCTGTGGCAAGTGTAAAGAAATGGCTTGAAAGTCACGAGGTTATGCCATGATCAAGATGATGGAAGTAAATGGGTTTCGGGCAACAGTTAACTATGACCCGGATATCGAAATGTTTCGCGGAGAGTTTGTTGGCCTCAACGGTGGCGCTGATTTTTACTCAGACAGCGTGAAGGGCCTTAAGCGGGAAGCGGAACACTCCCTCAAGGAGTTTGTAGCCGTCTGCGAGGAGCGGGGTCTACCGGTGAAAAAGGACTACTCAGGCCGTTTTAATGTCCGGGTTGATCCGCAGTTGCATGAGGAAGCTGTGCTGGTAGCCAAAGCTGCAGGAATCAGTTTGAATAAATTGGTGGAGATGGCGTTGGAGCACGAACTCAAGGAGAGTGCTTGAGGTGTGAACTCTTATCTCCACTGGATTTCAGAAGACTGGGGGGGGGCGGAGCTATTCAAGCTTGACAAGGCTCACTTTGATAAACTTCACAGGGCAAATCTGAAGCCACCGAATGCCCTCCAATGCACTTAAGATCAAAGACTTAAAAATTGGGAGCGGGCATTTGGTGGCGTGAAAAGGCGGATGCGTGGTCCCATGGTGGTCCGAAGTTTCAGCTCCGGCAGCCCGTCCGATTATGCGCTGGGCGATTCCCCGGCTCGATCCAGGCATTGACACCGACCAGTGCTGGTGCATAATTGGTGCAATATTACACCACTAGTTTTCGGAGGCTACGAAGTGTCAAGACAAAGTATTTCCTTCACACCACCTAATGACGAATGGCTCCGAGCACAGGTCGAGAGCAAAGAATATTCAAGCAAAAGTGAGGTTATCAACGATCTCATCCGCAAGGCACGGGAGATCGAGGCCATACGTGCCAGACTCATCCACGCGGAAAGTAGCCAATTCACCAGCCAGGGAAGAGCGGAAATACTTGCTGAAGCCAAAGCGGAAGCGCGGCGCAATGGGGACCTATAGGCTGACAGAAGATGCGAAGTCCGATGTAAAGCGCATTTACGCACGCGGGCTTCGTGAGTATGGAGAAGAACAGGCCGATATCTACTTCAACGCTCTCTTTGATCGATTCGGACAACTCGCAGCACAACCATTGTCATATCCAGCCGTGGACGATATCCGAGTTGGATACCGGCGCAGTGTGTGCGGCACTGATAGCATCTATTATCGCGTTCAGGGTGACACCGTAGAAATCATGGCCATTATTGGCCAGCAGGATCTCGACCAGTGGCTTTAGAGGGCCGGACCCGAGTTACGTAATGCAATCGTTGAGAGATTGGAAGATGTGTTATCTGGAAAAAACTGCCTTCATGCGTAACTCAATAACATGATTGACCGCCGACGAGACCTGTTGAAATTTCGCATGGCTGGCTTCACACCATTACGCTTGTGTCTATCGAGCCACGAAAGAAGGGAAAGCGCTATCCACAGTGTGTTGCAGACGCGCGTGCCTGCCCGCCCGAGGACTGCGGTGGAGTTCACGGCTATCACGAACTCCTGGAAGCCCTGCTGGACCCGGCGCATCCCGAGCACGAAGCATTGCGCCGATGGATTCCGGATGGCTGGGACTCGGAGCTATTCATGCCCAACAAAGTCCGCTTTGATAATCCGAGACGACGCTGGGAGCACGCCTTTCTTCCCGAAGACTAATTGGCCGATGGGTCTTAAGTTCCAGCGTTATTTCCCGTGACATGTATTCGGTAATCACATTACACGCATCACTCAAATTTTCGCAGGCTGAATTGGAAGTGCAACAGAAAAACGGCTGCGCCATTCGTGGTCCATAGGGCTCCCGGGGGCCCACGGCAGGATGGTCTTCAGTGCGCTTACAGCATTTCTAAGATGTATCAGGGATAAGTTGTAGCGGTAGACAACAGCCGAAAAACTATCCGCGCGAACTTCTTCAGTTCACCAGATCCATGCTAGAGGAAAGGAATAGCGAATCTCGATGCCACGACAGGTACTGTTTCTGCCCTTCTGAGAAAGTTCCGACATTTTTCTTAATCTCATGTGATACGCCCATCCTTAACAACGATGTTTCATGAGCCACCGGCGATATGAGCAAGTCGCCGTTACCTTCGAAACTGATAAACCCTTTGTCGAATAGATGGTCGACGGTAGGCGTCAGCATAAACCCATTTTCCGGGTCCAATCGCTCCTCGTTCGTACTATCTCTCCAGGGTTTGGTGTGACTCGCCACCAGATGCCGGGGCAGATCCACTCCTGTTATGCGACAAGATCTTTCGATTTCCAAAAGGGTGGCCCGGAATTTTCCCTGCCCCCGCCTGGCACTTATCAATGCCAACCTTTCAGTCTCTTCTATATCCTCGCTCTCCTTGATTGCAGACTCAACACGGTCCTCCCAATCTGAAATATTTTCCAGAGACCGGTCGACCGATACTGCATTAAAATCAGACACCCCACTAACAACTGAAAGAGCTATGGGGTCCAATAACTGGGCAAGCGCAAGGGCAAACTCTTCGGAGATATCAAAAAGGTAATTTTCGTTGCCGCCGCCCGTTTTGTGTTTTATGGGCGAATGTTTTTTTGGCAGAAACGAACGCAAAGAATCGATGTGGTCCATTGTTCGAAGGGGCTTCGCCACCTTCCTGAAACTCACATCGACTCGCCAGCCGGTGGCCGACCAGTTTTGCCCCGCACTACCGAACTCAATAGGCTTGGGAAATTCATAACAGGTGGATTGCACGATACCAATGGCACGAATCTCGGCAAACGCATAAGAAAATACGACGTCGCCGGGCGAGAGTAGGCGCATCAATTCGTAAGGCCGGTGTCGCTGTCCGTTAGCGGCCAGCTTAGGCGACCACATATAGCCATTTGAGACCTCTTGGCTATAAGTTTTCTTATGACTTACCCACCAGTATCTCACTGCCAACTCGAACCCGGATAGCTCAGAAAGGGCTTCCTCAAATCACCGACGTAGTCAACCCGACTGAAAGTGTACCTGGCGCGCAACGTTCGATACCAGGAAAATCTGGCAGACATCGCCTTTCAAATGAACTCTCGGCTCAATATCGACGCTCCGGGCGAGGGATTGATCAGAACAGCCTTTGGGCTGTTCTGACCCCTGCGGGGCGCCTTCGGCGTCTAAACTCTGCCGTGGGCAGAGTTTATCGAACGAGGTTCTCATCCAAATCGCACTCATCCCCCTTTAATGGGGAAGAGCCCACTCACCCCCATAAACCAAAAGGGCCACCCTGACGGGCGGCCCTTTTGGTTTATGGCGGAGAGCGAGGGATTGACCAGAACAGCCTATGGGCTGTTCTGGCCCTGCGGGCGCCTCCGCTTTGCTGCGGCGTCTAAAACGCTCCTTTGGTCGCGTTTTATCGAACGGGGTTCTCTTCCAAATCCCACTCACCACAATAAAACGAAAAAGGGCTACCCCTGCGGGGCAGCCCTTTTTCGTTTTATGGCGGAGAGCGAGGGATTCGAACCCTCGATAGGGTATAAGCCTATACACCCTTAGCAGGGGTGCGCCTTCAGCCACTCGGCCAGCTCTCCGGAAGATTTACGCGATACCGTGAGGCGGTATCCACAGGCGCGGCATGATACCACAACTACTGCGTAATCAAAGTCATACGGGAATTCAGGAGGGGTTTATTCCTTGTCTTCCGCGGGGGGACTGTCGCCATCGTGGATGCGACTGTATATTTCCTCGCGGTGCACCGCGACATCTTTCGGCGCATTGACGCCGATGCGCACCTGGTTGCCCTTTACGCCTAATACTGTCACGGTGACATTGTCGCCGATCATCAATGACTCACCGACTCTGCGGGTTAAAATCAACATACGTTCAGTTCTCCAGTCCGGTGCCCGTCACGCCATCGCGAAAGCACAGGACAGCTTCTACCCACCCCCCAGTGAGGGGTCCCATTCAAGCATAACTGCACCCCCGATTTCAAATGTGGATGCAGCAAGCCAGGATTGTGAAAAAACGCTTTATACGCCGGCGGGCCCCAGCCCGCCACCTTGTTTAGGCCGCGTTTTCGTCCGTTGGTTCCTTCTCCAAACCAAATGATGAATGCAGCGCACGCACCGCCAACTCCAGGTATTTTTCTTCTATGATAACGGAGATCTTGATCTCGGAAGTCGTGATCATCAGGATATTGATGCCGAGCTCGGCCAGCGCGGCGAACATCTGACTGGCCACGCCCGCGTGCGAACGCATGCCGACGCCCACCACCGACACCTTGGCGATTTTACTGTTGCTGGACACTTTCTCGGCGTTGATTTCTTTCGCCACCTGGTTGAGCACTTCCTCGGCGCGCACCAGGTCATTGCGCCCGATGGTGAAGGTAAAGTCGGTAGTGTTGTCGTGACCGACGTTCTGCACGATGACGTCCACCTCGATGTTCGCTTCGCCGATAGGCCCGAGGATGCGATAAGCCACGCCGGGCATATCGGGCACACCTTCGACAGTGAGCTTGGCCTCATCGCGATTGAACGCGATGCCCGCAATTGTCGGCGTTTCCATTTCGCTGTCTTCCTCCGTCGTTATCAGGGTGCCGGGGCCATCCTTAAAGCTGTGCAAAACCCGCAGCGGTACATTGTATTTGCCTGCGAACTCGACCGAGCGAATCTGCAGCACCTTGGAACCCATGCTGGCCATTTCCAGCATCTCCTCGAAGGTGATGCGCGACAGGCGGCGGGCTTCGCTCACCACCCGTGGATCGGTCGTGTACACGCCATCGACATCGGTATAGATCTGGCACTCGTCCGCCTTCAGCGCGGCGGCCAGT
Organism: Gammaproteobacteria bacterium; assembly: GCA_030427485.1. GTDB lineage: Bacteria > Pseudomonadota > Gammaproteobacteria > Pseudomonadales > Halieaceae > Marimicrobium. Next base: position 100,215 of record JAUICG010000002.1, read on the forward strand.
GCGACGGCCGTGGTGTCGGAACCGCCGCGGCCCAGCGTGGTGATGTTGCCGTGTTCGTCCACGCCCTGGAAACCGGCCACCACGATCACATAGCCGGCGCCGAGATCGCGCTGCAGTCTCTCCTCGTCGATATCCCGGATACGCGCCTTGGTGTGTGCGTCATCGGTCAGAATGCGCACCTGTGAACCGGTGTAGGACTTGGCTTTCACTCCACGCCTGGCCAGTGCCATGCTCAGCAGCGCCGTGGTGACCTGTTCTCCGGTGGCGAGCAGCACATCCAGTTCCCGCAGCACGGGGCGCTCCTGCACCTGGTGCGCCAACTCGATCAGGCGATTGGTCTCGCCACTCATGGCCGACACCACCACGACCACGTCGTGGCCCTGGGCGCGAAACCCGGCTACCTTATCCGCCACCAGCCCTATGCGGTCGGTATCGCCGACCGAAGTGCCGCCAAATTTTTGAACGATGAGACTCATGCTTTCTCGCGTGCCCAACCGGCGCACCGTGCCGGATAAAAAGGGGCGCCATTAAACAACAAAGCGCACAATAATTAAACAGTGCGGAGGCGGCAATCCGCCCTAATTATTCACATCACCCGAGTTGTGCGGAAACCCACTCCGGAACGGCCTTCAATACCTCCGGCAGGGCCTGTACATCGGTGCCCCCACCCTGGGCCATATCGGGCTTGCCGCCGCCTTTGCCACCCAGTCGCTGGGCGAATTCCCGCATCAGGTCTCCGGCTTTTACCCGGCCGGTGAGGTCTTTGGTGACGCCGGCGGCCAGCGCGATCTTGTCGCCGCTGACCGCAGACAGCAGGATCACGGCGCTGCCGAGTTTGTTCTTGCACTGGTCGAGGGTATCGCGCAGTGATTTCGCGTCAGCACCGTCCACGTTCGCAGCCAGCACCTTGATGCCCTGCACCTCGACCGCATCGGCAGTGAGATCGGCACCGGCCGAGGAGGCGAGTTTCTGCTTCAGACGCGCGATCTCTTTTTCCAGGTCACGGTTCTCGCTGCGCAGGGCGGCGACCTTTGCCGCCACATTGTCGGTCGTGCCCTTGACCACTTCGCAGATCGCCGCCAGCTGCTGCTCGTTCAAATCGACCAGGTCCAGGGCCGCACTGCCTGTCACGGCCTCGATGCGGCGCACCCCGGAGGCCACCCCGGATTCGGACACGATGCGCATCAGGCCGATGTCGCCGGTGCGCGCGACATGGGTGCCGCCGCACAGTTCAACGGAGAAGTTGTCATCCCCCATCGACAGCACCCGCACCTCGTCGCCGTACTTCTCACCGAACAGCGCCATGGCGCCGGCGGCCACGGCGTCATCCATGGACATCAGCCGCGTCTGCACGGCGCTGTTGCCGCGGATCTGCTCGTTCACCATCGTCTCGATGGTTTTCAACTGCCGGGCGCTGACCGCCTCGGGATGGGAGAAGTCGAAGCGCAGACGCTGCGAATCCACCAGCGAGCCTTTTTGCTGTACATGCTCACCCAGTACGCGGCGCAATGCCGCGTGCAGCAGGTGGGTAGCGCTGTGATTGAGCCGCGTGCGCTGCCTGACAGCGGTATCGACCTGCGCGCTGAGCGTGTCACCACGCTTTACCTTGCCTTGCAATACCTTCACGTGGTGCAAATGGTGCTCGGCTGTCTTCGTGGTGTTCGACACTTCCAGGCGCACATCGTCGCCGGCCAGGTAGCCCGTATCACCTACCTGTCCGCCGGATTCGCCGTAAAACGGCGTACGATCCAGTACCAGCACCCCGGATTCATCGGATCCCAGCTCCGCCACTTCCGCGCCGTCGCGCAGCAGCGCCGTCACCTCACCTGCACCCGCCAGGCTGTCGTAACCGGTGAATCGGGTGCTGCCGTCAAGCTTCAGCACATCGCTGTAATCCACCTTGAAACTGCCGCTCTCCTGGGAGCGGCTGCGCTGCTCCGCCATCGCAGCGTCATAGCCGGCGACATCGAGTGTAAGATTCCGTTCGCGGGCGATGTCATTGGTCAGGTCGAGTGGAAAACCGTAGGTATCGTAGAGCTTGAACACCACCTCACCGGGAATCTCGCTACCCTCGAGGCCCGCCAACGCCTCCTCGAGTATCTGCATGCCGTTATCCAGCGTGCGCGCAAACTGCTCCTCTTCGGCCAGCAGGGCCGCTTCCGCCTGCGCCTGTTGCTTCCTCAACTCGGGGTACGCATCGCCCATTTGCGCGGCCAGCGTGGCCACCAGCTTGTGAAAAAACGGTTTGTCTGCGCCGAGCTTGTTGCCGTGGCGAATCGCCCGGCGAATGATGCGGCGCAGCACGTAGGCGCGCCCCTCGTTGCCCGGCAGCACACCGTCGACAACCAGAAACGCACAGGAGCGGATATGATCGGCGATGACGCGCAGGGAACTGTTCTCGAGATCGCTCACCCGTAGCAATTCCGCGGCCGCCCTGATCAGCGCCTGGAACAGGTCGATCTCGTAGTTGCTGTGCACGTTCTGCATCACGGCCGCGATGCGCTCCAGACCCATGCCGGTATCCACCGAGGGATGGGGCAGCGGGTGCAGTTCTCCGCTGGCGTCGCGGTTGTACTGCATGAACACCAGGTTCCAGATTTCAATATAGCGATCCAGGTCATCGTCCGCGCTGCCGGGCGGGCCGCCGGCGACGTGCTCGCCGTGATCGTAGAATATCTCGCTGCAGGGGCCGCAGGGACCGGTATCACCCATCTGCCAGAAATTGTCCTCGTCGAGACGGGAGATGCGCGCCTTCGGAAAACCGATATCCTCGATCCAGATTTGCTCGGCCTCGTCGTCGGTGAGGTGCACCGTCACCCACAACCTCTCCGGCGGCAGGCCCAGGGTGCCGGTCAGGAATTCCCAGGCGTAGCGGATCGCGTCGCGCTTGAAGTAATCGCCAAAACTGAAATTACCCAACATCTCGAAGAACGTGTGATGGCGCGCAGTGTAGCCGACGTTTTCCAGGTCGTTGTGCTTGCCGCCGGCGCGCACGCAACGCTGGCTGCTGGTAGCGCGCACATAGGCGCGCGGTTCGGTACCCAGGAAGGTATCCTTGAACTGGTTCATGCCCGCATTGGTGAACAGCAGGGTGGGATCGTTGCCCGGCACCAGTGAACTGCTCGGCACGCGCGTGTGTCCGTGCTGTTCAAAATAGGCCAGGAAGGCCTCGCGTACTTCTACGGTCTTCATAGTCAGTCTCGGTTATGCAGCGGATCGGCGGGCTGTTCAGCCCGCCAAATGGCCTTCGGCAAATGGCCTGCCACCAATTATGTGCAGGTGCAGGTGAAAGACGGTCTGGCCCGCGTTCGCGCCATTGTTGACCACCAGGCGAAACGCCTCGCCCACACCCAGTTGTTCGGCCACTTTGGCGGCCACCAGCATCAGGTGCCCCAACAGGGCCTGGTCGTCCGCCTGCGAATCGACAAGCCGCGGAATGCCGCGCTTGGGTATCACCAGCACATGGACCGGCGCCTGGGGATTGATGTCGTTGATGGCGATGCAGTGCTCGTCCTCGTACAGGAAGTCACTGGGGATTTCACCGCGGATAATTTTGCCGAATATCGTGTCTGACATGCGAGGGCCTACCTTCCCTATCTACCCCAGTTTCTCGTCTGCTGTAAGTTGCCTGGCTTCGCTTTCCAGCATCACCGGGATACCGTCGCGCACCGGATAGGCCAGCCCGGACGCCCTGCAGATCAGTTCGTCCTTCTCCTTGTCGTATTCCACCGGCGCCTTGCTGACCGGGCACACCAGTATACTGAGCAATCTCTTATCGATCATTTCACATCCACAATACGAACAGGGGCTGGCATTATACGGGCTTTTTCAGGGCTTTGGCATGGGTGGCGCGAGCAATTGTAGGTCGATCCGGGAGTTTCCCGGGTTCTTGCGTCAGCCGGCTTACGCACCGGCGCAAACCGGGGTAGCGCGCGGCATTCAGTTCCACGGTAACAGCGGCTAGAATACCACCATGGGACGCTATCGAGCACCGCGCCCGCGCGGATCAAAATATATCACTGGTGAAGGCGAGCAGGCGCTGCGGGCCGAGTTGCACCAGTTGTGGAAAATCGAACGGCCGGCGGTCGCCGACGCCGTCCACGAGGCGGCCAAGAACGGTGACCGCTCGGAGAATGGCGATTACATCTACGGCAAGCGTCGCCTGCGCGAAATCGATTCCCGCGTGCGCTTCCTCAACAAGCGGCTGGACGAACTTGAGGTCGTGCAACGAGTGCCCGCCGATACTGGCAAGATTTTTTTTGGCGCCTGGGTGACGCTGGAGAATGAAGCCGGGGAAGAGTCGCGCTGGCGCATCGTCGGCCCCGACGAGTTCGACCTGGCAAATGGCAAGCTCAGCATGGACTCACCACTGGCCCGCGCACTGCTGGGCAAGCGACGGGATGACGAGGTGCAGGTGAGCAGCCCGGCGGGGGAGCAGTTCTACTACATCACTGACATCCGTTACCAGGCTGATTGAACCCTAACGGTTGCGGCGCCGGTGCAGCCACCACATTGCCACGCCACTGGTGGCGAGCGTTGCCAGCAACACCCCCACCGTATCCATCCACAGCACACCCAGGCGACCGAACAGCCGCCCGCTGTGCACATCGAGCAGCACCCGCTCCCAGCTCAGCCACTGCTCGGGCGCCGGGATGCGGGCGCGAATAGTGTCTGGCAGACGGTCCGGCACCAGCTGGCGAATGACGGCACCGCCGGCGGGCGCACGCTGTGAAAAATCCATCGTATCCAGGTTCGCCAGTCGCCAGTCGCCGGCGCTCTGCACTGCCACCTGTTCGCCGATCAGACCGATCGCCTGCACGGGTGCGGGCAGGCCGGTGCTGGCATTGACGGATTCCACCAGGGCGCCGCCTGGCGTCAGCAGCAGGAGTTCCTCGGCACATCCGGCGTAGAGCATGCCGTCGGCCTGCACCGCGCCCACCAGTTTGCCGCTGCACGGCGCGACCTCTTTCGCGTCGAGGTAGACTCGCCCGCTGCTTGCGCGCGTCAACCAGTGCTCGCCCAGTTTGAACGCGGGCAGGTCCGATGAGTCATCACCGTATAACTGTGTCAGCCAGGACCAGGGGACGAAGCTGCGGTCCAGGCCAAGTTGCGCTGTGTGATTCAGCACGATGCCGGTAACGGCGAGCAGCACGGCAAAGAGCGCGGCAATCAGACCGACCCGCCGGTGCCAGTGCCACAGTATTCCTACCAGGCGCGGCCGGCGTCGCATCAACCCTGCACTTGGGCGTTCAGCCACAGGGCCAGGCGCGCGACCCTCTCCACCGCGCGCACTGACAGCGTGGCGCCGGTGATGCCGTCGATATGCGACGACAGATAGCCATCCGGGGCCAGCGTCAAACCGCTGAACTGGTCCGTAAAAAAGGCGTGGCGAATTTCCCATCCGCGGCTTTCACGGAACGCCAGCACGTCCACACGCTCGATCTGCTCACCGGATACCGCAACACCGAGGGTGATCGGCTTGTCCTTGCCGATATCCTCGAGTATCCAGGCCGTGCAGTTTCCCTCGCGCCAGTAGCGCAGGCGCAGCGCCGCAGGCGCCCAGCCGACGGCGGCCTCGGCCGCGGCGCGCGTTTCATCCGTAAGCCACAACGTCTCCATCTGTGGCGCACCGCCGGCAAACGCCAGCCCGAGAAACTCCTCCCGGCTGAGATACTCCTCGCCAAAAGCGGAAAAGGCCGCCATCAATACGAGGGCGGCCAGTACGCTGCGGCAATGCCGTTTGCGATAGCGCGTTGCGGACACTAAAAACTCCAGCCGACTCCCAGGTTCAGGCCTTCCTGTTCAGCCTGGTCGGACGGCGCATCCTGGAACTGGTAGTCCATTTTGAACACCACGTTCTCCAAAAGCCAGTAGTTAAAGCCGACATCCCATTCGCTGTATTCGGTATCACCGGCACCGCCCGCCTGGTTGTCCCACTCGCTGTAGCGGGCAAATATTCCCAGGTCGCGCATCAGCAACCAGGACGGTTCAATGTACCAGCCCTCCTGCTCGTCGGCGCCGGCCTCGATATTGTTGATCGCGTTGTCGATATCCCAGCTCGCAGCCAGGGCGCGCAGACCGAACGGACCATTGCGGTAGGACAGGTGCGCCGAGTACAGCATGGCGTCGACATCGTCCATGTATTTACCCTGGTACAGGTCCTGCTGGTACTGCAATGTCGCGCCCACTTCCAGGCCGGCGATGCCGGTGTACTTCAGGTTGGCCGTGTAGGCCGGGTCGGAGGCATCGGCCTCGGACACCTTCTGGCGCCCGTCGCGAATCTGGAACTGACCGTCCTCGGCATCGAGCTTCAGGCCCGAGGTGAACGCCGTCTCGTAACGCCAGCCGGGCGCGATTTCCCCGTTCAGCGCGAGCCCGCCCTCCCACCACGTGGTCGGGATAATGTTTTTCTCGACATTATTGCGTTCGACGCCATAGAACGTATTGGGTTCATGCGTCTGGTTGAGAAGGCCCACCGGCACCAGGAAAAGTCCCGCCTTTAGCTGCGTCGTGCTGTTCAGGTCATGCTCGATGTAAGCCTGCTCCAGTTCAACCTCGCCGTTTTGCCCATCACCGGCCACGGAGTGCTCCAGTTCGACTTCCGCGAACATGCGCGTGCTGTCACTGAACTCATGACCGAGAAACAGCACGAAACGATGAAAATCGATCTCGTCCTTGTCCTTCCCGGTGTCGTGCTGGTCTTCGAGATTGTTGTAGTGCATCTCCCCGTAACTGCCAATGGTCGTGCGCTCGGCCCAACTCGACGCGAGTGACTGTCCTCCGGCCGCGACGCCCTGTTCCACCGCGCTCGCCGTGGCTTCCACTTTAACATTGGTTTCTTTTATTTCGGCGTCGGCCGAGGCGAGTTGCGCCTTCAGCTCGGCAATTTCAGCCTGCTGCTGCTGAATGATGGCCCACATCTCCTCCATGCTCGGCGTCGCCGCCACCGTCGCCATCGCGCCCAGGCCCAACGCGAGGCCGACCACTAGCTGTTTCATACAGACTGTTCCTGTTCCGGGGTGATTAAATGAGGAACGGAATGCTATTAGGAATTATTATTAAATACAACAGGTAATGATAAACGTTATTATTCATGGGAACTCCCGGAGACGCCGGTGTAACTGAACAAGGCCGCGCTATTGGCCGTTGTTCGGCACTGGCTCAGCTTCCATTTTTTCCACAGGAGTTCGAGCGGCAGCAATAGCCATGGTTCCTGCAGGCCGTCGACGGCATCAGATCAGCGCCCCGTAGATGATATTTTCCAGCTGTCCCCTGAAATTGAACGTGCTCGAGGGTATCAACTGGGTCATGAAAACGACCACCAACTCCTCCGCGGGATCCACCCAGAACAGGGTACTCGCCAGTCCACCCCAGAAATAGCTACCCACCGAACCGGGGTAACCGTTGCGCACCGGGTCCAGCTTGGTGGCGAAACCGAGGCCGAAACCGACTCCCTCGTAAGCCGACTCGCTGAATCCCCCGGTGGCGAATACCGACATGTCGGCGCCGCCGGGCAGGTGATTGCGCGCCATGAATGCCAGCGTGCGCGAGCCGATGATACGTGTGCCGTCCACACACCCGCCGCCCAGCAGCATCTGGCAGAAACGGTAATAGTCGCCGATGGTTGAAATCAGTCCGCCGCCACCCGAGTAAAAGCTGCGATTTGCCCAGTCACTGTCCTGGCCGTCATCGCTCAGCTCCATTTCCTTGCTCAGGTTGCGCTGGTAGCAGGAGGCAAAGCGTTCCACCTTGCCCGGCTCAATTTCGAAGCGCGTGTCGTTCATCCCCAGCGGGTCGAAAATCACCTCCCGCAGGTAATCCGGCAGGCTCCGCCCGCTAATGACTTCCACCAGGTACCCCAGCACATCGGTCGACAGCGAATAGTTCCAGCGCTCGCCGGGCGAAAACTCCAGCGGCAATTGCGCCAGTTCATCGACCATGTGCTGCAGCGTGTAACCCGGGCGGATCAGGCCCACCTGCAGTTTGCGATAGGCGTAGTCGATATTGGTGGCGCGCAGAAAATCGTAGGTGAGGCCGCTGGTGTGCATGAACAGGTCGCGCACCGTCATGTCGCGAGCCGGTCGCCCGGTCTCGAACAGCGGCAGGGAGCCCCCGCGCCACACGCGCAAATCACGCCAACTCGGGATATACCGGTGCACGGGGTCGTCGAGTGAAAACAGGCCGCGCTCGTGCAGGGTCATCAGCGCCAGCGAGGTGACCGGTTTGGTCATGGAATAGATGCGCATGATCGTGTCCTCGGTCATGGGCGTGCCGCGCGCGACATCGCGCTGGCCCTGTATATCGAGAAAGCACGCCTGGCCGCGCCGCGCCACCAGAGTAATACTGCCGGGTATTTTGCCCGGCCCCACGTAGCGCTCCGCGAGGTGTTCACGCACCCGCGCCAACTGCCCGCTGTCGAGCCCGACCGATTCCGGTGTAACCAGTTCCAACATAAGTGACTCCCGCCTGAAGAAAAACCCGGCCAGTGATACCCGCGCGCGAGTAAAAAGGCAAGTGATTGCGCCGGAGGGTAAATTGCCGGGTACGGCCCGCAAATCCGCCACGGGTTTAGCTACTGCACAAACCGACAATTATTGCCCGCCACCAGCCTCTCTTGCTACCATCGCGACTTCCGGACACACCCGAATCATCACCAATCCCTTTGGTCATCCACGGAGCACCCATGAGCCGCCCGTCCCTCTTTGATTTAGAAAACCACAGCGACTTTGTGCGGCGCCACATAGGTCCCACGCCGCAGCAACAGTCCGCGATGGCCCGCGAGATTGGTTACGACTCCCTGGATGCGCTGATCGACGATACGGTACCGGGGGCGATCCGCCGGCGGGAACCCATGCGTCTCGCCGGCGCGCAGACCGAACAACAGGTCATCGCGCGCCTGCGCGAACTGGCCGATCGCAATATCATCAATCGCTCCTTTATCGGCACCGGCTACCACGACACCATCACACCCCCCGTGATCCAGCGCAATGTGCTGGAAAACCCGGGCTGGTATACCGCATACACCCCCTATCAACCGGAGATATCCCAGGGCCGCCTGGAAGCGCTGCTGACCTTCCAGCAAATGATCCTCGACCTGACCGGCATGGACCTGGCCAACGCTTCCATGCTGGACGAAGGCACGGCCGCCGCGGAGGCGATGACGCTGTTACAGCGGGTCAACAAGAAAAATCGCAGCGCGACCTTCCTGGTCGCCGATGATTGCCACCCGCAAACCATCGCGGTGGTGAAGACGCGCGCCGAGGCGCTGGATATCGAGGTCGTCGTGGGCGATCCCGCCACGCTGCTGGAGAGTACCGGGGCGTTCGGCCTGCTGCTGCAGTATCCCGGCACCTACGGTCACCTGAACGACCTCTCGCCGCTGGTGGAGAAAGCCCACGCGGCGAATACGCTGGTGGCGGTAGGCGCCGATATCATGGCCCTGCTGCTGGTGAAGTCACCGGGTTCGCTCGGGGCGGACGTGGTGTTCGGCAATACGCAGCGCTTTGGCGTCCCGATGGGTTTCGGCGGTCCGCACGCGGCATATTTCGCAACACGCGATGCCTACAAGCGGTCTACACCGGGCCGCATCATCGGTGTTTCCATAGACCGGCGCGGTAACCAGGCGCTGCGCATGGCGATGCAGACGCGCGAGCAGCACATTCGCCGCGAGAAGGCCACGAGCAATATCTGCACCGCGCAGGCGCTGCTGGCGATCATGGCCGCGTTCTATGCGATGTACCACGGCCCCAAGGGCTTGCGGCGCATAGCGACCCGCATCCAGCGCCTCACCGGCATCCTGGCCAGGGGCCTGGAAGACGCCGGCTTCGTCGCTGACAACACCACCTTTTTCGATACGCTCAGCTACACCGTGGGCGATCAGCAACAGGCCATCGTGCAGCGCGCGCTGGACAGCGGCCTGAACCTGCGCATTATCGGCTCCGATCGACTGGGAATCGCACTGGATGAAACCACCGATGCGCGCGATATCGCCGCATTGTGGGCCGCATTCACCAACGACAGCACGCTACCGGCAGTCGCCCGCGTCGACGAACAGGTCCGCGAAAACAGCGGGATTCCCGATCTGTTGCTGCGCTCGATAGATTACCTGCAACACCCGCTGTTCAACGACTACCAGTCAGAGACGGAAATGCTGCGCTACATGCGCTACCTGGAAGACAAGGATATCGCGCTCAATCGCTCCATGATCCCGCTGGGCAGTTGCACGATGAAATTGAATGCGACAACCGAAATGCTGCCGGTGACCTGGCCCGAGTTTGCCGGACTGCACCCGTTCGCACCCGCCGATCAAACCACCGGGTACCAGGCTATGCTGGCGGACCTGGAACAGATGCTGATCGAGTGCACCGGCTACGACGCGATTTCACTGCAACCCAATGCCGGGTCGCAGGGCGAGTACGCCGGCCTGCTGGCGATTCGGCGCTACCACGAAAGTCGCGGCGACGCGCAGCGTGACGTGTGCCTGATTCCCGCCTCCGCGCACGGCACCAATCCCGCCAGCGCGGCGCTGGCCGGGATGCGCGTGGTGATTGTGGAGTGCGATGCGCTGGGCAATATCGACATGGCGGATCTGCGCGCCAAGGCCGCACGCCACACCGATGACCTGTCCTGCATCATGGTGACCTACCCTTCCACGCACGGCGTCTTCGAGGAGTCGATCATCGAGCTGTGCGAGATCGTGCACCGGCACGGTGGACAGGTGTACGTGGATGGCGCCAACCTGAACGCGCTGGTAGGTATCGCGGCGCCGGGCAAGTTTGGCGCGGACGTGTCGCACCTCAACCTGCACAAGACGTTCTGCATCCCCCACGGCGGTGGCGGGCCCGGCATGGGTCCGATCGGCGTGGGCGCGCACCTGCAGCCCTTTCTGCCCAGTCATCCGCTGGTGCCGATCGCGGGACTGGGCACGGACAACGACGTGGTCTCATCCGCGCCTTACGGCAGCGCGTCGATACTGCCGATCTCCTGGGCCTATATCGCGCTGATGGGAGGCGAGGGCCTGGCGCAGGCCACCAAGGTGGCGATTCTGAACGCCAACTACATCGCGCACCGGCTGAAGGATCACTACCCGATCCTCTACACCGGCAGCAGCGGCACTGTGGCGCACGAGTGCATTATCGATATTCGCCCGATCAAGGAAGCCAGCGGCATCTCGGAGGAGGATATCGCCAAGCGCCTGATCGACTACGGCTTCCACGCACCGACCATGTCCTTTCCCGTGGCGGGAACCCTGATGGTCGAACCCACGGAATCGGAATCGTTGGCGGAACTCAACCGTTTCTGCGATGCGATGATTGCCATCCGCGCGGAAATCGGCTGCGTGCAGGACGGCGCGCTCGACCCCTCGGACAACCCGCTGTGCAACGCGCCGCACACGCTCGCGGATATCACGGCGAACGCCTGGGACCATCCCTACGCGCGCGAGTTGGCGGCCTACCCGGTGGAATCCCTGCGCCGCTACAAATACTGGGCGCCGGTAAACCGCGTAGACAACGTGTACGGCGATCGCAACCTGTTCTGCGCGTGCCCGGCGATTGATTCCTACAGAGAGACAGAATAGGGAGCGGTAAGGTGCCCCTGAAAGCCATCACCACCGTCTCCTCGCTTCTGCTGTCGACGGCCCTGCTGCTGATCGGCCACGGCATGCAGCTGACACTGGTACCACTACGCGCCAGCGCCAACGGCTTGTCGGATCTGCTGATCGGGGTGAGCGCGTCCGCCTATTTTCTCGGCTTCATCGTCGGCTGCGTCGCCATACCGGGCGCCATTTCGCGGGTCGGCCACATTCGCATCTTTGCCGTGCTCACGGCACTGATGACCAGTGCCATTCTCGCAATAGAGATGCTCGACGACTGGCGCTTCCTCGTGCTGTTTCGTTTTGTCACCGGGGTGGCCATTTCCAGCCTGTATACCGCCATCGAGAGCTGGCTCAACGACCAGGCGACCTCCGAAACGCGCGGCCGCATCCTGTCGATCTACAACTTTATCCTGTTGATGGCGATGGCCCTGGGCCAGGCGCTGATCAATGTAGGCCCGGTAAGCTCACCCACGCCGTTTACCCTGGCGGCTGTCTTCCTGGTACTGGCCATCGTACCGGTCGGCCTGACCAGCAAACTCGCGCCGGCGCCGGTACCCCCGACCCAGGTGAGTTTCCGCCTGTTGTATCAACGCTCGCGATCCGCGTTCGCCGGCGCCCTGTTGTCGGGACTGGTGGTGGGCAGTTTCTGGTCGCTGGGCGCCGTGTTTGCCGGCAATACCAGCGAGTCCCAGAGTGATATCAGTTGGTTTATCAGTGCGGCAATCATCGGCGGCGGGCTGTTGCAGTACCCGATAGGGCTGTTGTCCGACCGCATGGACCGGCGCAAAGTGTTGTTGCTGCTCTGCCTCGGCGGCACCCTTACCTCCATCGCGGTTGCCGCCAGCGTGGGCCAGTCCTGGCACCTGGCCTCGGTTTTCCTGTTCGGCGCGACGGTGATGCCGATCTACGCCATGTCGCTGGCCACCGCCGCCGACGTATCGGATGTCACGGAATTTGTACAGATAGGGACCTCGGTGCTGATGCTGAACGCACTGGGGGCGCTGCTCGCGCCGATCGCGCTCGGACAGCTGATGTTCGTGATGGGTGCCCCGGCGCTGTTCTGGTCCTTCTCCGCGATCTGCCTGGTGTTTATGGCATTCATGGCCCTGCAACTGCGGCAGACCAGGGTGGTGACCGTCGAGGAACAAGTGCCGTTTTCGGCATCCGCCTCCGAAGTCGCGCCCGCCAGTTTCGACCTCGATCCACGCGGACCGGAGCAGGTGGAGCAGGCAGAGCAGGTGTAATCGCTCAACGGTGTGTCAAGACCGGCTCCCTGGCGCCGCTTTTTACCAGCAGGATGGCGAGCCCTGCCAGCATGCCCGGGAACCCCTCGTAGAGAAACTGTTCCCAGCCCAGCAGGCGCCACACGAAAACGACAACGAGGCCCGCGACAATCGCGACCAGGCTGCTGGCCTGGTCCGGCTGCCTTCCCAGGCACAGTACAATCAACAATGGCGCAAAGGCACTCGCCAGCGCCGACCACGCCAGGATCACCAGGCTGAAGACACTTTGGTTGTTGGCCAGCGCCAGCACCAGAGCCAGCACCGTAATCCCCACGGTGGACAGTTTCAGCAGCCATGTTCGGGGCTTTTTGTACGGCACCAGGTCGTGCGTCGCCGAGGCGGAACAACTCAGCACCAGCGAGTCCGCGGTGGACATGGTGGCGGCGAATATGCCAGCCAGGATCAGCCCGACCAACGGCGCCGGCAGCAGCTCCAGGGCCATGGTCGGCAACGCCAGTTCCGCATCGAAAGCCGCGGTGTCCGGGAGGTAAACGCGCGACAGCAGCCCGACGGCAATGGCCATCGCATGAAATACGGTAAACCACAGGTAGTACCAGGTTTTTGCACGGCGCATACTTTGCACATCGTCGAGCGCCATGAAACGCACCATCACGTGCGGCTGGCCGATCACCGACAGGCCAGCCACCATCCACCCCAGTACAAAGAGCACGGCGCCCGGCAGGCCGGGCAACAGTAATTCATCGGGAAACCAGCGGGTAAACCCCGGTATCTCGCTCATTGCCCGGTGCGCGCTCGCGATGCCGCCGAGCGACTCCAGGGCCACCGCAAGCAACAATCCCATGGCGACCATCATCACCAGCGACTGCGCCGCATCAGTCCAGATGGACGCGCGAATGCCACCGGCCATGCAGTAGGTGACCACCAGCGCGGCGCCGAGGATAGCCCCTGCGGATTCGGGCCAGCCGAACAGCACGTACAGGGCCTTGGAACCCGCAACCAGTTGCGCGCTGGCGTAGGCGAGCAGGAAGAGTATGGAGATCGCTCCAATCACCCGTTGCACGCCGCCATTGCGCGTCCCGTACCAGTTAGCCAGCACCCCGGCGTAGCTGACCGCGTCGCTCCTCTGCGTGGCGGCCCGCAGCCGCGCGTGTACGAACAGGGAGCCGAGAAAGTCACCGCTTATCCAACCGAGCATCAACCATATCGCCGGTACACCGGTGACATAGGTATAACCAATGACCCCGATAAACATGTAGCCGCTGTTATTGGTGGCGACTGCGGACAGGCCGGTCAGCCAGGGCTTGACCGAGTTTCCGGCCAGGTAGTAATCGCGGCCTGTACCGCGACTCAATGTTACCGAAGAAACACCGATCAGCGTGAAGAGCAGCAGGAAACCGGCAAAGGAGACAATCACAGGTGCGGGCTGTTATTCAGCCGGTGGCAGCACAGATGGCCAGTCCGTGGTCATGCACTTCGACCAGGGCGCGGTGCATTCGCCTGATGGCGTCTTCATAGTCAGACTCCTCCACCACAAACTGCATGTCCACCTGCCGCATCGACTGGTGCATCGCCAGTACACCGATATCGCCTTCCGCGAGCGTCGTCACTGCCCTGGCCAGGATGCCATTGACCCGGAGGTCACTGCCGATCGCCGAGACGATCGCCACCTGTTTCTGGTCGATCTCCGCTTCCGGGTACAGCGCCTCGAGTTCCCGCCGGATGCGCTTGATGGTTTTCAGGTTGCAGGACAGGTAATGCGTGATGGTATTCGCGTTGATATCCTTGGCGACCACCTGCGCCCTGAAGCGGCCTATCACCGCGAGAATATCCTGGTCATGCCGGTTGTTCTGGCCCGCCATGTCCTGGTCGAAAACCTCGAGCGAGTAGATTCCCCTGCTGCCTGCGACGATCTCCACGCGCGGTGTCTTGCTGACGTAATCGGCCGTGATCAGTGTGCCGCTGTGCTCCGGTTCAAAGGTATTCTTGACCCGCAGCGGAATTTCATTCTGGCGCAGCCCCTTGGCCGCGCGGGGGTGTATGGCCTCCATCCCCAGGTTCGCCAGTTGATCGGCGACGTCGTAATTGGTCCTGCCTATCGGTACCGCATTGTCTTCACCCACCAGTGCGGGGTCCGCACTGCTCAGGTGAAACTCCTTGTGAATAATGGCCTCGCTGGCGCCGGTCAGCACCGCGATTCGACTGAAGGTCATTTCCGTGTAGCCGCGATCAAAGCTGGACATCAGGCCCTCTTCCGTGTGCGCATAGCCGGTGACCACCGGGAGCGAGGACTCGTAGTCCATGTTTTCGAAGGCGCTCTCAATACGGCGGTCCAGCGAGGTGTGTTCGGACGACTGCCAGCCGGTCAGGTCGACAAACTTCGCGTTGATGCCGTCGCGCTGCAACAGCTGCACGGTATTCCAGGCACTCTGCGCCTCCCCGATGCTGGCCAGCATTTCTCGCACCGTTGCCAGGTGCACATCGAGCGCGAAGTGGCCGTGCCGGCACAACTGTGCCAGGTTATCCAGACAGGCCGCGGCCGAATCCAGCCGCTCACCCACAAACCGGTTGGCGCGTTCAACGCCGAGGGGATCGCTGAACAGCTCCCCGTTGAGCGCATACAATTCCCTGCGCAGCAGGTCCATTTCGTCTCGCCAGCTACCCTCGAGTTGGCTGCCCGCGAACAGCGCGAACACGCCCGGGTGCCCGGTTTTCTTGTGCTCCAGCAACCTGTTGGTGATCCCCGCATAGGCGGAAACGACGACGATACGACCATAGGGCCCACGCTCGCCGCCCCGGCCGAGGATGATGTTGTCGCGCACCGCGGCGTAGTCGAGCATGGATGTGCCGCCGATTTTCTCGACGGTGTGCTGGCGTGCAGCCCTGCTGTTGCCCGCGCTCATGCCTCTATCTCCTCGGCCTCCAGTTCGTAGGCGCCCTGCTCGTTGTGGACTTCCTTGCCCGTCAGAGGGGGATTGAATACGCAGGCCATCTTCATCTCGGTATGCGCACGCAGTATGTGCTCGTCGTGCTTGTCGAGTATGTATATCGTACCCGGTGATATCGGGTAGCAGCGCTCGTCGGCGAGCGTCTGGATCTCGCCACTGCCGGAAATACAGTACACAGACTCCAGGTGGTTCTGGTAGTGCATGCGAAAGTCGGCGCCCGCATAGATAGTCGTGATGTGGAACGAAAATCCCACGTTGTCACTTTTGAGCAGCAGACGCGTGCTCTCCCAGTTACCGTCGGGTGAAACGATGCGACGGGGCGATTGCTCAGCTTCGCTCAGCTGTCTTACGATCATGTCAGGATTACTCCGGTGCGTTGATTCAAAGTGGGCTTGCGGCGATGCATTCAGGCGGTTTTTCGCAGTTCCTCGAAATAGTCGACCGCCTCCGGTATCCGCGATTCCCGGGCACAGGTTTCACGGATTGCCTGCTCCACGATGTCGAGGCCTTTCTTCAGGTTGTCGTCCTCGATGATCAGCGGGCAAAGGAACTTGACGACGTGGTCCTCCGCGCCGCTGGTTTCGACTATCAGGCCCTGCTTGAACGCCCGCCGGGTGATCGCCCCGGCCAGTTCTCCGTTGACGCAATTGATGCCCTGGAACATGCCGCGGCCGCGGGTGGTAAAATTGCCGTCGCCGTAAGTGGCGACAATCGACTCCAGGCGCTGCGATACGTAACGCCCCTTGCGCTTGATCTCGCGGGAAAAGCTGTCGTCGGACCAGTAGTGGTCGATAGCTGCCTTCGCAGTGACAAAGGCGAAGTTATTACCCCTGAACGTGCCGTTGTGCTCACCCGGCTTCCACTGGTCCAGGTCCGGTTTGATCAGCACCACGGCAAACGGCAGTCCGTAGCCGCCCAGGGATTTCGACAGCGTGACGATATCGGGCCTGATGCCGATCTCTTCGAAACTGAAGTACGTGCCGGTGCGGCCGCACCCCGCCTGGATATCGTCGACGATCAGCAATACGTCGTGCTTGCGACACACCGCTTCGAGGTTGCGCAGCCAGTCAAAGGACGCCGCGTTTATCCCGCCCTCCCCCTGCACGGTTTCGACGATCACGGCAGCCGGTGCATCCACGCCGCTGCTTGAATCGGACAGCACCTTGTCGAGATAGGCGGTGGTGTCAAAATCCTCGCCGAGGTAGCCATCGTAGGGCATACGGGTAGTACCGTTAAGCGATACGCCCGATGCGCCGCGATGGTGCGAGTTGCCGGTGGCGGCCAGCGCACCGAGGCTGACGCCGTGGAAGCCATTGGTGAACGAAATAATATTCTCCCGCCCTTTTATATTGCGGGCGAGTTTGAGTGCGGCTTCCACCGCGTTGGTCCCCGTCGGACCGGTGAACTGGACCACGTAGTCCAGAGCCCGAGGTTTGAGGATTTTCTCGTTGAAGGCCTCCAGAAACTCACCCTTGGCCCGGGTGTGCAGATCCAGCCCGTGCGTGATGCCGTCCGCCTGAATGTACTCCAGCAACTTCTCCTTGAACACGGGGTTATTGTGGCCGTAGTTCAACGTACCGGCACCAGCGAGAAAATCCAGGTACTGATTGCCATCCTCGTCATAGAGAAACGCCCCCTGTGCACGGTTGAAGACGCGCGGAAACGCGCGCGCATAACTCTGGACTTCGGATTCGATCTCTTCAAAAATTTTCATGCCATCTTCTCCTTTCTGTCTGTGGCGGAACCGGGCGTCATTGCCGGGATCACGTGTTCCTTCAGCGGTCCGATTCTCGCCAGTATTTCCGTCGGTTTCCGGCCATCGAAATGGCGGGCGCGCTCGAACAGTTCACGCTGTTGCAGCTCAGCGCCCTCACGACGGGCAAACCCTTTGAATAATGCCCAGGAGGCCTCGTTGGACGCTGTCACCGTGGTCTCGAGGTAGCGGACCCCGCTGCATTCGGGGCGCGCGAGGATGTCGCCAAGCATCCTGCGGCCCAGCCCCTGGCCGCGCGCCGCCGCGCCGACCGCGACCTGCCATATAAACAGTGTGTCTTCCCTGCCGGGCAACAGGTAGCCGCTGACCGCCGCCAGCAGGGTTTCACCGCGCTCGGCGACCACCGAGGTGGATGAAAAGTGAGTGCACTGCAGCAGATTGCAGTACATCGAGTTTTCATCCAGCGGGGGACAGGCCTTGATCAATGCGTGCAGTGCGCTGCCATCTTCGGGCCGCGGCCGACGCAGCAGTATCAGTTTATCGCTCAATGGTAGTAACTACCCTAATATTTAGTTCACAATATAAAAAGAGAGCGGAATTATAAGGATTTGGCCCTAAAACTCAATTTTTTGCACGTATAAGCTGTATTTATGCACAACAATATATTTATAACTCTAATTATTTTTTGTATAAACTGATGCTTTTTGGCAGGAATTATCCCCACTCCCTGTGCACAGCACCCGCCGTAAAACGTAGGCGGCGCCTCACTTCCCGTGAGAGTATTCCGCCCCGGAGGGCGTATACTTTGCCACGCCAGGTTCCGGCAGATCGAGGGGATGCAGCGATTGGACAGAATACTTGAAGTACTGAGTTCGCTGCGGCGGGTGATCCGTGCGACAGACCTCCACTCCAGGCACCTGTCCAAGACCGCGGGAGTGACCGCGCCGCAAATTCTCATCATGCAGGCCATCAGCAGCACGGAAGGCGTTACCCTGGGTGAGATCGCCACAGCCGTGAGCCTCAGCCAGGCGACAGTCAGCAGTATCCTGGATCGGCTCGAAAAACGCGGCTTGATTTTTCGCGAGCGCTCCACCGTGGACAAGCGCAGGGTCCACGCCTATTTGACCGACCAGGGGCTGCAGGTGCTGAAAGACGCCCCCCTGCCCCTGCAGGACCAGTTCGCCCACCAGTTCGCCGGGTTGCAGGAATGGGAACAGAGCATGATTATCAGCGCACTGCAGCGCGTGGCGCATATGATGGACGCCGGAGACATCGACGCATCCCCCATCCTTGATGTCGGAACCCTGGATCGCACCGGCGAAGCGCCCGCTGTCGAAGCGGCCAGGAATGTGCGCAAACCACTCGAGAGCTAGACCTTTTTGCCACTTGTCGCCAGGTACAACAGCGGACTCAAGGAGCCGAGAAACAGTGTCATCACCACCCACGGCCAGGGGTTGCGGCCGACCTTTTTCGCGTCCGGGATCATCCAGCACAAGACAAGTATCAATGCTATGACCAGATCCGCGAAAACCTGCCATCCCGCCGGGCTATGGCGGTGATAATCGAAAATGCCGATGTAACCGACTTCCAGCACCGCATACGCAGTGAGTATCGCAAACGGAATCAGCAGAGCAATCGCCAGTAAACGAACGTTATTCATGACAGTGTCCTCGGTTTGGTTTCGAGGTTATCCTGCGGTTACGGGTGCATCTGTGCAATTACCTCGGAGGTTATTGAATCGAATTTTTCTTTCGAGCGACAATCACCCGAATTCAGGAGAAGCCCGATGGTCCAGGTCAATGCCGACACGACCGGCAATTTCAAGTCTGTGTGTCGTCAGTGGCGGCAATTTCGCAAACTGTCGCAGCTTGATCTCGCATTGGCAGCGAATATATCGCAGCGCCACGTGAGTTGGCTCGAAACCGGTCGCAGCAGGCCCAGTCGCGAAATGGTGCTGCGCCTGTGTGATGCGATGGATATTCCTCTGCGGCAGCGCAACGTGCTGCTGCATTGCGCTGGTTTCGCCGCCGCCTACAACGAGACTGGTCTGGATGAACCTGTGATGGCGCCGGTGATGGAAGCCCTGAACCATGTACTGTCGCACCATGAACCTCTGCCTGCCGTCGTGGTGGACAGGTTCTGGAATATAAAGAGAAAAAACCGGGCGGCCGATCTGATGCTCGGCATTGCCAGGAATGGCGAGGGCACGGCTGAGCGCATCGGTGGCGAGGGAGAGATCAATCTGGCAGTGTTGACTTTGCACCCGCAAGGCTTGCGGCCTTACATCAAGAACTGGGACGAGGTTGCTCCCGCGTTTATTCACCGGCTGAAAAGTGAAGCGGCGTCTTCCGGTGATCCGAAAGTGCAGGAACAGTTTGCGCGTTATATAGCCCTGGCCGGCCCGATTGGCTCGGTCGCCGCCAGAATTGGCGAGAGCCTGCTGCCTGTACTGCCATTGGAACTGGATATCGACGGCCTCGAACTCAGCCTGTTCTCCGTTATCTCAACCTTTGGCACCCCCCAGGACATCACCACCGATGAGCTTCGCATCGAGGCCTTTTACCCCGCCGATGCGAAAACCGAAGCGTTCTTCAACAGTGTGGGCCAGACAGTGGTAGACTAGCCGTTCACTGCAATCGTTAACGACGCACAGCAGAAGCTACCGGTCAAGCAACCCACACGTCGCTGGCACCGCGGCTACTTCAGGACAGTCCATGTCAGATTCTCTCGCACGACCACTCTCTCTTCCCTGCGGCGCCACCATCGGCAACCGCCTTGCCAAAGCAGCGATGACAGAAGGCCTCGCCGACCCGGATGGGGTGCCCACGGCCGCCCTGGACCAACTGTATGGCCTGTGGAGCGATGGCGGGGCCGGCCTGCTGCTGTCCGGGAATATCCAGGTTGACGGCGATCACCTCGAACGCCCCGGCAATGTGATCATTGATCGCGAGCCCGACGAGGCAATGCGCGCGGCCCTGTCCCGATGGGCGAGCGCGGCGACTCGCAACGGCAATCACTTCTGGGCGCAGATCAGCCATGCCGGGCGCCAGACGCAGAAAAACATCAACCCGCACCCGAAGGCGCCCTCACCGGTCAAAGTGGGGCTGCCGGGCGGGCAGTTCGGCGAGCCGGTTGCGCTAACCGTGGCGGAGATCGAGGAAATCGTGAGGCGTTTTGGTGTGTGCGCGGCCGCGGTAAAGGCCGCCGGATTCACCGGCGTGCAGGTTCACGCCGCCCATGGCTACCTGCTGTCACAGTTCCTCAGCCCGCGCAGCAATCTGCGCACCGACCAGTACGGCGGCGACCTGGCCAATCGCGCCCGCCCCTTGCTGGACGCGGTAAAAAGCGTGCGCGATGCCGTCGGCCCCGACTTCCCGGTCGCGGTCAAGCTCAACAGCGCCGACTTCCAGAAGGGTGGCTTCGCTTTCGAGGACAGCCTGCAGGTGGCGCAGTGGCTGGAGGCCGCGGGGATCGACCTGCTGGAAATATCGGGAGGCACCTACGAGCAACCCAAACTGCTGGGCGTGCAGGGAATTGAAGATGAAGAGACGCAACACGTCGCGAAATCCACGCTGATGCGCGAGGCCTACTTCGTGGACTTTGCGCTGGCCATGCAGCAAAAAGTGTCTGTGCCGCTGATGGTGACGGGCGGCTTCAGACGGCGCGATGTGATGGAACAGGCGATCACCGCCGGGGGTGCGGACCTGATCGGTGTGGGGCGGCCGATGTGTGTGATGACCGATGCACCGGCCAGACTGCTGGGCGGCCTGCAAGAACTGCCCCGCCTGGAAGCGCAACTGCAGATGTTTCCGCCGTGGCTTGCGTTCCTCAACCGGATCAACGCCCTGCGGACGATGGCCAGTTTCGGGGTGCAGTACTGGTTTTATGCGCAACTGGATACGCTGGGACACACCGGCAGGACGGCGCCGGAGATGTCGGTATTCGCGGCGACACGCAAGGTGATGGCGCAACAGCAGCGCTGGGTCGCCGCGCGCCGGCAACACTGATCGCTTCGCGGTACGCTAGGCGCCGCGCCCCAGCCGCGCCCGGATATCCTGCTCCACCATGTACATCACCGGCAGCAGCACCAGCGATACCAGGCCGCCGAATACCACACCCCAGGCCATGCTCATCACCATCGGGCTGATATAGCTGTTCTCCCCCAGAATGCCGTATGCCGTGGGCAGCAACCCCACTGCGGTTGTCACGGAGGTGATCAGGATCGGCCGGAAGCGACGCCTGGCGACTTCAGCCACTTCTGTCGCCGAGAGCAGTGTGCCGCGCGCGCGCCGTTCCTCATTCAGTGAATGCAGGAGCACCAGTGAGTCGTTGACCAGCACGCCGACCAGCCCGATCACGCCGGTCATCGACATGATGCCCATCGACAGGCCCTGTACCGCGTAGCAAAGCACGACCCCCACCATGCCGAACGGGATACTGAGCATGATTAGCAGGGGCTGCGACATTGAGTTGAACAGGATCACCAGCGCGGCAAAGATCGACAGCAGGCACAAAATGGCGGCCACGCCCAGGTCGCTCAACATTTCACCCTGCTCCTCCAGTTCACCGCCCATATGTATCCGCAACTGCGGATAGCGCT
Source organism: Gammaproteobacteria bacterium (assembly GCA_030427485.1). GTDB lineage: Bacteria > Pseudomonadota > Gammaproteobacteria > Pseudomonadales > Halieaceae > Marimicrobium. Next base: position 122,314 of record JAUICG010000002.1, read on the forward strand.
CGTGCCACCGCTGTTGCGCGATCCACTGCGCGACATCGTGATTGATCGACTCGACGCTGGCCAGTTGGCTGTCAATTTCGCCGTAAACAGTCACGGTGCGCTTGCCGAAATAGTGCTTGATATCCGCCTCACCGGGCCGCACGGAAAACTGCGCCAGCGACTTCAGGTAGATGGCCTCGCCGCTGGCATTAACCACGGCGAGATTTTCCAGCGTTTCCAGTTTGCCCGCGGCGGACAGCGGCAGCTGCAGGCGATAGCGCACGCGCTCATCCAGTGTTTGCAACTCGTCCACCAGTAGCCCATCGACCGCGATGCGCATGGCCCTGACCAACTGTTCCATGGTCAGGCCCCGCGCCGCCAACAGCGCGTGATTGACATCCAGCTCGATCACGTCCTTGCCGGCATTGATACTGCTCCAGCTATTGGTGACAGCGGGGTTGCCCCGCAAATACGCCAGTAGTGCCTCCGCCACTGCATACCGCTCATCCCCGCTGCCAATCACCTCCACCTGCACCGGCTTTCCCATCACCGGAACGTCTGTCATGGCCTGCACGACAAGCGAGTCAAAGCCCTGTTGCCCAGCCGCCCAGCCCTGCAGGGTTTTCACCAACTGGCGGGTATCGGTATCACCACGACGCCGCCCCAGGGGCTCCAGTTGAATGGCGATCACCGCCCAGGCGTGATTGCGTCCCTCGGTCGTGCCGTAGAAGTCGGTATCGTGGTGCCCCACCTGGCTGGTGATAGCGAGCAGGTCTTCTTCCGCGACGTAATCGCGCAGCTCGGCTTCCATACGGGACACCGCAGCCACCGTCTCCTCAAAGCGGCTGCCGACGGGCATCTCGACCTTGACCTGCACGGTGTCGATGTCGACGTCGGGATACATGCTGAAATAGATGGTCTGGTAGCCGATCATCATCACGGCGACAAAAACCACGACGAAGATACATAGCGTCAGGTAGCGATGTTGCAGCCAGTGGCTGATCCGCCGGTAATAGAACTCGCGCAGGCGTTCGAATGCGCGGGCGCGTTCCCTCACCTCGCGCACCGGCACATGCGAGAGATGACCGGGCAGCAGGCACAGGCTCTCAAACAGTGACGCCAGCAACAGGACTACCACCGCGAGCGGAAAGGGAATCATGAACTCGCCGTTGGGTCCGTCCAGGAACATCAGCGGCGCAAACGCCAGCATGGTGGTCACCGCACTGAAAATGACCGGCTGGGCGACCTGCGTCGTACCGAGCACACTCGCCTCGCGCAATCCCGCGCCCGCAACGCGCAAACGCTGTACGTTCTCACTGACCACCACGGCGTCGTCCACCAGGATACCCATCAGCAGCACGATCGCGGTGAGACTCATCGCATTGATCGTGACATCGATGGCCGCCAGCCCGAGGAAGGACAGGCACACCGCGAATGGTATTCCCACCGCCACCCACAGCGCGAAACGCCACTCCAGAAAGTAACACAGCAGCAGTAACACAGAGATCAGGCCCAGAATGGCGTTGCCGCCGAGCACATCCAGCATGTTCGCGGTAAGCCGTGAAATGTCCGCAACCATCACCAACTCGACGCCGGCCGGCACGGAAAAACTCCTGACAAAGGCGCGAACATTGGCCGCGGTGTGCACTTCGTCGGCGCGCGCCTTGCGGCGTGCCTGCAGCGCAATGCTCATGCGGCCATCGACACGCGACTGCACCTCCCAGTCTTCATAGTCCACGACCACCGTGGCGACATCGCGCAACAGGACAGTATTCCCGGGCGCGCCGGAGCGGACTACGACGGTCTCGACCTCGCGCGGATCACGAAACTGGCCGACGGCGATAATCTTTTTCTCGGCCAGGAAAGAATCGATGGACCCGCCGCTGTCGCGCAAATTGCGCGCACGGATTGCGGCGATAATCTCGTCGTGGCTGATACCCAGGCGCGCCAGTTTTTCCGGTTCCAGCAGGATGCGCACTTCCGGACGCCGGTAGCCGAGCTTTTCCACGCTGGCGATACCCTCCACCTCGCGCAGGCCATCGGCCACATTGCGTGCGACGTCGCGCAGCAGCGCCTCGGGCACATCGCCGGTGACATGCACTTCCATAATCGGCGTGACCGCCGCGGACAGGGCTTCCACCAGCGGCTTTTCCAGCAGGTCATTGGGCAATCGCGTGGCCGCTCTGTCCACCGCCTGCTGGATATCGCGCATGATGTCCTGTTTATCCGCCGTCACCAGGTCCAGGTTGAGCGTGATGACAGAGAGGCTTTCCATGCTGTTGGAGTACAGCTTCTTGATGCCCTCGACCTCCAGCAGCTCCTCCTCCAGCGGCAGGGTTATGCCGAGTTCAACCTCTTCCGGCCCCGCTCCCGCTTTCAACGTGGTGATATTGACCACGGCCATATCGACATTGGGGTTGTACTCGTAGCGCATGTCGGCGATGGTCATATAGCCGAGCACGAAGACCATCACCATGATCATATTGACCACCAGCGGCCTGTCGATAAACCAGCTGATCAGGAGTTTCATCGCGACGGCTCAGCGCTGCGCACGGTGACGGCGTCGCCGTCAAGCAACTGGGACTGCCCGGCGACCACCACCTCCTCGCCGGCCTCGAGCCCCGCAAGTACCTGTAGGCGGTTGCTGAAGCCCGCCGCCAGCAGTGGCTCGCGCAGGCGCGCCACGCCATCTTCGACCACGAACACCACGCGCCGACGGTCGCGGTCCACCAGCGCCGTTTCCGGCAGCAGGAGCGAATCCGGCACGCTGACGCCCTGTAACTCGGCACTGGCCGTCATGCCCGGACGCAAGGCATCGGTATCGCCGGACAGGATCAGCTTGACCGGGAAATTGCCCGTCGCCGGGTCCGCATTGACGCCCACCCATTCAATGGTGGCCGCGAACGCCCTGCCGGCCAGTCCCGAAACGGTGACCTGCGCCGGGTCCCCGGCCCTGATGCGGGCGATATCGGCCTCACCGACCCAGGTTTGCACTCGCAGGCCCCGTACCGCCTGCAGCGTAACCAGGCTGGCCCCCACCTGCACCGGCTCGCCCACTTCCACCGCGCGAATGTCCACCAGCCCGTCGGTGGGACTGAAAATGCGGGTATCGGCGAGCTCGCGTTTCGCCAGTTGGGCGCTGGACAGTGCCTGCCGGTAAGCGGCGCTGGCCAGGTCGACGGCCAGTTGCGCGCTGTCGAGTGCCTCCCTGGCGATGGTTTCCTGCTCCGCGAGATTCCTGCGCCGCTGCAGTTTCAAACGCGCCTCTTTCAGTGCCGCCTCTGCGTGCTGCACCTGCTGCTGGGCCTGCTCGACGGCGAACCGGCGCTTTTCCGGATCCAGTTCGAGCAGCAATTGCCCCGCGTTGACCCGATCGCCTTCATTGACATGCACCGCGGCCACAGTGCCGGAAAGCTCGGCGGCGACATCCACTTCCTCCAGCGCCTCCACCACGCCGAAGGTGCTGACGGTGGTACGCCATGTCTGCGGTACCAAGGCCTGAACCATTACCTCCGGCACGTGCGCCGGGGCGCTTTCCTCCACGACAGGCTCGGACGACTCGCCGCATGCGGCCAGCGCCAGCGATAGCAGAAGCGGGACTGCGCGCAGGAAATAACGGGGCGGCTCAACGCCGGGTGCACCGCTGCGGCTTCGATTTTTCAACAAGACCATAATACGGCGGATTCCTTATGCTGATGTTTATCACTTCCCGCCCGTATCGTACCGATTGGTGGTGAAGATTCCACCAATAAAAAAATCGCCACCGGGAATCAATAGCGCATTCCAGCAGCAAAATGGGATCAGGTTTCGCGATGGATCAACCCAGGTGATTCCCACGAGGTGCATCGCTTGGCGTCGAACGCCATCCGAAGATGAACCAGGGAAATGCAGCAATGGCAAATTGTTTTACGTTGAGCAATTCAGCGTCAGCTGGATATGTCTTCTCTGTAATCGTAATTCGCACCATTCACCAAGATGGGTGGGTTTATGATCCGGAAAATCATGCTGGATAGTATCAAATTTCAATGAAACGCGTGAGCTACTAACAACTCCGGCCATGTACTCTCTTGTATTCTGGCGCAAAAATATGACCCATAAATTACGCTAAAGAAATCCCAAACGTTAATGTTGTGGGTGGAAGGGGTTCGTCAACTTTCCATTGACTGAATTCGTGCCTGTTATCCTTATTGTGTTCAGCCATAGGCCCAATGCGAAGATACTAAAGTTGGCTTAATTCCAGGGGAAGGAGCTGTGAGCAATGCCGGACGGTCAGGATTTCTGCACAGCCTGCTCGAATCCGATAGATGATTCGGTAGTCTCCTTCACGGACCTCGCGGACCTCTTCTGTTGGGTACTCTGCAACTGGTCTACCACGATGGGGTTGGTCACTAAGTTTGTCACCGCGCTCTAACACCCTTTTTACCCAAGCCTGCGCATTGGCTGGCTGGTCTTCAGCGATATAATTCTGGATTTGCTGCAGTCTTAGCAGGGCGCGTTCGGTCCAGACGACTTTCACGCCTGATCAATACCCAACCGGGTTCTGGCCTCATCCGTGCTGTAGACTCGCCCCGCGTTGGCATCTGCCAGGCCTGCTTCGATGTCGTGACGTACCTGCAAGGTATATAACAGCGTTTCCCATGTCGCATTGTCGGGCAGTGCATCGATTAGTTGGTGCGCTGTCTGCTTAATCGCCTCAGTTGTTTCCATCATCACGCTCCCGCCAACTTTAGTCGCTCAGCATAACAAGTTTTCCTCGCTTGCACAGTAGTCCTTCATCCGTAGGCGAACGGTACACTGACCTCGCCAGTTGGCCCCCAACTGTGTGGCAGCCATTCTCGGCATTCTCTGACAGATCTTGTAAGCAAATCCATGTATCCAGTCCCTGTGCAATACACAAAGCAACAATCGATTCAGTTCTGTTCAGAGCAATTCACTCAATGCGACGGGCCTATCGGGTTTCACTCTGAGCGCCGCAATAAAGCTGATACGGATCAATTGATCTAACGTATCCTGCTTTCCCCTGCATGTCGTGTTGAATGCTTGCAATAAAATTAATCTGACAATTCTCCGCCACAACTGATTGCGTACTCAGGCAGAATCCGCAAATGTTACTCTGGTCCAAGGCGGGTCTCCAGATGATTAAGCCACGAGGGTTCATTACCAAATCCGCATGCTGGAATTTCAGCGATGATACTACTGTGCTTGGCATCTAGCAGCTTTACCTTCACCCTCCAGCAGGAACTGCTCATGCTAAGAATCTTCCGATCGACGGACACAACCTGAAACTGCGTACCGACTGACAGACGATCAGTAATCGCCTCAGGATACATTCGGAAATAGTCTGAATTTGTAGGTCAAAGAAGAAAAACTGTCCCTCTTCTATCACTATGGGTGACGGTGCCAAGCAACAGATCGCGAGTCGATTGTAGGCATTGCCCAACCAATTCCAGTGCCCCTGGTTCCAGCGGCCTATTGCCGAACTGACAGCCCGCCTGTAAAACAATAAGAAGCAGGGAACCCAATACAAGGCGAGTCATTGGTACGACTCCCGCCTGTGGTTCTCTACTATATTCCACCAGCTTGGACTTTGCCGCGATTCCATACCCACTCGAACTGCTGAAAACACTGCACCGCCACAAACAGGATCAAGGTTGCCACATGACCCACGTGCTCCCGCAGCGGGATAGGCAAACGCTGGAAGCGACTGAAGTGTCGCGCCAGAAACGTACCCCGACGTGTATAGATTATTGACGCGCGCCGCGCCCAAGCTGTGTCCAGTAAGGGGGCTGCCGTTCCAGTTTGCGATTGCATCCAGACTCACGGCGTCTATAAGGCCCTGCGCGTTTAGGATCGTGTCCGACAAGTCAAACAATGCCCAGCCAATTGCCGAGTTTTCGCCAAAGATTTCGCCACCCTGTCTTGAAGCCCATCCGCCTACGGTGCCATCGTCTCTGTTGAATGTGCTGCCAGCAGCCCATAGACCTAACTTGGAGTTGAGCGCTAACAGTAAGTTAAACTGCTGTAGAGTCATTCCATAGTTCTCAGCAAGTTCGCCCACAGCGTACGACGCGCCGTAGTTCAACGAGTTTCCAACAAGATTCTGGGCGAAGTCTCCAGGCTCCCCCCAGCTCCCATACAAAAGTGACAATGCCTGGCCTATTTGAGGATTTTCTGCGGCCACTACACCAATGCCGGCTTGGATAGCAAAGTCGGCGGGGGTGGGTGTTCCTACACCAGTAGCCGGAGTAAAGGCCCAGTAAGAAACACCCCCAACGGCTCCGTTGGTGAGTGAATCCTTGACTGTCGCGCCGTGCGCATGGGAATTGATCGCCGTCCCGCCTGCATAACACGCTGCAGCCCATGGCCCACAAAACGCAGATGCAACAGCACCCACTGCCTGTACCGCTGTAACTCTGCGTGTTACCCGGTGCTTGTATGAAAGGATCCGCCTGCAACATCCGTCCCAACGTCGGATCGTAAATCCGCCCATTCATGTGGATGATGCGTCCAAGCATCAGCCTCACTCCCGCTTGAGCAAGCCCTCCACCGCCATCCCGTCATCCATTCTGTCACCATGCCACTCTGGCACCCCCGTCCCCGGCCCGATAGCAATGCGGTTGCGTTGATTGAGGGTCGTGAGGGCCAGGACGTTTCCGCGGAAACGCGTATCCGGTCCCTGTGGAATAGACTTGCCATCGGGTGTTGTGAATACCGCTTCGCCTGCCTCATCCAGTTCGAGGCCGTAACCGCCCTCATGCACCAGCCGGTGGTGATGGCGGCACAGTAACAGCAGGTTGTCCATGCGGGTCTCGCCGCCATCGGCCCAGTGTTGGATATGATGCGCGTCCACATAATGCCGTGCCGTGCAACCGGGAAAGCGGCAGCCGCCGTCGCGACGCTCCAACGCACGGCGGATTGCCGGCGGGATACTGCGCGTACGCCGGCCGACATCCAGCGCGGTGGGGCGGCTATTGCCCGGGCCGCCCGTTTGCTCCAGCCAGTGCACCACGCCGCAATCGCAGGCCAGGCGGCGCGACGTTTCCGCGGAAACGTGTCCGGCCCCGTCCAGTTCCGCCTCGGCGCCCTCGCCGTCGGACTGCAATGTGTCCACGTCAGTGTGCAGATGCAGGGTGCAGCGGTCGCCGCCGTTCACCGTGGTCCGTTCGTCGGCAGGGTTACCGGCGAGGTGACATTCGGCAATCCGCTCCAGCGCATCTGCGCGGCGGGCGGCGATTGGCGTTTCCGCGGAAACGCCGTCGGCCGCGTGGCGTTGTTCTTCATACATGGCATCCATCGTCAGGCTGATGGCCTGGGTGATACGCGCACCCTGCTCGGGTGTCAGTCGCCCCTTCATCACATACATCCCATCCTCGTCGATGTACCAGCTGAGTTCGCGCAGTGCATGGCGCTGGTTGTCCTGGGCCAGCGCCTCGCTGCGTTTCACCCGGCGGTACCGGTGTACCAGCCGCTCGACGTGGGCGGCGGTGCCGTGGTCGGCGATCATCATCAGGTACGCCTCGTTCTGTGGCGTCGCGACGCGGGTCATCGCGCGTACCTTGGAGTAGCTGACGCGGCCGTCACGCAGGGCCGCGCTGATCAGCGGCAGGTCCGGGAGGGCGTGGGCGACGCGCACCTTCTCGCGGGCCGCGCCCAATGCGATGCCGCACTTCCAGTTCAGCCAGTGGGCACAGGATTTGAGACCGCCGCCGCCCCAGCCGCGGCGTTCGTCGAATTCTCGGATCAGGGTGAGCAGGCGGTAGGTGGCGGCGTTGATGTGTGCGGCGAGTTCGGTGATTTCGTCTTCGAGAGCGGCCAGGTCGCGGCTAGGAGAGTGGGGATATGGAGTGGCGATTGCGTTCATGGCGGGGTCCTCGGCATCCTTGCAAAAACTGTACAAAAATACAGTATTGTGGCAAATAAATCAAGGAAAAACAGTGGCTTAACAAATGATTAAAGTGGGAAAAGAGCAAAACAACAGGAAGCGGACACATTATTCTCCATAGTGATAGCGACAGGAAATTATCGTCAGCACATCGCCATCCACTGCATAGACAAGACGATTGGTTTCATCAATTCTACGGGACCAGAACCCTGCCAGATTCTCCCGCAACGGTTCGGGCTTGCCGATGCCCTCAAACGGACTGCGCCGTGTAGCGAGGATCAATTTATTTATTCGCCGCAGCGTCTTCCTGTCCTGCCCTTGCCAGTAGAGATAGTCAGACCAGGATTCCCTGGTCCAGGCAAGGCGTTCAATCATCCTTCAGTTCGCGACTGACAGTTTTTCCGGTCTGATACTGCTTGATGGATTTGGCCAGATGGGTGGCATTTGCCGGGCTCTTGAGAAGATGTACGGTCTCCATCAGACTATTAAACTGTTCCAGTGACATCACTACCGCATCGTCCGCATCGCGTCGAGAGATAATCGTATAGTCCCTGTCCCTGGCGACTTCGTCCAGCACACTTTTTAGTCTGTTTCGGGCATCTGAAAAATTGACTACCTTCATGGCACCACCTACTCCTGTACAATATACTGAACAAGTATAAGTTGTACCAGATAGTGTGCAAGTGTTTGATCAGTAAATCACCGCTCAGGAAGCAGAAGCAAACCCCCGCAGCAGTTGCAGCAAGCGCTGGCGTTCCCCCTCGGATTCCCGCGTGGACTTGAGCAGGTGCTCGGGGCGCATCTCCCGGTCGAGGAACAGTTTCCCACTGACCGTTCCGGCCTCCGTCGCCACGGCCAGCCAGACGATGGTGTCGGCCCCCTCTTCGGCGGAGCGCAGTATCTTCCTGGTCAGCCGCCGGAACTGTGGCAATGCCTCGCGGACGCCCGGCGTATCAGCCCAACCGGGATGCATCGCATTGACGACGATGCCGTCACCAGCCCATGCTTTCGCCCACTCCTGCGTCAGCACCATCAGCGCGCGCTTCTGCCTCGCGTAGGCGACACTGCCGGAGTACTGCTGGTCATCCGGCATCTGCAGTTCGTCGACCACAAGCTTCTGGCTGTACATGCCGCCGGAAACCACATTGATCACCCGCGGCGACGGCGCCTTCGCCAGCAGCGGCTTGAGCCCCTCGGTCAGGCGATAGGGGCTCAGCAACAGCAGCGCGAAGCTCTGCTCGAGGCCCTCCGCAGTTTCCGCGCGCGGATTGAACAGCGCGCCAGCGTTGTTGATCAGCACATCGATCCGCTCATCGCGTTGTCGCAGGCGCGCGACCAACGCGTCCACCTCGTGCATCAGGCTCAGGTCGGCGATTTCAGCGCGCACCCGCCGGTTGCCGGTTTCGCGCTGGATTTCGGCCACGGTGTTCTGTGCCTTGTCGCGATCGCGCATCACCAGCGTCAATGCGGCCCCTCGTCGCGCCAGCTCCAGCGCGGCCGCAAAACCCAGGCCCGAAGATGCGCCGGTAACCAGCATGTGCGTGTTCCTGACAGAGGCCGACATCGGGTTGAAATGCTTGCGCCCCAGTGTATAACCCAAACGCGAGAACAGCGTCACGCCGGGCAGTACCAGCCGGTCGGCCGCGCGGGTGGAACGGGAGGTCGCCCTGAGTGGAAAGTTGTCCGCCAGTGCCTCGACGAGGCCCGCCACGGATTCACGACCCATCTGCTGAAGGCCCTTGCTAGAGAGCGAGGCGATGCCGGCTACCAGGGGCTTGAAATCGAACTCCGCCCGGTAGTCGATCAGGGTGCCGCCCGCGGTGGCGGACAGCGTAATGGTGTCCCTCACCTCGAAGAATGCGCAGCGTCCACTGAGCACAATGAGCGCATTCTCCCGCAATTCCTCCATGGTATACAGCAGGGTGACGCTGCCAACCGGCAGGGCGCACACGACCTCGAACTGTGTACCGGACGCAATGGGCCCCGGGGACAGCTTGCGCGCCGAGATGGCGGTTGCGTCCCACTCGGCAGTGGTGGTGAAATCGCTGACATAGTCGAACACTTCATCGACGGGCCGCGCAACCTCCGCGGCTTCATGCAATACCATCATGCTGTTACACCCTGCTGTGACCGGACCCGGTCATACGCGGCTAATGCTGAATCCCTGGCCTCGCGGTGATCCACGACAGGCTCGGGATAAGCCGCCGGTATGTCCACGCCCGCCTCCCGCAACACCTTCCCGGGTGCCGCCCAGGGCTGGTAAAGATAGCGGTCTGGCAACGCGGCCAGTTCCGGCACCCAGCGCCTGACGTAGTCACCCTGCTTGTCGAATTTCTCGCCCTGGGTCGTCGGATTGAAAATGCGAAAATAGGGTGAGGCGTCGGCGCCACTGCCCGCGACCCACTGCCAGCCGCAGGCGTTGTTGGCGAGGTCGGCATCCACCAGCGTATCCCAGAACCAGCGCTGGCCTGCCCGCCAGTCGACCAACAGGTGTTTGCACAAGAAAGAGGCCACGACCATCCTCACGCGGTTGTGCATGTACCCGGTCTGCCACAACTCGCGCATTCCGGCATCGACGAGAGGGTATCCCGTCCTGCCCTGTTGCCAGGCGCGCAAGCCCTCGGCCCCACCCAGCCATGGGAACGCCGCGAATTCCCCCTTGAACGGCTCCTCCGGCATCTCCGGGAAGTGGAACAGCAGGTGGTTCGAGAATTCGCGCCAGCCCAGTTCGCTCAGGAACTTGTCCGTTTCCGCAGCCAGTGCGGGATTCTCCGCTGCCGCCTCACGGGTGGCATGGACAATCCTGGCCGGGGCGATCTCGCCAAAGTGCAGATGCGCGGACAAGCGCGAAGTAGCGCGCCGGGCGGGATAATTACGACCCGCATCGTAGTCGCCGACGGCCTCGCGCAGGAACGCCGTGAGCTTCGCGTAGGCGTGCTTTTCCCCGGGCTGCCAGAGATCACCCCAGGACCTCGCCCAGTTGGGTCGTGTGGGTAGCAGCGCCCAGTCATCCAACGCATCGGGATCACCGACGCTCCGCGGCCACCCGGCAAGGCGAACCCGTACCGCCGGTTCCAGTTTGACCGGCAGCTCGCGACACTTCCGCCAGAAGGGCGTGAATACCTTGAATGGCGCGCCGGCCTGCGTGCTGACGGTCTCCGGCTCATACAACAATGATCCGCCGTAGCGCTTCAGTTCGACGCCCCGCTCGCCGAGGAGGGTATGCACCGCCTCCTCCAGCTGGCGTGCCCACGGTTCATACTGGCGTGAACAGCACACGAGATCGGCACCCGCCTGCCCGGCAAGGCGCGCCAGCACGGCGGCGGACTCACCGCGCGCGAGATACAACTTGCCGCCCACTTTTTCGATGTCCGCGGCCAGCGCAGTCAGGCTGTGGTGCAACCACCAGCGACTAGCGCCGCCCATTTTCCAGTCCCCGGGGCTTTCATCGTCGAGGATGTAACACGCCAGCACCGGGCGACCGGTGGCCACCGCGGCGTTAAGACCGCGCAAGTCACGCAGCCTGAGGTCCTGACGGAACCAGTAGATAACGGGTTGCCGGTCCTTCGCAGCAGATGTCATCGCCGTTCAGCCGCAGCGCGTTGCGTTCATGCCACGCGATACCCGGGTTTGGCCAGCGCCAGTTGCACCGTACCAATGATGCGCTCGCGGAAGCCGCCCTCGCAGTAACAGAGATAGAACTCCCACATGCGTACGAACTCTTCACTGAATCCCATACTGCGCACGGCATCCAGGTTAGCCAGGAAGCGCTCACGCCAATGCGCCAGTGTGGTGGCGTAGTCAGCCGTGATATCGCGCAGATGGACGATCTGCATGTCGGTATCGCGCGCGATGTGATCGGCGATGACAGCGATGGAGGGAAGGCATCCCCCCGGAAAAATATAGCGCTTTATGAAGTCCACGGAATCCCGGGCGTACTGGTAGCGCTGGTCCGCCACGGTAATCGCCTGTATCACCATTTTCCCGTCGGGCTTCAATAGCCCGGCACAGATGCGGAAATAATCCCGGTAAAACTCATGCCCCACCGCCTCTATCATTTCAATGGATACCAGCTTGTCAAACTGACCGGAGAGGTTGCGGTAGTCCTCGCACAGCAGGGTGACGCGATCCTCCAGCCCTTCAGCCCTGACCCGGGCGCGGGCGTGCTCGTACTGCTCCTTTGAAATCGTGGTGGTAGTCACCCGGCAGCCATAGTGTTTGGCGGCGTGTATCGCCATCCCGCCCCAGCCGGTGCCTATCTCCAGCAGGTGGTCCTCCGGTTGCAGCTCGAGCTGCCGGCACAGTTCGTCCAGCTTGGCCTCGGACGCCGCTTCCAGGCTCATATCCGGACCGGTAAACACGGCAGACGAGTACATCATCGTCGGGTCGAGAAAGAGGCGGAAAAAGTCATTCCCGAGGTCGTAATGCGCTGCGATGTTGACCTGCGACCCTTTGCGGGTATTGCGATTCAAGCGGTGCGCGAACTTCAGCGCGAGCTTGACCAACGCCGACTGTTTCTGCTCGAAACTCTCCAGCACGGTGAGATTGGCGCTAAACAGCCGCGTGACCGCCACGGGCGAGGGCGAGGACCAGTAACCCTTGATAAATGCCTCACCGGCGCCGATAGAGCCGCCTGCGAGCATTTGCCCATACGCCGCCGGGTTGTGGACGTGCACCTCCGCCTGGGGTTCCAGCGCCGTGCACTCATTGCCGAAATGGTGGCGCCGGGGGCCTTCGTGCAGCGTCAGGCTGCCGACCTGTAACCTGCCCAACATTTTGAACACCGCCTCCCGGGCAAATTTCTCCCCCATCCTCGCGCGGCGTGGCTGTGGCACTCGCAGCGTACCGATACTGACTTCACTCATTGTTGGCTCCTGTCACCGGCCCTTCGGGCACATGGTTTTTCGGGTGTGAATAGACCGTTACGCCCTTGAGGTACAAGCGCAGCGCCTGCCAGTAGATGGCCAGGACAACCTTCACGGTCATGAAAGGGTGGCGGATAAGCAGCTTGTGCATGTTGGCTGCCGTCATTGGCTGTGCGGACAGCGACAGGGTGGCATCAAACACCTTGTCACCGTCGCGGGTGTTTTCCATGTGCAGCACCAGCCGCCGCGAAGGTGTATTGCTGCGCCAGTGGTAGCGCATGTCCATCGGATTGAATGGCGAGACATGAAATTGCTTGTCGAACGCGGTCTTCAGCCATGCGCCGCTCGTCGGTCCGGGCAGCACGTAGCTGTGGCGTTCATCCCAGGGGGTGTTGTTGACCTCGGCGACCACGTATTCCAGCCGCGTTTCGTCGTCATTGAAACAGTAATAGCAGGCTATCGGATTCATCACGTAACCGAAGTAGCGCAGGTTCGCGAGCAGGTAGATCGGTCCCGAGTGCCGCGCTCCGGTCTCCTCGCGGATGCGTCGGCGTACCTCGTCCTGCAGCGGGATGTCCGGGTCACCGAGAAAATCGCTGCGCCTGAATTCCGCCAGCGCCGGGCCGCTGGCAGACCAGAAGCGCTGTTTGTCGAGCAGTTCTTCCACTTCATCCAGGCACAAATACACCATAGCGACCCGGTAGCGGAACGCATGGCGACGCGGCGCAGTTCGGCGGTGCCGGAGTACGCCCTGGTATATACGGGATCTCACGCTACGGCCCGCTCCGAACCGCACAGTGCGTCGGCGACACGCAGCGCACTCACCACGCCGTCTTCATGGAAACCGTTGTGCCAGTAGGCGCCGCAGTACCAGGTCCGGGCCACTCCGTTGATCTCCTGCCAACGCTGTTGCGCGCGCATTCCGCCCAGCGAGAATACCGGATGGTCGTACTGGAACCGGCCGAGTATCTTGTTCGGGTTTATCGCCGCGGTATTATTGAGTGTCACGCAAAACGTCTGCGGCGCTTCAATACCCTGCAGGATATTCATGTTGTATGTGACCACCGCCGGCCCGTCGCTCTCCCCCAGCGTGTAGTTCCAGCTCGACCACGTTCGGGTGTTGCGAGGCAGCATGCGGATATCGGTGTGTAACACCACGTCATTCTTCTGGTAGGGAATGGCGCCCAGTATCTCCCGCTCGGCCTGCGTGGGGGATTCCAGCAGTGCCAGCGCCTGGTCGGAATGGGTTGCGAACACAACCTCGTCGAACATTGACTGCTGTCCGTCCGCCAGGCGCAGGGTTACGCCTCTGCCGGCGTGCCGGACGACCTGCACCACCGGATTGCCGGTAGAGATGCGGTCCGCAAAGCGAGCGCATAGTGGCCGCAGGTACTCCCTCGAGCCGCCTTCGATCACCCGCCACTGCGGCCGGTCGCTCACCGACAGCAGGCCGTGGTTCCGGAAGAAACGGACGAAAAAACTGACCGGGAAAGCCAGGATTGTCGCACCGTCAGCCGACCAGATTGCGGAACCCATCGCAGTGAGGTAGTGGCGCACGAACTTGTCGCCGTAGCCGTTACGCGCGAGGTATACGCCCAGCGTCTCGGCGTCGTCGATCGCGCCCGACTCCAGGTCGGCAACCGCCTCGCGGTTGAAGCGCAGTATGTCCCGTATCATGCCAAGAAAGGCCGGGGACACCAGGTTGCGCCGCTGCGCGAACAGGGTATTCAGGCTGCTGCCGGCGTATTCCAGCCCGCTTTGCGGATCGCGCACGCTGAAGCCCATCTCGGTGGGTTTGCTGGCGACGCCCAACTGCTCCAACAGGGCGATAAAGTTGGGATAGGTCCAATCGTTGAACACGATAAACCCCGTATCTATGGCATAGCGCCGGGTACCCAGTTGCACGTCCATCGTTGCCGTGTGGCCCCCGATCCTGTCACTGGCCTCGTAGACCCACACCTCGTGATCGGTACTCAGGTAGTGCGCGCACGCCAGGCCCGATATCCCCGACCCGATGACTGCAATTTTCATTCCGATGAACCCCATTTGACGACCGCGCGAGGAGCCGGCCTGCTGCGTTTCACTCAGATACGGGCCTGCAAGCCATCCGGATCAGTATTTTGATTCAATCGGGTGATCCAATACCAGTTTCCTGCGTATACTTGCAAAACATTCGCGGACAAGAGCATGTTGACAGTGGCCAATACCACCGACGGTGAGGGCGATTCCCTCATCGACGCAGAAGGCAAACGCATCGACGAATGGAGCGATTGCCTGACGCTGATCGCGCAGCAGCAGGACCGGGCGGCTTTCACCCGCCTGTTCAGGCATTTCGCGCCGTTGATGAAGGCATTTGCCCTGTCCGGCTCCACGCTGGCGGCCAACCACGCCGATGAACTGGTGCAGGAAGTGATGCTGAAGGTCTGGCAAAAAGCGGGGGCATTTGACCCGCACAAAGCCGCCGCCAGCACGTGGATCTACACCATCGCGCGCAACTGCCGTACAGACCTGTACCGCAGGCTGCAAAAATTCGATACCCCGTTGTCGGCAGACGATGTGTCCGATACGCAGGAGAGCGAAGAAGCGTTCACCGTGCTGCACCAGAAGCGCAGCAGGGACCGTATACGGGGGCTTATCAAGGAGTTGCCCAACGATCAGGCGCAGATCCTCGTGAAGGTCTACATGGAAGGCAAGAGCCACTCCGAGGTCTCCGGGGAACTGGACATCCCGCTCGGCACTGTCAAATCCCGCGTGCGCCTGGCCCTTCAGAAACTGCAGATTCAACTTGAAAGATGATGCCATGACTAATTTTCACCCAGATCTCGAACTCCTCACCGAATACGCCGCCGGCTCGCTCGCGCTGGCGCCCGCGGCGTGTGTCTCCATTCACGTGAGCCAGTGCCAACGCTGCCAGCGCCTGGCAGGGCAACTCACCGACCTCGGCGCCAGCCTGTTCGAAGCCCTGCAACCGGTGCCGGTCGGGGACGACCAGCTGAATGCGGTGCTGGCGAAGCTGGATGACGAAAAACCGCTGGCCTACAGCAAGACCCGGGAGAGTTCCAGTACGACACCGGCCCTGTTGCAGCGCCTGATGCGCGGCGATTTCAGCGACCTCAGCTGGCGCAATATCGGCTCCACCCTGCGTATCAGCCACCTGAAAACCGGTGATCCGGAACATGAATTCGCGCTTTACCACATCCGCGCCGGTGGCCGTATCCCGGAACATACGCACCACGGTACCGAAATGACGCTGGTGCTGGCGGGCGGCTTCTCCGATGCCAACGGCAGCTACCACAAGGGCGATTTCCTGCTTCGCCGGCCCGGCGACGTGCACGCACCCACGGCCCTGCAGTCCGAGGACTGTATCTGCCTGGCAGTACTGGATGCGCCGCTCAAATTCACGGACTGGAAGTTTCGCTGGATGAACCCGTTCCTGAAATTGCGCACCGCCTGAGCGCCGCGCATTCAGCTCCCGTACGCCGCCCCGCCATCCACCTTGATGATGGCGCCGTTGGTAAAGCGTGAGGCGTCGGAGGCCAGGTAGAGCGCGGCGCCGATGATTTCCTCGGGTTGCCCGGCGCGCCCCATCGGCACCTGTGCGACCAGCGCCGCTTTTACCTCTTCCGTCCACGCCTCCGAGATATCGGTCAGAAACGGTCCGGGCATGATGCAGTTACAGCGCACCTTGGGTCCCAGCGTGTGCGCCAATCCCTGTGTCAGGTTGTTCAATCCGGCCTTGGCCGCCGCATAGGGCAGTTCCAGTGCGCTGGGCGCAATGGCCGCAATGCTGCTGACATTGATGATCGCACCGCCGTCACCGCGCGCCATTTGTTCGCCGACAATGGCCGAGAGCCTGAACGGTCCCGCCAGGTTGACCCCGATCACCTTGTCGAACAACGCCCTGCTGACTGTCGAAGGCGACTCGTAGAGCGGCGACATACCGGCATTGTTCACCAGCACATCGATCCGCCCGTACTGTTCGTAGACGGCCTGCACCAGTGCGTCACAGGCATCCCAGTCGCCCACGTGACACGGGATGGGCAGGCAGGCCCGGCCGGTCTCGCGCTCGATCAACTGCGCCGCGCGCTCGCACCCCTCGGGCTTGCGCGAGCTGATAACCACGCGAGCGCCCGCCTGCGCAAAGGCGCGCGACATCGCCAGGCCCAGGCCGCGGCTACCCCCGGTGACGACAATCACCTTGTCCGTCAGGTCAAAATACCGCGCCACTTTATCTGCCTGCATAACGCTCTCCCCAGCGAATTCCGAAGGGTACAAAATAACACATACGATCGCCGGAAGAACGCAGGCACCGGTGCCACCGTTGCTTTCTGGACTTGTTCCACGGGCCTGCGATAAGCTGGCGCCATTCCTACGCACGGGTCGACGAGACTGCATTGAAGACAAGATTTGTGATTGTCGGGGCGCCGCGCACCGGCAGCACGCTGCTGGTAAAAACGCTCAACAGCCTGCACGGCGTATGCTGCCACGGTGAGCTGCTGGGAGAAGACCAGGTGCGCGGCTACGAGGACGGTGTAGATCTGTTAACTATCAGCGAAAAGCAGCGAATGAATCGCGTGCAAACCCTGCTTCAGGCGCGCAACTCCGACCCGACAGGCTTCATCGAACGGGCCCTGGATGCCGAGGGCACCGCGGTGGGATTCAAGGCGCTGTACAACGCGCTGCTCAGCCCGCGCTGGCGCGAGGTTGTGCGTTGGCTGCTAAGCCTGGACGACATCCGTTTCGTGCACCTGAGGCGTAACAACCACGTGCGGCGCTTCGTTTCAGAGCAAATCCTGCTGCAGGGCGGCCCCAATCATTCAGCGGCGGGCGGCAGGAGTGAGTTGTCGATAAGGATCCACGTCGACATTGACCAATTTCTGCAAAGATCTTCGGAACTTGAAGCACAGGCCGCGCAGATCAGCGCGCTGCTGTCGGGACAGGACGTACTGGAGTCAAGCTACGAAGCGCTGGCGGCGGATACCGCGGCAACCGTGCGGCAAGTCTGCCACTTCCTGGGACTGGACGACATCGCGTCAGACATCCAGCCCGCGCTACGGAAAGTGGGCGCTGCAGACCTCAGGGACACGGTAAGCAATTTTCAGGAACTGCTGGACCACCCCGCCACGCGGGATTGGGCACTGGCGAACTAAGCGAGGCATTCACTGTGAACAATGAAAAACTGTCGCCGGCCGCAGTCAACAGGAAACTGCTGAAGCTGGAGCACTGGTGCCTAAGCGATAACAAGCTGCAGCGCGCATTGGTATTCAAGGATTTCATTGACGCGTTTGGTTTTATGAGCCGAGTTGCCCTGCTGGCGGAGACAATGAACCATCACCCCGAGTGGTCAAATGTCTACAACCGGGTGGAAATCTATCTCACCACGCACGATGCGCAGGGAATTACGGAACGCGACTTTGCACTGGCGGAGCGAATAAACCGTCTCGTGGAGAGTTAGGCGGGTGGAGACAGGGTAAATCACATCCTTGTGAATTCACATCCCTATGAATCGTCCCTGTAAACCTGAAGTAGTCTGCCAGACCGCTGATAGCGATGCGCCAGCCTGTTGTCATGGTCGCAGAAAAAACGGATTACACAATAGAACTGAAGACTAGACCAAAAGTTTAGATGCCAAACCGTGCGGTCAGCAGAATCCCGCCACCAGCCGTCGTGGGTACTCAGGTAGGGGAAATCACTCGATAATCTGGAGCTGTTGCGAGCGCAAAATGGCCTGCGCGCGATTGCTTACGCGCAGTAGCTGATAGATGCCATGCAAGTGGGTTTTTACCGTTCCCTCCGCCATATCCAGGCGCCGCGCTATCACCTTGTTGGGCACGCCCTGTATCAGTTGCTCGAAGACTTCCTGTTGCTTGGGCGTGAAGCGCACTTTTTCCTGCGTCGACAACACTTCCGACTCAATCGCCGGGGTCGGCTGGAAGCCCATCAAACTGGCGGCCGAAGGCGGGATATAGGTACTGCCCGCCAGCACGATCCGGATAGCGCTGATGAACACCTGCATCGAGGAATTCTTGGAGACAAATCCCTGCACGCCATTCTCGAAACACTGGGAAATGATATCGACGGAGTCGTTGCCGGAAAAAATCACCACCGGCAATGCCGGGTAGTGCTCGCGAATGTAGAGCATGCCATCGGCGCCGGAAATATCCGTAAGACTGAGATCCAGCACCAGTAGCTGGTAGTCCTCTGCGTGCTCGAGTTTTTCCAGCAGCTCCTGGAAAGAGGTTGCCGTTTCGACGATATCGAACACATCCAGGGAAATCAGCGAGGTGACGAGGGCGTCACGTACAATGGGGTGGTCATCTACGATGAGAACTCGGCTGGGCATTATCGCTTTCCTGTATGCTCGGAGCACAGGCTGGTCCGGCTGGCGAAAAAATGTGACACATTCGCCCAGGTGCGTCAATAATTGGACACCTGCAGGCGCCTAGGGCTCCAGCACGACCTTGATGGCTCCTGCCTTGCGGTCCGCCGCGACGGCGAAGGCTTCACTGGCCGCGTCCAGCGGCAGTCGATGGGTAATCAGGATAGCGGGCAGTTCCGGGCGCTGCGCGAGTAGCTGGGCGGCAGCGTCCACGTCGCGCAGCAGACCATGTCGATCGTACATGAACGAGGCGTAGATTCTCAGCGCCTTCATGGACACTTCAAACGCGGGAAGTGTCACGCCTTCCCAGTAGGTAGCCAGCAACAGAATAGTGGCCCCCGGCTTGCACAAACGCGCCGCCTGTTGCAGCGCCGCGGATGTCCCGGCGCACTCCACCACGAAGTCATACTCGCCAGAGGGATCGAGTCCCGCACCGATGCGCTCGGCGGCCTCCTGCTGCGCCGGGTGGCGGGCGGCGATATCCACAGTGGTGACGTGTTGAGTCAAAAACGCCGCCGCCGCCAGTCCGACCGAGCCTGCGCCAACGATCGCAACCCGGCTGCCGGGTTTGATATCCAGCATCCCCAGGCCGTGCGCCGCCACCGCCAGTGGCTCCACCAGGCAGGCGTCGGAGACCCTGACATTGTCAGGCAGCAGCACAATGCTCCGCGCGGGCACGATAATCTGCTCAGCCATGCCGCCGTCGCGCCCCATGCCGTACACCATGTCTGCGCTTAATCGACACAGGCTGTAATCGCCCTGCCTGCACATGTCGCAGTGCCCACAGGGCGCAATCGGCTCCAGTGCGACGGCGCGGCCATCGCGCAAAGTGCCGGCAACTTCGTGTCCCAAGGTCGAGCGCAGTTCAAAACCCGCATTCACCATGTGCAGGTCGGAGCCGCAGATACCCGCTGAGCGCACGTTGACGATGACACCTTCACCGCCGGGCGCGGGCACGTCCACTACATGGACCTGCTTGTCGCAGCACCGCACTGCTTTCATCGATACACCTCCTGTTGATTGATCTGCACCCGCCGGACCCTGGACCGCTTGGCGGGAGTACGTCGCGGCGACTGGACTCAGTGCTTAACGGCAGCGAGATAGTCGTTCAACCAGCCGGGATAATCAACTCGCTGAACGGCCGCCACGTTGCGCCGCAGGACTTCCGCCATCAATTGGTCCTGCTCCGCGTTGAGCGCGCCGAAACCGATGGACACCGCTATTGTCATCAGCGCGTGAAAGCTGAAACTGCGGTACTCCTGCCAGGTTTGCTGCAGATCAATCGCCTCGCCATGGTGCGCGCGGCGCTGTACATAGTAGGCCACCAGGTCGCGCTCGTGCGCAGCCAGAGTCTCGGCCGGCAGTGAATCCACCAGGAAGTACTGCACGTCGCGAATACCCTTGCCCCAGTGCGCCGCCTGCCAGTCCAGCATACCCATTTCATCTCCCGATACGAAAAAATTGCCGAGATGACTATCGCCGTGCAGCAGCGAAAGCGGACCGGAAAACCAGTACCGCAGCAACGCGTCCCAATTCGCCATGGAGCGCTCGTAGGCCTGCGCCACAGACGGCGGAATCACGCCGGGCAACTTTTTCATCGTCGGCCTGAGCGCCAGCCTGTTCAACATGCGTGCCGCCAGCCCCATACGCGGCGACAGGAACAGGTGGTAACGCAGAGGCAGGAGCTGCTCGCGCTCGGCCGCGCCCAGGCCGTAGTGGCAGGCGTGCAGTCGCGCGAAAGCGTCCAGGCAGCGGTAGGCCAGTTCCAGCGGGGCTCCGGCCATCATGTCGGGGTTGGTGAACAACTGCACGGTCGGGTCCTCGCGCAGGTTCTCCTGCACCAGGTAAAAACGCGTTCCCTGGCAGCGGGTCGCGTAGGTGACCGGAGTGCGCAGCGGCTGGGTGTGCGCGACGTGTCGAAAAAAATGCGATTCCAGCTGCCAGGCGTTGATGATGGTAAAAAACCAACGGGTCAGCAGGGATTCCATCGGCAGCTTGACGAACAGGCTGCGCGGCAGCGTCGGCTCTCCCTGCTGCTCGATAGTCAGCACGAGGTTCTCGCAGTTGCTGCTGACGGAGGGTATCGGCTGGCGCTCGACCCGGCTGATGCGCACAGGCCGGACTCCGGGGTACAGCGCGCCGCTATTGACCAGTTCGGACAGGACCTCGGGCGTCGCTACGTCTTGCGCCCGGTACGGCATACTCGCACCGGTGGCATCGCCGAGGGCATCGCGCAATAGCCTGAGCCCGCCAGCGGCGACAATACCGGCCATTCTCACTCGCTCTGCACGCATACCAACTCCCTGTGAACCGGTTGATCAAGCGCACTCGCGGCGCTTGCCCGTATCGGACATTTTTTATAATATGTCCGACACTGCCGGGTGACAAGTCACCGATTCAAATGAGGAGCGCGCGGTATGGCCAAGCACACTGGTGAATTCGACTGCATCGTCGTGGGCGCAGGCCACAACGGCCTGGCCACCGCACTGGTGCTGGCCCGCAACGGGCGACGCGTCCTGGTATTGGAGAAAAACCACTACGTCGGCGGTATGGGCGGCACCCGGGAAATACTGAAAGGCTGCCGCAACGAGGTGGGCGCGAGTTGCCTGTTTCCCCTCTCCGCCGAAATAAAACGCTATTTCGACTTCGAGTCCCATGGCGTGGAAATGATCCCGCTACCGGTGATGGCGGTGAACCTGGTCGGCGCCGATGGCCGTCCATTCGTGATCTTCAAGAATCCGCTGCGCCTGTCGTTCAACCTGCTGCGGACATTCGGCATCAGCGGCATGCTGGGCTTTATCCGACTGATGAAATTCTGCGAGTACCCGGCGCGCGTCCTCGATCGCTTCACAGCCCGCAAAGCGCCGCGCAAACTCGAGGACCTGATCGCCGAGGCAGCGACACCCGAACAGCGCGCGCACCTGGAACTGGCCTTCAACGGTTCGGCCATGGACATACTCGACAGGTTTTTCCCCGATGCGGTCAAGCACAGGGAACTGCGCGCAAGCATGGCGTTCGCTGCCGTACAGGCCACGTACAAGGGACCCTATTCTCCCGGATCGGGGCTCTGCCTGATCTACACGATGGCGCAGGAGGGTTCCGAGGGACTCATGCAGCGCGTCAAGGGCGGCCTCGGCCGCCTCTCGGAATGCCTCGCCGAACAGATCGAAGCACTCGGCGGAGAGGTGCGACTGAAGCAAAACGTGAGCAGGATACTGGTTGAGAACAACCGGGCGGTGGGCGTCGAACTGAAAAATGGCGAGAAAATCCATGCCGATACAGTAATCTCCAATCTCGACAAGCAGGCGACGTTCAACCGTCTGCTCAAGGGGCATACCCTCGCCACGGCAGATCAGGAGAAAGTAGACGCCTTTACGCACCGGGGCGCTTTCGTGCACATGTTGTTCAAACTGAAGGGCCTGCCAGGCTACTCACCCCATCTGGCAAAACTCAACAGGATTCCCGGCGCCAGATTCGGCGGGGCAATGGTACTGGATCCGCGGGAACTGCAGCAAAGCTATGAGACCTGCCTGCGCGGCGAGTTGCCGGAGCGGATTCCGCTGGCCTTCCAGATACCAACGGTTGCCGACAGCAGCCTGGCGCCGCCGGGCTACCACATCGCCTCCGCCTATGGTTTCTATTTTCCCTGCGAGGCGGAAAAAGCCAGGCGGGGTAAACTGCGCGACCAGATGGCGGAAAAAATTATCGATCACATCTGCGTACACATGCCCGACTTCAGGAGCCTGATTGTCGACCAGGCGATTTTCTCCTCCGACCATTTTGCCAGCATGCAGGGTGTGACCAACGGCGACTGGACCCACGGGCTGCTGCACCCGGACCAGATGATCGGCGAACGCTGCCTGATCGACGGAACAGGGCATACCACCCCGGTAAGCAATCTGTTCATGTGCGGCGCATCCTGCCACCCCGGCCCGGGAGTGACCTTCCTGCCGGGCTATAACTGTGCGCATGAAATCATCGCGGCCGGTGCCGCCCGGGACGCGGCTACTTCAGCAGCACCGGAATCAACAGCGCGTGCAGCGTAGTGCGCAACTGCGCATCGCTGCTCACCCAATTGCTGGGCAGGGTGAGGAATGACAGCAAAATACGGTACACCCACTCCACGAGAACTTCCGGGCGCACCGCATCCTGCAGCAAGTCGGCATCCCGGGCGGGACTGATCACATGGTCCATGAGCTCCTCGCCGAACCGGACGATGACGTCCGAATGCCAGATCGCGCGGCGCGCGCGGCTATCGTCCTCTGATACGAAGACCGCGCGCAGCAAAGGTCGCCGCGGGATCTCCTTGATCGCCGCTATCATGCCTTCGACTACCTGGTCAGCGGGCCGCGGATAACGCGCCAGTCGTTTGCGCAGCCGGACATTCAACTGCTCCATTTCACTCTTTATGGTAGCCACCAGGAGGTCGTCGCGGCCCGGAAAATAGCGATAGACCGTGGAGCGCGCGACACCGGCACACTCGGCCACGTCCTTCATACCGGTGGCCGATATCCCCCTGGAAAGGTAGCAGCGGCGGGCGGCATCGACAATCAGCGCGACGGGATCTGGCCGGGGTTCAGTCATTTGACCTGACAAGCCTTGAGTACTCGGCAAAAGAATGCGACATTTTCGACTAATTGACCGACACCGTAAAGCGCCCGCGCAAGGCCGACAGTAGAAGGACCGTACCATTGTGAGTAGTACCACACTGAACGCAAGGGATTACCACCGCAAACCTATCCGCGTGCTGAATGCAGTACTGCGCGGCGCCCGCACGTTCGGCCTGGCGCGAATCCCGCTCGATCGCGACGGGCTGATTGCCGCCGCGCGCAAGGATACCGGCCTGCGTGATTTTGGCGATGAGGAATTCCTGGACCCCATGCAGCGACTGATCGATTCGCTGGAGAACGAAGCCGACCTGAACCCGCTCGGCCGCTATATGAATCGCACCAACATACTGAGACTGTTGAAACATCGCCTGTACGCGCATGAGTTGCTCACGCGCCACCCCGAGATACTCGCGCGCCGTATCGCCGATCCCGTGGTGATCGTCGGCCTGGGCCGCTCCGGCACGACCCGCCTGCACCGCTTGCTGGCCAGTGACCCGAATTTCCTGCATCTCGAGTCCTGGGAATCAGTGTTCCCGGTGCCCTACCCCGAGTGCTTTACCGCCCGCGCCCAGGGTCGCACCGACCCGCGCATCAAGGCACTGGAGCAGGGGCTGAAAGCGGTACTGTATATGAGCCCGCAGGTCGCCGCGGTACACCCGCTGGGAACGTTCGAGGTGGAGGAGGAAATCGGCCTGCTGCAACACGGGTTTTCCAGCCAGATTTTCGAGATCCAGGCCAGGCTTCCCTCGTTCGCCAAGTGGCTGATGACACACGAGCAGCACGCGGCCTACGAGTACATGGTGGTGTTGATGAAAATCATCTCCTGGTTTCGCGACGACCCCGAGGACAAACCGTGGGTTCTGAAGACGCCTCAACACATGCAGGACCTGGACGCCCTCTTGCATGTGTTCCCGAACGCCAGGCTGGTCTGCTCGCATCGCGACCCGATCAAGTGTGTGGGCTCGGTCTGTTCCACCGCATGGAATGCGATGGTGCGCGACAGCGACAGCATCACCCCTCAATGGCTGGGTCCCGAATGGCTCAGCAAGACCGAGCGCATGCTGCACAAGACCCTGCGGGTGCGCGCAGAGATGGTGGCGCCCGAAAACCAGTATGACATCCAGTACGCGGACATCACCGCCGACTGGCAGTCAGCGATGGAAGGCGTCTACGGATTTCTCGGGACACCGTTCAGTGCACAGGCGCGCAGCGGCATGCAGGCGTGGCTGGAGCGCAACCGGCAGCACAAGCACGGCGCGCACAAGTACAGTCTCACCGATTTCGGGCTGCAGGAGCGCGAGGTCGATGAACGGCTGATGTTCTACCGCCAGCACTTCAGTATTCCCTATGAAAAAACCAACCCGCACCTGGCGACAGCCAATAACCACAATCCCGATACCAACAACACGGAGACAGCATGAGCATCCAAACAGAAAGTCGCGCGGCGCTGGCCGAACTCATCTCCCTGCTGCAGGAGATCGACGCACGCTGGTCAGGTCCCGAGTGGAACCTCCATTCGCCGGAGGATATCGTCGCTTCTCACCGCTCCCTGATGCATACCCTCGAGACCGCGCTGGTAGGCTATTTCGAGCAGGATGCCAGCCGGCCGGACTTCCGGCGTATTGTCACCCCGAGCCGCAAGCTGACCGGTGACAACTCGGACGCCATTTACTTCGATGCACCGGTCAGCGGCGAGCACGCTTACGTGATCCACGGCAGCATGCACGGCGCCGCGTATTTTTCACTGACCATTGAAGAGGGCGCGGAAGATGGCCTGATGGCGAGCAACACCGCCGGTGTGATCAATGACCAGCAACTGGAAATTGACAGCAATGGGCATTTCACGCTCTATCTTGGCGGCGAGGCGCGTGCAGCAAACTGGCTGCCGCTGACACCGGGCGCCTCGCGCGTGACCACGCGCCACTACTTTGAGCACACTGTCTGCGCCGCCAAAGACCCCGACCTGGAGCCGCGCATCCGTATCGAATGTCTCACCGCAAAAGGCGTGCCCGAGCCTCCCAACGATGCCAGTGTCGCCGCCGGGATCCGTCGGGTGGGCAACGCGGTGCGCAGTCGCACGCTCGGCATGCCGCCCATGGCCAACGGCCCTCTGCCCCCCTTCGTGGGGCTGACACCGAACGAATTCCCGGTACCGGTACCCCCCGGCGACTTCGGACTCGCGGCCTTCGATGCCCATTATTCGATGGCGCCGTTTTTCATAGCGCCGGATGAAGCACTGGTCATCACCGGCCGCTGGCCGCAGTGTCGTTTCGGCAACGTCTGCCTGTGGAACCGTTTCCAGCAAACCCTGGACTACCGCAGCCGCAGCGTCTCGCTGAACCGTGCGCAGACCGTATTGGAGGCCGATGGCAGCTTCCGGATGATCCTGTCGCACACCGACCCCGGCCAGCCCAACTGGCTGGACACCGAGGGCAATCCTTTCGGCCTGGTATTCTGGCGCTTCTTCCTGGTGACCGGCGATGTCGAGGCGCCGCAGGCCAGGGTGGTAAAACTGGCTGACCTGGCAAACTGAAATGACCAGTTCGCTGCCACTTCCCGTGCGTCTCCTGAATCTGGCGGGACGCGGAGCCAATGCGCTGGGGCTCAACCCCGTTGACCTCAGCCTCGACGGCTTGCTGCAGACGGCAATGAAAAACACCGGCCTGCAGGACTTCGGCGAGGATGACTTCCGCCAACCGCTGGCACTGCTGCTGGACAGTCTCGAGAAGGAAGCTGACCTGTCCCTGCTGGGCCGCATGATTGCCAGGGGGGACCTGCTGCGAACACTGGAGAATCGGCTGGGATTTGTAAGCCTGTTCAAACAACACCCGGAGATCGCCGAACAGCGTATCGAGCGGCCGATTTTTGTCGTAGGCCCACCCCGCTCCGGCACCACGATTTTCCACGACCTGCTGGTGATGGACCCGGACAACCGCGTGCCGCTGACGTGGGAGACCGCCCGCCCGCTGCCACCTCCCCAAACCGCCACCTATCGCAGCGATCCGCGCATCGCACAGGCGCAGGCCGACCTCGACCAGGTCGACAAACTGCTGCCGGAGTTCAAGAAGATGCATCCGATGGGCGCTGAACGCGCGCAGGAATGCGTGACCATGACGAGTCACGATTTCACCTCGATGATTTACTTCGTGCAGTTTTTCGTACCCGCTTATGACCGCTGGGTGATAGAGAGCGATATGCGCTCGGCGCTCAAGTGGCATCGTCGCTTCCTGCAGGTGCTGCAGTGGAAGGCGCCGGGCAAACGCTGGGCGCTGAAATCACCGCAGCACCTGTGGCACCTGCAACACATACACCGCGAGTATCCCGACGCGCTGTTCGTGCAGACCCACCGCGACCCGGTAAAAATCGTGATTTCCACCAGCAACCTCGCGGCCCACCTGCAGGGCATGGCCAGCGATCACGCCGAGATTGGCAGGGTGACCCGCTACTATGCAAAAGCCCTCGCACAGGGTTACAACAACACTGTCAGCTACCGCAAATCCGGCCTGCTCCCCGAACAGCAGGTGGTGGACCTGTATTTTCGCGATTTCATGGCGGACCAGGTCGGTACGGTGCGGCGCGCCTACGAGCACTTCGGTCTGACGCTATCGGACAGCGCTGCCGCCGCGATGCAGGCGTTTCTCGACGTCAACCCGGCTGACAAACACGGCAAGCATTTGTACAGCCTAGCCAATACCGGGATGGAGGAAGGTGAGTTGCGTGACTTGTTCAGCGACTATGAAACGTATTTCGATGTACCCAGAGAACCGTTGTAAATGTCCGTTGCGCGAGAGTTTGGTCTATATTGATTCCTGACAGCGTGCCGGAGAATGTGGTTTGCATTGGTCAATGCGACACGCCAAAAAGCGCACATCCATGTGCAGGCTCGGGTGGCGACGTCCTGTCGCCACACGGTCTCATTGACCAATGCAAACCACATTCTCCTCGGTCCTTCTGCAAATCCTGGCAATCAACCCCAGCCACTATCAATTGATTACACAGTAAACGGAGCATTCGAGGAGACTGTATGAAGTTCTGGCAGGCCATCACCTGGGCCGAGACGGATCAACTGCTTGAGATCGCCCGCTTTGCCGAGGAGGTCGGGTTTCACGGACTGATGAGCGGCGATCACGCGGTGTATCCGGAATCGATCGCGCCCGGGTACCCGTACTCGGAAACGGGGCTGCCGCCGATGCAGCCGAGTGACGAATACCCGGACCAGACCGCCATTTTCGCGGCCATGGCGGCGGTGACACGCACCCTGCAATTCACCTGTGGGGTTTATGTTTTGCCATTGCGGAATCCGCACGAGGTCGCACGCGCCGCCGCCACGCTGGCGATTCTCAGCGATGACCGCTTCATTCTCGGCGTCGGTGTCGGCTGGATGAAGGAGGAGTTCGACATTTACGGTGTCGACTTTCGACGGCGCGGCAGGATTACCGATGAAATGATCGACATACTGCACACTCTCTGGAGTGGCGAAATGGTTGAATACCACGGAGAGTGTTTTGATTTTCCCCGTGTGCAGCTGAGTCCGGCGCCGGACAAGCATCCGCGGATATACATCGGCGGCGCCAGCGAGATCGCACTGCACCGCGCGGCGCGCGTGGGCGACGGTTACATCGGGGCGGGCACCGCACCGGAGGATGTGGGTGGGCTGCTGCAGCGCATCGACCAACTCAGGAAAGATTACGGCCGCGACCACCTGCCGTTTGAGGCGATGATCGGCGTTACAGCGTCACCGGAGCGGGAACTCTTCCAGCGCCTGGCCGACGACGGCCTGCAGAGCACGGTCGCCCCTCCGTTCCAGTACGCGCTCGGCAAAAAGCGCTCCACCCTCAATGAAAAAAAGCGCTTCATGGAGCAGTTCAGCGAATCGGTTATTCGCCGCGTGAAGTAGACCTGGTATCAGCTACCCGAGGCGCTGAATGAAGTCCCGGGAGATCTTGCAGCGCAGAATCATTGAGTCCTGAACCAGGGCTCAATACAGCGGGAGCACGTAGTTGCCGGCATTGCCGGACGCGGAATAAAACCAGGATTCGAGCGCATACCGCCTCTGGTCCTGGTTCCTGGCATGCCCGGTACGGTGCAGGCTCAGGTGGTCGAAAAACAACGCATCGCCGGCACCAAAATAGGGACTGACCACAGGCGCGTCCACTGTGAGCTCATCGATCAGTTCACCGCCAACGACCCATTTCATTTTCGCGCCCCTGGTGCCATATTCCAGAATCTCGGGGATGCGTTTGGGAATCAATGCGATACCGGGAGCGGCCGTTGTGTCTCCACAGGGTGAGAGCGCCGCCCAAAGATTGAGCGCCACGGCATCCGCGCCCATGAACTGTCCGTCCTGGTGCCACCCGCCACCGAAATGCCCTGGCGAGACCGAACGAAAAACCCACTTCCTCGTCGCAATGACGGCGGGCTCTCCGAAATACTCCGCCAACAATTTTTTCAGCTCGATTTCGCGATAGATCTCCAGCACCTGGAACATGCCCCGCGGTGAATCGACTACCCGCATGGAACCTGTGGGCCCATACTTGTCCTTTTTTTTCTGTGCGGCAAAACTTACATGGGTTCCCGGGAAGTACGGCGACTCATAGTACCAGGGGCTCTCCGTGGACCCCGATGTATCCGGCTCGACGGTCGCCATGCGGGCGAGCATCGCACTGTCAATCGTCTGCTGCAGCTCGGCCGCGGACGCCGCCGCGAACAGGCCGCGGACCAGCAAATAGCCATGCTCGCGGATCGCCTCCTGCAGTTTCTGTGCGGTCAACTCTGGCGCGGACACTTCAGGTATCACCCCGCACTCCGAGGAGCCCTTGTGTTTCAGGGGGCTGTCACCGGGCTTGGACACCTCCACAGTACCGGCCGCGTCGCTGCGCGCCTGCAACAGAACATCGACCAGCGCGCGCTCAAGCGCCTGATCCGGGCTGCGCCGGTTCTCACAGGCGAGCACCTCGTAGGCATTGCGCCAATCACCGGCCTCTACCAGCCCTGACACCTCTTGCATACAGTGCTGGATTCGCGAACTCAGCGGTTGATTCATACTGTTATCCTGCCCGACATCTTGCGCTCAGTTTACCGAAAAGTGGTAAGCATGGACACCTGCAGGGGCTGCGAAAATAGCGCGGCCACTACATCTCATCGGGCACCTTGTACAGTGCCTGGTAGCGCCTGAACAATGGCCTGTCCCGCGTCCTGGCCGCGTCCACCGGGTAGCTGTGCCGGCCAAATTTTCCCTGTGGCTTGCGTCGCAGGTAGTCCATCATGCGTTTGCCGGCAGCTTTGGACAGCGCCATGCCAAAATGCGCGTAGATGCTGCCAATGCAGCTCATGGGGTCATCCATCAGGTCCTGGTACCGGGAATCAGCAATGGCCTCCTCGGGAACGATGTCTTTCTCCCGTTGCTCGATCACGTGTTCCAGTCGCTCGGCCGTGGCCGCACCCATAATAATATTGTCGAACAACTGTGCATTGAAAGGCTGGTCGCTGCGCATGTAGTACAGGGTGCCCATCAGGCTGGCAGTTGAAGCCATGCATTTGATAGGATCGCGGTGGGTTTGCACGATGCGAGCGTCCGGGTATACCTGCAACAGCGTATCGAGATGCAGTTGGTGCTCCGGTGCTTTCAGCAACCAGCGCTTGCGGGGATTCTTCCACTGCAGTATCTGTAAAATGCGCTTGTGATACTCGTAGACCGGTAGAAAATCCGCCGCGATACACCAGGCGCTGTAGCTGCTGGTCTGGTGCAGGGACGCGCAGTGATCGCTGATGAATGTGCCCGCCATCAGCAGGCCGCATTCCGCGGGAATATCCCCGCGCATCTCATGCATGCTGGCGAACTCGGGGGCCACTCTATTCCACTGCGTGAACAATTTGTCCGCCTGTTCGATTCGCGGATCGCTGGTGTACGAGGCCGCTTCCGGTGGCGGGCAGGGCTGCAAGGCCTCCCACATCAGCGGAACTCCGACGTCGGGATCCTGGGATAACAACTCGAACAGGATCGAGGTACCCGAACGCGGCAAACCGACGATAAACATCGGGGCGGCGATCTCCTCATCCAGAATCTCGGGGTGCTTCTTCAGTGTAGCCGTTACCCGCAAGCGCGTACTCAACCAGAGGATAATATCGCTCCTGGCCATCAGGCGTCCCATCAGCGTGAGCTGCGCTTCCTCCGCCAGCGACCTGATCAGCACCCGAAACGGCTCCCGCCACAGCTCGTCACCGAAGTCATCCAGTCCTGTCGCACGGCAGGCATGCTGCAGCAGCGAAGCTTCATCCAGTGGCACCACTGCCTCGAGATCGAGGTAACTGCCCTCCCGGTTCATTGCCTCGAGCCAGCCGGGGTGTGGCGGCGGCGTCCACAACGGAGAGCCGGATTTGTTCATCGCGTGTTCCTCATAAAGCCTCTGACCACAACAAGGGCCGCCGCCACTGACTCAGTAGCCAAACCGTTTTATGGCACCGCGTCGCCTTGCCGCCAGTTGCTCTTTGCGCTGCACAGTATCGACCCTGGCCACAGTCGCAGGCAGATACCCCTCCAGCGCCTCTCGCTTGAGTTGGACACATTCCGGAACGGGATACTGCTCGGCTCCGATCCAGCGCACGGTAATATAGCCTTCCACGTGTCCGGAGGGGTCCAGCCAGTTGGCTACACCGGGGTCCTCGTGCGCGACCACCAGCAGCAGTTCACCATCAGCCTCCAATCTGGCATGGTGACAATTGGTACTACACAATCGGTACCGGTAGTCCATTGTCTCCCACCAGCAGTTGCCGAATTCCACCGCCCAGTAATCCGCGGCCGGCGGCGTCACCCGCACCAGCAGCACCTCATCTTCGGGCACCTGCCAGTAACAGATCAGTGGCTCACCGCCGGGTGTCGCGTCAATCGCGTTATCGTCCAACTGGCGATAGGACAAAAAGCGATTGGGCTGGATTCTCCACTTGTGCAGCATATCCGACCAGTACGATGTCGAATCGCGCACCCAGGCGGCCGCTTCGGCGAGTCCGCTCGCTACAGCCTCCACACTCAGCCGCGGATCGTGCGACAGCTCACCGAGACGGTCGATGCGGGCGACCATCGGTGTTTCGTTTTCCCAGTCGGCGAAGAATTGCCTGACTGTGACGCGCCAGCTTCCGGGCGTGGTCCTGATCCAGTTGCCCGGGTGTTCGTTCGGACTCAGGGTGATCTCAAACGTACCGTCGTCGGCCACCTCGATATCGCTGTCGATCAGGTTACCGACCACGGCGCCGCCCCAGGGAGTGGCGCCGTTCTCCAGGACAGTGACAGCAAAGTAACGCGCGGTGCCGCGCACCCCGCTGATGCGGTAGCTATGTTCGCCATTGATGGGGGCGCCAACATACAGGGCATCGGTATTGTCACCGCCCTGCTTGCGCAGAGGATCGAAGTAATGCAGCAACTCGGGAAAATCGGGATCCCTGTTTTCAAGTTGGAACTGCAGCGCCAACGCGATGTTGCGCGCCAGGAGCCGAAAGCCCTTGGCACGATCGATATCGTGCACCGGCGTAGTGTCGCGAAATACCAGTTCCCCCGCGCTCTTCAGCTGGTCGCAAAAATTATCCCAGCTGTCCTTCAGCATCGCGTCGTTGGGGTTGTCACCAAACATGGCGCCTCTCGTTGAATCAGGTTACTTCCACAGGTGCCATGCATTATGACCGACGCCTCCGGAATGACAACCACAGCCCCGGGCAAGCCCACTACTACCGAATTGGACGTCGGAGCTGAGCGCGAATAGAATCGCCTGACAATCGAATGAGGCAACACGGCATGGATATAAAACTCTCAGGTACACCGCAGGGTCCGCTGAAAGGCATCCGCGTTATCGATATCACCTCCATGATCACCGGGCCGATGTGCAGCCAGCAACTGGGTGACCTCGGCGCGGACGTGATCAAGATCGAACCCACCCACGGCGAGATTTCGCGCTGGCTGGCACCGCCGCAGAAGGAGGGCCTGACCGGCTTCTACACGCAGATGAACCGCAACAAGCGCAGCCTGGCGCTGGACCTTAAAAGCCCCGACGGCATAGCCATTATCAGGAAGCTGGCGGCAACGGCCGACATACTGGTGGAAAACTTTCGCGGCGGCGTGCCGGACAGACTCGGATTCGGCTACGAGGAACTGCGCAAATTGAACGACAGGCTGATCTTCGTTTCCATTACCGGCTTCGGGCCCACCGGCCCCTACTCGCACAAGCCGGCCTATGACCCCATCGCGCAGGGCCTGGTCGGCATGATGCATATACAGGGCATGCCCTTCGGCGGCAAACCGCAACTGATACAGTCCGCCATCGTCGACAAGACGACGGGAACGACGGCGGCCGGAGTCGCCATGGCGGCGCTCTACGCGCGCGACCGCCCGGGCGGCACCGGCAAAGGACAGCGTGTGGATGTACCCATGATCGACGCCTGGGCCACCAACTCACTGGCCGACATGATGCCAGTCGACAGCTTCGTACCCAATCATATGCCCGACCCGGCGCCGCTGGCGGTACTGCGCAGCTTCGAGACGCAGGATGGTTTCGTTGTGGGGATGGCGCTGCAGGACAACCATTTCACCGGCCTGTGCAACGCACTGGAATGCACAGAGCTGCTGGAGCGGGAAGGTATGCGCAATATCGGCGAACGCATCAGTGATTTCGACCTCTGGCTGGATGCAATTGCCGAGGTGATGAAACGCTTCACCACGAGCGAGTTGCTATCACGACTGGACGCCGCTGGCGTGCCTTTCGGCCCGGTTAAAACGGTGCGGGAGTTTGCCGAGGACCCGCAGGCGAAACACAACCGCACGATTTTCGATGCCGAGCACCCGGACGCCGGCACCCTGCGCTATGTACGGTATCCGGGCCACCTGTCCGACACGCCGGCGGCGCTGTACCGCCACCCGCCTCGGCTCGGGGAGCACAGTAAGGATGTCCTGCGGGAGGCCGGGTACAGCGATACGGAGATAGACCGTCTACTGGAGGAAAAGGTGATCGGCGCCCTGTAGTCGGCGCCGCGACAGCACAAAAACGCCAAGCCCGAGCAGCAACAGGGACAACGCTGACGGCTCGGGTACGACAACGCCATCGTCAACGAAGGCGTAGTTTCTCTCCACGCCCTGTGTGAGATTGTCACGCACGAAAGCGGAGGCGGAATTGTTGATATCGCCCACGTTGAAACCGGAGGTTGGACCGTAATACTGGCCGAGATGTTTGTTTGAATAATCCTGCGCAAAGATACTGCCGCCAAATCCGATCACATCATACCAGCCCATACGGTTGATATTGGCCACGGTATCGTCGACGGTGGAGATAGTGTAGTCCGCGGCACTGCCGCCAAACAGCAACGCGGCCGCCTCCTGCGCGGTATACGCCAGTGGGCCGTCGGGAGGGGTATCGGACCATATCGGGGCGTTTGGATCAGCGACATCCCAATAGCCCACGAACATCAGTGCCGCGTGCGACGAAGTTGCGAACGGCAGCGCCGCCGCCAGTAACACCACCGCCAGACACCGCTTCATCGAGATAGTTGTCATACGTGTACTTCCGCCGCCCACAGGTCTTATGGGCGTATTCAAGCACTAATTATGCCATCTCGAATTTTTCCCCAAATATCAGTTATTTAGGAACATGTTCCAGCGCCGGCCAGGCAAAGTGTAAAAAAAGCGGACAGTCAGCCGGGCCAACAGGCCGCTGCGCGGTTACTGGCCGCCGCGCTGAGTTGCGCGGAGCGCAGCGGGTTTGCATCGAGCCCGTTCGTCAGCAGGCAGAACGAAACACCGCTGACAGGGTCCCCCCAGGCGACCTGCCCGCCGACGCCCGGGTGACCGAAGGTGCTTGCTGAGACCTTGTTCCCCATACCACGGGAGGACTGGTACCGGTCCTTACCCGCAATCACCACCCCGAGACCGCGGTTGGCCGGCGCACCCGTCATCGGGTCGGGAAACTCCACGCGCACCCTGCCGGTCGCATCCGCCAGTACCCGGGATTGCCAAAGTCCACCGGTGTTGCGCATCAGGCCCTGGTAAAACATTGCCACGTCGGCAGCGTTGGATACGGCGCCGGCCCCCGGCACTCCCAACTCGCGCACCTCGGCTTCGTTGAGCATCAACAACGAATGGTCCAGCGCGTTCGGCCACTCCATCGCTGCTTCAAAGAGCTTCCCGATCTCCTTCGAAGCGGGCGGTTCACCGACCTGCAGCACCGTTGCGATGTCTCCCTGTTCCGCGATGGGAACCCCCAGTCGCAACCGCTCAAGACCCAGCGGCGAGAGAATTTTTTCCTGCAGGTACTGCCGGTAATCGATGCCGGCGACAGTTTCAATCAGTTCCGCCAGTACCCAGTGCGCGGACAAGGCGTGATATTCCATCTGGCTACCCGGCTGCCAGTCCAGGCGCCACTCGCGCATGGCATCACGCCTGCCGGCGCGTGTCCACCAGGCAGGAGCCTCCAGGAGCGCACGTGGAAACCCGGCCGTGTGGCACAGCAGTTGCTCCACTGTCACATGCTCCTTGCCGTTCTCTGCGAACGCCGGAATGTAGTGGGCCACCGGCTTTTCGACCTCGATCAGCGACGCCCCCATCAACTGCCACACGGCAGATGCCACAACGGGTTTGGTACAGGAGAAGATGTTGTAACGCGTGCTGTTATCAGCATCGCCCAGCGTTTCGAACAGCACCAGTTTGCCGCCCATCGCCAGCGCAAACTGCAGCGATGGCAGCGGGCCTTTCTCGATCGCGTACTGCAGGCGGCCGCGCAAACTTTCGCACGCGCTCTCGACTGCCTGCGGGTCGTCGTTTGCGCTGTTCATCATTTCAGTCATGGCAACACAGTACCACCGATGCATCCGCCGCAGCCAGAACCGGACACGCTTGCATTAAACATTGCAAAGCCGCAGAATTCCGCCATGAAAATATTCCCCCGATTGACCTTCTCCTCCCTGCTCTTACTGTTCTGTACTGCCAGTCTCGCCGACAGCGATTATCCCCCAGCGATCAAGGCGATAGTCGAACAACGGTGCATGGTCTGCCACGGTTGCTACGATGCTCCCTGCCAACTGAAACTGGATGCCTGGGCCGGATTGCAACGCGGCGCCAGCAAGGAGGAGGTCTACGCACTGCGCCTGAAGGCAGCACCGCCCACCCGACTGTTTGAGGATGCGCAGACCGTCGGGCAATGGCGCGACAAGGGCTTCTATCCGATGCTCAACGAGAATAAGCCCGAACAAGGTGTCATGGCCCGCATGCTGGCCCTGAAGCAGCAACACCCTCTCCCGGTTGGCAATGTCCTGCCCGAGACCATTCCCCTGGGCCTGGACCGCGAGCAACAGTGCACCAAGCCGGAGACCTTTGAGACCTTCGCCGCGAACTATCCGTTATGGGGTATGCCTTACGGCCTGCCGGGCCTGGACAAGGATGAGCACGCGACCCTGGTCGACTGGCTGGACCAGGGCGCACCCGGCGTACCGTTCGTCGCGCCTTCGGCGGCAGCTGTCGGCGAGGTGGACCGCTGGGAATCCTTTTTCAATGGCGACAGCCTGAAACAGCAGCTGATGTCGCGCTATATGTACGAGCACTTGTTCACTGCCAGTTTGTATTTTTCCGATCTTGGCGCAAACAGCCCGTATTATACGCTGGTCAGGTCGGCGACCCCGCCGGGACAGCCTATCGATATCATCGCCACGCGGCGGCCGTTCGACGACCCGGGCCAGGCGCGTGTCTACTATCGCCTGCAGGTCCTGCGCACGGCGGTGCTGTCCAAACGGCACATGCCCTATGCACTGAACGCACAGCGGATGGAACGCTGGCACTCACTGTTTCTCGATCCTGAATACGAGGTCACTGCGCTGCCCTCGTATGCGGCGGAGGTCGCTTCCAACCCGTTCATCGCCTATCGCGAACTGCCGCAGACCGCCCGCTATAAGTTCATGCTGGACGAGGCGCAGTTTACCATTATGGGTTTCATCAAGGGCCCGGTCTGTCGCGGCCAGGTGGCCCTGAACGTGATCGACGATCACTTCTGGGTGGTTTTCCTGGACCCCGACAGGAAAGGCGTCCAGGAAAACGCGGAATTTCTCGCGAAAGAGAGCAAGAACCTGCGCCTTCCCGCCGATAAAGTCGATGGTGCGCTGGTATCCATCGTCGAGTGGCTGGGTTACTCGCGTGAACAGTTGAAGTTCCTGAAAGCCAAGTTCGAGTATATCCAGAAAATGACAGGTCCCGACGGAACCAGGGTCGACCTCGACCTGATCTGGGATGGCGGTGGCAGGAATGACAATGCCGCACTCACCGTATTCCGGCATGATAACAGCGCCTCCGTGGTGAAAGGCTTCGTGGGGCAGCAACCCAAAACGGCGTGGGTCATTGATTATTCCTTGCTGGAACGGATCCACTACCTGCTCGTCGCCGGTTACGACGTATTCGGCAATGTAGCCCACCAGCTTGAAACCCGCCTTTACATGGATTTCCTGCGCATGGAGGGCGAGCAGAACTTCTTGTTCTTCCTGCCGCCGCAGGAACGCATCATTTTGCGCAATTTCTGGTACCGGGAAGCGCAGAAAGAAGCCAAGCAGTTCATGATGACCGACTCTATCGCTTTCGACCGCACGTCTGACATCCAGTACAGGACGGATGACCCCAAAAGGGAATTGCTGGACATGTTGGCGCAGCGCCTGCCCGGTGCCGCCGCACAGCGCTACCAACCGGCGAGCTCGCAGTTTGACTCTCTGCAAACCCTTCAGGGGACACCCTTCAGCTTCATGCCGGAAGTGTCTTTCGTGCAGGTGACCGGCGACGCCCCCGATGCGGATGCGTACTACACCATCGTGCACAACGATGCCTTCCTGAACAACGCGCAGATATTTCACGAAGATCAACGCCGCGTTCCCGAGGAAGACTACCTGACAGTGGTCAAGGGCTTCATCGGTTCCTACCCCAATGCGTTTTTCCGGGTAGCCGAGAGCGAACTGGGTAATTTCGTCGCGTCGGTCGAAGCCATGCGTAATGAAACTGATTACGCCAGCCTCGTGTCTCTCTACGGTGTGCGTCGCAACCAGGCCATGTTCTGGCCGCTTTCCGATGCCATCAATGAGCACTACCGGGAGACCTATCCGAGGGAAGCCGGACTGTTCGACGTAAATCGCTACGAAAACCGCTGATACGAAGCTTCGGAATGAGAGCGGCCGCATGGTCTGGCCAAAATCAAATATCGTGCTGATTGGCATGCCCGGCTCCGGCAAGAGCACGGTAGGCGTGCTTCTGGCGAAGCGGATGTCGTACGACTTCATCGATACAGACCTGCTCATCCAGTCCGCGCAGAAACGCGCGCTGCAGGACATCGTCGATAGCGATGGGCACCTGGCCCTGCGGGCGATCGAAGAAACAATTCTGCTCTCGATCAATGTCCAACATCACGTTATCGCGACGGGCGGGAGCGCTGTGTACAGCGCGGCCGCAATGGCTCACCTCGCCGCCTCGGGCACGGTCGTTTTCCTGGATACCGACCTGGCTACGCTGGCAAGGCGCATAGACAATTTTGCCAGCCGTGGCCTGGCCAAGCGGCCAGGACAGAGCCTGGAAGATCTTTTCACAGAACGTGAGGCACTCTACAAGCAGGTCGCGGAAATCACGGTGCTCTGCTCCGGGTTGACGCAAGAGGAAGTTTGTTCAAAGATCGTCGAACAGATTGGTAACTGACCTGAATGGCGCTTGCTTAAGCTCAAATCCGCCGCTGAGGCGTTTTGGCTTCCCTGGTCCTGCGGGACCGTGCGAGGCAGGACGCCGAGCGCGAGCCCCCATGGAAGGTTTCACGGCGGGTCCCACTGGACCAGGGAAGCTGAAACGCCGGAGTTTGGCCGGATTCAAGTGGTGCATCCCAGACACACCGCGGCAAGCGACAGGAGGAGTTTATGAGCGTCGATGAAGCCTTTAACTACAGGAAAGTGAGCGAGACCACCTGTACCGCCGGACTGTTAAGCGAGGAACAACTCTGCGCCCTGAAGCAGGAGGGCTATCAATCCGTGATCAACCTGTTACCCGACGACAGCGAGTACGCGCTGCAAGGCGAGCGGGAACTGGTCGAACGACAGGGCCTGGGCTACGCCTACATCCCGGTAGACTTCAACGCCCCGCAGGAACAGGACTACATGGCGTTCGAGCGCGCGCTAATTGCCCGGCGCGGCGAAAAAATGATGATCCATTGCGCCGCCAATTACCGGGTATCGGCTTTCTATGCAATTTATGCCCACCGCAACCTGGACTGGCCTGCCCGGAAAGCCCGCGAGCATATCACTTCAATATGGGACCCTGCAGCTTACCAGCCGTGGGAGGCATTCATTTCGCGCATGCTGTCCGCAAACCGGACAGCATGATTTTTTTCAGGGACGCCTCAGGCGTTCACCAACCCGGGCAGGTTATCCTATGAAAGCCATGACTAAACTTCTTTTCATCAGCGCGCTTGCTTCATCCGCCAGCCTGGCGTTCGCTTTCGAGCCGACCGAACAGGTCACCGTAACACCGTTGCTGAAAACGCAGGAAAGCTGGGATGGCAAGCCCATCGTCTACCCCGGGGGACGGGCGGAAGTCACCGTGGTGCAGGTGGAGATCGCACCGGGAGGGGAAACCGGGTGGCACCTGCACCCTGTACCGTCCTTTGGCATGGTGCTTGAAGGCGAGATGACGGTACACCTCAAATCGGGGGAAACCCTGTCGCTGAAAGCGGGAGACCCCGCTGTTGAAACCGTCAATGTGATGCACAACGGTCGCAACACCGGGACGGTGCCGGTCAAACTACTGGTGTTTTATGCCGGCAACACCGAAGAAGCGCTGACCGTCAGGGAGGAATAAGCGGCGGTTGACAGCAGGCCTACTCCACCCCGCCGTAACGCTCATCCCATTTCCTGATAATGGCATCCAGAGAGCCGTCCTTTTGCCGCGCCTCCAGCGCGCGGTTGAAAGCGGCGATCATCGCCTCACCCTCGGGCCATGCGCGGCTCGCGGCCACGTGACGCTCTACCGGGGATAAGGCTATCTCCGTAACCGCAAACTGCGTGATCCTATCATTGAAAAACTCGTGCAGTTGCATGGCCGCGGTACGCTGGTCGGCGATGACGAAGTCCACTTTGCCGTCCAGCAGGTTAAGTAGATTGGGCACCAGTTGATCTTCCTCCACCAGCGTCAAATCGGGAATCGTCGAAAAGTCGACACCGTAGGCGTAGTCGGTCCTGACGCCCAGGCGGCTGCCGGCCAACTGGTCGAGACTCCAGTAACGCCCCTGGTTCGAGCGCAATTTGAGTATCAGGAGCTTGCTTTGCAGGTAGGGTTTGCTGAACAACAGGTCCTTTTCCCTCTCCGGTGAATACCAGACAGCCGCGAGGGCATCGTAGACATCCACCTCCGTGCCCTCCAGCGCCCGGGACCAGTTTTCGATGGTAATCCTGGGTGTAAAGTCAGTGTCCGCGAAAACCGTTTTCACCAGTTCCAGCGCCAGTCCCTGCTCCGGTAATTTCGCGTCCGCATACGGCGGCGATGTGTTGGCCATCAGGCTGAATTCCTGAGCCGCCTGCACTGCTGTACTGACAATCGCTGCAAGCAGCGCCGTTAATATCCATCTCGACATGCCAAACCCCGGTTGCACAAACAGAAAAAGTGTCCCAATCAGCGCATGGTACCCCGAAAAGCCCGCGCGATTCCATGTTCACCGTAAACACCCTACCACATCAGATCATCCGGTATCTGGTAGTCCGCATAGGGATCGTCCTCATCCGCTGCGTTCGGCTCATACTGGTTCAATACCACGACAAGCTCTGCATCCCGCTGTGCGATTTTCTGTGCGGCGGCCGCCGGCAGCAACTCATAGCCTTCGTCCAGCCTGACAATGGCCAATCGCCCGTTTGCCAGTTCACCCTGTATTTTCTGCGTGACATACAGCTTCTTTATCCGCGTGCCGTCTTTGAACTGATACGCCACATCACCGCCTTCCCTATTAATACGGTTCATTGTAATCAGCTGGACTATCTGCGCCCTGACCGCTTTCCTTTCGGCAGCCGCCTGCTGCTCCCTGTTCAGCTGCCGATCGCGTTCGGCTTTTTCAAGTTGTTTCTGTCGGGCCTGCTCCCTGGTTTCATCGATATGCACCTGCCCTTTCTGGCGACCCCGGACTTCCTTGCGCTGCGCCTGCTTGAGCTGCTTTGCCTTCTTCTTGTCGACAAGGCCGGATTGGAGAAGTTGATCCTGCAATGAAGCCATGGCAGCTGCCTGTAGTTAAACCATTGAGGCCGCCAATTATCGTTAATCGCGACTTCCCTGGCAAACGGCAGTGCAAAAACCCGGCCTGCAATACTTGCCGGGGAGTAGCCGGGTGATATGCTGCAGGGGCCCGGAATCCATCGCAGACAACGAGGTTCACCTTGAGCAAGAAAAGAGTTTTTGCGTCACTCGTCGCCGTCGCAATCGTGGCGGTTGCGGCTATCCAGTTCATACCCGCGCCAGCGCTGGTAATACCCGCGCAGCTTCCGGCGGAACAACGCGTCGCTCACCGGCTCCTCAATTTTGAGGGCATCCCCAATTTCCGTGATCTCGGTGGCTACCCCACAACGGACGGCAGGCAGGTGAAGTGGGGCGTGCTCTACCGTGCGGGTACGTTCGCCGGGAGTTCCAGCGCCGATTTGCAGCGGTTGGGCGAGCTTGATCTCCGGACGCTGATAGATTTTCGTTCCGCCGCCGAAAAGGAGGCCGAGCCCAATCGCCTGCCTGACCCGGCCGGCTTCAACGTCGTGGAAATCCCCACGCTGGATGACGGCAACGAGGCCATGGTCGAGGAAATCACCGAACGCATCGAGAGCGGAAACTTCGATGGCTTCGATCCCAACGAACTCATGCTGGATGCCAACCGGCAGTTCGCCAGCACCTTTACTCCCCAGTTTCGCGAGTTCATACAGACGGTACTGAAAGCCGATGGCGCACCTGTCGTCTGGCACTGCACCGCCGGAAAAGACCGCACCGGCTTTGCCTCGGCAATCCTGTTGCGCATCCTCGGTGTACCGCAGGACGTGGTCATGCAGGATTATATGGCCAGCAAGCAGCATGCGCTTCGGGCACGCGAATCACAGATCATGCTGCTGCGCCTGTTCAAGGGCGAGGAGGCAGCCGACAAAGTATCCATCATGCTGGGCGTGGAAGAGGATTGGCTGGCAGCCGGCTTCAAACAAATTGACGATACCTGGGGTAGTTTCGACGACTATGTTCACCGCGGTTTGCAGCTTAGCGATGCGGACATTGCGCGGTTGCGGGCCACACTACTGAGCCCGCCCTGAGCTGCAGGAACGTCCGGCAGGACCCCTGCGATAATCGCTAACCAAAAACGCCCATCACGAAAATAACCAGTACCGCCGGCGGCACCACGAAACGAATCAGGAAATACCAGATCCTGTAGTCACCCGCGGTGCTGCCCAGTTCGTCCTCGGAAACCGCCCTGCTGACAAACCAGCCGACGAAGATGGCGATCAGTAAACCACCGACGGGCAGCAGTATCTGGTTGGAAAAATAATCCATGCTGTCGTTGAAGTTTCTGCCGTTTATCGTCCAGTGATCCATCGCGTTGTACGACAGGATAGACAGCACACTGAACACCGCGATAGAAGCGACAAGCAACAGTGCGCTCTTGTGCCTGGGCATATCGAAACGCTCTTCAAGCCAGGAGTTCACCGCCTCCACCAGGCCGACCATGGAAGTAATTCCCGCGACCGCCAGCATCAGGAAAAACAATACGCTGAAGCCGTGGCCGCCGGGCATCTGGGCGAAGCCCACGGGCAGTGTCTTGAAGATCAGACCCGCGCCGGCGGCGGGATCCATGCCGTTGCTGAAAACGACGGGGAATACCACCAGCCCCGCCAGCAGTGCCACGCCGGTATCCAGCGTGACGATGATCAGCACGGAGCGCGTGATGGACACCGATTTCGGCAGGTAGGAACCATATACCATCATGCCCGCCATCGCCGCGCTCAGGGAGAAAAACGCCTGGCCGACCGCTGCGAGCACGCTGGCAAACCCGATCTTGCTGAAATCCGGCGTGAACAACCAGGAAACCGCCCTGGAGAATCCGTGTCCCTGCTGGGAAACAGGTGATGCGAAGTAATTGTAGACAGCCAGACCCACGAGCAGCACAAACAACAGCGGCATCAGCACGGTAACCGCGCGTTCAATGCCGTCCTTTACCCCGGCGTAAATGATCAGCCCGGTAATGGCCAGTCCCATCAACGTCCAGAACAGCATACCGAGGTTGTCGCCCAGTACCGCTGCGAACTCGGCGTTGGCAGAGACACTGTCAAAACCGGCAAACCCGGTGGTAATTGCCTTGAACAGATACCAGAGCACCCATCCGACAACCACGGCGTAGACAATCTCGATGGTGTAGGCGGCAAGCAGGCCCATCCCCCCCACCAGCCGCCAGTGCC
Organism: Gammaproteobacteria bacterium; assembly: GCA_030427485.1. Taxonomy (GTDB): domain Bacteria; phylum Pseudomonadota; class Gammaproteobacteria; order Pseudomonadales; family Halieaceae; genus Marimicrobium. The sequence continues at coordinate 165,478 of JAUICG010000002.1, forward strand.
TGGATTTCCCGTTTTCCCGGGCCACGCTGGCCATCGCAGTGGTGGGACTGCCCTGCCCGCGACGACCGATCAGTATCTCCGCTATCAGGATCGGGGCGCCTATACCGAATGCGCAGGCCAGGTAGATCAACACGAATGCCGCGCCGCCATTCTCGCCCGTGATGTACGGGAACCGCCAGATATTGCCCAGGCCGACCGCGAAACCGACCGAGGCCATCAGGAACCCGAATCGCGAAGACCAGTGCGCACCGCCCACCGCTGCCATATACCACTCCCGTTTGCATTGTTATCCGCGCAGTCTACACAAATAGATGTACACGTGGCGACTCCCGGAGGAATCCCGACACAATTTCACTCTGGACAGCACCACGCGCATTCTCTAGTGTGGCGTAAAGTACGCCTGACTCAACAACCACTACCAGCATAGGAATGACAGCCAATGAAAGCCCTGATCACCGCACTTCTGTTCACTGCCAGTCTGCTCGTGGCCAATTCGGCAATGAGCACGATGCCGATCAACGAATACGTCGAGAGCAAGCAGAACGAGCAGAAATGGTCTGTTACCGGAGTCTACCTCAACGGCGTCGGTGTGGGCGCGACGATGGCGGCGGCTATCTTGCTACAGCAGAATTTGCCCTCGCTGTTTTGCCAGCCGAAGGAAATAGAACTCGGGCGCAAGGACTACACAAGGCTGATTGATGCGTTTATTGCCAAGAACGACATCCCCGATGAAACGCCGGTGGAAACGGTTCTGATAATGGCGCTCATTACCGCGTTTCCCTGCAAGTAGGCGGGGAAGCGAAGCCGGGGCCAAACCTTACAGCGGGCGCGTTGCCCGATTCAGCCAGCTCTTGTCCGCGCCCTGCAGCAGCGGGCCGATCGTCTCTGAAACGCGCTGGTGGTAGCGATTCAGCCAGTCGATTTCAACGGCATCCATCAGCGTCCTGTCCAGCAGCCTTGTATCAAACGGCACCAGCGTCAGCGTTTCGAACTCCAGCATGGCTGTCTCGCCAATGCCGTCCCCGCACTCACGGACCACCTGCAGGTTCTCACAGCGCATGCCGAATGCGCCGACACGGTAATAGCCGGGCTCGTTACTGACAATCATGCCCGGGCGCAGCGCCACACTGTTGTATACCCTGGAAATACGCTGCGGTCCCTCGTGTACACTGAGAAACACGCCCACGCCGTGACCGGTGCCGTGATCGTAGTCATAACCCTCGCGCCACAGAAACTGTCGCGCCAGCGCGTCCAGTTGCGTACCGGTGGTGCCGTGCGGGAACCGTGCCCGCGCCAGCGCGATATGGCCCTTCAACACCAGGGTAAACAGTCGCCGCACCTCTGGGCCGGGATCGCCGATCGGCACGGTACGCGTAATATCGGTGGTGCCATCGGTGTACTGTCCACCGCTATCCAGCAGGTATACGCTGTCAATGCACAGGTGTGCCGGCACGGCATCGAGGTGGTTGTAGTGACACATCGCTGCATTGGCGCCAGCGGCCGAGATGGTACTGAAAGAGACCGCATGAAATTGCTCTCCCTGCTGCCTCAAGCTGAGTAACCTGTCCGACAATTCGGCTTCATCGTGCAGGCGACCGGCGGCCACTTCGGCATCCAGCCAGGCCAGGAAACGAATCTCGGCGACGGCATCGCGGCAGTGGGCATTGCGGGTGCCCGCCAGTTCCACCGCATTCTTGCAGGCTTTTACCAGTTGCACCGGGTCCTCACCGTCGACCAGCGCGGCGTCGAGACGGGTCAATTCCAGTTGTATCCAGGCACTGGCATTCCTGCTGTCGGCCAGCACCCGACGATTCGCGTATGCACCCAGGGCACCGCTGGCATCGGCCTCCGACAGCACCCGTACACCCTGGCCAACGTGCGCCTCGAACCCTTCAGGCAGCCGGCGCGAATCGACAAAGAGCGTCAACTCGCCAGTATCCTCGAGCATCGCAAAACTCTGTACGACGGGGAGCTGCGGCATATCCGTACCGCGGATATTGAGCAGCCAACTGACGGAGTCGGGCGCGAAGATCAGCGCCGCATCGCATCCCCGCGCCGTTACCAGCGCCGCAATACGCCGCCGCTTGTCGCCACTGCACTCGCCGCTGAAGGCTTCATCCAGCAATAGCGCCGGCATGCATACTTCCGGCGGGGCGTCCCGCCAGCAGCGATCGACCAGGTTGTCGGTATCGGCAACCAGCTCGATACCGGCCGCGCCCAGGACATCGGCCGTCTCGCGGTACCAGTGCAGGCTGTGCAGACGCGGATCGCAGGCCACACGTGCGCCGCGCGGCAGGTTTGCTGCCAGCCACTGCGCCTGGGGATCATCTACCAGGTGGTGGTAAGCGAACAGCTCGGCGGGTACCTGGCTGCGCACCTGCGCAGTGTATCGCCCGTCCACAAAAAGGGCGGCCCGGTCGCGCAGCACCAGCGCCACACCCGCGGAGCCGGTGAACCCGCTGATCCAGCGCAGTCGCTCCTTGTGCGCGGGAATGTACTCGCCAAGGTATTCATCGGCACGCGGCACTACCAGCGCATCGTAAGCGGATTGCTCCATCAGGTGCCGTACCGCCGCCAGGCGTTCTTCTGTCGTCAAGGCACAGCCACCCATCGTCGTCGCGCGTCCTCAGGACGCGGGCGGCCGCTGGCCACCGGCGAGAACATCGGTCACCAGTTCCGTATCGAGATACTCCTTCAGCAGCGTAATCTTGCCGTCGCGAATCTTCACCAGCATATGGTAGAAATTATTGTAGGTCTTGCCCGACGCGTGCTCGCCCAGTGATTCGGTTTCCATCGCGACGGTGTCGCCCTCCGCAATCATGCTATGGATGGTAAACCTGATTCCCTTCGGAAAGGCATCGAAGATGCTGTCGGCAAAGCCCGCTACCTCGGCCTTGCCGTACTTTCCTGAAATCAGGGTATTGCCCATCGTCCATACCTGCACATCGTCGGCGTAGTTGTCCAGGAACCACTGCGTGTCCGACCGGTTCATCGCATCGACCAGTTTTCTGGCCAATTGCTTGTTGCTCTCTGTATCGTGCACCGTAACACCTCCTGATAGTACCCTGGCAGGTGGCCGCAGGATCGTTCAGCCAATGGTTGCGCAATGAGAATGAGGAGACGCGCGAATTCGTCCTATTCCACGTACAAATCGAAATCGGACTTCGATATTCCGCAATCCGGGCACTCCCAATCCTCGGGAATATCCTCCCACAAGGTCCCCGGGGGAATACCATCGTCGGGTAACCCCTCGGCCTCGTCGTAAATAAAGCCACAAATCACACACTCATACTTCTTGTAATCGGAACCACTCATTTGCCAATCTCTCAGATAAACCTGCGTTCAGTGAAAATTATACGCCACCCGGCGCTGCGATGGCGGCCTCCCGGTCAGCGCTGCTATACCAGCGCCTATAAGTCACCTTCCAGGGCGAGGCGAAAGTCCGCGCCGTCGGGTTGCGCAATCAGCGACAGCATCTGCGTGACCTGTTGGTCGAGGGCGGTATCACTGCGCAACTGGACATCCACGGCATAATGCCGCTGCTGCAACTGCAGTGAGCCGGTGGCCTGAAGCGGGCCCGACAGCGTGATAATCTCGCCATCCACCGCGCCGTCGTCCGGCTGCTCGAAGTCCATGGCATAGCTTCCCAGCGGCACCAGACCGCGCGGGGAACTCCAGCCGGCATCCTGCCATACCAGGCGACCCTTGCCGCTGTACGGCAAGCCGTCGCGCAGTTGCAGCGCCTGGGCCTGTAAACTGAAGAGGCCGTCCACGGCGACCGGCGCGAAGCGGCCCAGCAAATTCGCCGCCACCTGAACCTCGAGGTCGATTAAATCCATATCCTGCGGGCCGCGCAGGATGACGTCTCCCGCAATCGTCTGCTTGCCCCATCGACTGCTCAGGCTCAGGTGAGGAGACAGCGTCAACAGCGACAGCGGGTGCAATGACCAATCCACCAGGCCCAACTGGAAATAGCCCTGCGGCAGGCGCAGCAGCACTCCGCTGGCGCTGCCATCCCAGACAGTGCCCGACAGGCCGCGCAGCACCACGAGTTCTTCCGGCACCACGAGGTAAAGCAGGCGCGCCGGCGCGCTTGTCAGCAGGGCTGCAAACAGCAACAGGACCAGGGCCGCAGCGGCGGCAAGGCGGGTCATCTTCAATTTATCCCGCCTCTGCGATCCGTGCCGTAACGTTGACCAGACCGGACGTGCTCGCCTGGGTCAGGGAGACTTCACGCACCAGCATATGCTCGGTGTGCTCCATGTGATGGAGCCATTGCACCACATCGTCAAACGCGGCGTTTTCCAGGCGCACCTGTATCTCTCCACGACTATTGGGCTGCAAGCGCATGACGGGCAGTTGCCAGCGGCCGGTTGACTCGTTGATCACCGAGGTAAGATTGCGCCGGCTGCCCGACTTGACGCCACTTTGCCGCAACTGCAGAAGCTCTGAGACCATTGCATCAACGCGTACCTGAGATTCGGCAATGGCGGCATTTTGCATCGCCAGATTCTCGCGCTGCTCGTCCAGCGGCGACCAGACAAGCATGTACAGGAGGTAAAGCACCAGCGCGAGGCCCAGCGCCAGTATGCTCATCTGTTCGCGCTGGTTGAGCGCCGCAAACCACTCCTTCATGATCGCTCCGTTACCCGCAGGCGGGCGCTGACACGGTCGCCCTGGGTACTGCTGCTTTCCATTATGGCTTCCAGCCCGGCCTCACTCATGCGGCTGCGCAGTTGCTCCACACCCTCGAAGTCTGCCGCCACTATATTAAGGCGCATCTCGTTGCCCTTGTCGTTGTAGTTGATACTCGCGATGGATGTACCGGGCATTCCGGCAATCGCTCCGCCCACACGGTCGATCAGTCCGATAAATCCGCTGGCCTGGCCTGTCCCGCCGAGAACATCCAGCTGTCGCCGCAGCTGTTTTTCGGCATCGACGACTGCGCCCTGGGGCATGGCCTGGCGATAACTTTGTTCAATCGCTCCGCGCAGTGCCAGATTCTGCGCAGACAGGTTGCGATACTCCGCGTAGATACCGCCCAGGTGGAGCAGGAAAGCCGCCGCAAATACGGCGGCCACCGCCCGCCACTGCCTCCACCACAATGCCAGCGGCAGGCGCGGGGCAAAGCTGCCCTGCAGCAGGTTGAGCTTGACCGCGGGCAATTCGCTGAGCAGCAGCGCGGCGCACAGATTACCGCGACGCCATTGCACCCGGTCGCGCAACTCCTCCGGCAGCAGTTCGGTATCGGCCTGCTGATCCATGCCATATACAATCACCGCTCCCGGTGCATCGGCCGCCAGCAGCACACTGTGTAACAGGGTGGCGACGAGGTCCCGCTCCACGGTAAAACCCTCGCACTGTCCGACGCGAACGATCGCCTTGTCTTCGTCCAGCACCAGGCACCATTCACCCGCCTGCCAGGGCAACAGCATGGGCTCCGGCAGCCACAGCCGGATACCGGGGAAGTCAGCCAGCAGTGACTGCCACTCTTCCATCTTCGATGCCGAGGCTATTGCGACCGCGTAGGTGTCATCCGCCAGGAGACAGTGCGCAAAATGCAGGTTATCGACATCCGCCGCCACTCGCTCTTCCAGCATGTAGGGTAGTGACTGGCTGAGGTGCTTCTTTTCCTCCGGCGCAACGGTCAGCGTCAGCAGTCGGGCATCCGCGCCGGGCGCAGCGAAACACACCTTGACGCGCCGCTGCGCAAGCGTGGCGCGCAGGTTGTCGCGCACGGATTCGTCGTCCAGCCACTGTGGCTGGGCGCCGGCACCAGGCGGATACCAGGCGAGGCGACCCTCGACCAGTCGGACTACAGCGGAGTCGCGCAAAACGGTGTATTCCTCACTCGGTTGTTCTCACTGCGTACAGCTCGCGTCATATCGGTATACCACTACAGGCTGCCGCCGGCCCTCATCAGGGATTCGACCTGACGATTGTGGCGATGGAGCACACTGTACAAGCGCATGTTCCTGTCGGCAACCTCCGCCGTGGCATCCAGCAGAAAGTACTCGCTACTCTCGCCCAGCAAATCCCGCACGCCCGTCATGTTCTCCCGCCTACCTTCAAACACCGGGTTGGCGAGAAAATCGGCAAGATCGCGGAACCCCGTTACTTCCCTGTGGCTGGCCAGGGACTCACCTTCCTCCGCACTCAGCGGTGTGAGGTCCTTGTCCGCATTCAGGCTGCGCAACACCATCGCCGGCGCGGTGTGTATATTGAGCTTCGTCGGCGCCTGCGGCCATACTGTAACCCAGGGCAGAAGGGCCTGATAGATTTCAGGCGTCATATAGGCCACGGCACGCAGTTCACTGACACTGGTCATCGCGCGATTTCCCGCCCGGTAAGACGGCGTCCGGCCGTAGTAGTAATCGTCCTCGGCACCGTTCGGGGAAGGGTTGGTGTCGCTGTCCAGCCAATCGCCAATGGCCTCGGTGATCGACCTGGCCTCCAGTTCACTGACGGCGGGTTCCTCCAGCGCCTGCAACAACCGTATAAATTGTTCCTGTGCCGCGGTCAGGGGTGGAGCCGCACCCGGTTGATCAGGCTGCGGCGCCGGCAGCGACAGCGAGTTCAGGTTGAACCGCCCCTGCAGGTCTTCCAGCGAACCGCGCATCCAGCCGATATCGTCCAGCGGGTAATCCGGCGCTTGCCTGGCCCACATTTCCTGCAGGTCGTCGCGGGTCAGCCCCTGGGCCTTGTCCTCATCGTAGTCCAGCACCAGCACCATGGTCGCGAGTTCCTCGGCGCCGCGCAGGTAGGCCTGCGCCTGCTCGTCAAACAGCAGGTTGACGCTGCGCTGGAAAAAGCGGTCGAAATCGCCTTTCATCGCGACCACCAGGGCAGTGGCCAGGGCGAACACCAGCATCGCGACAATCAGTGCCGCGCCCCGCTGCGCTCGCGGCCCACCGATTCCTGCGCGGGCATTACAGTGGCGGTAATGCATACAGGCGCCTCATCTCTCCCCAGTCCTTCAATTGCAGGATCATTTCGATAGCCAGTGGCGGCGCCAGTTCCTCGCCCGGGGCGCTGGCATCGGCCACCCAGTTTTCCAGCCAGTTCGTGGTGTCCACGGAAGCGCCCCCGGTCTGGATCTGCAGCGCCTCCAGCGACGGCAAAAAGGTCAGTCGCAGATCGTCCACGGCATCCAGCAACAGCACGGTTTGCGGTTCAGTATCCGGTGCGCGATCCAGCACCGCGTAGGAATCCCGCCACAATCCGCCTTCTTCCAGTCGATAGTTCACACGCTGCAGGTTACTGCGCGGGTGGCCGTTGGGGTTATGCCAGCCCGTACGCGTAAAGCTCAGCGCATACCGCGCCAACAGGCCGCCGGTCAATGCGGGCTCCAACTCGCCGAACTCATCGCGCACCGGCCTGTTGGCGAACTGCCGCAGGTCGCGCGAGATTATCATCAGCGCGCGGTTCACCTCGTAGATGCGATCCGTATTTTCTCGCAGGCTCTCGACGCCCGACATCACCGTGGACAGGCTGGTATACGCGATCACCGACACCAGCGCGGTGATCGCCATCGCGATAAGGACTTCGATCAGGGTGAAGCCTGCCGCGGGTGGACTCGTCATCCCGGCTGACGGCCACTGCCCGGTCGTGGGACAATTAGCCCTCATTGCCCGTCTCCGTTGGCTCAATGGGCGGCTCAGATAGACCGGGTGGTTCCACGGGTGGCTCCTCCGGGGGCGCGGGACCGGGATCGGCGGATTGACTCGGCAGGCCCTCGGGATCGATGGTCAAATCACCGAACATGAACGCCGACAGCATATACAGCGGCTGCTCGCGCCGCTCCTCACTGAGCGCGACCTGCAGTTCGATACGATAGAAATTCGCGACCTCGGTAGCCTTTGTTTCGACCCACCAGTACCAGTCGCGATCGACGAACTTCGTCTCGCCGCTGTCCTTGCCGGGACTGAGGTTGCGCGTGGAGGCAATCACCAGGCGCATTTCCGCCAGTTTGTTGACCGCCACCATTTCCGCCAGGGTCTTGTCGCGCAGGTAAGCGGCGTCATCTACCTGCTGGTACAGGGCCATCAACAGCGCGGGCAGCGTAATGGCGACGATGGCCAGTGCCACCATCACCTCCACCAGTGTAAAGCCCCGCGCACGCATCAATTACCTTCCTCGCGCTGGCCCCGTCGCAGCAGTTCAAACCTGCCCAGCAGGTCCCATTCAATACGCCACAGCAAATCGCCATCGTCCGCCCGCACGTTGATCGCACCCACCGTCGTCTCACCGCTGGCGTAGAACACGACCTGCGGACTTATGCGATCTTCATCTTCTTCGTAGTCGTCTTCCAACGACAACTCCACCACCGGCGCATCCTCCAGTTCGAGCTCCAGTTCAATACCGGGCGGAAATTCCCGGGTGGCAAACATGTCGCCCCCGTTGACTGGCTCGGCCCAACCGTCTATCTGACGCTGTAGCCATTGATAGCTATAGACTGTACTGCCCCGCTTGCCTTCCTCCTGCAGTAGCAACCCGTAGTCGACGCCCGACATTTGCGCTTCATCCAGCGCGTAGCTGGCGACATCAACGAGGCCGTAGATCTGTGACTCGATCTGAATGTCCCGGCCTGGGGAACTGACCGACAGGTTCACCAGGGTGGTGACCAACACGATGACCATCAGCGCCACCAACAGCTCAAGCAGGCTGAAACCGCGCTGACGAGTCAGTGACACAGTACTGACCTGCGTCACGGGAGACCTGGACATATGATCACGTTGCCGTTTGGCAGTGCCAAATACCGGGCAGCGGACCTCCAGCCGGGTGAAGTACCATGCTGCGCTCAGTCCTCGGATCGCCAGTTACCGATATCGGCGGCCTGGTCTTCGCCGCCAGAGAGGCCATCGGCACCCAGGGAGTAAATATCGACCTCGCCGTGCTCGCCCGGGCTCAGGTACAGGTAGGGCCGTCCCCAGGGATCTATCGGCAGTTCCGCGAGGTATCCACCCTCTTTGAAGTTACGCGGCTCAGGACTCAGCGTGCTGGCCACCACCAGCGCTTCAAGGCCCTGTTCGGTGGTCGGGTAAACGTAGTTGTCCAGCCGGTATATTTTCAAGGCCGTTTCAATGGCCTTGAAATCCGCCTGGGCCTTTTGCACACGCGCTTCGTCTGCGCGGTTGAGTACCGTGGGCGCCACCACGCTGATCAGCAGTCCCATGATGACCAGTACTACCAGGATTTCCACGAGGGAGAATCCCGCATTGCTTCGTTGTTTCATCGTTTATTTCACCATTGTATTGAGATCGAAGATGGGTAACAGGATCGCCAGGACAATGGTCAGCACCATGCCCCCCATGAACACCACCATAAGAGGTTCGAACAGGCTCATCAGCGTACCCATGGTCATCTCCAGTTCACGCTCCTGGTTCGTCGCCGACCGTTCCAGCATGCTTTCCAACTCGCCGCTGGCCTCACCGCTGGCGACCATATGCACCATCATCGGCGGGAAACGGCCACTCTCGCGCAGCGCACGGTTCAGGCTGCTACCCTCCTGCACATGCGCCGCCACGGCGACGCTGTCCTCCCGCAGCACCAGGTTGGTCAGCACCTCGCCGGCGATTCGCAGTGATTCCAGCAGCGGCACACCGCTGGCCATGAGTATGCTGAGGGTGGATGCAAAGCGCGCGGTATCCATCGCGATCACGACTCGCGACACGCCTGGTATCCCGAGCAGCGTGCGGTGCCAACGCTTTCTGCGCACCGGATTGCGCAACAGGCGTTGCACCGCGAAATACAACAGCAACAACCCCACCAACAGCCAGACACCATACTCCTGGAAAAAATCACTGGTCGCGATTAGACCGCGGGTCAGCGCCGGCAGTTCCCGGTTACTGTGGGCAAAGATACCCACCAGTTCGGGCACCACAAAGACCAGCAGCAGCACCACCACCGAGATCGCCACCCCAACCAGGATGAACGGGTAAATCATGGCCATTTTGAGCTTCTGCCCGGTGTACTGCCGCTGCTCGGTGTAATCCGCCAGTTGCTGCAACACCGGGCCCAGAAAACCGGCGTGCTCACCGGCATTGACCATCGCGCGGTACATTTCATTGAACACGCGAGGAAACTCTCCCATAGCATAGGCCAGCGTGTGGCCCTCCGCCACGCGCGAGCGCACCTGCAGCAACATACCCTTGATACGATTGCTGCGGCTCTGTTCGGCCGCCGCCTGCAGGGCCTCGTCCAGCGGCAGGTTGGCTTCCACCAGGGTGGCGAGTTGTCGGGTAATCAACGCCAGGTCGCTGACGCTGACACGGGATAACAGCGTCGAGGGGCGAAACCCGGTTGCGCTCGACTCCGCCTTGTTGGCCTGCGCGACTTCCACGGGCCGAAGTTCCCGTCCGCGCAGCTGGGTACGAATCTGGCGCTCGGAGTCGCCCTCGAGCACGCCCTTGACGATTTTCCCCTGGGGATTCAGCGCCCGGTAGCGATACGCCGTCACGATTCAACTCTCCGCATCAGCTACACGCGATCAGACGATGGAGGTCACACGCATGACTTCTTCGATACTGGTCTCCCCCGCCAGTATCCGCCGCCGACCGTCGCTCTCTATGCCCGGGTACTTGCGCCGGGCCACCTTCAGGATATCCTGTTCATTGGCGCTCTCGTAAACCATCTGGCGCACGTCATCATCGATTTCCACCATCTCGTAGATGCCGGTGCGGCCGTGGTAACCGGTGTATTTGCAGCTCTCGCAGCCCCGCGCGCGGAACAGGGTCACTCCCTGCTCATCCTCGCCCAGGCGCAACAGCTCCCGTTCCGCGGGGTTGGGCTCACCCGGCTCCCGGCACTCCTTGCACAGCAGCCGCACCAGGCGCTGGGCCATTACCGCGACCAGGCTGGAAGACAGCAGGAACGGCTCAATACCCATGTCTTTCAGGCGTGTGATCGCGCCAATCGCCGTGTTGGTGTGCAGGGTCGACAGCACCAGGTGACCGGTGAGGGAGGCCTGCACCGCGATTTCAGCGGTTTCCAGGTCACGGATTTCCCCCACCATCACCACATCGGGGTCCTGGCGCAGGATAGCGCGCAAACCCCGCGCAAACGTCATGTCCACCTTGGAATTGACCTGGGTCTGGCCGATGCCGGGCAGCATGTACTCGACAGGGTCCTCAATGGTCAGGATATTGCGGGATGTCTCGTTAATCTCTCCCAGCCCGGCGTACAGGGTGGTGGTTTTACCCGAACCGGTGGGGCCTGTCACCAGGATAATGCCATGGGGACTGTGCAGGTGTTTCTTGAACGCGGTCAACACCTGCCTGTTCATCGCCAGCTGGGTCAACTGCAGCTGCCCGGCGGCGGTATCCAGCAATCGCAATACCACGCGTTCGCCGTGTGCCGAAGGAATCGTGGACATGCGGATATCCACCGCATGCCCGGCGATCTTCACTGAAATCCTGCCATCCTGCGGCACGCGCTTTTCGGCGATATCCAGCCTGGCCATTACCTTCAGCCGCGACACCAGCAACGGCGCCAGCATACGCTTGGGTGACAACACCTCCGCCAGCACGCCATCGATGCGGTAGCGCACGCTGAGCCTGTCTTCAAACGTCTCGATATGAATGTCCGATGCCTGCTCGCGTACGGCCTGCGACAGTATCGCGTTGATCAGCCGGATAATGGGGGCGTCGTCCTCCGTGTCCATCAGGTCGCCGGCATCGGGAATGGCATCGGCGAGGCGACTCAGGTCGACGTCCGCGCCGATGTCCTCGGCCATCTGCACGGCTTCATTGTTATTGCGCTGGTAGGCCAGGGTCAGGCGGCGCTTGAAATCACTCTCCGCCACGCTCTGCAACGCGAATGGCCGCCCGAGCAGGCGTCGCAACTCGGTCAACACGTCCAGCTTTGGTTCGCCCAGGTGCACCACGAGGGTGGCCCCGTCTTCGGTGACGTCGAGCAGGACTCCGTGCTGCTGGGCAAAGGTGAACGGCAGGCCCGGCCTGGCGGCTGCGCTCGCTACAGGCGCATCCGTCGGTATCAATTCGGCTGGCTCTGTCACCGGCCGTCCACCGGAGGCGCCGGGGCGCCCGGGCCGTAGGAGCCGGACTGTACTTCCTTCAGCGAATCCAGTTCCCGCAATTGTTCTTGCCACTCGTCCATCACCGGCAGGTTCGCATCGTCGAGATAGGTCAGGCCCCGCTCCTTGCGCTGCGCCTGCTGATCGCGAATGTAGCGGTATTTCTCAGCCGAGGCCCCGGCAAGCGCTGCATTGTCACGAATAATGGTGGTGCGGATGAATACCATCAGATTCTGCTTCGTCACCTGCTCGGCGTCACTGCGAAACAACCTGCCCAGGTAGGGTATATCACCCAGCAGCGGCACCTTCTGCTGGGCATCCTGGACGTCATCCTTGATCAGGCCGCCCAGCACCACGACCTGGCCGTCGACGGCCAGCACCTTGGTCTCGATTTTGCGCTCGTTGGTGATGATATCGGATGCCGTTTGCGTCACCGACAGACCGCTGAGGCTGGAAACTTCCTGCGAGATATCCAGCACCACCGCGTCGCCCTCATTGATATGGGGAGTCACTTTCAGGGTAATACCGACATTCTCCCGCTGGATGGTCTGGAACGGGTTTTGCGCGCCATCACCACCCCCGGAATTGGTGAAGGAGCCGGTCACGAAAGGCACGTTCTGACCAACCGTAATATAGGCCTCCTGGTTGTCCAGCGTAAGCAGGCTGGGGGTGGACAGGATGTTGGCATTCTTGGTCTCCTTCAGCGCATTGAGGATAACCGTCATGGACAGGCCGTCGCTGACCTGGCCCCAACCCAGTGAGACCCCGGGAGTCCCTGCCAGTGCCGCCGCCAGCGAACCGAGGTTGACCTCGTTATCATCCGAGTCTTCCGGCAGCACAGCCGCGCCAATTCTTGCCGCCCTGACATCGTCGGCATTGATATTGCTGCCGTAGAAGCCGCTGTTGTCGGCAAACAGCCACTGCAGGCCGAGATCCTGCCCGTCAATGACTTCCATCTCGACAATAATCGCCTCCACCAGCACCTGCGCCCGGCGGATATCCAGACGCTGGATCACCGCCTCCAGCGCGGCCATCTCGTCGGTATCGGCCGTGATGATCAACGCGTTGGTACCCTCATCCGCCTCGATCGTAGAGGTACCGCCGGAACCCCCGGCCTTGATGCCCTCCGCGGGCTCCAGTTCGCTGATGTTCTTCATCACCCGCGTCAGCACCTCGGCGATGTCCACCGCATTGGCGTACTCCAGGTAGATTACCTTGACGTTACCGCTTTGCTCCAGCGGTGTATCGAGGTGCTCAATCAGGCTGCGCATACGGGCGCGTTCCAGTTCATCGCCGCTGACGAGTACGCTATTGGTGCGCGAATCGGCCACCAGCAGCGTCTCCTGCTCGCCTCCCGCCGCCTTGGCCTCGGACTTGTTGAGCTGGTCGAGCATCTTGACCACGTCCTCCGCCACCGCGTAGCGCAACTTGATGACGTCCGTCTGCTGCACGGCCGATTTGTCCATGCGCTCGATGATGTCCCTGATCTTATCGATGTTTGAGGATATGTCGGAAATAATGATCGCATTGCTCGGCGCGTAGGCGGCCATGTGAGCCTGCTGCGGCACCAGCGGGCGCAGCACCGGAATCAGCTTGGCCGCGGAGATATTGTCCAGCCTCAGCACCTGGGTGACGTACTCCTCCGAAGTGATGCCGGCCTGGCCGTCGCTGACGCCAACCGGCGCAGAGCGGGCATCCTTGTTCTGGATCACCCGCACCACCTCACCGGAGCGTACGGCCGCGTAGCCGTGTACATCCAGAATCGACAGAAACAACTGGTACAGCTCTCCCGCGGACACGGGCTTGGATGAGATAACCTTCACCTTACCCTTGACCGAGGGATCGACCACAATGGTGGTGCCGGTAGCTTCCGCGACAAACTTGATCAGTTCCTGGATATCGGTGTCGTTCAGGTTGACCGTGAAATCCTGCGCCGACAGCGGCGCGCTGCCGAGGAATAGCGCGAGCAGCAATGCCAGTATCTGGATGGGATGGAACCGGTTTGTGGCAGTCACTGACATTCTATCCTTTTGCAAAATTTCACTGTGCCGCACTATCGTCCAGGTTTACACTGATCGTCATCGGCTGTCCCCCGCGCTCCAGTTCGAACACGACCTCGCCCGCAGTGCGCAGGCTATTGTACAGGACCATCGTATTGGTCGGGTTATCGAGGCTGACACCATTGATGCCCAACACCACGTCCCCTGCCTCAAATCCCATCTGCGCAAATTGTGCCGCGTCAGTGCCCGGGCTTACCCGGTAACCGCGCAACTGCGAACCCTCGCGCACGGCACTGATCCTCACCACCTCCGCCAGCGATTGCGGATTCTGGTAGAGCCGATCGCGGTAGCTCTGCGCGAGGGCGGTCGTATCCGTATCATGGCGCTCGTCTGTCACCTCGGGCTGCGGGGGGGCGGGGGGCGCAGCCGACTGGGCCGGGACTGTGCCGCCCAGACTGGAATCCTCGTACAGCACCAGTAACTCATACGTGCCGCCGTTGTCCAGCACGACCTGCGTCGGCATCACCTTGGCCAGTGTCACCTCGCCCGACACCGGCAGTTTATCCTCCACCGCGTACACGTCCTGCAGGTTGTTGTTCTCGATAATGGCGTAGCCGAGGCCGTCCTCTGTCGATGACACGACCCCTCGCAGCTTGAGCTGCAGGCGGGTTTCCCTGGCGCCATCCTCTATCCCGTCCCGTGAATTTGCCGATGCGGATTCCTCCGGCAACGGCATATCCACCACCGTTTCACCGACCTCACCGAACAGGTGCCAGCCCACCAGGGTATCTATATCGACGGGATCGACATCCTGCGCGGAACCGCCGCTGGTGACAGGGTTTATCACCTCGGGCGTGACCGCCGCCACGGGTTCCGCAGCGGGAACCAGGGCCCAGATCAGCCTGCTCAACGCCAGTACCGCCCAGAATGCCAGCAGGCAGAGCAAAACCTGGCGAATGCGACGCATCTGGTCGGGGCGGGCCAGAAAACTCAGTGCGCTGGCGGCAGCAGCACTCACGCGCGCCGACCATGCACTGGTATTGCTTAGCCACTGGGCCGCCACCACCTACTCCCCCCGAAACTCCGGTGAGCGATACCTCACCGGTACTTGTAATGCAGCCGATTATAGAGTGCGCAGTTGAAAGTTGAAACCGCTGTATCCGCGCGTTGTACTGCACGGAAAAACCACCCCGGGCGGCCGTTTGCATGAGAATTGGAAAACCGGGCCACCTCCGCCAGCGTAGGAAAAGGGGACCGGGATGTGGTGCCGACACGGCGAGTCGAACGCCGGACCTACGCATTACGAATGCGTTGCTCTACCAACTGAGCTATGTCGGCCAGATCAAGGCGGCATAGTGTAGCCGAGGACCCAATGAATTCAAGTGCCCGGGGCCCTGTTTGCGCCCCTTACAGGTAGAATTTGATCAGCGAGAGCACCAGCGCCAGGCCAATCAGGGGGAACAACCAGCGCGATAGCCGGCGCATCTGCTCCGGATCGGCGGGCTTGGCAAAGCGCTCTCCCAGCATCACCATCAGCGCAACGCCGCCAAAAATCAGTATCAGGGCCAGGAATAAATTACCCATTGGCCGGACACCTCCCCACCGTGGCTGGACCGCTTTGCGTGAGCACCCAAATGCCGGTGTGCAGCGACCTGCCTGCGTGCCGTTGAGTCATCCCGCCTGCTTCCCGGGGTCATCCAGTTCCGGCGGCGCCGCGGTGCCGGCAAAGATCACGCGAGCGAGCCCTTCCGTCAGGTCGAAAATCTGCGTCGAGGTGACCTCGTAGCTGGAGCGGGAAATGCGCCACTGCCCGTCGCGGCGGACGTAGGTATCGTGATAAACGCCGGCCAGCTGCGTGACAAGTTGCCGACGGGTGTCGATCATATAATAGTAAAGACCCCAGATACCGGTCGCATTGCTGTCATCCTGCACTGTGATGCGAGAGTTTTGCCCGTGATGCATCTCGACGATATGCGGTTGGCAGGCCAGTTCGGTAAACACGGCGAGCATTTTTTCGCGATCATCGAAGTCGCCGATGCGGCCATAGCGCAATTCTATCTTGCCGGCGGCGAAGCACTCGCGTACCACATCGGGCTGCTTGTTGTCACAGGCGTGGAAATAACGCGCTTTCAGCTGCCTGATGTCTTCGATGGCTTCGAGCCGCGCCAGGCGCGCTTCCAGGGACACCGTTTACTGATCCGGCGCGGCAATCACGCGGTAGGCATCCGCGATCTGCTCAGCCCGCGTTACCGTGCAATCGAGATCCTTCAACAGGCCGTCTTTCAGGCTGTACACCCAGCCATGGACAGCCAGTGGCTGCGCGCGCTGCCAGGCATTCTGCACGATCGTGGTATGGCAGACATGGGATACCTGGGTTTTCACATTGAGCTCACACAACAACGCCAGCCGCTCGTCCTTGTCCTCGATGGCCTCGATACGCTTGCGATGGCGATGCTGGACATCCTTGATATTGCGCAACCAGTTGTCGATCAGGCCGTTGTCGGCATTTTCATAGGCGGCGGCGACGCCGCCACAGCCGTAATGTCCCACCACCATAATATGCTTCACTTTCAGCACATCAACCGCGTACTGCAATACCGTGAGACAGTTGAAGTCCGTGTGTACCACCATATTGGCGACATTGCGATGAACGAAGATTTCACCGGGCATTAATCCCACGATCTGGTTGGCGGGTACACGACTGTCGGAGCAGCCAATCCACAGGTATTCAGGGCTTTGCTGTGCAGCCAGTTTTTCAAAAAACTGGGGGTCGCTGGTCTTGACGCCGTGCGCCCACTCCCGGTTTTTCTCAAACAGTGTATCAAGTTTGCTCATTGTATACCCTTACAATACCAGTGTACTGAGGCGCGCATGCGCCACACAATTGCCGCCGCGCGCCTTGGCGTCTTCCAGCGCCTTGCCGCCGACCGATTCCATCTGCCTTGCCAACTGCGGCATGTCGACGGCGGGAAATTGTTGGGGTTCCCAGGTCACCAGGCCGATACTGAGAGACACCTGCAACACCGCACCGCGCCCATCATCAATCGAGAATTCCTCGATGTCCCCGCGCATCCGCTCCGCGATATCCTGGCTCACCATTTGCCCGCCGGCAGGGATGAGCACGGCAAATTTCGCCTGCGCCAGCCGCGCCAGCGAATCGGTCGCCCGCAGGTTAGAGGACAGCCTTTCGGCCACCTTGCGGATCACGAACTGACCACGCCGCACACCATAGTGCTGGTACAGGTCATCGAAATCGTCTATCTCCATCATCAGTGCGGTAATCGGCTTTGAGGAACGCCGGGCACGCGAAATCTCCCTTGCCAACTCCCGGCCAAAGCCACGCGGGTTGCTGGCCTCGGTAAGGGGGTCCAGCAATGTCAGCTGGGAAACCTGTTGCCTGCTGACTGCGGCCTTGAAGCAGGACGACAGCAGGGCCGCAAGGTGCGCTAACAGATGTTCCTCCTGCTCGCCCAGCACCAACGAATCGTCCGGCAAACCCAGGTGCAAACTGCCTATCAGGCGACCGGAATCCGTCAGCGGCATCAACAGGGCATACTCTACCCCGTGTTCGGACTTGAGAATTTCGAACATGCGGGAGTCTGTCGCATCAATCAACGCAATATCGGGCTCCAGTTCGTACAACTCCTGGATGGAAAAAACGTCATTCAACAGTTGCAGGCTCTTGCCATAGCGCTCGGCACCAACCAGCAATTTGGACAACACGTCATCGGGGTCGTACAGCCACAATTCCGAGGTTCTGAATGAGTAATGCCGCGGCATGCTGACCAGCAGGATTTCGAACAGGGCCTGCAGCCCCTGCGCCTCCAGCAGCATCAGTTCCAACTGCTGGGTCTGCTGGTACAGGTAGCGGTTGATCGTCAGCGTTTCTGTAAGCCTGCTCTCAGCGAGTTCCGCCCGGGATAGCGCGGGAGGAGCACCTTCAATCTCCTCGCCCTGCCCGCCGGCCCGATTGATATCGTTTTTCATGGAACCACTCACCTGACGCCCCGCAAAAACATCACGCCGGGCCAGTTGTTATTGGATAACGAGTGTAAGCGGCCTATACTTGCGATGCAATCCTGAGGGGCCTGTCCATGCTTCAATCACTGCCAAGCGCGATCCGGCTGAAGCTGGACCAAACACTCGCCCAGTGGCCGCACTGGAACTGCGATCCCGTGGTGACGCGGGCACCGACGATTGTCAAGGTACTGACCTCGGGAATCAGTAATTTCAGCGTCCTGGTGGAATCCGAACAGCACTTCGTGGTTCGGATCGACGGCTTCAAGCCGGCAAAGTTCGGACTGTGCCGACAAACCGAGTGGCGCACGCTACAGGCCGCCTATAACGCCGGCCTGACGCCCCGTCCCTGCTACTTCAACCCCGAACTGGGCAGCCTGGTATGCGACTACCTCGTTCCCGACGTCGCCCAGGATCTGGAGGTTACCGATATCGCGCGCCTGCTGCACAGGATACATCGGCTGCCGCCGCGGCATCACCGGCTCAACCTCGCCGACAGGAATTCGCGTTACGAGAAGCAACTCAAGCGCATGGGACGATCACCCAGCAACGCCTTTCGCCAGTACGGCTTGAATGTCTCCCGCCTGCTCAAGGATATCGCCAGGCACCCGGGCGAATCCGTGCTCTGCCACAATGACCTCTTGCGCGCCAACCGCATCTACAGCGCTGGCAGACTTTGGGCCATAGACTGGGAATACTGTGCGATGGCAAGCCCCTGGTACGATATCGCGGTAATCGTGAACGGCGACGCCCTGCCCGCCCACAAGACGGACGCCTTGCTGCTGGCGTACCTCGGCCGCACGCCGAACGACTGGGAGCGCGACACGCTACACCGCTACGGCTGCATCTACCGGTACCTGGAATTGCTCTACTACAAAACGCTGGAGAACCCTATTCTCGACTCACTTGCGCTGGACGTTAAAACGGCAGCGCTTGAATCGATGCTGGCGCAAGCCGACTAGTCCCGGAAATTGGTGAACTGCAGAGGCGCGCCAAAATCCTCTTTCTTCAACACCGCCATGACCTGCTGCAGATCGTCCCGTTTTTTGCCGGTGACCCGCACCTGCTCCCCCTGTATCTGCGCCTGGACCTTCAGCCTGGTGTCTTTTATCTGCTTGACGATGGATCGGCACTGCGCGCTGTCCAGGCCGTGCCGCAATACCACGGTCTGGCGCACGACCTTGCCGGAGGCCTGCATGTCGCCACAGTCCATCGCTCCTGACTCGATACCGCATTTGACCAGCGCACTGCGCAACATATCTTCCATCTGTGTCACCTGGAACTCCGCCTCCGCCGTCATGACCACGGTGCGGTCCTCGCGCTCAAAGGAGGCTTCGACCCCTTTGAAATCAAAACGGTTGCCGACAATTCTGGCCGCCTGGTCGACTGCATTGGTCAATTGGTGCAGATCCACTTCAGAAATAACATCAAATGATGGCATAGTATGTATCTCCCGCAGGCCAATAATAAAAGGGGTTACATAGTAATGCGCCGAAGCCGGTTTTCAATCCCGTATCTGCCGTCTGCGGCAGTGCGTTCCACAGCAGGCGCGGGGGCCGCTTTTGTCACCTGCCTGGCATTGCTGGTACTGACCGCCTGCTCCAGCAGTGACAACAGTTCGAGCCGTTACGCTGGACCGCAGAACCATGCGGTTGGAGTAAGCGCGATGACGTTTGTCGACATTTCTCGCGCAACCGCCGCGCACGGCGAGGTCGCCGAGGCGCCCGCTCGCACTCTGGAAACCACGCTCGTCTACCCGGCAGCGGGTGGCGCCGGAGGCGTTGCAAGCTCAAATGCGCCGGTGGATCAGACTGGCGCCCCCTATCCCCTGATCGTGCTCTCACACGGCCTCGGCGGCTCAGTCTCCCACCTGCTGCCGCTGGCTGAGGTGTGGGCGGCCAGGGGATATGTCGTCGCATTGCCACGTTTTCCACTGACCAACAGTTCGACACCGGGCGGACCGGTCGCGCAGGATGTCCAGAATCAACCGGCGGACGTCAGCTTTGTGATCGACGAGCTGCTGGCGCGGTCCAACCTGGCCGGATCGCGACTGCACAACACCGTCAATGGCGGCAAGATCGCCGCCGGCGGACACTCGAACGGCGGTATCACGACCTACGGGCTGGCCGCCAATTCCTGCTGCCGCGATCCACGCATCGACGCCGCGCTGGTGCTGTCAGGCGTAACCTCCCCCTTTGCCGGGGGCGACTACAGGCTATCGGAGGCGCCGCCGATTCTCATCGTGCATGGAGTCTACGACGATTTGATCCAGTACAACGCGGCGGTGCGCACCTACAATGAACTCCCGCCGCTCAAGGGCCTGCTGACCCTGGAGGAGTCCGATCACGGCTCGTATTTCAGCCCTGCCGACCCCGCATTCGATACGGTCGCGATGGTCACGAGCGACTACTTCGATGCGATGCTGCGCGATGACACCACCGCATTGCAGCGGCTGTCCGCGGGCCAGTCCACCGGCTTGGCCACCCTGCACTGGGCTGTGGACGAAGCCTCGAACGTGCGCGTCGAACCGCTCCCGGAACCAGAGACCAACCGGCAGGCTTCGCTCAGCGCCACCGAGCAACTGACAGACGGGCAGGTGGTGACCGTCTACTGGAGCGGCTTTCTGCCTGGCAAGGTGGTAAACATCATGCAGTGTACGGGCGATATCACCGGCGGAGCCGCTGCCTGCAATATCTCAGGCGGCACACTCTTCATCGAGAACCCGACGGGAGTGGGGAGTCACGAGCAGGTGATTCGCACCGGCCCGATCGGCAACGGTGTATGCGACAGCGACAATCCCTGCACGGTCATCGTCAACGATGCCGGACTCACTGACGAGGCGGCGATCGTTCGCATTCCGATCACGCTCGCTGACTGATGGCGTATCCGGCTTGCGGCATCGGCGTACTGTTCCCGCTGGTTCCCTGCGCGACTGGAGCAGCGCCGGCACCACCGCTGGCAGAGTCCTGACACCGCACTTGAATTCGCCAGCAAAGCAATGAAGAATTGATCAGACCGCTGGTGGAATAAATGTCAGGGGCCAGGGCACCGTAGGAGGACAGCCATAACGGTGAAAATTCCAAAATTTGTTCTGGCAATCCTCTTCTCCACGCCTGCATGGTGTGGCGCGGCCGAGTCTGGCCCGATCGACTCACAGAGTACCGATGAACCGCCGATCAACTGGGTGGATGAAACCCACGCATACGCAACCGACAATGCGCAGGCGTTCACGGAATGGATCGACAATTTTTTCGGCGACCCCAACTACGACCTGGAAAAAGCTGAATCGCTGGTTCGCGTGATATGGAGAAACGAGTTCGACCAGAGCGACCGTTACAACACCAAGGTAAGACTGCGGGGAAAACTGCAGCTACCCAAGATTTCGAAACGCCTCAACCTGTTCTTCGGCGGCGAAGACGGGGATGACCTCAGCAACGATGAAATCAAGAGTGAAGACAACGCGGGCCTGCTGTACACGGTAGACCAGCGACAACGCTCACGCGTCGACCTGACCATGGGCTTCAGTTCCAGGGGATTCAAACCCGGTGTCCGCTTTCGCAACCAGGGGCCGCTGTTTGAGAACAGCAGCTACCGATATACCCAGCAGGTCGAATACAAGAAAGGTAAAGGTTTCTTTTCCACGGGTGAAATCAATCTCGACACCGCACTGACACGGAAAAGCCTGCTCCGGTTCAGCAATGAGGCCGTCTACGGCGAGAACACGGAGGGCACCGAGTGGCAGAGTACCCTGATACTCTACCAGCGCCGCAGTACACACAAGAAGGACCCACGGGTCATCAGTTATTTCGGCTCCGTCAATGGCGCCTCCGATCCCTCCTATGTCAAAAACTACCGCATGGGAGTGCAGTTTCGCAGACAGCTATATCGGCCCTACCTCTTTGTCGAACTGCAACCGTCATACAACTACCGCAAACGCAGCGCCGATGACCAGCGCCGCGGCGCGTGGCGCGTGGAACTGAACTTTGAAATCGCCCTGGAACGGGATCTGCGGCGCAGGCCATTGATGCCAAAGGCGGGTGACTGACTCTGGCCGGACTGAACTCCTGAACCGCCCCGGAATACCCGCAATCTGAACGGCACAGGCTCACGTTATCTGTAGTAGAGTAGCGGGGAAACGACAGCCGGAGTAAGCCAAAATGCCGCAGACCAAACTGACATTCTGCTCGCTGTGTGAATCCTTCTGTGGTCTTGAGGTGGAGGTGGACAACAACCGCATCACTGACATACGACCCGATCCTGACCACGTGGTTTCCAACGGTTATGTCTGTGTCAAAGGCACCAAATTCGACTCTATCCAGCACAGCCCGGACCGCGTTACCGAACCGCTGAAACGCGTCGGCGATCGCTGGCAGGCGATTTCCTGGGACCAGGCACTTGAGGAGATCAGCGACAGGATCAAGGCGATCATCGAACGCGACGGACCCCAGGCGTTTGGCAATTTCGTCGGCGCGCCTGGCGGCAGCAACCTGATGTCGCCCATCTTCCGGGGCGAGTTCTACAAAGGGCTGGGCTCCAACCGGATGTACGGCACTGGCACCTGCGACACGATGAACAAATTCCGTGTAAATGGCGATATGTACGGCTCTCCCATGCGCCTGGCCTATCCCGACGTCGACCATACCAACTTTATGATGATACTCGGCGCCAACCCGAACATATCCGGCAATACCCTGTATCACCTGCCGCGTTCGCGGGATCGATTCGCCGGCATCATCGCCCGCGGCGGGAGGGTAGTCTGGATCAATCCGCGCCGGGTGGAATCCGCACGCACCGGAGAGCACCTGTTCATACGCCCCGACACCGATGTGTACTTTCTCGCCGCTTTTTGCCATGAAATTATCAGCCGCGATGCGATCGACCACGAGCTGGTTGCGCGAACGATGAAGAATCTCGAGCCGCTGCGGGCCGCGGTCGCGCCCTGGACACCCGAGCGCCAGGCGCAGGTCACCGGTATTACAGCGGACGTACTGCGGGAACTGGTCGACGCCTACCTGGCCGCCGACGGAGCCGCACTGAATATGGCCACCGGTGTCAACCAGGGCCGCAGTGGCACCTTGTGCTACTGGCTGCTCGAGTCGATCTCCGCGATCACCGGCAACTTCGACCGACCCGGTGGCAACCTGATCGGAGAGGGGATTATCGATTTCGCCCTGCAGGCCAAGGATGACCCGGTGCTAAAACTGGGCTTTCACCGCAGCGATGACCTGCCCAGCGTGTCCGGCCAGCAGCCTGCGGCCATGCTGGCCGATGATATCCTTGGCGGTGAGGTAAAGGGGCTGTTCGTCGAGGCGTCGAATCCCCTGCTGGCGGTACCCAACCCCGGCAACCGCCTGGAAGAGGCGCTGGGCGAATTGGAATTGCTGGTGTGTATCGACTGGTTTCGCAATGAGACAGGCAATCTGGCGCACTATATCCTGCCGGCGGCCACGTGGATGGAACGGCCCGGTATGCCGTATGCATTGCAGTCCTTCGCCGGCTGTACGCCGACGCCCTATCTGTACGCCGCCGACAAGGTCCTTGAGCCGCCGCCCGGCGTGCGCGAGGAGTGGTGGATGTACACCCGCCTGGCGGATAAGTTCGGCATCACCCTGATGGGCAACCGCTTCCTCAGCGGGTTTCTCAAGCTGGCGGCAAGGCTGGCTCACACCCCACTGGGCTTTATCAGCGTTCCGAAAGTACTCATTAGCGGCATGTTAAAGCAGTCGGGGCAGCCAGACTTCAAGGCCATGCTGAAAAATCACCCGCACGGGCTGCGATTGCCGGACAATCCCGGGCGAAACTTCCTGGGCACGGGACGCGTGCTCACCGAG
Organism: Gammaproteobacteria bacterium; assembly: GCA_030427485.1. GTDB lineage: Bacteria > Pseudomonadota > Gammaproteobacteria > Pseudomonadales > Halieaceae > Marimicrobium. The sequence continues at coordinate 189,360 of JAUICG010000002.1, forward strand.
GACGCGCTGGTTGATCTCGGACCGCCGGATTTTGTCGCCGCCTTCAATGAACGCGTGGAAGCCCTGTTCGAGGACGAACTGGCCAACCTGGGGCGGATGAAGCTGATTGGCAAACGTGAAATAAAGCGGATGAATTCATCCTCCGCCAACTCCCCCCGACTGGTGAAAGACAAGAGCAATTACGCCTACATTTCACCGGAAGACGCAGCAAGACTCGGTGTGGCAGAGATGGATTTCGTTGACGTCAGCAGCCGCGTTGACCGTATCACGATCCAGGTACGCATCAGCGACGAGATGATGCCCGGCGTAGTTGCGATCCCGCAGTGCTGGGGTCATCAGAAGGCAGATGGGCTGCCACATGCGCAGCGACATCCCGGGGTGAATTCCAACTTCCTGGCTGGTGATGGCTACGATAGCGTGGAGAAACTTTCAGGCATGGCGCATCTGTCGGGCATTCTCGTCGATATGACACGATCTGATCGTATCGCCACTGCCTGACCTATCAGGGCCCGGAAACGAGATAGCGAATGTACGACCTGATCGGCACTTTTATCTTCTTCTTTGCGGTCATTGACCCTATCGGGACCATACCGGTATTCATGGCCGTGACCAACGGCTATGAGGAAGCCGTCAAGCGCAGGGTGGCATTGACCGCCGTGTGCATCGCGGCAGTGCTGCTGATCTTTTTTGTGGTGGCGGGAGAACTGATACTCACCGCACTCGCTATCCCGCTGGCGGCCTTCGAAATTGCCGGCGGTATCGTCTTGTTCATTTTCGCGCTATCGATGATATTCGGTGAGAGCAAACCCGAAGCGGAGCTGAAACTGGCGGGGCGCGAGCGAGAGACCGCGGTCTTTCCACTGGCCGTTCCGTCCATCGCGAGTCCGGGCGCCATGCTCGCCGCCGTGTTGCTGACGGAAAACAACCGCTTCAATATCTGGCAGCAAGCGCAAACTACACTGATCATGCTGCTCGTACTGCTGGTTGTATTGTTGCTGCTGCTGGCGGCCAGTTGGGTGCATCGTTTCATCGGCAGCAGCGGCGCAAGCATTATCAGTCGGGTCATGGGCATGATTCTCGCTTCCGTGGCCGTCACGGCAATACTGGCCGGGATCACCGAGTATTTCGCCCTGTGAATCCGTACCGCAAATGCTAGAAACGCGATGGCATGTACTGGGCGCGGGCGCAATTGGCAGCCTTTTCGCCCTGGGCCTGCACCGCAGTGGGTGCACGACAACACTGGTAATGCGCAGCGATGCAAAAGCCCGTTTTCTAGCGGTTAAAGTGGAGCGGGAAGCGCATTGCAGCGAAGTCCGCCTGCCCGCCATTACGTCGCAAGACCGCGCGCACATCTCCCATCTACTGGTCACTACCAAAGCCTACGATGTGCAAACGGCTGTCGCCGGCATCGCTCACCTCCTCGACGAACACTGCGTGGTGCTACTGCTGGTAAACGGTATGGGGCTGGCACGACAGTTGAACGACGCCTGGCCTCATCTGGATGTCTATTGCGGCACCACCACCGAAGGCGCGTACACCCTGGCACCACAACATATCCGCCACGCCGGACGCGGGGAAACCCGCATCGGCCGCAGCGGACAAGGCGAGGCTCCAGCGTGGTTTGGGCAATGGAAGCAGGTGACCGACAATTGTCTCTGGGACAGTGATATCGACGCTGCGCTATGGTCCAAGCTGGCCGTCAACTGCATTATCAACCCGCTGACCGCGCTGCACGGTTGTCGCAATGGTGAACTCGCCGAGAACAGCGCGCTGAAGAGCCAGGTGGAAGCGCTCTGTGATGAGGTGGCAACCATAAGCCGGGCGGCAGGTTTCGCCGCTGTCGCCGATACACTGAAGCCCACCGTGTGCGGGGTCATTGCCGGCACCGCCGACAACCGCTCGTCCATGTTGCAGGATGTTTCCCGCGGCAGACAGACGGAAATTGACTACATCAACGGCTACCTGCTACAAGTGGCCGAACAGCTTGGCATCCCGGCTCCCCACAATCGCTCCCTACTCGAAAGGATCCACAATCGTGCCCCATGACTCCCTGCCGATGGCAACGGTACTGCCCCCGATCCTGCTGTCCTGTATCGCCGTGGCGGCGCTGGTTATCAGTGACTTCCGCGATGTTCGCGCAGGACGCTATCTGTTCAAGCCACTGGCCGCGTTCGCATTTGTGTGGCTGGCACTGTCGCTGGATGCAGGCGACACGGCCTACGGTCGGTGGCTGCTGGCGGCGCTGCTATTCTGCCTGCTCGGCGACCTGCTGCTGATGCCGGACAGCGAGCGCGCCTTCCTGGCCGGCCTGGCTGCCTTCCTCTGCGGTCACCTGTTGTTCGCCGTGGCCTTTTTCCAGTTGCCGGGAAATACACTTGGCCTGGCGATTTCCGTGCTACCGGCAATGATATTACTGGTTACAGTATGGCGCTGGCTGATACCGCATGTCGGCCGCGAGATGAAGCTGCCGGTTATCCTCTACATCCTGGTAATCTCCGCTATGCTGCTGTGCGCCGGGTTGACCCTCGGACAAGCCCCGGCCTGCCTGATCATCATCGGCGCCTGGGGTTTCGCGTGCTCGGACCTGGCGGTGGCGCGGCGGCAGTTCATCCTCCCTGCATCCCGACTGAACGGGGTGTGGGGTACCCCGCTGTATTTTCTGTCGCAAATGGTGCTGGCGAGTTCGCTAGCCCTGGTGTAGCCGTGCCAGATCAGCGGTAAAGCGCCAGGGTGGTATTGCGCACGGCATCGCGCCATTCCTGTACCGACATATTTGCCAGCACCACGCCCTGCCGACTGAGCTGCTCACCCGCCTGCTCCCGGCTGACCGTGAATACGCATACGTTGGCCGCGCAGCGCAGGGTCATTCCAACAGCCATCTCGGGTGCTTCGTTCCAGTTTTCGGGCTCTCCGCGCGCGTACAAGGTGGTGCGCGGAAAGGCACCGATCGGCCCGATAACGCGCAGGTGTCCCAGTTGTGTGAGCAGCGTATCCCGCACCTGCTTCACCAGCCAGTCAGTGGAGATTTCACGCGGCAAAAACGTGTCACCAATGACGCTGGTTTGCGGTTTCGTGAATTGTACGGGCGTTACGGTATTGCGCAGGATTATCGTGAGTGGCACCGCGATCATCGCGAGCAACACCAGCGCCAGCGCGGTGCGAACAGGCCACCTGAGCGATGCCAGGCGATGCCTGAACCTGACCCAGAGCGATCCCGACGGCGGCAGGGCGGACCTTCCCTGCTGACCAAGACCAGGTGGTATGAGCGGCGGTATATCATCCGGTGACTCGGGCCGAAAACAGGGGTGCGCTTCCCGCAACAGGCTGTTGTGGACCGACAGCGGAAGGCTGCGCAGAACCTGTCGCAATACCTGACGCACCCGTCGCGTATTTCTTGGCCTGTCCTCGGGATTCTTCTCCAGCAGCGCGTCGATAATACCCACCAGCGGATCGGGGAGTTCCACGTCGCCGGTAACCATCTCCGCCAGTGGCGTGGGTGGATGCCTTACCAGCAGCTCGGGGCTCAGCGTCCCATCGCGAACGAAGGGCTGCTCACCGCAGAGCATCCGGTACAGCAGTGCGCCCAGGGCGAACAGGTCGGCACGTTCATCGAGTGCTTCACCGAGAAACTGCTCCGGGGACACGGCCGATAAACTGCCGGCTGACCAGCGCCCGGGTGAATCCCCGGACGTGGTTCTTGAGATGCCGAAATCGGTGAGCTTGGCCCGCCCGTTTTCCGCAATCAATACATTCGAGGCTTTTACATCGCCGTGTACAATGTGATTCTGACGGGCCAGCGCCAGGGCACCGGCAATATCCGCACCGACAGTCAGCACACTGGCCAGCGACGGACGCACTGCGGTAAGGAAATCCTCCAGGCTACAACCCGGCACATACTCCATGACCATGGCCAGATGCGTGCTGGACTCGATCACGTCGTGAATCTGTACCACCTTGGGGCTCTGTATGCTGGCGACTATCTGCGCCTCTCGCAATAACTGCTTACGCGCGGCGCGCAGCTGCGGCAGACGGTAGATCTTGATCGCCACGCGCCGGTGTAACCGCTTGTCATAGCCGAGGTAAACGCTGCCCTGGCCGCCCTGTTTGATCAGCCTCAGTATGCGGTACGGCCCTACGAAATTATCCAAGGGAGAGACTCAACGCAGTCAGGCTGACATCTTTCGCAACTGGCTGCGCAAGCTGTTGAGCGACACGCGCAACTGGCGTGCGACGCTGGCGACATCACCGGCATGTTCCGACATCAGCCGCTGCAGTTCCTGTGGTGATACCTCGCTGGCCAGGCAATAGTGCGGAGATGCTTCAATGCGGCGATAAACGGCCGCCCGCGAAACACCGAGTTGCTGCGCCACTCGTGGAACCTCGCAGTCATTGGCGCGCATAGCCCGGTCGAAAGTGTCGTCATCGACGTCCTGCATTCTACGCCGGCGCACACGCCCGGAGAATGTGGACGGAGAGTTGGGGCCCATCATTGCCGACCGCAGTGTCTCGTTCAACACCGGCCTGTGGTCACTGGCCATGACTACCTGGCGGGCAAAATTGGCCAGTTCGCGCACATTACCCGGCCACTGGTAAGAGAGAAAGGCGTAATACAGGATGGCCCAGGCGGCGATATCCGGCGCGGGGCTATCGGGATCCGGCAGGATACCGGAACGCCCCGCCTCGACAGCGCTGTCCTGAAGAAAATACAGCAGCAACTCGCCGATATCTTCCGGGTGCTCACGCAGCGGCGGCAGCAGAATTTCACAGGCTCCCAGGCGATGGCGCAGGGCCGCCTTGAAGTCGCTGTCCTGATTGTCCAGGGCCGCATCCGTCGCGGAGATCACGCGCACATCGACACGACGGATCGACCCGCCCACCGCCTGGATCTCCCTTTCCTGCAACGCTCGCAACAATTGCGGTTGTACCTCCACCGAGGCATCACCGATCTCGTCCAGAAACAGGGTACCGCCCTGTGCCTGTTCAAAATAGCCCGGAACTGCCTGGTTGGCGCCGGTATAGGCGCCGCGCGCGCTACCAAACAGGGCTGCGGCCGCCAACTCGTTGGGGATGGCTGCCATATTGACGCTCACCATGGGCCCCACTGCCCGGCGACTGGCGCGGTGAATAGCCGTGGCGACCAGTTCCTTGCCGGTTCCTGTCTCGCCTCGCACCAGCACATCCAGGTCGCTCTCTCCGGCGCGGGCGACCTGGTCGCGGATATCGGCCATGCAGGCACTGCTGCCGCGCAGGAGGCTGTCTGCCGCCGCGCAGTCTGCAGCGAATGGCGCATCACTGGGCCCGACCCGCAGCAGCAGGACAATACTGTGGCCCAGCAGTAGAGGAAGGCCAGCGCGCAACTGCTCCCACTCGAGTTCCACGCTGTCGTACAGTTCTGCGGAACCAATGCGACACCGGCTTGAAGCCTCAAAACGTCGAATCACCAGGCGCCTGCCCTGCAACGTGAACTGCAATGCCCGCCGGCTGATATAGGGGTCGTCCAGCGGGAAGGGATTATCGCCATCCGGACGATCGAAATCAGGGCTGCGTCGACCCAGCACCCACGGCGCGTTTCCCGTTTGTTGAGGCACTACCGCGCGCTGCCCGATGCGCGAACGATCCGGATGGAAAATAATCGTCAGTACGAGTTCCTGCCCACCATATTTGTTTGCCATGGAGGCAATGATCGAGGGCAGGGTGACCTCGGAGTCGTTCGGCATCCGCATATTCTTATTCCCAGCGCGTTCACGTCGAGTTATCGGCATTTACCGTAAGCTTAGCAGTTCGTGAAAATACTGCCGCCAACAGACGACGCGGAATGCCTCTGCCGGATTATTCCCGCAACGCCTGGCGATAGCGTTGCCAGTCAAAGGCTGGCCCCGGATCGGTTTTCCTCCCGGGAGCGATATCACTGTGGCCGACGATGTTCTCTGTCGACATCTGCGGATAGTGCGCTACAAGCAGCCTGGTGACAGCGGACAAGGCCGCATACTGTGCATCGGTGTAAGGATCATCATCGGCGCCCTCCAGTTCGATGCCGACGCTGAAATCGTTACAGTTGCTGCGGCCAGCGAAGCAGGATTCCCCCGCATGCCAGGCGCGGTCGCCAAAATTGACGAACTGCACCACCTCGCCGTCGCGCCGGACCAGCAGGTGCGCGGATACCTCGACGCCGCGAATCTCGTCGAAATACGGGTGTTCATCCCAATCCAGGCGATTGGTAAAGAACCGCTCGATGCAATCACCGCCATAACAGCGTGGTGGCAGCGAGATATTGTGCACAACCAGCAACTCCACCGCACCCGACCCGGGTCGCGGCCCGAAGTTTGGCGAGGGCGCCCTGCGCGCGCCCTGCAGCCAACCCTGCTCTATGCTGTATCTCATACCTGCTGCTTTCCCGAACCAATGCCGTCGTGCAATTCCAGCCGCACCAGTCTACCTGCCGCAAATTTGCAGGTCACGCGGATTGCACGACGGGTAGTGGCCCAGTACTGGCTGGCGCCACCGGGATTAACAGTGCCCGCGGCAAACTGCTACAATCGCGGCACGTTTTTTCCCTGCAAACCTATCCCTTATGCCTCAGCCCAATCCGGAAGCCCCAGCCCCCGACTCGCGTGTCGTACGACGCGATGTCCGTGCAGCCCTCGAGGAGGATATCGGGAGTGGCGACATCACCGCCGCCCTGATCGACCCCGGTGCGCGCGCAACGGGATACGTGATCACCCGGGAAAATGGCGTCCTGTGCGGACAGCCATGGGTGGATGCGGTATTCGCCGAACTCGACGCCACCGTGCGTATCGACTGGCGGCATCGCGATGGAGACCTGATCGGCGCGGGCGACACCCTGTTCTCCTTTCAAGGGCCCGCGCGCAGTCTGCTGACCGGCGAACGCTGCGCGCTGAATTTTCTGCAACTACTATCGGGCACCGCCACAACCTGCCGGCGCTACGCCGACCTGGTAGCCGGTACCGGGGTGCGCCTGCTGGACACCCGCAAGACCATCCCCGGGCTGCGCATCGCACAGAAGTACGCTGTGCGCACCGGCGGCTGCCACAATCATCGCATCGGCCTGTACGACGCCTACCTGATCAAGGAAAATCATATTGCAGCGTGCGGCGGCATCAGAGCCGCGGTGGAGACCGCGCGCAAGAACGCCCCGGGAAAGCCGGTGGAAGTGGAGGTGGAAAGCCTTGCCGAACTGGAGGAAGCGCTTGCGGCCGCCTGCGACCGCATCATGCTGGACAATTTTTCACTGGAGCAAACCGCAAACGCAGTAGCACTCGCGGGCGGGCGTGTCGAGTTGGAAGCCTCGGGCAATGTCACTGAAGACACCCTGCCGGCGATTGCGCAAACCGGGGTGGATTTCATCTCGATCGGCGCACTGACCAAGGACTGCAGGGCGCTGGACCTGTCGATGCGCTTGCAGTAAGCGCTCCCTGAATGCGCGGCATACCCGCTGGCCGGCGCTGCGGGTCAGGGCAGCGGACGCTTGCTGACGATGACACCATTATTATCGGCATAGGCATAGTCACCGGGCGCGACCGTCACGCCGCCAATCTGAATGGCGATATCGCGCTGCCCCACACCCAGTTTCTCGGTCTTGATTGGACAGCTTCCCAGCGCCTGCACGCCGAGTGACGTGCCGCCGATTTCATCCACATCACGAATGACGCCGTTGATGATCAGGCCCGCCCAGCCGTTCGCCGCGGCCTCTTCCGCCAGCATATCGCCGAGTAACGCGCGCCGTCGTGAACCGCCGCCGTCAACAACGATCACGCGACCGTGACCCTCTTCACCGACGCACTGTTTGACCAGCGAGTTGTCCTCATGGCATTTGATGGTGACCACCTGGCCGCCAAACTGCCGGATGCCGCCATAGTTGATCCAGGGAAGTGCGAGCACAGCCACTTCAGGCGCGGCATCGGACAGGTCGGGCGTGGATATCGTACTCATAACAACTCCAAATAATCGGTGAAGGCGCATTATACGGCAGTGCCGCCACATAACGGACTACAGGGCCGTCATCCACCGGCCAGTCGGGTACCGGGTGGCTTCCGGCGCTATTGGCAAGCGCGGCAATGTGAGTATAATTCGCCAAGCCGATAGAGCATGATAATGACATTCATATAGTGAATGTGGAGCGAGCTGTGAAAGTCAACCGAATCGATCTCAACCTGCTGGTCTATCTCGACGCGCTGCTGCGTGAGCGCAACGTCACGCAGGCCGCCAACCAGTTGAACCTGTCACAGCCTGCCATGAGCAACGGCCTGCGACGTTTGCGCGAATTGTTCAACGACCCGTTGCTGGTGCGCACCAGCGAGGGCATGACCCCCACTGAGCGCGCCCTGGAACTGGAACCCATGGTGCGCGAGGTGCTGGCAAAAATCGACCAGGCCGTGCAACCGCGCGGCGATTTCGAACCCGCCGAAGCGCACCGGGTCTTCCGCATCATGGCCAGTGATTACGCCGAGTCCACGCTGCTGCCCAGCGTGCTGGGAAAACTGCGCACCCAGGCGCCCGGATTGACGCTGGATATCATGACGCCATCGGATGTCAGCTTCCTCGACGTGGAACGCGGTAAGGTCGATATGGTGATCAACCGCTTTGACTCCATGCCGCAGTCCTTTCACCAGATTCACCTGTGGAATGACAGTTTCACCTGTGTGCTCAGCCCCAACAATCCGCTATTGAAAGATTTCACGCTCGAGAATTACCTGACGGCTAACCACGTCTGGGTCAGCAAGACCGGCATGGGGGTGGGCGTGGGTGTCGACCCGGGAGACGTGCAAAGGCTGGGCTGGGTGGATCTCGCACTGAACAAGCTCGGCAAGAAACGCCAGATCCGGGTATTTACGCGGCACTACCAGGCGGCGATGACACTGGCTGAGCAAAACGACCTGATTGTGACACTACCGACGCGAGCAGCGCGGCTGAAGCTGGACAACCCGAGGGTAGTACTGCGCCCGCCGCCACTGGACATTCCGCCACTGGAACTGAAAATGGCCTGGAGCCCGTTACTCCAGCACAACCCCGGCAACAAGTGGCTGCGCAAGCTGATCGCCGATACAGCCAGGGAACTCGATGGACTGGAAGCCACCCCATAGAAGCCTGCCGGCATTCACGGTCTTAATGCCGGTGATACAAGTGATTGATTCGCTTATTGCCGGCCCGACACCTAGAATCATGCCTGTGCCACGGGCTTGCCCGCACTTCTCGTCAAACATGAGGTTTCACAATGACTGATCGCATCCAACAGGGTGGTTTGCAAGTTGCGCCCGCTCTGCACCGTCTTCTGGAGGAGGACATCGCTCCAGGTACCGGTATTGCCGCCGAAAAATTCTGGCTGGGACTGGAGTCACTGGTGAATGCGCTGGGTCCACGCAACCGGGAGTTATTGCAACAACGGGATCAACTGCAGGCCCGTATCGACGCATGGCACATCCAGAATCCAGGCCCCGATTACGATCGCGCCGCCTACAAGGCATTTCTTGAGGACATCGGCTACCTCCTTCCCGAGGGCGCGGACTTCGAGATCACCACCACGAACGTCGACCCGGAAGTGGCTTTACTGGCCGGACCACAACTCGTGGTGCCTGTGATGAACGCACGCTACGCACTCAACGCCGCCAACGCGCGCTGGGGTAGCCTGTACGACGCACTCTACGGCACTGATGTGATAGCGGAAGACGACGGCGCAGAGCGCGCAGGCGGATACAACCCGGTGCGCGGCGACCGGGTAATAGCCTATGCCAGGCGCTTCCTCGACAGCCACTGTCCGCTAACTACCGGCAGTCACGCCGACGCTACCGGCTACGCGATTGCAAACGGCGCGCTGCTGGTGACTCTGGGCGATGGTGCACAAGCGACTTTGCAGGCACCCGAACAACTGCGCGGCTACAGCGGCGATGCGGCAGCACCCGAAAGCGTGCTGCTGCGACACAATGGCCTGCACATCGAAATCCAGGTCGACCGCGCCAGTCCTATCGGCGCCACCGATGCCGCCGGCGTCAAGGACGTGGTACTGGAAGCCGCACTGACCACCATCCAGGATTGTGAGGACTCGGTCGCAGCCGTCGATGCCGAAGACAAGACCATCGCCTATGCCAACTGGCTGGGCCTGATGCGCGGCGACCTCAGTGACAGCTTTGCCAAGGGCGGTGAAACGGTTACCCGTCGTCTCAACCCGGACCGACATTTTGGCGCACCCGACGGCGGCGAACTGGTCTTGCCCGGACGCAGCCTCATGTTCGTGCGCAATGTCGGCCACCTGATGACGACACCGGCAATTCTCGATGCGCAGGGTGCTGAAATACCGGAAGGTATTATGGACGGCATCTTCACGGCAATGATCGCACTGCACGACCTCAATAAAAACGCCGGCGACAGCCGCAACTCGCGCCAGGGCAGCATCTACATTGTGAAGCCGAAAATGCACGGCCCCGCGGAGGTCGCGTTTACCTGCGAGCTGTTTGATCGTATCGAGGACATCCTGGGCCTGGCGCGCAATACCTTGAAAGTAGGCATCATGGACGAGGAACGCCGTACCACGGTCAACCTGAAAGAGTGCATTCGCGCGGCGAGGGACCGTCTGGTCTTTATCAACACCGGGTTCCTCGATCGCACCGGCGATGAAATACACACCAGCATGAAAGCCGGTGCGATGACCCCGAAAGGCGCAATGAAGCAGGAGTCCTGGATCAATGCCTACGAGGACTGGAACGTCGACACCGGCCTGCGCTGCGGCCTGCTCGGCAAAGCGCAGATCGGCAAGGGTATGTGGGCCATGCCGGACCTGATGGCCGACATGATGGAGAACAAGATCGTCCACCCACAAGCTGGCGCCAGCACCGCCTGGGTGCCCTCGCCCACCGCGGCCACCCTGCACGCCATTCACTATCACCAGGTGAATGTCGCCGAACGCCAGGCGGCCCTGCAGGGGCAGGCCCGCGCCGCGCTGGACGATATCCTCAGCATACCGCTGAAGGGCGCGGCCGGCCTCAGTGCGGATGACATACAGCGGGAACTCGATAACAACGCGCAGGGCATACTCGGCTACGTGGTGCGCTGGATCGACCAGGGAGTCGGTTGCTCCAAGGTGCCGGACATCCACCACGTCGGCCTGATGGAAGATCGCGCGACGTTGCGCATCTCCAGCCAGCATATCGCCAACTGGTTGCGGCATGGCGTGTGCACCGAGGCGCAGGTGCGCGAGACGCTGCAGCGAATGGCGGCAGTGGTCGACACCCAGAATGCGGGTGACCCGGCCTATCGCAATATGGCGCCGGACTTCGACCACAGTATCGCCTTCCAGGCGGCCTGCGACCTCGTGTTCCTCGGAGAGGAGCAACCCAGCGGTTACACCGAGCCCGTGCTGCACGCGCGGCGCAGGGAGGCCAAGGCGAAGTTCGCCGGCTAATCCAGCAGTTCTTTAAAAAAAAAGCCCGGCATATGCCGGGCTCGTCGATCGATGACTGCGGTGCGGATTGCACTATCCGCGGCAGTTGGCGGGCAGGTACTTATTGGGCACCGCATAGTCTTTGCCTGGTCCCCAACCGGGGATGCATTCCCAGGTCATGCTGCCATCGGCATTGGTTGAACCGGACAACTGGAAGAAACTGACGGGATCGCCAAGTTCCGGGTCGCCCCCCGTCCAGACGGTATCGAACACCTCCGCACCAACGTACACAATACCGTCCGCGGCGACCGGTCCAGACTGTGGGTACATTTCAAGACTGACCATGACATTGCCACCGGGGCGGTAAGCGGTATTGATGCCGAACGAGGTAACATCATCCGGATAACCGTTGGCGGCCACGTATTCGGCAATGGTTGTTTTTGCCTCGGCCAACGCCGCCAGCGGCTCGCTCATTTTGGAACGAACGATATAGTCCTGGTAGGCCGGCAGCGCGATGGCCGCGAGTACGCCAACAATCGCGATCACGATCATCAGTTCTATCAGTGTAAAGCCCCGTTGTGATTTGCTGGTTGTATGCATGTTGAAATCTCTCTTGTAATTGATTGGCCGCCTTCTCGTCCATTGACTGTTTCGGGAAACGCTTAGGCTAAAACTGGTTTAGCAGAAAGCGTGCCAACACGGGGAAAAATCAGATAAATATTTTTTTCTTTATATATTCAGATACTTATAGCGGTGGAAAGCACTCTAAACCGCACCGCGGCGGCGTTTTCCGAAACGGAACACAGCGTTCCCACTGGGCCGAATGTGACAATTTTTGTCACAATAACGCGCTTTGCGTTGCCCAGGAAAGTAAGGGAAGTTACGGTCTTCGCGACACCCGCGACAGGCAGGTTGCCGGATTAACTAGCCGGCACGCCGGTCATTGGGATTGGAGGTGTCCTTGAACTGCAGATTAGTGAGTTGCTCGGAGAGGAGTCCGATCAGGAACATCACCATACCGGCGAGAATCAGCAGGGTGCTCATGTTGGTGAACCGCCAACCGGAACTCATCACGGTCAGAAAGTAATTCAGAAAACCCAGTCCGGAGACAATGACCGCAGCGGGAAAATAGATCTTCAACGGGGAATACAGTGTGCCCACCTTGAAAATAATGAGCAGGAAGCGAATACCGTCCTTCATCATACTGATGTGGCTTTTACCCAGCCGTTTTGACACCGTGATGGGCACAAAGCCCACGGAATAACCCGCGCGAAAGAAGGCCATCGTCGAGGTGGTGGGATAACTGAAGCCATTGGGCAACAGGTACAGGAAGCCCAGGAACTTTCTACGGTCTGCGCAGCGAAAACCCGACGTCAGGTCATCGATCCTGCGGTTGACCATCCAGCTGGCAAAGCTGTTGTAAAACGTGTTGGCGCTCCAGCGTGCAACGCTTGCCTGAGAATCCCTGCCACTGCGCGCGCCGACAACCAGGTCGTAGCCCTCATCGATTTTATTGAGCAGACGCTCGATGTCAGCCGCGCTGTGCTGACCGTCTCCGTCCATAAACACCAGGTAATCGCCTTTCGCGGCGCGCGCGCCGGATTTCACCGCAGCGCCGTTGCCCTTTGAATACGGGTGTGTAACCACCCTGACGCCCGCATCGATGCAGACCTGTTCTGTGGTATCGGTAGAGCCATCGTTCACCACAATAATTTCGGCGTCGGGGTAGTGCTCAATCAACTCGGGCAACAGCTTCGCGAGCCCGAGCTCTTCGTTTTTTGCCGGAATTACGATGGATAGTTTCAAGGGTTGGTTCTCCAGGTACCCGACTGTGCAGGTCATTATTGTTCCAGGTACAATGCCAGGGTCTGCCGCTCGCCCACCGTCAACTTACCCTGCTCTTCCATGTCTTGCAAAGTGGCGATAACCGACTGCGCCGACTCTACCTTGCCCAACGCGGTGGCGAAATGCAATTTCATCAGCAATCCACGGGTATTGTACGGCGACAGGACAAGAAACCTCTCCGCATAGGCATAGGCATTATCGTACCTTTGCAATGCATTCTCCAGTACCGCCAGATTGGAGTATATATTGGCCGAGGCCTTGTGCCGAAAATCCTCAACCAGGAATATCTCCGCGAGACGGTCGGCAAACCCGGTTCGATCAAATTGCGGACAGCTATCGTCCTGCAGCAGGCGAACCAGCGCAAGCAGGGTGGTCACGGAACTGAATGGCCTGTCCGGGTCTTCGCGGCCCAGTTCATCGATCTGCGCCACCGGCACGCCACTGTCGGCGATACAACTCAGGGCGAGATTGCGAATTTCGTAGTCACCGCTGCGTTCCTGCAGCCCAGCCGGATTTGCGCTCGCCTCATATGCACGCTTCGAGTAGTTGCGGGCCGCCTCGATCTGGCCCAGTCTCGCCAGCTCCGTCGCCATATCGATATTGGCCCGCGCCGATTCGGGATGGCCGTTGAGCTGGCTCAACAACAACAGGGAGCGGTTCGACCAGATTTGAACCTGCGAACTGGTCAGCAGCGACAATAACAGTACACCCACGCCGGTGCACACCAACAACGGAGCTTTCGGCTCCGGCCACTTCTTCACGATGGCGGCGAACAGCGCGCCTGCCGCCAGCACCAGCCCGATCGACGGGAAATAGTTGCGGTGCTCAAAATACAGCTCGAGCGGCAAGACCGTAGACTCGACGCTGTGGCCAAGGAGGAACCAGCAGGCTCCGAACACGAACCATCGACCGGCCTGCCATCGCAATAGCGCGACGCCGACAATCGCCACCAGTATCCAGGCAAGCACCGCGAAGACTGTCGACGCCGGTTCAAGCAGGTTGCGGGACAGCACGAAATCGTCATGATACAAGCCCATTCGCGCAACCCCGGGGTAGACCCACTGGAAGGCATAGTCCCAGACAATACGGGCCTCCGTCAGCAGCCGCTCCTCCATGGAAAATGCCCGGCCGTGAAAACGTCCGGCCAGGAAATCCCACTTGATCAACAAAATGGACAACAGGACGACCGCACCGCTAACAATGAGCCCGTAACTCAGTTTCCGCAGCCAGGGAATGACCTCCCCCTGGTCCCCGGCAAACCGCAAGCACAGCGCTTCCATCAGCAACAGGACAGGCACAAGTACTATCGCGTTTTCCTTTGACAGTAATGCGATCACAAGAAACACCGGCACCGGCAGGAAACGCCAGGCCCCCGGCCTGCCCGCAATCAGCGAGAAGCGCCAGTACAGATAGCTGATGCTCGCGAGCAGCATAAAGAATGTCGCCAGCATGGCCATGCGCTGGACGACATAGAGTACGGTACTGACCAGCAGTGGATGCAGCAGCCAGACTGCACCCAGCAGCGCCGCCAGCACACGGTAACCCGGCACATCCAGGTAGCGAAACAGCAACCAGAAAAGCCAGATGACCAGCACGCCATTCAGCAGGTGCAGGACAATATTGATCTTCTTGCCGCCGGATATCCCTTCATCCAGGAACATCCGTTCAAGCACAAAGCTCGCCATCGACACCGACCGCCCGAGTGCTCCGGATTTGTCACCGAAGATGTAGTCAAACGCCAGTTCAGGTCGGTTTTTCAGGTCATCGATGACCAGCACGCTCGAGCGGTCATCCAGCAACGCGGGCCCCTGGATGCCCGGCCAGTAAATCCACAGGCCAAGCAACAGAAGCAGCGCAACGAGCAACAGCGCGCCGGCAGGGGGTGCGCTGAATCGTGCTGCTGATGTAACAGCCGGTTTCACTGCTGCTCGAACATCGCGCGAAGTACGGGGAGATCACGCCGCAGGTGATCGCGTCGCATCCATTCCCGGATGGCCTCGTAACTGTTGGCCAGGTCACCGCTGCCGTAGTACTGGACCAGAGCCGTGGAGGCATGGGGGTTGGCCGGGTTCATTTGCTGTGCGCGTTCCAGCAGTGGCAGCAGCGTGGGCTTCTGTGCCGGGGTCGTCGCCATTACGAAGCGCTGCTTCAGGCTTACCAGATCGATATGCCCCGGATAGCGACTGGCAAGCAGCGTCAACAGGCTCCCCACCCGGTCGCGTCCCTGCGCAGCCGCCGGCGCCTGCGAAAAATCCACCAGTGCGCCCAGCGCTGTGTGATCCGAAGACTGTAAGCGCCGCACTTTTGCCGATTGCATCATCGCATCCAACCAGTCGTTTTCCTCTCCCAGACCGGGAAAATACAGCGTATCGAGCTGATATAGCATCACCAGTGCAGAGAAACTGTTCTCATCCATCTCACGCATCTTTTCGAAGTAACCGCGCGCGGCAACCGCCAGCGCACGCGTCTCTTCCTCATCAAGGTCGAGCGCCTCGGCCTGCAGGAAGCGTTTGAACAAGGCGTTACCATAGAAAAAATTGGCGCGGGGAGACTGCGGGTGATTGATGACATTGAATCGCGCCAGGCTGACTTCGTCGCTCCAGGCCGTCGTTCGGACCAACAACAGCGCCGCCAGCACGCAGAGCACACCACCGATGACCACGTGCGGACGGAGTCGTTCATGCAGCGCGACACACCTGAAAAGCCCCACTGACGCCAGCAGGGCAAACCCTGTGCCAGGCAGGTAGTTGCGGTGTTCGAACACCATCTCCAGCGGCAACACAGTCGACTCCATGCTGTGCGCCACCAGATAGAACAAGATTGCAAACGCGATCAGTGGATAGCGCCTGTGCCACACCAGCGTGGCAATCAGCACAACGATCCAGGCCAGAAGCGCCAGGGAAGTTGTAAAAGGCGCCCACAGACTGCGGGAAACAAGGATATCATCGTGAAAAAAACCCATGCTGAGCACATTGGGAAACAGCATCCAGCCCAGGTACTGCCACAATACCCTGCCCTGGGTGAGCAGGCGCTCGCCCAGCGTGAAGTCCCGCCCGCCGTAGCGGTCCTGCAGTATCTCCGGCGCAACGATATACGCTGCCAGAATCACTAGAACCGGCAGCAACAGCGCAACCCAGCCCAGCCACACCAGCGGTCTACGGCTGGTACCGGACCACGCTCCGCGAAACAACACGACCTCGACCACGACAACCAGCCAGGGCAGGAGCGCGCCATTTTCCTTGGACAACACTGCGAGTATTGCGAGCAGTACCAGCCAGAGCATGGCTGCCAGCACCTCGCCAAATCCGCCACCCGAATCGGCCCAGCGCAAGCGGTAGTGCGTGAACACCAGCAGCCCGACCAGCACAAACAGTGTCGACAGCTGCGCCATTCTCTGTACTGCGTACAGTACTGTGGGCACGTGAATGGGGTGCAGCAACCAGATTGCCGCGGCGACCAGTGCTACGATGTCACGCTGGCAGGCACTCAGCCGGTGTGCACGCAACGCCGGCGTTCGCAGCAGCACCTGCGACAGCAGGAATACCAGTACGGCAATGACGCCATGAATCGCGAGGTTCGTCGCCTTGAGGCTGAACGGGGTGAACGCGCCAACCACGACGTGGTTCACCGCAAAGGTGAGCATCGCAACGGGACGATACAGGATACTGGCGTACGAGCTCAACGCCGCCGAACGCCACTCATCCAAGGTTTTGCCGTCAATCTGTACCTGCGGGTTCGCCAGCAAATTGGGCTCGTCATCGAAAAACAGCGGGCCCTGCAGGGCGACGCTGTAAACGAGAGCGCACAACAGCAGAATGCCCGCCCCGGAAAAACGAAGCAGGCGGGTGCCTTTTACACTGTGATGTGAAGTGTACGCCTCAGCATCTTCCATACGGACTCACCAGAGCGGGTAACACAGGGTCGGGTTTGAACAACGAAAAAAGCCCGGCATGCCGGGCTTTTCAGTATCACTGCGTGGTAAGTTGTTATTAACCGCGGCAGTTGGCAGGCAGGTACTTGGTCTCAACCGCTGTGCCGCTTCCGCCACCGGGGATGCATTCCCAGGTCATCGTGCCGTCAGAGTTGGTAGAGCCCGAGAGGCTGAATTCAGCAGTGCTGGTGGCTGTTCCAGTTCCACAAGTAGTGCCGTTCCAGGTACAGGCATCGACAACCGCTGTCACATACACAGGGTTTCCTTGGGTCGGGCTTTCCGTCACCAGCACTTGCTCCAGTGTTTCACTCTGTGCACTGCGAGCAGTGGTATTGATACCGAAAGCGGTACCGGCGTTCGGGAATCCACCGTTGGCAGCGACATATTCTGCAACCGTGGTCTTCGCTTCAGCCAGCGCGGCCAGCGGCTCAGACATCTTGGAACGCACGATGTAGTCCTGATAAGCGGGCAGAGCGATTGCGGCCAGAATACCGACGATCGCGATAACGATCATCAGTTCGATAAGGGTGAAACCCTGTTGAGCTTTCTTTTGAATTGCCATGATACTTCTCCACTTTAAGTTATAACAAGCACCGGTGATTCGAAACCTCGCCGGGCAAGCCGTTTGCAGAAATGGGTACAGCAGGTTGCGTGCCAACAATTCGAACTAGTGAAATTTATTTTATTTTATTGTTTAATATCAATAGCTTACCAAGCATAAAAAGCTTTCCGCATTTTTTCGAATAGCCTGGAGCCGCCCCACCGCACTGACCCTCAACGTAGGTTTGTGACGTTTTTTGTCACATTGCGCCGTTCTGCGCAGGGCATTCTTCGCTGAATTCAGGCGTGCTGCCTTGCCGGTGACCGGGCCCTGCTGCGATTGTGAATTGACGCAGCGATGCTGCAACGCTTCGATGCTTCGATGGAGCTTTGACGCGATGAAGCGATGAAGCGATGAAGCGATGAAGCGATGAAGCGATGAAGCGATGGTGCGATGGTGCGATGGTGCGATGGTGCGATGGTGCGATGGTGCGATGGTGCGACGTAACTATTTAATGATCTATCTATGTAATGATGTATCTATGTACCGGTGGCCCGGCAGCGCGACAACAACGCATTACACTGTCAAAACCCGGGTTGACCGCTACCCCTGGCCGCAACCCGCGCGCACTGGTTCACAAAACCGCAGCTTATCTTACAGAAAAGTAGAACCATTCTTGCCGCTCACAGAGCAGTAGTTTAGTCTCGGATAACACCAGCGTTATCAGGACCAGGCTATGGACAATCGCCGCACCACCATCGTAATTAACAAGAAGTTCCAGTATCAGTATTCATTGTTGATTGTTGCGTTGGCCGTGCTGCTGGTCAACGGTTTTATCATAGTACGCATGTTGTTTCCCGGCGACGAGCCGCTGGATCTGTCTACCACCTCCGCGATTGCGGTAGCGTTGGTGGAGCTTATACTGATCGGGGCAATCTGGTACGGCAGCCTGAAGGCCAGCCATCGCATCGCCGGCCCGGTATTTGTGTTCGCGCGCGAGGTCACCCGTCTGGGACAGGGTGACCTGAATGCGAAAATTGCACTGCGTGAGAAAGACATGTTCCAGGCCGAAGCGAAGATGATGAACGACAGCTTTGTCGCCCTGCGTACCCGTATCGCCACCATCAAGCGCTTGTCCGCGCAGTTACAGGCCGCGCTCGACACCAACGAGGATGTCGGCCCGCTGGTCGAACAGCTGTCGGCCGAGCTATCGCTTTTCACCAATGAGAACAAACACTAGAAGCCGGGCGCGGGGAACTGGAAGCAATGGGTATCTCAATAAACAATAACCAGGGCTTTACCATCATAGAATTGATGGCCGTGGTCTCTATCGTCAGTATTCTCGCTGTGGTAGCGATGGCCACGTATTCCGACTATACCGTTCGCAGTAAAGTGGGAGAAGGCATGGTCTTCGCCGCGGAGGCCAAGACCTCGGTCACCGACTACTTCTACAACACGCAAAGATTGCCGAAAAACAATCAGCAGGCGGGCCTGCCTCCACCCGAGTCGTACGACAAGTACGAGTTCATACGCAAGCTGGAAGTGTCCTCCACGGAGCCCTATGGCGCCATTACCATCACGTTCAAGATTCCAGGCACCAAGGCAGACAACAAGGAACTGCAGCTCGTTCCGTCCACCAGGGATGGGCTGATGTCCTGGACCTGTTTTCCGCCTGAAGAGAATGGCATTGACATCAACCAGGTGCCGCCTAACTGTCGCGGCTAGCCGTCAAGAGGCAGTTCCCGCAGTTCCGGGCAGATTGGTATAATTTGCCTGTAATCGGAGGCTGCCTACAGACTGATCGATGGTTATAATCAGTCGCTGTAAATAAAAATTGTGTGATCGCATACGTCTCGACTGAGGCAGGAGCCGATTTTCAATGAACGATAAAGCAATTGGGCAACTCAGCGGCCTGGCCGGGCGCCTTGTGGCCGAGTCGCTGATTAATGCCCAACTCGCCGTCGAAGCGCAGAAAGAAGCCTCCCTCGAGCGCATGCACTTCGTGCAGTACCTCGTCGAAAGGAAGGAGGTCGACGGCTGGCGTGTCGCCGAGGTCGCCTCACAGGAATTCGGCGTACCGCTGTTCGACATCACCGCCATCAACCCGGAGGCGCTGCCCGTTGGCCTGGTAGAACCGAATCTGGTGAGCAAACACCACGCCCTGCCGCTGTTTCGGCGCGGCAACCGCCTGTTCATCGCCGTCTCGGATCCCACCAACCTCGCTGCCCTGGATGAAATCAAATTTCATACGGGTATCAACACCGACGCGATCCTGGTCGAGGAGAGCGCGCTCAGCAAGGCGCTTGGCAAGTGGGTCGAGTCGCAGGAATCCCTCACCGATGGGTTGGATGGTCTTGATACGTCCGACCTGGACGATGTCGACATCACCATGGGCGGCGAAGGTGCGGAGGCGGAAGACGGCGCCGAGGCGATCGACGAAACCCCGATTGTCCGCTTCATCAATAAAGTGCTGATCGATGCCATCAAGCAGGGCGCGTCAGACATACACTTTGAGCCCTATGAAAAAACCTATCGCGTGCGATTTCGCACTGACGGTATTCTGCAGGTCGTGGTCAAACCGCCGCGCAATCTCGCTCCGCGACTCGCGGCGCGCCTGAAAGTGATGTCGCAGATGGATATCTCCGAGCGACGCCTGCCACAGGATGGCCGCATACAAATGAAGCTGTCACGCAACCGGGCCATCGATTTCCGGGTTAATACCCTGCCCACCCTGTATGGCGAAAAAATCGTACTGCGGATCCTGGATCCGAGCAGCGCGCAGATGGGCATTGACGCCCTGGGCTATGAACAGGAACAGAAAGAGATGTACCTGAAGGTGCTGAACCAGCCGCAGGGTATGATCCTGGTTACCGGACCAACCGGCTCGGGCAAGACCGTGTCGTTGTACACCGGACTCAATATCCTGAATACCGCCGAACGCAATATCTCCACCGCGGAGGATCCGGTGGAAATCAACCTCGAGGGCGTCAACCAGGTCCATGTGAATCCCAAGGTCGGTTTGAGTTTCGCGGAAGCCCTGCGCTCATTCCTGCGCCAGGACCCCGACATCATCATGGTTGGTGAGATCCGGGACCTGGAAACCGCGGAGATTGCCATTAAGGCGGCCCAGACCGGCCACCTCGTGCTCTCCACCCTGCACACCAACAGCGCTTCGGAAACCATCACCCGACTGCTCAACATGGGCGTCCCGGCGTTCAACGTGGCTTCATCGGTGAACCTGATCATCGCCCAGCGTCTGGCGCGTCGACTGTGCAAGCACTGCCGCGTCCCGGCTACCGATATCCCGCACGCAACGCTGCTGGCAGAGGGTTTCACCGAGGAGATGCTGGAATCGTCCACCATCATGCACGCGGTCGGATGCAAGGATTGCAATAACGGTTATAAAGGCCGGGTGGGTATCTACGAAGTCGTGAGAATTACGCCTTCCATCGCAAAGTTGATCATGGAAGAAGGCAACTCACTGCAAATTGGCGCACAGGCCAGGGCCGAAGGCTTCTACGATTTGCGTATGGCAGCCCTGAGAAAAGTGGCGGAAGGCCTGACAAGCCTGGAAGAAGCGAACCGAATTACCGTAGACTGATATCGCAGCACGGTGAACATAAGAGATAAGCAACACAAGGGCGGACAGCACGATGGCAACCAGCGCAATCAAGAATGATATCTTTACCTGGAGCGGTACGGATAAGTCCGGCCATCTCAGCAAGGGGGAAATCGAGGCAGCCAGCCAGGCAATGGCAAAGGCGCAGCTGCGGCAGCAGGGCATCAAACCGAAGACCGTGCGCAAGAAAGCCAAACCGCTGTTCGGCGGCCAGGGCAAACCCATCAAGCCGGCGGATATCGCGATTTTCACTCGCCAGCTCGCCACCATGTTGAAAGCGGGCGTTCCGCTGGTGCAGAGTTTCGAAATCGTCGAGGACGGCGTCGAGAAACCGAAGATGCGGGAACTGGTCAGGACCATCCGCAACGACGTGGCCTCGGGCAGCGGCCTGGCGCCCTCGCTGGCCAAGCACCCACGCCACTTCGACGACCTGTTCTGCAGCCTGGTGGGCTCCGGCGAAGACTCCGGTACCCTGGAGGTCATGCTGGACCGCGTCGCGACTTACAAGGAGAAAACCGAACAGCTGAAAGCCAAGATCAGGAAAGCCATGACCTATCCCTCGGCTGTTATTTGTGTGGCCATTGTGGTTTGCGCGATACTGCTGATCAAGGTGGTACCGGTTTTCGCCAATACCTTCCAGAGCTTCGGCTCCGAACTGCCGGCCTTTACACAGTTCGTGATGGACATATCCGACTTCGTGATCGCCTGGTGGTTCATCATGCTGGTCGGTATCATCGCGATCATTTTCGCGTTCCGGGAAATGAAGCTACGCTCGGTCGCCTTCGCGGAATGGCTCGACCGCCTGGCGCTGCGCGCACCGGTGGTCGGTGGAATCGTGCACGATGCTATCATCGCGCGTTTCTCGCGCACCCTGGCCACTACTTTCGCCGCCGGCGTGCCGCTGGTCGACGCCCTGAACTCCACTGCCGGGGCGGCGGGCAACTCGGTCTACGCAAAGGCGATTCGGCGCATTCGCGACGATGTCACCACGGGTACCACGCTGTACAACTCGATCAAGGTCACCGGACTGTTTCCCAATATGCTGTTGCAGATGGTCTCCATCGGCGAGGAATCCGGCGCGCTGGACGAGATGCTGGACAAGGTCGCCACGCACTACGAGGAAGCGGTGGACAACGCCGTGGACAGCCTGAGCTCCCTGATGGAACCGCTGATCATGTCGATACTGGGCGTGCTGGTGGGCGGCCTGATGATCGCGATGTACCTGCCCATTTTCATGCTGGGCTCAGTGATCTAGGTTTCCGATACGACGCCGGAAGGTCGGTCCTCTCATGCCAGAAGCAACCGTGCCCATAGGCCTGCTGTGCACAGGCCTGTTGTGCCTGGGCTTGATGGTGGGGAGTTTTCTGAACGTGGTGATCTACCGCCTGCCAGTGATGATGGAAGCGCGGTGGCGACGCGACTGCTGTGAACTGCTGGAAATCGAGCAGGAAAAGCAGGATGCCCCGCTCAACCTGGCTACCCCCAACTCCCACTGCCCGCACTGCAAAACCCCTATCAAGCCCTGGCAGAACATTCCAGTGGTAAGCTATTTGATGCTGGGCGGCAAATGCGCCAACTGCGCGACACCCATTCCTGTGCGCTACCCGCTGGTCGAGTTGGTGACGGGCCTGATGACGCTGGCGCTGGCCGCCTTTTTCCCATTTTCACCGGCCCTGCTGGGCGCCGTGCTGCTGACCTGGGCATTGATCTCGCTGACCATGATAGATGTGGATCACCAGTTACTGCCCGATGACATCACACTGCCGCTGATGTGGCTGGGGTTGTTGTTCAACCTGCAGTCAACCTTCGCCAGTCTCAACGATGCGGTGATAGGCGCAATAGCCGGCTATCTCATCCTCTGGACCATCTACCAGGCCTTCAAGTTACTCACCGGGAAAGAAGGCATGGGTTACGGCGATTTCAAACTGCTTGCCGCGCTCGGCGCGTGGCTCGGCTGGCAGATGCTGCCCGAAATCATTCTGCTGTCATCGCTGGTAGGCGCCGTCTGCGGCATTGCGCTGATGGTCTTCAAACGGCGCGGCAGGGAGATTCCCATTCCCTTCGGTCCCTACCTGGCCGTTGCGGGCTGGCTGGCGCTGCTCCTCGGTGACGGCTCCTACGGCTCCGTGTTCGCGCATTTCGGAATTCACCTGATATGACACTGGTAGTGGGCGTCACCGGCGGCATAGGCAGCGGCAAGTCCGCGGTGACACACCGTCTTGAACAGTTTGGCATCACTGTCGTGGATGCCGACCTTGCCTCCCGTGTGATTGTCGAACCGGGAAAACCCGCGCTGGAGGCGATCGCAGAGCACTTCGGCGCCGACATCCTGCTGGCGGACGGTACGCTGGACAGGGCTCAACTGCGCGCCCGGGTGTTCTCCGACGAATCCGAGCGCCGCTGGCTGGAGCAGTTGACCCACCCGCTGATCGGCGAGGAAATCGTCGCGCAAATCGCTGCATCACGCAGTGCTTATACCGTTCTCAGTTCGCCACTGCTGCTGGATACCAGCCAGAAAACGCTGGTCGACTGTGTCGTCGTCGTCGATGCCCCCGAGGCGCTGCAGTTGGAGCGTACCGTGCAACGCGACAGCAACGACGAAGCCCAGGTCAGACGGATCATGGCCGCGCAGCTCGGGCGCGACGAGCGACTGGCGCTGGCGGACATCGTGATCGATAACAGTGGCACGCTCGAGGATCTCAACCTGCAGGTTGACGAGCTACACAAGGAGTTTCTGCTGCGGGCTGAAACCGGCAGTTAGCGGGGATGAGGCAGTGCGGTGCGAAATGGTACTTTGTGTAGCTTGATGCCAGACGCTTGAATTGCTGTAGCCCGTCGGGCTCTTGCCCCAGCAGGCTTTTCAGTCGCTCCCGGGATGCCGGACCAACGTTATTCGCTTGGTGAAAAGCTTGCTGAAACACGAGCCCTGAATCTAACGCTACGGCAGCTTGATTCGCCACGCCTAAAAGTCCTGAAGTAGCGTTTGCCAAGTTTCGCGATTCCGTCGGATAGCAAATACTGAGGGTGTGGGTAGCAATGTGTTTCTCACCAAGCGAATATCGAGGAGCGACTGAGAAACACATTGCTACCCGCACCCGCTCGGTGCACCAAATACCCAACAATACAGCAAAGAGAAAACGGGAAGGATTTAGCTCCGTCACGAGGACCGATCAGGTCGGCAGGAGTCTGGTGATTGCCTCAACGATAGGCTCATTGGCCGCAGGAAACGCATAATCGCTGAGCTCGCAGGCTGCCACCCACGCCATCGGCTGATCTTCCAGGGGCTTCGCCTCACCGCTGAATTCCCAGACAACATGCACATCCAGTAGCACGGTTTTATCGCCGTAATCGTGCCGAATCTGCAGCAGTTCGGTCGTGCGACCGATGACGATGCCGAGTTCTTCGCGTAATTCCCGCGCCAAAGCCTGTGACAGGGATTCGTCCGCCTCTACCTTACCGCCCGGAAACTCCCACAAATCACCCTGGTGCGCGTCCGGTGGGCGCCGCGTTATCAGGATGTTGCGCCGCGCATCGAGGATCACGCCCACGGCCACGTGCACCACCGCCATTCAGGAGCGATACTCGGCGTTGATGCGCACATAATCGTAGGAAAAGTCGGTAGTCCACACGGCGGCAGCCGCCTCGCCGCGATGCAGTTCGACGCGGATGACTATCTCCTCGGGCGCCATCGCGGCGACGCCCTGCGCTTCCGTGTAGGATGGCGCGCGACAGCCGCCCTCGGCGATCAGCACGTCGTTCAGATACAGAGCCACGCGATCAACCTGAAGCCCGGGGACATCGGCGCGGCCGATCGCGGCCAGCAACCGGCCCCAGTTGGGATCGCTGGCAAACAGTGCCGTTTTTACCAGGGGTGAGTGTGCAATGGTAAAGGCCACGTCAAGGCATTCCGCCTCGCTGTTTCCGCCGTTGACCTGTACCGTTACGAATTTGCTGGCACCCTCGCCATCGCGCACAATACCCTGGGCGAGGACAATACAGGTTTCTTCCACGGCTTCCCGCAGGGCCTGGTAGAGGCTCGACCCGCGGTCGTCCAGCGGTGAATTGCCCGCCCTGCCTGTCGCCAGCAACAGGCAGGCATCGTTGGTGGAGGTATCACCGTCTACCGTGATACGGTTGAAGGACAGCTCGGTCAGCTCCGCCAGCATCTCCTGTAACAGCCCCTGCTCCACTGCCGCATCGGTGGCGATGTAGGCGAGCATCGTAGCCATATTGGGGCGGATCATACCCGCGCCCTTGGCGATCCCGGTGACGACATAGTCGCGGCCATCGCAGCTAAAACTGACTGAATGCGCCTTCGGCCGGGTGTCTGTGGTGAGGATACCTTCGGCCGCCGCCAACCACGCGTCTTCAGACAAAGCCGCGAAAGCGGCCGGAATCGCCCGCTCCAGTTTCGCAACCGGCAGCGGCTCACCGATAACGCCGGTGGAAAAAGGCAGCACGCGGTCTGCATCCACGCCGGCAAGCGCTGCGACAGCGGCCGCGCAGGCTTGCGCAGCCGCGATCCCGGCGGCGCCCGTGCCCGCATTCGCATTACCGGTGTTGACCAGCAGGTAGCGCGGGCGGTGAGCGCTCGCCTGCAATTTTTCTCGCGCCACGGTGACCGGCGCGGCGCAAAACGCATTGCGCGTGAATACGGCTGCGCAGTTCGTGTCAGCCGCCGCTTCTATCAGCACCAGGTCCTTGCGCCCCGGTGTCTTGATGCCCGCTGACACAGTGGCCAGGCGCACCCCGTCGACCGCCCGCAATACGACCAGATCGTCGCTGCCCACCGCCATTTCAACCAGTCTCCCTGCCCAGGCTCGTACTCACAGTTTGCCGTGGCACTGTTTGTACTTTTTACCGCTGCCGCAGGGGCAGGGTTCATTGCGGCCGATCTTTGGCTGCTCACGGGTATACGTCTGGGGCACGGCCGGCTCACTCGCCTCTTCCTCCTGCGCCTCACCCTGCATGGAGGGTGCCGCGGCGTGCTGGAATGCCAGTTGCTCCCGTGCGGCCTCCTCCCGCCGTCGCTGTTCGATCAGCGCCGCCTCGTCCTGTCGCTGTATCTGTACATGGCTGAGAAACTTCACCACCTCGTACTTGAGATTGACCAGCAACTGTTCGAATAACTGGAATGACTCCCGCTTATACTCCTGCTTGGGATTTTTCTGGGCATAGGCGCGCAGGTGAATCCCCTGGCGCAGATGGTCCATGGTGGACAGGTGGTCCTTCCACAGGGTATCCAGGATCTGCAGCATAATCTGCTTCTCGATGCGCCGCATATCCTCACCCACTGCGGCGCTCTTGGCGTCATAGGCCGCCTGGACCGCTTCGACTATTTTCTCGCGCAGCCCTTCTTCATGCAGTTTATCATCCTCGTCCAGCCACTGCCGCAGCGGCAGTGAAACCGCAAACTCGGCCTCCAGCTGTTTTTCCAGCCCGGGTACATCCCACTGCTCCTCGACACTCATCGGGGGGATATAACCATCGATCGCGTCCATCACGACATCGCGCCGAATCGTCGTGATCGTCTCGGAAATATCCGTTTCGGTCAGCAGGTCATCACGCTGCTGATAGATGATCTGGCGCTGGTCATTAGCGACATCATCGTACTCCAGCAACTGCTTTCGTATGTCGAAGTTTCGACCCTCGACCTTGCGCTGCGCCTTTTCGATCGCATTGGTGACCATGCGGTGTTCAATGGCCTCGCCCTTCTCCATGCCGAGGGCCTGCATGAAACCCTTTACCCGGTCCGAAGCGAAAATGCGCATCAGGTTGTCTTCCATGGACAGGTAGAAGCGCGAGACGCCCGGATCCCCCTGCCGCCCGGCGCGACCGCGAAGCTGGTTGTCAATGCGACGGGATTCGTGGCGCTCGGTACCCAGAATATGTAAACCGCCCGCTGCGAGCACCTGCTCATGACGCTGCTTCCAGCCCTCGCGCACCCGCGCCTGTTCGGCCTCTCCCACATCGCCCAGCGCATGCAGTTCGGCTTCGAGGTTGCCGCCCAGCACGATATCGGTGCCGCGCCCGGCCATATTGGTGGCGATGGTGACCACGCCTGGACGCCCCGCCTGGGCGATGATCTCCGCTTCCTGCTCGTGGTACTTCGCGTTGAGGACCTTGTGCTCAATCCCGGCCTTGCGAAACCGCGCCGACACCGCTTCCGATGTTTCCACCGACGCGGTGCCAACCAGTACCGGTGCGCCTTTCTCCATGCACTCCTTGACATCGGCCACGATGGCGTCGAACTTTTCGTCCACGCTCATATAGACCAGGTCATTCAGGTCTATGCGCTGCTGCTCGACATTGGTGGGGATAACCAGTACTTCCAGTCCATAGATCTGCCGGAATTCAAACGCCTCGGTATCGGCGGTCCCTGTCATGCCGGCCAGCTTGTTATACAGACGGAAGTAATTCTGGAATGTCGTGGACGCCAGGGTCTGGCTCTCACTCTGGATATTGACCCCTTCCTTGGCTTCAATGGCCTGGTGCAAGCCCTCGGACAGGCGTCTTCCGGGCATGGTACGCCCGGTGTGCTCATCGATCAGTACTACCTGCCCATTTTGCACAATGTACTCTACATCCTTGTGGAACAGGGCGTGGGCTCGCAAGCCGGAGTTGATGTGATGCAACAGACTGAGGTTGGTCGCGCCATAGAGGTTGTCACCTTCCTCCAGCAATCCCTCGCTGATCATCAACTCCTCAATATATTCGTGACCGGACTCAGTGAGCTCTATCTGGCGCTGCTTTTCATCAATGGTGTAGTGCCCGGCTTCCCCTTCCGTATCCAGCCGCAGCAACGGAATCATGCGATTGATACGTCGGTAGAGATCCGAGCTGTCCTCCGACGCGCCGGATATAATCAGCGGCGTGCGCGCCTCGTCAATCAGGATCGAATCCACCTCGTCGACGATGGCGAAACCCAGGCCACGCGACATGCGCTCTTCCAGGGTGAACGCCATATTGTCGCGCAGGTAGTCGAAGCCGAACTCGTTGTTGGTACCGT
Source organism: Gammaproteobacteria bacterium (assembly GCA_030427485.1). Classification (GTDB taxonomy): domain Bacteria; phylum Pseudomonadota; class Gammaproteobacteria; order Pseudomonadales; family Halieaceae; genus Marimicrobium. The sequence continues at coordinate 217,697 of JAUICG010000002.1, forward strand.
AGACAATATCGGCATTGTAGGCGGCGCGTTTTTCCGCAGGCGTCTGGCCGGCCCGGATCACACCGAACGAGACGCCAAGGAAGTTGTACAGGGGCCCCATCCAGTGGGCGTCGCGATTTGCCAGATAATCATTGACGGTGATCAGGTGTACGCTTTCGCCGCCGAGTGCATTGAGATAGGCCGGCAGGGTAGCCACAAGGGTCTTGCCTTCCCCTGTGCGCATCTCGGCAATCTTTCCCTCGTGCAGGGCCATGCCACCGATAAGCTGGACATCAAAATGGCGCAGGCCAAGCACCCGCTCACCCGCCTCGCGGACAACGGCGAAGGCTTCGGGAAGAATCGCATCCAGGGTCTCGCCCTGCGCCAGGCGCGCCTTGAACTCATCGGTTTTCGCCGCGAGTTGCGCATTATCCAGCGCCCTCGTCTCATCGGCCAGCGCATTGATCTGCTTTACCACCTTGCCCATGCGTTTCAGCTGCCGGCTATTGCGCGTGCCGAAAACGTTCTTCAGTGTTTTACTTAACATGATGATTCATCGTATTTGAAATAGGGGGGCCCAGCGGTACAAACCCGGCCGGGTGCGCAAACGAAAAGGGTTGGAGAGAGTCAGGGCTCGGTGCGGGCAACGTAACTGGAAGGGTCTACTGAACGTCCGTTCTTGTACACTTCGTAGTGCACATGAGAGCCTGTAGTGCGCCCGGTGGAGCCGATCAGCGCAATCGTTTCCCCTTTGCGCACTACATCGCCGGCCTTGACCAGAATCTCCCTGGCGTGCGCATAGCGCGTGACGTAATCGTCGCCATGGGAAATCTCCACCGTATTGCCGTAAGCGCCGTCCCTGCCCGTCCAGGTAACCACGCCGGAGGCCACCGCGACAATCTCGGACCCGGCCTTACCGGCAAAATCAAGACCGGTGTGCATGGAGCGTTTGCCACTGATCGGATCCATACGCCATCCATAGCGCGATGACACATAGCCGCTCTTTACCGGCGAACCCGACAGCGCCGCCTGCTGCTGCCATTTGCTGGTGCTCAGCACGGACTCCAGCATCTCCAGTTGTTTCTCACGGTTGTCCAGGCGCGACTCAAAACTATTGAGCGCGCTGTCGAAGTGCATGGAGGTAAAATCGTCGCCGAGCACGCTGGAAAGCGGGCCGCCCAGCGCCGGCGGCTGGCTGAAATCGAACTCGCCCTCTTCCAGGTCAGCCATCGCGGTGAGGTGTTGACCCAGTGCGTCCAGGCGGGTCATCCTGGCCTCCAGTTCCGCCAGGTTGAGCGTCATCGCCTGCAACTGCCGCTGGCTCAGCGGCGCCGCGTCGACAGCGGAACCGGTATACTGCGGCACCCTGTCCCGCGTTGTGTCCTGTGCCTCGCCGCGCAGCATGCGCGCTCCGCTCTCCTGCCCCGCGATGTAACCGGAAGCGGCCAGGCCAAGCGGCAGGCCCAGGCAACAAAGTGACAGCAGTGCACGCGACCAGCGGCTCAGTTCAATGGAACGCGAACCACCGTGCTTTCGACTAACAAAAATGACTTTCATTAATTCTTCACTGACAGGGGGTAATTCGTCGAAGTTGCGCGCGACTATGCCAGAATTTGTGACAATTTACCAGATGGGCCCGCTCGCACAGCCCTCCGGAATCTCGCGCAGGCAGCGCTCTGCCGGGAAGTGCGGCGAGCGGATGTCCCGATATTACCGCCCCCCGCTGCTCCCGCGGCAAATACCCGACCCGTGGCCGGCGCGGAAGCAGAGGGGCTGGCGGGCGCCCGGCTAGTCAGCCTGGCGACGGAGAAACGCCGGAATATCAAAGTACTCCTCGCTCACCGCGTCGGCCCTGGCTGCGCCGGTTCCCTCTGCCGAGCGGTGCGCATTGCGCATCGCGGGCGGACGGTCGAACTTGCTGTAGTCGGTTTCCAGGGACAGGTCTTCCTCCACCGGAGCGGCCTTGGGCGTGCCCTCGACAATCTGCAGTGGGACTTTCACCGCACCGCCACTCAGGCCGGTCGCCACCACCGTCACCTTGATTTCCTCCTTCATGCCGGGATCGATGACCGTTCCGACCACCACCGTTGCCTCCTCGGAAGCGAACTCCTCGATCGTCTCACCGACCTCGGAGAACTCACCCAGCGAGAGATCAAAACCGGCGGTGATATTGACCAGGATTCCGCGTGCGCCGGCGAGGTTGATGTCGTCCAGCAGCGGGCTGCTGATGGCTTTCTCGGCCGCCATGCGCGCGCGATTCTCACCCTTGGCGTGGCCGGTTCCCATCATCGCCATGCCCATTTCGGACATCACGGTGCGTACGTCCGCGAAATCCACGTTGATCATGCCGGGGCGAATGATCAGGTCTGCGATCCCCTGTACCGCGCCCAGCAGAACATCGTTGGCCTCGCGGAAAGCATCCAGCAGGCTGGTATTCTGACCCAGCACTTCCAGCAACTTCTCGTTGGGAATCGTGATCAACGAGTCGACGTGCTGCTCCAGTTCCGACAGACCTTCCTGCGCAATAGTCATACGCTTCTTGCCCTCGAACGAGAACGGACGCGTTACCACCGCAACGGTCAGTATCCCCAGTTCCCGCGCCACCTCTGCCACTACCGGAGCACCCCCGGTACCGGTGCCGCCGCCCATACCGGCGGTGATGAACACCATGTCGGCTCCGCGCAAGGCATCCGCGATACGCTCGCGGTCCTCCATCGCCGCGGCGCGTCCGATTTCCGGGTTGGCACCGGCACCCAGGCCCTTGGTAATGTCGCCGCCAAGCTGCAACACGGTCTTGGATGCGACATCAGACAGTGCCTGGGCGTCGGTGTTGGCGCAGATAAAATCAACGCCATCGACGTCATTCTCGATCATGTGTTTGACAGCATTACCGCCACCGCCGCCCACGCCGATCACTTTGATAACCGCATTTGATGGTACGGAATCGATTAGTTCAAACATAGTCTTACTCCCCTTTTATGTTAACGCGCCGCGCCTTCACGCAACCCCTTTACAACACCACTACAACCACACAAACACTAGAAATTACTTTGCAACCACGACCTGGCCCGGCCCCAGATACTCTCCGAGGCACTACCGGGTTTGGCGGATGAGCCTCCCCCGTTATCCGGCCTGTGCACAATGCCGTACTGCAGCAAACCCACGCTGGTGGCATAGATCGGATTGCGCACAATATCGTTCAGCCCTTTGACCGCCTGCGGGTAACCCACACGCACGGGCATATGGAAAATCTCCTCCGCCAGTTCGACCACGCCTTCCATCTTGGCGGTGCCCCCGGTCAACACCACACCTGCCGGCACCATGTCTTCATAACCGCTGCGCCGCAGTTCCGCCTGGACCAGTGTGAACAACTCGTCATAGCGCGGCTCCACCACCTCCGCCAGCGACTGCCTGGACAGGTCCCTGGGCGGCCGGTCACCCACGCTGGGCACCTTGATAGTGTCGTCCGCACCCGCCAGTTGAGTCAGTGCACAGGCGTACTTGATCTTGATCTCCTCGGCGTGCTGGGTTGGTGTGCGCAGCGCCATTGCGATATCGTTGGTGACCTGGTCGCCGGCGATGGGGATCACCCCCGTATGCCGGATAGAGCCCTCTGTGAAGATCGCTATATCGGTGGTGCCACCGCCAATATCGACGAGGCACACACCCAACTCGCGTTCATCGTCAGTCAATACCGAATAACTGGACGCGAGTTGTTCGAGTATGATTTCCTCGACCTCCAGGCCGCAGCGTCGGATACATTTTTCGATGTTCTGCGCTGCATTGACGGCGCAGGTCACGAGGTGAACCTTGGCCTCCAGCCTCACCCCGGACATCCCCATGGGCTCCTTGATGCCCTCCTGGTTATCGATCACATACTCCTGCGGCAGGATGTGCAGTATTTTCTGGTCTGCGGGTATCGCGACGGCCTGGGCTGCGTCGATCACACGTTCCAGATCCGCGCGGTACACTTCCTTGTCCTTGATCGCCACGATGCCATGTGAATTCAGGCTGCGAATGTGGCTGCCGGCGATGCCCACGTATACCGAGTGTATCTGGCAACCAGCCATCAACTCGGCCTCCTCTACCGCGCGCTGGATGGACTGCACCGTGGATTCAATATTGACCACCACACCCTTTTTCATACCCTTGGAAGGATTGGAACCGATGCCCACGATCTCGATAGTGCCGTCCTGGCCCACTTCCCCGACAATCGCCACCACCTTGGAAGTACCGATATCCAGGCCGACTATTAGTGTTTTATCCTGCGCGCTGCCCATGGCAGTCTCTCCCATTCACTCTCAACTGCACTCTTATAATCCCGCCACATGTGACGGATCTGCCTCTATCGGTTTCTTGAACGCTACGGCGACACCGTTTTCATAGCGCAAATCAATGCGCTCAAGTTCGGACTTGCGCGCGGCCAGTTCGGTGCGGTAGATCCCGGTGAAACGCTGCATCCGCTCGATGAAATCGTCTCCGCCGAGGCTCAGTTCGATACCACCGGCGAGCACGGCCTCCAACTGCCCCCGCTCATCGACCACCAGTTGCTCCACGGCGAGGTTCAGGGGCGTCAGAATCTCCACCAGTCGCTGGTATTTCTCTACCAGTGCCCGTGCAGAGCCCTTCGGCCCCTGAAGGCGCGGCAACGCCTCCCAGTCAGCGGCTTTTTCAGAGCGGAACACGCCGCCCTCGTGATTGAGAAATCCATCCTGTCCCCAACGCGCGATGGGAAACTCCTCCACCACATGGATCTCCAAAGCGCTGGGCCATTTACGGCGCACACTGGCCTTGTAAATCCAGGGCAGCCCTTCGAGTTGCCGCTGTATCTGTTGCAGGTCGGCGCTGAGGAAACCGCCCGCCAGGCCCGGCTGCACCATGTCCTGTACCGCCTGCGCCTGTGTATGCTCGAGTTCTCCAGTCACGCTGATACGCTGCACCGGCAAGCTCCGCACGGTGATGACCGCTTTCAATGCGGCTGTGAGCACAACGCCCGCCGCGAGCAGGACCAGCAAGCGGTTGAACCACACGGAGGATGAACCGCCACGCTTCTCCGCCGCGGTCTTCGCAGGGGCAACACTGTTGCGGGTCGCGCCGTGCGGCGCGCGGCGGCCGCGAGTCCTGGCCGGCTTCCTGCCCGGTGAGCGGCGCGCGCTGCCGCGACCCAAAAGTGCGCCCATGCTAAGCCCTCCCCCGCAGACTCAATTCCACGATTCGCTGCACCAGTTCCGGTATTGTGATTCCCGCCGCCGCGGCCGCCATCGGCACCAGGCTATGGGAGGTCATCCCGGGCACGGTGTTTACCTCCAGCACCCAAAAGCGTCCGGCAGCGTCGCGCATCAGGTCCACGCGGCCCCATACAGCGCACCCCAGCGAACGGAAAGCGCGCAGCGAAAGCGCCGCGATTTCGGCTTCCTCATCGCCTGTAAGACCGCTGGGGCTGTGGTACCGCGTATCATTGGAGATGTACTTCGCCTCGTAGTCGTAAAACTCATTGTCCGTCTCCAGGCGAATGGACGGCAGGGCCTGGTCACCCAGAATGGCCACGGTGTACTCGGGGCCGTCGATGAACTGTTCCGCCAGCACCTCGCCGGCATACTCGCTGGCCAGTTCAAATGACTTGCGCAATGCACCGGCGCTGGCAGCGGTACTCATGCCGATACTCGAACCCTGGCAGCCCGGCTTGACAAAGACCTTGCCGAAGCGATCAATCACACCCTGCCAGTCCGTATCCTTGTGCAGCGTAACGAAGCCAGCCGTTGCCAGATCAATGCCCTGCCACAACTGCTTGGCCCGTGGTTTATCCATCGCCAGCGCCGAACCCAGCACGCCCGATCCGGTATAGGGCACGCCCATGGTCTGCAACAGACCCTGCATACTGCCGTCCTCACCACCCGGACCGTGCAGGATGATAAACGCGATCCCGACACCCTCGAGCAGCGCCGCCCAGCCCGGCTCGGAAGGATCCACCGCGATCACCTCCACGCCCAGCGATTGCAACGCCTCGATCACCGTCTTGCCGCTGTTGAGGGACACCTCGCGCTCGGCCGAACTGCCACCCAGCAGGACTGCGACTTTGCCGCCGGTCAACTGTTGCAGGCTCATAGCAGTGCTCCCTGCTTGACGTAATGAGACTCCAGTTCCTGTGCCAGAAGTGACACCGTTCCAGCACCCTGGGTGATAACCACATCTTCGTCCTGCACGATCGTGCTCAACAGTTCTGGCACATCATCAATGCGCTCGGCGAATATCGGCTCGACCTGACCGCGCTGGCGAATACTGCGAATCAGGCTGCGGCTGTCGGCGCCAGCGATGGCCGCTTCTCCGGCCGGGTACACATCAAGCAACACCAGCACATCACAGCCCGACAGAACGGCCACGAAATCCTCGTATAAATCACGTGTTCGCGTGTAACGATGGGGCTGGTAAACCATGACGATACGGCGCTGGGGCCACACCTGGCGCGCAGACTCGAGCGTCGCGCGAACCTCTGTCGGGTGGTGGCCGTAGTCATCGACCAGTTCGGCAACACCACCGGGAAACGCGAGCTGCCCCAGGCGGGTGAAGCGTCTGCCTACGCCGGCAAAACTCGCCAGACCCTGTTGAATATGCTCATCGCGCAGCCCTTCATCGCAGGCGACAGCTACCGCTGCGGTGGCGTTGAGCACATTGTGCGCCCCCGGCATATTCAGGTTGATAGCCAATGCGGGCAGGTCACCCGCTCTTTGCACAGTGAACGATGTAGTCAATCCATTGCGCTGCATATCAGTAATGCGAAAATCAGCATCGTCGGCAAATCCGTAGGTAATCACCTGGCGTGTAATCTCGGGCAGCATGTCCCGCACCACGGGATCATCGATGCACAGCACGGCGACACCGTAGAACGGCAGGTTGTGCAGGAAGTCCAGGAACGTGCGCCGCAACACCGCGAAGTCACCGCCATAGGTGTCCATATGATCCGCCTCGATATTGGTCACCACGGTCACCATCGGCTGCAGATGCATGAAGGAGGCATCGCTCTCGTCTGCCTCGGCTATCAGGATACGGCCGGCGCCGAGCTGTGCGTTGCTGCCGACACTATTTACCAGGCCACCGATCACGAAGGTGGGATCGAGCCCCGCCTCGCCAAATACCGCCGCGATAAGACTGGTTGTGGTCGTCTTGCCGTGCGTCCCGGCGACCGCTATACCGTGGCGATAGCGCATCAACTCCGCCAGCATTTCCGCCCGCGGCACTACCGGTATCCGGTCGTTCCGCGCGGCGATCACCTCGGGATTTTCCTCATCGACGGCGCTGGAGGAAACCACCACATCCGCGCCGCCGACGTTCTCGGCTGCGTGGCCGATAAAGATTTCAACACCCCGGACCGCCAGGCGTTCAGTGACAGCGCTCGAGCGCAGGTCCGAGCCAGCCACAGAGTAGCCCAGGTTCACCAACACCTCGGCGATACCGCTCATGCCGGAACCGCCGATGCCGATCATGTGGATGCGGCGAATTCGACGCATCTCGGGCAGACGAAAGGCACTGGCGTGTTCAGGCATACATCAGCTCCTCGCAGTAGTCACTGACACGCGCCGCGGCATCCGGGGTCGCCGCCGAGAAAGATGCCGCGGCCATCGCAGACAGGCGCTCCGGGTCGCCGTGCAAATCCTCCAGCAGTTGCAGCACCGATGCCGTATTCATATCGCCCTGGCGCAGCATGACCGCGCCTCCGCAGTCGGACAAGGTGCGGGCGTTGGCCGTCTGGTGGTCATCGATCGCATGGGGCAACGGCACCAGAATCGCCGGCCTGCCCATCACACAGAGCTCGGCTATCGTCAATGCGCCGCAGCGGCACAACACGAGATCAGCCCAGGCATAGGCCGCAGCCATGTCTTCTATGAACGGCGCCACCTGCACCGTGCCCTGCTCCAGTAATTCCCCGTAATGTTGACGCACGCCAGCGTCGTGCCCTGCCCCGGTCTGATGCCGCACTCGTATCACCGCGCCGTGTGCCCGCACCAGAGCGTGAACGGCCTCGGGCAACACTTCGTTGATCGGCTGCGCGCCCAGGCTGCCGCCGAGCACCAGCAGTTGCAGGGGACGCTCGCCGTGATACGCATACTGGTTTTCCCGCCGCGCCATCAGCAACTCGCGCCGTACCGGGTTGCCGGGAACGCTGTAGGCAATGTCCTCGCGGAACGCGCCGGAAAACCCCGCAACAATCTTCGTCGCCAACGGCGCCAACATACGATTTGTCGTACCGGCTACGGCGTTCTGTTCATGTATCAGCAATGGCTTGCGCAGCAACCACGCCGCCACACCCGCCGGACCCGCGACGTAGCCTCCCATACCCACCACACAACCGGGTGCGCGTCGAAACACCAGCCACAGGGCTTTCAATGCGGCAGCCAGCAGGAAAAACAGTGCCAACAGTTTGTGCAGCGCATTTTTCCCGCGCACACCGCGCACCGGGAGACAGTGCAGTTCGATACCGGCAGCCGGCACCACGCGGTGCTCAAGACCGCGCGCCGTCCCGACCCACTCTACACGGTAACCACGCGACAATAGCTCCGTGGCAACAGCCAGCGCGGGATACACGTGGCCCCCGGTTCCGCCCGCCATCATCAGCACAAGAGGTTTGGACGCGGTCATGATGCCTGCCTCCCACGCTCTGGGGGCGTTCGAATATCGCGGTCGATTCGCAATACCAGGCCCAGCATCGCGCAACACACGATCAGGCTGGTCCCCCCATAGCTTACGAAGGGCAGTGTCAATCCCTTGGTGGGCAACAAACCCGAACTCACTCCCATGTTGACGAATGCCTGGCCGGAAAACACCAGCGCGACGCCGTAGCACAGGTAAGCGCCAAAGGCGTTCCCGGCACGAATCGCCCGCAAGCCGGTCCACAGAATCCTGCCGATCAGACTCGCGAACAGCGCGATAACTGCCACCGCACCGACGAACCCGGTTTCCTCGGCCCAGATGGAAAACACAAAATCCGTGTGCGCCTCCGGCAGGTAGAACAACTTCTGCACACTGTTACCGAGACCGACGCCGGTCCATTCGCCGCGCCCGAACGCGATCAGCGACTGGGTCAACTGGAAGCCGGTGTTGTAAGGGTCGGCCCAGGGGTCTGTATAGGCAGTCAGGCGCTTGACCCGGTAGGGCTCGGACACCACCAGTACCAGCAGGGCACCGAGAGCCCCGAGCACCACCACCATGAAGTGTCCGACCTTGACCCCGGCGAGGAACAACATACCGAAGGCAGTAGCAGCCACGATAACGGTGGCGCCAAAGTCGGGCTCCATCATCAGCAACAGCGTGGTCGCGAACAACACCGTCATCGGCTTCAGAAATCCCTGCCACTGGTGGCGCACTTCGTGTTCACGTCGCACCATGTAGCCGGCGAGGTAAACCACCACGGCGAACTTGGCGAACTCCGAGGGCTGCAGGGTAAACGGCCCCAGCGGCAACCAGCGCTGGCTGCCATTGACCTCGCGGCCGACACCGGGAATGAGCACCAGAATCAACAGCGCCAGCGCGCCGAACAACCACCACCAGCCACTGGATTGCCAGAATTCCGTCCTCATACGGTAGGTCGCTGCCGCCGCAACAATCCCCGCAAGCAGGTACACGGTATGACGCTGGCTGTGATACCACGGGTTCTGGAAATGCCATTCAGCGTATTCGATCGACGCCGACGTAATGGCCACCAGGCCCACCAGCAACAGCGCCAGGCCCAGTACGGCAAGGGTCGTATCGGGTGCGCCAATGGCCGGCGTTTGTCGGGCGAAGCGCTTCACTGTCGCACCTCCGCCAACTCCCGGACGCGGGTGGCAAATGTATTGCCGCGCTCGGCGTAACCGCTGAACATATCGAAGCTGGCGCAGGCCGGGGACAGCAGCACCACATCGCCACTCTCGGCCTCCGCCGCTGCTGCGCTAACTGCCTCACGCAGCGAGGACACCATCACGACCGGTGCCGACGCAGACAGGGCCTGCGCAATCAATGGCGCGTCCTCACCCAGCAGCAGAAGCAGCTTGCAGTGACGCGCGACGGCGGCCTGCAGTTGACCAAAATCAGCGCCCTTGCCCTGGCCGCCGGCGATCAGCAGGACATTGCGCTCGCCGCCCAGACCGCCGAGCGCCGCTTCCGTCGCACCGATATTGGTCCCCTTGGAATCGTTGACGTAGCGCACGCCGTCGATTTCCGCCACCAGTTCGCAGCGATGAGGCAGGCCCCGGAACGAGCGCAGTGTCGCCAGCATGCTGTGCAGCGACAAGCCGGCGCTTTGGCCCAGGGCCAGCCCTGCTAGCGCATTGGCGACGTTGTGCCGTCCCGCAAGATTCAACTGCGCCAACGGCATCAGCAGTTCATTGCCGCAACTCAGGTACTCGACGCCGTCCTCAAGCCGCAAACCGAAGTCGCCGGGCCCAGGTTCCCCCATGCCCCAACTCACAAGTTCGACATCCGCATCCAGCAGCGGCACCGTCATCGGATCGTCCCGGTTTATCACGGCCTTCCTGCAGCCGTCGAATATTCGATGCTTCGCCGTCCGGTAGCGCGACAGCGTCCCGTGGCGATCAAGGTGGTCGGCGCTGACATTCAATACGGTGGCGACCTCCAGCCCGAGGCGATGGGCGCGCTCAAGTTGGAAGCTGGACAACTCCAGCACGTACAGTTCGCGATCCGCCGCCAGCAATTCCAGTGCCGGCGTCCCCAGGTTACCGCCGACTCCCACGTTCAGGCCTGCGTCGCGCGCCATCTGTCCCAGCAGCTCGGTCACCGTGGACTTGGCATTGGACCCCGTGATTCCCACGACAGGCGCCTTCGCCTCGCGCACGAACAGGTCGATATCCCCGATGACATCCACTCCCGCATCAATGGCATCGACAACGATACGCGCATCCATCGCTATACCGGGGCTGACGATCACTTCGCGCGCAGCGCTTATGACTTCCCGCGGGTACTCCCCGGCATAGAACCCGGCATCCGGCATCTCTCGGCGCAATTCCGACAGACCGGGCGGCTGCGTGCGCGTATCCACCACCGCGAACGCCAGGCCCCGCTGCGACAGGAAGCGCGCACAGGACAAGCCAGTGGTGCCCAGTCCCACCACGACCCGGTATTCACTGTCCGCTATTTTTTGCGAGGCCACTTTCATTCTCACCTAGCGCAACTTCAACGTCGCCAGCCCGAACAGGACCAGCATCACCGTGATAATCCAGAAACGCACGATCACGCGCGGCTCCGGCCAGCCTTTCAATTCAAAATGGTGGTGGATGGGCGCCATGCGAAATACCCGCTTGCCCGTCAGCTTGAACGATGCCACCTGCACGATCACCGATACCGTTTCCAGCACGAAGATGCCGCCCATGATGAAAAACACGATCTCGTGTCGGGTGATCACCGCCACCGCACCCAACGCCGCCCCCAGTGCCAGCGCCCCGACATCACCCATAAACACCTGGGCGGGGTAGGTGTTAAACCAGAGGAAGCCGAGCCCGGCCCCGGCGATGCTGCCGCAGAACACCGCCAGTTCACCGCTGCCCGCGATATAGGGAATATGCAGGTAGTTGGCGAAATCCACGCGACCGGTAAGGTAGGCAATAATTCCCAGCGCTGTGCCGACCAGCACGGTCGGCAAGATGGCCAGGCCGTCGAGGCCATCGGTCAGGTTCACCGCATTGCTCGCGCCGACAATGACGAAATAGGCCAGCAAAATGAAAAACGGCCCCATGCTCCAGGCGACATCCTTGAAGAAGGGGATGTAAAGCTGGGTCGTCGCGGGTGTGTCGGAGCCGAGGTAGAGATAGAGCGCCGCGGCCAGGCCTATCAGGGATTGCCAGAAGTACTTCCAGCGTGCCGGCAGGCCGCGCGAATTTTTCTCCACGACCTTGCGGTAATCATCGACCCAGCCGATCGCGCCGAATGCGGCTGTCACCAGCACCGCCAGCCACAGATAGGGATTGCGCAGGTCCCCCCACAGCAGACAGGACACGGCGACGGCCACCAGAATCAGGGCGCCTCCCATGGTCGGTGTACCCGCCTTGCTCAGGTGGCTTTGCGGGCCGTCATCGCGCACCGCCTGGCCCATCTGGTAGAACTTCAATCGACGGATCATCACCGGACCCACTGTCAGCGAAATCATCAGGGCGGTGCCCACCGCGAGTATTCCGCGCAGTGTCAAATACTGAAATACGCGGAACACGCTCTGGTACTGGGTGAGATATTCTGCCAGCAGCATCAACATAATCAGTGCTCCCCCGCCGTCGCGTCGGGCAGCAGCACGCGCAACAACTGCTCCATGCCGGCGCTGCGCGACCCCTTGATCAGCACCGTATCGCCGTCACCGAACTGACCTGACAGCGCGTCCAGCGCCGCCTCCCGGTCTTTGAAATACCGGCCATTGGCACCGAACGCCGCCACACTGTTCTCGAGTTCCGGACCAACGCCCCACAACTGGTCTATACCTGCGTCGCGTGCGTAGGCGCCGACCTCCCGATGCAGTTCAGCGCTGTTTTCGCCCAGTTCGCGCATCGCGCCAAGCACCAGGGTACGTCGCCCGGAGCAACTCGCCAGCATGTCAATCGCGGCGCGCACGGAACCGGGATTGGCGTTGTAGCAATCGTCTATCACCACGGCACCCCCCGGAGTGCGCAGCGAACGCAGGCGGCCGCTGACCGGTTGCAGGGACTCCAACCCGTCCCGGACATCCGTCAGGGCGATACCGCAAGCCATACCTACCGCCGTTGCCGCCAGTGCGTTGGCCACGTTGTGCACGCCCGGCAACTTCAGGCGCATCGCCATGTCCCCAACGGGCGTGGACACCGTAAAGCTCACTCCGTCGATTCCCCGGTTCTGGATACCCCGGGCGCTGATCGCGGCCGCTTGCTGCAGGCCGAAATCGAGCACGGTGGCTGCGCCCGCCCGCTTGCGCCACTGCCGGGCCCAGGGCTGGTCTGCGTTGATGATCGCGGTATCACTCGCGGCCAGGCGATCGTAGATTTCACCTTTCGCGGCGGCGACACCCTCGACACTGCCAAACCCCTGCAGGTGTGCGGGCATCGCATTCAACAGCAGCGCGATGGTGGGTCGCGCCAGTTCACACAGCCAGTCGATATCGCCCGCCCTGGCGGCACCCATTTCAACCACGGCGAATTCATGCTCCGGTCGCAGCCGCAGCAAGGTCAGGGGCACACCGATTTCATTGTTGTAGTTCCCCTCGGTCGCCAGCGTTTCACCGCACCTGGCCAGCACCGAGTGCACCATATTCTTGACAGTCGTTTTACCACTGCTGCCTGTGATGGCCACCAGCGGGCCGCTGAACAGGGAGCGGTTGTATGCACCGAGGCGGCCCAGGGCACGCAGCGTATCGTCCACCCGCAATTGCGGCAGGGACCCGGCCACCTGCTGCGTCACAATCGCCGCTGCCGCGCCTTCGCCCTGCACCTGCAGCAGGTAGTCGTGGCCGTCGAAGTGCTCGCCGCGCAAGGCCACGAACAAATCACCGGCGCAGATGGAGCGACTGTCCGTGGACACGCCGGTAAACACCCGGTCTTCGCCTGCAAGTTGCGCACTGAGGGGTATCTGCAGCTCCGACAAAGTTATCGCGCGCATCACAGTGCCACTCTCCCGGCAAGCGCGGCACGGGCATGCGCCTCGTCGCTGAATGGCAGACGCACGCCATTCACCAGTTGATACTCTTCGTGGCCTTTTCCCGCTATGACCACGCAGTCACCGGCCTCGGCGGCCGCCACCGCAAGCGCGATAGCCTCCGCGCGGTCAACTACCAATTGATACTCGCCGCGGCACCCCGACTCTATATCGCGCATGATCTGCAGCGGGTCCTCGCTGCGCGGATTGTCGCTGGTGACCACCACGCGGTCTGAGAGCGCACAGGCTACACGTCCCATCGCCTGGCGTTTTTCACGATCCCTGTCGCCGCCGCAGCCAAACACGGTAACCAGCGAACCGCGCACATGCGGGCGCAATGACGTCAGCACCTGTTCCAGCGCATCCGGGGTGTGCGCGTAATCGACTATCACTTGCAGATCGTGCGTATTGGGTACCGGCGCCATACGGCCGGGAACCGGCTGCAAGTGGGCTACCGCGCCGAGTATCGAGCCCAGCCCCTCACCCGCCAGGGCCAGCGACGCAACAGCCGCGGCAAGGTTCGCCAGATTGAAGTCTCCGGGCATGGGGCTGTAGAACTCGGCCATTCCCCAGGGGCTGTGCAGCACGGCGCGCACCCCATCCGCCTCGAATCGGGCATTCTCGATGCGCAGGTCCGCCGCGGCACCGCGCGATGAATAGGTGACAACCTGGGCGCCCGCAGCCACCGCTGCGCGCACACTGTCCGCGAAGGGGTCATCGATGTTTATCACCGCGTACTTCAGGCCCTCGCTGGCGAACAAGCGCAACTTCGCACGTCCGTATGCATCCATGGTGCCGTGATAGTCCAGGTGATCATGCGAAAGATTGGTGTAGACCGCCGTCGTGAACTCCACCCCGGTCACGCGGCCCTGTTCCAGTGCATGCGAGGACACTTCCATACTGACGGCAACGACGCCCTCGGCGAGCCACTGGGCCAGTTGTCGCTGCAGTGACAAGGCATCGGGTGTGGTGTTGCTCGCGGCGGCGACATCATCTCCAAGCGTGGCGCCCAGTGTGCCGATCACGCCGCAAGGCTTCCCCAGTGCGCGTGTCAGCTGGGCGATAATCCGGCTGGTGGTCGTTTTACCATTGGTACCGGTCACGCCCACCACCTGCATCGCATGACTGGGCTTGCGGTAGAACCGGGCCGCGAGCAGGCCGGCCTCAAAGTGCAGTTCCGGCAGTTCCACCAGCGGCACCGCTATCGCGTCGACAAACCCTGCAACCGGTGCCTCCGCCACCACCGCTGCGGCGCCGTTGGCCACCGCCTGCTCGATGAACTGGCGGCCGTCATGCGTTTCGCCGGGCAGCGCCAGGAACAGGTCGCCGGGGCGCACCTTGCGGCTGTCCAGTTGCACACCATGGATCATGATGTCTGCAAAAGCGCCGTTGTCGCTGCCGAGAACCTGTGGCAAAGGCATCGGCTGTGTTGAGAACGTCTGCGCGGCCGCCATCATGTTCTGCCACCTGCTGCCTGCGTGGCGTCGCTGCCCGCCGTGCTGATATCGGAGGGCGGTACATTGAGCAGGCGCAGCGTGGCGCTGGTCATTTCCGAGAATACCGGTGCCGCCACCGCGCCGCCGCCATACAGGGCGCCCTTGGGGTCATTGATAACAACCACCGTGACAATGCGCGGGTTATCAACTGGCGCCACGCCGGCAAACAGCGCGACGTACTTGTTCTTCTCATAGCCGCCCGGACCGACCTTGTGCACGGTGCCCGTCTTGCCGCCGACCTGGTAACCGGGTACGCGCGCCTTGCGCGCCGTGCCCTCTTCATTGGTCACCGCGTGAAGCATGGTCATCAGTTTTTCGGCTGTTTCGGGGGCGATCACGCGTTTGCCCGGCGGTATTCTGCCCTCCAGCGCGAGCAGTGAGACCGGCTGCTGCAGGCCGCCGTTCGCAAACACGGAGTAGGCGCTGGCCAGTTGCAGCGGCGTAGCGGTAATGCCATAACCGAACGCCAGCGATACTTTCTCGGTTGCGTACCAGCGCGGGCGATTGGGCAGGTTACCGGCGCTTTCACCGGGGAATCCGGTTCCGGGAGGCTGCCCAATGCCAAAACGGTGGAAGACCTCCCAGATGGGCTCGTGACCGAGATCGAGCGCGATCTTCGTCACCCCCACCTGACTGGATTTTTGCAACACCCGAGTCAAACTGATAAGTCCGTAGTTACGCGGATCCGGATACACTTTGGGACCCACCCGGATGCGCCCGGGCGAGGTGTCTATCATCGTCTCCGGGGAGAACCGGCCGCTCTCGAGAGCGGCCACCAGGGTCAGCGACTTCATGGTTGAGCCGGGCTCATAAACATCGGTGATTGCGCGGTTGCGCATGCCCTCGGGGGCGCCGGATTTCTGCCCGTTCGGGTTGTAGACCGGGTAATTGACCATGGCCAGCACCTCACCGGTGTGGCTATCCAGAGTGACGGCAGTGCCGGATTCGGCCCCCAGCGCGGTGACCGCCCGCTGCAGTTCGCGGTGCTGCACATACTGCAGGCGCAGATCTATACTCAAGCGCAAATCCTTGCCTGATTGCGCGGGCTGTAGCACACCGATGTCGCGCACCATTTCCCCGTGCAAATCCTTTATGTACTTTTTCTTGCCCGGCCGGCCTTCCAACCAGTCGTTGTAGGTCAGTTCCAGGCCGGCGATACCCTGTCCGTCGACATTGGTAAAGCCGACCAGTTGCGCGGCGACTTCACCGGCGGGGTAAAACCGACGGTACTCGCGCTCGCTGAATACACCCGGAATCTTCCTGTCGAGAATTGTTCGTGCATGTGCCGGTATCTGGTGGCGCAACAGGTACATGAACTGTTTGCCCTCGTAGCGGGACAATTTTTCCTGCAGCGCGGACAACTCCATATCCAGTGCCTGCGCCAGTTCACCCAGTCGCGATGAATCCCTCAGCAACTGCGGGTTGGCCCAGATCGACACCACCGGAGTACTTACTGCAAGTGGCTCACCGCGCCGGTCGGAAATCACGCCCCGGTAAGCCGGTATTTCCGCGGTGCGCAGCGAACGCTTGGCACCCTGACCCTGCAGGAACTCATAGCCGTGTTCCAGGTCGAGTATCTGCAATGACAATACCCGCCACAGCAACAGGGCCAGCATCACACACAGTACGCCCACCACCGCGTGAAAACGCCACATCGACAACACCTGGCTGCTTGCGCCCTTCATTGCGGTACAACCTTCAGCAGCGCCAGATCGGGCGCCGTCATCCCCAGGTCCCCACGCGCCACCTTCTCCACGCGGTAGTGCGACGCCCAGGTACTCTGTTCGAGGACCAGGCGGCCGTAATCCTCGTGCAGATACCACTGGGAAGACTCCAGCGCCTGCAGCTCTGTGTAGAGTGCGCGACAGGCATGCGTGGAGTAGATTGCGGAAAAAGCGGACGCCAGTACCAGCAGTAGAAGGACGGCGTTGCACCAGAGCAGCCCGCGACCGCCCCCCTGCTCGCCTTGCCGCGCACTCGCGCGTAACACTTCCCCGTCAGACACCTTGATTTCCCAAGCACCGTTTCATCTTATTTTTTCCGCCACACGCATTACCGCGCTGCGTGCGCGTACATTGCCCGCCACTTCTTCGTCGCTTGCCCGAATTGCTTTTACCACCAGGCGCATGCGCCGATTGAGCGCAGTTTCTGTGACCGGCACACCGCGCGGTACCGAATCCCCTCGCGCCATTTCACGCATGTAACGCTTGACCAGGCGATCCTCCAGGGAGTGGAAACTGATCACTACCAGGCGCCCGCCGACTCGCAACAAGTCGAGGGCGACAGACAGGAACGATTGCAGGTCCTCCAACTCGCGATTTACCTTGATACGAATCGCCTGAAAAGCGCGGGTCGCTGGATGCTTGTGCTTCTCCCACCTGGGATGCGCTTCCCTGACGACCCGGGCCAACTGACCCGTAGTCTCGATCGGCGCCTCCTGGCGCGCGGCGATAATTGCCGCGGCAATGCGGCGCGAGAAGCGCTCTTCGCCGTACTCCTTCAGCACACCCGCGATATCCTGCAGGTCTGCATAGGACAACCATTGCGCAGCCGTTTCCCCGCGGCTGGTATCCATGCGCATATCAAGCGGGCCGTCCTGCATGAAGCTGAAGCCCCGCTCACCTTCATCAAGCTGCGGGCTGGACACGCCCAGATCCAATAAAATGCCATCAACTGCGTCGATCCCCATCCTACGCAGTTGATGGGGAAGCTGAGCGAACGACCCGTGAAAAAACTCGAACCGGGGCTCACTCTCTGCCAACTCGTGCGCCACCGCCTCGGCGGCCAGGTCCTTATCCACTCCCAACACCCGGCCGTCATCATTCAGGCATTGCAGCAGGTAGCGACTGTGTCCGCCGCGGCCGAAGGTGCCATCCACATAGAAACCTCCCGGCTGAGTCACCAAGGCCTCCACAGCCTCGCGCAACAGAACAGTTTGATGCATAGCGGCCACCTAGAGCGTGAGCGACATCAGTTCATCGGGCAATTCAGCTTCGGGACCGGACTCCCGCAGCGCCTGGTCTCGTTCGGCCAGCCATAGCGACTCTGACCACAACTCCAATTTTTTACCCTGCCCGACCAGCACCACAGCTTTATCCAGTTGGGCATAGTCGCGCAGGGATTGCGGCAGCAGCAGACGACCGCTGCCGTCCAGTTCAAGGTCGGTGGCATAGCCAAGCATCAGTCGCTGAAAGCGTTTCACCGCCGGTTTCAGCGCGGGCAAGTTCTGGATCTCTTTCTCTATGCGCTCCCACTCGGGCAGCGGGTAAATCACCAGGCAGGTCACCTGGGTATCGATGGTTACAACTACCTGCCCTTCTGACAGCGCACGCAATGGCTCGCGCTGGCGCGTTGGCATGGCCAAGCGCCCTTTGGCGTCCATGTTGATGTGCTGTACTCCGCGAAACACGCTGGCTTTCCCCGCTACTATTGGATTTTTTTACCCACAAAAAGCCAAAAAACCCCACATCCTTCCACTTTTCGACACTATAGGTCTGTAATCGAGAGGGTGTCAAGCCAGCGAGATTGAAAAAACGTTGTGATTTCAGCTAATTAGCGCACCTTTGCAGGGTTTCGAACCAGGAAGCAAGCAGATTAGACCAGAGAATAATCCTTTAAAACAGATCGATAAATTCACTATCTAAGGATTTACTTTAAGAGACAGTCTATTTTGTAATAAAAATAGTTCTATATAGAAATAAATATTATATTTGGCGGGGTGGCCATGGAAATATAAAGGCGCCGGAAGGGACAGGGCACTGACACATCCGCCCTGTCCCTTTTTCTATTACTGCTCTGGTCGGGGAAATAGAGTGAGCCGGTCGATAAGCCGGGTTCTGTCGTGGACGATCATTCATCTGCGACAGGTGTCACCACCTGCCTGTAGCGACCTACCCGAATCCACTGCGGGCCACAGCTGGCGGATTCCTATTTGGTCTTGCTCCGAGTGGGGTTTACCATCGCCACGCCTGTTACCAGGCGCGCGGTGCGCTCTTACCGCACCATTTCACCCTTACCCGACCACTCACCTCATCGCTGCCACGCCGCGTGAGCGCGACAGCGATGAGGTGAGTGGTCGGGCGGTATACTTTCTGTTGCACTTTCCGTAGGCTTTCGCCCCCCAGGCGTTACCTGGCACTCTGCCCTGCGGAGCCCGGACTTTCCTCCCCCCGGGCGTGTAACCACGACCGGAGAGCGATCGCCTGACCGACTCGGCGCCAAGACTACGCGCTGCAGTCGGCGAGAGCAAGTGGCACGATGAGGGCTGACCCTGTTGGAATGCGCCATGCCGTCAGGCCCAGACAAACAACACCATTCCGTTCAGTCCCTATGGAGCCTGCTTGAGCGCCAACAGATGGTCGTAGAGTTGTTTTTTGCGCAGCCCGGTGCAGTCCGCCACCACCGCTGCCGCTGTCTTCGCCGGCAATTCCCGGGCCAGGCGCGACAGGAGCTTTGATACGTCTGCGTCGATAGCCTCTTCAGCCTTTGGCTTGCCGGCAACCAGCAGCACGATCTCTCCCTTGCGCTGGTTTTCATCCTCGCTGACGAACCGCGCCAGGACGGACAACGGGCCGCGCCTGATGGTCTCGTAGGTCTTGGTGATCTCACGGGCCAGTACCGCCTCACGATCAGCGCCAAACTCCTCGATCATTGACTGCAGGGACGCCTCGACCCGGTGCGGCGCCTCGTAAAAAATCAGGGTCATCGACTCCGCGGCCAAAGCCGCCAGGCGATTTTTTCGCGCAATGTCACGGGCGGGCAGGAATCCCTCAAACAGGAAGCGGTCAGTGGGCAGTCCCGACACGCTCAATGCGGCGATGGCGGCACAGGGGCCGGGTAGCGGGTACACGGCAAAACCGCTGTCCTGCACCTGTCGCACCAGGCGATAGCCGGGGTCGGAGATCAGTGGCGTACCCGCATCGGACACGAGCGCCACGGAACCGCCGTCCGCCAGACATTTGACAATACGCTGTAAAGCCCTGTCATCGCTGTGGTCATGGTAGGCCATCGTCGGAGTGTCGATGGCGAAAAACTGTAGCAGACGCTGGCTGTGCCGCGTATCCTCCGCCGCGATGAGGCTCACATTGTGCAGGACTTCAATCGCACGCTGCGACATATCACCAAAGTTACCGATGGCTGTGGCCACAACATAGAGCC
Organism: Gammaproteobacteria bacterium; assembly: GCA_030427485.1. Lineage (GTDB taxonomy): Bacteria > Pseudomonadota > Gammaproteobacteria > Pseudomonadales > Halieaceae > Marimicrobium. The sequence continues at coordinate 237,967 of JAUICG010000002.1, forward strand.
CGGAATCCACTTTTTCCCCTTATAATGTTCGCACTGTGTAAAATCCCGGATCATACAGCTGCCTCCCGGACCGGGGCGCATACTACTGCGCCACGCCTAGCCCGGCAGGTTTTCTGACCCATCAACCTGTCGGTGAAGCATAGCATGAGAAACACACATTCCAGGCCACTCAGCCAGCCCGCCCTTATCGTGCTGGTATTGCTGCCAATGTTCCTGTCGGGCTGTGCCGGAAAACCGGCCAAAAAACCGGAGGAGCCGAAAGAAACTGCGGTGGAAATCCGGGAACCCAAACCGAGCGAGGGGATTTCGCTGACCCTGCCCCCGAGCAGCTACAGCGGCGCCTTCAATAGCGCGGAGCAGTCGCTCGCACAATTCAACTGGATGCAGGCCAGCGTCGCGCTGCAGGCACTGGAGGGTAAAAGTCTGTCGACAGACGACAGCGCTTACCGCAGCTACCTGCAGGCGCGCATAAGTTATATTCGCGGCGACCAGGAAAGCGCCCTGGCGCAACTCGACCGCCTGCAGGCGCCGGGCATCAGCCCCGCATTGCGCTACCGGATTCTCAGCTTCAAGCATTACATCCTTGATATGAAAGGGGACTCCCTGTCCTGCGCGCAACTGGCGGACCAGATATCGCGCACGGCTCCGGGCGATACCGTTCCAGCCTGGAAACGCAGCGTGTGGCGCAACCTGGAGAAGACAGACGAGGCCCGGCTGTCGGCTGCACTACCCCTCGCCAGCGACCCCCAGTGGCGCGGATGGTTGAATCTCGCATTGATCAGCCGCTCCCCCCCCTCCACCCTGCCGGATCAACTGGCGCGCTGGCGCAATGAGAACCCCGGTCACCCCGCGGCCAGACCGCTTCCGGGAGGATTGGATTACCTGTTGGCTCAGGGCACGCGTGGTGGAAAAGTAGCGATTCTCCTACCTCTCAGTGGCGAGTTGGCGCGCGCCGGCAGGGCCGTACTGAACGGGTTTCTCGCAGCCTACTACGAGGACCGGGCTGCCGGGGGAACCCCCGATGAACTGCTGGTAATTGACATGGATGGATCGACCTCCGCCACCAACGCCTACCAGGAGGCGATCAGCCGGGGCGCAACCATCGTCGTTGGGCCGTTGAGCAAAGAGTCGCTGGCCGACCTGGCGACCTTGCCGGAGCGGCCCGTTCCCATCCTCGCCCTAAATCGTATCGACCAGGTCCTGCCCGCGTCGGGAAGCGCCCTGGTGCAATTGTCGCTGGCGCCGGAAGACGACGCCAGGACGATAGCAGAACTGGCCTTTGGCCGCGGCGCGCGCCGCGCCCTGATCATCACCCCGGCCGGCGATTGGGGGGCAAAGGTGGAACCCGTCCTGCGCGAGCGCTGGACTACGCTCGGCGGCACTGTTGCCGATAGCGTTACCTATACAACCTATGACGACTACTCCAGCAGTGTGAAGTCCCTGTTGTCACTGGGCGCCAGTGAACAACGAGCAAAAGAACTGCGGGACCTGCTGGGCACCAACATCGAGTTTACACCGCGCAGGCGCCAGGATGCCGACGTTGTCTTTCTGTTGAGCCGCACCAGCACCGAGGCCCGCTCTATGAAACCACTTCTGGCGTTTCACTATGCCGGAGATATCCCTGTTTACGCCTTGTCCACCATATACAGCGGGGTGCCGGACCAGCGCAACCAGGACCTGAACGGCATTTTCCTCGCTGAGACCCCGTGGCTGCTGGGTGCCAATCCCGGTCTTCGAGTTACGCTGGCCGCTGGCGATGCGGGTGGCGGCAACCTCCCCCAGCTCAATGCATTGGGTGCTGATGCTTTTCTCGTACAATCCGGATTCAGCCGCCTGCAGAGCGGCGCAGATGCGCTTTTTCGCGGGAACACCGGCCTACTGACGATGGATCCGGATCTCAGCATCCGGCGGGAACTGTCGGCGGCCACATTCGATGGAGGCGTACTCAAAGCGCAGTAGCTAGACTGGGTAGATGAGAGCGCTGGGCGACAAATACGAGAACAGGGCCGCCGCCCTGGTCGAGAACAATGGGCTGCGCGTGGTAGAGCGCAACTTTGCGGGAAAAACCGGCGAGATCGACATTGTAGCGAGGGATGGCCAGCACCTGGTATTCATCGAGGTACGGGTGCGGAGTAATCGCCACTTCGACAGCGCCGCAGGCTCAGTCAACCGGTCCAAGCAACAACGCATCGTGCGAACCGCGCAACTTTTTCTCCAGCGCCGGCCGCAGTGGGCCGGCGTCGCCTGCCGATTTGACGTAATTGCCTTTGAACCTCCACAATCCGATTCCCTCCCGCAGATTCGCTGGATCCGCGGAGCATTCACAGCATGAGCACAGCACTGGATTCAACTGCATGGACTACTACCCGATTATTGCCGAAAGCTTCCAGAACACGATTGAGACCATCGCAATGTCTGTGGACGACCTGGCAGGCGCTATCGAGGCCGCCAGCAAGATCATGGCAAGCGCGCTGCTGGCCGACCGCAAGATTATCGCCTGCGGTAATGGGGTGGATGCCGCAGTGGCCCAGTTGTTCGCCTGCCATCTGCTCAGCCGTTTTGAGCAGGACCGCCCCGCCCTGCCCGCACTATCGCTCGCAGCGGACAGCGCCAGCGTAACCGGCATCGCCCAGGCCGACGCTTTTAACGACATATTTTCAAGACAGCTACGCGCATTGGGCCAACCCGATGATGTGCTGCTGTGCATAAGCAGCGGCGAGGGCGCCGTCAACCTGCTCCGCGCGGTACAGGCGGCCCAGGAACGGAACATGGCCGTGATAGCGATGACCAGTGCCAGGGACAGTACATTGACGCCCGTGCTGCGGTCAGCGGACGTGGAGTTGACGGTCAACGCGATGCGGCAGGCGCGCGTGGTGGAAATGCATACGATGACAGTCCACAGTTTCTGTGAACTGATAGACCGCAGTCTCTTCGGAAGCTACAACCTGGAGTAACCGATGAGGAGGCGCCTGATTCTTTTTGTCACCTGCTGCCTGCCGCTTCTTCCGGGCTGCGGCAGTCTTCTCGCCAGCCTGAATATGGGGAAGATCGAGGACTCGCCGCGGGAACGCACCGTGGGCCAGATGATTGAAGACGAAAATATCGAAACCAAGGCCATGGTCAATCTCCATGCCGCGAATGCCGGATACCACGATGCTCACCTGGTCGCGGTCAGTTACGACGGATTCGTACTCCTTGCCGGCCAGGTCAATGACGAGACACTAAAAACCAAAGCCACGGACGTGGTACGGAAAATCAGGGGCGTTCGAAGAATCTACAATGAGTTGGAGATCAGTCCGCCGACCTCCGCTCTCACTCGCACCAGCGATGCCTGGATCACGACCAAGATAAAATCCTGGCTGCTCTCGACCAGCCGTCTGAAAAACGCAACCGTCAAAGTTGTGACGGAAAACGGGGTGGTCTATCTGATGGGAGCGGTGACGCAAAGCGAAGCAGATCTCATAGCGCACGAGGTGTCGGGTTTCTCAGGCGTGCGCCGGGTCGTGAGATTATTTGACACCCTGCCGTAAAGCGGAATACGCGCCGGCCGCAGCCTGTTCGTGCGGAGGCGGGAGCCGCCGATCGCCTACTTGACGATCTTGAGGGACGGCCGTTTCTCGGGCTTGCCGGGGTCGGGCGGAGTATCGTCAGGGGGGCTGGAGGCCTCTTCCGGGTCGAACACCATACCCTGGCCATTCTCGCGTGCATAGATTCCGACCACCGCCGACACCGGAACAAACACATCGGTGGCAACACCGCCAAAGCGTCCGTTAAACGCCACCGCCTCGTTTGAGATACTCAAATCGACCACCGCGTCGGGGGAGATATTCAGGACGATCTGGTTGTCTTTTACAAACTGCTGCGGAACTACCACGCCATCAATCGAAGCGTCTACCAGTACATAGGGTGTGAAACTGTTGTCCACTATCCACTCGTAAAGCGCACGCATGATATAGGGGCGACTGGAATTCATATTCGACTCTGCCACTGCCTGAAATAGCGGCCTTTATGAAAGGCGCATTTCTCTCTCCTGCTCGGTCAGGCTTTCCTGGAATGACTCCCGGTTGAACAATGTGTCCATGTACGTCTGCAGTGGTTTCGTTCGCTTGCTGGCGCGAATTTCCACGCCAAGCGACGGGAGACGCCACAAGATGGGAGCGATACAACAGTCAACCAGAGTGAACTCGTCACTCATGAAGAACGGCTTTTCAGCGAAAATGGGGGCGATGCCAAGAATGCTCTCTCGCAACTCCTTGGTCGACTTCTTGACCACGTTGTCACTGCGGGTGTGCAAAATGGCGTCGACCAGCGCACTCCAGTCTTTCTCAATGCGATGGATGAAGAGTCGACTCTCCGCCCGCGCCACCGGGTAAACCGGCAGCAAAGGCGGATGCGGAAAGCGTTCATCCAGGTATTCCATCATGACCTTGGATTCGTACAGCACGAGGTCGCGATCGACCAGTGTTGGCAGACTGTTGTAAGGGTTGAGATCGGCGAGTTCAGCCGGTGGATGCGCGGCATCGGACTCGACCAGATCCACGGTAACGCCCTTTTCAGCAAGGACGATACGCACCCGATGACTGTAGTGACTGGTGCTATCAGAAAAAAAAGTCATTGAAGATCGCTTTGCCACAACACCCATTGGGGATTCCTCAGTTGTTTCCTACAGAAAACGATGCGGCGTAGAGACGGGCCCAGCGCCATCAGCATCACGCTCGTGATCAGTGTACGTCTTTCCAGTACTCTCGATTGAGCAACCATGCAAATACAGTAAATAACGCTATGAAGAGCAGCGTGTATACGCCGATACGGTGACGATCCGTTTTCATCGGCTCGGCCACGTAGGCTAGAAAGTTAACCAGGTCGTACACAGCGCTATCGTACTCCTCGGGCGTCATCTCTCCGGCAAAGGTGATTTCGAACTTTCCGCAGGGGTCCTCGAGGATGTCTTCGCCGGTCAGTGGATCGCGTTTCACACCGCCGTTATGCGCTTTCACAGGCCCCGGCGCGCACTCCTGCATGCCCTGCAGTTCCAACAGCGCATGGGGCATTCCCACGTCCTTGAAAACCTTGTTGTTGACGCCATAGGGTCGGCTATCGTCCTTGTAAAACGAGAGCAGGTAAGTATAGAGCCATTCGGGCTGACGCGCCCGGGATACCAGGGTGAGATCGGGTGGAGCCGCGCCAAACCATTTTTTGGCCTCACCCTTGTCCATCGCGTTTCCCATGAACGCGCCCATTTTGACATCCGGGTCAAACTTCAGGTTTGCCTCGAACAAATCCTCCGGGATACCCAGGTCCGCCGCCACCCTGTTATAGCGCGAATACTGCAGGGAATGGCAACCCATGCAGTAGTTCATATACATCTTGGCACCGTGTTGCAGCGATGCCTTGTCCTGTGGATCGGCAACAAACGGTGCGCAGGGGATTGAGCCGCAATCGTACGCCGACTCCGCGGCCACGGCCTTCAAGGGCACGACCGTAAGGGCCAGTATCAGCAGCAGTCCGGCAATACTACCCCAGAATCCGATACCGCCGTCTGTGGTAACCCGGTCCGGCACCGGCTTGGTCCTGTCGAGAGACGTCCAGAACGGCATCAGCAGGAAAAAGGCGAAGTAGATCACCGAGCAAATGCGGGCCAGGGTAGTACGCGCATCCGTTGGAGACCATACACCCAGTACTCCCAGTATCAGGAAGGAGGCCACAAACGTCACCAGCATGACCTTGGTAATGTTACCGCGATAGCGCCAGGATTTAACCGGGCTGCGATCCAGCCAGGGCAATACAAAGGGCACGGCAACTGATGCGGCAAAGGCGACAAATCCCCAGAATTTGTCCGGCACGGCGCGCAGGATCGAGTAGTACGGTGTAAAGTACCAGACGGGGGCGATATGTTCCGGCGTCTTCAGGTTGTTCGCGTGCTCGAAGTTGGCGTACTCCAGAAAGTACCCCCCCATCTCCGGCATGAAGAAAATGATGCCGCAGAAAATGAACAGGAACACCCCGATAGCCTGCAAATCATGCACCGTGTAATAAGGGTGAAAAGCGACGCCATCCAGCGGCACGCCCTCCTTGTCCTTGTACTTCTTGATATCCACGCCGTCGGGATTGTTCGAGCCGACTTCATGCAGTGCCAGCAGGTGCAACACTACAAGCGCCAGCAAAACGATGGGCAATGCCACCACGTGCAGGGCGAAGAAACGGTTCAGCGTGATGCCCGAAATCAGGTAGTCGCCGCGAATCCAGGTAACAATGTCCTCTCCGAAATAGGGTATCGCGCCGAACAGGGAAATGATGACCTGTGCGCCCCAGTAGGACATCTGGCCCCAGGGCAGTACATAACCTACAAAGGCCTCTGCCATCAGTACCACGAATATCAACATTCCGAAGATCCAGATCAATTCCCGGGGCTTCTGGTACGAACCGTAAAGCAGTGCGCGAAACATGTGCAGGTAGACAACGACAAAAAATGCGGAGGCACCTGTCGAGTGCATGTAGCGCAGTATCCAGCCAAAGTCGACATCGCGCATGATGTATTCCACCGACGCGAACGCTCCCTCCTGGCTGGGGTTATAGCTCATCGTCAACCAGATACCGGTCAGCAGTTGATTGACCAGCACCACCAGCGACAGCACACCGAAGAAATACCAGAAATTAAAATTCTTCGGCGCGTAGTACTTGCCCATGTGGGTGTTCCACGCCCGCATGATGGGCAGTCGAGCGTCAACCCAGTCGCGTAAACCTATCAACAGATTGCTCATCAGACTTCCTCCGGGTTCACGCCGATTAACAACACCTTGTCATCCACATACGAGTATGGGGGAACCAGCAGGTTGGCCGAAGCCGGCGCCCCCGCATAAACACGGCCGGAAAGATCAAACTTGGAACCGTGGCAAGGGCAGAAAAAGCCACCCTCCCAGCTGGCGCCGGCCAGAACCCCTACCTCGGGCACATACTTCGGCGCACAGCCCAGATGAGTACATAGGCCGACAATCACCAGCAATTCCGGCCGGATAGAACGGTCGATTCCGGTGATATAGGGGGGTTGCTGCGCGGTGTCTTCTGAATCGGGGTCTTTCAGCTTTGAATTGAGGCCGGGTAGCGTTTCGAGTTGCGCTTCGGTGCGGTTGACCACGTACACGGGCTTCCCGCGCCATTCCACCACCGTCATCTGGCCCGGCTCCAGCTTGCTGAAGTCGAACTTGACCGGCGCTCCGGCGGCCTTGGCCCTGGCAGAGGGATTCCAGGAGCCGACAAAAGGCACTGCCACTCCCACCACGCCGGCAGCGCCTACCGCGCTGGTGGCAGCCGTCAGGAATTTCCTCCGTGTGGAGTTAACGCCATCGCTACTCATGCTTGTCTCCCCAGATAACAGATCGCTTTTCAGCCAGTCGCCAGCGATCCGAGCCGCAGCTCTCAAAAAGGTCCAAATGGTAATGATTTTGCCGGTTTCTTACAAGGAAAACTCCTTGATTTAACTACGTTTTCGGCAAGAATCTGATCTCGCTCAGGTCAATAACCCGCCGCCTTTGTCAGGATCAAAAAAACGCCCGGCATGCACAGCATCCGGGCGTTTTCGATTGCGTCCATATCCCCGACTGCGATGGGGACATATTCCACCAGCTTAACGCTTGGAAAACTGGGGACGTTTGCGCGCCTTGCGCAGACCGACTTTCTTGCGCTCTACCTCGCGCGCATCGCGGGTGACATATCCGGCACTTCGCAAACTGGCGCGCAGGGTCTCATCGTACTCCATCAGCGCGCGCGTGATACCGTGGCGAATCGCCCCGGCCTGCCCGAAACTCCCACCACCTGCGACAGTGACATTCACATCAAATTTTTCTGACAATTCAACAAGTTCCAGAGGCTGGCGCACGATCATACGAGCCACCTCGCGACCAAAATACTGGTCCAGTGGGCGCTGGTTGACGGTGATGCTGCCACCGCCATTTTGCAGGTAAACTCGAGCGGTGGACGTCTTGCGACGACCGGTTCCATAGTATTGGGTAGATGACATAGGGGCGTTGTCCGTTAGATGCTCAGTACTTGAGGTTGTTGCGCAGCGTGCGGGTGTTCACTACCCGCATAGACTTTCAGCTTTCTGAACATGGCGCGACCCAGAGTATTTTTGGGCAGCATGCCCTTCACCGCACTCTGGAGAACCCGCTCAGGGGCTTTATCGATGAGTTTTTCAAAAGAAATGGACTTCAAGCCGCCCGGATAACCGGTGTGGTGGTGGTACATCTTATCCCTGGATTTGGCGCCGGTTACACGAATTTTCTCCGCATTCACGACCACGATATAGTCGCCAGTATCTACGTGCGGCGTATATTCGGCTTTGTGCTTACCCCGCAGGCGGTGCGCAATTTCACTGGCCAGGCGACCCAGAGTCTTGTCAGCGGCATCCACGACAAACCAGTCGCGGTTCACGGTTTCCGCTTTGGCACTAATAGTTTTCATCAATAACCGCCTCTTGGAGGAGTCCAATTTCGAGAGCGCGAATACTAATCAATGGACCCGTCCATTTCAAGCGGAGAATCCATTAATTTTCACCGCTGACGCGCCCCCTGGCGGGCGAAAGCGCCAGTGGAGCGAATATCCCAGCCTTCCGGGCGGGACAGGCGCCTCCGCCTCGCGGGCCGCCCACCGCGCAGACAGGAACAGCCTAGGGCAAATGCTCCCGCGCCAGATACTCAAAGGACTGCATCTCCTGCAACCGCGATATTGTCCGCTGAAATTCAAACGCCAGTTGTCCGCCGCCGTAGAGCTCCAGAAGCGGCACCGCCGCGGTCAGCACCAGCTTAACGCTGCGGTCGTAGAACTCATCGACAAGGTTGATAAAGCGGCGCGCCTGGTCATCCATATCCGGAAGGAAGCGAGGCACACCCGAGATCAGCACCGAACCAAAGATTCGCGCCAGTTCTATATAGTCATTCTGTGAACGCGGGCCCTCGCAGAGTTCGCTGAACTCGAACCAGGCCACATCCTCCGCAACTCGACGGCATGTCAGGTAGCGATGGTTGATCTCGATGCGCTCCCAGTGTTTGCCGGGTGTCGATGCCAGGCGGGTGAAACTGTGTTCAAGGCTTTCTGCGGCGGCCTCGTTCAGCGGATAATGATACAGCGCTGCCTGCTGCAGTGTTCGCAATCGGTAATCGATGCCGGCGTCGACATTCACCACCCGCGTATATTTTTCGAGGAGTGCGATGGCAGGCAGGAATCGCTGCCGCTGCAGTCCGTTCTCGTACAGATGCGCGGGTTCGATATTGGAGGTCGCCACGAGTGTCACGCCGCGCGCGAAGAGCGCCCTCATCAAGTCCCCGAGAATCATCGCATCGGCGATATCGGTAACGAAAAATTCGTCAAAACAGAGTACACGCGCTTGGGTCGAAAGCCGGTTCGCGACGCTTTCGAGCGGATTCTTCTCGCCTTCCAGGCTGGTCAGCTCCGCATGCACCCGCTGCATAAAGCGGTGAAAATGCACGCGCAATTTCCGCTGAAAAGGCAGGCACTCGTAGAAGGTATCGACCAGATAGGTTTTTCCCCGCCCCACGCCGCCCCAGAAATAAAGGCCTACCTCGGGTTCACTCTGCACCCTGCGGAGCTTGTTGATCCAGCTTTTGAGCCCGCCGTCATCCTGCCGCGAACGTGCCACCAGGCGCTCGTAGAGCTCCTGCAGCAAAAGCACTGCCTGCTCCTGGGCCGAATCGTGGGAAAAGCCCTCCTGCTGCAGGTCCGCCTGATAGCGTTGCCAGGGTGTTGTCATGTCCGGGGGTGCCTGGGGTCCTGCGTGAGTTGAGAGCGGCACACTTTAACCACAGCCCCCACGCTTGGCAAACACCCCCCCAATCGGCAGCCAGCCCTACTGCCCTTGGACTAATACGGGTATACTGCCGTTCTGTCTTTGCGGCGATGAGGAATCTTTAGTGGAATCAGCTGTTTATAGCCTGGAAATTGTATTGCTTGTTGCGGTCATAGCCGTAATCGCCGGCCTGGTGGCAGGCCTGCTGATGGGGCGACGGACATCGCATGGCGCGAAAAAACACCGGGATCTGGCGCTTAAACTGGATCAGGTAATGCAGGACAAAAAGTCGTACGAAGCCGAAGTTGTCGAGCACTTTTCGGAAACGGCGAAACTGTTGAATAACCTGACAGAGAGCTATCGGGAAGTCCACAATCAATTGGCGCAGGGTGCCGAAAAACTGTGCCACGGAGCCGGGCCGGTTTCCCTGGAGCGCCTGGAAAACAACTATGATCCGGCGGAGATTCCCGCACACCTTGCACACATTGAACCGCCACTGGATTACGCACCGAAACATTCGCCGGACGAGAAAGGCATGCTAAATGAAGAGTTCGGCCTGGAGCGCAAGCCGAAAACGGGTGCCGGACCGGGAGCAGACCCCAAGGGCAAACTGCACTGAGGCGGACTCGTCTGCCGTTCTATACCGGGTTATCTATATCGATAAACCGGTGCTCCAGGGAAAACCGTGTGGCCAGATGTTCACCCACCGCCTGCACCCCATAGCGCTCGGTGGCGTGATGGCCCGCAGCGACGAATCCAATGCCCTCCTCTCTCGCCGTGTGCACGGTCTGCTCTGATGCTTCGCCCGTTACGAACAGGTCCGCGCCAGCGCGGACGGCAGCGCCGATATAGTCCTGCGCCGCACCGGTACACCAGGCAACACGGCTGACCGGCGCATCGGGGTCTCCTATATGCAGGGGCTGGCGTCCGGTCACTTCCTGCAGTCTGGCGACCAACTGCTGTGCGGGAACGGCCTCAGTAAAATCGCCGATATTACCCAGTCCGCCGGCAACCCCCGGCTGGAGGGGCGCCTGACGCTCTATATCAAAGCCCATTAACCGCCCCAGGCAAGCGTTGTTACCCAGTTGCGGATGCGCGTCCAGCGGCAGGTGATAGGCGAGCAGGCTGATCTCACTGGCGAGCAAGGTGGCCAGGCGCCTGCGCTTCATGCCGATGATCTCCGGCGCTTCGCCGCGCCAGAAATAGCCATGATGCACCAACAGCGCGTCCGCGCCCCACGCCACCGCCGCATCCAGCAGGGACTGGCAGGCGGTAACCCCCGTCGCAAGACGAAAAACGCTGTCGCGCCCTTCGACCTGCAAGCCATTGGGGCAGTAATCCTGGAAGCGTTCCGGCTGCAGGCACTGGTCAAGGTACTGGCACAACTGGGAAAGCGCTACGCTCATGGTAAGTCCACCTGGTCATTCACAGACCGATCCACCCTCATGGCAGGCCGGGGTATGCATCATATACAATGCGCCTGCACACAATAAACACGGCGGGACATGAAACAACATCTGACGCTCATTGTATGGCCGGCCATAGCGGGCTTGCTCGCCGCATTGTTGATTCTGGACCGCTGGGTGCTGACGCCCTCTCCCGCCGCGCCAAAGGCAGAACTGGAACCTGTCAGCTACGCTGCTGCGGTACGTGAAGCGACGCCATCAGTTGTCAATATCTACACTGCCAAACTGGTGCTGGAAGGGCGCCGTCCCCTGCTCGGCCGATACTCGGCGCTACCATCGCAACGGCAGCGAATTGAGCGCTCCCTGGGTTCAGGGGTGATCATGACGAAGCACGGACACATACTGACCAATAATCATGTGATAGCGGGCGCTGACGCGATCCAGGTCATGCTGTATGACGGCCGCTCTGCGAATGCCGTAGTCATCGGCACGGATTCGGCCACCGACCTCGCGGTGTTGAAAGTGGACTTGCCAGACCTGCAGCCAATCACCCTGGGCGATTCCGACAGCGCCAGGGTTGGCGATGTCGTCCTGGCAATCGGCAATCCGCTGGGTTTCGGACACTCGGTCACACAGGGCATCGTGTCAGCCCTCGGGCGTTTCGGCCTGCAACTGAACACGTATGAGGACTACATCCAGACGGACGCCACCATTCATCTTGGCAACTCCGGTGGTGCGCTGATTGATACGCGGGGGAGACTCCTGGGCATCAATACGCTGATCTACACCGCGGATAACCAGGCGCACAGCGCCAGCACCGGCATCGGAATAAGCCTGGCAATTCCGGAAAGCCTCGCCGTTTTCGTAATGCGCGACCTGATCAATTATGGCGAGGTGATAAGGGGTTGGCTGGGTGTGAGCGTGGAGCCGGTGGTGGCGATGCCTCCTGCAGGCGGCCGATACCAGCAGTTGTCCGTAGTGGAGGTCGCGCCGGGAGGCCCGGCGCAGAAAGCCGGGATACAAGTGGGCGACATCATTACCTATATCGACGGAGAAAGGGTGCGGGATGGCCGCTTGACCATGCACCGAATTGCGATGCTCAGGCCCGGCGAGACCGTCTCTATCACGCTACAACGCAACCGGCAAAGCCTGGAACTGAATGCCGTTGTCGGCGCGCTTAATCACTCAGTGACACCAGGCACTAACTCCCTGGCGCCCCGCTAGCCCCGCAGCGCTACTTCCGTGCTTTCACCCCGGCATCCAGACGCATTTCCGCACTTCGCGCATGGGCGGTCAGCGATTCACCCCGCGCCAATACCGACGCCATCGCTCCCAATTCCTGCACGCCGCGCTCACTGCACATAATCACCGAACTGCGCTTCTGGAAGTCGTACACGCCCAGCGGCGATGAAAACCGGGCGCTGCGCGAGGTGGGCAACACGTGGTTGGGGCCCGCACAGTAATCGCCAAGGGCTTCGGAAGTAAACGGTCCCATGAAAACTGCACCGGCGTTCCGCACCAGCGGCAGCAGCGCCTGGGGGTCCGTTACTGACAGTTCAAGATGCTCGGGCGCCAGGCGGTTGCTGACAGCCACGGCCTCGGCGAGGTCTCGTGTGAGTATCATCGCTCCGCGTGTCGCAAGGGAGACTGCTATGATGCCCGACCGTTCCATGGTCGGCAGCAGTCTGTCGATACTGTCCTGTACCGCATCCAGATACCCGCTGTCGGGACACAGCAATATCGTCTGTGCGTTCTCATCGTGTTCGGCCTGTGAAAACAGGTCCATCGCCACCCAATCGGGATCCGTTTCTCCATCGCAAATGACCAGGATCTCCGATGGCCCGGCGATCATGTCAATGCCAACCCGGCCGAACACCTGGCGCTTGGCCGTCGCCACATATATATTGCCGGGGCCGACGATCTTGTCTACGGCCGGCACGGTAGCGGTGCCGAGGGCCAGCGCGGCTACCGCCTGGGCCCCGCCGATGGTAAATACCCTGTCCACGCCTGCGATCGAGGCCGCTGCGAGCACCATGTCACTGATCTCCCCCCGGGGGGCAGGCACCACCATAACGATTTCTGATACGCCGGCCACTTTAGCGGGTAGCGCATTCATCAGCACCGAGGAAGGATAGCTGGCCTTGCCGCCGGGCACATAAAGGCCGACCCGGTCCAGCGCAGTGATCTGCTGGCCCAAAAGGTTGCCGGAGTCATCTGTATACTGCCAGCTTTGTTGTAACTGGTGCCGGTGGAAACTGCGTACGCGCCGCGCCGCGTATTCCAGCGCCTCGAGCTGACCAGATTCAACACGCTCCAGTGCCCTCAACTGTCGTTCCCTGGACACCTCCAGTTGCGCCGCGCTGTCCACGTCCAACTCGTCGAAACGCGCGGTGTACTCGAGCAAGGCCGCGTCGCCGCGCACACCGATATCTGCGATGATATCCGCCACCGTCTGGTTGACGGCAAGATTCGACTCCTCTTCCCACGCTGTCAGCTGTGCCAGGGAGTGGTCGAAATCCGCGCTGGCGGTGTCAAGACGCCGCACTCTCCGCCTCCCGGACCGCTGCGGTCAAATCGTCTATGATTCTGGTAATGGCCGCGTAACGCGAACGCATCGCGGCTTTGTTCACCACCAGCCGAGAGCTGACGGCAGCGATTTCCTGCAGCGGCTCCATACCGTTTGCGCGCAGCGTGTTGCCGGTATCGACGATATCGACTATCTGATCGGCCAGGTTCATGATCGGCGCCAGTTCCAGCGCACCGTAGAGCTTGATCAGGTCGGCGTGTACGCCCTGCTGGGCAAAATACTCGCGGGCAATATTGACAAATTTGGTCGCCACGCGGATACGCGCCCCATCGTTTTGCCAGCCCACCCGGGCGGCCGTCATCAGGCGACAGCGCGCGATCCCCAGGTCCAGCGGTTCATATAATCCCTCGGCACCCTGCTCCATCAAGATGTCTTTACCCACGACACCCAGGTCCGCGGCGCCGTAGCGTACATAGGTGGGCACATCAGTACCGCGCAATACAACAAGCTGAACATCGGGGCGATTGGTGTCAAAAACCAGCTTGCGGCTGGTATTGATATCCTCGAGCGACTCTATCCCGGCGCTGGCGAGCAAGGGCAGGGTCTCCTTGAGGATACGCCCCTTGGTAAGTGCTATCGTCAGTTTATCGTTCATCGTATCCATCGCGCGGCGCTGCCTGCGGTCTCCGGCAGCCGTTACAGACCTGGCCTGGCGTCAGCAAATCAGGCCTGCGCTCGCGCCTGCCATTGGTCGGGAGTAAAAGTGCGGATATTCACAGCGTGAATGCTGCCATCGGTGATCTGCTCGGTCAAAGCGGCATACACCAATTGCTGCTTCTTCACGGGGCGCAACCCTTCAAAGACGCTGCCAATGGCAGCGATATCGTAGTGACTGCCTTCACCCTGAACATGGAATTCACATTCGGGCATGTGTTGCTCTAACAGTCCCTTGACCGTGGCTGCGTCCATTGTCGAACTCTCCTTCCCGCCCGTAGATGGCTGACCTGACTATAGAAACCGGAGCTTGAACCGCTGCAATGCCAGCGGCAAAAGACAGGTATTTTATGAGAAAAGCTGTCGGATAGCGACCGCTGCCTATTTCTCCACATCGACGACCACGGTGGTCCAGTTCGCGATCACCGCATCCAGGTCACCATCGCGCTCCCGCGCCGATGCCAGGAACTGATCGCGATAGATCTCACCCAGATTAACGCTTTCGATGATGACATTATTCAGCTTCCATTCGCCGCTCTTCTCCCTGCCCATCTGGTAGATCACGACATAGGGATCTCTCCGGTCCGCGTAGATGAACTGCTGCAGCGCAACGCGATTGCCGGAATCCGCCTCCGCGGGCTGGTCGAGTTCGATCCTTGAACCACCGAATGCCAGTAGCCCCTTGCTGTAAGTGCGCACCAGTGAGGCGCGCATGGCCGCGGTAAACTGGTCGAGTTGATCGATCAGTTTTTTTCTGCCGGCCTCGTCGAGACTGCGGTAGCGATCAGAACTGGCGTAGGGACCCATCACCTTGCGCGCGAAACCCCGGTAGTCGATCAGCGGATCGAGCAGGGCCTGTACCTGACCATAGTAACGCTCGGGGTCCGCCTCGGCATAGGCCTCTGCGGCGGCCACGACGTCCATGACCTGTTTGGTGGTTTCCTGCACGAGGGTATAGGCATCCTGACTCTGCGCAGCCGCCTGCGCGCCAGCCATCGCCGCCAGCCACCAGGCAACAGTTCTCACCATCCTTTTCAAACTGCGAATTGACATTCCTGTGCTCCATTACTCAATTTGTTAACACCCTGAACCGCAATGCCCTGTATACTCGGCCCTGCACACCAAAGGATACCGATTAGTTCACCACCCCATGCTGCAACAGGCTTTCGACATCCACGCCGACCCCATGGTTCCCCGGCACCGGGCGGCGCACACTTTAACAGGAAAATCGCTCACATGCTGTTAGCGGTATCCATGATTCTTGTCGGCTTCATTGTCCTTATCTGGAGTGCGGACTTATTCGTCGCCGGCGCAGCCTCCGTCGCAAAGAACATGGGCATGTCCCCCATTATCGTTGGGCTCACCATTGTCTCGGTCGGAACCTCCGCCCCCGAAATCCTCGTCTCGATCACGGCCTCCGTGTCCGGCGCGGGGGAACTGGCCATCGGCAACGCTATCGGCTCCAACATAGCGAATATTGCCCTCGTACTGGGAATCACCTTGCTGGTCGCGCCCCTGATGGTGCAGGAGCGTTGCATGAAATCGGAGGTCTTCCTGCTGTTGGTGGCCACCGTGGTGGTTGGCCAGCTGATCCTGGACGGGGAACTGACGCCATCGGACGGTTGGCTGATGGTCGCCCTGCTGGTATTCATCGTCGCGCGACTGGTGAATCAACAGTTCAAGGATCCGGGGCTGCTGGAGGAAGCGGAACGAGAGCCGGAAAAACTGCTGCCGCCGGCGCGGGCCTGGCTCAGCTTCATGATTGGACTCGCCCTGCTGATTATCAGCTCCAAAATGCTGGTCTGGGGCGCGGTACACACCGCGCAGGAACTGGGCGTATCGGAGCTGGTTATCGGGCTGACGATTGTCGCGATTGGCACCAGCCTGCCCGAACTGGCGGCCACCATCGCCAGCGCCATGCGAGGGCACACCGAGATAGCGCTGGGGAATATCATCGGCTCCAACCTGTTCAACCTGCTGGCGGTCATGGCCATACCGGGAATTGTGGCCACCCACACGCTGGAATCCGCCGTGATTTCCCGGGACTACCTGATGATGACGGTACTGACAGTGGGACTGGCAATTGCGATCTACATCAGCCGTATGCGCAGCAAGTCCTCCCCCGGGCACGCCTACCTCGGGCGCACCCTGGGAACTCTTTTAGTGGCGTCCTATGCCCTGTATTATTACTCGCTTTACTCAACCATGTAGGCAAGGGAACGCATAATGTCGGAGCAAGGCTCCATTGGTTTCATCTCCTCTGCTCAGCGCACCATTCGAATGGAAGCGGCGGCAGTAGCGGCGTTGGAAGCACGGATTGGACCCGATTTCACCGCCGCGTGCGAGCTGCTGCTGCAGGTGCGCGGGCGGATTATTGTTACCGGCATGGGCAAATCGGGCCATATTGCGCGGAAAATTGCCGCCACCCTTGCCAGCACGGGATCCCCGGCATTTTTTGTTCACCCCGGAGAGGCCAGCCACGGCGACATGGGGATGATAACGGCCGAAGACGCTGTCATTGCCCTTTCCAACAGCGGCGGCGCAGCGGAGATCCTGACCCTCGTGCCGCTGCTGAAGCGACTGGGGATTCGTCTCATCAGCATGACGGGAAATGCGCAGTCCCCGCTGGGCAGGGTTTCCGATGTACACCTGGATACAGGGGTGGAAACAGAGGCCTGCCCGCTGGATCTGGCGCCCACTTCGAGCACCACCACGGCACTGGTGATGGGAGACGCGCTGGCCATTGCTTTGCTGGAGGCGCGCGGATTTACCGCCGATGATTTCGCGTTCTCCCACCCCGGCGGCACACTGGGCAGACAACTGCTGCTGAAAGTGCGTGACGTGATGAAATCCGGAGACGATATCCCGATGGTCACCGAAGAGGTCAAGCTGTCCGCGGCACTGCTGGAAATCAGCAACAAGCGCATGGGCATGACAACCGTGGTTGACAAAGACGGCGCGCTGGCCGGGGTTTTCACCGACGGCGACCTGCGTCGTGCCCTCGACACCCGCATCGACATCAACCAGACTACGATTGGGCAACTGATGAGCACGGGTGCCAAAACGGTAGAGGCCGACATGCTCGCGGCTGCCGCCATGCATATAATGGAAGAAAACGAAATCAGTTCCCTGGTAGTGCTCGATAAGACTGGCGCGCTTACCGGGGTCCTCCACCTGAAAGACCTGCTGCACGCGGGCATCACCTGATACGGAACTGTCCGTCAATGAAGCCCTCTAAGGATTGCGAGACAATCGCTCGCCCGCGGCCGGGTACTGCGGCGCCGCGCTCAGCCACTTCCGACCACAACGCATTGCGGAGTGTACCTATGTCAAAAAACTGTCCGAACACCTGTAGCGGGTCGCTGAACTTAATTGCCGGATTGCTGGCACTGGTCGTAAGCTTTTCCGCTTCTCTGGTCCAGGCACTGCCCGAAGACCGCGAGAAGCCCATGCGAATTACAGCGGACAAAGCGGAGCGTGATGATGTCAACGGCGTCACCATTTACCGCGGTAATGTCGTGGCGATTCAGGGCACGCTGAAGCTGGAATCGGAAAAACTCACGATTTACGTGATCGATGACCAGGCCAACAAGATCGTTGCCGAGGGCAGCCCGGCCAAGATGCAGCAGCGACCGGAAGCAGACAAGGCCATGGTCTACGCCAAAGCCAATATCATCACCTACTTCCGTTCGGAAGAGAGAGTGCATCTGCAGACCGACGGTTACGTCGAACAGGACGGTTCGGTCGTCAACGGCGATTCCATCGACTATTTCATTGAGAAACAGTTGACCAAGGCAACCTCTGATCCCAACCGGAAAGACGACCGGGTGCTGGTCGTTCTTCCTCCCAGCCAACTGAAGGACGAGGCCGGCGGTGGCGCAACTGAGAGCGAGTAACCTGGCCAAAGCCTATCGCGGGCGGGAAGTCATTCAGGATGTTTCGGCCGAGATTGACAGCGGCCAGATTGTCGGCTTACTGGGGCCAAACGGCGCGGGAAAAACCACCTGTTTCTACATGATCATCGGCATCATTCCCGCGGACCGCGGTACGATAACCCTTGACGGTGAGGACATTACCGCCCTAAGCATGCACGAGCGGGCGCGGCGCGGCGTTGGCTACCTGCCGCAGGAGGCATCCATCTTTCGCAAGCTCAGTGTCGGCGATAACATCATGGCTATCCTGGAAACCCGCGCAGATCTCAACAAGAAAGAGCGACTGTCGCGACGTGACGAATTGCTGGAGGAGTTCCATGTCCAGCATTTGCGCGACAGCCTCGGTCAGTCTCTGTCCGGTGGCGAACGACGTCGTGTCGAGATCGCGCGCGCCCTCGCCACGGAACCGGAATTCATCATGCTGGATGAACCCTTTGCCGGCGTAGACCCGATCTCTGTCACTGACATCAAGCAGATCATATTGCACCTGCGCGACCGGGGCATCGGCGTGCTCATTACCGACCACAATGTACGCGATACACTGGACATCTGTGAGAAAGCCTACATCGTTGGCGAGGGCCGGATTATCGCCTCGGGCACAACCGAGGACATACTGGGTAATGAGCGCGTCCGCCAGGTCTACCTCGGCGATCAGTTCCGTATGTAGGGGGCCGCCTAGGTGGGGCCGCCTAGGTGGGGCCGCCCAGGTGGGGCCGCCGGGCCAAAGTCCACCGGACAGGCCACCCGGACCGGCCAGTATCCGTCACTCTGTCGACTACACCACACTGCCAAGCAATTTTCACGCCAAGCTGTTGCCACCCACGGGCGACGGGGGCTACACTGCCAGTGTCGGCCCCCGTGGCGGGGCCGGCACACGCGTGAGACAGACGATGCCCCGAGCCTTGAAATGAAGCAATCACTCCAGCTCAAACTGGGTCAACAGCTGACGATGACGCCGCAGCTGCAACAGGCCATTCGTCTGCTGCAGTTGTCCACACTTGATCTCCAGCAGGAAATCCAGCAAGTACTGGACAGCAACCCGCTGCTGGAAATGTCTGAAGATGACGGCTACGGAACCGATGACGGCCAACGGGAGGACAATTCCGGGGATAGCGACGACTCCGGCAGGGACAGCACTGCGAAAAGCGACGGCAATTCTGAGGACACGCCCGATTGGAGCTCACAGGAACTGGACCAGACGGCCACCCTGGCGGATGATTTACCGGTCGATGTCCAGTGGGACGATTTGTTACCTTCGGCCTCGGCACCCGCGATGCAGGCGGACGACAACGACGGTGATTTTTCAGCGCAGAATTCGGCAAGTGAAACCCTGCGCGAACAACTGCTCTGGCAATTGGGCCTGACACGACTTTCGGACACTGACCGCCTGATCGCACTGGCGATCATCGACGCCACAGATGCCAACGGCAGGCTACAGATATCCCCTGAGGAGATTTTTGAATCCCTGTCGGGCGACCTCGAAATCGAGTTCGACGAACTGGTCGCGGTGCTGCATCGACTCCAGCAATTTGAACCTTCGGGCGTCTGCGCACGCGACCTGCAGGAGTGCCTGCTGATACAGTTGAACCAACTGCCACCGGCAACGCCCTGGCTCGAACAGGCACGACTGATTGTCAGTCGCTACCTGAACCAACTGGCCAGTAGCGACTTCGGACAGATTTTAAGGCGCACCCGAATCAACGAAGCAGAACTCAAGCAAATTCTCGCACTGATCCAGTCACTGGACCCCAACCCCGGCTACACCGCGGTACCCGAGGAAGTCGAGTACGTGGTGCCCGATGTATTCGTCACCAAGCAAAATGGACGCTGGCTGGTTGAGCTGAACCCGGATATCGCACCCAAACTGCGCATCAATACCGGGTATGCCAGCCTGATCAAGCGCGCCGATAACAGTGCGGACAACGCTTATTTGCGAGACAATCTCCAGGAAGCGCGCTGGTTCCTGAAGAGTCTCCACAGCCGCAATGAAACCCTGATGAAGGTTGCCAGCAAGATTGTTGATCACCAGCGAAATTTTCTCGAATATGGCACGGAGGCGATGAAACCGCTGGTGCTGCATGAAATTGCCGAGGCCGTGGACATGCACGAGTCTACCGTTTCACGCGCTACCACAAACAAGTACATGCACACCCCCAGAGGAGTGTTTGAGCTCAAATACTTCTTCTCGAGCCATGTAGCGACTACCGCCGGTGGCGAATGCTCTTCGACCGCCATCAGGGCGCTTATCAAAAAGCTGGTGGCTGCAGAGAATCCCCGCAAACCATTGAGCGACAACAAAATAGCGCTGCTGCTGAAAGAGCAGGGCATTGAAATTGCCAGGCGTACAATTGCCAAGTACCGCGACGCACTTTTTATACCCCCGTCCAACGAACGCAAACGTCTGGTCTAGAATCGTATTATCGGTAACCGGCCCCGCCGGCGTCAGGCACGACTTGTCTCAAACTTGTAACAGGAGCTATCTATGCAACTCACCATTACTGGTCACCACCTGGAGATCACCACACCCCTGAAGGAATACGTGGAAAGCAAGCTGGAGCGCCTCCAACGGCATTTCGACCATATAACTGCCACTGACGTGATTCTTACCGTGGAGAAAAAGGTGCAGCGCGCGGAAGCCACTGTTCACGTAGCAGGCGGCGACCTGTTCGCACACTCGGAGTCGGAAGACATGTACGCCGCGATAGATGCGCTCTCCGACAAACTGGACCGCCAGCTCATCAAGCATAAACAGAAGCACCGGGGGCACTAGACACACGAAGATGAATGCTCTCAGCAAAATATTGAGTCCGGGGCGCACGGTCTGCTGCGCACCGGGAAGCAGCAAAAAACGACTGTTTGAAACCATTGCAACGATCGTCTGTGACGACCAGACCGCACTGGCCTACGACCAGGTGCTGGATCACCTGATCTCGCGCGAGAAACTGGGAAGTACGGGGCTCGGGCAGGGTATTGCCATCCCGCACTGCCGTGTCGGTGACTGCGCCGAACCGCTGGGCGCCCTGCTCACCCTGAAAGAGCCCATTCCCTTCGACGCACCGGACGATCTGCCAGTAGACTTGCTGTTTGTACTCCTGGTGCCCGAGGAGGCTAACCAACAGCACCTCGATATCCTGGCAACAATAGCGCGCTTGCTCAGCGAGGCGGAATTTTGTGCGCGCTTGCGCGCTGCCCGGGACGACCGGGGGCTCTACGATATAGCTTGTAGTGACGGAGCCTGACGTGGAGGACCGGCCATGCGATTGATCGTTATCAGCGGGCGCTCGGGTTCGGGCAAGAGCACTGCGCTACACCAGTTGGAGGACGAGGGTTTTTATTGTATCGACAACCTGCCTGTCTCGCTGTTGCCAGCGCTGATGGAAAAAGTGAACGACAAGGAGTTCCAGCTCTTTCAGGGCACTGCCGTCTGTATTGATGCTCGCAATGCATGGAAGGATCTGAAAAACTTTCGCGACATACTCGACGAGCTGCCCTCCCCGGTCGATGTGCAGGTGCTGTACCTTGACGCCCAGGTAACTGCACTGCTGCAACGGTTTGGTGAAACGCGGCGGCGTCATCCTCTCAGCACTGAATCGGTGTCCCTGGCCGAGGCCATAGACCGGGAGCAGGAGCTGCTGGAACCGATCGCCCGCAGTGCGAACCTGGTACTCGACACCAGCCAGATGACGGTTTACGAACTGCGCGACGCGATCAAGCAACAGCTATTGGGTACTACGACTGGCACCATGTCGATACTGATTCAGTCCTTCGGCTTCAAACGCGGCGTACCGGCGGACGCAGACCTGGTGTTCGACGTCCGGATGCTGCCCAATCCACACTGGGTAAAAGAGCTGCGCATGAAGACCGGCCTCGACGACGAGGTCGCTGCTTTCCTTGAAGACCAGCCCATGACTGCCGACCTGTATCGAGATCTTCGTCACTACCTGGATACCTGGCTACCGCGATACCGCGAAGGCAATCGCAGTTACATGAATATCGCCCTGGGTTGTACCGGAGGCCAACATCGGTCAGTATATTTGGCGAATCGCCTTTTCAAGCACTACCAGGCGGAGTACCCGTCGATGCATATAAGACATAGAGAACTCCAGTAAACAGGCCAGCACGTGATTCGAACTCAGGTCGTTATTATCAACAAACTCGGTTTGCACGCTCGTGCAGCGGCCAAGTTTGTCGCCTGTACCTCCGCCTTCTCCAGCAGCATCCAGACCGGGAGGGAGGGACAACTGGTCGATGGCAAGAGTATCATGTCAGTCATGATGCTGGCCGCCGGCAAGGGCACCGTGCTGGAGCTTGAAATCGATGGTAGCGATGAAGAGGACGCTCTGGCTGCCCTGCAGAAACTCCTTGAAAACCGCTTTGACGAACCCGAGTAAACTGGCCTTACGTAACTAATCACGTTGTTGCCCGCACCGCTTTTCCGGATAATTCTCCCTGCGGACATCCTGTCCTGAGGGGTATTTTCCGGGTATTCACATGGCGCAGATTCAAGAAGTATCCCAACAAACCCTGAACAGGCTTTCTGCGGCGCTTGAGAGCGGCACCTTCGTGGACGTCCGACGCATGCTGAACGGCTTGTCCACTCCCGATATCGCACACCTGATTGAATCCTCTCCTCCGGGCTTTCGCCATATTCTCTGGCAAATGATAGATGCCGAGCGCGAGGGTGAGGTGCTCGGCGAGTTGGGCGACGATCTGCAGGCACAGTTTCTGCGGGCGATGAACGCGGCGGAGGTCATACAATTGACCGAACGCCTGGAAGACGACGACATCGCGGATATCCTGCAGCAATTGCCGGGTCATGTCATGCGGGAAGTGCTCAACGCGATGGATCATCAGGATCGCGCACGACTGGAAAGGGTCATGCACTACCCGGAAGACGTCGCCGGCGGACTGATGAACACCGACACCATCACCATCAGGGCCGCATTGACCCTGGATGTTGTCCTGCGCTATTTGCGCCGCCATAGCGAAATCCCGGCCATGACGGACAACCTGATTG
This sequence comes from Gammaproteobacteria bacterium, assembly GCA_030427485.1. Lineage (GTDB taxonomy): Bacteria > Pseudomonadota > Gammaproteobacteria > Pseudomonadales > Halieaceae > Marimicrobium. Next base: position 261,365 of record JAUICG010000002.1, read on the forward strand.
TGGTAAACCGGGCTGACAAGTATATCGGGCTGTTGCCTCTGCGCACCCTGCTGGTTTCCGATCCTGCCACATCAGTGCGGGAAATGATGGTCACCGACATAGAACCGATAAACGTGAATACAGCTGACACTGAGGTGGCGAGACTGTTCGAGCGCAATGACTGGGTATCCGCCCCGGTAGTGGACGATAGCGGCAGACTGCTGGGACGAATTACTATCGATGACGTGGTCGATGTCATCCGCGAGGACGCCGACCGTTCCCTGATGTCCATGGCCGGCCTCGATGAGGATGCCGATACCTTTGCACCTTTTATTCGCGCGGCACCGGGTAGGGCCATCTGGCTGGGCGTAAACCTGGTGACGGCCTTCATAGCCTCCTCGGTTATCAACCTGTTTCAGGGCACAATTGAGAAGGTTGTCGCGCTGGCGGTACTAATGCCCATCGTCGCGTCCATGGGCGGTATCGCCGGGACACAAACACTGACCCTTGTCGTACGCGGGATCGCAATGGGTCAGGTCGGCAAATCCAACCAGGCGTGGCTGGTCAACAGGGAACTCCAGATCGGGCTCGTGAACGGCATACTATGGGCGGCAGTGGTGGCAGTTACGGCCTCCATCTGGTTTGACGACTGGAAGTTGGGTGGCATCATCGCCGCCGCCATGGTCATCAACCTGGTAACAGCCGCCCTGGCGGGAGCCGTACTACCGCTATTTATGACGCGCATAAGACTTGACCCGGCGCTTGCAGGCGGCGTGGTGCTGACAACAGTGACGGACGTGGTGGGCTTCATCTCGTTTCTCGGGCTGGCAACACTGTTCTATGGCTGATTCCCGGCAGGACGATGTGCCCGACACGGACGCAACACCGAGTAAAAGTGCGCGCAAGCGGCAGATGCACAGCCTGCAGGCAGTTGGCGAATTACTGGTGGGACTCAGTGACAAACAGCTCAACCAGATTCCCATCGAGGATGATCAGTTGCGCAAAGCTATCCGCGAGTGCCGGCAGATACGCAGCAACAGTGCCCGTAAACGCCATCTACAGTTCATTGGCAAACTGATGCGCAATATCGATCCAGCCCCCATTGAGGAGGCGCTGGAGGAGCTGCACAATGCGAGACAGGAGAGCACTGCCACTTTTCACCAACTGGAACAGTTACGCGCGGATATTCTGGCGGCAGGAATCGCGGGCGTAGAACTTGCCATGCGGCGGTTTCCAACCGCCGACAGGCAGCACCTGCGGCAGCTGGTGTTACAGGCCGGACGCGAGGCCCAGCGCAACAGACCTCCTGCGGCAAGCCGCAAACTGTTCGCCTACCTCAGGGAACTGCTCGATAATCACGGCGCTGCAGACTGAACCGCCTCGGTGCTTTCACCCTCCGGCCCCTGGACTGAGACGTCCTCTGGGGCCTGTGGCGCATTGTCAAAAATACGGTCAAATTTCACCTCCGGCTCATTCCATGAACCGCCAATCGTATAGACTGCGCTGGAAAGACGGTTCATTTGCTTGCTGAACACCTGGCTGACCACAAAAACACCTGCGGCCACCGGCAGACTGGCGGCCAGGGCCGCTATCCAGGGCAGATTGTTGGCCACGGGCAGCGTCGCCACAAGCTGACCATCGAGTGTTCTGCTGTGTAAGTTTGACACGCCGCTGAACCTGAAACTCGATCCGCCCTCCACATCCATGCGCGCCACTGTCAGCGTTGCATCCTGCACCTCGACATCGCCCTTGACGCTATCGAATGGAATACCCTCTTCAAACATCGTAGACAGGCTAAGGCGTTGCACGATATCAGCCAGGTTGAGGATACTGGCGACGCGCACAGCTCCGGTGGCGCCAGCCGACGCCTGCAGGAAGTTGCCGGGGCCGATCGCCAGCTGCAGACTGCCCTGCGTTTCCGCCAACTGGAAATCCTGCGGCCCCCCGGGCCAGCGGAAGTCCACGTCAATATCCCCGCCCCGGGTTTCCACGATGCGCTGGTAGTCGAAATACGCCAGTGTCTCGCCCAGGTCTTCAAAGCCGAGGTGAGCCTGTACCTCGGTATAGGACTGTGAGCCCCGGTGCCACAGCAACCGCGCAGGTTGTTCAGCATGCAACCGCAGGTGCGCGAGTTGCCCGGTCACTGCATCAACGGTCAGTTTGTTCGACTGGCTGAAGAGATCAAAGCCGAGATTTCCCAGGCGCTTTTCCGACTGGAAAATGTTCTCCAGCGACACCTTCATCCGGGGCAGCTCCCACGGGGAGTCACTCCCGCTGTCCGGCTGCTTGAATTCGGGCAGGCCGTCAAGATCGAGGTACGGCACAGACAGCAGCAGAGACCCGCCTGCACCAGTACTGGAGAGATCGCCACGCAGCCAGTCGGTTTGGAGATTGAGCTCCCATGCCGAAGGGTCGATGTACAGACCGAACACGACATCCCGTATCTCCTGCCCGAGAACCACCACGCTGTCCACGCGCAGTTTATCCATTTCGACCTTCAATGCGGCATGCGCCTGCTCTCGGGGCTGAGGCCGGGACAAAACATCGTCCGCAGCGTCCACACCGTCCTGGCCATGCTGCAGTTCCGGGGACTCCCAACCCACCTTCCCGGTGCTACCCGAAGTGCCAATGTAACGATCCGCCAGTTCAAACCATTCATCGGTCTGCAGCAGGGGGAGGTGGCCGCTGACATGGAGCACACCCTCCTCGACTGGCGGCGCAGGCTGGCCGACTCCCACCGCGCCGCCACGCACGGCCGCTCCTTCCAGAGTCAGGCGCAACTGCAACTCATCGCCAAGATCCAGTGCCAGCGGCGTCAGCCCCTGCGCCAGTGTAGTTTCCAGATGCAATGGTTTCTGCGCTTTGGCCTCTTTCTGCCACGGCTGCGGAAGGTCCAGGCTTACGCCCTGCAGATCGCTGTTTACCGTCAGCACGGGCGGAGTTCCGGGAGAGAGACGAATGAGCAGATCCGCATTCGCCTGGCCACTGGCGAACGCAAGACTCTCCAGTTGCAACCACTGGCGAACATCGGCCATATCCACCTGCGTGGCCAACTGGATATCGACCACAGTGGTTGCCGCGTCATACTTGCCGCCGCTTGCACCGTGTTGTTGGCTCAGTGACGCCGAGACCGCTTTATCCCAGAGCGTTGCAGTCAGTCCCGTGGCATTGAAACCCGTCGAGGTGCTGTACTCGAACCTGCCGTTCAACGACCGCAGCGGCAGGTTTCCCGGCATAATCGTCATTTCGACGTCGCTCCACTCGGTGGCTACCTCCGCGTGCGGCTGCGTCAGTGTGTCACTGAGATTGATATGCAAATGCAGGTTTGTGTCCAACTGACCGCTGGCTGTCCAGGCCGCAAAGGTTGGCCCCACTACCTGCGCCAGGGGTGACTGGTTGAGCACCCTGAAGCCATCGCCTACCGGACCGTGCACACTGCCCTGCAGATCCAGCAGAATATCACCAGCGGGGTTGATGCGAGTCTCCACCGAAAGCGCTTCGACCCGTGATTCGTAGAGGCTGGCCTGGTCCGCCCATACACTCACATCGCCGTCGTCGATGAGGACGACTCCCTCCTGTACCAGCACGGGTGGCCACTGTGGATGGTAGTTCAATTGCGTATTCGCCACGTTGAACGCGAGCTGCACAGTGCGCAGCGGCGCCGCTCCTGAACGGAGGCTGCCGCGCCACAGGAAAGCCCCTTCTTCGATAGAGCCCTCACCTATACTGTCGCCCAGCCAGGTCAGCAGGGCGGGGTCGAGAATGTAGGGGATATACTTTATACGATGCACAGGATGGGTATCATGCAAACCCACCAGGAGATCCATCTCGATGCCGATGTCATCGGCCTGCAATGGAATATTGAGGCCAAACAAGACCTTCGCGACGCCCTCCTCACCCAGTGTTGTCAACAGCCCGCTGTCGAGTTCCACCGACCCTGCATCCCAGCGCAGGTGCAACGTGCCGTAGAGATCATCAAAAAACAGTGGTTCGCGATATATCGCGGGGAAGTCCAGGCTGATCGACTGGCCGTCGAGAATCACGGTACCGCCAGAGGCACCGATGCGGGCGTACCCCTTCGCGGCAGTGATGCCGGGTGCGCCGTGCAGCGATTCCACGGCCAACTCCTCGAAATTTGCCGCCACCAGCCAGCGGTGATCCGGCTCATCGATACTGCCGAGCCTGATTTCCAGCGCCGAAACCTGACCCCGCGGATGCAATGCAGTGAACACCTCCCGCAAGGACCCGGAGACGGTGCCCTGGCCCGTCAGGATGGCATTCAGCGGTTCAATCTCAAAACCACCGGTGCGCACGAGCAGCGCGTCATTGACCGCGTCCAGTTGCAAGCGGGGAAGAGCCCACCGGATATCATCATTCTCGATCTGCAGATTCGCTACGAACAGCGACCAGCGCTCATTGCGCTGCAGCAGCCTGGCTTCCAGCGCAACGCGGTCCAGGGGCAGATTCCAGGAGTCGTCCTCGGCCGCGACCAACAGATCACCGCCTACAAGTCGGGCCTGCACGGAAGGCTCGCCCCGGTCCCAGTTCAGCCAAAGCTCCAGATCCGCCGTACCATCCGCCCACATGTCAACGAACTGCTCAGCGAACATCGCGCGCATTGCGCCGAGGTGAGCGGACTGCATTTTCAGGTAGCCCTGTCCGGAAAACTGGCGTGGATTGAATGGATCACCGAGACCCTGCGCAACGACGTCTATTTGCGTTCCCACAGACGATACCAGCGTCGCCTGCATATGGCGTTGGCTGCCTTCCCGCAATAGCTCAAGCTGCAACTCGAAGTCGCGTACTGCGCCGTCGGGCATGGTGAGAAGCAGCCTGTTGTCATTCAGCGAAACACGCTCAATATTCAACAGAAATTCTCTCAGCGGCCCCGCGGCTCCGCCGCGCCCGGGCCCAAACCCCGCCAGCCTGAACTCGCCTTCAGGCGACAACTCACCATGCAGGCTGAGGCCGTCCAGGACCAGTCGGGTCATCTGCAATGAACCGGTGCGCAGGCTGTTCAATACGTCCAGCCCCACACGCCCGCGAGATAACTCCAGGGGAGGGCTTCCGCTGCCGGGAATACTGACGCGCAGCCCCGTCAATACGAGTTCGGGAGTAAACGACCGCCACTGGCCGCTCACCTGCTGCGCCTCTACCCCAAAAGGCAGGCGCGCGTTCAGTAATTGAAGGATTTCTACGCGAAAACCTGCCAGGTTTGCCGTCAGCAAGCGTCCCAGGCTGACATAGGCAGCCAGCGTCACTACCAGGATAATCAGGAACACCCAAAGGGCGCTGGCAATTCTTTTATAAAAGGGATTCTCCAAGCATCAATTCCGCGCGCTTTGCCCGTTCAGAGCAATATGATGTCAAACTGCTCCTGGTTGTAGCCTGGTTCCGCCCGCAGGCTGATCGGTTTACCGATGAACTCCGCGAGATCGGCCAGATGCGCCGATTCCTCGTCCAGCAGTCGATCGACAACGGCCTGTGAAGCAAGCACCATCAGACTGTCATTTTCATAGGCTCGGGCGTCGCGTATGATCTCACGAAAAATTTCATAGCAAACGGTTTCCGCTGTTTTCACCATACCGCGTCCACGGCAAACGGGGCAGCCCTCGCACAGCATTCTTTGCAGGCTTTCCCGCGTACGCTTGCGCGTCATCTCGACCAAGCCCAGGTCCGAAATACCGGAAATCTGGTAGCGCGCCGGATCCCGCTGCATGTGCTTCTCCAGGGTGCGGTGTACCTGGCGGCGATGCTCCGGATCGTCCATGTCGATAAAGTCGACAATGATTATTCCGCCCAGGTTGCGCACCCGCAACTGCCTCGCCAGTGCAGCGGCAGCCTCCAGGTTGGTCTTCAGTATGGTTTCCGCCTGGTTGCGCCTGCCGACAAATGACCCGGTATTGACATCAATAGTTGTCATCGCTTCGGTCTGGTCGATGATGAGGTGACCGCCCGACTTGAGCTCCACGCGCGCCTCAAGCGCTCGCTGAATTTCGTCCTCGACGGCGTGCAATTCAAACAATGGACGCTCGCCACTATAGTGCTCCAGCAGCCCTTCCACCTCGGGCACGTAATCCGCGCAAAATTCCCGCAGGGCCGTATAACACTCCCGGCTGTCAACCTGGATACGCTCCACCGACGACCTCACCATATCGCGCACAATGCGCAGGTAGAGCGGTAACTCTTCATACAATAATTGCGGCCCGATGGCAGCGGCGGCACGGCGCGACACCACTGACCAAAGCCGGTTGAGAAATCGCAGGTCCGCTGCTATCTCGTTTTCACCCACGCCCTCGGCGGCGGTGCGCAGGATGAAGCCCCGTGGTTCCTCCATGGACTGGTCCGCAAGGGACTGCGCCAGCACCCGCTGCAGGCGCGTCCGCTCAAGCGGGTCCTCAATCAATTGTGAAACACCAATGTGTTCGGACTGGGTCAGCATGACGAGATAGCGGGTCGACACCGACAATTCCGTGGTAACCCGGGCTCCCTTGCTGCCCAGGGGGTCCTTGACGACCTGCACAAGGACTTTCTTGCCCTCGTGCAGCAAGTCGGCGATATTGTCAGTGGAACGGTGCTTCTCACCCCGGTTTTGACCCTGCGCTGCGACAATATCCGAGACGTGGAGAAACGCCGTGCGCTCAACGCCGATATCGATAAATGCCGCCTGCATCCCGGGCAGCACCCGCACAACCTTGCCCGCGTAGATATTGCCGACGATACCTCTTGTAGCTGAGCGCTCGATATGAATATCCTGTGCAGCACCGTTGTCCACCAGCGCTACGCGGGTTTCCATCGGCGTAAAATTGATCAGGATTTCTTCACTCACAGCTATCTTCTCACTGGCCTGCGCTGGAAGGCTCGTTCGAACTTGCCGGTGTCAGCGCGGTGACTATGCCATGCGCTGAGAGTAGCCGCCAGGTTTCCCATAATGGCAAACCCACCACATTGCTGTAACTTCCCTGGATACGACGCACGAATGCGCCGCCCAAACCCTGTATGCCATAGGCGCCCGCCTTGTCCCAGGGTTCCGCGGTAGACAGATACGCTTCACAGTCGTCCTGGCTCAGCGTTGCGAATTCCACCCGGGTTTCTACCACCTCACAGGTCGTGCTTACTGCAGTGTGCAGGCACACCGCAGTAAGCACTGTATGCCAGCGTCCGCTGAGGCTGGTGAGAATGGCCATCGCCTCACTGTCATCACGCGGTTTCCCCAGTATGCGATCGTCGCGCACCACGGTGGTATCGGCCGCGAGCACCATGAAGCACGGGGCGCGAAAGCGCGCCGCCACGGCGGCCGCCTTTTCCTCCGCCATACGTCGCACATAGTGGTACGGGGACTCTCCCACTCGCTGCGATTCGTCGATATGCGCGGGTTCGCAGATGTAGTGCGCCCCCAACTGATCCAGCAGTTCGCGACGGCGAGGCGATGCTGAGGCCAGTATCAAGCGTGGCTCGTCCATCTCAGCTCACCTGGTAATACCGACGCAAACCGCGAAGGCTGTGCAGGATAACCGGCCACAGCAGGGCGCTGGACAGGGCGGGCAACAGGAACAGTCGCGGCAGTACGCTCACACCTTCTATGCTCTGCACCCACTGGCAGATTAACTGATTGATGCCGACGAGTATGAAAACCACCACGGCCTGTTGCCATAAACTGTATACTCGCAGTCGCTGGTACAGCAACTGTGACAGCAGCGCCACAATCACCAGCGCAAACGCGTTCTGGCCCAGCACGGAGCCCTCCAGAACATCAAGCCCCACACCCAGGAAGACCGCCGCCGCAATTCCCACGCGTTGCGGAAGCGCAATACACCAATAAATCAGCGTCAACGCCACCCACTCCGGCCGGGCCCACTGCAACCAACCCGGAAGCGGCAGCACGGCCAGCACATAGGCCAGTATGAACGTCAGGATTATGACCGCAAAGCCCTGCCCTTCCCTGCTTGCCACAGATCAGTCTGCCCGGGCCGTGCGCGTGGTGAACACCAGCAGGACATGTCGCGTGCGATCCAGTGCAGCGCTGGGAACAGCCAGAACCCGGGCGAAGGTTTCGCCGGAGTCGCGCTCCACCACCGTCACCACCGCCACCGGATAGCCCTCGGGAAATCGACCGCCGAGACCGGAGGTCACCAGTAGATCGCCCACCTGAATGTCGGTATTCGAGGATACATGGCGAATTTCCAGCGCTCCCAGTTCGCCACTACCCTCGGCGATGGCCCGCACGCCATTGCGGTTGACCTGCACCGGAACCGAGTGCGTGACATCCGTAATCAAAAGGGCCCGGGAAACGGCGCTGCCAACTTCCACTATCTGTCCCATCAGGCCGTCCGCATCGATCAGCGGTTGCCCGATGAAAACACCATCGTTTGCACCCTTATCCAACACCAGTTGCAGGCGCTCCGGATCGGGAGACACCCCGATCAACTCGGCAACCAGCACATCGTCCCGCAACAACGCGCTGGAATTCAGCAACTTGCGCAGCCGCACATTCTCGCCCTGCAACGAGGCCATCTGTTGCGAACGACCTTGCAATATCAGGTTTTCACGGCGCAGGCGATCATTGCTCTCCAGCAACTGCGCCCTGGTCTGGGCGTGGGTCTCGGTCCATTCACTCAACCGTGTCGGGAGATCCGCCACCCAAAAAACAGGGTAGGCCAGGGTATCGAGCACGGCACGTGCCGCTTGCAGTTTATTGTAACGCAAGTCCGCCACGATCAACCCGACGACAACAACCATCGCCAGTAAAACGCGCCACAGCAAGGAGGATTCTTTGACAAATAATGGCTTGATGCGCGCTCCTCATTTGCAGATATCGCTACTATCGGACTGCTGCATGGTTGCCCGCTGCAGGCAGCTTGCGATTACTCGCAGGGCACACCACCGGGAAGCCCTACTCGGTAGACAGCAAATCGATGGTGCGTCGATCCATTCTTTCCATAGCCACACCGCCGCCACGGGCAACACAGGTCAGCGGGTCATCCGCGACAATAACAGGCAGCCCCGTTTCCTCGGAAATGAGGCGGTCCAGATCGCGCAGCAGGGCCCCGCCGCCGGTCAGCACTATACCGCTTTCGGCAATGTCGGCGGCCAACTCGGGAGGAGACTGCTCCAGTGCGGATTTCACGGCTTGCACAATGGCAGCCAGAGGGTCCTGCAACGACTCAAGTATTTCGTCGCTATTCAGTGTGAAGCTGCGCGGCACCCCCTCGGCCAGATTGCGACCGCGCACGTCGATTTCACGCAATTCACTGCCGGCAAAAGCGCAACCCACTTCCAGTTTTATCCTCTCGGCGGTGGCATCGCCAATCAGGCTGCCATAACGGCGGCGCACGTGGGAGACAATGGCTTCATCGAAGCGATCGCCGCCCGTGCGAACCGAGTCTCGATAAACCACACCGTTAAGGGAAATAATGGCGACCTCAGTAGTGCCACCACCGACATCCACCACCATGCAGCCGGTGGCCTCATCCACGCTGAGCCCCGCACCGATAGCCGCCGCCATAGGCTCTTCGATCAGGCGCACATCCCTCGCTCCGGCACTCAGGGCCGACTCGCGGATCGCGCGACGCTCCACCTGTGTCGACATACAGGGCACACACACCAGCACCCGGGGACTGGGGCGAATAAACTTGCTTTCGTGAACTTTGGCGATGAAGTGCTGCAACATCTTCTCGGTAACCAGAAAATCGGCGATCACACCATCCTTCAGGGGACGAATGGCGGTAATATTTCCCGGAGTGCGGCCCAGCATTCGCTTGGCCTCCATGCCAACAGCCTCAATCGTTTTCTGGCCATTGTGCATTCGGATGGCGACAACGGACGGTTCGTTGAGCACAATGCCCTTGTCCCGCACATAAATCAGCGTATTGGCCGTACCGAGATCAATCGAGAGGTCACTTGAGAACACCCCACGCAGTTTCTTGAACATGAATTTTTACTACCCTGTGAAAACAACGGGGAACCCCGTGTTAGAGTTCTTTTTACAACACTTTCAACCCGCATTTGTAGCGGATATGGCGCCATTCGACCGGCTTTTTTGGGAGTTGGCAGAATTGTGCAACTGTACCAACCGCGGGGATTTTGGGCAAGGCGCAAATGTGATAAGTTTACGCCCCCCGCTGCTTCGAGGGACGCACCAGCGACTGAAATATCATGAGTATCGAACAAAACGAGATTGCCAAAATCGCGGAACTGGCTCGCATCCGGATCGCCGGCGAGCAAATCGGCCAGGTCACTGAGCGTATCGCCGAAATACTGCAAATGGTTGAGCAGTTGCAGGCCGTGAACACCGACAATATCGAGCCCATGGCCAATCCGCTGGACGCAACCCAGAAGCTGCGGCCCGACATCGTCACCGAGGAAAACCGCCGCGACGCTTTCCAGGCCATCGCCCCTGCCGTCGAAAATGGCCTCTACCTGGTCCCCAAAGTCATCGAATAGGCGGCCAGCGCCGCATCAGGACAGTTGTAATGCACACGAATTCTGTTGCCCAACTCATCGAAGGGCTACGTGAACGCCAGTTCTCCAGCGTGGAGGTGACGCAGGGCTTTCTCGACCGCATTGACGCGCTTGATGGTTTATACAACAGCTTTATCAGCGTGGACGCATCCGCGGCTCTGCACGCTGCGGCCGCTGCCGACAAGCGCCTCGCGACCGGTGAGGCCCCTCCACTGACCGGCATCCCGATCGCGCACAAGGATATATTCTGTACCGACGGTATGCGCACCAGCTGCGGCTCGCGCATGCTGGATAATTTTGTTCCTCCCTATGATGCCACCGTCATACAGCGCTTCAGGGCCGCCGGCGCCGTAATGCTGGGTAAAACCAATATGGACGAGTTCGCGATGGGCTCATCCAATGAAAGCAGCTTCTACGGCCCGGTCCGCAATCCCTGGGATACCGGCCTGGTCCCAGGCGGCTCCTCCGGAGGGTCCGCGGCAGCCGTTGCCGCGATGCTGGCGCCGGCCGCTACCGGTACCGACACCGGGGGTTCGATTCGCCAGCCCGCCGCCTTTTGCGGCATTACCGGCCTGAAGCCCACCTACGGCCGCGTATCCCGACTCGGCATGGTGGCTTTTGCTTCCAGCCTGGACCAGGCCGGTCCGATGGCGCACAGCGCACAGGACTGCGCTTTGCTGCTCAATGCCATGGCGGGACACGATCCACTGGATTCAACCTCGTCGTGCACAGACACCGAGGATTACTGCAACGCGCTGGATAACAACTTGCAGGGGCTGCGCATCGGGCTGCCCGATGAATACTTCGGCGACGGACTGGACAGCGCGACCGGCGAGTGCATCAATGGCGCTTTGCGCGAACTGGAAGCGCTCGGCGCCACACTGGTCCAGGTGTCGCTGCCGCACAGCGCGCTCACGGTTCCCGCCTACTACATTATCGCGCCGGCGGAAGCCTCCACCAACCTGTCACGGTACGACGGCGTCCGCTACGGGTATCGCTGCCCCGATCCTGTCGACCTGCACGACCTCTACACGCGCACCCGCGAGCAGGGTTTCGGTGACGAGGTCAAACGACGAATCCTGGTCGGCACATATGCCCTGTCCGCCGGCTACTACGATGCCTACTACAAGAAGGCGCAGCAGGTTCGCCGCCTGATCAAACAGGACTTCATGAACTGCTTCGAACAGGTCGATATCATTGCCGGGCCGACTACCCCCGGCCCGGCTTTCGCGCTGGGCGCGAAGTCCGACGACCCGATCGCCATGTACCTGGAAGATGTGTATACCCTCGCGGTCAATCTCGCCGGACTGCCCGGCATGTCCGTACCCGCTGGTCTCGTCGGCGACAAACCTGTTGGACTGCAGTTGATCGGCAGGCACTTTGACGAGTCTCGACTGCTGAATGTCGCACACCGCTTTCAACAGGCCACTGACTGGCACCTGCGCAGGCCCGAATCCGCTGCGGGACCGCTTACGGGAGGAGCAGCCTGATGCAATGGGAACCGGTGATTGGCCTTGAGGTACACCTGCAGTTGGCCACCCACTCCAAGATATTTTCGGGCTCGCCCACCACCTTCGGCGCCGAGCCCAACACCCAGGCCAGTGCGGTCGACCTCGCCATGCCTGGAATGCTGCCGGTGCTCAACGAACAGGCCGTTTCCTTTGCCGTTCGCTTCGGACTCGGCATCGGCGCCGTGATCGGCAAACGCTCGGTCTTCGATCGCAAGAACTATTTCTACCCCGACCTGCCCAAGGGCTACCAGATCAGCCAGTTCGAGGCGCCTATTGTTGGCAGGGGCAGTTTCGAGATCCTGCTGGAGGACGGCAGCAGCCGCATTGTTGGCATCACTCGTGCGCACCTCGAGGAGGATGCGGGCAAATCCCTTCACGAGGATTTTCACGGCCAGAGCGGCATCGATCTGAACCGCGCAGGCACACCCCTGTTGGAAATAGTGTCAGAACCGGAAATTCACAGCGCGGCGGAAGCGGTGGCCTACTTGAAAGCTCTGCATAGCCTGGTGACCTACCTTGGCATCTCTGACGGCAACATGGCAGAGGGCTCCATGCGTTGCGACGTGAATATCTCGCTGCGCCCCGTCGGCTCCGGCATACTGGGTACCCGTGCCGAGATCAAGAACGTCAATTCATTTCGCTTCGTGGAAAAAGCCATTCGTCACGAAATCGAACGCCAGTCCGAGATACTCGATGACGGCGGAGAGGTCGTTCAGGAAACCCGGTTGTACGATGCGGAGCGTGATGAAACCCGCCCCATGCGCAGCAAGGAAGTCGCGAACGATTACCGCTACTTCCCGGAACCCGACCTGCTGCCGGTGGTAATAGACGACGCCTACATCCAGGCCATTCGCGACGCCCTGCCCGAACTGCCGGGAGACAAGCGACAGCGATTCACCGAACAGTATAGCCTGAGCAAGTACGACGCCAATGTACTGGCCGACAGCCGGGCGCTGGCAGACTACTACGAAGCGGTTGTCGCAGAGTGCGGTGACGCTAAAATCGCCGCGAACTGGGTGCAGGTGGAGTTGCTGGGCCAGCTCAATCGCGATGAACGCACGATCGGGAACTGCCCGGTTTCCGCAACTGACCTGGGCGCCTTGATCTCGCGAATCCTCGACAAAAGCATATCCGGGAAAATCGCCAAACAGGTGTTTGAAGCGATGTGGCAGGGAGAGGGCAGTGCCGATGGCATCATCGCGGCCCGGGGTCTGCAGCAGGTCAGCGACAGCGGCGCGCTGGAAACCATCGTCGACGAAGTCCTGGCAGCCAGCGCGGCGCAAGTTCAGCAATACCTCGATGCAGACGATGCCAAACGCAAAAAACTGGTGGGCTTTTTTGTCGGCCAGGTAATGAAACTATCCAAAGGCCAGGCGAACCCGCAAATGGTCAATGAGTTATTGGCCAAAAAGCTGGTCTAGGAGATACGGCAGAATGCGCAAGGACAAGGTAAAGGTCATTGATGAAGTCTGGACTGAGGAGCACGTAAAGAGCTATCTCAATGTGAAATCGTACGATGGCACGGCGGAGGACTATCACATGCTGATCAAGGCCTACCAGAGTATGAAGGCTGACGATTTCGAGTTGTTCGTGGAGTTCTTCTGCGAGGACGGCCGGGACCTGAATGCCTGCGGGAAAGACGGGCGCACTGCTCTGGAGGTGATTTCCACGCATCGGCATGGGGTTGAGTATGCGGATATCCTCAAGGACGCAGGGGCCAGCTAGTCCAGGTCAACTGGAGCCAGATTCGTCGGATCATCCCGGGTCCTGTTGCGAGGGGGTGTAAGATGCTGCCGACCGGGCTGGACCGTGTGAGGCATGGATGCCGAACACGAGCCTACATGGATGTATTTACGACGTGTCCAGCCCGGCAGGCCCTTACTTACACCGCCGGCAATTGGAGAGAAAGAAGTACATCCCCACTATCCCGAGTCGAACGCCACCCGTCCCTTCGCAAAGCGCTCCCGATTCTCCCGCTTCTTCTCCTCGCTCTTGCGCAACAGCACATACGCCGCGCCGGTACCGCCATCGCGTGGCAGCGCGCTGTGAAACGCGAGCACCTTGTCCAGGTCGCGCAACCATTGATCGACACAGCCTTTAATAATTGAACTGCGCGCCTGCTCCGCTTTGCTTTCACCTTTGCCGTGGATGATCAGTACGCTGCGCAAGCCATACCGATAGGACCCCTCGATAAATTCAAAGATTTCCCTGCGGGCAGTCTCCGTTGTCATGCGGTGCAGGTCCAGTCTGGATTGCACTTCGTAGCGACCTTGTTTGAGCTTGCGAAATACACCGTTCTGCACACCCGGTCGCTGGAAAGACAGCACATACCAGGCGTCCAGCGGCGTAATTCCCGTCTCGGCCAGTCTGTTGCGGTCGCGCTCCGGGGCCAGTGCGGCGGCGCGTCTTCGGTGTTCCAGGGAGGGGTCGTTCCCGGCGCGCCGACTGCGCCCCAGATCGACCCTGGGTTCACTTTTGCGCGGCACCACATCAGACATTGCCTGCGAAAAAAACTCATCGCCATCGCTGCTCATGATTACCCACCCCGGCTGCACTCCGGTATTATAGCGCCAGACACGAAAGATACGGCAGCCCCATGAGCGACTCCAATCCAGCAGCGTCGACCTGCCCCCTGTGCGGCGGCGATAATCAGTGCGCGATAGCAGCGGGGCAGGCCGCCGGGAACTGCTGGTGCCAGGCTGCGGCAATCAGCGCGGAAGCCAGGGCAGAAGCGGCGGATTCCGCAGGCGAGCGGTGTATTTGCCGGGCCTGCGGCCGACCGACAGGAACGTCGACCGATGCAGGGTAATATCGCTCGAGGCGCCAGCTACCTCAGCCGGGGCGCTCAACTTTTGAGGCACCCTTCCCTGCGAGCGTTCGTGATTGTACCGCTGGTCATCAACATATTGATCTTTGGCACCCTGATCACAATTGGCTTTGGTTATATCAGTGACCTGATGAACTCCATGCTGGCCAGCATTCCCGGCTGGCTGAGTTTCATCCAGTGGATTCTGTGGCCCCTTATCGTCATTACGGTAAGCCTGATAGCGGGCTATCTGTTTACCACCGTGGCGTTGATCATCGCCTCCCCCTTTAACGCGCTGCTGGCGGAGAAGGCGGAAGAATTGATTACCGGTCAGCCGGTGAATTCACTGGAGGGCCTGGGCGCTGCGCTGGCCTCGGTACCCAGAAGCGTGGTGCGCGAGGTGTTGAAGCTGCTGTACTACATTCCCATGGCGTTGCTGGTACTCGTATTGTCCTTTTTGCCCGGGGTAGGCGCGGTGGCCTGGCTGCTGCTCGGCGCTTGGATGATGAGCATACAGTTCGTAGACTACCCCATGGACAATCACCAACTCAGTTTTGCCGAGGTCAAAAAAGCCTGCCGCTCGCGCCGGCTGAGTAGCCTCGGCTTCGGCGGCCTGGTGGCGCTATGCACAGGCATACCCGTGGTGAACTTTTTTGTGGTGCCCGCCGCCGTGGTGGGCGCTACCTTGCTGTGGTGTGAGGAACTAAACCA
This sequence comes from Gammaproteobacteria bacterium, assembly GCA_030427485.1. Lineage (GTDB taxonomy): Bacteria > Pseudomonadota > Gammaproteobacteria > Pseudomonadales > Halieaceae > Marimicrobium. The sequence continues at coordinate 276,833 of JAUICG010000002.1, forward strand.
GTAGTGCCTCGGGGGGATGGGTGCACTCCAGACTGGTACCCAGCAGTGCTTCCAGGTCAGGCAGCAGGAAGGCATCATCTTCGCTGGCGAAGCTGATGGAGACGCCTGTCGCGCCGGCGCGCCCGGTGCGGCCTATACGGTGGACGTAATCCTCGGGATCTTCCGGCAGGTTATAGTTCACCACGTGGCTGACGCCGTCGACGTGGATACCGCGGCCAGCCACATCCGTAGCGACCAGCACCTTGATATCGCCCTGTTTGAACTGCTCCAGGGTGCGCGTGCGCTTGGCCTGGGGGATCTCGCCCGACAGGATGCCGGCGGCCACGCCGGACTTACGCAAACGTTCATGCAGGCGGCGCACCTGGTCTCGCCGATTGGCGAAGACAATAACACTGGTGCACTCTTCGCTGCGCAGCAGGTTGTTGAGCACCCTGTAGCGCTGCTCGCTGCTTACCAGATAGACTTTCTGGTCAACGGAACTGGTCGCGATGCTTTCCGGTTCGATTTCGACCGTGATTGGGTGGTACGTCCACTGCTGCGACAGGTTGATGATGTCCTGGGTGAAGGTTGCGGAGAACAGCAGCGTCTGTCGATGCTCTTTCTGCGGCGTCGCCCGCACAATGCGCTTGACCTGTGGAATGAAACCCATATCCAGCATGCGGTCCGCTTCATCCAGCACCAGAATTTCCACGTGATCCAGGTAGAGATCCCGGCGCCCCATGAAGTCCAGCAAGCGCCCGGGGGTGGCCACCACCAGGTCCACCACTGTCGTATGCAGTCGATTCAATTGTTTCTGGTAATCCATGCCCCCTATCAGGGTCGCCACCTGAAGACCGGTGTACTTCGCCAATTCCTCCGCGTCAGCAGCAATCTGCATTACCAATTCGCGGGTCGGCGCGATCACCAACGCCCTGGGTTCACCCACGAAGCGCTCGCCCTCAAGCGGATTACACAACATATCGTTGAATATCGTGATGAGGAAGGCGGCTGTTTTACCGGTGCCGGTCTGGGCCTTGCCGATCGCGTCATGTCCCTGCAGGGTATGTGGGAGAATGGACGCCTGGATAGGTGAACAATACTGGAAACCGAGGTCAGCGATTCCGTGCATAAGTTCGTTGCGCAAACCCAGATCGTGGAATCGGGTTTCACCCTCCCTGGGCGCAACGCTGAAGTCCTCCGGCGACCAGGAGGATCCCGTGTTGGCGCGCTTGCGCGAACGACGTCGCTTGCCGCCTTTGCGCGGCGCCTGCGCCGCCGGGGTCTCGCGCGCGCCAGCCGCCGACGCAGGGGCTGCTGTGTGGTGCGAGCCGTCCCTGCCCGGCGCCTGCGTGACACTGGCAGCGGGACCCGCAGCCTCTTCACGCTTGCCCGATATACGATTGACTAGACCTTTGATCAACTCTGCTTATCCTGTGCGCGCTCAAAAAACGCGCTAGTCTACCACTTCTGCGAGAGAAATGGTGGAGACTCTTCTTCGCCCGTGGCGCGCCACCCGGTCAGCGTCTCGGGGGCCACAGTTTGGCGAGAAAATAGTCCACACTGGTAAAGCGACCGCCACCTGTGAATAACAGGCTGAACAACATCACCAGGTAGGTGACACCAAATTCAATGCCGTTGTTGAGAATCACAAATCCGCCGTTTTCAGTGAGCCAGCCATAATTGCCGTGTTCGCGCAGGATATCCCGGGCGGCGTTCAGGCGTACGGCCACATCCGCGGCGCTGGAATCGGCGATAGCGGCCCAGCCATTGCCCCAGTGCACTGCGAAAATTGCGACCAGCATGGTGATCATCAGGGGTATCGAAATCCAGCGGGTTGCCAAACCGAGCAGTAACAACAGCGCGCCGATCGCCTCGGTGTAGGCCGCGAGGTATGCCATCACTGTGGGAAATGGCAGACCAAGGCCCCAATCGGGGTTGCCAAACCATTCGATCGTATTCTCCATGCCTGCGATTTTCTGCGTGCCCGCCATCCAGAATACCGGGACGAGATAGAGGCGCAGCGCCAACGGCGCCACGCCGTCAAGGTACTTCAGGCGCTGAAAAATGGCATTGTGCAGGGTGTAGTACCACTGTGCGAGTGTATCCATGGGAGCTCTCTTGTTCGGCGTAGTCTCTGTGACAATACCAAGCCATAAAAGGTTCAGTTATGCAATTGCGCACACGCCGGGCAGTCCGCCCGCACCGGCAGTTCCAACTCGCGAAACTCCATGCTGCGTAAATCGATTACCAGCAACCGGCCACGCAGCGGCTCTCCGTAGCCCGCGAGAATTTTCAGGGCCTCCATCGCCTGCAGTGAACCGATGACGCCGACCAGCGGCGCCAGCACACCGCTTTCACTACAACTCAGCGCAGTATCGGCTTCCCCCTCGCGATACAAACAGGCATAACAGGGGCCGCCCCGAGCGGGATCGAACACGGCCAGTTGCCCCTCGCTGCGCACCGCGGCAGCGGACACCAGCGGTACGCCGGCCGCGATGCAGGCACGGTTGAGCGCAAAGCGCACGGGGTAATTATCAGTGGCATCGAGCACCAGATCGACGCGCGACAACAGTGCGGGCATCTCGGGCTCCAGCAGCGGTCGCTCGATGACATGCAACCCCACTCCTGGATTGAGGGCCGCTATCGAGGCCGCTGCCGATCGCGCCTTGTTGCTACCGATGTCGCCCTCGGTATGGGCTATCTGGCGCTGCAGGTTGCTCAACTCCACCGCGTCGCCGTCGACCAGTACCAGCTCACCGACACCGGCCGCCGCCAGATAGAGGGCCGCGGGACACCCCAGACCTCCGAGGCCCACCACCAGCACGCTCGCCTGTTGCAGGCGCTCCTGTCCGGCAATATCGAAATCGTGCAATAGAATCTGCCTGTTGTAGCGCATGAGTTGCGCATCAGTCAGCATGCCAGCACCCCCCTGAAATTCGCTCCAGACCCGCCGCGTCGCAGTGCGTATCGACCTTGTCAAACCCTGCCTCATACAACATCGCGCGCACGGCGGGCGCCTGCGTATACCCGTGTTCCAGCAACAGCCAGCCGCCATCGCGCAGGTGCGCGGCCGCTCCCTCCACGAGCAGTTGCAGGTCCGCCAGCCCTCTGTTCGCAGACACCAGGGCGGACCGCGGTTCAAAGCGGACGTCGCCGCGCGTCAAATGCGGGTCCTCACAATCAATATAGGGCGGGTTGGCCAGCAGGGCATCGAAACGCTTCCCTGCCACAGCCTGATACCAGTCCGACTGCAGCAGGGAAACGTTATGTGCGCCGACCCGGGCAACATTGTCCGCTGCGACCTGCAGGGCGTTTGCGCTATTGTCCAGTGCGGTCACCTGCCACACTGGCCGCTCGACAGCCAGGGCCAGCGCGATAGCCCCCGAACCGGTGCCGAGATCCAGTACCTTCGCGTCATCGGGCAGTGCCAGTTCCAGCGCCCAGGCGACCAGTGTCTCGGTTTCGGGACGCGGAATCAGCGTATTGCCGTCGATGGCCAGTGACAGCGACCAAAAATCCCGCTCGCCGACGAGGTAGGCAATCGGCAGACCCGCGCGGCGCTCGGTCAGGAGTTGCCGGAAACGCTGCGTACACTCCGCCGACACCGCTTTTTCCGGCCAGGTGTACAACCAGGCGCGAGACTTGCCCAGGCAGTGGCATAACAGGATTTCCGTATCTCGCCGCGCACTGTCGGAAGGTAAATCAGCGCCCGAAAGCAGCAGTTCCCGCACGCTGGGCATCAACTTTCGGACAGCGCCGCCAGCTGATCCGCCTGGTACTCCTGCCGCAACGGACCGACGAGCGCGTCGAGATCACCTTGCATCACTTCATCCAGCTTGTACAACGTCAGGTTGATGCGATGGTCGGTCACCCGCCCCTGCGGGAAATTGTAGGTACGGATACGGTCCGAGCGATCTCCGGAACCCACCAGGTTTCGACGGGTCTCAGCAGTTTCACTGGCCAGCTTGTCCTGCGCACTGCTCAGCAGCTTGGCCTGCAGCAGCGACATTGCACGGGCGCGGTTCTTGTGCTGGGATCGCTCGTCCTGGCACTCCACCACCACCCCGGTCGGTATATGCGTCAGGCGTACAGCGGAGTCTGTCTTGTTGACATGCTGTCCGCCCGCACCGGAGGCACGGAACGTATCGATACGTAAATCGGCTTTGTTGATCTCAATCTCATCGACCTCCTCAGGTTCGGGCATTACGGCCACGGTACAGGCCGACGTATGGATACGCCCCTGGGATTCCGTTTCAGGAACGCGCTGCACCCGGTGTGCGCCGGATTCAAACTTGAGCCGCGCGTAGACGTCCCGCCCTTCAACACGCGTGATGATCTCCTTGTACCCGCCGTGCTCGCCGGGCCTCTCTGACAGTATCTCAACCTTCCAGCCCTGGGTCTCCGCGTAGCGGGAATACATGCGAAACAGGTCGCCGGAAAAAATGGCCGCTTCATCACCGCCGGTTCCCGCACGGATCTCCAGGAACACGTTGTGCGAGTCGTTCGGGTCGCGAGGGAGCATCAGCGTCTGCAATTCGGCCTCCAATTCGGCCAGCCGCGCGGTACCGTTATCCAGTTCCTCGCGCGCCATTTCCCGCACGTCGGGGTCGGCGTCATCGAGCATCTGACGCGCTTCCTCCAGGTCAGCGGCAACCTGCCGGTACTGGAGGTGGCATGTCACCACCGGCTCCAGTTCAGCATATTCCCGCGACAGTTCCCGGAACCTGTTCTGATCGGCGATGGTCTGGCTGTCGCTGAGTAGCGCGGACACCTCCTCGTGTCGATCGCCAAGTGTTTCGAGTTTCGTGAGCAGGGATGCTTTCATTGCAGGGTGCGTCGTGTAGTTTCCACCGCCGAGGCCGGCAGATCGAGTTCGGGCTGTTCGGGTTCATCTGCACCCGGCAACTGCGGGGAGCTGCCTTCCAGACCCAGTAGTTTGCGGGCGCTGTTGATCAGGTCCTGGCGACCTTCGACACTTGCCTGTTTCAGGCCGCGCGTGGGTGCGTGAATCAGTTTGTTGGTGATGGAACGGGACAACTGCGCCAGTATCTGTCGCGGGTCGTCGCCCCGATCCAGCGCTCGCTGAGCCCGCTGGAGCTCTTGTTCACGCAATTTTTCCGCCATTGAGCGGTATTCCTTGACGGTGTCGACAGCCGCGAGACTGCGCACCTCCTCCGTGTAGAGCCTGACACCTTCATCGATGATGACGTCAGCTTTGCGCGCCTCGGTACTGCGACTGCGCAGGTTCTCGTCGACGATTTCACGCAGGTCATCGACGGTGTACAGATAGACGTCGCTCAGTTCACCGACCTGCGACTCAATGTCCCTGGGCACCGCGATATCAATCATCAGGTAGGGGCGGTGTTTACGCACTTTCAAAGCCTGCTCCACCGCGCCCTTGCCGAGAATAGGCAACTGACTGGCAGTGGACGTAATCACGATATCCGCATCGCGCAACTGTTCGGGTATCTCCGCGAGCAATACCGCCTCCGCCCCGAACTTCTGCGCCAGCTCGCGCGCTCGGCCAAGCGTACGATTGGCTATTACAACCTGGCGGACACCCGCACTGACGAGGTGGCGTGCCACCAGTTCGATGGTCTCCCCCGCTCCCACCAGCAGGGCATTGCAGCGCGTCAGGTCAGAAAAAATATGGCCGGCCATATCGACGGCGGCGTACGCGACAGAAACCGGGTTTTCACCAATCGCGGTATCAGTTCGCACTCGTTTGGCAATGGAAAAAATTCTCGGGAACAGCCGGGCGAATTCGCCGCCTACAGTGCCGGCCCCTTCCGCCACCGCGTAAGCGGACTTGAGTTGCCCGAAGATTTGCGGCTCGCCGAGTACCATGGAATCCAGGCCGCTGGCGACCTGAACCAGATGCCTTACGGCCTGCTCGCCCTCATGAAGGTAGGCAAACTGGTGCAGTTCGCGGGCCGAAAGGTGGTGATAATTCGCTACCCAGTCGATGAGTTCCTGCGCCTTTGACCCCGGTTGCACGTCTTCTGGCACGATCGCGTACAGCTCGGTGCGATTGCACGTGGAGAGAATGACCACCTCTTCAATGTTAGCTATTTCGCATACATCCACCAGTGCTTCGGCGACCTGTTCCGGGGCAAAGGCAACCCGCTCGCGCACTTCCAGTGCGGCCGAGTTGTGGTTGATTCCCAACGCGATTACATTCATGACTACTGCCACTGGCTCCACAGCGTTCTGTTTCCGGGTTCACCCGCCGCGGGTGCGGCCTTGTGAAAACCGGCGCACCATAGCACAGTTCGCAAAAAACTCTCCCGATTTTAACAAGTTAGGTCGCAAATGACAGCGCCCCGGTGAATCCACTCAGGAGACACGGGACCCCGGGCCAGCGCCACATTGTGGGTTTCAGGCGCAGTCTGTGTCATCATACCGCTGTCTAACCGCCGGATTACCTCGCTCCCAGCCACCATGTCGCGCATTCTTGCCCTCGCTCTCAGTTCCGCGCTGCTCCTTGGCTGTGCAACCCAGCCTGTGGGCGACAGTTCCGCCACGGGGCAGGACAATGACAGCAGGGGCAAACCGGCCGCCGCGGTGCCGGAAAAGCCCTTTCCGGCAGACAGCCTCTATGACCTGCTGGTTGCCGAGTTTGCGCTGCGCCGGCAGGTGTACGATGTAACACTGGAAAAGTACAGCAAACAGGCTCCGCTGCTGCGGGATCCGGGTGTCAGCGCGCATACCACGCACCTCGCGCAGTTCCTGCAACGCCCCGACGAAGCACTGAAATCCACGCGGTTGTGGGTGGAACTCGAACCGGACAACGCTGAAGCCAACAACACCATGGCGACCCTGCTGGCACAGCGGGGAGAACCGGTTGCCGCGCTTCCCTACCTGGTGGTAGTGGAACAGGAAACGGGCGAGGCCAATTTCCCGATGCTGCTGAACGGGTTTTCCCAACTGGGCGAGCAACAGCGCGCCACGCTGGTCGAGAGTATCGACAGCTTGGCGAAAACCTACCCGCGGAATACCCGCTTGCTGCTGACCCAGGCGCTCATTCACGCGGAGAACCGACAGTTCGACCTGGCGCTGGAAGAACTGGATACGCTCCTTGAACTGGAACCGGACCAACCCCAGGCCGTGCTGCTGGAGGCCAGAATCCTGGTCGAGCAGAACGACGACAAGCCCTACGAGCGCCTGGAGCGTGTGCTGCAGGACAAGCCTGACGCCAAACGACTGCGTCTGCAGTACGCCAGGATGCTGACAACTACCGACATGGCTGCGGCGAGAGAACAGTTTGAAATACTCTCAGCGCAGTCTCCAGAGGATAGTGACCTGCTGTTCTCGCTGGCACTCATCAGCCGCGAAATGGGCGATAGCGAGGCAGCCCGCGACTACCTGTTGCAAACCGTCGCGTTGGGTCAGCGCGCCGATGAGGCCCACTACTACCTGGGTCGCATGGCCGAGGACAGCGGCAATACCGATGAGGCTATTGCCCACTATCAGCAGGTTGGAATCGGCCCGGAATACCTCGCCGCGAACAGCCGGATCGGCGTTATGCTGGTCGAGCGCAATGAAATGGAGCGCAGCCGCGGCCATTTTATCGAGCAGCGCGAGCAGATTCCGCAGCTCCGCGAACAACTGTATGGCCTTGAGGCCGATATTCTCTCCCGTGCCAACGCCACAGGAGAATCCATGCAATTGCTCAACCACGCGCTACAGGAAATGCCTGGAAGCACTACACTGCGCTACGCGCGCGCGATGCTTAGCGAGCAACTGGACGACCTGCAAGCCATGGAGAAAGACCTGCGCATGCTGCTCGCCGCCGACCCGGACAATGCCACCGCGCTAAATGCACTTGGCTACACGCTTGCAGATCGCACCACGCGCTACGCCGAGGCGCTGGAACTGGTATCGCGCGCACTGGCACTGCAACCCGATGAACCGGCTATCCTGGACAGCATGGGCTGGGTGCTGTTTCGCAATGGGCAGTATGACGAATCCGTGCAGTATCTGCGTCGCGCCTACGCCGAGTTTCCAGACCCCGAGGTTGCAGCCCACCTGGGTGAGGTCCTGTGGACAATGGGCGATACCGAGGATGCGAAAGCCGTATGGCGATCCGCCCTGGCCGACGCCCCCAACAGCCCTATACTGCTGAAAACACTGCGCCGGCTCGGGGTTGAAATCTCCCCGCCAACATTCCCCGAACCGACACCTGCGCAGCCCGGGCTCTGACATGGCTGTTACGGTTCGATTACTGGCATTAACGCTGTTGTCGGCACTGATCGCCGGCTGCGCCGGCCTGTCCCAGCGAGAACCCTCCTCAGCCGGGTGGAAGCAGCACAGCGCGCAACTCTCCGCCCTGCAATACTGGACCGCCAGCGGCAAGCTGGCACTGCGCACCACCGACGCCTCTGAATCGGCCAATATTGTCTGGCAGCAGGCCAATGAGCATACGCAGTTGCAATTGAGCGGGCCGCTCGGCATGGGCGCTACCACTATTCACAGCGACGGGCAGATTCTGGATATACGCCAGGGCGATGACCACACCACGCTGGACATCTCCACGCCGGATGCGATTGTCCTGAATACCGGCTGGGATTTACCCCTGGGCGCGCTGACCCACTGGCTCAAGGGGCTGCCGTCACCGGACTGGGACATTCAGCTTATTGATGTCAACCCACAGACTGAACTGCTGCAAAACCTGCAGCAGGGCGATTGGGAGGTAAACTTTCAGAGTTACGGCCAGTTTCAGGCGTATGTCCTGCCCACTCGCCTGCAGATACAGCGCGGTACCACGCGGGTCAAGCTGGTCATCTCGCGCTGGCAGATGCCATCAACGTGATGCCCGACACGCTCACCCTGCTATCGCCCGCGAAGCTGAACCTGTTCCTGCACATCACCGGCCGTCGCGAGGACGGCTACCATGAGCTGCAAACGCTGTTTCAATTGCTGGACTGGGGCGACCTGCTCTCCTTCACGCCCAACCGGAACGGGCGGATCACGCTGGACGGTAACCTGGGGGCTATTCCCCACAGGGACAACCTGATCGTACGCGCCGCCAGCCTCCTGCGACAGGATAATCTGGGTGCCCATATCAGCGTTGTTAAACAGATTCCCACCGGCGCCGGTCTGGGTGGCGGCAGCTCAAATGCAGCCACCACCCTGCTGGCGCTGAACCACCTCTGGGGCCGCCATCTTCCGCGTGCGGAATTACAGGCCATGGGCGGAACCCTGGGTGCGGACGTTCCCGTTTTCGTCGGCGCTCACACCGCCTGGGCCGAGGGCACCGGGGAGATTCTCAGCAATATTGAGCTACCGGAGACCTGGTATCTCATTCTGGTACCCGGCTGCCATGTCTCCACCGGGGAAATATTTTCCCATCCGCAATTGACACGCAACAGCATCCCCATCAAAATGGCGACCTTTTTTGAGGGTAACTCCCGAAACGACTGCCAGCAACTTGTCAGACAACTGCACCCGCAAGTTGATAAGGCATTGAAAGCTTTGGATAAATTTGGCGAGGCAAGGCTGACCGGCACAGGGGCCTGCGTGTTCCTCGGCTTCGCTAGCGAAGTCCAGGCCAGGGTGACCCGGGAGCGATTGCAGGGTGATTGGACGAGTATCCTCGCCCGCGGCGTTAACACGTCGCCTCTGCCGAAAGAGTTAGTCTAATCCGACAGATTGTTTGGGGTGTCGCCAAGCGGCAAGGCACCAGGTTTTGATCCTGGCATTCGGAGGTTCGAATCCTCCCACCCCAGCCATACCGGCAGCGCCATAGGCCCAGCGAATATGGCGCTGTTTTTTTATTTGCCGATTTTGGCGGGAAACCTGAAGGTAGAGCGCTGTGTCCTCGAAAATGATGGTCTTTACGGGTAACGCCAACCCGGAACTGGCCCAGAAAGTCGCCAGCAGATTGTACCTGTCGCTGGGCAAGGCCGATGTCGGCAAATTCAGCGACGGTGAAGTCTGTGTTGAACTGAATGAGAACGTGCGCGGCAAGGATGTTTTCGTCCTGCAGTCCACTTGCGCACCGACCAACGACAACCTGATGGAACTGGTGGTGATGATAGATGCGTTGCGCCGGGCATCAGCGTCGCGCATCACCGCAGTGGTGCCGTACTTCGGCTACGCGCGCCAGGATCGGCGGGTGCGCTCGGCGCGCGTGCCCATCACGGCCAAAGTGGTAGCGGATATGATGGTCGGCGTGGGTGTGGACCGGGTGTTGACCGTCGACCTGCACGCCGAGCAGATTCAGGGATTTTTCACCTGTCCGGTGGATAACGTTTACGGCTCCCCGGTGTTGATTGACGACATCGAGGACTGCAACTACGACAACCTGATGGTGGTATCACCCGACATCGGCGGTGTCGTTCGAGCCAGGGCGATAGCCAAGCAGTTGAGTGAGGCCGACCTGGCGATTATCGATAAACGTCGCCCAAAGGCTAACGAGGCCCAGGTGATGAACCTGATCGGCGAAGTCGATGGCCGCACCTGCCTGCTGGTGGATGACCTGGTCGATACCGCCGGCACCCTGTGCAAAGCGGCGGATGCGCTGAAGGATCGCGGCGCAGCCAAGGTGGTGGCCTACTGTACCCACGCCGTTTTATCCGGTAATGCGCTGGAAAATATTCAATCATCCCAGCTCGATGAACTGGTAGTAACAGACACGATTCCTCTGAGTGCGGAGGCGAAGAACATCGGAAAGATTCGCCAACTCACGCTGGCCGACCTGCTGGCAGAGTCCATGCGCAGGGTCGCCAACGAGGAATCCATTAGCGCGCTGTTTCAGTAGAGACAGCGTTAACAGCAACGCATTACCGCACCGGTCGCAGGTGTTGTAGTGTCTTAATCAAAGGAGTCACGACAATGTCTGACCAATTTGAATTGATCGCAGAAGTACGAACCGACCTGGGGAAAGGTGCGAGCCGCCGCCTGCGTCGTTTCGACGGCCGGGTTCCCGCCATCATTTACGGTGGGGACAAAGCCCCCCAGTCACTCAGCCTGATCAGCAAAGATCTGGAAAAGTCGCTGGAAAATGAAGCCTTTTACTCTCACGTCCTGGTTGTCAAGGTCGGCGATGTGAAAGAGAAGGCAATCCTCAAGGACTTGCAACGCCACCCCGCGAAAAACCGCATCACGCATGTCGACTTCATGCGCATTGATGAAAATGTGGCGATCAAGGTTCACGTGCCGATTCACTTCCTCAACGAGGAGACCTGCTACGGTGTAAAAACCGAGGGCGGCATGATCCAGCACCAGGCAACCGACATCGAAGTACAGTGTCTGCCCGGCGATATCCCCGCATTCATCGAGGTGGATATGCTCAAGGTAAAAGTCGGGCAAATTATTCACCTTTCTGAAGTGACCCTGCCGGCCGGCGTAGCGTCCGTGGCCTTGGCGCTGGGCGAAGATCACGACCTGGCAATCGCCTCTGTGCTGGCACCCAAGCTTGCTGAAGAAGACGTGAGTGACGCACCTGCTGACGATGCGGAGGCAGGCGCCGACGACTCTGACGGCGAAGAAGGCGACAGCGAGGACTAAACCCCTCGCGACGCTGGCCACCTTTCCCAATGACGGCCATCAAGCTGATTGCTGGATTGGGGAACCCCGGTAGCGAATACCGGGGCACCCGGCACAATGCGGGTGCCGACTTCGTCGAGGAGCTGGCGCGCAGGAATGGCGTGACCCTGCAGCCGGAATCCCGGTTCCACGGCCTGACCGGACGGCTGACGCTGTCCGGGCACGACCTGCGGCTGCTCATTCCCACTACCTTTATGAATCGCAGCGGCAAATCGGTGGCGGCCATGGCGGGATTCTTCAAGATCCCGCCCGCTGGCATTCTTATCGCCTATGACGAACTGGACATCCCCGCGGGCTCCGCGCGATTCAAGCAGGGAGGCGGGTTGGGCGGCCACAACGGCCTGCGCGATATACAGCCGGCGCTGGGTAATAGCGCCGATTTCCATCGCCTGCGAATCGGCATCGGCCACCCCGGCCACGCCTCCCGTGTCACAGGCTACGTACTGGGCGCACCCTCAAGAGACGACAGGGAGCGTATCGACGCCTGCATTGATGAGGCGATCGCCGCGCTGCCACTACTGCTGGACGGTGACAGCACCAAGGCGATGACCCGACTACACAGTTTTAGCGCAGCCTGAGCTGCCGACAGAGACAGGAATACGTTATGGGCTTCAATTGCGGGATCGTCGGCTTACCCAACGTCGGCAAATCCACCCTGTTCAATGCGCTGACCAACGCGGGCATTGGCGCGGAGAACTTTCCGTTTTGCACCATCGAACCCAACGCGGGAATCGTGCCCGTCCCCGACCCGAGGCAGGGCAGGATTGCCGCCATCGTCAAACCGCAGAAAGTGGTCGCAGCGACAATGGAGTTCGTGGACATTGCCGGGCTCGTCGCCGGTGCCTCCAAAGGTGAAGGCCTGGGCAACCAGTTCCTCGCCAATATCCGCGAGACCGATGCCATCGCCCATGTCGTGCGCTGCTTCGAGGATGACAATGTCATCCACGTCGCCAATAAAATCGACCCCAAAGCGGACATCGACACCATCAATACAGAACTGGCACTGGCCGACCTGGAGGCCTGTGAAAAGCAATTGCAGAAAGTCATCCGCACCGCCAAGGGCGGCGACAAGGACGCCATCGCTCTGAAAGCGCTGCTCGAAAACAAGCTGCTGCCACACCTGAATGAGGCGCGGCCCGTTCGCTCACTGGCGCTCAACGACAGCGAAAAAGCGCTCACCCGGCAGCTGTTCCTGTTGACCAGCAAGCCCACCATGTACATCGCCAACGTCGACGAAAGCGGCTTTGAGAACAATCCCCGCCTGGATGTGGTGAATGCCATCGCGGCAGAGGAAAACGCCGTTGTTGTCGTCATTTGCAACAAACTGGAATCGGAAATCGCTGAACTGGCGAACGAGGAGCGACTGGAGTTCCTGCAGGAACTGGGCATGGAAGAACCCGGCCTGGACCGTGTGATTCGTGCCGGCTACGAATTGTTGCAACTGCAAACCTACTTCACCGCCGGAGTAAAGGAAGTGCGCGCCTGGACAGTGACAGTGGGCGCCACCGCCCCCGAGGCCGCAGGCGTCATCCACACCGATTTCCAGAAGGGCTTCATCCGCGCTGAAGTTATCAGCTATGACGACTTTATCAAGCACAATGGTGAACAGGGGGCCAAAGACGCCGGACGCTGGCGTCTCGAGGGCAAGGAGTACGTGGTGCAGGACGGTGATGTGGTGCATTTCCGGTTCAATGTGTGAACAACAATGCCCGTGTGGGACTGATTCTTGACTTGCCTCCCCAAAATGCGGAAAATGCGCGCCTCTTCGGGACGGGTGGTCCCTGTATGTGTTTTTGGCTACGTAGCTCAGCTGGTTAGAGCACAGCATTCATAATGCTGGGGTCGCTGGTTCAAGTCCAGCCGTAGCTACCATTTTTTCCATATAAATCAGTGTTTTAACGGCTCCAGGCTCTACGGCTCTACCCCATTATCGGGAGATGACTTTACCCAATTCACGGGGGACAGGCATCCGTTCTTACCCGGTTGATAATGCATGGGGGCCTGGGCGCGATCAACAGTTGTCGGGGTCAGTGAACGCACATACCACGGTACGCGGATCACTGCGGGAGTTTGTCCTCGCCGAAAGATAGATGTTGCTCAGTACCAACTGTGAGAGATCACTGGCGCCATCGTCGAGGATATTGACATCCACCTGCCATTGATAAACATGCTCAAAATCCCAGAAGGTCGTCAGGTCCCTCCCCAGGCCACTGGCTACAACTCTGCTATTGTTATCGACGTCTTGCTTATGTTGCTGGTCCAGGGATTTGGCCGCCGCAGATGCCCAGTTGTGCAAGCCCTCCAAAGCCGGTGCGTCTTGCCCAGCGCCCGAAATGTGAGTTGCGACGGCAGGTGCATCGCCCTTTTCCTGCAAACCGTGCAGAAAATCGATACTGAGCGCCCTCTCTTGGCCATCAGCAGTCGCCAACTGGTTGCCATTGGAATGTTGTCCCCGCGAAACACGCTGCTTATCCACCGGCTTCTCGGCGCTGGATCCGCCGAACTTTCCACGCTGGAACAATGCGAACTCCACTGAATCACTGTAATAGTTGACCATCAGCGTATTGCAGTCTCCTTTCAGGTCAACGCAGTTGCTGAGGTTGCCAACCGGGCGCGTTACATCGCCAATGCTGCCGTCGCCCGCTGTTCCTGGGGTGCTTATACCACCGGTACCGGCTGCGTTCGCAGCAAGCGCCATCATCAGGACCGCACCGGCCACAATTATCGGCTCAAACTTGTGTCGCACTAACATCACCTACCTCTTGTCTGTCAACAACCGCCACCTCCAGCCTTACAACGGAGGTATACACACCCTGTCCCGAAACAGGGGCAGATTATCACTCAAGGTTGGGTCAACAGCGCCTGGTCCACCGTGCGCGGGCCGATGTCAACGGGCCCAGGCCATATGTTTGCGGAGGTGGACTTACGACCGAAGGTTTTTGCATCAGAATAACTCCCGAATCGATTTATTATTTTGACTGCGGACATTTTATTAGCTACAACTAAGATTATGCAATATTTATACCAAACATTTTTTTGTATATGTAATCAGTAAGCTATGAACTTCAGTCAATTTCAAATTGCATGGATTGTAAAAAAAGCTGACGGTGGTGTCGCCCCGGATGCTGATCTTGCTGTAACCCGGAAAGCCTTCCGAGACCCATCAAACAGCGGCAATCGTTTGTCTTCACAGGCACATGACTCAGGCAGCGAAAGTCCCCGCCCTCCATCCCGGTTATTCTTGACACTGTTCTCTGTGCGCGATTATGGTAACCGTTCATACGCCGCGTTCCACAGTCTAAGAATAAGCGGGTTAAGTCCGAAAATCGGTATGGCTAAAGCAGTTTTTCTATCAGTCCGACGCCTGTTGCAGCTTGCGCTTGCAAGCTGTGTCGTGGCGATGGCAGCCTGTGATAGCAACAGCGTCTCACAACACATGAGCGAGGCGGAGCAACACTACGAAGCACGCCAGTACGACGAGGCGATTGTAGAATTGAAGCAGGCCTTGGGAATTGCCGGCGAGCAGCAGCAAACGCTCCCCAAAGCGCGCTGGATGCTGGGCATGTCTTATCTGCAGACGGGCGATACGATGGCCGCAGCCAAGGAACTCACGCGCGCAGGGGATCTGGGCTGGAATCGCAACGAGATACTGCCGTCACTGGCCGAGGCACTGCTCCGCAACGGCGAATTTACCCAGACGATGGAACTCTCCACGGCCGGACTGGAGCCAAAGATTGCCGCCATGCTGCAAATACAACAGGCGCAGGCACTTCTGGAATTGGGTGATGTTTGGACAGCCGATACCTATATCAACAAAGCGGCGGAATTGCTGCCCGGCAATATCGATGTATCAATGGCCAGAGCACAGATCCTGGGTGCATCCGGCGATACCGACGGCGCTCTGACGGCGATTGAACGCGTCTTGAAAGAGCGGCCGAATAAACACTATGCCTGGAGCTACAAAGGTGACCTGCTGACGCTCAAGCAAATGCTGCCCGAAGCGCTCGAGGCGTACACTACCGCCATAAAGCTGTCCCCCAGAAACAGGGAATACCGATTCAAACGCGGCCTGCTCAACCTCCATCTGCATCAGTTGCACAAGGTCGCTCCCGATCTCAGATTCCTGCTCGCCGCCGCGCCAAAGTCGGCGACGACAAATTATCTCAAGGGGTCCATGGATTTCCACAATGGCGCCTACGCAGACAGTATTATTGCCCTGACGCTGGCCAGGCCCGTCGCTCAGCAATATCCGCTCATTCTTTTCTATCTGGCCGGAGCCTATCTGGCGGAGGGCTATGAGGAAGAGGCCCTGAGACAGGCGGAGCGGCAGGTCAGCCTGAATCCCGATTTCGCGCCGGGTCGTATACTGTTGGCGAGCCTCTATATCAAGAACTCCCAGGCGGCGGATGCACAACAAATTCTGCGCCCGGTACTGCAGGCGAACCCGACAGACACGCTGTCACTGAATCTTATGGCCAAAGCGTTGATGCAGGACGGCAAGCAGGAGCGGGCGCTGAGAATACTGGAAACAATAACGGGGATAGAGCCAGACTCCGCCAATGCCCACTTTGAACTGGGGGCCGGCCTGCTGTCAGCCGGCCAGGGCGAGGCAGCCAACCGGCAGTTTGAAGCCGCTCTGGCGCTCGATCCCACTCTCGAACAGGCGGCCCTGTTGCGCGTGCAGTACCTGCATCATATCGGGAATTTCAGCGGCGCCATTGTCGCGGCGAAGAACAATGCGCACCATCATCCCGAGAGCGTACAAGCTCAGAATCTGCTGGGCCAGAACTACCTGGCGAACGAGCAGATCGAGGAGGCTGCAGCGGCGTTCGAAGAAGCACTGTCCCTGGCACCCGGTGACCCCGCAGCTAACCACGCATTGGCGCTGATTGAAC
This sequence comes from Gammaproteobacteria bacterium, assembly GCA_030427485.1. Taxonomy (GTDB): domain Bacteria; phylum Pseudomonadota; class Gammaproteobacteria; order Pseudomonadales; family Halieaceae; genus Marimicrobium. Next base: position 293,257 of record JAUICG010000002.1, read on the forward strand.
AGGGTCGGGGAAATACTGCTGCCAGTCGCGCTCGCTATCAGGCGGTGCTGGCGGTGAAGCCGGATCATTTGCCAACACTTCTGCATAAGGCGGTACTGGCTGCGGAGCCGGGGAATGAAGCCGAGATGGTGGCTCAACTGCAACACGCCATCGAAGTGCACCCGGGGGCGCTGGAACCCAGGCTGATGCTGGCACGATACTATTTGTGGGAAAACAAACCCGACAAAATTCCAGCACTGCTGGCCGTGCTGCCGGAAACACAGCGGCAATCACCCGATGCCCTGCATATCACGGCGGTGTCGCAAATTTCTCAACAGCTTTACAGCAAGGCAATCTACAACCTGGAACAGTTGGTCAAAGCCAGGCCCGAGAGCGCGCTGGTCCACCACCTGCTGGCAACCGCTGCCGCAGGCACCGGTGACATGGAGTTGGCGAGAGCAGAATTGGGGCGCGCTGCAGAACTTGATGAGAACTTTGTTCCCACGCTGGTCGCGTTGGCCAGACTGGCGTGGTTCGACGGTGATACCAAAGGATTCAACCGCTACCTGAAGCGTCTGAGCAAACTTGCTCCCGAAGCGCCAGACGTAGTGCGATTGCAGGCCATAGCAGCACAACAAACTGGCAATCCTAAGCGGGCCATTGCACTCTCCCGGCAAGCGCTGGAACTCGCACCGGAAACAAAGGTGATGCTGGAACTGGCAGGCTACCACCACGCGTCTGGCAACGGTGCGGACGCGCGGCAGGTCGTGCAGGACTGGGTATCAAACCACCCGAATGATGCAGAAGCACGGCTGGTACTGGCCACCCAACTGGCCGATGCGGGACAGATAAAGGACGCAACGCTCCACTTTCAGGAGGTGGTAAAACAACAGCCGCAAAATTCAATTGCCCTGAACTTTCTGGCTGCATACCTTTGGGCCGACAAAAAGCCGCAGGACACCCCTGAGTTTGCGCAGCTTGATCGCATAGTTAAACCAGACAGGGCTGCGGTGCTTAAGACATTGGCCCTGGTGGATTCAGACGTCGGCAGCCAACAGGAAGCGCTGCAACAAATCCGGCTCGGTGCGCAGGCGTCGCAGAATCACCGCGACCTGCCCTATCACCAGGCAATGATCCAGGCAATGTCGGGCAATAAAGCCACCGCAATCGAAATACTCAGGAGCATACTTGACGTCGACAGTGCCACGTTCGCTCCAAAAGACAATACCGAACAACTGCTGGCATCCCTGCAAAACGTGCTTGCGGAGAATCGCTGAAAGTAACGCCATGCGGAGCGCAGCATCACAGCACCAGACAAGGCCTTATCGAACGTACATTGACCGCAGTAAGCCGGGATATTCGGGACTTCTCATTACTTATGCGTAAAGAGTTCAACGAAGTAAAACACGATGAGCGGGTGCCGTACGACGGCGCCCAGGACTGGCCTGAACGGCCGAACTACCAGGGTCTGAAACGGGGTCTGCTGGTGGCTCTGATAGCCGCTGTCGGCGTCGCCGCGGTATTGGGACTGAAGGACGTGATACCGAAAGATCACCGCGCGAGGGCAACGCAGTTTCTTGCTGAAGAAGACTATGCGTCCGCTGTGACCGAGCTCAAACACGAACTCCGCGACAACCCCGGCGATGGCGAGTTGCGCTGGATTCTCGGTGAAACCTACCTGCAGATGGGGCAGAAAGCGGATGCGCTTAACTATATGCAGGAGGCGTTCGATCTGAATTATCGCAGCCCGGATCTGGTGCTGGCCCTGGCACGCTCAAAACTACTGTCACGCAACTATAAAGGTGTGCTTGAACTGTATGAGGACTGGGGGCGTGTTGAGCCGGATGTCGACGCTGCAAACTGGGAGGTTTTGCGCGGCCAGGCTTTCCTTGAATTGAGCCAGCGTGAGGACGCGGTGGCGGCATTTTTACAGGCGTTGCGGCGCAACCCGGACAACAATGACGCCAAGCGGGGCCTCGTGGAATCGGAACTGGGAGCGGATCTCGCTGGCCTCTCAGAAAAGGATATCGAGCGCGTCTTGGCAACCGGACGGGACCAACCGGAGACCTGGATACTACGCGGCGAACTGGCGCTGTCCAGAGGAAATCTGGAGGAGGCCCGCACTTCATTCGAAAAAGCCGTGGCGCGCGGGCCCGACAGTGTATTCGCGCTGGCCGGGCTGGTTCGTTCACTCATTGCCAGCGATAAACTAGACGATGCCCGCGAATCGGTGACGCTGCTTGCAATGAAATTTCCCACCGACCCGATGAGCGCCTATGTGCGCGCCTTGTATGCCAAGCAAGCAGAGCAGTATGTGCAAGCACTGGATGCGCTGAAGGTCGTACTGGACTACGAGCCGGACCACGCCATGAGCTTGCTGCTAATGGGAGAGATCTATTTCGAGATGGAAAACCACGTGCAGGCTATGGAATACCTCAAACTGTTTCACCACCACAAGCCAGACAGCGTGCTGGGACGCAGGCAGTTGGCCGCAATTTTGAATCAGCGTGGCTCACACAAGGAGGCTATAGAACTACTGGAGCCGCTGCTGGAGCAATCCCGCAACGACCCGGAAATTGCCGCGATACTGGCCAATTCCTACAATGCAATGGGCGATGAGCAGCGCGCGAAGGGGTATCAATCACTGTTTTTCAAACTGGGCTCAGTAAACTCTGCTGCCCGCGTCGCACTTGGGCACATCAACAGTGGCGATACAGAGGAGGGAATTACCAAACTCGACCAGTTGGTGGAGGATGCCCCGGAGAAAGTAGAGACCCAGATCATGCTCACCGTCACCCTGTTGCATGGTGGTGAATATGAGAAGGCGCGAGATATCAGCGCTGCCCTTCTGGAAGAGCGACCAAACGACACACAAGTACTGTACTTGCACGGCTCGGTGCTGGAACTGTCGGGCGATCTGGCCGGTGCGGGGGAACTGTATCACCGCGCGCTGAAGCTGTCATCCAGGTTCAGCATGGCCGAACTCGCAATGGCGCGAATTGACATGAGCACCGGCAAGCCAAAAGCTGCAAAGAAACGTATCAAAAAGCTGTTGGCAAAGGATCCAGGCAATACGACCGCCCAGTTATGGCTCGTACAACTCGCGGTGGGCGAAGGCAATTACGAGGATGCTATTGCGCGCCTGGAAGATATATGTGCGGCCAACAGAAAAATCCTGCAGCCGCGCCTGATTCTCGCTGATCTTTACTTGCAACAGGGGAAGGCGGACAGCGCACTGCATGTCAGCCAGGAAATCGTAAAACTGGTTCCCGATCACCCCGTGGGAAACTACCTACTGGCCAGCGCGCAAATACTGGGCGGGGAATTCGATGAGGGCCTGGCGATACTGGACGAGTTGGAAATATCCAACCCCGATGATCTGAACACAAAGTGGCAAGTGGTCGACGCCCAGGAGGCCAAAGGCAATCAGGAGGCTGTGTACGAAGCGCTACAGCGAATACTGGCGGTAGACCCGAACAGTCCGCGCGCGCTACTGAAACTCGCGATGATGGAGCGCCTGAAGGGCGATGACAAAGCAGCCATTGCACTGGCAAGCCGGTTTACCCAAAGCCATCCGGAATCCGGGATGGGCTATATGGTAGAAGCACAGATTCTGATGGACAAACAACAGTATCCCCCGGCATCAGAATTGCTGAGCAAGGCTTTTTCACTGAATAACGATTCGATCACGCTGTCACGCTATTTTACAGCATTGTCCAGAACGGGTGAGATTGAAAAGGCGGATACGGCGATGTCTGACTGGTTGGCCGTCAACCCCCAGGACAGTATTGCGCGCCTGGCATGGGCGGACGAAATTTTGCGCCGCGGCGATGCCGCGAGAGCGGTAAAACAATATGAACTGGTGGCGCGGCACGAACCGGAGAACGTAGCGGTATTGGTACGACTGGCAAGCGGGTATCACGAGTTGGGAGACAGGCGCGATCTGAAAACCGCCCAGGAGGCCTATGAACTGGATCCGGACGATCTGTACGCCAAACATTTATACGGCTGGCTACTCGCGGAAACCGGCCTGGGCGACCAGGGCACACAGATGTTACGCGAAGTCGTCGCACACGCCCCGGATAACGTGACTTTTCGGATTCACCTGGCCACAGCCCTGGCCGACAACGGCCTTGAAGATGATGCCAGATCAGTACTGCATCCATTGGTATACAGCGACAATCCGCTGGGCGAGGCGCCTCTACCGGCGGTCACTGCCCTGATGGACCGGTTAAACAACGCGCAGTAACGATTTTAACCACGCGCTGCATGCGGGGGTGGCAAACGATTAAATGCTCTCACGCTGAAAATCACTTTTCGCTCTGCCATTCGAACGAAAACTGACCTGATGCGAACCTGAATCCACGACCTCAAACTCTGCGATCATTTTCCGGACGATCACTTTCTCTCGAAATCCCATTAAGACTACTTATAATTCCAGCGGTGTTATGATCTCGCGTTCGCGTACTGGGCCGTCCAGCCAGCGCAGGAACGACTCGAAATCCTCGTGACGCTTCCAGCTGAAAAGAGTACGGTCAATATGTCAGTCAGATAAGTACAAAAGTCTCATAACAACTCATTCCCCATAGATCTCCAGCCCCTCCCCGTACGGATTGGTCGGGCTGTCAGCCCGATAGGGGCTCCCAGCCCCATAGGGATTATTGATTGACTCACTGGAGTAGGGGCTGCCATAACGCCCGTAAGGGTTGGATGTTGAATCCGCATCGTAGGGATTGTTACTCAGCCTGCCCCGGTAGTTGCCGTTTCCATCATAAAGCTTCGGCGCATCGGTGGCATAGGGGTTGTTCGCCGACTTCGCACTGTGGGGGCTGCCGTACTCGCCATACGGGTTGTTGATACTGTTGGCGCCATAAGGGCTTCCCGCGCCGTAGGGATTGGCGGTCGAGTTGGCGTTGTACCGGTTGTTGCTCAGGTTGCCCAGGTAGTCATCCGCCACCGCAGTGGCCGCAAGCAGCGCGGTGAGCGCTGCTGCAATGGCCGGTGTCTTCATCATTATCTCCTCCAGTTTCTCCTGATTGCTACTAACAATTCGTGTTCAGGGTTCCCCGCGCCATGCAGGAACGCTAGTCATGTTCCAGTCCCGCGCGGCAATGCCGCCGGGCACTGGCCTATCGCATCCTGCCACCATTGTCACGTGCGCGATCAGCGGATTCCCGGGTAAAAGCACAGAGGTGCACCACGCGGTCACGAGCGGTCAGCGCTCCACCGGCAATGGAAGGTGAGCGGATGCGCAGGTCCTCCCCCTCCCCGAGGGCCTTGAAGCTGTCGGCCGGCGCAGCCGCCACGCGCTGGATGAATGGTTCGATGCCCGACAAGGCGACAGGCGCGCTGTCCAGCCGCTCCTCGATGGCATCCAGGGCATAGCTGCGAATCAGCTTGGGCATCAGCTTGTTGCAGGTGTCACTGCTGTCGAACAGTTCCAGCCCGCAGATCGTGCCATTGATCACAAAGCAGGCCCCCACCTGGGTCTCGCTGGTGGGGAAGGCAGCAACGTACTCATCGACGGAACCGGCGAATTGGTCATAGGCATCGGCGATAGCGGCCGTGCTTGACCGCACCGCCATATCGCTCATCTTCGCGCTGATGTCATCCCAGACCTCCATCTGGTCGGCATTCCGGTCGCCCCAGTCGCGCAGGCTTTCACTCACCCGCTCGGCCTTGCGCGCCCGGCCTTTACTGAAGAACGTGCGCCCGGAGGATTCAAACGCCGCGGTGCGGTGGCTCCAGCGACCCTGCTCCACGCAGGACACGGGGATTTCCAGTGTCGTTTTCGCGGGCACAAGCAAACTGAGGTTGAGTATACGGTTCTGCTTGGCGCCGACCAGTTCCTCGCCATCCAGCAGGAACACGGCCTGTTCGGCGTCGTTCTTCAGAAGCAGTGTCGGCACACTACCCGAATCGGATATTTCGGTGACCACCGCCAATCCCTGCTGCTGGGCCTCACCGAGTGTCAGGTAATCCGCGGCGCTGGCAGCCGGTGCCAGCAGCGGGACGATGTGCAGGTTCTCAAAACGGCGTGCCTCACCCAGAGTGACAGCCTGTAAGGTTTTATTGATCGCAGTCATACTAATTCCCTCTACTTCCAATGTGTGAGTCGAGATATTCAGTTTCTTCAGGCAAAGCTTCGCCCTGGGCCTCATTGCGTGCTCCCGGCCCTGATCGTGGTATTCGATGTCGTTTCCTGGCTGCGGATTGTTGCCAGTGGAAGAACCGTTTGCCGCACTGGCGAGGCTACTACCGCAGGATGTGTATATTAGTGATTTTGCGCGACATGTTTAGAGTGTATGCCTGCACAGGTAATGTTTTCAGGCAGATGCCGCTGGCGATTACTCCCACACCAACCGTTCAATTGACCGGATCGCATCAATACTCAGTACACCCGTGGCACCATAGAAATGCGGCCGGTCCAGTTCCGTCCATTCGTCTTCACGCTCTTCAATCCAGGCCTCCCGGAGCAGCAGCATGCTGGCGTCACCGACAGACAAATCGCCCCTGGGACACGCGGCCACCACAGTGGAGTCCCATCTGGCGACCCACTCGAGATGTTCCTCGTCATCTTCCGGGTCGCACCACTCGGCCAGTTCCAGTTCATCACTATGGCAGGCACACCACAGCACCCAGTATTGCTGTGTCTCGTCCAGGCCGATCTCCCAATTGCTGACGCGATTGTGCATGGGAGTCCAGGCCCATTCCGCCTGGACAACCAGGCTTGCGCCCACATCTGGCTCCAGGGGCCGCAGGGCTTGCAGCGCCTCACCGCGCAGCAGTTCAAAGCCTTGCGGCGGCGCAGGCAACTCCATCGATTGAAACAGTCGCTGGCGGGGCAACGCGTCCGGTGACATGGCGATTGTTCTGTGCAGCTTACTCATGTTGGCATTCCTCCTTTATCGCCGCTGGTGCCTGGCAGGGCCGGGCTGGTTGTGCCGGCAGGCGATAGTGCAGTTGTGTCGCTCACTGCAGTTACCCCATACGAACATTCGTCGGGAGCATCGGGAGGGGATGGGCCAGCGCGGAATCAGAACATCCTGTTTGGTTGCCTGATCGGCCGCATCTCCGTTACGGAAACCACCTTGCCCAGGTTGGCAGGTTGGCGGGCTTTGCCCTTCTCGATGCTACGGAACCAGTATAGTTCATGCAGTTGCTGACTGCCTGGAACCGATCGCTTGTACATTCATACACGTCGAGTTTTCGCGCACACCACAGTGGCACGATGTCGATTGTCAGGTGCTTTCTATTACCGGATAGCAGGGGTCGCCCCACAGGGTACGCGGATGGTCCATCATCAGTTTGATCACATAGGGCACCAGCTTACCCAGAAAGGCGGAACAGTCCCGCAGTTGCTCCCGGTTAACCTTGCTGTTCCAGGTTGCGCCGCCGTGAATGAGCTGGTTGCGCAAGGTGTACATGCGCGAAAGCACTATGGAGAGTACGGCGCTGGTATTGTGGTCACCCAGCGCCCTGTTCACGGCCACCTTTGCCCGTTCAAATTTCGCCTTCCACTCGTGCTCTTGCAGCAACCCGTTGTGGAAGTCCCAGAACGGCTGGTAAACGTAACGATTGGCCAGCAACACACGAATTGATTTCGGAAACTCGGTCCATACCAGTTCGTAGAGCACCTCGTTGTCATCCAGCGCCACCAGCTTCTTCAGGAATTCTTTGAACACCTTCTGTTCGGGATCGCGTTCCCGATCTCCAATGTCGTTGGCGTAGGCCGCGTTGAACGAAATCCAGAGGAAGATAAAACGGGCATCGACATCACCTCCGCTTTGCTCGGCCCTGTCGAGCCAGCTAAGGGCGCGGTGAACACGCAGCCCAAGGCTAACCGGGTAGTGACCGCGCTCCTCACGCTGGCGAGCCTTGAGAGTTTGATAATCCAACGGATAGTCCCTTCTCCGAATACTGCTGCAGGTAAATATACCAGAATAGGTTCGCATTACTTCGGTAGCAGCCAAAGCCATTTATAAATCAGAAGGTTACGCTCCTTGGAGAACTTGTAGTAGACTTTTATGCATACTATCTCACCGCGCTCAGGAAATGGGGCACTCGCGGGATGCGCATTGATGGAATGCCCTCCTCGGTGGGTAAGACAGAGCCGATTCGCCAAACGTCCATCGTGGTAATGCGTTATCAATAGACATAACAACATTGCGCCAAGCGCCTGTGAGCGCCCAGCGACCCGGTACTCGCCCACTAAACCATCTCCGCGCAGACGGTTCACGGGCTTCACGGAATTCGCTGGCTGGTATTTCCAGGTAAGACTATGAGCGTCATTTTTCGCTTTTTCGATTTCTTCCTGCCTGCCAGTCTGCGCAACAACCCCGCGGACTCATTACGAGGCTATATCATCATCGGGATGATCGCTACAAATATACTGGTCAGTCTGTTCATGCTGGTATTTCTGCTCTATTTTCTGGAGTTGGAGCAGAACACGAACATCGGTGTCGGGCTTGATCTGGCTTGCGTGCTGGCCTATCTGGTCGCGCTTTTACTGCTCAAATCCACAGAGAACCTGGTACTCTGCGCAAACTTCCTGCTCGCTACACTTACCGTCGTACTGGCGATCGGCATTCAGATCACCGGTGGCTATTGGGATTCTCCAGTGCTTCAGTTGACCCTGCAGTTACCGGTTACAGGGTTTCTGTTACTGGGCTTGCGCCCTGGCATTTTCTGGGTAGGCGTAACCGCAACTTTGTGTTTTGTAACTTACCTCAGCGCACTCCTGGACATTGGCTACGTTCAGCTGCTGCAAAATCAGGACCTGATCGACGCCATGTATGTATCGTTTCAATATACCTTGCTGATTATTGTCGGCGGCGCGCTCATCGTGTACGAAGTGATAAACGGCCAGCTTACCGGGATACTGAACGAGGAACGAAACCGCTTTGAACACAAAGCAAGCCACGACGATCTTACAGGCATACCCAATCGTTTCGAGTTTTTCCGCAGGCTTAAAGCCGGGCTTGACGAAGCGCGCGAGCGTGACCAGAAAGTCGCCGTAGTCTACATCGATCTCGACGGCTTCAAACCCATCAACGATATGCTGGGCCACCATATGGGCGACGAAGCGCTCAAAGCGGTGGCGAGCCGCCTGAGCAATATTGTGCGACTGGCCGACACCACTGCCCGTCTGGGCGGAGATGAGTTCGCCCTGATCCTGCCTGGTATTCGCCTGCCCTATGACATAGAAACCATCATGCCCAAGGTACTGGCAGCGATTAAGGCGCCCGTCAGCGTCAACGGTATAGACATGGTGGTCAAGGCGAGTTGTGGGATAGCGGTTTTCCCGGAGCACTCGGAAGACCTCAGTGCATTGTGCCGCTACGCCGACATGGCAATGTATCGCGCGAAAGAAATAAAGGACACCTTTGTGATATTTGACGAGAGTATGAAAAAGCATAAGAACCGGCGCTTGACTCCGGCGCCTTCAACCTGAACACCAGTTGCAGCACAAACTGTCCGGCCGCCATGCTGTGCAGGGGTAATCTATTTCCCGCACAGCCCGTCCGCGATGACGTTCGCATGGTCAGCGCGGCTATGCCAGGCACATAAAGAAAACCACCACCACGATTGCCAGGCTCGCGACAGGAACTAATGTGAACCAACCGAACAATTGGAGCGCTCCCGGGTCTTGCACCCGGCGCGATGCAGAACAGGTCGACCACTATAGCCGCCAGCAAGTGACCGACGCCGGTAGTGGACTTACTCGCAAGAGAGGCTGCAGCGGATAGACTGTCAGATGTCCGTCCTCGGGCAGCAAACCAACCAGGCGTTAGCCGATAAACCACACTGTATTGACCGCCAGGCCAGAACTGACCACCAACAGCTGCTACGCCCGCCGCGGCTGCGGACGCCGCCGCCCCCAGCGTGTGTGCCGGCCATCGGAGCAACTGCCAACGATTGGATCGGATACCGCATCCCATGGCAGTGCGATAAAGATCGCGAGAACAGCGCAGCTTGGACCCTGCACCTGCGTGTAGTAGAAAACTACGTAATTAGCTTAGGCCGCATCCTTGACGGAGAATGGCTTATTGCCTTTCGCGTTCGTCCATTTTTCACTGGCTGAGAGCGCCTGTGTGGACTGTATCATTATTCGGCGTGGTTCCCCCGCCACTCACTCGACACGGAGCGTGGTTATCGGTTCGCGGGATAGCAGCGACTCCCGCAGGGTGCACGCCTGCTCGCAGGCTGCCCTGATTGCCCCAAACCGGATTGTCGGATAGGATGACAGGTGTCAATTTATTACACAGGGCGGACCCTGCCAGAAAACCACGGGGAGACACGTGAATGGCCAGCAGAACAAGAGGGCGACCGACCCAGTGCGCCATATCTGACGACGATCTCCTGGAGGCTGTACTGCAATCCTTTGGTGAAAATGGCTATGACGGAACATCGGTGCGCGAAATCGCACGGCGCCTCGAGGTCAGCCACAATCTCATCCCGCAACGTTTCGGCTCCAAGGAGGACCTGTGGTATGCCGCGGTCGATCATGGCTTTGGCAGGCTTGCCAACGACCTGACACGAGAGGCACAGACACTTGGTAGCGATGAACTGCTGATCCTGCGCGGTTTAATCAGAAGTTTTATCGAGATCAACGCACAGCACCCCTCACTGTTGCAGGTCATCAACCAGGAGGCCAGCCAACCCGGACCTCGCCTCGACTACCTCTTTGACACCTACATCAGACCAGTCCGCGATTTTGGCCAGGCCTGGCTTACGCGGCTGGCGGCAGAAGGACGCATTCGGCCCGTGTCAGTGAGTTTGTTGTACTTCCTGATGACGCACGGAGCAGGAGGCATGTTTGCCCTACCCGCGTTGACGAAACGATTGGGAAAGGGAAGAGCGCATACATCGGCATTATCCGTACAGGACGAAGCGCAAAGCGCAGTAAACGTATTTTTTGATGGATTGCTTCCGCGTTAACGCGCAGCGGCACCTGTGACAACTGGAGTACTATGCGTAAATTGACATCGAAGCAGGTAAAGACCGAAGCTCCGCTGTTGTTCCAGTGGGGCATCTTCCCCTTCGTGATGAGTGCGGCGATTGGAGTTTCATGGTGGTTAATAAGGGACGGTATGGAACCAGCGCTGGCGGTACTCTGGCCACAGTTTGCCGCATTCATCATCGTCGCCGTATTCGAGCATATATACCCTTATCACAAAAGTTGGAACCAGAGTCGCGGCGATGTAAGCGTCGACGCGCGCCATGCCATTGGCATCAGTATTGTAATCGCTATTATTTCGCCAGTAGCCGTCTCCATAGGTGTGGCTGTAGGGGGCTGGCTCTCGGATAAATTTGGCATTGGATTATGGCCATCCGCGTGGCCCCTGCCGGCACAGATCGTTCTGGTGCTCCTCGTGGGAGAACTCCCGGGTTACTGGGTGCACCGCTGGCAGCACCAGTGGGAAGGGCTGTGGCGCTTCCATGCGGTGCACCACAGCGCTCCACGCTTGTACTGGCTAAACGCGGGTAGGTTTCACCCCATTGATTCCTTGATGACCTTCGCGCCATCATATCTACTTCTTGTAGTAATGGGCAGTGGCGAGGTCATGCTGGCCTACTTCGGTGTTATTACGGCCATTCACGGTATTTTCCAGCACGCCAATTTGCAGATCAAGTTGGGACCGCTGAACTGGTTTTTCAGCATGGCGGAGTTACATCGATGGCATCACTCCAGGACGGTGTTTGAAGCCAATCACAACTATGGGCAAACAGTGAGCGTCTGGGACTGGGTGTTCGGCACACGCTACCTGCCCTCTGACCGGCCGCCACCCGAGGAGATCGGCATAGCTGATTTACCCGCTTTCCCGATGACATGGTGGGCGCAGATTCTCTCGCCGTTTCGCTGGCGACAGATAAAACAGAGCAGTGATGCGCAGATGGGAAGCACAGGCAACACGATACAAAACACACTGTAGCGCAGTGTTTTCCGATACGATTCAGACTTCTGCTATTAAGGCTGCTAGACTCCAGCCGCAATAAAAGGATGGCCAGATGCACAGCAATTTCCCCTTCAGGCAGGCATGCGGAATTATTATTGCCCTGATAGCCTTTTTCATAGGCGCCTGCTCGGAACCGGTGCCGGAACACACCCTGTTACGCTCGCGAGAAATGCCACAGTGGTTTGAAGATGCCAAACTCGGGATTTTTATTCACTGGGGTCCTGCATCTGTTCCGGCGTACGCCTACGGCCCGCCGCTGCAGCCAGGTGAACTGGAAGAAATCATGTTCGGCAACTCGCCGCGCAAAGAGATGCCTTATGCGGAGTGGTATCTCAATGCGATGAACTATCCCGACAGCGAAACCGCTCGACACCATGCCGCTACCTATGGCACTGCGCCGTATACTGATTTCAAGCCGCTGTTCGAGCAACGGGTCGATGAAGGCTGGGATCCAGACGCCTGGGCCGAGTTATTCTATCAGGCCGGTGCCCGGTATGTTGTGTTGGTGACCAAACACCACGACGGGTACACACTGTGGCCCAGTGCGGTACCTAACCCCAATCGGGAGAACTGGGGCTCGCCCAGGGATATGGTAGGTGAATTAGCAGTGGCCGTGCGTGCGCGCGGTATGCGCTTTGGCACCTACTACTCCACTGGCCTGGACTGGAGTTTCCTGATGTACAACAACGGCGATCGCATCCAGGATATCCTGCGCAGCGCGCCAGCCACTCAAGCCTACGCCGATTACGTATACGCGCACATGAAGGAGTTGATCGATCGCTACCATCCTGATGTCCTGTGGGCTGATATCGGCTATCCATCGAAAGGAAAGCCCGGAGACCTGTTCGAGTACTACTTTATGCAGGTCCCCGATGGCACCGTAAATGACCGCTGGGGCGCGGTTGACGTGCTCGGCCAGGTCGCCAGTATTCCGGGCGCAACATGGCTGATGAAATCGCTCGGGCGATTGCTCCTGTCCAATCAATCGAACACCCTGAAAGATGACCCGGCACGACCCGGATTCAAGACGGCAGAGTACGACAGCTTTTCGGGCATACCACCTTTCAAGTGGGAGGCCACGCGCGGTCTTGGGGGCTCATTCGCTTACAATATCAATGAAACGGAAGCCGACATGTTGACAAGCGCCGAACTGGTGGACTATGTGGCAGATACAGTCTCCAAGAACGGTAATGTACTGATCAACGTGGGGCCGGACAGCTTTGGTCGTATCCCGGCCATTCAGCAGGCGCCGCTACGCGGGCTGGGCGATTGGATGTCGATCAATGGCGAGGCGATCTATGGTACACGTCCGTGGCTGCGTTACCAAAATGAGCGCGGACGGGTATTGCGCTACACAACCACGGATAAGGCCCTGTACGCGATTGTACCCGGCGAAGCAACAGACAGCATTACCATCGAGTCGCCGGGAGTAGACTGGCAAAGCGTCGATGTTCTGGGTGCTGAAGTGGTTAGAACCAGTGAGGACGCCGGCTTACTGACCGTATCCATCGACAGACCCCTGCCTGGCCCGGCTGTAGTGGTGCGCTACAACCTTTGATGGCGTCACCGCGCAAGCACTGGATCATATCGCCTACCAGGACCCGAATCCGGTCACTGGTCGGCGCGTTTATAATCGCTAAAAGAGATTTCAACGAGTGACTCAAAGCTCTTAACGAACCCCGCCTTTCCTGCCGCATGGGATTCTAGTTTACTCAGCAAATTCTCGCCTTGCTGTTGCCTGAATTGCATCGTTAAACGGTAGGTATCTATCGTGACCGAGAAAGCAGGAGACAACGGTGCAGTATTGACAATATCAATTTGATCAATCCGGCGAGTTTCCAGATTGAGGTGCAATAAGCCCTGAACCTGATCGATAGAGTCTTTTAGGGCCTTTACCCTCGGCGCAAAAGAAAACTTTGCCACGCCTTCCCCAGATGCCAGCAACTGCAGTGTTTCAACATCGACCATAAGGGAGTAGCCCGGGCTATTCGGATCCAGGCCATCGACTCGCTCGACTTCCGCCTCGTAAAATTCCTCCTGGCGATCCGCGTGCGGTGCGACTCCATTTACGCTGGCCAATTGCCGCCTAAGATATTTGTCCCTGTGGGGGTCGCTGTGAATTACCCTAAGTTCATCACCCTCAACTACCTCCATGGTGAAATACCAGTCGTCCTCGAGGCTGGTTGCATCCAACCTGTTCAAAGCGGACTCTACAGTCGCCTTATAATCGATAGTGGGCGCGACTTCGTTGATCTCAGCAAATGCACTCAACGGCCAAAGAAAATATGCAAACACTGCAGATTGAAGCAAAGACCTGCTTACGACAAACGAACAACGCCGATACCGGACTGGCAACCGGGAGTCGTCGTCGCTGAACTTGGAATCCCTCTGCCTGGAAATCGAAAAAATCATAGCGCGCCTCCCTCCAGCAGAAGATTACAATAATCCCTGGCTAATCGTCTGCTGAATTCAACCCGGACGCTACTTAAAGTCTAATCTGGCAGTTGAAACTCCAGGACGGCTAATTTCAGTTTTGCAAATAGCTTCGATCGCCTCCAACGAATCGCGCGGGAAAACATCTCTGTAGCTATGGGTTCACCACCGGTCCAGATCTCCCCAAGTGAACTTTGTAGTTCCCATTCCAATTCAAATCACCCTCATAGAGGCTACGGCCAAGCATCAAGTCTCAGGCCATAATGGTCAACATTCTCCTAATACAACCTCTCGCATCCCCACCCACACGCTGCTCTCATCATACCGACGATAACAGTTCCAGGTAATAACCGGGGGAGATGAAAAGACTGGGAACGGTGGTATGTTGCGCGACCTGCACTCGCGTACCTTCAACCACTTCCGATTATACAACCCGGAAGGCACCGTCAAGAGGTATATTAGGAGTACATCAGAAGAGTTGAGAACGAACTGAACCCGCGCGTGTCTAGCCATACCGACAGTGACTTTCCGCAGTCATCTGCTAAAAAACCGGTCAAAAACAGACAAACAAAAATAAGTCCGCTCTTCTTGCTCAGGGCTTTCCCAAGCAAGGGCTTCAAGCTACACTCTTTTAATCTCCGTAGAGATATAAAGCATATTATACTGAACTAACTGCGGCCCCACTTGCTGCCGGACTGCTCAGCCGTATTGCTGCGGCCCCACTTGCTGCCGGACTGCTCAGCCGTATTGCTGCGGCCCCACTTATACCCAGACAAAGACTCGTCTGAGTATTGTTGCTTTGAAGCCAACGTATGGCTAATTCTATGCACCACGCTTTGATGAGATTCAAGTGCATCAACTGGCCCAACCGATGCGCCGACCCCCACTTGGGTTTCTGCTAAAGTCGAAGAATTGGTAGAGAATGCAAGTGCAATACTGGCAACGCCCGCGTAACCGATTATTCTGAAGGTTCTCATGATTCTATACCCGTATTCATTTCGTCTATAAGAAAGTGTGCTTCAGTTCTCTTATCAAGCCCAAGATATGGACCTGTTTCGCGTTCTCAAATCCGGACGCTTGACGTATTTATACGGAGTGCACTTGAGAAAATGAAGGTATGCATATGCCCTTTTTTGGGTAATCGGGATTGGCATTGGTGGGGGGGGGTAGCTTGGGAGGGAACCTACCACGTTCCTACCGTTGGGATGATAGTTGGATATATGCCAGTAGAGCCAGCGGGCAATTAACCCCCTAGGGTCAATCAGTCGCTTTGGAGGAGATCTCCGGTGTGGGGCGACGGGAAAGGTTCTTGACCGCCGCCCGCTCCTGTCGGTAGAGTGCTAGCCATTCAGCCTGCCTTTCGTTCTGCGACTGATCGGATACGTGCTCAAGTTCAAGCCGCTCAATGTGATCTTTTACGCCCCAGCGGCGAGTCTTACTTACCCCTTTCTTACTGGTCACAGATGACACCATGGCTTCGAGGCCTGGCAAACCGGGACTACCGTCCTCATTGACGATCGCCGGACCGAAGAATTCTCGGCCGATTTTCAGGTCAGCCTGTATGTCGAAATCAACATTCCCGCACCCCCTCCTTCCCAGAATAACTGCCCGGGTCGCGGTCACATAACCGTAACCCTGTTGGAAAGGGCTGTAGGCGAGTTTTCCGTCCCTGTTGATCGCAGGTTCAGCGCTGCTGATCAATTTACACTTGAGGTCATCCGGCGCAAGGTCTGGCTCCAACTGGAGCAGCAGCGCAAGTATACCTGACACCAGCGCAGTGGCTTGCGAAGACCCGGTCGACACGAACTCACCTGTGCGAAGTATGTCCTCTGGTTGCTCCTTCGCGATGGCTGAGTCGGGATTGATGAGCCCCGTCATATGGCCACCCAAGGCCACCACATCGGGTTTGACATGGCCGCTGGGGGTGGGACCGCGTGAGGAGAAGTCCGGTATATAGTCGTCGCTGCGCGTATGCGGCGTCCAGGAATCCGTCACCGCGCCCACGGTAATGGCATACGGCAAATTGCCGGGTGAGCCGATGGTTTCCACATCGGGACCATCGTTACCCGCTGCCGCCACTACCGCAATACCCGCCGCCCAGGCCCTCAGAGCAGCCTGGTCAACAGGATCATTCCAGTAGGGCCACCGGGGCTTTTGCGCAAAGGAGAGGTTGAGTATACGGATATCATACTTTTCGCGGTTATCGACCACCCACTGGATAGCTCTCACGATTTCCAGTACGTGGGCCAAGCCCTCCCTGTCCAGCACCTTTACCGCCACCAATGTAGCATCGGGGGCAACCCCCTTGAAAGCACCTGTCGGACGACCATCTCTAATAGTTTCGCCGCTGTGCGCGATTATGCTTGTCATGTGAGTCCCGTGCCCGCTGTCATCGACCACTTCACTGCCCTCGACATCCGTCAACGCGTCGTACCTTGCAACCACTCGATTTTCGCCCGAGGTATCGTTCATCAGGTTTGCATGTTCCCACAGCCCCGAATCTACCACTGCAATGGTCACGCCCCTGCCGGTCACGCCCTGCAGATGCAGGGCCTCTACTCCTGCCACCGAGTTATAATAGAAATCTTCGTGGTTATTTTCATAACCCGGCACAAGGTCAGTACTGCAATCGCCAGCAAAGGCCGCCTCCAGAGAGAAATCTCTTTGCCGCAGCGGCGAATCGACGCCGCCGGGTAGCATCGATTGGAAATTGACCTCCAAGTCAGCCCGCCCGGTCACAGATGGCCTGCTCGCGGGTGGAAAAACGACTGTCAACGAAGTCCCAGTCTCATCCCGGTAGAATTCCGGGTCAATAGTGGCGTCTCCCAGGAGAATAGCTGTGACTGGCCCAAGCACACCGGGCCACTCGAGTTCCAGTCTCTCAACCAGGGCTGGTGTTGCATGCTTGTTGTAAAGCGGCCAACGGATCCCCTGCGCGGTAAACTCAAGTTCAATGTGGCCTCTGACCCTACAGCCTTCTGACTCTTCGGTCTCGTCCTCGGGCCGATTCGTATCGGAAAGGTCGTCGATGTATCGCGAAACCAGTGGGGATTGAAGCACCTCTTCCAACTGCACCCGGTTCAATTTCGCACCCACCGCATCTATCAAGTGGAGGTCGTGAGTAACCGTTCCCCCGACGTTTTTAACAAGTGCAGACATTTCATAGCTGGAGGAGCCCTGCAGCAATACCTGGAGCGGTTCCGACTCAGACGCCCGCAGTGAACAGCAAACAATCAAACAAATCCAGAACGAGACTAGGTTCAGGCTATACTTCATCTGCGGCAATATTCTTTTTCGCTTCAGTTGCCTATCACATCCTGGATTTCGGAAGAAAAGTTTGCCTGGAGCATATTGGGTACATCCTCCGGATAAATCGGACGTGCGAAATAAAAACCCTGCAATAAATCACAGCCGTGTCTAACCAGATATTCCAACTGGTGCTCATTCTCAATACCTTCAGCAATCACTCTCAAATGGAGCGTCTTCGCCAATGCCAGTATCGCATCGACAATCGCTGCGCCGTCCGGGGTGTTGAGATCGGACACGAAACTGTGGTCAATTTTAAGTGTATTAATGGGAAATCGTTTCAGGTAACTGAGTGAGGAATAGCCTGTACCAAAATCGTCAACAGCGAGATCTACGCCAAGGTCCTTCAAAGCCCGTAGTTTCGCTATATTGGTTTCTGCATCATTCATGATCGCACTTTCTGTGAGTTCCAGTTCCAGACGCCCGGGAGGCAAGCCGGACTGACTTAGGAAGTCCGCCACCCATTCTGGCAGATTGCTCTGGTTAAATTGCAATGGCGAGATATTGACGCATACGCGGAAAGAATTCAGCCCAAGTGTATCCCAGTACAAACAATGCCTGGCGACCTCACTCATCACCCATTCACCCAATTCAATGATTTGGCCGGTGCTTTCAGCCACCGGTATGAATTCTTGTGGGGACACCATACCGCGCGTGGGGTGCTTCCATCGCACTAGCGCCTCCATGCTGACCACCTGGCCACTTATCGAGTCCACCTGGGGTTGATAGCGCAACTCCAGCTCGTGATTTCGCATGGCCTCGCGCAGCTCCTCCTCCAACTTCAGCTGCTCAAACGCCCTAGCATTCATATCCTCATTGTAAAAACGATAGCAGGCCCGACCCTCAGCCTTTGCCACATACATGGCCGTATCAGCATTACGTATCAGAGTATCGGGGTCGGCACCGTCCTGGGGGTAAAGCGCAATTCCGATACTGGGTGTTACTACAGGATTATGGGACTGCAACGCAATCGGCTCGGAAAGGCTATTAAGTATCCGTCTCGCTACCTTTTCAATATCCGCAAGCTCCGAAACGTCCGACAGTACGACGGTAAACTCATCCCCCCCCAGCCGGGCTATTTCCGTAGAGCCATCTCCGATCTCTTCGTCCTCGGCGCTACTTTCGGAGAAGTAGTTAACTGCATCCTCTTCCCTCAACTCCATAGTGAGCCTTTTGGCGATTTCCACCAGCAGGCTATCGCCACGGGCATGGCCGATCGAATCGTTAATGCGCTTGAAATGATCCAAGTCGATAAAAAGCAGGGCTGCGGAGGTCTTGTGCCGTTGGCTTCGCTTGAGAAGCCGGTTTAATTGTTCGTTGAAACTACGCCTGTTCGGGAGGCTGGTCAGAGGGTCGTAGTATGCGAGGTAGCGGAGCCGGTCTTCCTGTCGCTTCAGCGAGTTGAAGGCACTGCTTGCGCGCAGCATGTACTGTACATCGCGTCCGAGCAGCGACCAGTTCACCGGCTTTGTCCGGTACTGCGTCGCGCCCGCCTCAAAGCCCTGGTCGATGGACTGCCGGTCATCCGAGCCCGTGACGATCATAATCGGGATCGATTCACCTTGCGGCAGTTCCCTGATTCGCTGGCAAGCTTCCAGCCCGGTCATCCCCGGCATTTCGACATCCATAAAGACCAGATCGGGCCGCTCGCGCACAAAAACATCGATGGCCTCGAATCCGGTGGAGGCTTCTACGACGGCCATATTCTCGGCCTCCAGGCACTGCCTTGTCAGGAATCGGACGTTTTGATCGTCGTCTACCACTAGGATCTTTGCTTGCTGGTGTAAGGAATCTGTACTCGACATTTGCAGGAGGAGGTAATGCGTTTGCAGGTGTTTGTAGGCTATCATTACTGAGGGCTCGCGACTAGTGCGAATAGAAGCAATGACAAGGGGTTCAGGCTGTCTGTAGGCGCGCTCACCCCCAGGAGAAAAGACAGGCGCAATGCAGTTTTATCCCGTGGCAATTGTTAAAATCCTGCTGCCAGTTGCGCTAATTTGCGGGGCCTTTATTGGCCGCGCGAATCTGGATTTGCTCGGCAGTGAATCGCGAGCCATTGTCGAGAATCTGGCTTACCTGCTCTGCTTCGCCACCCTGCTGGTCGCACACCAGTTCAATCGTAGCCGGATCATGTTGGCCGCTTTCGGCGTTGCAATCTTCTACTGGGCGGTACAGCGCTATTTGCAGGTCAGCCTTGCGCATCCCGATGCCTCGCGCGGATATCTTGCGATCAGCCTCGCACTGCCCGTTCTTACACTTTACCTGCTGCTATTGCCTGAGAAAGGGATCTGGAATGTTTACGGGCTAGTCTTTTCCCTTGCCTTTGTCCTGCTGGGACTGGTCTGCATTCAATTGGGCCCATGGTTACCCGAAGCCAATGCTGCAGCAGCGGAGTATTATGCTCCCCGCCCTACCCAGAACTATGTCCTCTCCCTGGGAGTTACCTTGTTAGTCTCGCTCGTCGCACTGGTGGGGGCATTGCTCCTTTTCATGCGTAACAACGAGGTTGAGGCGGCGTTGCTAGGCGCCTTCCTATCACTGTATCTCGTACTCGCACTGCTCCACGTTGAACATATTTCGGCCTCGATGTGTTCCGCCGCTGCTTTGTGTCTGTTGTGGGGGCTGATACGTAGTTCCCACGCGATGGCCTATCTCGATGACCTGACCGGTTTGCCGGGGCGCCGGGCCTTAAATGAGAAACTGACGATGCTCGGTGGCAGCTTTACCATCGCAATGCTGGACGTTGACCATTTCAAGCGATTTAACGACACCTACGGTCATGATGTCGGTGACGAAGTGCTGAAACTTGTAGCTTCGCGCGTGCGTACAGTAGGTGGTGGCGGTACCGCATATCGGTATGGGGGAGAAGAATTCTGCGTCGTATTTCCGCGCAAGTCTCTGGATGAGTCTATCGCGCACCTCGAACGAGTGCGTGAACAGATCGGCGACTACATCATGTCCCTGAGAGACCGCAACCTGAGGCCTGCTCGCGCCAGGGAGGGCACGCGAAAAAGAGGCGCTACGCGCATAGGAAGCGACCAGTTTTCTGTGACTGTAAGTGTGGGTGTCGCATCCAGAAGTGAAGACAATCCGGACGCGGAGGCCGTGCTCGCCGCGGCCGACAAAAAACTGTACCAGGCGAAAAAAGCCGGCAGGAATCGGGTGGCTTACTAGCCCGAACGCGCGTTGGAACCACATGCAGCGTTCATGACAACAATTGGTTGCGCCTTTTTTCCCGCTGCTCCTGTACAAACCGCGGCAGATTCTGCAATGGAATCGCCGGGCTGTAATAGAATCCCTGCACCTGTTGGCAGTGGTGGTCGCGCAGAAACTCGATTTGCTCATGGGTTTCAGCGCCCTCGGCCACCACCAACATGCCGAGGCGGCGTCCCATCTCTATAATCATGGTGCAGATTGCCTCCTGATGTTTGTTGTGCGGCAAATCACGCACGAAACAGGCGTCAATCTTCAGTGCTGAGATGGGCAGTTCAGTGAGATGCGACAGTTGCGAAAAACCAGTACCGAAATCGTCCAGAGAAAAAGAAATACCCAGTTCCCGCAGTTCGTCCATACGCGCTTTAATTCCGCCTGGCCCCTTCAGGATCGTCGACTCTGTAAGTTCGAACTCAAGACGCGCGGGGTTTGCTCCGCTTCTCGAGACTATGTCCTTGACGATCGCCACAAATCGGTCGTCCTGAATCTGGGAAAACGAAATGTTCACTGCCACGTCGACATTGGGGAGTTTTTGTTCTTTCAACCATACCTGGGCACTACAGGCGTGTTGAATCACCTGATAACCGATCGTTTTCATCAAACCCATATCTTCGCAGGCGGAAATGAACTCACCCGGCGCCACAAGACCTCGCTGTGGGTTATTCCACCGCAGCAACGCCTCCAAACCCACCAACTGCCCGGTAGCCAGATCTATTCGCGGTTGGTAGTGCAGTTCAAACTGGTTCTTACGCACCGCCGTCCTCAACTCAGCCGCCAGGGAACTGTTGCCTGCTATATCGAAGGTGAGCCGGTCTGAGTAGCGAACAAATCGTCCGCCCTCCATGCTCTTGGCTTGCTGCATCGCACTGCGGGCGAGTTCCACCAACTCGGAAAATTCTTCCCCGTCCTCGGGGTACATCGCTGCCCCGATGCTAGCCTCAACCGCCACCTGCTGATCGCTGAGGATCATCGGCGCGGAGATTGACTTCAACATTTTATCGGCGATAAGTTCGACATCCGCAGGCGAGCTGACATCCTCGAGCACGACAGCAAATTCATCGCCTCCCAGGCGAGCGATGCTGTCCGTATTGCGCAATTTATTGATCAGTCGCCGCGATATGGACTTGATCATTACATCGCCGTCGGCCTCGCCGTAGTGATCATTGATATTGGCGAACTGGTCAATATTGATATAAAGGAGAGCGGTTTTAAATCCGTAACGTTCTGACCGGCCCATTGCGCGCTCCAGATGGGCGCGAAAGCCCACCCGGTTCAGCGCACCAGTCAAAGTATCGCGATTGGATAGCTGCCGTATTTTTTCCCTGGCCTGTCTCAGTTGAATGCTGTAGTCGAGAATCCTGTGTACCAGCGCATCCTGAAGTTGCCCGCGGATCAGGTAGTCCTGCGCCCCCAGTTCCTGCAACTGAGTGACCGTCGCCTGGTCGGCATCGTCCAGTAAAAGTATCAGGGGGGCGGCAGCGTCGTTCTTGCTAGCCAGGCGCAACAAATATTCCGTCTGGGGCCCATGAGCCATTATCACTGCGTCTACCATGGGATCCAGCAGGGCCTCTAACGGTCGTTCCATCGATTCTGAGGATGCGAGGTGAAACCGCTGTGGCCGTGCCCGCTCCAGGGACGCGGATAGAATAAGGTGGTCAGTCTTTTTCTCGGAAATAATCAGTACTGTATGCTGTTCCACGCTTGCTTCCTGGATAAGAACTGATCTTGTTGTTGCTGTGAGGCACATTTATCAGTCAGGTTACCCTTACTTAGCACGTGCACTGTACAGTGTTTATTCTTTATATAACATCAAGTTATACTGGATTACTAATTAATATTCTAGTAAATGTTTCTATAAAAATACCAAAAGCTATTTTTCGCTGCACGGGGCACCGTCGCCGGAATGTTAAGACACGCGGTAGACGACATTTCTGGTCGCGAGTATTGGTGACAACGGGCCTGCACTACAATTATTACCTGGGAAGATGTGTTTAACCTGGCCATATCAGAACGGCTGATCGGTCTTCAACGCGGCAAAGTACTGTTGTGTGCTGACAGACCAAAACCGCATGGAATATGCACCCAAAAAGGAAAAATCTCCTCATGAACGAAGAGCTCAAATTCGAGATCGCCGACGGGGTAGCCATCATCACTCTGAACCGTCCCGATGCCTACAACACCCTGACAGATGTAATTATCGAGGGTATCGGGACCGCTTATCGACGCTGCGATGAGGACGACGACGTCCGGGTAGTCGTGATCACCGGTGCAGGGACGGCATTTTGCGCAGGTGCAGATATGAGCCATGGCGCAAGCACCTTTGACAGCGCGGCCCATACGGCTGCCGTCAATTCCTGCCCTCTAAGCATGCAGGCCTGGGAGGTGCGCAAGCCAGTTATCGCGGCGTGTAACGGACACGCGGTGGGTGCCGGCCTCGGGCTGGCAATACAGGCGGATATGCGGATATTCGCTACCGAAGGAAAATACGGCTTCCTGCAGTCACGCCGTGGCGTCATCGCCGATTTCGCCATCGAATTCGTACTGCCGCGCCTGGTCGGGTTTGAACGCGCCTTTGAACTGCTGGTGCGCGCCCCGCGACTATCCGGGGCGGAAGCCCGCGACTGGGGGCTGGCCGTTCGTTGTGTAGCAGCAGAGGATGTGCTTGATACAGCCCTGGAGATCGCCCGGGAAATTGCCGCTAATTGCGCCCCATTGCCCGTGGGTCTGCATAAGCATCTGCTCTGGCGCGGACTCAACTCGAACCTGGCCGAGATAGCAACCCTGGAAAGCCGGGCCTTGAACCATACAATGACTACCCGGGATGCCATTGAAGGAGGCATAGCCTATGCGGAACGCCGGCCTCCTCAGTGGAGCGCCAGCGTCAACCGAGACTGGCCGTGCTGGCTGGATGACTGATCAGCCTACCAACGGCTGGCAACTGAACACAGGAATATTGCGATCAGTACGGGCCTGGTATTCGTCGAAGTCCGGGTACATGGACACCAGGTGGGGCCACAGTTCCCGTTTTTCCTCGTCACTGACCTGGCGGGCCCTGTAGGCGACCTCTTCGCCGTCGACCATGATCTGTATGTCCGGGTGGGCAATAATATTGTAATACCAGACAGGATTCCGGTTCATGCCTCCCTGGGAAGCAACCAGGAGCTTGTTGTCGCCATGCGGCAAGTGGATGAGGGCTATTCGACGGGTCCTGCCGGATTTGGCGCCAGTGGTGGTGACAACACAAACCGGATAACCACCAATAAACGTATTCATCAACCGCCCCTTGCTGGCCCTGAATATCGCCACGTTCAACCGGGTAGCCCATCGCATAAAAAATCGGACAACCGGGACCTGGCTATCCCTGATAGGCTGGACATCTTCACGGCGTGTCTTCACATAATCGTATTCAACCACGGAAAATCCCTTCAAATATTCGAGCGTAGGCATGGCAAGCTGAAACTAATTCACAAGAAATTTGTGGTAGAATCAGGGCTCATTTTCTCCTCGCATTTTAGCCGAGTATGAGTCTAGCATCCGACAAACTGGAAACCATCCGCGAACAGGTACAGTACCATCTCGATCACGCCGAGCAAACAAAGCTGACCTCACTGCAGAAAACATCACTCAAGCAGCAGATCAAGGAGATGCTGGTGCGCGAGAACGCGGTTATCGTTGCGCACTATTATACTTCACCTGAAATTCAGGCTCTGGCTGAAGAGACTGGCGGCTGCGTTTCAGACTCGCTGGAGATGGCGCGTTTTGGTCATGATCACCCTGCAAGTACGCTGGTTGTAGCAGGGGTAAAATTCATGGGCGAGACGGCCAAGATACTGACGCCCGACAAGCGAGTACTGATGCCTACACTGGAAGCGACCTGCTCACTGGACCTGGGCTGTCCGGTCGAGGAGTTTTCTGCATTTTGCGACCAACACCCCGACCGCACTGTAGTGGTCTATGCCAATACCTCCGCAGCCGTGAAAGCCAGGGCTGACTGGGTAGTTACTTCAAGCATCGCGCTGGATGTCGCGGAACACCTGGCGGAGCAGGATAAAAAGATTATCTGGGCGCCGGACCAGCACCTGGGTAACTATGTGCGCAACCAGACTGGTGCCGACATTCTGATGTGGGATGGGGCCTGCATCGTGCACGAAGAGTTCAAGGCACGCGGTATCGCAGATTTGAAGCGGGTTTATCCCGACGCCGCCGTACTGGTGCACCCGGAGTCGCCTACCGCAGTGCTGGAACTGGCTGACCGGGTGGGCTCAACCACACAAATCATCCGGGCCGCCAGGGAGATGGACAACCCACGATTCATTGTGGCTACCGATCAGGGCATTTTCTACAAGTTGCAGCAGCAGGCCCCGGACAAGGAGTTCATCATTGCCCCAACCGCCGGAGAGGGAGCTACCTGCCGAAGTTGCGCTAATTGCCCCTGGATGGCCATGAACGACCTGGAGGCACTGGCGCAAACATTTTCCCGCGATGACAACGAGGTATTCGTCGACCCTGCCATAGGGGAGCGCGCCATGATACCGCTGCGCCGCATGCTTGACTTCGCGCGAGAAATACAGGTGGCGGTGCGAGGCAACGCCTGACGCCTCAGAACTCCTCCATCTGTTCCTGCATGCGGGTGACATCCTCCAATCGCTGACTTATCTTGGCCGAGGCATGAAAGTTACTGCCCGCGAGTTTAAGGGCATAATTCAGTTGCTTCTTTGCCTCATCCAGCGCGCCGTTCAGGATAAAATACTCCGCCCGGGACTGGTGCAGGCCCACAATGTTTCCCGACAGCCCTTGCACTTCGGCCAGCAAATACCATAGACCGGGATCATCCGGCCTCCGTTTGCTCTGCGCGACCAGTACTTCCTCCGCGATGTGCGGCTGTTGATTCTTCATGAGTGCTGTTGCGTAAGCCATGGTCAGTGGATGGTTGCCGGGAGACACCACCAGTCTTCGACTCAGCTTCTCGGCCGCCTGTGCTGGCCTGCTGCGTGCCATTTCTATCTCGGCATCAGCAATAATGTACTCCAGGCGATCGGGGCTCGCGGACCAGATCGAGTCCAGTTCAAGAGCAGCCTCCTCGACACGGCCAGCGGCGGTGAGGGACAATACCAGTCCATACGTGGCGGCCTCCCTCGATTGCGGTGTTCCTTCCAATTCGCCGCGAAATCGCTCTACGGCCTGTGCGGGCGTACTGGTTAGCTCCGTGATAACCCTGGCTCGCATCAGTTGGTATTCCAGATCCGGCTCACGGACTATCCTGGGATAGTTTCTGGCCCTGTTGCGCGTATCCGCTATTCGATTCTCTGAGAGGGGGTGGGAGCGCAGGAACTCTGGAATCTGTTCATTCTTCGAATAGCGCGTGGCATGCAGCATTCGCTCAAACATCGCGGGGGCAGCCTGAGGATCCAGGCCAGCGTCCACGATGGTTTGCATCCCTATTCGATCAGCTTCCTGTTCGTTCCCCCGACTGTACTGCAATGCGGAACCCTGCGCCGCAGCCTGGGTTGCGGACAACGCAGCCATTCCAGCGTCGCCTCCGGCAGTAGCCATCAGCACGAAGCTCGCCAGCATCGCCGCGAGAGTCACAGGTTGGAGCTTCTGCTGAAACTCCACTCCCCGTGAAAAATGGCGCTGGCTCAGGTGGGCAATCTCGTGCGCCAATACAGTGGCGAGTTCATCTTCCGTCTCCGCCCACATAAGCAGCCCGTTGTGAATACCGATTACACCACCAGGCACAGCAAAGGCATTGAGAGTGGGGTTGTCCACGATCACCAGTTCAATCCGCCTGTCGTCCAGTTTGCTGTGCGTCACCAGCCTGTAAATGAGGTTTTCCAGGTAATCAAAGAGCAGCGGATCATCGACAGTGGGAACCTGGCTGCGAAACTCGCGCAGCCAGGCCCGGCCGAGTTGATATTCAAACTCCGATGAAAACATGCTGGTACTGGACTCACCCAGATTCGGGAGCTTCAGTTCAGCCGGTGCGGCAAAACCACCTGAGCCTGCGGCCGTTGCCAACAGAAGCACCAGGGTGACCTGGCGCGCCAGCCTTGTCAGCACTGATCTGTTAAACACCACACACAAAATGAAACCGTGACCGTCTCCACTGAATGGGCCTTCATTGTACTGCAAGCCGGGAGTCACGGGACAATCCCGTTTCCGTCGATTTTCCAATAAATCCGCCAACCAGACCGTAATGCCTGCACCGGTCCGCGACGTATGTCGACGGGCGAAAAAAAATAACTTACACTTCCAATGGTCTTTAGTCTGCGATACCCGATATGAGTGCATTCGAACTGTTGCCAGCCATGCTTGAGTCACGCGATATTGAATGTGACCGTAAACGTATGGATGAGCGCATTGAAGACTACCGCCTGCGTGAACCGTCCGACAATCCCCAACTTATAATCCAGAAACCTGCGGGTACCGACCTCACAAGTCCTTGTGTACCGGAAATTGCCGCGACTGATTTAACACTCGAGCGTTTGCGCACTGCCGTTGCTAAACATGGCGGAATCATTGTCAGGAACATGTTCTCCCAGGCGTCGGTAGACACCCTCATCGTTGCGGCAGATCGGGTGATCGATGCCTGCGCGGACCCTGCGGCGACTGTGCCGGCGAGCGCATACCACAACCCTCCCGAGAATCTCAGGACCATCATGCCCAACAGGGACCGTGAACTCGCAAATACCAGGAGTTTCCATCGTAACTCGGGGTCCGCGATGTGTGTGGAAGCCCCCAGTGTTGCGGAGGCTCTGCTGCAACTTTACGAGCGACATGGTCTGAAGCAACTCATGACGGAATACCTTGGAGAGCCGCCCTGTCTCTCGGCCAAAAAATGGGTCTTGAGACGTTCCAAACTACCCGTCGCGGAGGCCGGCTGGCACCAGGACGGGGCCTTCATGGGTACCAATCTCAACAGCCTCAATATGTGGATACCGCTTAACAAGTGCGGAGGTAGGACCGGGGCCCCGGGATTGGATGTGGTGCCACAGCGACTCTATGAGATAGCGTCCGCCGAAGGAGCACAGTTCAACTGGTCGGTCAGCGATTCGATGGTTACCGACCGGTATACTGAAGATCAGGCAGTTGTGATGCCGGAATTCAATGCCGGAGATGCATTTTTTTTCGACCATCTGTACCTGCACAGAACGCAGTACCGAACCGACTTCACGAAGTTGCGCTACGCGGTAGAAACATGGTTTTTTGGCGCCTCGAGTTTCCCCAAAAATCAGATACCGCTCACCTGGTAACAACCTGGCCGCCGCTGAAATGACATGCGAGACAAATGTCGTCTTTAAACCCACCGAAGACTATTTGCTCAATCTTCACCCCTAGCGGAACGACCCTCCTTCCTGCGCGTAAGCGCAATATTATAGGCTAGCTGCTGCTCGTAAGCTTCGTCGACATGATCTTCGGGAAGTTCATGCAATGTGGGGTCCCACGGTGCCTCAATATACATCTTGTCGCGCCAGTAATACTTTAACGTGTCGGACTTCCACTCCCGGTAAATGTCATCCCAACTAATACGATTGAAGTGCGGCTGCAGACACCCTTCGGTCAGCGCTTCACCCTCAAGTTGATAGCGGAAATCAACGGACAGTCGCATACGCTCCAGATTGTGGTTCTCCATCGCCTTGTGGACCGTCAGGGACGGAAAGAGAACGATATCGCCAGCTTTGAAATCGGCGCCTACCCAGCGGCATGACAAAACATTCTCGTTCAGGACAGCCCGTCTATTTCCCGCACCCAGGTGAAACTTGAGCGGCAGCACACCAAACTTGTGAGAGCCCTCCATAATCGCCAGGGAACCATCCTCAATCGCGCAGTCTGCCAATGGAATCCATGCCGCTGTGAGATTGGGTGTTCCCTGATTGTTCGGGAAGTCCTGGTGCGGTGGCGTGGCTAATTCGGGACTGTCTGGGAAAATGAGTCTGACGATACTCAATGGATGAGGAAATGCGGTGCTTCCAAGGGCCTGGCGTATCACGTTCATCAGGTTGGGTTCATGCGCCAGACTGTGAAGGGCTTCCAGTTTGATAATACGGTCGTGCGCCTTGAAAAACTGCGGCTGTCCCTCGCGCAAGGGACGACGAATTGCCAGCGCTTGCATCCGTTTGTCACCACCTTGAATCCATCCCTGCTCAGCGAGTATCTGTGTTATCTGCTCCCTTAACTCCTGCAACCGCGCCAACGGAATAATACTGCGAAAGAACAGGTAGCCGTCTTTATCCAACCGCGCGCGAACAGCTTCGGGATTGCCCAGCAGACCATTCGCTTCAAACATCGGCTCCGGAGTAATTTTTTCCGACATTCTGGGAAACGCCTGAACGCGCAGTTCGATCAGGTAGTTCATCAGCGCTTCACTGCCACTGGCCCGGGCAACCTTCTGCAATTTGGAGATACCGGCTTCGTAATCGCCTGCATCTATCAGTTCGTGCACCTCATCAAGCAGGGGGCGATAAGCGGCAAGCGCTTCCTGATCTACGGAATCTACGTTCGACCTGAATTCAGCGTTCATGATTACACCCTCCAAAAACGAGCCAAATCGTCCACCGTTGCGGAAAGCCGTAAAAACACTGTGCCAATCACTCCGTTCTCATTACAGCTTGCCTGGACTATTCCTCTTGTGGCGGACTTTCCTTGGGTTGATCCGTCGCAGCAGGTTTGATTTTGCCCTGGCCACCTCTTCCCTTACCTCCCTTACGCGCCTGCCGCCAAAATGTGGCCTGTCGACGCGACTCAAGAAATACTCCGGCATGCACATAGAACTGGCGTAGCTGTTTTATGGTTTCTTCATCCTTGGAAAACAGCATATTGATCAGCGGCTCATCGCTCGGCTCTCCACCTGGCTTTCGCAAAACGCCCAAACCAAATCCATGATTGAACTTGAAGACATCCTCATATTGTGCCTCCAGCTCTTCAAAATATTTCCAGGCGCCGAAATCCTTGATTTTAGCCATAACATCATGAAACAGAATAATCCCCCCAGGCTTCACCTTGGGGTACCAGTTGGTGAAGTCCTCCTGTATCGCTTCATAGGTGTGCAAACCATCGATGTGCAGAAGATCCAATGTGTTGTCCTCGAAATGTCGCAACGCTTCATTGAAAAACATTCGCAACAAATACGTACTCCCTCGATAATTGACCCGTGCATGATCGGCCACGTCATTATAAATTGAATCATCATAAGCATCGGTGTGCTCGTCGCCCTCCCAACAATCCACACCGTACGCTACCCCATCAATATCGTGCTCCACCATCGACTGACAAAAAGTAAAGAAGGAGAGGCCGTTGTATACCCCAAGCTCTACCAGAAGTTTGGGGCGAATAGCGGCTACGAGGTCGTACGCGAAAGGCAAATGATCAACCCACGTACTGAACACCATACGCTTGGGTTCAAATCGCTGCAGTGACGGCGGAAAATACAGTTGGTTACTCATAGATTCCCATTGACCTCTTGTGTATTCAAGTTTGAAGCCGAAACACCTTACATTTCGGCTGAATTCTTCATTCGTTCGAGCTTATTCGACGAAGAGAGTTGTAAAAATCTCTGGGCATGATCTGAAATTTCCCCGAGATACACAGTATCCGTTAAAGGAGCTTCAAATTTTTTGCCTCGAATATCCCGATACTGCTCCATAATGGCAGTAATGAACTTCTGCCTGATCTCTGCTTCTTCGCCACCCGTAGTCACACCACCGTGAAACTGGTGGAACGTTCCCTCACCGTGTAGGAACACGTGTGTAACTCCAGGGTACTCACAGGCCCTCTTGTAAAGGTCCAGGTTTACAACACCACCACCACGCATGTCGAACCGCGCATCGTAACCGCGCAAGGCCCGCCACAGTTCTCGTGGCATACTGATACAGTTGCTCTCTGAATGCGGAAGATAAAAACCAGCAGCGCAGGAACCGCTAAAACAGGCTATCTCGAATAGTCGGTAGCCATCCTCCGGCCAGGCTATCGAGTTCATCAGCGTCCGCTCCTGTGCCACATCATAGCCGCTACCTACAGCTTTCTGCTGTAGTTCATGTCCCAGGTGATACCCCGGCGCAGTCACAACCGCACGTGGTGACAGAAGGTGACCCCGAATCGTATTCTTGACAATACCTGGCGTAAGCAGACGCGCTCCGTCAATCATCACACAGATATTGGCACCACGCGCGTGTTCTAGCCCGTAGTTTATCGCGTGTACCGGTGTCGGCTGGCTCTCCTGCCTCAGGTGATAGGAAAAGTTGGCGGGTAAGGCAGCGAGAAACTCCTCAGGCATTGTATTTGCCGAGTCATTTTCCACGATCAGTACTTCATAATCTTCAGGGCGCACACCCTGCTGATAGTCAACAAATAGCGAACGAATAGTATTCTGGGCCTGCTCCGGCATGTCGTAGACGATTACTACAAAACTGACAACCAGCCCACCGTGATCTCTCGCTCCCGACAGGCATCGGCGAAAAGCATGCTGTATTCGACTTATCATTCAGCAACACCGGTCAAAATTCGGCTTTCTTTAACTTCCGATACAACCGCCTGATTTTCCAAGGCAAAGGCTCTTCGCCCGAAGCGTCATTGTGCCTGAGCTCTGAGGTATAAAATTTCTCATCGGCCCTCGGTGACGCAAGGCCTATCTGTTTGGCGACACGATTTATCTTGTCATCCAATACAGCCTCATCATCGTCAAAACAAAGAATCGGAAACGGGTGCTGTTTGTAGAGCTTGTACAGAACACTGTTGTACGCATACCACAATTCGAGCCACTCCTCACGGCTTCTGTAGTTGCGTTTTTCGAGCGACTTGGCCACGGCGTTGGGATGACGGTAGATCCCGATAAACTCAATTTTTGGATACAACGCTTTCCAGCCATCAATTACCAGAAGAGCACGCGGGTCCTTGAATCCAAAATTGGCTTCCCCTGCGTGTGCACGGAGAAGATTCATCGCCCAGGCGCGATGCTCATCCTTCCAGGCTACATGTCCGGGCGGAGAGTCCCAGGCTCCACCGTTTTCGGCAAGGATCGCATCATGCAGATCGACAAATTTCTGGTTTTCCCGATTACCTTTTTCGTTGTGCTTGTTCCAGGTATGACAATCGCCCAGGAAGAGACCGGATGCCTGAAGAGACCCTGTCAAGCAGCTGGTACCACTACGGTGCATCCCCAGTATGGCCACTACCCGGGCTGGTAAGCTCTCCTCCGGCTCGCTGACTACTTGCTCTTGCTCCCCCATCTATATACTGCCGATGATTGCCGGTAAAACGTACTTATCCATAGACTCTACACTTACATTCATACTCTGAGAACCAATTCTCCTATAATCTCCCATTTGCATTATCCAAGGCAACTCCGAAATCCTGCAGGGGCGTGACGGGGTGCCCAAAAAGCGGAACCCGGACGACCTGTAGTGCTTTCTAACTCCACAGCAATCGCTTAATTGACAGCGCCTTCCTCTTTCCAGGGTGCCACCCGGAACAGCAGCAACATGCCCGGCAGCGCCAGAAATGTACACAAAAGGAAGAAATCAAACCAGCCGATTCGCTCTACAATCCACCCGGTACTGGCATTCGCCAGCGTTCGCGGCACTGCAGCAAGAGCAGTAAAAAGCGCAAACTGGGTGGCTGCATAGGTTTTACTGGTTTCGCGAGCAATAAAAGCAGTAAAAGCAGCCGTACCCATACCCACACCCAGATATTCAAAGCCTATCACCACCGCTAGCAGCCACAATTCTGGGCCGGTGTTGGCCAGAACAGCAAATCCGAGAATACTCACTACCTGTACCACACCGAATATCCATAGCGCGCGGTTGATACCCACACGCACCATCACCAGACCACCCAGAAGGCCACCAACGATAGACGGCCAGAGCGCTGCGTGCTTGGCGATCAACCCTATCTCTGTTTTACTGAACCCCACTTCAAGGTAAAAAGGCATGGACAGCGCAGTGGCCATATTGTCGCCGATTTTATACAGAAACATGAAACTCAAGACCATTATCAGCCCGACCCAACCGCTGCGCTCCAGGTACTCTGTAAATGGCGCTACCAGCGCTTCCCGAAATCCAGATCTGGGAGGCAAATCGACTTTTGATTCGGAGACCACAAGTGTCATAATCACACCGACAAACATAAAGCCGGCTGTGATCCAAAATACACTGGACCACGGCAAACTGTCCGCCAAAATCAGGGAAAGAGAGCCGGGGATCAGGCTGGACACTCGATAAGCCTGGACGTGGATCGCATTTCCCATGCCGAGCTCCGCGTCTGGCAGAATCTCCCGCCGATAGGCATCGAGGACCACATCCTGACTGGCGCTGAAAAAGGCTACCGCAACTGCGAGCCAGGCGATCACCCAGGTCGATTGGGACGGCTCATACATACCTAGAGCGCCGATTGATACCAGCAACGCGAGTTGGCTCATCAGCATCCAGCCTCTGCGCCTGCCCAGAAAAGGAGGAACCCAGCGATCCATCATGGGTGCCCATAGAAACTTCCAGGTATAGGGAACGCCAACCAGGGCAAAAAGTCCTATTTCGACAAGGGATACCCCGCCCTCGCTGAGCCAGACCGGGACAAGCTGGAAAAGAACATACAACGGCATGCCGGATGCGAAACCGGTAAATACGCATATCAGCATGCGCCGATTCAGTACGGCAGCGCGCAACTTATTCTGTGTGCTGTTCAAAAGCTGAGAGATCCGATGTCTGGCCGGGATGCAGTACGAACTTCCGCCAGTCTATCAAGGTACGGCCGTGGAGCAATGAATTTCGTATGCTTTGTACGCCCACTCCGGCCAATCATTCAAACTCTCCAGCAGAACTGTGCGTCTGGTTGCTGGATGACGGCATATTGCCCCTACTCTCTGGTGCCAGCTTTGCCCGCCCAAGCGAGTGCGCTAAGATGCCCCCAACAGGAGACTCCCAAGACTGATTGGCGGGCTATGGTCAACAGGGGTAATAGTGTTCAATCAAACCGCTTCACTGGACTTTCCGCAGAGTCGCCAAACCCGAACAGAAAATCAGGATATCAGTAGCCACAGGGCCCCAGAGACAGATGTCAAAGTTCAAATTCATTATCGTTGGTACGGGAAGGAGTGGTACCAGTTTACTGGCCAGCCTCCTGGATACTCATCCTGATATTCATGTGGAGTTTGAGCTTTTCGCAGAGCATTACTTAAGAGGCAAAGGCATAGCGGAACATCAGTCAACGCTGTTTTCAGATCGCGCCTACGGATTCCTCGACGCGTGCGAACGTGTGGCATCTACCTGCCGCAAGAACATCTGGGCCAACAAAATCACAACCGAAAGTATACGGGGCCTTTACAAACATAACATGTTCAATACCCCCCCTATCCCTGTGCTGAATGAATTCTTTGATGTCGTCATGCAAGGCAAAAAGGTAGTCTTTATTCTCAGGGATGGTCGGTCATGCATTAAGTCCAAAATGGGACGAAAGCCCCAGCCAGTCGACAAGGCGATCGATAATTGGAAAGCTGCAGTAGAGTTCTATCGTTTCCTGAAAGATCGCGATGGTACGCTCTGCATCAAATTTGAAGATCTCGTGTCGAACACCAAATCATGTCTGGATACCGTTTTCCAGTTTCTTGAGGTTGAAAGCTGTATTGATATTGATCAAGCAACCCGGAACAAGAAAATGCCGTCTTACTATCGCAGGAACAGCATTGACCCAGGCAGGGCCCTTGATCTTGACAATCGGTATGTGACAGAAATAAAGGACGAACTGAAGTTCTGCGGTTACATCTGACTACCGAATGGGCTCAGAGCGTCGATTGGGGGATGGTCTAGTAGGTTTTTCTAGTTATCCGCAAGCAGCCGCCGAGACAATTTACCATCTGCGGATTCATAAATGCCCAGGAAAGTATCAATAATATCAAACATCACCAAATCTATGCTGGAGTCCGGTGGCTTCCTGATAATGCTCTCAAGTAACTGATAGTTTCGCTGCTTCATTACGGGACCGTTTACACCGCTGCGAGGTCGCGTACAAAAATCAATGCCATAGTTCTCTTTCAGCCACTGCATATCATCCTGAAAGCGCTCAAGGATGATATCTTCTACCCTCGGATGAAGCTCGATAGGCGTCATCTGATCGGCGGGAAGTTGCGCCAGGTACTTGATAAGCAATTGGGATCCGGGAGTCTGTACATTATCTTTGTCAAAATCGTAGAGCTCACGATACCGCTGCAAGACAAACAATGCTTCGGCGGATAGTGAGCGATTCTTGCTTTTGCTCTTGATACCGGAAATCTGCACATTAAAAAACTGTTCTGCCTGTCTCAAAAAATCTCTTACTACATCGCCCTCATAAAGCGTTTCGTCATATGTTCTTACCACAACCTGATCACCGTAACACTGCCTGTAGTTCTCTATCGTCTCCCGGGCACCGTACCAGAATTTGGCCGGATGAGGTGGCCTATGGGAGGCCTTCAGCTTCTGCTGAAGAACAGACCTATAATAGGAGACTGGATCACGTACATAACATATAATGCGATAGTCGGTATAACCTGCGTCATCTAGATCAGTCTTGAGCGCCAGTATCTGCTCCCTGCTAAATCGCCCCAAAAATTCAGATGAGATTATTACTTTGCTCTTGCTGAGAACTCTATACAAAAATTTGTTCCTGAGTTCTTTCGCATCCTTCAGCCTGGCCGCCTCATCTTTATAGTTGCTGCGATGCCCCCTCGAGAGTTGGGATCGATCACTGTACACCACTTCCAGGAAGTGCTGCGCATTACCGACAACATTGGGATACCCAATGCCATTGAGTTTTCGCTTTTGCGCTGACAGGCTTTCCTGTATCGACGTGGTCCCGGTTTTTCCGGTACCAATATGTATCAGGGCTTGCTTACTCATGTAAGACTCTCCATTAGAAGAGAAGTTATCAAGGAATCTCCCCCTGTCAGCCAAGTGTCTTGAAAAAAGCGGCAGTTTCCATGGCTTCTCGCTTATGGCAGAATCTTTTCGCGGTTGCTATCCCGTTCTTCAATATTCTCTTATATAAGTCTATATCGCTGTCTATTTTTCCGAAAGCTTGACAAATAGCGTGTGGATTTTTTGGTGGAACAAGAATGCAGTTTTCATAACTCTCCGCATACTCTGACACCCCACCCACATCGGTGAGGATACAGGCAACATTACAGGCCATCGCTTCTATAGCAGTGCGCCCAAAACCCTGGAAGTCCGATGCATCGATAAAAATCGTCGCTCTTGAGTACAACTCAGCCATTTTATCCGAGGAAGAAATAACACCCACGCCCTCGTATTCAAACGGAATATCCTGATCAGAGATATCTTCCCCGAACAAAATTATCCGGGTAGAAGGATACTCAGTTTTTATGAGAGTGAGGGCGTCTACCAGATTAGAGAAGCCTCTCCTCGGCGTACCTGGTCTGGCCATGGCTACGATCGTGGTCGCAAGCGGCTTGGGAACATCCCGTGGATAGTACGTGGCAAGATCCAGTCCCAGGGTGATCTTGTTACTGGAAAAGCCGTCTTTCCGAATCAGTTCCTGAAGCCAGCTGGATTTTACAATTCTGTTATTTATCTTGGAGTAAGTTTCAAGAACTGCATTCCGCGAGCGTTTATCTGATTCCGGGAAAAACCAGGACTCGTAGTCCTGCAGGAAGTACGCGGACGACCTGGCAGCACCATTGCGAACAACTGCCGCCACCCAGTTGGCTGTGGTCCAATGCGTTGCTACTGCGATATCGGATTCAGGGAAATTACTGATCAGATCATTCGCATCTTTGAAGATGATCGGCTGTGTATACCACTTCCAGGCCTCAGTCTCTGCATATTGGTATAACGCGACTACA
Organism: Gammaproteobacteria bacterium; assembly: GCA_030427485.1. Classification (GTDB taxonomy): domain Bacteria; phylum Pseudomonadota; class Gammaproteobacteria; order Pseudomonadales; family Halieaceae; genus Marimicrobium. The sequence goes on from JAUICG010000002.1 coordinate 329,974, forward strand.
CGAACTTCGATACCGAGTAGAACGAGTTCGTTTGCCAACTGCACTGCAGATATCACGCCACCCGCCACCGCTATATTGTGAAGCACATATGTGACTCTTAGCTTATTCGGGCTAACCATTCTGGAAGTAAATTTCTTGCTGGCAATGGCGGTACTTCCTGTCGGCAATCGAGCCAATCCGACAAGCGCAGCCTTTACAATCCCCAAATACTCTCGTCGCCTGAAATGACTTCTAAGTATGCGGTACGTTTCCCTGGCGGTAGTTAGCGGAGATAATCGCTGATCCAATGCCAACTGATTGAGCAAAGGGGACAATTGTTGAACGTTATGCTGACGCAGCGCTTTCAGACTGTTTCTTGATCCAGGCTTGGATAGCAGGCGCGTTCTATCATGGTCGATTTCTGCGGCTATATCATCAGGAAATCGATAGACATAGACAGTATCCGCCAGACGAGCCCGAGGAGACTCGTTGAAACTGGCAACAGAAACGTCCAGCAAAGCCCATGCCAACGTCTTGTAACCCTCATCAAGATAGCTTCTTTCTCTAAAACAATTTTTTTCAATCAACACACAGGCTGATTTATCCAGATAAAATGCCAAAGCACCCGGCCTGCCTTTGGTCCTGGAGAACCAATCCATAGTGTTGAGCGTACAGCCTGCCGGCATTGGGGCTGCCATGCTGGTGCCGCTATTGCCGAGAGCCATCACTTCACCGGAGCTTCGATCGCTCAGGATGACAGATAGCATTTCGTTGAGCCAATTCGCAGGCACGATAACATTCCCGGATACGATACAGACGTACTCGGAAGTAGTTTCCCGAATGATGTCATTTGCGCTTGCCACTGGCGAAAAATCAACCGCAAGATAACTCATCACAGGATTGCTCCTGGATATTTCCAGTAAATACTTTGTGGTGGTGCTGTCGCAATTTGTGCCCAACAAAGTAACGCGGCACGCTGCAGTCAGATCGCTATGTGAAAGCGAACTGATCGTCTCCTGTATAAAACTAAGCTTGTCGCCTAATGCGACAATAACTTCGACTAATGGTCCATCTCGCGTGCTCATGTCTTGTAGCAACTATCCGTTCATCACTCCACTGAAGACTTCCAACCAGTTCTTCGCCGTCTTATCCAGGCAATAGTTCTCCCTGACATTCGAATGGGCAGCACTACTTAGTCTGTTCCTGAGCCTGTCATCTTCAATCAACCGCCTGATAGCCTGATACCAGTCTTCGCTGGTGCTCCCAACCAACAAAGCATTCTCCTCATCAGACGCTATACCCTGGTAGATTGGCAGGTCGGAACATATTATCGCCAGGCCAAGCGCAGAATAATCCAGAAACTTAATATGACTCTTTCCGCGATTGAAGTGGGTATCTTGCAAAGGGATTATGCCAATGTCCCAGGGACCCTGCTCCCGCAACCATTTCACAAAGACAGGATAGCTCAGAGCTGGAGGGACTCTGATGTGATTGCCAAAACCCAGGCTGCCATGAGCTGCACCTCCGATAATGTCGAGGGTCACCCGCCCCTCGTACTCTGCCTCTATCTTCCTCCAGGCATCCATGACCAGATTCAGGTCATCAGCATGCGTCTTGCTTCCCATATACAATATTTTCAATGACTTGCCCGGGTTGGCGTCGCGCGCCGTCGGGTTATCGAACCAGAGAGCTTCGTCCAGTGCGTTGTGAATACAGTAAACGTTCGCGTTGATTTTTTTCAGCGACTGTTGGAGTGTTTCAGTTGAGGTTACAATTGCGTCTGATCTCGATGCCAGCAGTTCCAGTGCTGCAAGTTCTTCCGAAGGAAGTAAGGAGGCGCTGCTTTCATCCAAGTTGAAGAGGTCGTCATCTATTTCGTGCACCAATCTCATCCCCCTGCTTTTGCACAGTTGGAGCAACAAACCCACGGTTTCCTGATCCTTTATTGCATTGCGTTGCACCACGCAAAGATCAGCTACACTAGCCTCCAAACTCCCAAGACTCCTGATAATAACCAGTTCAAGCTTGCTGGCAATAGTCTTGTTCGATAGAGGCTGGATAAGTCTGATAAAGGCTGATCCCGCGGGCTCCTCGATATCTCCCATCACACATGGCCAGACGGCAATCCTGGCCGGGTTGTTCTCTGAAAACTCGAATGGCCAGAATTTCTTATAGTTTCTCATGTGTCGTTCGTGCTGCAGAGAGCGGAACAGCGAAAGCTTCGAAAGCACAGCACGCTCAATACTGTATCTGCTCGCTGTAGTTATACCCTGACCCTGCAAACGACGGCGAAACTCCCGGTTCTGGATCAAACCAGCCAGTGCGTCCTCCATTTCCTTTTTTGAGCTTGTATCGACGATGACTGCGTTCTCACCATCAACCGCATACTCGTGTACCCCGCCCTTGGCAGGAAGAATTACCGAACATCCACATGCCATTGCCTCGAGGCCAGTACGACCAAATGCCTGGTACTCTGAAAAATCGACAAAAATATCTGAAGTCCGTAAAACTTCCGCGACTTCCTCCCTGACCAGGACGCCCCTATGCTCAAACACGAAATCAAGTTCCAGCCACGGCGCTTGAAGAATGCGAAACTCCTCCAGTTGCTCAAGGTCACATCCAAATGTGACAATTCTCACTCTATCCGGATCAGCATTCTTAATGCGCTTCAAAATTTCCAGAGTAACCCAACTCGCTCGCCTCGGAGTCGATGGGCGAATCATTGCACATACGGTCGTAACTTCAGTATCGGATTCGCGCGTCGGGAATGACGGAAAATACACACTCGTATCCAGGCTGGGAGAGACTCTCCTCACCTTGCGATAATGCTTCTCCTCCACGATGCGACATAACCAGTCAGTCTTGGCGAAAAGACACATATCCTCGACGCAGGTATAGGACTCGGAGGCACTTTGCCAATCCGGCGTACCTTCCTTGAAAAACCAGGGCTCATAGTCCTGTATATAGTAGGCCACCAGCAACTGTGGATTCCTTCTCGCTATTGGTGCAATCAGCGCAGGTGATGACCACAAAGTCGCTACGATGATATTAAACGCTTCCGAGGCCCGGAACAGCTCCTCCTGATCACTGAAGAACAGGAAATAGTCGCCCTTATCATATAGCTGAGAGTAAGCCTCCCTGAACCCGTCTCTATACTTTTCCAGGGTGGCCACCCTGGCATTGATGCCGAGTTTGCGCATGCCGGTTACTTCCTGAACTACGGAATGCGCACCACCACCGCCACCGCGCACTGGCATCACATACAGTATACTCAACGAATCTTGCCGGCGCTGGTCCTCGGTCAATTCTCCGCTATTCAAATAGTGTCGAATACGCTCTCTGACGTCTTCCAACTCCACACTTGTCTTTAGGCGCTCCACCCCTTTCTTTATTCTGGATTCGCCGTGCTTTTGCTTCAGCGCGTTACCTCCCTTTTTGGAAAGGATTCTGCGCCGTTCGTGGTTGTAACTTTTCGACTTTGCGTGGAAGACATAGACTTGATCGGCTATTGCCAGATCAAAACCCGCATCCACTGCCCGCAAACAGTAGTCATTCTCCTCTCCATAGCCCTCCGGAAACGACTCTTCATCCAGGAGACCCACTGCATCGAGCACGGAGCGCTTTATCGCAAAACAAAAGCCGTTTACGAAATCCACCCTTGGAAAGCGCTTTTCGGATACCTGATAGACGACTTCCGCCATCTGGTTGACATCCAGCCCCTTTTTCAATTCATTGACAGCCCAATCACCACCCGCGTCAAACCGCTCAGGTACCGACTGCCAGCTCGCGGCATTTGAGAGTGGGCCGACAATGCCCACCGATGGATCACTCTCGCCACATTCCAGTAAGCCCTTCAGCCATAAGCGTGGCACGATGGTGTCGCTGTTCAAGCAGACTACGTATTCCGACTTGCTCGCTCTCAGGGCGATATTAGCCGCTTTGGTATAACCCAGGGCTTGCTCATTCTCGAACAGGACAGTGTCCGGATACTCGGCACAAAAACGTCCGAGGAAGTGAGTCGTCTCCTCATCCGATCCATCGTTAACGATATAGAGTGTAAAACTCTCAAGCGTATTTTCGATAACAGAACGCAGGCAGGAAGCCACGTCTTCCAGGGCGTTATGGACGCATACAACAATGTCAACAGTCGGAATACGCGCAGGGCGAACAGGATACAAATCCAGTTTGCCACTGGTCGGTGTTTCAGCTTCCGAAAGAACGGCTTTCGATTTATCCGACTTCCACTTTTCGTAATCGCGAATGGCATCGCTGACATAATGAATCGCCGATGGCTGGCTCTTTCTAAGGAGAAGCTTTTGTTTGGCAGAGACTATCTTGCTGCCAATTTTCCAGCTATTTGAACCTGCCATTGCCTTCGTGCCGCTGACAATACTGCGTAGAAAGCCTTGTAGCGTTTCTGCTTCAGCCTTATATTGCGAGACCTGCCTACCCAGCTTTTCGCTCTCCAGGCTAACGCGCCTGAAATCCTCCCTGGCTTTGGACTCCCGCTCTGTTGCTCGCTCTACCAGACTTTGCTTTCTCGCCATTTTCTTGTTCAATTCGTGGATAGTATTGTCCAGCTTCAAGAATCTGGAATACCCCTTTTCTTCATAATCCCGAAGTATCTCATCGCAACCTCGCGATACCTCCCGGCTGGTTGCCCTGGGGTCGAGCGTGCCTTCTACCAGGCCGCGATACAGCGCCTCCTGCCGCTGATTCAGAAATTCTGAGCAGTCTTCTTCGGTATCTCGCTCTCTATACATCGTGAAATCGATCATTTTGTCCAGATGCTCCTGGGCGGGTACCTGCAATCCGCTAAGCCCATGGCTGGCGGCTTGCTTGACTATGTCTTCGGCTACATGCCGCGGCTGAATCATCAGGCGCTTATGTGAAACGAACAGATTCACATGCTCCCTCGATACATAAAGAGCCTCTCTGGTGTACTTCTCCCAAAGCGCTATCCCCACGCTTATGGGCGTTCCGTTTCTGGTCAGGAGGCTTCGAGCAATTTCTATCGGATTTCGATAGATATGGACGCACACACTGTCGGACAGGAACTTTTCCCACAGGGGAAGTGTTAGGCAGAGACGTGGCTCTTTTATCACCCAGGGTTCATGAGCCCCCAGTTCATCCAGTAGCCTCTTCGCTCCGGACTCAAAATCATCGACGACCTTTTGACTGAGATCATCCAGACTGAACTTGTGGATGCGGTTCCAGTCGCAGTTGACTGATTTAAGTACAGAGTCGTTCAGGTTCCTGACATCTCGCCTTTCCCAGAAGCCTTTAGGGTTCTCTTCGTTGGCGCCAATGCTTTCTCCTTCCGCACCAAAATAGGCGCCCATCAGATTCAACAGACCGGTTAGCGCTGATGTACCGGACCGATGCATACCTAACACGAGGAGATTCATACAAGTAACTCTAAAGACCTGTCAACAATATGGAACTTTAGTAACCCCAGGGAGGTTTGTTGTCATAAAAACCCGGGGCGGGCTTTTCTACCGAACCCCCTCACTGAAGACGGGTGTCCGGCTCTCCGCTGTCTCTCACTCTGAGCACATGGTTGGGAACGCGTTCGTGAGTTCGAGTTTGGAGGTTTTCTTGTTCATCCGGACAGTTTCCGAGGAACTACACACCATCAAAAATCCACGACAATACTAGCAGTAAAGCACTGTCGATAACCACTGATACACCACAATCAGCTTAGACTGGTAATGTCCCAATACCCCTTCATCTCAGAAGCTGTTTTCAATTACCGCAATCTAATGTTAGATTGGGAAAAATATAGCGGGCCAGTGGTCTTCACGCGGCATCAAAGGCGCTCTGCGACACTCGGTGTACCCCAATATAAAGCTCGGATCCCTGGTGGGAAAAATTGAATATCGCCGTTGTCATCGTTAACTTTAACAGTGGGGGCTTGCTCGCCAAGTGCATAAACCATCTACTAAACCAGTCCCGCCAGGCCGACATCATAATGGTAATCGACAATGGAAGCCTGGACAGTTCCATGGCAAATCTGCCCGCATGCTCAACACTCAAAACCCATTGCCTGGAAGAAAACCACGGCTTCGCGGGTGCCAATAACTTCGCCTTTCAACTGCTTCCGGAAGCAGACTATTTTATTACCCTGAACCCGGATGCTTTCCCGGAATCAGATTTTATAGAAAGACTTGAGGAAGCAGCAAGAGCGTACCCGGATTACACCAGCTTTGCCAGCAGAATGATGCAGGATAATCTTACTCTGGATGGTGCGGGCGATGTTTACCATATATCCGGTTTGGCATGGCGCAATCTTCATAACCGACCGTACTTACCGGACCAGCACCAACCCCGCGAAGTGTTCGCGCCGTGCGCCGGAGCCGCGATGTATAGAGCAAAGGACCTCAGGGAGGCAGGGGGCTTCGACGATACATTCTTTTGTTACATGGAGGATGTCGACCTGGGCTATCGCCTGCAACTGAAGGGGTGCCGATGTCTGTACGTTCCCCAGGCAGCGGTCCTACACCTGGGGTCGGCAATTACCGGCAAATATCCCGATTTTGCGCTCTACTACGGGCACAGGAACCTGGTCTGGACCCTCGTCAAAAACGCTCCGGCGCCCTTACTGGGCCTGGCTTTACCCGCCCATATTTTGATGACTATCGTCGTGGGTATCGTGCTCCTGGCCCGCGGCAATCTCAAACCCTATTTAAAAGCCAAATTCGACGCTTTGCGTGAACTGCGTCGGGTGTTGCAGCAGAGAAAACTGGTTCAGAGGAGCAGGCAAGTGAGCAGTTGGCGGGTACTGCGACTCTACGATTTCCATCTCACAAAACGTTAGGTCGCCTCCCCGTCAATCCAGCCGCAAACATCCCACCTCATAACACCGCAGTAAATCAGGCGACCTCGAATAAACCGGCAGCACCCATGCCGCCACCAATACACATTGTAACTACAACGTACTTTGCGCCGCGACGCTTGCCCTCGAGCAAGGCGTGCCCCACCATGCGGGCTCCACTCATTCCAAACGGGTGCCCGATCGAGATTGAGCCACCATTTACATTCAGCCTGTCATTGTCAATGCCCAGTTGATCACGGCAGTAAACCACCTGGCAGGCAAACGCCTCATTCAGTTCCCACAGATCGATATCGCCGACACTCAAGCCGTGACGCCGCAGCAGTTTGGGAACGGCAAATACCGGCCCGATGCCCATTTCGTCAGATTTGCAACCCGCAACCGCGAGGCCTCGATAGAATCCCAGTGGCGCAATCCCCTTCTGTGCCGCCAGCGCACTGTCCATGACGAGGCAGGCGGAAGCGCCATCGGACAACTGCGACGAGTTTCCGGCGGTAATGAATTTCCCCTGCTGTACCCATTGACCGTCCTTGAAAACAGGCTCGAGGGCCTGCAAGCTTTCCAGGGTTGTAGACGGCCGGTTACAGTCATCACGATCAACCACTGTATCCTGATAACTTGTCTCTTTGGTTTCCCTGTCGAACACCGCCATCGTAGTGTTCATCGGCACAATCTCTTCCTCGAACAAGCCCGCCTGCTGAGCCGCGGCAGTTCGCTGCTGGCTTTGCAGCGCATATATGTCCTGCTCCTCACGACTGATGTTGTAGCGTTCCGAAACTACTTCAGCGGTTTCCAACATCGGCATGTAAGCGGTGGGATCGAGCGCGGTCACCGCCTTTGAGACATTGCGATAGGCGTTTTTATGCTTGGTCTGAACGAGTGAGATGGATTCGACACCGCCGGCTACGGCAATATCGTATTCATTGCATATGATGGCCTTGGCGGCCGTTGCAATCGACATCAGTCCGGAGGAACATTGCCGCTCGATGGACATACCGGCTACGGTATCCGGAAGACCCCCGGCTATACCGCACAGTCGACCAATATTGTAAGCCTGAGTGCCCTGCTGCGCGGCGGCGCCGAAGATGCAGTCATCCACCTCGGCCGGATCTATGCCAGCCCTCGCTATGGCTGCGCGTACCACATGGCCACCCATCGCCGGGGCCTCGGTATCGTTGAAGCCGCCGCGAAATGACTTGGCCAGACCGGTTCTTGCCGTGGATACGATTGCTGCTTCTCTCATGTGCGTTCTCCTGATGTGCATAGTGGGCTATTCATATGGAACGGGTAACAAGCGGCCTGGATACGTGGTCGAGGCGGTCGTCCTGCCGGGTTCAAACTCTCAGGTCCCGCAGGTGAATCCGGCGAAATCAACCGGGATCTATGCATAATGCCTAGCTGCGCTGACTGGAAACGGAAACAACTTCCCCCGTCATATAGCTGGAATAATCCGAGGCCAGAAACATCATGACATTGGCCACTTCCCAGGCTTCGGCTGCGCGCCCGTAAGCCTCCTTGGATTCCAGTTCCGCGAGCAGTTCCTCGGACGCTGATTTTCGCAGCATCGGGTGCAGCACGATGGACGGTGCAACCGCGTTGATCCTCACGTCAAACTCGGCCGCCTCCAGCGCCGCGCAGCGCGTCAAGGCCATGACGCCCGCTTTCGCAGCCGCATAGTGTGCCTGCTCTTTCTGCGCGCGCCATCCCAGTACCGATGCATTGTTGACAATCACACCACCCCGCCCGCGCGCCTTCATCACCCGCATCATATAGCGTGTCATGCGCATGGTGCCGTTCAGTGTCACATCAATGACGCGATGCCACTCCTCATCCTCCATCTCGATGAGCAACTTCGAGGTCCCGAGTCCGGCATTGTTAACCAGTATATCAACGCCGCCCAGACTCTCCTCGGCAAAGTCGATCAGGCCCCGTACATCATCCTCTACTGCCACATTACCCACTCTGCCGTAAATCTCGGCAAGACCGGACTCTGTCTTGAGTTTTTCCACGGCCGCCGCCAGCCGGCCTTCATGAATGTCGCTCAGTACAATTGCGCGCGCGCCCTCCTCCGCCGCCCGGGTGGCAGCTGAGAACCCTATACCCGCACCGGCTGCGGCGGTCACGAGGACGCTCTTGCCTGTGATCAGGCCATGGCCCGGGACGTACTCAGGCGTTTTCAAGTTCATTTATTATTCCTCACTCATCCAGACTATCTGGCCGTACCTTTGGGCTCCCGCGGCATTCCCAGACCTCGCTCGGCGATAATATTGCGCTGTATCTGGTTGGTGCCGCCATAGATGGTATCCGAACGCACAAACAAGTACATGGATTGCAGGCGACTCAATGCATACGGAGCGCCCTCCAGAATATCGCACTCCGGGCCCAACACGTCCATGGCCAGTTCACCCAGGGTGCGGTGCCAGGTGGCCCAGAATAACTTGTAAATCAGTGCTTCCTTCTGCAGGGCGCCATCGCTGGCACTTTGCCCCGACAGCATTCGCAGTGAGTTGTAGCGCATAATCTTCAGTTCCGCATGCGCACGCGCTATACGTTGGCGAATTACAGGATCATTCGCGGCACCGTTGCCTTTGGCGAAGCGCACAACCTCGTCCAGTTCATTCTGGAATTGCATCTGCTGGCCCAGCGTCGACACGCCGCGCTCGAAACCCAACAGCCCCATCGCAACTTTCCAGCCGTCACCGGGCTCTCCGACGATATCATCTGCCCGGCACTCGGCATCGTCGAAAAACACCTCATTGAATTCGGAAGTTCCGGTAATTTGCTCAATAGGCCTGACCTCGATGCCCGGTTGATCCATCGCTACCAGGAAGAAACCAAGCCCTTTGTGCGCCACCGAATCCGGATCGGTGCGCGCAAGTACAAAACAGAAGTCCGCTTCATGGGCTAGCGAGGTCCACACTTTCTGGCCATTGAGCAGCCACTTGCCCCGCGCTTCATCCAGACGGGCCCTGGTCTTGACGTTTGCCAGATCTGAACCGGCGCTCGGCTCGGAGTAGCCCTGGCACCAAAGCTGCGTACCCGCAACGATACCCGGCAGGTACTTCCGTTTCTGTTCCTCGGTGCCGAAGGCGATAATGGTAGGCCCCGCCAGCCCCTCGCCAATATGACCGACGCGTCCCGGTGCCCCGGCGCGGGCGTACTCCTCGAAGAAAATCACCTGCTGCTCTATCGAGCAACCGCGACCGCCATATTCCCGAGGCCAGCCGACACAGGTCCAGCCTCCTTCAGCCAGTTTCTGCTCCCAGACCTGTCGCTCAGCCGGAAACATATGCTCATCACCGGGACCACCGCGGTATTTCAGCTTCTCAAACTCTCCGGCCAGGTTGTCGCGTAACCAGGTAGCCACTTGGTCCCTGAACAGTTCATCCTCGGGGCTAAAACTCAGTTTCACCGTCTTCCCCTCAATCCAGTAGCGAGCAGGCCAGGCGCTCGCGATGATAGGTGCCATTCCCCAGCAGATGCTCGGAGGATTTGGCGCGCTTTAGATACAGGTGCACATCGTATTCCCAGGTGAAGCCCACCCCGCCAAACAACTGCAACGCGTCCCCGGCGACAGCAAAATAGGCATCGGAGCAATAGGATTTGGCCACGCTGGCCGCCTCGCTGAGTTCTCCCGACAGTGCCGTGCCTTCGAGGGCTTCCTGGGCAATGCAGGCGGCATAATAGATCGCGGAACGGGCGACCTCGGTTCGCAACATCATGTCCGCGGCCTTGTGCTTCACCGCCTGGTAGCTGGCAATCGTGCGATTGAACTGCACGCGCTCGCTGGTGTAAGCCACCGTCATATCCAACAGCTGCTGACAGCCGCCGACCTGCTCCGCGGCCAGCGCTATCGTCGCGATATCAATCACCCTGGCCAGAGCTTCCCAACTTTGACCCAACTCGCCCATCACCGCCTCAGTTCCGACACTGACCTCTGTGATTCGCACCGCCGCCTGTTTGCGCGCCTGATCCATGGTGGGCAACCACCGGCACTCGACGCCTGCGGTCGCGGCAGGTAGCAGGAACAGGCCGATGCCGGCTTCGCCCTTGCTGTCTTCTTCCCGTGCAGCTATGACCAGCAGGTCGGCCGTGTGACCATCGATAACATAGCGGTAGCAGCCATTAAGCACATAAGCGTCACCCTCGCGCCGCCAGGTAGCGGTAATCGCGTCCGCGCCCCAATCGCTTGAACCGCTATTGAACGCCAGGGTTGCCGTCAGCTTTCCTTCACAGAGCTGCCCCAGCCAGCGTGACTGCTGCTCCTTGCTGCCAGCGACACGCAGTGCGTTGCCCGCCAGACACACCGTGGCAAAGAAAGGCGAGCACAATAAAAAACGCCCCATCTGCTCCATCGTCGCGACCAGTTCTACGTAACCCAGACCCATGCCGCCATATTCCTCGGGAACGTGAATCGCCTGCCAGTACATCTCACCACACACCCGATCCCACAGTGCAGGCTCGTAACCCCGCTCCGTCGCCATCGCGCGGCGCACCGCGGCACTGTCAGACACTTCAGCCAGGAATGCAGCTGCGGTTTCGCGGATCATTTCCTGCTCTTGTGTAAATGCAAATTCCATAGCTTCTCCGATCAGGACCCGGCCTCAGGTACCCCAGACTTTCTGCGCAGGTATCTCCTTCGCCAGCAGTTCGTTGATCGCGTCGCCGATCTCGGCGGGCGCCCAGGCCGCCTTGCGATCCACTCCGTCGGTCGTGCGCCAGCCATCACAGATGCAGATACGACCACCCTCCGCTTCGAACACCCGGCCAGTCACGTGCGCAGCCTCTGCGCTACCCAACCAGGCCAGCACATTGGACACGTTCTCAGGCGCAAAATGGTCAAAGCTGCCGTCCTCGGGCCTGGCCATGCGCGCGGCCATCTCGGGCACTGCACTGGTCATGCCGGTGCGAGCGGAGGGCGCGATTGCATTGGCGGTGATGTTGTAGCGTCCCAGTTCAGCGGCCTGATTCAACGTCAGCGCGGCTATTCCCGCCTTCGCCGCAGCATAATTCGACTGCCCTATGGAACCTTGCAACCCGGCGCCTGACGTGGTGTTTATAATACGCGCATCTACCGGCTTGCCCTCCTTGGACTGCCCGCGCCAGTAGTGCACGGCGTGAGAACTGATGCAGAAATGCCCCTTGAGATGCACGGCCATGATCGTATCCCACTCCTGTTCGGTCATGGAGGCGAACATCCGGTCGCGGTTCACGCCGGCATTGTTCAGTACGATGTGCAGGTCTCCGAAGTTGTCAATGGCTTGCCTGACGGCGTTCAGACTGTCGTCGTAACTGGTGATATCCGAACTGTTGACCAGTGCTCTGCCTCCGGCGCCGGCAATCTCATCTACCACAGCCTGGGCGGCCTCCGTGTTGATGTCGTTCACGATGACGGCACAGCCCTCGGAGGCGAAGACTCTGGCGTGCGCCGCTCCCAAACCGCCACCCGCACCGGTAATGATCGCCACCCGACCCGATAATATTCCACTCATACTGCTGCTCCTCTACGCTACTCTCTTGCTGTCAATGGACTGGGATTGAAGTCGTCAAGCGCTATCGACCTCGGGAGCAGTACTGCCCCGTTACGCCGGAAACCGGCAATTACAGACTGTAATACCGGTTTTCAGCGGCATATCCGTTATGCCCGGCGGCAGGACTATCCCCACACGCAGGAAGGCATTACAAGCGCTCAAGAATCGTGACATTCGCCTGCCCGCCGCCTTCACACATCGTCTGCAAACCGTACCTGCCCCCCGTGCGCTCCAGTTCATGCAGCAGCGTCGTCATCAGCTTTGTACCGGATGCACCCAGCGGGTGTCCGAGCGCAATCGCGCCGCCGTTGACGTTGGTCTTCTCCAGTGGATAGCCGGTTTCAATCAGCCACGCCATTGGTACGGAGGCAAACGCTTCATTGATTTCCACCAGGTCGATATCCGCCAACCTCAGGCCGGATTTCTTCATCGCATATTCAGTGGCGGGGATGGGCGCAGTTAACATCCAGATCGGATCGGCGGCGCGTACGCTCATGTGTACGATGCGGGCGCGCGGTGTCAGCTGGTAGCGCTTTAACGCCGCTTCGGAGACGATCAACATCGCGGACGATCCATCACAGGTCTGGCTGGATACCGCCGCCGTGATTGTACCGCCCTCCATCAGCGGCTCCAGCTCCGCCATTTTCTCCATCGAGGTATTGCGCGGTGTTTCATCCATGTCCACGCCGTTGAGTGGCGCGATCTCCCGGTCGAAACGGCCTTCCTTGATAGCGGCCAGCGCCAGCGTGTGCGAGCGCAACGCGAACTCTTCCATCTGCACGCGGGATATCTTCCACTTGTCGGCGATCATCTGCGCCGACGTAAACTGAGACGGCGGCGTGCTGCCATAGCGCGCAACCCAGCCGGGGCTACCGGAAAATGGATCACTGAATCCCATCGGTTGCGCGGCGATCATGGCCGAGGAGATTGGAATCTGGGTCATTGTCTGAACACCGCCTGCGATCACCACATCATTTACCCCGGACATTATGGCCTGTGCGGCAAAGTGCACCGCCTGCTGCGAAGACCCGCACTGCCGGTCAATGGTGGTGCCTGGCACCCGATCCGACAAGCCGGCCGCCAACCACGCGGTACGCGCAATATCACCCGCGAGCGGGCCAATGGTGTCTACGCAGCCAAACATCACATCGTCGTACTCGTCGTCGGGGATGCTGTTACGCTCGACCAGGGTCTTCATCACATGACCTCCGAGGTCAGCACCGTGAACATCCGACAATCCGCCCTTGCGGCGACCGGTGGGTGAGCGTACTGCGTCTACGATATAGGCATCAGCCATGGTTCATTCCTCTGTGTTTACGCGAACGTGGCGCCGGCACCCAGTGCCGCACCCTGTGCGAATATACGGGCCGCGACCCGTGATTTATGGAAGCCTGCATCGCCCCAGGTGTTGGCCAGCGCCCAGGCCTTTTTCATGAAGATATGGAGATCCACCTCCCAGGTGTAGCCCATCGCGCCGTGCACCTGGTGACTGTTTTTTGCGGCAAGACTGGCCGCCTCGCAAGCCACCAGTTTGGCGTGCGATACCGCGTGCGCGGCGATATCCTGGCCATTGGCAATTGCGTAGGCCGCCCGGTGCGTGGGCGCTCTGGCGTATTCAAGGCGCACCGCGACATTCGCCATGTGGTGCTTCACCGCCTGGAAACTGCCGATAGGCTTACCGAACTGCCGCCGCTCACTGGTGTACTGCACCGAGAGGTCTATCATGCGCTGTGCCAGACCGAGCGCCTGCGCGGCACAGCCGAGCGCGCCGCGGTTCAGCGCGCTGGAAACCAGGGTCGCAGCGTGCGCACCGTCTGCAACAGAGGCCAAACCTGATGCGGCCTTAGCGGTAAACAGCTTGCGCGACGGATCAATCGATTGATTATATTTCAGAACAACCTGATCCGGGGTCGCCGCCAGCAGCGAATCACCTTGCTGCAACAGCAGCAGATCGGCCACATGGGCGTCCTCTACCAGCCGGTTCTGCGCCAGGCCAACCGCGACAATGGCCTCCCCTGCGACGATTTTCGGCAGCCAGCGGGCGGCCAGATCACCGCCAATATCCCGCAACATCGGTACCGCGACCAACGCGGTGTGCACGAGCGGCTCAGGCAGTGCGACATAACCGCACTCCTGCGCCAGCAGCACGAAATCCACTGCGGTCATGCCGAGGCCGCCATACTCCTCAGGAACGGTGATTCCCGTGAGACCGAGCCCGGCGAGTTGGCTCCACAACGCGGGATCACGACCACTCCCGGTTTCCCAACTGGCGCGAATGCGCTCCGGCGTCACTTCATTCAGCAGAAAGTCGCGGACCGACTCCTGGAACAGTAACTGGTCTTCGCTAAAGGTGAAATCCATGGCTTACCTCGGCATTCCCAGCATTCGCTCGGCGATAATATTGCGCTGTACTTCATTGGTACCAGCGTAAATAGGGCCGGACTGCGAGAACAACCAACCGTCCAGCCAGTTACCCACGCCCTGCGCCGCCGGCGCATGGGGCAACAGTTCCGCACGCGCACCGAGAATACTCATCGCGGTGGCGTGCATGGCCTGATCCAACTCGGACCAGAAAATTTTATTGGTGGAAGATTCAGCGCCGATCTTCCCGCCCTTGTTCAATCGGCACGCGGTCTGGTAGGTCGTCAGGCAATAGCTTTCGGCATCGAGGTAAGCACGAAGCACAGCGTCTTTCACGGCCGGATCTTCGTCGGCGGATTCCCTGTTCTCGGTGTATAGTTCAACCAGGCGGCGCGCCGTTTCCTGGAAACGCGCGGGCGAACGCAGCATCAGCCCGCGCTCAAAACCCGCGGTCGCCATCGCCACACTCCAGCCAGCGCCTTCATCGCCAAGGCGGTTTTCGACCGCCACCTCGACATTGTCGAAAAAAATCTCGGCAAAACCGGGCAGGCCATCGAGCTGAGGAATCGGGCGCACGGTAACACCGGGGCTGTTCAGCGGCACCAGTATGAAAGTCAGGCCGCGATGCCGCTCGGAGTCCGGGTCGGTACGGAACATACCAAAGCACCAGTCTGCCCACACCGCTCGCGTGGACCAGGTCTTCTGTCCATTGATGATGTACCTGTCACCTTCCAGTCGCGCGGTTGAACGAATCGCCGCCATATCGGAGCCGGCATTGGGCTCAGACCAGCCCTGAGCCCAGACCTCTTCGCCATTGGCCATCTTCGGCAGGATACGCGCCTTCTGCTCGTCCGTGCCGTACTCCATCAGTGTGGGCCCGAGCAGAAAGATGCCGTTCTGGTTGACCCGCAACGGCGCGCGCGCCTTGTAGTATTCCTCTTCGAAAATCAGCCACTCGATCAGGTCGCTGCCGCGACCGCCCAGCGCCTCTGGCCAGGTGACCATGCCCCAGCGCCCCTTGTTCAGCGTCGCCTCCCACTCCCGGTGCTGCTGAAAGCCCTCGGCAGTATCAAACGTCTGCAGTGGCTCGGCCGGCACATTGGCTGCCAGCCAGCCGCGCACTTCCTCGCGGAAGGCTATTTGTGATTCTGTGAAATGAAGATCCATTGTCTGCGGTCTCTAACTTTTTGGCAGCGGATAACGTCGGAGATTTGAAGTCCGGGATAGCGGAGAATATGGCTTGTGCATGTCATTGGGACACCGGAGCGCCGGCCGCACCAAAAAGCGCACATCCGTGTGCAGGCTCGGGTGGCGACGTCCTGTCGCCACACGGTCCCAATGACATGCACAAGCCATATTCTCCTCCCAGCGATCATCGACACTCTCGGCCAGAAACTAAAACTTCGCGTCGCGCTTTTCGACAAACGCATCCCGCGATTCCTGCGAATCGCCCACCGTGTAGGCCTCCAGCGTAAAACCCTGCTCCCACCGGTACTTGTCTTCCAGGTTGCCGTCCTCGATACCTGTCAGCGCCTCCTTGGCGAGCTTGACCATCGGAGGCGATTTGGCAGCGATTTTGGCGGCTATTTCGCGCGCCGCGGGCAGCAGGTCGGCCAGCGGCACGACCCGCTCCACGGCCCCCAGGCGGTACGCTTCCTGCGCATCGATAAACTCGCCGGTGAAATACATGTAACGCACTTTCTGTACCGGGAACATGCGCTGCAGGTGCGCACCGCCGCCCATTGCGCCGCGGTCGATCTCCGGGACGCCAAATCGAGCGCAGTCCGAACACACAATGATGTCCGCCGCACCGGCCATCCCGATACCGCCGCCCAGCACAAAACTGTGCAGGGCCACGATTACCGGCTTCGGGTTGCGATGAATCGCTCTGAAGGTCTCGTAATTGCCCTTGTTCACATCCACGATTCTGCCGGGATGTGCGGCCAGCTCCTTGATATCGACACCGGCGCAGAAACCCTTGCCCGCCGCGCCGATGACGATCACTCGCACATCGTCGTTCGCACCCAGCGCGTCGATTTCCGCGGCGATCGCGAACCAACCCGCACTGTCGAAGGCATTGACCGGAGGGTGATCGAGGATCATTTCGGCAACACCATTGTTGATCGTCGTGTTAAAGGGTTGGGACATGTTCTACTCCTGAATATTTTCTGTCACGCGCAGCGACAACAGGGTAAGCCGCTGCTCGGCCTCGGCTACAATGGACTGGACCAGGTCCTCGCAAGACAACAGCGCGTCTATCACCCCGGCCACCTGACCCGAGGGCAATACCCCGTGCGCCGGATCGCCCTCAACCATCGCCTTCTGGATAATCATCGGCGCGTTGGCCGACATGATCGCCTGCGCCGGGGTCATTTCATCGTCCTTGCCCATCGCAATGGCTGATTTCAGCAGGCTGAATACGGTTGCGCCGGTATGCTTGCGGAACGCCAGTCCGTTGCGCAGCGCAATGAGAAGTTTGCGTGGGGTGCTGGCTTTCTCAAGCTCCGCGAGCAGTTCGTTCATGATCATGCGCTGCGGCAGGCCGTCCATTGCTTTGGAGACTATAATGTCACCCGGGCTGTTGCAGTCGATGTAGCGCTGCAGCGTGGTCCTCGGTACGGGGCTTTCTTCGGTCATCAGAAAACGGGTGCCCATGGCAATGCCGTCTGCCCCCCAGCACAATGCGGCCAACAAGCCGCGCCCGTCCTTGAAACCGCCAGCGGCCACCACGGGAACCCTGTTGCTTACCGCATCGACGACCTGCGGAATCAACAGGGTGGTGGGTACCGCGCCGGTGTGACCACCGCCCTCCCCGCCCTGCACGGTGACGGCATCGGCACCGAGTTCCACAGCCTTGACTGCATGCTTCGGCAATCCGACCGTGGGTATACACACCACACCAGCGTCTTTCAGTTTCCGAATCAATTCGGGACCGGGCGAACGCGAATAACTCACTGCGCGCACACCGTGCTCAATCACCAGGTCGACGATCTGCGCGGCATTGGGCTGGTACATATGGAAGTTCACACCAAACGGCTTATCGGTGAGCTCCTTCACACGCACAATATCGCGCTCCATCTCATTCGCCGGAATGGTCGCCCCGGCGAGAAAGCCAAACGCGCCGGCGTTGCAACTGCCCGCCACCAGTCGGGGATCGGCAACCCAGCCCATCGCAGTTTGCACGATCGGATAGCGACAACCGAGCAGTTTCGTCAGGCGTGTTTCAAGCATGCTTCAAACCTCGATTCAGGAGCGGCTACCCGGAGGGTTATCCTTGATCTGGTGAGCGCGTTGGTTGTGCGGGTCCAGCGCGGCAATAATTGCCAGTTGTTCCAGGGTTGGCGCTGTTGTCACCGGGACATCGGCGGGGACATGCACGGGATAAGCGGTATTCTCCTGCACAGCCTCGGCGGTCACGCCGGGGTGTAATGAAACCAGGCGAATCTGGTGATCCGGCCCGCCAAAGTCCATCACGCACAGGTTGGTAATCACCAGGCGGATATCCACGTCATCCAGGCGATGACCCTTGGGCAGGCGCGCCGGGTTGTAGCCTATGGACGACACGAAATCGCACTCGCCTGACATGAACACGCGAGTATTGTGGTCCGGCACGAAAAAGCTGTTGGGATGGGATATGGAATTGCCCGGAAAGCCGCGCGCCCCGAGCATCATGGTCTTGGGCTTTTCGTAGGTACCACCCAGGGCCGAGGTATTGGACTGGCCGAACCTGTCGATCTGCGTCGGCCCGAGCATTGCATGGCGCCTGCCGCTCCACACGTTGTCAAAGATGCGCGAGAAGCCCATCCAGCTCTCCGTGGCTGGCACGAAGTCGGCGGAGCGCTGGCCCAGCGGGTTCGGTTCGCTCAGCATCCACGCCTCCGAGTCTGTCATCATCAGGTCGGTGTTGCTGGTCTTCATGGCAAGGCTGGCCGCGAGGCGCGGCACCACGCCGATACCGGTGGCGAGCACTTCGCCGTCGTCGACGAAAGCCTGGCTGGCGGCGACAATACACAATTCTGCCAGGGTGTATTCTGTTGCTGCAGTCATTCGTTTATCTCCTTGGCCGATCAGTAAGTGGGCAGTTCAATGGCACGGATGGCGTCAAGCCCACCGACGTTTTTCTGGTACTCCTCCTCGGATGCCCCGAGAAACTTCTCGCAGTACCCCTGGAAACCAGCGTCATCCTTCGCAGAAGCGGCATAGACCTTGAAGTGCGGTACGTCAAAACCGTAGAGCGGCGTGCACGACGACGGGTGAGCACCGCCGGCGATGGGCACGACGCCGGTCGTCACGGAACGTTCCCAGTGCACCAGCCGGGCCTGTGCGGGGTCGTGAAAGAATTTGGTCTCCACCAACTCATCGCAGGATACATACGTTCTGGCGGCGGCGCGGGCAAACCAGTCGTCCATGTAAAAGTCTGGGCCGGCAATCTGGCACACACCGCGCACATCCGCCTTGTCAACATGGATAAGCGAGGCATCCAGCTTCAATGCGGGCATCGCAACCCACTCCTTGTCATCGTAGGGGCTGTCTATCACCCTGATTTCAGGGTTCTGGTTGATCACATCCGTGCCGAGTCCAACCTCGGTGGGAATGAAAGGAATACCCCAACTGGCCGCGCGCAGGCCCAGCAGCATCATGCCTTCATCGATCTCCATTACCTCGATGGAACCGGACTGTCGGGCCTGCCGAAAGTAGGGTTCCAGCGGAATAAAGTCCAGCGAGACAAAGGCGAACACGACTTTCTTTACCTTCCCCGCCGCACACAGCATGCCCACATCGGCGCCGCCATAGGCCACAATCGTCAGGTCACGAAGATCGGATCGCAGTATCTCCCGCACCAGCGCCATCGGTTTGCGTCGGGGACCCCAGCCGCCGATACCGATGGTCATACCGTCTTCCAGTTGCGCAACCACTTGAGCCGCGGTCATTTCCTTGTTCATCGCGTTCTTTCCCCCTCCATTTACTTCAGCTGACGATACGCGCCATGCGGTAATCGTGCTTCACAAAATTGACACCCAGTGTACTGCGCGTACCCCGCACACCTTTAATGACACTGATACGCTGGTGGACAAACTCCGCAAGGTGCTCAGCGTTGCGCACCATGGTGATAGCCAGTATGTCCGCGCGGCCGAGCATCACACCCACAAAGCCCAATTCGCTTACTCCCGCCAATTGCGCAGCGACCTCGCGAATCTGTCCACTGCGTTCCACCTCAATCCAGATGTACGCAAGGGCAGCATCCTTGAAACGGTCGATATTGGTCACCGCCGTAATGCGAATAAGTTTTTCTTCCTCCATGCGCTTGATACGGCCACGGACAGTGCCCTCACTAACACCCAGTTGCTCCGCGATCTCCCGGTTGCTGACGCGTGCGTCGCGCGACAGGCGCCCGACGATGGCGAGGTCAGCCTTATCGAGGCTACGCCGCATGGAATGGTACCCAGTCCGGTTGGTTTTTGAGGACGTCCAGTGCCAGCGCCGGCGTCAGGCGACGCACGCCGGGGATAGCCCCGAGTTTGTCCCGGATCAGTTCATTGAGTGCAGCCTGGTCCTGTGCAACCACCAGAATCTCGATGTCCTGGGCGCCGACCACGACACTCACGGAGAACACCTCCGCAACGGTGGCCAATTCCCGCGCTACCTGTTCTGGCGGTCGGCCCTCGACCTGTACGCCGATCGCCAGCAGCATGCTGTAACCCGCAGCCTCGATATCCGTGACCGCCACCACCCGCATGGTATCGGACTCCTCCATACGTCGCACACGAGCACGCACCGTATTCTCGGCGACATCCAGCGCGCGGGCGATCGCCCGGTACGGCATACGCCCATCCTGGCGCAACAGGCCGATAATCGCCTGGTCTGTCTCATCCAGGTCAATAGGCACAACGCGGGCGGAGGGAGTCGGATTGATCACCGTTGCGCCCCGGACGATCTCTTCGCCAACTCCGCTTTGTCGACCTTTCCACCCGCGTTCATCGGAAGTTCATCCACGAAGACAACGAAGCGTGGTACTTTGTAATTGGCCATGTGGTCGCGCGCCCAGGCGATCACAACGGCCTCATCGGGGTGGGCATCGACGGCCCTGACAACAAAAGCCATAGCGACCTCACCCAAGCGTTCGTCGGGAACACCAATGACGGCCGCCCTGGCAATACCCGGCATGTCACAGAGAATGTTTTCAATCTCCGCAGGATAACAGTTGAAACCACCGACGATGAACATCTCCTTCAAGCGACCAGTAATGCGAACGTAGCCGTCCTCATCCATCACGCCAACGTCGCCGGTCTTCAGCCAGCCGTCATCGGTCAGCACTTCCATCGTCGCCTGGGGATTATTGAAGTAACGCTGCATGACGTTGAATCCGCGTGTCCATATTTCACCATCGACACCTGCGGCAACACGCCGGCCTGCCGTATCGACGCACTGGATTTCGGTGCCATCCATTGCGCAGCCCGAGGTGTGGGATATTCGCTCGGCACTGTCATCGGCCCGACAGATGGATACGACGCCGCAACTCTCGGTCAGGCCGTATGCCGTAACCACGACTTCAAAACCCAGGACTTCACGCATCTGCCGCACCAGTTCTACCGGTACCGGCGCCGCGCCGGTTACCGCCAGACGCAGGCTCGACAGGTCATACTGCTTGCGCCTGGGGTGTGCCAGCAGCGACTGGTAAATCGTGGGTGGGCCCGGAATCATCGAGATTTTATCCCTGGCTATTTGCGCCAGGACAGCATCCAGGTCAAAGTTCAGTACGGGAAGTATGTGAGCGCCCCTGATGATCGCCGACAGCCAACCCGCCTTGTAGCCGAAGGAGTGAAAGAAGGGGTTGATGACGAGGTAGTTATCATCGCTACGCAGGCCAACGGTTGCGCTCCATGTCTCAAACGTACGGATATTCTGCCCGTGGCAGGTAACCACCCCTTTCGGGTTGCCGGTGGTACCGGAAGTAAAAAGTATGTCCAGGGTATCCTCAGGACTCAGGGCCAGGGCTCGACGCTGAACTTCTTCCGCGGGAACAGCGTCACCCGAAGCCAGGAACGCCTCCCAGGACTGGCAGTGTGCCGCCTCGCCACTCAGCGATACGGTCTGCTGCAAATCGGGCAAGACCTGGTCGGCCAGCATTTCGGGGTAGCGCGAGCCGAGAAACTCGGCCACCGTGAACAGCATTTTCGCGCCACTGGAGCGAAGAATGTAGGCCGCTTCGACACCCTTGTAACGGGTATTGAGCGGCACCAGGACACCGCCGATACTCTGCGCACCGATGGCTGCGATGATCCACTGGTAGATATTGGGTGCCCAGATCGCGATACGCTCGCCTTTTTCCAGCCCGGCGGCCAGGAAAGCCCTGGCGGAACGGATCCGCGCCTGATCCAGTTCGGCGTAGGTCAGTTTCACCGCACCATCGGTGATGGCGACTCGCGTTCCGTATGCAGTCGCTGCCTCGGAGACCACCTGGGGCAGAGTACGGGCTGGGTACTGTGATTCCGGCATGATAACGCTTTTACTCGCAGCTTGAGACGGCAAGGATCGCAATACTAATCAACATGTGACAAAATGAAAACAGCTATTCGTAAATTTTTTATGTTTTTTCTACGAATAGTTTAGACCAGATTGGGCTGGATGCCCCGCCGAACACAGAGCAAAAGGGGTGCCTTGAGACTCGTGAAGACTTCCCCGTATCTTGCGCACCGCCCCCGTATCTTGCGCACCGCCCCCTTACCCTGACATCGACCCGTCCGACATATGGACTCACGCGGGGCTGCAGCGGGCGGCCTGAGGCACAGATGGCCGGAAATCACCCCTATTCTGCCGATTCAAAGCTATTAAAACCCGGGCCCGCCCGGCGACAATAACGATCAACAATAAACAGGACCGCGTAGAACGGGCTCAGATCTGCCGCTTACTGGCCTGCGCCAATCCATGTGGTCACCACTGCCCGGACATTCTGACGTGATATTGAGGCTGACCAAGGTACTGCTGCTGACTTTTTTCGGTGTCCTGCTGGCAGGGGCGCTGCTGGTATATGCAGTGGGAGCCGGTTACTTCGGCCAGAGCCAGGGCCCTGGCGAGGTTTCAAAGACACCTGTTCCGGCTTCCGTGATACAGCGCTACTCGAATGGCCAGCAGGCCGCCGCGCCAGAAGGCCTGGCAACACAAATTCTGTTTGGCGACTTCCATGTACACACCACCTACTCCGGCGACGCCTTTATTACCAGCCTCGCACTGTTGGGTGGTGAAGGCTCCCACCCTCCCGCTGATGCCTGCGACTTTGCCCGCTACTGCTCCGCCCTGGACTTCTGGTCCATCAACGACCACGCGGAACAACTCACGCCGCAACGGTGGCGGGAAACCATTCAGTCACTCCGGGAATGCAATGCGGTCAATGCCGACCCGGCCTATCCCGATACCGTCGCGTTCCTCGGCTGGGAGTGGACACAGATGGGAGACAGTCCCGAGAACCACTACGGCCACCGCAACGTGATTTTGCACGGCCTCGAGGACCACGAGATTCCCGCCCGCCCCATCAGCGCCCGGCCTCCGCCCTCGCGCGAGGGAGACTTCGCCGCCATCCCCGCAATCGGTACCGCGCTGAACTTCCTGTTCGAGCGAGACCAGCACGGCCTGAATGCCGGTCGCTATTTCCGGGAAACGGCGAAGGCGCGGGAGCACCCCTGCCCTGCAGACACCCCCGTGCGGGATATGCCTGCGGACTGCATGGAATCCGCGGCAACTCCCGCCGAGTTGTTCGCGAAGCTCGACGACTGGGGAGTCGAGTCCATGGTGATACCCCACGGCACGACGTGGGGCAATTACACACCCCCGGACTCATCCTGGGAGAAACAGTTGGGCGCCATCGGGCACGACCCGGACCGGCAGTTCCTGATGGAAGTGTACTCCGGACATGGCAGCGCAGAACTCTACCGTCCCTGGCGAGCAGTGACACGCGGGCGTGACGGCACACTTGATTGCCCGCCACCCGGCCCGGACTACCTGCCCTCCTGCTGGCGCGCCGGCGAAATTATCCGCGAGCGATGCCTCGCTGCAGGAGAGCGCGACAGCGAGTGCGAGTCCAGGGCGAAACTGACACGCTCGCTGTTCGTCGAGCGTGGCAACGCGGGTTTTCTCGTGGTACCGGGTGCGACCGTGGAAGACTGGCTGGATGCCGGTCAGTGCCGGGACTGCTTTCTGCCAGCGTTCAACCACCGCCCGATGGGCTCGCTGCAGTACATGCTGGCACTGGGTAACTTCGACCGTCCCGGTCCGCCGCAGCGCTTCCGCTTTGGCGTGATCGGTTCCAGCGACAATCACAGTGCCCGTGCAGGCTCCGGCTACAAGGAGGCAGATCGGCATGCGATGACGGACGCAACAGGCTTTATCGACGTCGGCCTCAATTGGTCCAACGGCAAACCGAGGCTGACGGGGGGAACACCGGAAGCGCCATCCGCGTTTCCGGACCCCGTGGATATTAGCGTGCTGGCTACCTTCGACCGCGCCGAGCGCGATCGCATCAACTCCTTCTTCACCGCCGGCGGACTGGTGGCAGTCCATGCTCGCGGTCGCACCCGCGACGCCATCTGGTCAGCCGTCAGGCAGCGGCAGGTCTACGGTACCAGCGGCGATCGCATCCTGTTGTGGTTCGATGCTGAGCACGCGGGCACCGATTACCCCATGGGTTCGGAGCTCATTGCCGGCACCAGCCCGCAGTTTCACATCAGGGCCGTCGGTGCCTGGGAACAACTACCAGGTTGCCCGCAACACAGCCGCAGTGGCTTGAGCGCACAGCGCCTGGCTTCCCTTTGTCTCAACGAATGTTACAACCCCTCAGAGCAGCGCAAGCTCATTGAACGCCTCGAGATCGTCAAAATTTCCCCACAGCGTGAAGCGGATGAACCCGTAGCGGATCTGATACAGGACCCCTGGCTCGTACACGACTGCCCGCGGGACCAGGCGGGTTGCAGCTTCAGCTTCAGCGATGACGCCTACGGGACCGATGGCCGGGATGCCGTGTACTACGTCCGCGCGATACAAGCCACCTCCGATGCCCTGAACGGCGCGAACCTGCGCTGTGAATATGATGAGAGAGGCGAATGTATCGCAGTGAACCCCTGCCACGGCAGTGAGGTGTTCACCGATCCGGCTGACGATTGCCTGGCGCCTGTCAACGAGCGGGCATGGTCTTCGCCCATTTTTGTGGATTACGGGAAGCTGCAAAACCGTGTCCAGAACAACCCACATATCGATAACGACAAGCCTTAGGAGCAGCGGCGATGCATCAGGGAATAAAACTGAAACCGATAGCGGCAGCGCTGGCAGCATATACACTGCTCGGTACCGATAAATTGTACGCCGCACCGGCACTCGAGGAAGTTATCGTCACCGCACAGAAGCGCGTGGAGGGGCTGCAGGAAGTACCGATCTCCATGCAGGTTATATCCGGTGAAAGCCTGTTGCAAAACAACATATTCCGCTTTGACGACCTGGTCGACCAGTTGCCCAATGTCAACCTGGGAGTCAGCCCGGGAGCGCCGTCAATCGCAGTAAGGGGTATTGGCACAGGCGCATCCAATCCTGCAGCGGAGCAGGCGGTCAGCATGTATATCGACGGCGTATATCTCAGCCGCGCCTATCAGTTTGCCTCACCGTTTCTCGATATCGAGCGGGTAGAGGTACTGAAGGGCCCACAGGGCGTGTTACAGGGGAAAAACAGCGTGGCCGGTGCGGTCGTGATCACGACGAAGCGGCCGACGGAGGAGACGGAGGGTTATATACGTACCAGCTACGAGTTCGAAAACGACGGCTACAGCGTAGAGGGCGCGGTGTCTGGAGCCGTTGCCCCAAACCTGTCTGCCCGCCTTACGGCACAGTACAACGAGGAAGGCGGTTGGCTGGATACCAACACCCGTCTGGCTGCCGATGGCATAACCCGCCTGAACGGGGAAAGCGACCAGAACAAGCTGGATTTCAGCGTGATCCGGCTCAGCACGGTCTGGCAGGCCACGGAGTCGATAGATCTCTTCCTCAAGCTCGAGACCGGGGAAAGTAAACGCAAGGGCGTCTGGTACGGCGGCTACGCCATCCAGCCCGGCGCCATCGTCGGTGGACCGAATAACAACCAGACGCTGATCATCGACGACTACCACAGCCGTGACCCCGGCTATGGCCTCATCACCGACGGCATCATCAGCAACGGCTTCAGGAACACCTACAACGAGGCACTCAACCAGTTCGAGCCAACCAACGAAGATCTTTACCTGAAGGTTTCAAGCGAATCGGCCACCGTACAAGTAGACTGGGACGCGGGCGCTATCGGGACGCTTACGGCGATTTCGGGCTACTCACAGTATGACCAGGACCAGTATGTCGCCAGTACCATGGCGCCGATCGATTGGCTGACCTTCCAGTATCCCGAGGGTAATGGCGGCGAGGATTTTAGCCAGTTCTCCCAGGAACTCAGGCTGACTTCGCCGGGTGGCGCTACGATCGACTACATCGTGGGTGCGTTCTTTATGAATCGTGACCTGAAGCAGGACGGCGCCAGTGGTTTCTTCAACTTCAGCACCAGCCTCGGGGCGCCGGCGGAGTTTGATTTTATTCCCTACCGCGATTTCAGGGAGAATACCCTGGCGTGGTCGCTGTTCACGCAACTGACCTGGAATATCTCCGACTCATTGCGTTTCAATGCAGGTGCCAGGTACTCTGATGAAAGCAAGGACCTGGATGATTTCAGCCTACAAGCGGAATTCCTGGTGAAAAGCCCGCTGAACCAACTGGCACTGGACAATTTCGGTGTCGTGCCATTCACACTTGCCGATGTGCCCCAGAGCAATATCAGCGACACCAACCTCGACCCGAATTTCTCACTGCAATGGGATGCGGCTGAGGAACTGATGCTCTACGTCTCTTACACCAAGGCCACCAAGGCAGGGGGGTTCAACGCCTCCGCCACCTCTCCTGACAATACCAATTTCGAACCGGAGGACGCCGAGGGCCTGGAAGCCGGAATAAAAGGGGCTTTTGTCGACAGCCGAGTAACCGTAAATCTCGCTGTTTTCCACACGGAATTCGACGATTTGCAGGTCAGCGCGCTGGACTCCGCCACTAACTCGTTTTTCTTCAAGAATGCCGCCCGGGCGACGACCGAGGGAGTCGAGGCGGAATTCCGCTTCGCCGCCCTGGAAAGCCTCGAGTTAGGCAGCGCGATAGCCTACCTGCACGCCCGTTACGATAACTTCCCCGGCGCGAGCTGTTCTGTGGGCTTATCTCAGCAAGCGGATTGCGACCCGGTAACCGACACGCGCAACGCAAAAGGGGATTCGATGCGTTTCGCGCCCGACTGGTCGGCCACGCTTTACGCCAATTACCGCTACAGGTTCGACAGCGGCTGGGAGGCCGGCCTTAGAGGCGAATTGATGTACAGCGACAAGTACTACATAGCCATACAGAACGATCCGTATCTCCAGCAGGACTCCTTCACAAAATACGACCTGACCGCCAGCCTCACCAGCCCCGGGGGCGACTGGATGCTGTCACTGGTTGGCAAAAATATAACCGATGAAACCACGGTCAGTTTCGGTGAAGGTACGCCGCTGCGAGAGGGTGCCTACTGGTCCAATGTCGACACCCCGCGCCTTATCTACCTGAACGCGCAATACAACTTCTGAACTGGAATACCAGGATGGGAATCCACCACAGCCCACCACGATCCTGGGCATGCCTTACAGGGCCAGCACTGGAGCGGTGCATGCCCCATTTACAAACAGCTATTCTGAACAACCGGAGGAAGAGATGATGAACAAGGAACCTGCTTTAAGCCTCAATGGCATCAATCACCTCGCGCTAGAGTCCACCCCTTCGAATGGGTCCAGTCACTTATGAAATCATCAGTCGAAACGGGCGGATTGGAGAATGCGCCGATAGATATCGTCAATGCACTTGACCAGTATGATCTTCCCAGGATACGCGATTTCCAGAAGATCACCCCGGCACCGGACCTGTCGCATATCCCCGGAGACAGGGGCCTTCCCTTCTTTGGACAGATGTTTCCCCTGCTCAGGGATTTTCATCGCTGGCTGGACCGGCAATATGCAAAACATGGCCCCGTTTTCAAGCAGCAAAACCCTCTCGGTGAACTCGTCTTCCTGCTCGGCACCGAGGCCAACGAAATGGTGCTAAAGAACGAATCCAGAACCTTCTCTAACTTCCTGGCCTGGGATGTCACCTTCAGGGGCCTGTTCGACAACAACCTGCTGGAGCGCGACTTTTCCGATCACAAGCGGAAAAGACGCATTCTCCAGGCGGCGTTCAAACGCGAGGCCATCGAGACACACCTGAAGATGATGAGCCCCATACTGAGGTCGGGTATCAATCAGTTGTGCAGCGGTAAAACCATTAGAACCAAGGATTTTCTGAAGAACCTGCTGTTGGACACCGGTGCGCAGGTATTCCTCGGAACGGACATCGGTCCGCAGGCCGACAAACTCAATCGTTCCTTTGAGGCAATTGTTGCGGGGACAACCGATTTTTTCAGACTGGAGGAAATCTGGTTTTCGCCCTATGCCAAAGGTGTCAGGGGTAACCGGACGATATCAAAATTCATATTCAGCGAAATCGATGCACGCCGCTGCTCGGACGGGGGCGATATCTTCACGCAGTTCTGTAAGTTGACAGACGACAATGGCGAGCATTTCACCCCAGAGGAAATCAGGGATCACATTATATTCCTGCTGTTTGCAGCCCACGACACAACCACCAGCACCCTGTGCAGTACCTTGTATGCGCTGGCTTCGAACTACGAATGGCAGGAACAGCTCAGGGCTGAAATGTTCGCGCTCGACGATCGGGATCTGGAACTGGCAGGCCTGGACCGTTTGGCAAGAACTGGATGGACGATCAAAGAGGCTCTGCGCATGTATCCCCCACTGGCAATGATGCCACGGTATGCACTGGTCGAGTTTGAATTCGCAGGGCATCACTTTCCGGCACACACGCCAGTCGCCGTCTCGCCGCTGTTTACCCATTACGAGGAAGGATACTGGGACCAACCAGGGACGTTTGACCCGCTAAGGTTTGCTCCGGAACGCAGTGAGGAGAAACGCCATTTTTACCAGTACATACCTTTCGGGGGAGGGGCGCACAAATGCCTGGGTTTACACTTCGCCGAAGTTCAGGGGAAAACGTTTCTCTACCATTTGCTAAGGAACTACCGGGTGTCTAAAGACAAGACCATGACGCGGTACAACTACAACAACGTGCCTTTGACGTTTCCCCGAGACGGTCTGCCGCTTACGTTTACCCGGCTTTGATTGCAAAGGAGTAAACGGACTGCCGAGCGTCACCCTGGTGCGCGTTACGCCAGACGCTAGGCGTGTCTCCCGTCCAGCTTTTGAATGCCGTGCGAAAATTGGACGTTTCTACATACCCGAGCCGCTCCGATATCTGGGCAACTTTCAGGGTGGTTTGGCCCAGGTAGTACTTGGCCTGCTCTTCCCGGACCTGATTCAGGAGTTCCCTGTAATTTGCGCCCTCCCGCGCCAGCAACCGTCTCAAGGTACGTTCACTTACGTTGAGCTTCTTCGCGACATCGAAGGACGCTGGGCCATCCTCGATACCGCGGCGAATCTGCTCGCTGACCCGATCCCTGAACGATCTGGCGTTGCGGTTTTTCAGCAATTCGACTTCACATTGCTCCAGCGTCAGCCGTGCCTCAGTCTCACTTGCGGTGAGGAACGGATGCTCCGCGAGTTTGCGAGAGATATGAAACGCATTGCTATCAGCACTGAACGTTGTTCGCTTTGCAATTGAAGCGAGGAGCGACTTGCTATACCCAGGATCCGGAAAAGCGAAGCATGCGTGCTCTATGTCCAGCGTCTTTGCCGTCAGCAGCTTATACGCCGACTTCATGTTGGCGACGACGGCTTCGACCATCACGCGGTTGAGTGCGGCATACTTCGAGTAAGTTCGGAACTCCACGATATATTCTTCATCGTCTTCTCTGCTCGCAACACTGATGAGCGGCATCGCGAGGTTTGAATAGCGCGAAAGCACGTTTGTCGACCTGCGAAAATTGCCGCTGCTCATCACTGCCCGGCTGATCAGGCCGAAGCTTGCGATACTGATCATCTCACCTATTTCGAAGCCGAACTCCGCGCCCGACTGCTGCATGGCCGCGCCGACAAAACGGTGCAATTGCTCTTCGCTGATAGTGTCCACAAGTGGCCGAAACGAGTCCTGTGACAGGCCGGCGCTATCCCAGAACGATGAACTGTCTCCGCCCTTACGCGCAAAATACTCGGCGATGTGAGGAAGGAAGACCCCGGGAATGTCGCCGATGGGGCTATGTGAAGTGTCTCGCGTCATATTGTTATGTTTGTCACGAAAGTAGCTGGCCGGAAATCACCCCTGGAGGCGACGATACTAATACAGTCATCAAGTGCGCTGCAAGGCACAGTGCGGGGCGTTTCTACCCTGGCCGACCACAGGGTGCCAGGCTCTAATACACTTGGTTTCAACCCTTTGATATTGTTGATAAATATTTGATCCACGATGCAAACGCGGAGGATAAACACCAGACACTGCGGGCCATCGTCCGAAGAGCGTTGTCCAGCCAATGTAGCACAAGTACAATCACGATCACCGCTTCGCGAGCAGACAGACCCATGCTCGAACGGGCGCCCCACCGGGCGCCATCCGGCTGATGATTCACTGTCGGCCGCCGCTTTTTCATATCCTGAATGAGAATTCACAGTGCCCATGGATACTCCCCGCAATGAACACTCTATAACCGGACTGGGGGGACTCGTGCCCGCGTTGCTGACCCTGATGCTGGCTTGCGGTCCCTGGAGCGCGAATGTCTCC
Source organism: Gammaproteobacteria bacterium (assembly GCA_030427485.1). Taxonomy (GTDB): domain Bacteria; phylum Pseudomonadota; class Gammaproteobacteria; order Pseudomonadales; family Halieaceae; genus Marimicrobium. The sequence goes on from JAUICG010000002.1 coordinate 360,538, forward strand.
CGGGGGTCAGTAGAGAGCGACCTCATCCGAGCCGAGGTTGCGCAAGCCAGCCTGGACGCCGCCACACTGCAGCTTGCTAATGAAGCGCTGGACGCCACCGACGTCTCCGACCGTGAAGCCGCCCTTCTCACCAAGCGTATCGAGGAATTGCGGGGCGAGCACGCCGGACTGCCAAAGCGCATCGAGGAGCTCCAGAAGGCCCTGCAACTCGACCGCGAACAAGCCTTGTCGAGCTGGTCCCGGCGCCTGCCTGTCGACGCCGATGGAGAAACGCTGGAACGACTGCTGGAACAGCAGCAGCGCAGTGTCGCTGAACTCCAGGCGCAGATCGACGCGGTCGAACTCGAGCTGACAGTCTCACTGACCAAACCACTCCAGGCTGCCAGTGATATCGCGGCCCTGCGACGCCGCGTCGAGGACATGGCGGCACCACCGGCCCCTGGCACAGATGCAGAACGGGGCGTACTGCAGAAAGCGCAACTCTTGCGGCATGCCAGCGAATTGCGGCGAGCCAAGGCGGAACTGGATTTTCGCGTGATTGAACAGGACAGTGCGGCGCTGCGCCAGCGGCAGTTGGAACTGTCGCTGCGTGAACTGCGGCAGCGCCTGAACCTCGATCAACGTCGTGTGGAAATATTGCAGGATCGCATCGCTAATCTCTGGCGCACCGAACTGCAAACGCGTATCGAGCAACTTACCGAAACCGAGAAGGAACTCGCCGGCAGTGCCCAGGTGGTACTGTTGGCGGCAGCGGAGAATATCGGGCTGGGCAGCGAGCTGGTCGATAATCACGAACAACTATCGCGTGATCGACAGACTCTCACCAGTATCGAGGAAGAGCGCGATTACGTGACCGAGGCGCTGCGGGACAGCCGCGCTCGTCTGGAACTGGGCGGTGCCAATGAACACGTCGGTCGCTGGATGTGGACAGAACGCCGGCGCCTGGAGCCGCCGGCGCGCCTGCGACAGAAACTGGCCTCCACCAGGATCGCACTGGCGGACTTACGCCTGCGACTGGTCACGCTTAATGATCAACAACAGCAACTGGCGGATATCCCCAGCGCGGTGCGGGAACTTCAGGTGGCCAGTGAAACAGGAGCGGATGACGAACTGAGCAACGCCGGTTCCGATGAGCAACTACCTCCCCTGCTGCTGGAGCGCGTCGAACTGCTGAGACTGCTCGAACCGGTAATTACGCGACGCATTGTCGCCCTGCAGCAGAGTGAAACTGCACTGCACGAGCGCCTGGAGGCGACGCAGGCTTTGCAATCGCTCCTCGACCGCCACTTGCTGTGGCTGCCGAGTCACGGCGTCGTAAATACACAATGGTTGTCGCGGATTTCAGAGGGATTGCACGACCTGACGATGCCTTCCCGATTTGCCACCACATTGAAGCTCGCCGCACGCAATATAACCCAGCGCCCATCGGTGTGGATCACCTGCCTGATCGCGATACTCGTGCTGTTCACCCTGCGTGTGCAGGCACCATCCCGTATCCGTGCGCAGGCGCCGTTGATCGACCAGCCGCGAGCGCCAAACTATCGCGCCACAGGAGTCGCTTTCCTGTGGACTGTACTGGGTGCACTGCCGATACCGGTGATGCTCGGGCTGGCAGGATTGCTGCTACAGCAACTGGGCAATCCGGGACGCTACAGCGACTCGCTGGGACGGGCTTGCATGGCCATAGTAGTGCCCTTGCTGGCTGTGCAATTGCTGCGCTGGTCTCTCATCAGGGATGGCCTGGCATCCGCGCACTTCGGCTGGCGCGAGCGGCGCCGTCAAACACTGTTGCGCGTGCTGCCACTGACGGCTGCGATCGTACTGGCAATGCACTACATCACAACGCTCGCGTTTGTACGTCGCTCGGATATCGCCATTGATGTGCAGGCCCGCCTCGCCGTTATCACTAACGCCCTGGTGCTGGCCTGGGCATTCTGGCACCTGCTGCGAGCCGGTCGGGTCTGGGCAACCGGCACAAGACCCTCTGCAACGCATTGGCTGATACGCACTGTATTGCCGCTGTTGCTGCTGGCCAATGCCGCTCTGGCGTTGTCAGGATACATATATTCCTCCGGCGTGCTACTAAGGTCACTGCTGGACAGCATCAATCTGATCATTGTCGTGACGATCGGCCTGGGCATGTTGGAGCGCTACTTCCTGGTTGGAAAACAGAAACTAGCCCTGCGACAGCTGGAAGCCAGGCAGGCGGCGGCGCGAGAACAGGCTGCAAACGGCTCGGAAAACGTTGTCATCCCCGACGACGACATCTCCGTACAGGATGTCGGTGCGCAGACAGCCAGTTTTCTGCGAGGACTGCGGCTCAGCCTGCTCACCCTGGGGCTGCTGTGGGTCTGGGTGGACGTCCTCCCCGCCATTTATCGCCTGGATGAGATCGCCCTGTGGCACTTCAGCGATACCGCTGCCGACGGGACAGCCATCGAGCTGCCGGTGACGCTCGCCTCGGTATTGCTCGGTGTGTTCGCGCTGGTAGTGACCGTGCTCGGCTCGCGCAATCTCCCGGGTCTCGTTGAAATCAGCCTGTTGTCACGCACCGGGGTTGATGCGGCTTCGCGCTATGTAATCACCAGCTTGCTGCGTTACACCATCGTCATAGGGGGCACCCTGGTGGGCTTCAGTTTACTCGGCATGCGCTGGTCACAGTTGCAATGGATGGCCGCTGCACTGACCGTGGGACTGGGCTTCGGTCTGCAGGAGATATTCGCCAATTTCGTTTCCGGAATCATTCTGCTGTTCGAGCGTCCGTTTCGTGTGGGCGACGTGATCACCGTGGGCGATATGCACGGCCGGGTCACCCGCATCCGCACGCGCGCGACCACCATCCTTGATTTCGACAACAAGGAAATCGTGATGCCCAACAAAACCTTCATCACAGGTCACCTCACCAACTGGGGCCTCAGCGACACCACTACCCGGGTAATCCTGAGGGTGGGGGTGGCTTACGGCACCGATCCGGCCGCTACCCGCCATCTACTGCTGCAGGCCGCCGGGGAAGACCCGCGAGTACTGGCAGAACCTGCCCCATCCTGTTGGTTTTTGGAGTTTGGGGCCAGTTCACTGGACTTCGAACTGAGGGTATTCGTCGCTTCCCTCAATGACCGGCTGGAAGCGCAGAACGCACTCAATATGCGCATCAACGAACTGTTCGCGGAACACGGTATCGAGATCGCGTTCCCGCAACTGGACCTGCACGTACGCGATATGCCGGCAGCCATTCGCGGGACAGACCCGGCCTAAACGCCGGCCTCCAGGTAGCGGACACCGGTCATTTCCTGGGAAATCGCCCAAAGCCGGCTGGCGCCAGCGACATCTTTCGTCGCTGTATTGAGTTTGGCTCTCGCCGGCTTCCCGGCGATTTCCAGCAAGCCGCCCGGTCCGAAATAGTCGCCACCACGGACGTCGCTGGAAAGAATGGCGTGCAGTATCGGTTGCGCTGCGTCCGCAGCTGTCGGTATGCGCGGCTCGATCTTGCTACGCAGCCAGCGCTGAAAGGCGTTCTTGGGCTGCATGTCCGGATTGCCGGAAGTGATTTCCGTCGCGGCAAAGCCGGGGTGTGCCGCCAGTGCCGTAACATTCTGTCCCGCGAGGCGACGATTCAGCTCCTGAGTGAAGGTCAACAGGGCGACCTTGCTGCGCGCGTAACCTTTCATCGGCTTGTAGCGGTCCGCCTGCCAATTCATATCGTCCACCGGCAGCTTGCCAAAGCGATGGGCGAGGCTTCCAACATTGACAATCCGACAGGGACGGTCGGCGGAGAACAAGGGGAGCATTCTGCCCACCAGGGCGAAATTGCCCAGGTAGTTGGTGGCCATCTGCATTTCGTGGCCGGCGCGATTCCGGGTCAGCGGCAAACCCACTACCCCGGCGTTATTGACCAGTACGTCCAGTTCGCCGATTTGCGCCGCGAACTGATTGGCAAAAGCTTCCACAGAGCCGAGGTCGGACACATCGAGTGGCAGTACGCAGACATCAGCGTCCGGCACCAATTCCTGCAGACGGCTGCACGCGACAGCGGCCTTCTGCGCATTGCGGCAAGCCATCACGACACGGTAGCCCCGTTGCAACAACGCGGTACTGATGGCAAATCCCAGGCCCGCATTGGCACCGGTAACAACTGCAGTTTTGACAGACATAGTTCTTCCCAGCATTCGAGGGACCGGGTAATCGCCCCCTGTTTGCGGCGGTGAACCGCTTTATTTTGCCGCGGCCGGGATTATATGCCATGGCACGGCAGCGTTCACCTGCGAATTGGTGAGTGAACTGGCTGCCGGTTTCATGCTAACTTGATGGGCGAGTTTACGTTGTTCCGTGGAAAACCAGATTATGCCGGAAAACCCTACTGAGAAACCCGCCCTGGTAGCGGGCGCGAGCGGTTTCGTGGGCAGCCATACCGCTCGCTTACTGGCCGACGAGGGTCGCAAGGTGCGCGCCCTGCTGCGCAGAACCAGCGACTCGAGTGCGATGCAAGAGCTGCCAGTAGAGATTTACTATGGTGACGTACTCGATGTGGACTCACTGCGCAGGGCCATGGAGGGCTGTGGCAGCGTTTTTTACAGCGTTGTCGATGCGCGCTTCTGGTTGACTGATACCACTCCGCTGTACCGCAATAACGTGGAGGGACTGCGCAACGCAATGGATGTCGCACTGGAGTGCGGTATCGAACATTTCATTTTTACCAGCACCATGGGCACCCTCGGTATCAACCCCGGGGGGCTGGTCACCGAGGATATTCCTTTCAACTGGCTGGACCGTGCCCCTCCCTATATCCTCGCCCGCCTGGAAGCCGAGAACACATTCCTGTCCTACTGCCGCGAGAAAGGCCTGCCCGGCGTCGCCTTGTGTGTCGCCAATACATACGGCCCCCAGGATTACCAACCGACCCCCCACGGTGGTATGTTGTGGAAGGTGGCAAATGGCGAGGCAAGTTCCACGGTAGATACCGGCGCCCCGACCGTTGATATTCGCGATGTCGCACAGGCGGCACTGCTTGCAGAGACACACGGCCGCCCGGGCGAGCGTTACATTATCGCCAATGAATTCATCCGCAATCGCGATTTTTACGCGATGGCGGCCGCCGAACGCGGTCACAAACCACCGCGGGTCATCCCATACTGGATTGCCTACTCCGTGGCGTGGATTGCCGAGCGCGTGTTCAAACTGCTGGGCAAACGCGACTATTTGCTGAGCACAGACGCGGTCTATCTTTCAAGAGTGTTCCAGGCGATGGACAACAGCAAGGCGCGCCGGGAATTGCACTGGGACCCCAGGCCGGTAGAAGAGACCGTCAGGGACGCAGTGGCGTGGTATGCCCGCCAACAGTGACGCGGGAAGACACCACCAATCCCGCCGGAGCCCGCTAGCGGGTGTTCGCCTGAAGCGACAGAGTATCACATGGAGGCACCCTTAAAGATGTCCATGGATTCACTGCTACCCGTTGCGGTCTATGGTTCCAGCATCTCTTACTTTACCGGAAAGCTGGAGAACTACTTTCGCATCAAGGGGATTCCCTACGAGTTGCGCAGCCTGAGCGCACCACATTGCATGAACCTGGTGCGGCAGAACACCGGTTCGACACAAATGCCGGCACTGCTGTTAGGCGACGGACGCTGGATGACCGACAGCACCGCCATTATCCAGTGGTTCGAAGCCGAGTTCCCGGAGCCGGAAATAATCCCGACCGATCCGTTGCAGCGTTTTTTCAGCCTGTTACTGGAAGACTACGCCGACGAATGGTTGTGGCGCCCGGCGATGCACTACCGCTGGTACTATCCGGAAGGCGCGCGTTACGCCAGCAGCCACCTGGCCAGGGAACTGGCAGCGGATATTCCTGCGCCCTTTTTTTTGAAGCGCTGGTCTATCACCCGCAGGCAGCGCAACGGCTACACGGCTGGTGATGGCATCCGGCGGGACCAGGTGCCAGGCGTCGAAGCCATCTTCCACCGCACGCTGGAGCAACTGGAGGCGATATTCCGGCAGCGCCCGTTCTTGTTGGGCGACAGGCCAGGGATCGCCGACATCGCATTCTCCGGCCCGTTTTACCGCCATTTCGCGCTGGATCCGGTACCGGCGCAGATCATGCGGCAACAGGCGCCCGCGGTGTGGGAGTGGGCCGCTCGTCTTGCGAACCACGGGCACCGGGAGAGGGCGGGCGCCATAATGCAGGGCATTCCCGCAGACTGGGGGCCTCTACTCGACGAGATTGGTGGTGACTACCTGCCCTACCTGTGCGCGAATGTCGACGCAGTAGTGAAAGGCGAAAAGCGTTTCAACGCTGAAATTGGCGGCGTGCACTATCGCGGCGCGCGGTGGTCAAAGTACCGCGTCTGGTGTCTCCAGCGGTTGCGCGAAGAGTATTCGGGCTTGCCTGAACCGGCACGGGAAGAGGCGCGCGCCCTATTGCAGCAACACAATTGCTGGGGGCCACTCTGGCGCCACCCGCGGCTGCCGGTCGATGAAGCGCTCTGCGCCCGACTGCCCTTTTTCTGCGATGCCAAGATGATTGATGTCTACGACTAACGCGACGTACCCAATGGACCATAGGTGACGCCATGAGCAACCAGCAATATTCCTCACTGCGACAGAATGTCAGCATGCTAGGCCGCATCCTGGGTGAAACCATGAGTAACGCTGCAGGCCCCGAATTCCTCGACAAAATCGAACAGATTCGCACTCTGTCCAAGGCCGCGCGGGCAGGCGACCGTGACGCTGAAGCACGTCTGAAATCCCTTCTGCTTGGCCTCGGGACGGATGAGCTGCTCCCCGTTGCCAGGGCTTTCAGCCAGTTTCTCAATCTCGCCAACATTGCCGACCAACACCACAATATTTCCCGCGAGATGGACAGGGAGTATTCCGCGACCGAGACGCTCTCGAGCGTCTTCGAACTGTTGCAAAGCGATGGCCGCAGCGCCGAGGAGATTGGTGCAGCGATCAACCATCTCAGGATAGAGCTTGTGCTGACCGCTCACCCCACCGAAATTACCCGTCGCACCCTGATTCACAAACACGGCGAAATTGATTCCTGCCTGGGCCAGATGGAACTGGCCGGACTTAGCCAGCGGGAGGAGTACGTCATTCACCAACGTCTGCGCGAACTGATTGCCCAGATCTGGCACACCCATGACTTCCGCGACAAGCGGCCCACGCCCATTGACGAGGCAAAATGGGGGTTCGCGGTAGTGGAGAACTCACTGTGGGACGCAATCCCGGAGTTTCTTCGCAGATTGAACAATACCCTGCATGACGTCACCGGCCGGCCGCTACCGGAAGAGGCCATGCCTGTGACCTTCGCTTCCTGGTTGGGTGGTGACCGCGACGGCAATCCGAATGTGACGGCAGCGGTAACGGAAGAGGTGCTTTTACTGGGCCGGTGGCAGGCAACCGCACTCTACCTGCGGGATGTAGAGACGCTGGTAGAAGAATTATCCATGACAGCCTCCAATGACACCCTGAGGGCCATGAGCGAGAACAAACGCGAACCTTATCGCGGTGTACTCAGGGTATTGCGTGACAGGCTCCGGTATACGCTGCACGCGTTAACCGGACAAATCAATGAACACAGGGCGCCGCCCGACGATATTATCCTGCGCGAAGCGGAACTGTGGCAACCGGCCTATGCCTGCTACCAGTCGTTATTGGATTGTGGCATGGTCAATATCGCCAGCGGCAAGTTGCTGGATCTGCTGAGGCGAATCAAATGCTTTGGCGTGAACCTGGTGCGACTGGATATTCGCCAGGACTCTGATCGCCATATCGAGGCCCTCAGCGAATTGACGCGGTTTCTGGGGCTGGGTGATTACCAGCAGTGGGATGAACGCCAGAAGCAGACGTTTTTACTTGAGGAACTCGCCAGCAAACGGCCGCTGATTCCCACAGACTGGCAACCGGGTGAGCAGGTCAGGGAGGTACTCGACACCTGCGCCGTGGTGGCGAGGCAACCACCCGGGGCGCTGGGCTGCTATATCATTTCGATGGCGCGGCAAGCGTCAGATGTGCTGGCCGTGGAATTGTTGCTGAAAGCGTCCGGACTCCGCTCTGCGCTCCCGGTTGTGCCCCTGTTTGAAACCCTCGACGATCTCAATCGCTCCGCACTGGTCATCGATCAACTGTTGTGTATTCCACAGTACCTCGATCATCTGCAGGGAAGGCTGATGGTGATGATCGGTTATTCCGACTCCTCCAAGGATGCGGGAATGCTGGCCGCCTCCTGGGCCCAGTACACCGCGCAGGAAGCACTGGTAAAACGGTGCAGGCAATCCGGTATCAAGCTCACTTTATTCCACGGCCGGGGAGGCACTATTGGCCGTGGCGGAGCCCCGGCTCATGCCGCGTTGCTGTCCCAGCCACCGGGCTCACTGGAGAACGGCCTGCGCGTTACCGAACAGGGGGAAATGATCCGCACCAAACTGGGACTCAAGGGCATGGCTATCAAGACACTGGCCCTCTACACCAGCGCGATACTGCAGGCCAACTTGAAAGAACCGCCGGTACCGAAACAGGAGTGGCGAGACGTGATGGGTAGCCTTGCCGCGAACTCCTGCAACTACTACCGGGCCTATGTTCGCGACAACGCAGATTTCGTCAGCTATTTCCGCGAAGCGACGCCCGAGCAGGAACTCGCCAAACTGCCCCTTGGCTCCCGGCCCGCCAGGCGAAAAGGCGGCGGCGGTATCGCGTCCCTGCGCGCCATTCCCTGGATTTTCGCCTGGACCCAGAACCGCCTGATGCTGCCTGCCTGGCTGGGGGCGGGCCAGGCATTCAGGGATTCAATGACGGCTGGAAAAACCGCGACCCTGCAAGAGATGAGTAACGACTGGCCATTTTTCGCCACCCGCCTGTCGATGCTGGAAATGGTGTTCGCCAAAGCCGACAGTGGCCTATCCGCTTACTACGATGAGAAACTGGTTTCGCCACAATACCGGGAAATCGGTGAACGGCTGCGTGCGCAGCTGGCCTCCGATATCGACGTGATCCTCGAACTGCTGGGTGAAAGCGAGTTACTGCAGCACCAGTCCTGGCCTCGCGAGTCTATCCAGTTGAGAAATATCTACACCGATCCGCTGAACTTTCTACAGGCGGAGCTACTGGAACGAAATCGCCGGCAGCAGGATGATGACATTGACCAGGCTATTATGGTGACCATCGCCGGCATTGCCGCGGGTATGCGTAATACCGGGTGAACGGCGCCTGAGTCACTGGCTAGGCGTCGGCAGGTACCAGCCGTACGATCTGACCGCCGCCCGCGTGTTCCAGCAACAGGTAAACGTTTCCGTCAGGACCCGTCTCGACATCCCGGATGCGGGCCAGGCGTTTCAGCAATACTTCGGAGCGGACCAGGCGGTCGTTCTCGTCCAGCACGATGCGGTACAGTTCTGAGGCTTTCAAAGAACCCACCAACGCGTTGCCCTGCCAGCGCGGAAACTGCCCGCCTTCGTAGAAGATGAAACTGGATACCGCCGGCGCCGGCGTGAAGTCCACGACGGGTTGTTCGATATCGTTAAGGTCAAACGCGAGATCGAGCCACTCTCCGTAAGCGATGGCCGACCCATCGTAGTTCAATCCCAGCGAAGTCAAGGGCCAGCCATAATTGCGACCGGGACGCAGCAGGTTCAGCTCATCGCCACCGCGCGGGCCCATTTCGGTAGACCACAGCTGTTGCCTCCGATTACTAAACTCCAGTCCCTGCGGGCTGCGATGGCCGTAGGTCCAGATGGTGGGATATGCACCCGCAGTTCTTGCAAACGGGTTGTCCGCTGGCACTCGGCCGTCGTCATGTACCCGGTGGATTTTACCCCAGGGTTTGGCGAGGTCCTGTACACCGTCGAAGTTACTGCTGCCCTTGATACCCACGCTGATGTACAGATACCCGGCATCGTCAAAGGCCAGGCGGCCGCCAGCCCCGATATCGGGGACGAATGAGTAGTACTCCGCGCCGGGATTCCAGATGACTTCCTCATCCACCCATCTGCCGTCACGAATGCGCCCGCGCACCACGCGATTGACGCTTCTGGCGATCAGGGTGCAATCGGCGCAGCGCTCGGTATGATGCAGGTAAATCCAGCCGTTACTGGCGTACTCGGGGTGGAGTGCGACATCCAGCAGCCAACCGTGTCCCCAGACCAGCACCAGTTCGATACTGTCATCGAATACCGCAGGCGTACCGCTGATCAATTCCGAAACACTGCCGTCAGTCTCGACGATACGCAAGCCCTTCATTTTCTCCGATACCAGTATGCGACCGTCGGGTAAGGGCGCAATGGAAAACGGCAGCGGATCTATACGGTCCGTAACGATTTCGACGCGAAAGGCCTGTGCCTCGGTCTCGACGATGCCGCCAGGGATGGCAATCGGCGCATCTACCTTGAAGTCGGTGAACAGGCGATCAACGCGTCGTTCGGCGATATAAATGGCCAGGCCACGGATTTCCTCTGCGGAGAGTTGCGCCGACCAGGGCTGCATACCACTTTGAGGAAAGCCGTGGGCAATACTCTTGCCAAGTGCGGCCACTGAATCGCCGTGGGACAGTTCGGTGTTGACCAGCGCAGTCCCGAGCGCGGGCACGCCCTCAAGGTTTGCACCATGGCAGCGACTGCAGTGCCTATCGTAGGTGCTGACGAACGGGTCAACAACGCCGCTCTCGCGTAACGACAGCCAGGCGACTGCAGCAAGCGCCGCGATAACACACAACACCAGAAAAAGTTTCCTAAAAGCTGCACCGGGCATGTTCGTTCTCAGGGGTAGCAGGTGCTCACACGGTACACATCCTCGGGACCCAGGACCGGGCTATGCCGGGCACTGAAGATTTCCAGCGAGGGTTCATCGCCGTAAACGCCATACGCAATACCCCGGTTGAGGTGCTTCAGCACCCTCTCCTGCATGTCGTCAGATGCGGTGCGATCGGCGATAAGCCTCGATACCAGAGTTGGTTCCATGTCATTGACCCGCGACAATGAAACAACGGCGACATCCCCATAGTGCACTGAATACACATACGCCAGATCGGAGCGGTGATAGTTCAGGTCTTCATTTGTCAGCACGAGTACGAACGCATTGTTGCCCTGCAGTTGTTGGGCGACTTCCAGACCCACGCACGCCAGAAAGGAGGCATCGTACTGGTCACTGTCGGACATCAGCATTCTCCCGTCCTTTGCCACAGCGCCCGAAACGACAATCCCGGCGCTATGCTGCTCCTTTAGTTTAGCTGCCAGCATACCGACATACTCGGTCGGAAGACCTGTCAGCGGAACAATCACGATGTTTCGGGCGACCGCTGTACCTGTCCCGGCATCAGCAGGCTCGCTGCGGACAAGAAACTCCCTAACAGCGACGAACATCGCGGCCACTACCACCATACAGACTACAGCCTTCCATGCTTTCATGCGTTTGTCGCCCAATTCTTTCCTTGAACTTCGGTAGCAGACAAATAAGGGTAACAATCACTCCAGACCTCTGGGCGGGGATGCGTGCTGCCGCTCCCTGTGCGCATCCAGCCCTGCCACCCGGAACTAACTTGGAATCAAGCGACTCGCCACCGTATTACTCGGGGAAGGAATAATCCTTGAACATCTCACGCAACTGGACTTTCTGTATCTTGCCCGTTGCAGTATGCGGTAACTCATCGACAAACTCCACCGCTTCAGGCGTCCACCACCTGGCGATCCTGCCCTCAAACCAGGCCAGCATTTCCTCGGCGGTGAGATCCTCGCCCTGCGGGCCGCGAACCACGATCAGCAATGGCCGCTCACTCCACTTGGGATGAAAGTGCCCGATCACCGCTGCCTCTGCGACTTTGGGATGATCGGTGGCGGCGTTCTCCACTTCAATGGAGGAAATCCATTCACCACCTGACTTGATCACATCCTTGGTGCGATCGGTAATTGCCATATAGCCGTCCGCATTAATGGTGGCAACATCGCCGGTTTCAAACCAGCCTTCTTCCCGCGAATGGGCGTCGGAGCCCTCCAGTTTGAAATAGCTGGAGCATACCCATGGGCCACGCACCATCAGCGAGCCGAATGCAACCCCATCCCACGGCAACTCCGCACCGTCGTCGTCGACAATTTTCATCTCCACGCCGAAAATGGGCCGACCGCCTTTCAGGCGCACTTTCGCAAACTCCTGTTCGCTGTACTTCTCCCGTTCGGCGCCGCTGGCATTGGCGGTACCCAGTGGGCTCATCTCCGTCATCCCCCACCCGACTCGCGTCTCCACGCCATAACCATCGAAATCTTCCATAATGGACAGCGGACAGGCTGCGCCTCCAACCACGATCTGCCGCAGTGAATCAACCCGCTCGCCCGAGGACTTGAGATGCGCCAGCACGCCCAGCCAGACAGTCGGTACGCCCGCTGACAGCGTCACCTTCTCTTCATTGATAAGATCGCAAAGCGTCTTGCCATCACCCATCTTACTGCCAGGAAATACCAGTTTGGCCCCCGCCATGGGACAGGAGTAGGGGTTGCCCCAGGCGTTGACGTGAAACATCGGCACAATCGGCATCACCACATCGCTGCGTGAAATAGCCAGCGCGTCGGGCATCATGGTGGCGTAGGCATGCAGCATGGTCGAGCGGTGAGAGTACAACACGCCCTTGGGATTGCCTGTCGTGCCCGAGGTATAGCACAGCGCACAGGCGGAATTCTCGTCCAGTTGCGGCCACTGGAACGCACTGCTTCCCGACGCGACCAGCGACTCGTAGCAAATCGCATTGGCCAGGTTCGTCGTCGGCATGCGATCTTCACTTGTCAGTATCACCCAACCCTGCACCATAGGGCATTGCTCCGCCAGCCCTTCTACCAGCGGCAGGAAGTCCGGGTCCAGGAACACGTAGCGATCCTCGGCATGGTTGATAATAAACACCAGTTGCTCGGGAAAAAGCCGCGGGTTTATCGTGTGGCAGACGAAGCCGCTGCAGGCTGATGCATAGTACGTTTCAAAATGCCGGTAGTCATTCCACGCCAGTGTGGCGACACGGTCACTTTGCGCCAGGCCCCAATGCGATATCGCGTCAGCGAGTTGTCGCGCGCGCGCGAACGCCTCGCGATAGGTATACCGATGGCGGGGATTGTCTGCCGTTATCGACACGATTTCAGCGCCACCGTTGACGCGCTCCGCGTGTTCCACAATTGACGGAATCGTCAGTTGCTGGGTCATCATCAAACCGTTCATGGATAGTGCTCTCCTGCTTTATTGTTAGTAGCGGTTACCCAAAGTGGGCCTGTACGGAGGCGAGCTGTGTGGCGCAGCGATTTGCGACTTACGACAGCTCCCAGGTATTGTCAGCCTCATGCAATTGTGCGCGCGCTTCGTGCCGCAATTTTATCAGGTGCGCGGACAGCGACAACTTCGCCATTTTGTGCAAACTGGTACTCACGTCGTCGTACACGACTTTCACCAACTCATCCAACGATGCTCGACCTGTGCTGTACAACCCATCGAGTACCTTCCGCTCGCGCTCTAAACGGTGGTTCACCAGCCAGTTTACGGCGGCTATCGGCTCCGCCATCAAGTCGCCATGACCGGGCGCAATGCACCTGAGCGGGTAGTCCAGCAGCAACTGCAGCGACTCGATATAGGCCTTCATATCACCGCTGGGTGGGATGATCACCACCGTGGAACCGTTCATGATGTGATCGCCGGCAAACAGCATACCCTCTTCCTCGAGGAAGTAGCAGTAATGATTGCCCACATGACCGGGCGTGTGAACCGCGCGCAAGGTGAACTCCCCGGTCTGCAGTTCCTGGTCGTGGCTGACTTCACGCGTCGGCTTGAAGGTATCGTCCTGGAACATATCATCGGCCGGTGGCGCGCCGATCACCTCGGCGCCGGTGGCTTCAGCCACCGCCTGCCATGCGGGTGAATGGTCCGGGTGAGTATGGGTGCAGACGATCCAGCGTATCCGGTCTCCCGCCGCTGCAAGGATGGCGTCGACGTGCGCGGGA